>OW818668.1:0-2032407 GCA_942493105.1 uncultured Erysipelotrichaceae bacterium
AATGTTAATGCCTGATCTGTTCGATCTAAAACAGCCATTTCATCCAATTGAACTAATGTTTCAATCAAAGATTGTTTTAATGCAAACGCAGTATTTAATCTTAGTTGTTCATAACTGATGTAATACATCAATCCTAAACTAACACCCATGCTCATTATAAATAAACCAACCGCCATCATGATTCCTTTCATGGTTTGACCTCAAGTCCCCTTATGAATCAACCATGGTTCTTCCTAAAAAAAAGAGCCGTTTGGCTCTTGATTATACGGTATGAGAATGTGCAGAAGCTAAAGGATCGATCCCTGTTTCCATAAAAGCATTGATTCGATCACGATGGGCAGCGGTTGAAGGCTTACAAAGTGTGACTGTTTTGGCTTCACCAGAAACCAAGGCATTGGCTAAACCATTGCATCCTGGAAATCCACAGGCACCACAGTTAAGTCCTGGTAACATGGCAGTGATCTGTTCAACACGAGTATCTTCTTCAACTTTAAAGAATACGCCGGCGATCGCCAGTAACAAACCTAGTACAGCACCTAATACAATCATCATCAAAATAGCTGTCAACATATTAGTTCTCCTTATTTAACTGGGCTGGATTATGGCCACAGATTCCGGTGGAACAAGTCGAACAAGCCACCAAGATGTCTTTACAATTGTCTGGAACAGGCGTCTTCTGATTCAATACATAAAACAAAGCATAGGCACCACCTAAGACGGCGATGTAGAGGGCTGCGATAAGATAGGGCATCAGATTACACCAAGCCTACAAAGCTTGTGAAGATGGCTGCCATCAAAGCAGCAACGATCAACGCAATTGGATTGCCTTTGAAAGCAGCAGGAACAGTCGATTGATCCAAACGCTCACGGATGGTCGAGAAGATATACAGAACCAACATGAAACCTGTAGGAACAGCGAATGAATACACCAACATCTCAACGAAATCATAACCTTGAATGATGTTGTCTAAAGTGACAAATAGGACGACACAGTTTGTGGTGATCAAAGGCAAATAAATACCCAATGCTTTATACAGACTTGGTGAATATTTCTTGAGGAACAATTCAACAAACTGAACGAAAGCAGCAATGACCAAAATAAATGTGATCAAATCCATATACTGTAAACTAAGTGGAACCAAAACTGTATAGTATAAGGTCCAAGTGAAGATTGAAGACCCAACAATGACAAAGATGACGGCTAAGCCCATCCCAACGGCAGATGAACTCTTACGCGATACACCCAATAACGGACACATCCCTAAGAATTTGGTCAATACGACATTACTGATGACCACATTTGAGATAAAGAGCGTGATAAGACCTGACATATTATTTTACCCCTTCTTTCTTGGCATGGGCATTTTGAATGGCCGCAACTCCAGCAGCTAAGAAAGCAAAGGTCAAGAAGGCTCCAATGGGTTCCTTAAAGATCGCGATGCGATACTCTGCTGGAATGATATTAAGTTTAAAAATAAGCGAGTTGGTAAATGGATTGCTTAAGCTGATGATACCATCGGCCAAGACTTGACGAATGACGCTCATCGCAGCCAAACTTAAGGTATAAGCAAGACCCATAGTCAATCCATCAAGCGTAGATTTCCATACCGTATTCTTACTGGCAAACGCTTCGGCTCTACCCAAGATGATACAATTGACGACGATCAAAGGAATAAAGACACCTAGTGCCACATCAATGGCTGGAGCATAGGCTTTGATCAACAATTCAATCGTCTTGGTTAAAGTTGCAATGACGACGATATACACTGGTATACGGATCTCATTGGGCGTGATGTTACGAATCGATGAGATCATGATGTTGGAAATCGTTAGAATGACGATAACCGAAACACCCATCCCAATCGCATTGTCCAAACTGGTCGTAATGGCTAGTGTGGAACAGATCCCTAGGTATAAACCAAAGACCGGATTATCTTTTAATAAACTAAGCAAGAAGTTACCAAAAGTTTTCATGGGGCCTCCTAGTTCAAGGATTGATACACGGCGATGGCCGCATCAATCCCACGTATTGCTGCTGATGATGAAATGGTTGCTCCAGATATGGTATCGATTTTGGTTGAAATCGTTTTTCCGATGATGGACTCCGCAAAAGCAGGATCTCCAACTTTTGAACCAAGACCTGGGGTATCATTAATTGAAGTGACTTCAAACCCAACGATCTTGTCATTGAGGTCAAAGCCAACTAAGAATGTGATGAGATCTTTATAGCCTTGGATTGAAACTTTGATCGCATATCCTTCACCAGTTGCTTCATAAACATTCTTTACGAAACCAGAAGCATCATCAAAGTCGATTTCTTTAAATTCATCCGCGGCTGGAAATATTTTCTGTAGACTTGCTTTAACGGCAGCAATCTTTTGTTCTTCAATGATTGGAGCTGTGATGCTGTTGACTCCCGCCAATACTGCACCAGCCAAAGCTGAACACAAGGCTAAAAATAAGGTTAATGAAATGATTTTTTTCATGTGGTCCTCCTTATTGCGGGGCCAATACAGCACTTATGGCTGCATTGACTGCGCGAATGACCGAATCTGTCGTAAAGGTTGCTCCAACAGAGACATCGACACTATTGTCGACGACAATGGATAAACCTTCAAATTGTTTTAAGAAATCTGGATGATTGGTCGCATATTCTAAGCTGGATGTATCGCGGTAAGTCACATAGGCAACAGAGACGATCGTCTTGGTCACGGTATTGATCTTGACTTCGACAACATTTGGTTTTGGATCAGTTTCCCATTCAGCTTCATACGCATGGCCTTTGGTTTCAATCACAAAGGTTGTGACATCTCCCGCAACACTCGTACTGACGATGTTGGTATTGCCCGCTATAGGTAAAGTACTAAATAATATAGGATCGCCTAAGTTTGGTTTAGGATCTTCAGGCACATATGGTTCCTTATAAGAAATAGTCGTTGCGGTAAAGGATACGGTTAATAATGCAACTGCAAATACTGTTCCAATCGTAACTGCGTATTTCTTCATGGCTTTTAATGGCCAACCATCTAGTCCACGGTCGATCAATGGGGTGACCATATTCATAAACAAGATAGAACGGATAACACCTTCAGGCAAACTTCCTTTTACACGAATCAAAGTCGCTAAGAAAGCAACCCCGATCGCAAAGATGATGCGTCCCGGAATCGAAGTCGGAGAAGTCACAGGGTCAGTCAACATAAAGACAGCCCCAAACATCGCTCCACCTGTTGAGATTGAGAATATCGGATACCACCAACCCATACCTTTAAAGTACATAATGATGGTTGCGAATGTAAAGAGTGAACCAATAAAGACGACCGGAACTCTCCAGTCAATGATTTTGCGGACAGATAAGTAAAGTCCAACCAACATGATCAACAGAGTATTGGTTTCCCCAATGGCCCCGACATATTGACCACTAAATAGGCCCCATAATCCATTGAATTGATTTAAGTAAGCCGTTACTGCTTCAGGCTTGGTAATGACCCAGCCTAAGCTTTCCATGACTTGATTTGGGGTTGCCCCTGTGATGACATCTGGAAACTGGGAAGCAATGAAACCACCAAATGCCAAAACTGAGAAGGCACGTCCAACACCCGCTGGATTAAAGATATTTTGGCCAAATCCACCAAAGATCAGTTTACCGACCACGATGGCTACCAAAGTACCAACGATGATGACATATAAAGGTTTGTTGACCCCCATCATACCGACAAACAAAAGTGCAGTAACCCAAGGGAAAGATTGAGTCAAATACTTAATGACGGGTTTCTTAGCATAGAACTTAGCCCATAAAGCTTCAGTACCAATCGCAACAAATAAAGCTGTCGCAATCATCGATAAAGCATGAATGGCATATTCTGGACCAAGATTCGGATTTAAATAATAATAGACGACATTATAACCTAAGACCAACGCAATACACAGGGTCAATTCGGTCATGATCCGCTGAGTCGATAAAGGCTGACGATAGTTTGGAGAAACTCTAAATGTAAATTTCATGGGTCGATCCTCCTATTTCTTTCTCAGCTGTAGGGCACGTTTAGCACGTCTTACCCCTTCAGTCACATCAATACGAGACGGACAGATATAACTGCACATCCCACATTCAATACATTGATCCGCAGCCAACTTAACGATCAGATCTAAATCCGCAGCTGCTTCAGCATTATTGATACGAACTGGCAATAAACCAGCTGGGCAAGTATCATTACATCTTCCGCAACGCATACAAGGTATTGCTTCTTGCGGGGTAGTTTTAAGAACTGTAATGGCATTGGAATAAGAGGTAATGACAAAATTGTCTGTCGGGATGGTTTTACCCATCATTGGACCACCTGCGATGACCAAGACATCTTCAGCACTATAGCCTCCAATGGCTTCAACGATTTCTTTAACTGTGGTACCATAAGGAACTCTGACATTGACAGGATGTTTTAGTCCATCGCCTGAGAAGGTAATGATTTTTTCATCAATGGCATTGCCATATTTAAGCGATTGAGCCAATGAAATAGCTGTGGTCGCATTGTTGACGATTACACCAATTTCTGAAGGCAACTTATCATAACGTTTATGGGTAAATTCATAGACCAATGTTCTTTCCCATCCCATTGGGTATTTATCTGGGGTCATGAACAATTTAATCTGGGGTTCATTGACCAACAAGGCCTGAATCTTCGTACAGACTTCAACTTTATTTTTCTTGATGGCGATGATGGCTTCTTTGGCTGTTGAGGCTTTCAATAAAGCTTTTGTACCAAAGATCAAATCATCCAGAAATTCTTTCATCGTGCGATAATCGGCAGTAATATACGGTTCACATTCGACCGCATTTATAATGAGTGTATGAATACCAACTGGATTCTTATATTTCACATAAGTTGGGAAACCTGCTCCACCACAACCCATTAAACCGGAATTCATGATGAAATCAACGAGCTCTTCACGGCTTGAACTGGTATAGTCGATCGGTGTAAAGGCCTGAACCTTTTCAAACTTCCCATCACTGACGATGACCAAATGATCACACGGACGCATAATAGAATGCATCATCGATTTGACGGCTCCTACTGTTCCCGATACTGATGAATAAATAGGCACAACAAACGGAACACTGCGTTTAGCCAGCAAGGTTCCTACTTTAACTTTATCCCCTTCTTTAACTAAAACTTCCACAGCGGCGTTATTTCCGTTGCTTAACGGGATATATACTTCGCCTTTAGGTTTGACGGTCACGATTTCATTATGCGATGTCAACTCTTTATGACCGTTGAGATGTGCATTCATCGGTCCTATCCATAGTGGCATATAATCACCTTCCCTTTCTTATGCGAAAAGTTTCACTTTTCAAATTACCTTGTTTATTATAACATAATTTAGACAAGTGAAAAGACACACATGATAAAAAACCGAGGTCAATTGACTTGTGGTAAAATGTCAACAAGGAGATTATTATGAAGAAAATGATCGTACTCTTAATAGGTCTTGGATTGGCATTATCTGCCTGTACAAGCCCCGATAAGTCCAAATACAGCTGTGCAGCTGTCGAAAAGACGAAATTCTACCGTTGTGTCGTTGTTTTAACTGAAATTGGAGCCAGCATGAATGGCAGTGATATCTCAGTAAGTTTTACAGCTTATGTACCAAAGAAGAGCCAATTTGATGGTTATGTCGATATTGTCAGAACTGAGTATTTGCGATTAAATCACATATTTGACAAGTACAATGATGTCCAAGGTGTCAACAATGTCAAGATGGTTAACGATAAAGCTGGTATCTCACCCGTGGTCGTTGATCAAGCGCTCATTGATCTATTGTTGTTGTCAAAAGAATGGACCACCATATCAAATGGGACCTTTGATGTCACTTTAGGGGCAGTCTTAAAAATATGGCACACAGCACGCGAAGCGGGCCAAATCCTCAACGAAGATTACATCGGAGGTGAAATTCCAAAACTAGCCGATCTGCAAGCAGCTGCTCAATATGTCGGTTGGGACTTTGTTCAAATTGATGATACTGCGAATACAGTCTATTTGACCCATCCAAAAGCCTCTTTGGATCTTGGGGGCATATCAAAAGGATATACAACGGATTTGGTTGCCGAAAAACTAAAAGCTGCTGGATTGTCCAGTGGATTACTTTCCTTTGGTGGAAGCAGTTCTGTCATCATTGGAAGCAAACCCAATAAGACTAATTGGAATGTTGGGATCAGAGCTCCCATTAGAGGTAATCCCTACATTGAATTGGACTACGTTTACTTCAAAGATGCGTTTGCCTTATCAAGTTCTGGAGATGATCAGAATTACTACCAAGGCGTTGATTTTAAGTATTATCATCACTTGATCGATCCTTCAACACTGTTTCCGGTCGACAATGGATGTCATTCCGTAACCGTATTTAGTACAGAAAGTGCAGCCATCGCTGAAGCACTATCTAAAACTCTTTATATCCTACCTTTTGAAGAAGCTTATGCTTACCTTACTCAATACAATATTGAACATCCCAATCAAAAGCTATATGCGATTTGGATCTTTGATTATCAGCAAGCTCCTTCAGGCTATGATAAAGTTGATTTTGCTCAAGGTACAGTCAGCGGTTCAACCACCAAGAAAGATGCTCCTTATACCTTGGTATATAGTTCAAACTTAAAAGGAATGACACTTAGTTTCGAGTAAACTTTCTTGTAAAATTCATGTATCACACAAAAGGACCTCACGGTCCTTTTAAATTCATTGTTTGCCTAGCAACTTAAACATATTCTTCTTATAAACTTCAACCCCTGGTTGATTAAACGGATTGACATTAAGCAGATATACGCTCATTCCACAGGCAATAAAGAACCATTGAGCCATATATCCAAAGGATCTGGCTGAGAAATCTTCGACAGTAAGGATCATATTAGGAATCCCTGCTTCATCGTGATGGGCGATCAGTGTCCCTTTCATGGCTGCATTATTGACATCGCTTAATTTCTTGCCGGATAAATAATTCATCCCATCAAGGTTGTCTTTATCTTCTGGGAAAGTCAGGTCTAAATTAGGTTTCTTAATCGTCAACAAGGTTTCAAACAAAACTTTCTTGCCTTCTTGGACAAACTGACCCATGGAGTGTAAATCCGTTGAGAAATTGACAGATGCAGGGAATAGACCTTTATCTTCTTTGCCTTCAGATTCCCCAAAGAGTTGTTTCCACCATTCTGCAAGCATTGTCAATTGACTTTCATAAGTGACCAAGAGTTCAACGTTTTTGCCTTCTTTTTCAAGCAAACGTCTCATGACTGCATATTGATAGGCTGTGTTGACTTCCAGATCATCATCGGCACAATCTGTGGCAGCTTTTTTAGCCCCTTCCATCATTTCATCGATATCGATTCCAGCAGCAGCAATCGGCAACAATCCAACTGAAGTTAGTACTGAATAACGGCCTCCGATATCATCAGGAATGATCAAGGTCGTATACCCTTCTTTATCCGCAAAGGACTTTAGTGTCCCCTTTTTGTTTATCGGTCGTGGCGATGATACGTTTCTTTGCTTCATCTTTTCCATATTTTTGTTCAAGGAATTGCTTTAATAAACGAAAAGCCATGGCTGTTTCTGTAGTCGTTCCGCTTTTTGAGATGACATTGACATATACACTCTTATCTTTGATGTGATCTAATGCTTGTACGATATAAGAAGATGACAATGTATTTCCCAAATACACAAGTTCAAGATCTCTTTTTGGATAAAGTCCTTGAATCATTTCTATTGCAGCGCGAGATCCTAAATAGGATCCTCCAATACCACAAACCACTAAAACTTCTGCATTTTCTCGGATGGTTTTAGCCAACGACTTCACTTTTTCAAATTCATTTTTGTCATAATCAAATGGCCAAGTACTCCAACCCAAAAAGTCAGATCCTATGCCTGTTTTAGATTGAATTTTTTGGTGGATCTGTGTGACTAAAGCTTGGTAGCCGCTTAGATCGGGGTGGCCTGCTGGGGTTAAATCGAGTTTAATGCTCATGGTTTCTCCTTTTTCGCTGTAATAATCCATTGTGGTAAGGCTGCTGCCAAGGTTGAAAAACCTATGGTATCGCCTTGTTTTTCACGACTTGGTTTAGGTCTTGATTTACGTGGGGTATCATGAATGGCCTTATAAGAAAGTCTCAATTGATGCGTTTTATCATCGATATCGAGTACCTTCACTTTGACAATGTCCTTTACCTTGACGAAAAGACTGATGTCTTTGACATAGCCATCAGAGATTTCAGAAATGTGGATAAGACCTGTTGTTTCCGAATCCAGTTGCACAAAAACTCCGTATGCCTGAAGTCCGGTTACCACGCCTTCTACGATTTGTCCTACACTGTATTTCATAACACTTTTACCGTAGTCATTATATCACACAGACTTACTGCTTGTGATATAATGACAAGCGAGGAAAGACAATGCTAGGAAATATGTATCCGTTTTGGGCAGCCATTACCGCCAACATCTTGACTCAGGCTTTAAAACCCCTGGTCGTCTATAAAAATACCAAAGTTTGGGACTCAAAGCTTTTAATTGAAAGCGGAGGTTTTCCGTCTTCACACACAAGCACAGTCGTTGCTTTGGCTTTAGCTGTTGGTCTACAAGAACGCTTTTCGTCCACAAATTTTGCGGTCGCCGCTTTATTTGCGCTGATCGTTATGTATGATGCAGCGAATGTGCGTTACTATGCCGGACAAAATATTCAGATCACCCAACAATTGATCCGTGATATTCAGATCTTAACCGATGCGAAACTGGATGATCCCATTTATATGACCCGCGTCAAAGAAGTATTGGGCCATAAATGGTTTGAAGTCATCGGTGGTATCGGTGTAGGATTATTGGTTGCCTCACTGATGTATTTCTTGAGATAAAACTATGAACATCGAAACACAAGTTAAAGAAGTAATAGATAAAATCAGACCGTACCTGCAAAGAGACGGCGGAGATGTGGCCTTTGATCACATAGATGATGAAGGCAGAGTTTTCGTTAGGGTCTTTGGAGCCTGTGTCGGTTGCGGTGCCATCGACTACACGATCAAAGAAGGCGTTGAAGCCTTATTGATCGATGAAGTCCCAGGAGTCACTGAAGTCATCGTAATAGATTAAAAAGTAGAAACAAATGTTTCTACTTTTTTATTGTTGGCCGCCTGAGATCAAGATATTTTGACCATTTATAAAATTGGTCTCATCGCTCAGTAAGAAGCAAATCATGGGAATGATGTCTTCAATACCCGCATTGCGTTTCATTGGATTGCTTTCTGCACTCATTTCAATGGTGATTGGCGGGATTTTTTGCAAAAACTGCGTTTCAACCATAGATGGTGATACCGCATTGATGTTGATTTGATGCGAGGCATACTCAGAAGCCAATGCTTTCATTAGACCTAATAAGGCATATTTAGAAGTCACATAGTCACTCATAAATGATGGGGTTTGACCTGAAGTGACTGAACTTAAAACAAAGACCATTTTACCGCTTTTTGCTTTAACCATCGCGGGTAAAACTGCTTTTGAAACCTCAAAGGCAGACTTTACACTGACCTTCCAAAGTTTATCAAAGCTTGTCCAATCCATCTTCTTGAAAGACATTAAATCTAGCTGTATTGAAGGCAAATGAACCACATGGGTTATATTGGGATGTTGGGCTAATTCCTTGATAAATAATGAAGTGCTTTGATTATCAGAAAAATCAGCTTGTATCAAAGTCATTGGTGTTTTGATGGTTTTTTGTAACTCCAACAAAGCTTCATTGTGGCGATGATAATGACAGATCAACTCATCAAATTGACCATCTAACTTCACGATCAAAGCCCTGCCCATTTCTGAGGATGCACCTAAAATTAGACATTTACGATTCATTTTAAAACTCCAATCTGCATCTGTGCTTTACAGACAACGGTACCGTGTTGATTCTTAATGTTGGCTTTTAGTTCTATGAATGAAAAGGTATCATTTTTATCGACGATCTCTCCAGTGATGATCAGTTCATCGCCTTCATAAACAGGTTTCATAAATTTGATATCCACTGTATGGATCAATGCATACAAGCCAGGCAGATAAACACCAGCTAATGTAGAGAAATAAGAGGCAGTCAACATCCCATATGCTACCCTTGATGGATATCCTTGAGCTTGGGCAAATTCATTGTCATTATGTAGTGGATTCGTATCATGGCTGTGCGCTAAAAACGCATCAAAATCAGCAGGTGTGACCAATGTTGAGAATTGAGCTTTTTGTCCAAGCTTTAACTCTGATAAGGTGAAATTGTTCATACACCCATTTTAACACACCACTAAAATAAAAAAGTGAACCTTTCGATTCACTTTTCGATTCTTACCACTTTGCTTTGGAGATATGTCCGGCGATTTCAGCTTTAGCCAATTGTTTCAAAAGACGACTATAAGTTTTGGTTCTTACGAAAATCTTGACGCAAGAAGGATCCAAATTATCACTGATTCCCGCATCAGCCAACTTATTCAGTTTTTCACAGAGATTGATCAATTGGGTATGCAAATCATTTGTGAATTCACTACGAACATGTTTCTCAGCCGTTTCAGGATCAAGTTCATGGAACTTCTCTCTTGGGGCATTACATTTTGGACAATTGTCTTCGAGTTGTCCTTCTTCTAAGATTAATCCACACACTTCACACCGATAAAATTTCATAGTTTGTTTCTCCTTAGTTACCAAGATTATATCACACTGAATTTTTTGTAAAATTCTAATTTATTTATAAATTGTCCGATTTATTAAATTATTTTTACAGAAATGTCGATATTTTTTTAATATATTCACAAATATCAAAAATTATTTAATCTTTTTATAATATTTTTCATCTTTTACTTTGCTTTTTAAATTTTTGATGTAAAATAACTCTATATTTAAAGGAGCACCCCCTATGAGTCAACACCCATTCAAAGATTTCGCCATTCATTTGTTCAGCGATTCCGTCATCAAGGAACGCTGTCCTGAGGCCATTTACCTCAATTGGAAGACCGCTATTGCTAAAGAAAGTCCTCTTGATCGATCCACAGCCGACAGTATTGCTCAAGCCATGAAAGATTGGGCCATCAGTTTAGGTGCGACCCATTATTCTCATTGGTTTCAACCATTGACTGGAAACACAGCTGAAAAACACGATAGTTTCTTAGATTCTGATTCTAAAGGAAGAGCCATTACCGTATTTTCTGGAAAAGCCTTGATCAAAGGTGAAACCGATGGTTCAAGTTTCCCTTCTGGCGGTTTACGCGCTACTTTTGAAGCCCGAGGTTATACCTATTGGGACATTACATCACCTGCATTTATACGCGATCATGTTTTATGTATCCCAAGTATCTTTGTTTCTTATAATGGTGAACCTTTAGATCAAAAAGCCCCTTTATTAAAAGCACTGGATGCGCTCAGCAAAGAAGCAACGCGCATTACCCAATACTTAGGCGATAAGAGTGTCAAGCATGTCAGAATGATGGTTGGTGCTGAACAAGAATACTTCTTAGTTGATAAAGCCTTGTATGAAAAACGCAAAGACTTATTGTTGGCCGGAAGAACCTTGGTTGGTGCTTCTGCCCCTAAAGGCCAAGAACTCGAAGACCATTACTTTGGTTCGATCTCACATCGCGTCAAAGGTTTCATGGATGAAGTTAATCATGAGCTATGGAAAGTAGGTGTGTATGCGAAAGTTGAACACAATGAAGTAGCTCCTGCTCAATTTGAACTTTGCCCTGTCTTCAAAGAAGCCAATATCGCTGTCGATCAAAATCAGATCATGATGGACGTCTTAAAAAAGACAGCCAAGAAACATGGGATGGAGTGTTTACTTCATGAGAAACCTTTTAAAGGCATCAATGGTTCTGGTAAACACAACAACTGGTCCTTAATTACCGATGATGGACAAAACTTATTGGAACCGGGAGACAAACCGCATGAGAACGTACGTTTTCTGTTGGTTGTTGCCATGATCCTAAAAGCCATCGATACGTATCCTGAATTATTGCGTTTATCCGCATCGGGCCCTGGAAATGATCACAGATTGGGAGCCAATGAAGCCCCTCCAGCCATCATTTCTGTATTCTTAGGTGACTTGATTGAAGATATCTTTATGCGTATGATTGAAAATACGCCTCTTAAGGCAACTCAAGAAACCGTTAAATTCGGATTCATCAAAAACTTGGCTTATTTACCAAAAGATTATACTGATCGTAATCGTACTTCCCCATTTGCCTTTACCGGAAATAAATTTGAATTCAGAATGATTGGTTCATCCTTGTCTATCGCAACACCAATCACCGTCATCGCAACGATCGTTTCCGAAACCATGAAAGAAGTTGCCGATCGTTTAGAACCTTTTAAATATATCCAAGATGCTCGTGAAGAAGCCCTTAAAATCGTTTCTGAGATCGTCAAGAAACACAAGCGAGTCTTATTTAATGGGGATGGATATTCAGATTCTTGGGTCAAAGAAGCTGCCAAACGCGGATTGCCTAATATACCTTCTTTTGTTGAATCGATTTCGAGCTTAACTGATGAGAAAGCTTTGAGACTTTTTGAAAAGACAGGAACTTATACCCGTCATGAGGTTGCAGCCCGAAGTGAGATCCTCTATGAACTTTACATCAAAACCATCCAAGTTGAAACAAAGACCTTCATCGATATGGTCTCTCGTCAAATCTTGGTCGCAGGTGAAAATGAAATCATTCGCTTATTGCCCTTAAATGATCTTGCGCATGTCAAAACTAAAATTGATCGACTAAGTACTTTAACGGTTGATCTCAATGCTGGACTAAATGGACTAAGAGATCAATTGACGCTAAGTGTCGGACATCATGATCATAAGTCTCAAGGATTATCTCTTAGTCACGATCTGGTTCCTTTACTTGAAAAAACCAGGGCTTTGGCTGATGAAATGGAAAGCTTGATTCCGATTGAGACTTACCCTATTCCTTGTTATTCCGATTTATTATTCCAGCTTGACTAAAGAAAAAGGTGATTGATTCAATCACCTTTTATTTGGTTCTAGAGTTCTGATCTCGTCTAATAATTCTAGGATTTCTGTACTTTCCAGATATGGCAATTGACTTTCTCGATAATCAAAGCCAAAGGATCCACGATTGACCGTTACGATCGGAGGAAACTGAATACGTTTGAAGATGCCTTTTTGCCAAGCCTTCATAAACCATACAAAGTCTTCTGCGAAGGCTCTGGGGTGATCTAATCCATAGGCAAGCATCGTTTCATAGACAGGTGTTTTCTTCCATGAACCATCTTTATATGCCTTTAGCCATGCGATTGGATGATGGGATGGGTATTCTATTAGATATTGAACCAGCCAATCATGATAACCCCATTTCATTGGATCGATCTGATTGGGTTTAAGTTCAGCCGAAGGAATCAATCCAAAGATATATTTACCTTTCTTAAGCTCACCGATCAAAGAAGGATCGATCAATTCATCATTGTAGATTTTATTGATGCTGGTACATAACTCAAAGATCTGGACTTTAGTCAGGTCTCCTAAAGTACTTAAGGCACCAATCGTATCTCCATATAAAGTTGCATACCCTAGAGCCAATTCTACTTTATTTCCGTTATTGCAGACCACTCCGCCTTTATAGGCAGCGAAACTGCTTAGTAAATGACCTCTTAATCGAGCTTGGATATTTTCATAAGGTAAGCCTTCTTCTAGTGGATCAATCTGATAACTCGTTAAAGTTTCATTGGTTGCCTTGGTTAATGATTCGAAACTGCCTTCATGATATTCAATACCTAATTTTATGGCCAATTCTTGTGCGATATCGATGGTTTTATCTGAGTTGAATCGACTGGACATGTTATAACCGATTACACGTTTGTTACCCAATGCTTTAACTAAAAGCACCGCATTCAAAGAACTGTCGATACCTCCAGACATGCCAATGATCCAAGGCATTTTACCACCTAAGATCTGTTTATCAAATTCCTTGATGGCAACGATGAGTCCTTTTAGGAGTTTATTTTCAGGTTTCTTAGCTTGGATCTTATCTGTAAGTTTGAAAACCAGCAATTCTTGTTCAAATGTATCATTGGCTTCAATTTGAATTTCACCTGATGCATCATATAAAGTACTGTCCCCATCAAACAGTAAGACATTCTTTCCTGTATTCTGCATTCCGCAAGCATTCACATACAATAATTTGACCATCTTATCATCGAGATTGATTTGATGTTCACGTACTCTTTTGATACGCGATAATTCCTTGTTTAAGGTCCAAGGTGATGAAGAAATATTGATGATGAGATCGACATTGAGTTTAGCATAAATCGCTGTAGGATCAATCGGATAGTCTTTGCTCCATAGATCTTCACAGACTTCTACACCAATCTTCAATGATTTATTTTCACGTTTGAATATAAAGGGAGAAATAAGTCCGTCTTTGGATAGATTCATTTCTAAACTTAGATCTAGGCCGCTCTTAAAATATCGTGAATCATCAAAGAATCGATAATCCGGCAAGCAATGCTTAAGATAAATACCAGCCATTAATTGATTTTCGTGTTCGACCCACTGTTGATCATAGGCAAAGTAAGCCGCATTGAAACGGTTGGCTCGTCCATCACGATTGCCCTTAGCTCCTTCGATTTGATAGATATTGCCCCAAATGATCCCAATATCATTAGACCACGACTTGATGATGTCATTGGCACTTATTAGGGACGCTATCGTTTCTTTTTGATGATAACGATCTGAAATCAAATAACCACCCACGCACATTTCAGGAAATACAATAAGATCGGTGCCTTGTTGTTTGGCCTCATCGATCATCATTTTCATCTGGACAAGATTATTATCGATGTCACCTGCTTTGACATTAAGTTGAGCAATGGCGATTCTCATGGTTTTAGACTCCCTAAACACCAATAATCAAAGGTTTTATATCCGCAATCCAGGTAAATCTTTCCTGCTTTAGGATTATCATAAAATAAACATGGCGTTTGACCTTTTAATAAAACATATTTCGTAATGGCGATCACAACAGCACGACCATACCCTTTTTGACGATAATCAGGCAAAGTAAACACTGCACCAACCATTGCGCCTGAACTGGTTTCGACACTGGTAGATGCATGGGCAACAACTTTATTGTCTTCCTTAATGATGAAGCCATGGATCTTATGGGACGCAATACGTTCACGCATGTTTTTGATTCGTTCTTCTTTGGTTTGATGAGCTAATGAACTTCTGAACTCTTCAATCTGACTGATGGATTCTACGACTGCTGAACAATCTTCAATTGTCACTTCTTGAACATCTATACTTTCATCTTGCTGTGTTAATTGTTTACACTCACAGAAATACATGGTTCTAAAGATATATTTATCTTTTAAATATTGAGGCATCATGTCTATGTCTTTTTGACAAGCTGAAATCATTTTGATGCGATCATCTAAGATGGCTTCAAATCCAGCGTGATCTAAACAAGCATGTTTCATATAGAATACAAAATTCGCATGGTACCTTAAAAAGAGACCTTGTATCTTTCCTTCCACTTCATCGACCCATGTGTCTTGATAGGACGTATGTAAACCATTTTGGGCAATGTCTCCATCTATAAACAACAAACGGCTGCTGTCTAAAGCACAGAGGTCTTGGATGGCTTTTAAATCATTGGTTTGAGCTTTTCTGATCATACACTCATTATAGAGTTATAGGTATGGTCTTGTCTAATAAAAAAGATGCCTTAGGCATCTTTAGTCGATGATGATTCTTACTTTTTCGCCATCTTTACCATCAATGGTGATCAATTCACCATTAAGGTCATCATCGATCTGCGATAAGATCTGATTTAAGTCAATTCCATTGAGATCGATCGACTTCCCTCCGACATTCAGTTTATTGTTGATGTCAAGGCCTAGTTTAACTAGACTCATCGGTAGATTGACTCTGACACGTTCACCGTCTTCAGAATCCACCAAGATCCGAATCATGCGTTCATTCACAGGTTTCTTAGGTAAATTCGGTTTCTGTGGTGCACCGTTAGGTTCAAGTGCATTGAGTAATTGGATGCCTTGTTCAACAGTGATCGTTCCATCTTTAACCATTTCTAATATTTTTTCTTTGCTGTTCATAATCCCCTCCGTTGGTAGATATCTTGTTCAAGTACTGCTTTAAGTAAAACTTCTTCTTCTGCATTGGTGATATAGCCTTTACGGGCCATAATCATGATTTCTTCTTCGTAGTTCATGTGCCCCTCCTTAGATATTGGGCTGCTTCTTCAACCGATATTTCTTTATTTCTTAGTTTCTCTAAGATGTCTTCTTCATCTATTTCCGGTAAAGCTTCAGTGGTTTCTAGACCGAGCTTGATGATGATGCCATCCAGATTCTTCTTGACTGTGGGATAGGAGATCCCTAAGGATTTTTCCATCTCACGGATGTTGCCTGAGACTTTGATGAAGGTTTCAATAAAGTTGAGATCATCTTTGCTTAAGGCACTGAACTTCGAGAGGGCGAAGTCGCCGCTAATTTCTGTGTGACAAACGCTGCAGCTGAGTTTGGTGACGGTCAAGTCATTACTGCATACTGGGCATGTGCCGATTACTTCATGTTTCATGTTTGTTTCTCCTAGAGGATGTCGATGAGGACATTTGCATCTTTACTTTGGATTTCCACTAATGTGAAGGGTTCCATTGGTTTTAATTCTTTGATGACGATCTTGATGAGTTTGATGATCTCTTTCTTATTGGTTCTAATCAGTTCTCGAGTTTCAGGATCCACTGTATCCCCAAACTTCGTTGACCATAATCCGACTCTTACCAACCAGACCAAGTGTGAGAGTCTCATCTTCGGCAAATTGATATGCCGATCTTCTGTTTGAATGCGTATTTTAATCTTTTTTGCCATAGGGTTCTCCCTTATGACCACATAATAAAACAAAGTATTGAACTTGTCAATACTTTTATTAAATATTTTAATATTTATCTTAACTATATTAATTAATACTTTAATTATACTTCGTTTTCTTTTTTATTTGGGCTTGAAGCTCAAGTATTTGGTCATCAGTTAGGTCAGAATGATAGTCTTCAAAGCGTTCATCTGAGAAGAAATCCATGAAAATAGCTGTGGAAGTCAATCTGGGTTCGGTTGAAATCAAGAATACTGTTCCATCAACTGGTTTAAATACCTGATTTTGAATGATCAAGGAATCTTCATACAGCTTGATCCCATCCATCGGTATGATATCTTGGGTATCATAAACCTTAATGTCTTTTTTACAAGACAAAAAATCGATGGGTTTAAGATCGCTAAGATTTTTACTGTGAGTGGAGACAAGGATCATATCGACAGGGGTGCTTTTTATAAAATGCAGTAAACGGGCACGTACTTGAGCACAGCGATAGATGTCTCTTAAGAGTCGGTCGTGAAAGTAGATGAACTTCATGCGTGTATCATACCAAGGTCTCTATTTAAACTCAAAACAAATACCCAAAAAAAGAGGCTTTAGCCTCTAGATTTAAAGAATCCTGGAATACTGCTGTCATCCGCATCATCTTCTTTAGGAATAAACTTATCGATGGTAGACGGATCATTGACCAATTTTGTAGCTTCAACCGTAGGACGCGTCGTGATGTTTTCTTTAGGAAGATCAAAACCTGTCGCGATGACGGTAACGATGATGTTGTCACCCAAGGATTCGTTGATCGCAACCCCAAAGATGATGTCGACTTCTCCGCCAGCAGCTTCACGAATGAAGCGAACAGCGTCATCCGCATCCATCAAGTTGATGTTTTGACCGCCAGTCACATTGACGATGGCTTTCTTGGCTCCGCGAATATGGGCTTCTAATAAAGGTGAGGTAATGGCTTTGGCTGCTGCTTCATGAGCTTTGTTTTCACCTTGACTCATACCGATACCGATCAAAGCTGTGCCTTGAGCTTCCATGACTGTACGTACATCCGCAAAATCAAGGTTGATGATGGCTGGAACGGCGATCAAATCAGTGATGGTTTGAACACCTTGTCTTAAGACATTGTCAGCTTCTCTAAATGCTTCTACGAAAGGTATGCGTCCAATGGCTTCTAAAAGTTGATTGTTGGAGACGATGATCAATGAGTCTGTGTATTGGCTCAGATTCTCAAGGCCAGCTAAAGCTTGATCCATACGCTTCTTGCCTTCAAAACTAAAAGGTTTGGTGACGATCCCAACGGTCAAGATACCCATCTCATGGGCTAGTTTCGCAAATAAAGGGGCAGCACCGGTTCCGGTACCTCCACCTAAACCTGCAGTCAAAAATACCATATCAGCTCCTTTAAGAGCCGCTTTGATTTCTTCTTCGCTTTCAATCGCTGCTTTTAATCCGATTTCAGGATTGGCTCCAGCCCCCAAACCTTTGGTGGTGGTCCTACCTAATATGATCTTATTTTTACATGGGGATATGTTGAGCACTTGTAAATCAGTGTTGGTCACATAGAATTCGACCCCTTTTAATTCATCTTCAACCATTCGGTTGATGGCATTACAGCCTGCTCCACCGATTCCAAATACTTTGATCTTTGCGACTTGGTTATACTGCAATTCACTCATGATGCCTCCTAGTTTTTGCCCTTTTCGAACATTGTTTTAAACTTGTTTCCTAAAGTATCTTCCGGATTACTCTTTCCCATACTTGCTTTTATTTTAACACTAAATTGGTCCATCTCGATAGCACTTTGGTAGTTACGGTAAACACTTTGATCTTTAAGGACATAAAAGAGTCCTGCACAGACACTTAGAGCTGAATTTCGGATGCCTAAGGTCTCTGAGATATAGACAGTTGTTTGACATCCTAGTTGACGTGCAACGGTCTCTGATAAGCCATTGATGTCTGCAGATTCACCACTCAATACGATTTCGATATGATTGTCCATCAGAATCGGACTAATGGCTTTATGAATGCTTTGTAGCCAAGCATCAAGATGTGGTTCAATCAATCCAGCAACATCATTTTCAGTTAAGGTATGATTCTTATCATCAGCTGACCACAAATAAATAGGTGACTTAGGATATTTCTGAAGACCGAGTCGAACATTATGATGAAGTAAACGATCAGCAACTTCAATGGGTAAACGATGTTTCTCACTGATTGCTTCGATCATTTGGGCTGTGCCTTCATTTAAGACTTCAGTCGACATCAGTTTCCCTTTCGCAAAGAGACTTAAAGCTGTGCTTTGTCTTTCCATTTTGATTAGTACGATATAATGATCCAAAGACTTTTCAAAGAGACTGGCTTCTTTACCGATCGCAAAGCCATCTAAACTGATTTCTGTGATCTCTAGACCTGCTTTTTCAACGATCGATGCGTATTGATAAACCAATGATTTATCTGCACACATCAAATCAACATCCGCAATAAAAGAATCACAGCTTTCATCGATCGGTAAGCGTCTGAGTGAAATACCATTGACGATACATTTATTGATGATCACATTGACGATTTCTAAATGATCAGGTAAGGGGGTCTTGATGGCTTTTCTTACTGCATTTTGAATATCGATCGAAGTGATTCGATTTTGAACTGGCATGTTTACTTTCTGATTAAAGCGATGCATAGAGGCACTAGGCAAAGCTAAAATGACAGCCTTGATGGGAGATCCTATGTTTTTAGATGCATTATCTATCGCCTTCTTAAGGGCGTTTACGATGGCTTCTTGATCAACGATATTCTGATTCAGGATTCCTCCTGAAACAACTCTTTCAACCTTCATAACGGTCAATCTTTGGTTATGAAATTGTCCCACCACCAGGCGGATTTCATGATCAGTCAGTTCCAAAGCTGCATAGATATTCTGATCGTTCATGGGCACCTCTCCGTCTTCTTTTTAAATTATATCACATCTGCTTTTCAGTAAATTATTTTAAGACAAAGGTCTTGCAAAGTCACTTTTTTCGTGGTAAACTTTACAAGCATTAATGAAAGGGGGTTTACGGAACATGTCAAGAGTTTGTGCCGTAACCGGTAAAAGAGCGCTTTCGGGCAACAAACGTTCACACTCCTTGCAGGCAACCCGCCGCAAATGGAATGTTAACTTACAAAAAGTTTCAGTCGTGGTTAATGGAAAACCTCAGAAGTTACGTATTTCCGCCCGTGCATTGAAGACTTTAAAGGCTCAACAGGCAAACTAAATCGAGATTCCTCGGTTTTTTTATGCCTTGGTACAGTAAACCAACACTTTACCTGTATGCACACTGAGGATGGCTTCTTCTTCTAGCCATGTGTTGGATAAACCCAATATCGACTTTAGATGTAGCTCATCATGATCTAAAGGATATTCCACGCCTTTTAAAGATAATACCGCAAAATCTAAAGTAAACACGGAAAGCTTCTCATGGCTTTCTTTTTTAATGGCATAGACACCAGGTCCATAACATTTGATCCAATGGACCTCATCGATCAAGGTCACTTCAGGATGATCATAAGCCAATATCAGATTCGCATGATGATGATCATAGCGACCGCCTAATGCCCCATAAATCACGATGTCTTCATAACCCAATTCAAGGGCCTTTTCAATAGCCAACTGTGAATCTGGTTGATCTTTATGGGTAGGAAAAGAAAGTACCTGTGTTTTTTCTTTGATCAAAGATAAAGTCTCTAAATCGATCGAATCAAAATCACCCAAAGCACAGATCATTTTCAAGTGTTTGCGTATGGCATAGGCAGCCCCTGCATCAACTCCGATCACATCTGTTTCGATCAAAGGGTACTCACCTTCTCTTAGGATCAATGTGACTGTGTTTCCCATAGGTTCTTAATGGCTTCGCCAATGTTGTTTTTAAAGATATAACTTCCAGCAACCAAGACATCAACTCCAGAATTCAAGGCCATGGTACCGGTATCTTGATTGATACCACCATCGATCTCGATCAAACATTTTGATTCCATCAGATTGATTTGACGTCTCAGCATCGTTACTTTGACCAAGGCTTCAGGCATAAATGCTTGTCCACCAAAGCCAGGATTGACACTCATGACCAAGACCAAATCAAGTTCATTTAAGAAAGGAAACAACAGTTGAACAGGTGTTGATGGTTTAAGTGATAAACCAGCTTTCTTACCTTTGGATTTGATCTTACGAATCAAGTCCAGTACGGCTTTAGAGTCCTCTAATGCTTCATAATGGAAAGTAATGAGATCAGCTCCAGCTTCTATAAAAATGTCTGCAAACATGACAGGATCACTGACCATGATATGAATATCTAAAAATAAAGAGGTTTGAACTCTTAGACTTTTAACAAAATCAGGACCAAACGTTAAATTAGGGACAAAATGACCATCCATGATGTCCACATGTAACCATTTGGCCGGAGACTTTTCAACTTCATGAAGCTGTTGGGGGATTTTTGAGAAATCCATAGAGAGGATCGAAGGTGCTATGATCATAGATAGATCTCCTTGTTTTGATCGATCAAGGTCCGTACTTCCAAATAATGTTGATAACGTTCCTGTGGAATAAGTTGTTTAGAAACTGCTTGCTTGATGGCACAATCTGGTTCATTAAGATGCTGACAATTACGGAAACGGCATTGTTCACGATAAGGTTCAAATTCAATTACACATTGAATCAGATCTTCATGCGTCATGTGTGAAAAATCAAGCGATGAAAATCCAGGTGTATCTGCGATCCAACCTTGTTGAACAGGCAGAAGTTCTACATGTCTGGTCGTATGTTTACCGCGACCCAATGCTTTTGATATTTCTTGGGTCTTGATGGTATAGCGATCATCGAGCCGATTGATCAAAGATGATTTTCCAACCCCGCTTTGACCAGTGAGGACACAGATCTTTTGTGCCATAAATTTCATCAAGGCAGAATTATCGACACCTTTACCGACAGTAAAAACATTCATGAATTTTCGATATTCAGCTAAAACTAAATCTAATTCTGAAGTATCACTCAACAAATCCCATTTACTGACCACAAGTACAGGTAATATGTTGGCATGTCTGACCAACCATGTTAAACGATCAACCAATAAACTAGAAAATTCCGGCTTAAGTGTCGACATGACAATTAAAATGGCATCAACATTAGCCACTGAAGGCCGATTCATTTGATTGATTCGAGGATAAACTTTTTCGATGACACTGAGATCTGAGCCATGCAAGACATCAACCCAATCCCCAACCATAGGCGAGACCCCTTTACGCAGTTTTCCACTGGCTCCGGTCGCAAAAACATCGCCCTTTTCGGTTATACAGGTATAGTGATTGGAAATGATGCGGATGACTCTAGCTCGCTGCATTGGCGTAATACGATAAGACGATCTTACTGGTTGTCTTTTGAATATAGTATGTATTGGCTCCAGGCGTCATAGAGATGACTTGATTCTTTGGTAAAGCAGCGATTTGTTCAGGAGTCAAACCTGTTGTATCAATGATTTTTAATTCTACGATAGCGCCTAAAGCCGTCAATTGTGTTTGGGCAATTTGGACATTTATTCCTACTAAATTTGGGATGGTGAATTGTACTTTGCCCGCAACAGTCAATTTGATTTCATATGAAATGGCAGGATCGATCTTTTCACCTTGCATCAAATTCTCTTGTTTTATGACTGTTCCTTCTTCTTTATCAGAATCATAATCGAATTGTTTTCTAATGGTAACTTTGGTTGAAGCCAATAATAATTCCACGGCATCAATCTTTTGATTGACATAATTTCCAATCACAAAATACATGCCTTTGCTTAACGTTAATGTAACCACAGATCCTTTTTCAAGTTTTGTTCCTGAGCTTGGTGTTACTTTGACAACAAGACCGGCTGCAATATCATCCGTAAGTTCATATCTGACCGTACTGGAAACCGATAGGCCCATCGCGGTGATGGCATCTTCAGCATCAGATCGAGTCATGGTACTTACATTAGGGATGGTTATGAATTCAGTTTCGGGGGTTAAAAGCCCGCTGATCATGATAAATGCATACACAGACATCCCGACCAATGCAATAAAAGCCAAACCAATCAAAGCTGGTAAGATTCCGATTTTTCGTTTGGGTTCTTGGGGGGTCATGTTGGCTACCTGTTGGATGAGGATGGTATCATTATGGAGCGTATCTGTCGTAAACACGACTTTAGCGACATCTTTGTTTTTATCTTTTAAACAATTCATCAGATCTTCATACATATCTGAGGCCATCTTATATCGATGGGACTTATTTTTAGCTGTTGCCTTGATGATCACATTTTCCATGGCTTGCGGAATACTTGGATTAAAATCTCGTACTGATGGCAAGTCTTCGCGCATATGTTTCATTGCGACTTGAACATTTCGCTTCGCCATTAAACGGTACTTGACCCGTCACCAATTCATAAAATGTGATGCCCAATGCATAAATATCGCTTTGGAAACTTGCGTTTTCACCGCGAGCCAATTCAGGAGCTAAATAATGAACAGAACCCATGACTGTATCGGTTTGGGTCAATTGGACCGCATCAGATACCGTTGCGATCCCAAAATCAGCGATCTTGACGGTTCCATCATCTTTGACCATGATGTTTTGGGGCTTGATATCACGATGAATGATGTTATTTTTATGGGCTTCAGTGATGGCACATAACAATTGGTCCATGATCTGAAGGGCTTCTTGTTTTTCCATTGCACCACGTTGTGAAATGAGTTCCTTAAGTGATTTACCGCGAACATATTCCATAACGATATAATGCTGACCTTTATCTTCACCCACATCATAGATTTCTACGATATTAGGGTGATTTAAACGGCTGGCCGCATTGGCTTCACGCTGAAAACGCAAAAGCGCCACAGGGTCTAAAGAAAGCTTCCCACGTAAGATTTTAACGGCGACTTCGCGATTTAAGAAACTGTCTTGGGCCAAGTAGACATCGGCCATACCGCCTTCTCCCAGTTTCTTATTGATGACATATCGATTGGCTATCATTTCTTTCATGGTCTATCCTCTAGAAGGCCATCAGCACAACAGTGGTATTGTCATATCCACCCTTGGCATTGGCACGGTCAATTAAATGTTTGGTTTTTGAAGCTAAACTTTCTTCAGATTTTAAGATCGTTTCGATTTCTTGATCGTCAACATATCCGTGTAGACCATCTGAACAACACAGGATGATCTTGACTTCTTGATTTAAGGTAAACATATCGATAATGACTTGAGGCAAGATCGCTAACACATTGGTTAAGATCGATCTTTGCGGATGAACTTTTGCATCTTGTTCATTGAGTCGGCCCTGGTCAATCCACTCTTGGACCAAGGTATGATCCGTTGTTATCAGTTTTAACACTGAATTCATAGTGTATATTCTAGAATCTCCCACATTGGCCATGACTGTTGCATTTTTATGATGCAAGACTGCCACCATGGTGGTCCCCATTCCACGATAATCAAGATTGGATGCGGCTAAAGCATATAGCTTTTTATTGACTTCTTGGATACTGTCCTTAAGCCATTGGGACATTGCTTCTGTACTAGATTGATCAGGAGGCGTTTGTTCAAAGATGGCTTTAAGATAATCGATGGCCATCGATGAGGCAACTTCGCCTGCTTTAGCTCCACCCATCCCATCACACACTGAAACTAAAGTATAACCTTTGTGTTTTAAGACGATGTAACTGTCTTGATTGATTTTCCTAAGACGACCGATATCACTCATCCCTGTAACGATCATAATTTCCCCTCTGTTTTTGCCCTTAACTGACCACAGGCAGCATCGATGTCTGATCCATGCTCCTGCCTCAAAGTACATTTTACCCCAGATTTCATCAATTTGTCATAAAACTTCATGGCTTGAACAAATCCAACTTGTTTATATCCATGTTCATCCACCACATTATAAGGAATCAAATTGACATAGGCATTCATGCCTTTAATCAGTTTAGATAATTGCTGTACGTGAACATCTTGGTCATTGACATCTTTCAGTAAGATGTACTCAAAGGTCAAGCGACGATTGTTTTCTTCACTATAGGCTTTTAATGAAGCCATGAGGTCTTTTAAAGGATAGGCTTTGTTGATCGGCATTAGTTGACTTCTGAGTTCATCATTTGGGGCATGTAAAGATACAGCCAAGTTAAACTGTGTATGTTCTTTTGAGAATTGATTGATTCTTGGAATGATACCGCATGTTGATACTGTGATGTGTCGTGCTCCAATGGCTAAGCCAAAGTCATGATTGATGGTCTTCATAAATCTCATCACGTTGTCGTAATTATCGAAAGGTTCACCAGAACCCATGACCACCACATGTGATACCCGCTCTTGTGTCTTGTCCAATTCATGCTGAATGGCCATAACTTGAGCCACCAATTCACCCGAACTTAAATCACGATCTTTTTTTAGTAAACCGCTGGCACAAAACGTACAGCCCATATTACAGCCCACTTGCGAAGTCACACAAACGGAATTACCATAATCATAGATCATCAAGACGGTCTCAACCAAAGACCCATCTAATAGTCTGTAAAGACACTTAACTGTACCATCTTTTGATTCTTGTCTTTTAACTAACTTTAAAGGATCAATGATGAAATGTTCTTTTAAAAGAGCGATCATATCTTTAGGCAGATCACTCATTTGTTCAAAATCAAGGGCTCTTTTTTGATAAAGCCACTGAAATATCTGTTTACTTCGATAAGATTTTAAACCTTGGTCTAATACCCATTGGTTTAAATCTTCAAGACTTAAATCATAAATAAGTTTCATATCAACAGTATTTTATCATACTTTATTTTAAGCGTTTCAGTTTAGCCATATAAAAACCATCAGAGTCACACTCATAAGGCAAGATCAAACGTTCATCGACAAGGATATAATTGGGATGATGACTTAGAAAGTTGACGATTTGAAGCTCATTTTCTTTTCGATTTAAAGTACAGGTAGAATATACTAAGGTTCCGTTTATTTTCGTTAAGTCTGCGATTGAATCCAACAACTGAAATTGAAGCGTTACCAATTCATCCAAAGTCTCTGGCTTTAAATGAATCTTGATGTCTGGTTTATGACGCAAGACACCCAGTCCTGAACAAGGCGCATCAATCAAGATCACATCAAAAGGCTGAGGTTTTTTGTCTTTCAGCACTCTTCCATCGATACACAAGATTTCTAGATTGGTGACCCCTAAAAGCTGGGCTTGTTTTTCAACCAACTCTAAACGTGAGGCATACAGATCACAAGCCAAGATCGATCCTGTATTGTTCATTAAAGCTGCCATGGCCGTTGATTTAGAGCCCGGAGCGCTACAAAGATCCAGGACCCGATCATGTGGCTTAACATCACTAAAATGCGCAACCAACTGCGAAGATTCGTCTTGGATGACGATTTTACCTTCTTTAAACCATTCTGTATTTAAAAGGGATAAAGAATCACTTCTGATCGACAAAGGACTTAAGTATCCTCTTTGGATATTTTTATCTGCATAGATTTCTTTGGGATCGACTTTTAAGGTATTGATACGGGCACACAAAGGGGCTTCTTGATTCAAAGCTGTGGCAATTTGATAAGCCACATCTTGTCCATAGTGTTTGATCCAAAGTTTATAGATCCACAAAGGCATTGATAAGTTTAAAGCTTGGGTCTCGATTTCATCTTTTCCAATCAGTTCTTGTTGACCACGTTGTGTTACTTTTCTTAAGACCGCATTGACCATTCCGGCTGAACTGATATGGTCTGTCTTTGCGAGTTCTACGCTTTCATCAACGATCGCATAATCAGGCAAGCGATCAAAATAAAACAGTTGGATGATCGCTAAATCTAAGATCAAAGCTACCTTCTCTTTGGGTTTATTCTCAACCAGATCGATCCATTGGGCACGTGCTGAAATTTGATGTCTTAAAGTGGTATACACCAAAGCACTGATCAAGTTCTTATCTTGATCAGAATAATTTTGTAGACGCTGTTTTAAGGCCAAATTCGCAAACTGACCATTTAAAACCACATCGCATAAGATCGCATGCGCTAAAGCTCTTGGATTTTTCATAGGACCGCCATGGGGTTTACATCCGCAACGACTTCGGACTTCGTTGATTTCTGATTTAAAACAAGACTTGCTTGATCTCTTAAGTAAGACAGATCTTTACCTTTAAGGATCAAACGATATCGATAAATATCTTTGAGCTTACCTAAATCAGCTGGTCCTAAGACTTCGATACCCAATTGCTTAAATGTCTCAAACATCGCAAAGGCTTCACTTTGGGCTGTTATTTCTTCTTTATGGGTCAAAGTAATGTAGATAAGGTACGTATAAGGTGGATTTTGACCGAGTTGACGATAACTCATTTCTTTATGGAAGAAGGCCGGATAATCATGTTTGATGGCCAGTTTGATGGCGTAATGATCCTTGAGGGCACTTTGAAAGATGACCTCGCCTTGGATTTTACCGCGACCGCTTCTTCCTGCTGCTTGAACCATCAAATCAAAGGCATCTTCAACACTTCTATAGTCTGTTCTCAACAAAGATTTATCGATATCTAAAATCAAAGATAAGGTCACATTTGGAATATCCAAGCCTTTGGCGATCATCTGGGTTCCACATAAGATATCTGCCTGATGATTTTGAAAAGCATCTAAGATCTCTTCATGGGCATGTTTGCGCGTGGTAGAGTCTGAATCCATGCGTAAGACTTTGGCATTTGGGAAGAGTCGATGAAGTTCCCCTTCAACTCTTTGTGTTCCGATCCCAATCATCCTTAATTCATCATGGCCACAAACCGGACACACATGGATCAGTGGGGTTTGATAATCACAACTATGACACTTTAAAAGATGCGATTCTTTATGGACACTTAATAAACGATCACAATGAGGACAAGATACGGAACTGAAACATTGCAGACATTGATACACTGGGGCATAACCTCTGCGATTCAATAAGATGATGATTTGTTGATGAAGATCTAATCGCTTTTGAATGGCCATAACAGCTTGCGGAGAAAAAATAGGATTGAAACGAAAATCAGGAGGGACAACAGTCACTGTCGGTAAGATCCCACTGATACGCTGTGGTAATTGAACTAAGCCATATACCCCTTTTAAGGCTCTGGCATAGGTCTCAAAGCTTGGTGTAGCTGAACCTAGTATTACTTTACATCCAAAGTGTTTGGCCCTAAGGATCGCAATATCTCGGCTATGGTAGCGTGGGGTAGATTCTTGTTTATAGGAATGATCATGCTCTTCATCTAAGACAATGATGTCTAATCGATCAAAGGGTAACCATACGGCAGAACGTGTTCCAACGACGACCAGACTTTCTTTTGAAAGCACACGTTGATATTGCAGGTAACGTTCATGATCACTGAGATGAGAATGATAGACGATGACATCTTGACCAAAACGATCTTGGACACGTTTGATCATCAGTGGCGTCAAGGCAATTTCAGGAACCAAGATCAATGCTTGTTTATTCGATAACATCGCATCTTCAGCAAGCTTTAAATAGAGCTCTGTTTTACCGCTTCCAGTTGGTCCATATAAACAAAGAACCGACTGAGATGATGTCTTAATGGCTTCATAGGCATTGTTTTGAGCTTGACTTAAGGCATAAGGAATCTTGATTTTTTCATAGGGCTTAGGTGAATAATTCATTTCACGATCATAGGTAGAACAATGTCCATTTTTGATTAATGTATCTAACGGTGTTCCAAATTCTTTTTTAAGGGCGGTATAAGGCTGATCCATGTTTCTTAAGGCATCAAGGATTGCCTTTTGTCTTTCCGAAGATTTAAGTGGTTCACTTTCAAAATGGACCACACGCTCAATTCTTGCGATCTTTGAGGCGGAATTGGGTTTAAGTACTTTAGGCAACATGGTTTGATAACAGGCCATGACACTGCTTAATGTTTCTAAGGCGACTTGTTCACCCAACTGTAAAAGTTCATCATTGAGGATCGGTAAAGGATCGATGACTTCAAGAATGGGTTTTAAGGTGATTTTTTGATCAAGATAAGACTTTTCAATGTCTGATGTGTATTCTTTACATCCTACGACCATGGCAATACAGATTTGATTGTGGAAGTTGACTTTGACTCGTGTTCCTTTATGAACAGCTTGCATATGAAGATAACTGAAACGAGTATTCAGTTTAATGGTTTTGTGTTCGATATAGACATCAAGAATGGTCATACAACCATTATAACAAACCTCAAGCCAAACAAGAAATAAGCCGTGATATAATGAAAACAACTTGACTGGGGAACATTATGACAGAACAGATCGATGAATATAAAATCATTGCGGATACCAATATCGAAGAGAAAGACTGGGTTACTTTTTATCGTTTCAGTATGCATCGGGGAAAACACAATACTTTGGTCAGTCGTTTCTTTATGGTCTTTTGGATAATAGTAGGACCTTCGCTTTTGATTTTTGATTTGTACTATTTTGGATTTAAATATGGATCTTATTTATATTTGATGGATATTTTTGATTGGTTCATGGCATTAATTCCATTATTTTTTGCGATTCTATATTTCTACACAAGGAATACTGCAGGTAAACGCTCTTATCGAAAAAGCAAGTCGACCAAAGGTCTTAAATATCATTATGAGTTTGGACTTACTGAATTTACAGCAGCCTATGTCAATGATGTGTCTTCAGGATCTAACACAGCAAAATATTCTTTGTTATTCAAAGTCTACGAAACCAAGGATTACTTCTATCTCTATATCAATCGGCGTAGTGCGTTTATCCTAAATAAAGCATCGCTTGAGCCACAGGATGCCTTGGAGCTTAGATCACGACTTCAAAAAGTTCTACGCAAGAAAGTCATCATCAGTACTTAACAAACAAAAAGCGGACTTCAATCTTTGAAGTCCGCTTTTATTTTGTATACAAATTATTCCATGTGTCTTTTTATAATAAGGCTGATGATCTGAGCCGCTAAATGCGGATCATCATTACATACGATGAATTTATAAGAACCAAGTCTTTCCATTTCTTTACTGGCTTTAGCCAAGCGTAACTGAACGATTTCTTCGGTTTCACTGCGACGGCCGCGGATACGTTTTTCAAGTTCTTCGATGGAAGGCGGAACGATGAATATGGTCAAGGCATCATGGACTTTAGAGATGACTTGATTGGCGCCTTCAACTTCAATTTCCAATAAAACATTCTTGCCTTGTTTACGCAGATCATCCACATATTTTTTTGGAGTACCATAATAATTCCCTACAAATTCAGCGTGTTCTAGCAAATCATTGTTGGCAATCGCTTTTTCAAAAGTTGGTCGATCAACAAAGAAATACTCGACTCCGTTGGTTTCATTGTCGCGTCTTTGACGAGTCGTCATGGAGACACTGTATGCAATGTTGAGCTCTGGGTCTTTACAAAATAATTCACGCACGGTGCCCTTGCCTACGCCGCTGGGTCCGCTTAATATGATCAGTAGTCCTTTTTTCATGATGTCCCTCTATTTCATAAAATCATACCTATCTAAAGCGCATAAGTCAAGTTATGCTATAATCTTTTTAGTTATGGCCATCGACGGAATCGTATTAAACAAGATAAGCACTGAGCTTTCTAGCCTGTGTCCTTTCAAAATCAACAAAATCAATCACCTCTCTGATAGTGAGATTTTACTGACCTGTAAATCAGCACGGATGAAATTTCAACTCTTGATCTCATGTCATTCCGTTTTTAATCGTTTACAGATCACATCCCATGAATATCGCTTGCCTTCTGAACCGACAGCTTTTGTGATGCTTTTAAGAAAACACATTGAAGATGCGACTGTGGTCAAGATCACTCAGGCAGGCTTAGATCGAGTGGTTCAATTTGATCTGCGATTAAGAAATGATCTGGGTGATTCCATCATCATGACTTTATACATTGAACTGATGGGCAAATATGCCAATGTGATTTTAGTTGATGCATCTAATAAGATCGTAGATGCATTAAAGCGAATCCCGCCTTTTGAGAATAATCGCAGGACGATTACCCCGACTGCCTTATATGTCCCCATTGAAGCTCATGATAAAAAAGATCCTTTTACAATATTTTCGATTGATCCTCATCTGCCAATCGCATCTCAGTTTCATGGTTTTTCACCACTCTTAGGTAGAGAAATTGAACATCGTTTACTTCATCAGACTTTTGAGTCTATCATCACAGAGATCAAAAATTCGCATCAGCTTTATATCTATGACCGTGATTTCCACATCATCGAATTGACTCATTTGAATCAAACTCCCAAAGTCATGGATTTGATGGAAGGACTCGATGAGGTTCATCATCGTAAAGAAGAAAATGAACGCATCAAACAACATACCGGAGATTTGATACGCTTTATCACCAAAGAAATCAAAAAGAATGAATCCAAATTGATCAAACTTCAAGAATCTTTAGAAGAAGCTTTGGATTGTGATAAGTATAGGGTATTAGGAGACCATCTTTTAGCCTATGGTTATCAAATGACCAAAGGCATGAAACAAATAGAAGTGCTGAATTTTGAAACCAATGAACCTTTAATGATTCCACTTGATGAGAAACAAGATCTAAAAGGCAATGTTCGTAAACTCTTTCAAAAATACACCAAAGGTAAAAAAGGACAAGAACATATTGCCCATCAGATTCAACTGACTGAAAATGAAATCGAATACTTCAAAATCTTGTTTGATCAGATTGCTTATGCCAGTTTACCCGATGCTTTAGAAATCAGACAAGAACTCAGTGATAAAGGCTATCTCAAAGCCATTACCGATAAACGTCGTAAGAAGATGACCCCTGCTTATCAGCATTTAACTTTAGACAATGGGATCCAGATCTATTACGGCAAAAATAACATTCAAAATGATTTGATTACTTTTAAGTTGGCGAAACGCAATGATACCTTCTGTCATGTGAAGGATTTCCATGGGGCACATGTGATCATTCAGCATGATTCACCTGATGAAATGACCTTAAGATCAGCAGCTCAAATTGCCCTGTATTACTCCAAAGCACGTCATTCATCAACGGTTGGAGTCAACTATTGCCCAATCCATCAAGTTAAGAAAATACCTTCTGGTAACCTTGGGTTGGTTTCTCTGGGGCACTATAAAACCATCTACATCGATCCCAATGAAGCTTTGCTTAAAAAACTGCTGGGAGATAAATATTTGTAGAAACTAAGCGAAATTTCGCTTAGTTTTTAGTTAGCCATTGATTATCAAATTGACTCAAAAAGTAAAACCCGCCTAAGGTCACAGGTTTTTGGTCGTGAAAAAATGGTATCATTAGTGTGTTAGTTAAAGGAGTGCACAATGAAAATTACGATCAACATGCTTTCAAACGCAGAATCCGTCGAAGGCCAAGGCGTCGGTAGTGCTTATGCCGAAATGGTCGCATTGCTTATCGAAGGAACAAAAGATTTATTTGACATCACCATAAATGGACCTGGAGATTACGACATCAATCATATTCATACGATTGAACCCATTCATTTCTTAAAACTAAAAAGTTATAAAGGGGTCAATGTCATGGCTGTACATTTTCTGCCTGATACGCTAGAAGGATCCATCAATCTGCCTCTTGTGGCCTTCTCAGCCCTTAAATTTTATGTGACTACCTTTTATAAAGGTGCTGATCATTTGATCGTCGTCAACCCATCCTTCAAAAAAGAATTGGTTGAGTTGGGCATTGAACCTGAAAAGATTCATTACATCCCAAACTATGTCTCTAAAGAACATTTCTATACCTATGATGCTGAAAAGCGTGCTTCATTAAGAACAAACATCGGTGTTAAACCTGAAGATTTTGTGGTCATTGGAGTCGGACAAGTCCAACATCGTAAAGGGGTGCTCGACTTTATCGAAGTGGCAAAGCAATGTCCTGATATTCAATTTATTTGGTGTGGTGGTTTCTCTTTTGGGATGATCACGGATGGTTATTTCGAACTCAAAGAAGTCGTCGAAAATCCTCCAAAAAATGTAAAATTCTTAGGCATCATCCCACGTGACCAGATGAATGATATGTACAATGTCAGTGATGTGTTGTTTATGCCTTCATACAATGAATTGTTCCCCATGTCAATTTTAGAAGCCTGTAACCTTAGGAAACCAATTCTTTTGCGTAACCTTGAACTTTATAAAGACATCTTGTTTGAACACTGTGTTAGCGGTGAAAACAATCAAGAGTTCGTAGAATTACTTCAAAGACTAAAAAATGATCCAGCGTTTTATGCAACTGCAGAAGGCTATAGTGATTTCGTAGCTCAGTATTACTCTAAAGAACATGTCTTGAAACAATGGATCGAGTTCTATCAAAACATTTATCATAAATCCAACATTCAAGATGAAATCATTAAAATCACTTTCGATGATTTCAATAAGATCATCAGTGGGAAGAAACGCATGCTGATCCTTGATGATGCGTACGAACCTGAAGAATTGCATTCTGAACTGGTCAACATTACACTTAGCGTCAACAGTGACCAAGACTTCGCAGTTGAAGTCAAAGCAACCAACATTAGTTCATTTGACAATCTGGATACAGAATCCGCTCTAGAACTCATTCTACAGAATCAATCCAAATTATCTCTATCCGCTAAAGAAATCTATAAGTACAGTAAAAGAGAATCGCTTATGTTGATGGAATTTGAAGTGTTGAAGGATATCAGTTTATTCTCGCAAGATAAATAACACAAAAAGCACGTTATACTTGATCCCGATAATTGGACAGGTTAACGTGCTTTTCATTTACTTGATTCAATAAAGCTTGGCTGATCGTGCTTCTTTGACTCGAATTTTGTAATCTGGGCAAAACTTCTTAACATATGCATAAAAATCTTTTGAATGATTCATATGGGTCAAATGAGCCAATTCATGAATACATACATATTGAATATATGGCACTGAATACTCAATTAGATTAGAAGATAAAGTGATTTTTCCTTTACTGCTGCATCGACCATGAGAAGTCTTGAGATTTTTGATTTGAAATGAACTAGGCCATTGATTCATATCTCTGCAGCATGCTTCAAATATCGTTTGAAGCAGCTGTTCACTATATTCTTTTTTGAATTTAGCGAGGCTCTTTTCAATTGACATTCTTGAATTTCGAACAATCAACACATGATCATGATTTATTTCATAGCTGAATGCTGGACCGATTTGATGACTGATGTTAATTTTACGGCCATCAAGTTTGATTTCATTTTCTTGAAGCAATTGACTTATACTGATTGCATAATGCTTCAAGATCCAAGTTGATTTGGTCAAAAGAACATTTTTAATGTCTAAGACCCTTGATGCGTTAGGTACAGAAACGTTCAATACACCATTAATAAAACGAAAACTGATTTGCCGTTTTCGTTTAAAATGTATAAGAATTGGAATCATGACATCGTTTATAACCAAACTGTCATTGATATCAGCTTTATTCGTCGGTTTCATTTAAGAGATCTGAAGTTTTAATTGATTTAAACGGATTAATGTTTCTAAGCCGGATAAACAAATAACCGCCATATATGACAGGCACATAGAAATTCGCAAAACGCCACAAGATCATTGTCGAAGATGCAGCTCCCTTTCCAATAATGGTTGAGAAAGCCAATACGAACAAGCCTTCTGTTACACCTGAAGAACCTGGCAATGGGACAAAGGTATTAGATATGGATATAAATGATCCAAGAGCCAACATAGGGAAGAAATCTCCAAAACTTAGCTCGATCCCTAAAATCGATCCAATCATAAACGGGGTTGAATAATACAACATCAACTTCAAGAAATGAAGTCCTGTGATTTTCCAAAACACCACTTTATTCTTCGTCACTTCTTCTATTGCTTCATTGAAATGAACTAAAGTCTTATTCCATTCATCTAAAATTTTCTCTTTATTTTTGATAAACTTCATCTTGTGTAAAAGGTGAATGCCCCAAAATGAAATTTTATGATATAGCTTTGGAAAAGAAACCATGATCCAAAGCAAGACAACCACAAAACTGTTCATGATCAAACCGAGACCAAAGACAAAAGAAATGGCAGCATGATCTGCCGTACTCAAGAAAACAATATACATCGTAATTGCAGTGACCACGATCGCAATTTGATAGATAAAGAAGTCAATGGAGATAAGGCCTGCTGCTTGAGATGTTTTAAGTCCGCGCTTTCTTAACGCGTAAGCCTGTGCAAACTGTCCACCTGTACTGCTTGGTGTGATCCCTGACATAAAAGCACCGATAAAAGCATTTGTTGCCCCATGTTTGTATTTGAATTTCTTGTCGATCGTTCGGGCAAGAATGGTAATGATATAACCCCATGTTAAGTAAGGTAATAAACCTAGACCAATGATCAAAAGCAACTTTAGTGGATCTAAGGTACTGATGGTTTCCCAAACAATTTCATAACTGTCATACAAAGCGAAAATCAACGCAGCGACAGTTAAACTTACGATAAAAAGCATATTTACCCATACATTACTCAGTAGTTTTTTCATAGTACAGGTATAATAGTAGCACATTTTTGCCTTTCTATAAAGTAAAACAGGGTCCACATAAAAAAACCAGCACTGAAGTGCTAGTTTAGGTTTTGTTTAAGCTTGACGATAAAGTCAGCATCATCAATGTCTACTAAGATTGTTTTATCCTGGATCGACGGAGTTTCAATGATGAGTTTTGCGATTTTGGTTTCGATCCTGCGTTGAATATAACGTTTCATCGGACGAGCCCCATACTCAGGATCTGTTCCTTCTTGGACGATCTTATTTTTTGCAGCAAAACTGAGTTCCAAACCAAGGTGCTGAGCAGCTAAACGAGATCTAAGTTCACCGATGAATTTATCTGCGATCAATACCAATGTATCCTTACTTAACGCATTGAAAACAATGATCTCATCGATACGATTCACAAACTCAGGCTTGAAAGAACGTTTAACTTCTTCTAAATAATGATCTTCACGAAGATCCAGGTTGGTTTCAAAGGCATAATGCGAACCTAAATTCGAGGTCATAATGATCAAGGTATTGGTAAAATTGACAGTAACTCCTTGATTATCAGTGATTCGTCCATCATCTAGGATCTGAAGTAATATGTTGAAGACATCAGGATGAGCTTTTTCAATCTCATCCAACAAGACGATCGAATAAGGCTTTCTTCGAACAGCTTCGGTCAATTGTCCGCCTTCTTCATAACCAACATAACCTGGCGGAGCACCAATCAAGCGTGAGACACTGTGCTTTTCCATGTATTCGCTCATATCGATTCTGATGATCTTGGATTCATCATCAAAAAGTTGTTGAGCTAAGGCTCTGGCTACCTCTGTCTTGCCGACACCTGTTGGTCCTAAAAATAAGAAAGACGCTAATGGACGATGTTCATCTTGGATATGTGCTTTAGACCTCATAATGGCTGAAGACACCAGTGATAACACATGATCTTGACCCATGACACGGCCTCTTAGTGCATCTTCTAAGTGTAATAATTTTTGCCGTTCTACCGATAATAAACGACTGACTTCAATATGAGTCCATCTTGAAACGATCTGGGCAATCAAATTCTCATCGACGATTTCTTGAATCAAGGCATTATCATCCTTGGTGTTTTCTGAGGCTTTGATCTGTTTTTCTAAGTTGGGGATCGTATCATACTGTAATTTGGCTGCTTCTTCATAGCGTGCATCATTGGTCGCCTTTTCAAGATCCAAACGTGCTCTTTCAAGTTTAGATTTGGCTTCTTTGGCTTCATCAAGATGCTTCTTTTCTTCATTCCAACGCATAGAAAGACCTTCTTTTGTTTCTTTTAGATTGGCCAGATCCTTACGGATCTCATCCAAACGATCCATGGCTTTATCATCTGTTTCTTTCTTAAGGGCTGTTTCTTCGATTTCTAGCTGTTGGATCTTACGATTTAAATCGTCTAATTCTGCAGGCATGGAATCCATTTCTACACGGATCGATGCACAAGCTTCATCGATCAAATCGATGGCTTTATCCGGTAAGTAGCGATCAGTGATATAGCGATGCGATAAATGAACGGCAGCTTGAATGGCTTCATCTAGGATCCTTACCCCATGATGAGTTTCATAGCGATCTTTAAGACCACGCAATATGGATATCGTTTCTTCAACGGAGGGTTCATCCACAATGATTTTTTGAAAACGACGCTCTAAGGCAGCATCTTTTTCGATGTGCTTTTTATATTCATCATAAGTTGTAGCACCAATACAGCGCAATTCACCGCGAGCCAACATCGGCTTAAGCAAATTGGCCGCATCCATAGCCCCTTCTGTTTTACCGGCACCCACTAAATTATGAAGTTCATCGATAAACAAGATGATTTGACCTTCAGCTTGTTTGATCTCATTGAGCACCGCTTTTAAGCGTTCTTCAAATTCACCACGATATTTGGCCCCTGCGATCAAAGCACCCATATCTAATTCTATGAGTTTCTTTTCTTTTAATCCAAAAGGAACATCACCTTTCATGATACGCCAAGCCAATCCTTCTACGACCGCTGTTTTTCCAACACCAGGCAATCCAATCAAAACTGGATTATTTTTTGTTTTGCGAGATAAGATTTCAATGACTCTGCGAATCTCTTGATCACGGCCGATAATGGGATCGATCTTGCCTTTTTTTACTTCTTCGACCAAATCTTTACCATATTTGCTTAAAGCTTCAAGTTGATTCTCTTGATCAGGCTGTGTTATTTTTTGACCTTGTAGAGACTCCAATAAGGCTTCATTCAGTGTGCTTGGGGTAATCTTAAAGGTAGACAGGATCTGTTGACTCAACAAAGATTTATTCAACAGGATGTGTTTAAACAAGGCTAATGCACCTAAATACGTTTCTTGTTTACCTTTGATCTCATGGAGTCCATCGATGATGGCTTGATTGAGTTCACGCGATAATGTAGGTTGAGTTGGATTAGAAACAGAAGCTACAGTACTCAAAGATTTATCAATGAGATCACTAAAGTGTTTCTTCTGTATATTGAGTCGGCTAAATAAGCCATCAAGGACTCCGTCTTCACTCATGGCCTTTAGAAGATGAGCACTACTGATTTCAGGATGATTGTTCATAACGGCATTTTGAACCGCACTTTGGAAAAGCTGTTGAAGCTTTTCCGTAAACTGATTCATACTCATTTTAAAGCTCCTTTCTTATAAAAAAGTAACAGCGGAGCTGTTACTTGAATGCTTTCTTAAACCGCTCGTAAATACTTTCTTTGCCTTTTAATTGGCGAAGCTTTTCATACAGTTCTTTTTCTTCACGGGTAAGATGATCATCGACTTCAACTTTGACTTCAACATATTGGTCTCCAATATGTGCACTGTTGATTTCTTTCATGCCTTTGCCTTTTAATCTAAACTGTGTTCCGTGTTGAGTGGCAGGTGGGATGGAAAGCTCAACATCACCATATACAGTAGGGACATCTACTTTAGTTCCCAGTGTCGCATCGAGGGCACTTAAAGGAATCTGGATGTAGATGTTGGATCCTTCACGAATGAAGTATTTATGTTTACCCACTAAAACCTCGATGAAGAGATCGCCATTAGGACCCCCATTGACACCTTTTTCACCACGGTGAGGAACTCTTAAGCGTTGTCCGCTTTGAATGCCTGCAGGGATCTTAAGGTCCACAGTGACCTTTTTATGTTCATGGCCGCTGCCATTACATTTCTTACACTTGTTGACGATCTTTTTGCCTGTTCCTTTACAATCAGGACAAGGAGCTGTGCTTTGGAAGACACCAAAAGGTGTTCTTTGCTGCTGAGTGACTTGACCTTTGCCTTGACAGGTAGAGCAAACTTTGACATCGTCTTTTGAATAGGCACCTGTGCCCATACATTCCGAACATTGTTCATCGACATCGATGGTAAAACTACTTTCTTTACCAGTCACTGAATCCATGAAGTCGATGTTCATTCTCATTAAGCGATCTTCACCTTGTCTTGGACCCGTTGTGTTTCTGCGTGTTTGACCACCAAAACCACCCCCAAAGAAAGATCCAAAGATATCGTTTAGATCACCGAAATCTGCAGAGCCGCCAAAACCTTGACCGAAACCACCAGCCCCTTCCATACCCGCATGACCAAATTGATCATAAGCAGCACGTTTTTGGGGATCCATAAGGGTTTCATAGGCTTCCTGGACTTCTTTGAATTTAACGTCAGAACCTTTTTCTTTATTGACATCAGGATGAAATTTCTTGGCTAATGAACGATAAGCCTTCTTGATGTCTTGGTCCGTGGCACTTTTAGATAAGCCCAGTACCTCATAATAATCGCGTTTCTCGGCCATACTTCCTCCACTCATAAACCTGAGGTCAACTCAGGTTTAATGTTTCTATTTTTCTTTGAATTCAGCGTCTACTACGTTGTCGTCTTGTGGACCTTGATCATTTTGAGACTGATCTTGACCTTGTTCATCGGCTTGTTTATACATGGCTTCGCTCATTGCTTGGGCTGCTTTTTCAAGCTCATCGAGTTTGGTTCTCAATAGATCGATGTTGTTGTCTTTGATGGCTTGTTGCAGTTCTTCTTTAAGTTTGATGACTTCTGCTTTTTGATTGGCTTCCATCTTCGTATCATTTTCTAATGCCTGATCGATTTGATTGATGAATTGTTCAGCTTTATTTTTAAGTTCAGCCTCTTCTTTCAATCTTTCATCTTCTGCTTTATGTTCTTCAGCTTCTTTGATCATCCGTTCGATTTCAGCATCACTTAAGCCTGAAGAGCCTGAGATGGTAATGGATTGTTTCTTATTGGTCCCTTTGTCTAAAGCAGAGACATGCACGATCCCGTTGACGTCGATGTCAAAGGTCACTTCGATTTGCGGGATACCTCTTCTGGCAGGTGCGATCCCATCTAATTTGAATAAACCCAAAGTCTTATTGTCTTTGGCCATTGGACGTTCACCTTGTAAGACATGGATATCGACAGCCGGTTGATTATCAGCCGCTGTTGAGAAGACTTGAGATTTTGATGTAGGAATGGTTGTATTTCTAGGAATCAAGGTCGTGGAGACTCCACCTAAAGTTTCTATGCCTAAAGACAGAGGTGTAACATCCAAGAGTAAAACATCCTTGACATCACCACTGATGACCGCACCTTGAATGGCAGCTCCAATCGCAACGACTTCATCTGGATTAACGGACTTATTGCCTTCTTTGCCTAATTCTTGTTTAACTAGTTCTTGAACGGCAGGCATACGAATAGATCCACCAACCAATAAGATCTGATGAATGTCATTCTTAGTCAGCCCGGCATCCTTAAGCGCTTGTCTAACCGGTGGGATACAACGTTCTAATAGATGACGAGTCATATTTTCGAAATTTGCACGGGTCAACGTTGTTTCAATATGCAAAGGTCCATTAGGTCCAGCAGATATAAACGGCAATGAGATCTGTGTAGAAATCATACCTGAAAGATCTTTTTTAGCTTTTTCAGCACTTTCTTTTAAACGCTGTAAAGCCATCTTGTCGCCTTTTAAGTCAATACCGTTTTCTTTCTTGAAATTGGTAACCAACCAATCAACGACCACATTATCCCAGTCATCACCACCCAATACGTTATCACCAGCCGTTGCTAAGACTTCGAAAGTCCCATCTGCTAGTTCCAATATGGAAACGTCGAAGGTTCCTCCGCCTAAGTCAAAGACCAAGACTTTCTGTTCTTTATCCGTTTTATCGATTCCAAAAGCCAAAGCAGCAGCTGTTGGTTCATTGATGATACGTTCAACTTCTAAACCTGCAATCTTACCAGCATCTTTTGTTGCTTGACGCTGAGCATCATTAAAATATGCAGGAACGGTGATGACCGCTCTGGTCACAGGTTCGCCTAAGTATGCTTCCGCATAAGCCTTGATGTATTGCAGGATCATGGCTGAAATTTGCTGAGGCGTATAAGATTTACCTTCTAAGGTCACAGTTTGATTGGTTCCCATCTTACGTTTGATCGAAAGAACGGAATCCTTGTTGGTGACTACTTGACGTTTGGCTGCATCGCCGACGATCTTCTCGCCATTCTTGTAGGCGACTACAGATGGGGTCGTACGATTGCCTTCTGGATTGGTAATAACTTTGACTTCGCCGTTTTCCATAACAGCGACACAGGAATTTGTGGTTCCTAAATCGATTCCGATAATTTTGTTGCTCATAGTGTTGTGCTCCTTTTACTCACTGACTTTAACCAAAGATGCTCTGAGTAAGCGATCTTTGAGGATATATCCTTTTTGTAAGACTTCGATGACGATGCCTGGTTCTACACCTTCTTTTTGTTCGGTGAGAATCGCATGATGCAGATTGGGATCTAAAGGCTGATTTAGAGCCAGTATTTCTTCAACGCCTTCATTTTTTAAGGCAGTTAAGAGTTGATCATAGGTCATCTGTATGCCCTTGGTTAAGGAAGAGTCTTTATCTTCAATATTCTTAAGCGTTCTTTCTAAGTTGTCTAGAACTTGTAGGATTTCTTTTGCGAAGCTTTGGATTCGATATTTCTTTGCAACTTCCATGTCGCTTAGATTTCGTTTCTTGAAGTTTTCCGCATCAGCATAAGCTTTGAAGTATTCGTTTTTCAACTTAGCATTTTCGATTTCCAATTCTTGGATTTGATCTTTTAACTTCTTGTGTTCTTTATGCTCCTTCTTTTCATGTTTGTCCAGATGTTCTTCTTGGACTGCTTGCTCTACTTTTTCTTTTTCTTCCATCATTCTCTCCTTTTTCCGTATATTTTTTCTATGGCTTTGCTCATGAATTCCATCAAAGCCACAACGCGGTTATATTCCATTCGACTGGGTCCAACCACCATCAACTGTCCGCTTTCATCGTTATTGAGATTAAACGTTGAAGTGACGATGGCGACATCATCCATCCATACTAAGGAGGAATGATCCGAATGTGTTAATTTCAAGGCATTTCGATCTTGTCCGATTTCACGCCAGATCGCACTGTTTTCAAACATCCCTAATAATTGCTTTAGTTTTGCGATATCTGCAAACTCAGGCTGATTGAGTAAGTTATTTTGACCACTTGTATAATAGTTATCACTGGCAAACTTTAAGAAGGCATTGAAGAAGGCTTCAAAGACGACTTCATATTTTCTTATTGATTTTGCCAAAATCGGTTTGATCAAATTGAGTTTGGTTTTGATTTCGAATAATGGGGTTCCGCTTAATCGTTCATTGAGGATCTTACAGCAGGATGCTAATTCTTCGACTGTGACTTGTTCATCAAAAGTGAAGAGACGATTTTCAGTATGACCTGTGTTGGTAATAAAGACTGCGACAGCTTGATTTTGATCGATTGGGAATAAATCGATGTGTTCTAAGGTTTGTGTATGCGCTTCTGGACCTAACACAAGCGATGTAAGATTGGTCATTTGCGATAAAATATCGCAACTTCTCTTGATGACTTCCTCGATCTTCATGGCTCGATCAGAGAAGACTTCACGTAAAACAAGCTCTAACTTTTCATCCATCTTCTCAACCATGATGTTTTCGACATAGTATCGATAACCCTGTGTAGATGGGACTCGACCCGATGATGTATGGGTCTTTTCTAAATAACCCAACAGTTCCAATTCACTCATTTCATTACGGATGGTCGCTGAGGAATAAGGCAAACGATACTTCTCGACCAAAGTTTTTGATCCGACAGGCTCAGCCGTTAGTATGTATTCATCAACGATGGCGCCTAAGATTTCAATCAATCGATCGCTTAACACGTTTCCTCCTTAGCACTCCCTAATGGGGTCTGCTAATATTATAGCAACTCATTTAGCACTGTCAAGTCTTAAGTGCTAAAATGGGTGACTTCACATAAAAAAATGACCTTTCGGTCATTCTTGATATTTCTTTAAAATCACATCTTTGATTTCGGGTGGAATAAAACTGGATAAATCCCCATGGTTGAGTGCAACTTGTTTGACTACACTTGATGATAAGAAAGACCACTGTGGATGCGTCAATAAGAAGATGGTTTCGATTTCAGGATTTAGGATCATATTGGCAGTGGCTTGCTGCAGTTCATATTCATAATCCATGACAGCTCGAATGCCTCTGACCAACACAGTTGCCCCTACTTTTTGAGCATAATCAACCGTTAAACCACTTTGAGCACTAATGGTGACATTGGGGAATTTTGTGACGACACTTTCCAGCATTTCAATTCTTTCTTCGATCGAAAAAGTAAATGCTTTATTGGGATTGGTCATAATGACCACTTCCAGTTCATCAAAGATCGCAGATGCACGCTTTATGACATCAAGATGACCATTGGTCAAAGGATCAAAAGATCCTGGATACAGTGCTTTAATCATGTTTCCTCCGGTAATAGTGTAAGGCAACCGTTCCATACACAGCTGTCTTTTCCAGCTTGTAAGCAGGATGTTCAATACATGGTGCTTCTTTGGGTTGCTCTATGACCATTATACTGTCTTCATCAATCAAATCATAGTGTTTTAATGCTTCAAGGATTGCCATAAGATCTACTTTCAAATAAGGCGGATCCAGATAGATAAAATGAAACTTCAGTGCTTTCTTCGATAAATAACGCAAAGCCTGAAAAGCATCCATTCTTAGTACTTGAGTTTGTTTCTCACAACCCAAAGCTTTGATGTTGGCATGAATTGTTTGAATGGCTGCCTGTGATCCATCCACAAACACAACAGGCTGCATTCCTCTTGAGATGGCTTCTAATCCAATATTTCCACTGCCCGCAAACAGATCTAAAGCTGATTTACCACTAAGTTCAGGTCCTAATGTAGAAAACAAGGCTTCTTTTACTTTATCTAATGTAGGTCGAGTCGATGATCCTTCTACCGCTTTGATCAAACGAGAGCGATAGGTTCCCGCAATGATCCTCATACTTTAGGCTCAGCTTTATCAAGTGAAATCAAACGCTGTGCAATGCCTAATGCAAACATGGTCGATAAAATACTGGAACCGCCAGAACTGATAAACAATAAAGGCACCCCCGTTAGCGGAATCAGAGCAGTTACACCACCTACATTCAGAATAAAATGAAGCAGCAGATAATAAGCTACCCCAGCCAATATCATCTTATGGGCATCTTGATTGGACTTATAGGCAGCCATCAAGATTTTAACAACGATAAACAAAGTAAAACCCGTAACCAGGATGACCCAGAAAAACCCAAGTTCTTCCGCAATGATCGCTAAAATAAAATCAGTTTGAGCAGCAGGCAGATAACCATATTTTTGTAAGCTCTTGCCAAAACCTACCCCAAACCAATTACCTTTCACAAAAGCCATCAATGAACTGACCAACTGATATCCTGTCCCATAACGATTGATAAAAGGATCGACTGTATTTTCAAAACGATTGACCATATATTCAGGAATACCTAAGCCTCTGATCAAATTCAAGCCAAATTCTGTTAAGAGCAGGCCAGCCACGATCAATGCTAACGTGAAGAGTATCAACACGATCCATTGAATGCCTCGTAAACTAGGTGCAGAAGATAGTAAGAAAACCAACACACACATTCCCAACATAACCACTGCCGATCCTAAATCTGACTGTAAGACTGCAATGATGAAAAGCAAACCCCCTATAAAAAATAAGGGCATCTTAAGTAATTGACCTTTTTTAGCTTTGGCAACCTTCACATCCCCTAAATAAACAGCCAAAATAATGACCGCGATGATCTTAAGAAATTCAGAAGGCTGAATACTGAGTTCCATAAAAGACAAAGGAAACTTGATCCATGCTTTGGCTCCATTGATTTCCCCATAAAAAAGTGGGATGATCGCAAACACAAAAGAAAAAAACATGATGATAAAATAGTGCCTTCTAAAAAACGAAAGTTCAAAATGTTTACTGAGCCACACATAACCTACATAACCTAAACCTAAAAACGCAAACTGCTTAACAATGATCAGTAGTATTTCAAAAAGCTGAACATCCGAGGTCATGGCGGCTGAGCCGCTCATGACTAAACCGATGATCATTAAGCAAATCATGGCCAATTGAATCGATATGTCTCTGCCTTTAGGCAATTTGAGTGAGAATTTCTTTGTTTTCATCATTTTAATTGTATCAAATAAAAATAGGCTTATAATGAACTTAGGGCATTTATTACTTGTAAATCATCTGACTTTCTGTATAATTAGTCTGTCAAGCGTGATAGTTACATATCATCAGAGTGTGTGAAAGGTTTTTTTAAATGAGAATCAACTATGAAACCATCGTTAAAGATACAGATCCGATACTGAGAAATAAGTCAGTACCCGTTGATGTGCCTCTAAACCATAAACATTTAGCCTTGGCTAAACGGATGCTTCGTTATGTCAAAGACAGTCGTGATGAAGAAAAAGCTGAGAAATATAAGTTGAGACCAGCCGTTGGTTTAGCTGCTCCTCAAGTGGGTGAATTCGTACACATCATCATGGTGATGGTCGATACCGATGAAGGGTCTTCCAAAACATATTTATTGGCCAATCCTAAAATCATTGCCCATTCTGTTCAACAAGCTGCTCTAAAAGGCGGTGAAGGTTGTCTCAGTGTTGAAATCGTACATGAAGGCTATGTGAAGCGTGCAGCGCGCATTACTGTTAAAGCTTATGATATACTGTCTCAACAAGAAGTCCTGCTTAAAGAACATGGTTATGCCGCCATTGTCATACAACACGAAATAGATCATTTAAACGGCATATTGTTTTACGATCGGATCGACACAAACGACCCTTGGGGTCTAAGTGAAAAATTGATCATCATCGAATAGGAGTCCTAATGGAACTAAAAAACGAATACTCAGAACACAAGACATTTAACCGCGCGACGGATACCATGGTCTATGCTTTAGGCGGGCTTGGTGAAGTCGGTAAAAACATGTATTGCTTTGAACACGGAGAAGAAATCATCATTTTAGATGCTGGTGTACGCTTTCCTGAAGAAAGCCTTTTAGGCGTTGACTATGTCATCCCTGATTACAGTTATCTGCAGCGTAATCAGCATAAGATCAAAGCATTGATCATTACCCATGGTCATGAAGACCATATCGGTGGTATTCCATTCTTGATGCAAAGTGTTAAACTGCCTAAGATCTATGCCCCACAATTTGCGGCAGCTTTGATTCAAAGAAAACTGGAAGAACGCAGACATTATAAGATCGATATCGAAATCATCGATGATGATTCTCGTGTTGAAACAGAATTTTTTAAGATCGGTTTCTTTAAAACAACGCATTCTATACCTGATTCTTTGGGTGTTTTACTCAATACGCCCAATGGACGTATCGTAGAGACCGGAGATTTCAAGTTTGATTTGACCCCTGTTGGAGCCAATGCGGATTATCAAAAAATGGCTTATATCGGACAAATTGGGGTAACGCTTTTAATGAGTGACTCCACCAATTCTTCAGTCAACGGATTTTCGATTTCTGAAAAAGAAGTTGCTGCTTCCTTACTAGACACAACACGAAAAGCTCAAGGCAGATTGATCGTCGCGACTTTCGCTTCTAATGTATATCGCGTAAGACAGGTCATTGAAGCTGCCGTGGCTTGCGGACGAAAAATAGTCGTCTTTGGCAGATCGATGGAAAATGTCGTTGCCATCGGTAAGAAATATGGGCATATTAAAGTAGAAGACGGAAATTTCATCGAACCTGAATATTTAAATACGATCCCTGCCAATAAGATTTGTATTTTAGTTACAGGCAGTCAAGGTGAACCTTTGGCCGCATTATCAAGAATGGCCAATGGGACGCATCGTCATCTGCGGATCATTCCAGGCGATACAGTCGTGTTTTCAAGTTCACCGATTCCAGGTAATGCATTATCAGTCAATGCCGTTGTCAATCAATTGACGCGTTCAGGTGCCAATGTATTGACCAATTCTTTATTGAATTCCTTACATACAACAGGACATGCTTCTCGCGAAGAACAGAAACTGATGTTACAACTGATCAAACCTGAATTCTTCATGCCGATGCATGGAGAATATAAGATGTTAAAGACGCATGCAAAAACTGCCATTGAAACAGGTGTCGATCCCGAAAAAGTCTTCATCTTAGCCAACGGCGATGCTTTGGTATTAAGAGACGGGGTCGTCTTTCAATCGGATACGCGTATTCCTACAGATGATATTTATGTCGATGGGAATGATGCTTCTGGTTTATCCACCTCTGTTCTTAAGGATCGTAAGATCTTAGGCGACAATGGGATGGTTGCTGTCATTGTTTCAATCGATTCACGTTTCAATAAGATATTGGTTAGACCCAGTATCGTCTCTAGAGGTTTTGTTCACTTAAAAGAGAATCAGACCTTACTTAAAGAAGCTGAACTGATCGTCTATGATGCACTTAAGAAAACCATGATGAATAAGGTGACCTTCAATGATCTTAAGAATTCGGTAAGAACCTCATTAGAACCTTATCTTTATCTTAAAACCAGAAGAAATCCTATCGTTATCCCAGTCATCCTAAATCAAAAAGCAGCCATGGTTACCAAACAAAAAGGAACCCAAATATAAAAGAAGAGAGCCTTAGTGCTCTCTTCTTTTATCTGATCTCAACGGCTCCCATAACCGCCGTATATTGAATATGAATCGTGTGTTGGGCATTTGGATCACCAGGATTAGTGTTTTCATATCCTCCCATAACAGGTGTCCCACTCACAACGATCTTTACATTTCTAGGCAAAATCACTTCAACAGAACCCATCACTGCCGTACATTCAACATTGACATCTTGATTGATGATGACTTTGGATAAATCCACTTCTGCACCACCCATGACCGCTGAAATACTGCATCCTTTAAAATCATCTGAGATGATACGCTCATCTAATCCTCCCATAAAAGCAGAGAATTCTTTTCCATTAGAACGAATGGGTCTAATGAAATCATGTGTATGACGATTAATTCTTGTCCATCCGCTAAAAAACAACAATTGGATGCCTAATAAAACAAGAAACAAAGCCAATAAGTGAAGTTCTTTACCTTGGAACCATTCTAAACCAGCATTCTTAGCCAAATAAAATGAACCAATGATGATCAAGAAAACACTTAAGATTCTAAATGAACCCCTTCTGATGATGCCTGATAAACCAAATAAGATCAATATAGATGGCCATATGAAGCTCCAGACCTTAACGTCAGGTCCAAAGACTTCAAGGGTGTCTGCCAAAACTAAGATCCCAAATACAACTAAAATAAGACCAATGAATTTTCTCATGAGTGCTCCTTTTTTCATTATACCCCTTCTGACGATTTTTCAATAGGGTCTGTGTTAAAATGGTTATATATGAAATTTAAAGTTTTGATCAGTGTGGCATTTGCCTTATTGTTGAGTCTGACCGTCATTGTTTATGATGCGAACCACGGTGCCTTGACTCGGCTCAAGATAAAGAGACTCACTTTAGAATCAGATCAGATTCCTGAAGCTTTTGATGAGTTAACACTTATCTATTTTTCAGATTTGCATGTTTACACTTTAGGTAAAGCTTATTATGAAAAAGTCATTCAAAAAATAAATGCTTTGAATCCTGACTTTGTGGTCTTTGGGGGTGATCTCATTGATGAGGCACAGTATGAGACCTATTCTGAAACAGAGCGGTCGAGCATTATAGATCTTCTTAAATCCATCAAAGCACCTTATGGAAAATTCGCCCTCTTGTCTGAAACGGACCTCATGCATCAGACAGAACTAATATCACTCTATCACCAATCAGGTTTCGAAGTCATCAATAATAAACTGATACCCATTCATGCGTTAGGGAGCGCTTTTATCAACTTCCTAGGTTATGATGAATCCGGTGATGAATCGATTTTAACGCAACTTTCAGCAGATAAATATACCTTGGCCTTTGGATATGATCCTGATCTTGCCTTGACACTCAATGAACATGAAGTCGATGTGATGTTTGCGGGAAAAACACATGGCGGACAAGTAACTTTGCCTATTATCGGTCCTTTGTTTATGAAAAGTGAGTCTTTTCAAAAAGGCTATTATCCATTATCCAAATTAAATCTTTATGTGAGTACAGGTATTGGCGTATCCAAGCTAAAGGCAAGATGGTTGACCGATCCTAGTTTAATGTTGATCACATTCAAATCTAAATAAAATGGCCCTTCGTTCATGAAGGGCCATTGTTTATCTTACTACCATATTAATGAGTTTATTAGGCATATAGATCGTTTTGAGGGTGGTGAAATTGCATCTGATTTTACTCACAATGTCTGGCTCAATTTGGCTTATCTCTACGTGATCTACTTATATCAGAATTAAGAAAAATTAGAAAAACAGACACTCAATGGGAGTCTGTATTATTTATACATTTTATCTCTTAATCTTTTATATCGATTTCGTTGGTTTGCTGCTTTTATTCTACTTATAAGATCCTCAGTATTTGTTATTGAATGATTAGGTATCTCTATTTTATAGGACTTACTGAAATCACCAACACGACTGGTTGTTAATATACGAATCATCAATATTCGATTCCCATCCTCCTTAGCCATTAAATCAATTTCATCGAGCCACGTTCCTGACCATTTATCACCCCAGATCGAATAGTCTTTGATATAGATCATTCCGATCTCAGACAATAAAAACACCGGAATCAGATCAGATTTTTTCTTCAAGAATATCCGCATAAACTGGATAAGAATGTAAAGAGCGATTGAGACTAACCCAACGATAATCAATTCCCGTGCTGAAGTCACGATCACAACAACCAGAAATATTAGAATCAATGGTAGGAGAAATGCGAAACCACCGATGAAGAAATCCTTGATTTTCTTCTTTCGGTTTTCATTAAACTGATCAGCAACCTCTTTATCTAGAATGATTTCGATTTGTGCAGTGTCTCTGATCCATTGACGCTGGTTCCTGATGTCGATCACCATAAAAAAAACAAGGATCGCACCACCAATCAATACAATTAAAAACACCATGTCATCATCAAATACATAACTATTCCTCAACAGGGGCATACTTAGGATGAAGGCAAGAATAAACACCGTCACTATCATGACAAAGAACCTCATTTTTGTCAGAGGGGTTGCATTGAGTCTTTGCTTGAATGTGATCTTAGTCATGTTACTCTCATTATAAACGAAACCCTTCGCTTTCACGAAGGGTTATTTGTTATCTTACTACCATATTGATGAGTTTATTAGGTACATAGATCGTTTTGATGATGGTAACACCAGTAAGATATGTTTTTATATTCTCCATATCTTTGACCAATGCTTCCACAAAGGCTTGGTCTTTATTGAGTTCAACGGTTAGTTTTCCTCTGACCTTCCCATTGATTTGAACCACGATCTCAACTTCATTTTCTATTAAGAACTTAGGATCAAAGGTGGGCCAAGGTTCATAGGTGATCCCTGTCTTACCACTTACGATCTCAAAAAGTTCTTCGCCATAATGTGGGGCAAAACAGGCAAACATTTTAATAAAGCCTATCGCATATTCTTTATAAATCGTCTCAACTTTGAAACATTCATTGATGAAGATCATCATTTGAGAGACTGCCGTATTGAAATTCAGAGTTTCGATGTCTGATGTTACTTTTTTGACTGTCGCATGATAAAGCTTATCTAATGATCCATCATTATGATCACTGAGCTTATCTTGCTCACTAAAGGCTCTTACAACGCGATCAAGCCACTTCTTGGTTCCATCAAGTCCACTTTCTGACCAAGGCAAAGCTGCTTCTAAAGGTCCCATAAACATCTCATAGACCCTTAAAGCATCTGCCCCATGGGATTCAATGATATCATCCGGATTGATGACATTGCCTCTGGATTTACTCATCTTTTCACCATTTTCGCCTAAGATCATTCCTTGATGAAACAGCTTGGCGAAAGGTTCCTTGGTTGGAACGACCCCAATATCATAAAGCACTTTGTGCCAGAAACGTGCATAAAGCAAATGCAAAACCGCATGTTCGGCACCACCCACATACAGATCGACAGGCAACCAATGTTTCAGTAACTCAGGATCTGCGATCGCTTTGTCGTTTTTAGGATCCAGATAGCGTAAATAGTACCAGCAACTTCCAGCCCATTGAGGCATCGTATTGGTTTCTCGCTTACCTTTCATCCCATCGATTTCAACATCCAACCAATTGATGGCATGCGATAAAGGAGATTCTCCTTTTGAAGAAGGTTTGTAATTTTGAACTTCTGGTAATTCTAGTGGCAATTCGTCGATGTCGACGGTTCTTTTTGAGCCATCTTCCATCAATATAATAGGAATGGGTTCTCCCCAATAACGTTGTCTAGAGAATAACCAATCTCTTAATTTATATGTGACCTTGGCTTCCCCAATATGATGATCTTTTAGCCACTCATTCATGGTTTGTATGGCTTGTTCTTTATCTAATCCATTCAAGAAATCACTGTTGATATGGATCCCATCTTGGGTCCATGCTTCTTTAGTAATGTCTCCGCCTTGTAAGACATCAACGATGTCCAAACCAAATTTCTTCGCAAATTCATAGTCGCGTTGATCATGGGCTGGTACAGCCATGATGGCTCCTGTCCCATACGCTGCCAAAACATAATCTGCGATCCAAATCGGTACTTTCTTTTGATTTGCTGGATTGATCGCATAAGCTCCAGTGAAAACTCCTGTTTTTTCTTTATTGAGTTCAGTTCGTTGCAGATCGCTTTTTGATGCACAAGCTTCAATATAGGCATCGACTTCTACTTTATATTGGGCTGTGGTGATTTCCTTAACGAAAGGATGTTCAGGTGCCATAACACAATAAGTCGCTCCAAATAAAGTATCAGAACGCGTTGTAAATACTGTGAATTCTTTATTGGTACCATCGATCTTAAAGATGACATTGGCACCCACTGATTTACCGATCCAATTGATTTGCATCTCTTTGGTGGAGGATGGCCAATCTACTAAGTCCAGATCTTCTAAAAGTCTTTCCGCATACTTGGTGATCCTTAAGACCCATTGACGCATTGGAACTCGATACACAGGAAAATCTCCCCGCTCAGATTTCCCATCAATGACTTCTTCATTGGCCAACACTGTTCCAAGTTCTGGACACCAATTGACAGGGATCTCATCAACATAGGCCAATCCTTGATTGTAGAGCTGAATAAAGATCCACTGGGTCCACTTATAGTACTCCGGATCAGTCGTTGAGATTTCTTTTGACCAATCATAAGATAACCCTAATGCTTTGATCTGAGCTTTGAATGTTTCAATGTTTTGTTTGGTAAAAGCAGCTGGATGATGACCTGTATTTAAAGCATATTGTTCAGCAGGTAAACCAAAAGCATCCCAACCCATGGGGTGCAAAACATTATAGCCTTGCATACGTCGCATCCGACATAAAATATCGGTTGCGGTATAGCCTTCAGGATGTCCCACATGAAGCCCATTTCCTGATGGATAAGGAAACATATCCAGGATATATGCTTTGGGCTTACTGAAGTCATATACATCGGTCTTAAAGACTTCATGCTTATCCCAATATAACTGCCACTTCTTTTCTATGGTCTTGTGATCCATATTTCCTCCTAATAAAAAAGGCACCCAAAGGACGGATTAACCGTGGTACCACCTTACTGACTTCTCAAACCGATAACGGGGCGAACCGTAAACGTTTTAGCGTTTATGCCACAAACTGAGTTTCAATTGTCTTTCTCCTAATTTACACCCTGCCTTAGGTCTCTTTTTAGAAAGGTTCAATCTACTGATGTTTGTCATTGCTATGTGATTAGCATACTCCACAGGTCACCTAAAAGTCAAGACGGCTGTGCTACAATAAAGTCATGAATCCATTTCTTTACTCCAGCGACAACAAACGTTACCATACTTTCAATTATGATTTAAGGCAACGATATGGCTTTAAAGTCTATCGAGTTCCACTGAATACCAATTTGTCCTGTCCCAATCGAGATGGGACTTGTGGATCAGGAGGCTGTGTTTTTTGTAATGAAGATGGCAGTGGTGAATTTGCCGGTCATGTTGATGATGATTTGATGACTCAGTATCAAAAAGGAAAAGCCATGATGAGCCGTAAATGGCCAGATGCTTTCCCCATGGCTTACTTTCAAGCCTTCTCCAATACTTATGCCCCATTAGACACCTTAAAATCATTCTTTGAGCCTTTTATCCAAATGGACGAAGTTGTTGCCTTAGCCATCGCAACGCGTGCCGATTGTTTAAGCGATGAAACGATTGCTTATCTAGATAAACTTTGCGAAAAGAAAGATATTTATCTTGAACTGGGTCTACAAAGCATTCATGATGCAACCGCCAAGGCTATGAATCGAGGTCATGATTACGCAACATTTATCGCAAAGATTCAAAAACTTAAGCAGACAAAGTTGAAAGTCGTGATTCATCTTATGAACGGGTTTCCAAGTGAAACCAAAGCCATGATGGTTGAAACTGCCAAAGCAGTAGGACAGCTTCATCCTTATGGAATCAAAATTCATATGCTTAATGTCTTGGACCATACTGCTTTAGGCAGAGCTTATTTGATCAAGCCTTTCCCACTGATGGATCAAGAAGAATATGAAAATCTGGTGATTCATCAACTTCAATTTATCCCTTCAGAAGTTGTCATCATGAGATTAACGGGTGACGGAGATGCTTCTGAAGTTTTAGCCCCTTTATGGGTCAAAAATAAAACTTCTGTGTTGAATGGCATCGATAAAAAGATGGCAAGAAGAAATATCAACCAAGGTGATTGTTTATGAGTCGACTTCATGTGACAACTAAAGCTCACCAATGGATGAGCTTGATTGTACGAGCGGACAGTATCGTTGTCGATGCGACAGCCGGTAATGGAAATGATACCCTGTTTTTATCGAAACTGGCTAAAGAAGTCACTGCTTTTGATATCCAAAGTGAAGCAATAGAAAAAGCTCGTCAGCGTTGTGCCTCATTAACCAATGTGCACTTTATTTGTGAGAGTCATGAAAAAATATTTGAATTTGTTAAAAGCTTTGATGTCTTGATATTCAATCTTGGTTATTTACCCAACAGTGAATCACCAATATCTACTCAAGGTTCAACGACTTTAAATGCACTCAAGATCAATCTTCCCTATCTGTCAAAAAAAGGATATTTGCTGATCACATATTATCGCAAACATCCTGGGGGTAATGAAGAATATGAACTGGTCTCATCTTTTTTAGAAAGTCATCCACAACTTGATCACCTAGAAACCTACACTTATGATGAAGATTTATCCCCTGTTTTTCAAATCTTCCAAAAGCGCTGAGAATGCACATCGTTCACGTCTGTGAATGATCCAATCAACATCACTTTCTGCTTTATTCAATTCATGTTCAATTTCAGAAAGACTTAACCAGACTACAGAATCGATGAGGATCTTTTCTTCTTCGGTCCGTTGTGTATTTTGATTTAGAGATTCAAGCTTTGCCTGATAATACACACTGAAAGTCATCCTATTGATCACATTGTAACGATCGATGACCACTCCAATTTCTTTGAAGTCAGTGGCTTTTGCCCCTAATTCTTCTTCAATTTCACGATGTGCAGCTTCAATAAATGTTTCATTGAGTTCAACCCCACCACCTGGACTTTCCAAGTGATTTCTTTTTCCAAAACCATCTTCACCGATGATCCTTAAAAAGCCAATCCTTCCTTCTTGATCAAACACAAAAACACGTGCTGTAAAACGAATCATATCGATCGTTGAAGATTTAAATCGGTCATCGTGGAAATATCCTAGAATTTTCATCTCTACAAGTATAGAATTGAACATCAGTGAAGTCAATGAACCAAAGTCAAAAAGAAGGTATAAAAAAGAAAAAAGATGGGGGGAGCATCTTTTTTCTTTTTTACTAAAAAGGGGAAAGGGTACTGTTCGATAAAAGGGTCATTATTGAGAAGAGAAAATCGAACAGGCAAGTTTTATCTTGCACCATCATCATATGAAATCAATATGTAAGTTATGTGGTTTGTTTGTGTTAAATTGTGTGAACATCACAAATCTGTGAGTATTTCATCACATTTTACGTCAAATTGAGTCTCTTTTAGCTCTGGTTCATAATCTGATAAAAAACATATCCCAAGTTTCAGTCCTGTATAGTTTCTTAAGTAAGTATCATAATACCCTTTACCATAACCTAAACGATAATTTCTTTCATTAAAGGCCAACATTGGTATGATTTGTATATCGATCCTTCCTGAATATGGTTCGTTTGAAACAGGTTCTAATATCCCATAAGTACTGAGCTCACATTCATTAAAATCACGGATCCGAATGAAAATCATTTTCCCATGAATAATTTTTGGGACACATACGATCTTATGCTCCTGAAGCAATCTTGAGATAAGATCTAAAGTCTGTACTTCTCCCTTCATGGACATATAAATACCCACACAATGTACCGCCTTTAGAATTGGCCAAAGTTTTTCTTGGATACAAAAAGAAGCCGCCAGATTCAACTTAGGATCGACATTTAACCGGCGATCTTTATGTTTTTGTCTTAAAGCGGCTTTGTCCATTATCCGACTGATCCTTCCATTTCCATTTTCATCAACTGATTCAGTTCCACTGCATATTCCATTGGTAATTCTCTGGTAAAGGGTTCTAAAAATCCCATGACGATCGTTTCTAGTGCTTGGCTCTTAGATAGGCCGCGGCTCATCAAATAAAACAATTGTTCTTCAGAGACTTTTGAAACCGTGGCTTCATGTTCAATGGTTGAGGTTGAATGAGATGAGATGTTGGTGGGTAAAGTATCCGAGCGACTGATGTCATCAAGAATCAAAGTATCACATTCTATTTTACTTCTTGAGTGTAACGCATTGGGCGCATGTCTGACCATGCCTCTGTAGTTTACAGTTCCCCCATTACGCGCAACAGACTTAGAAATTATGTTGGATGACGTATGCGGTGCCATGTGGATCATTTTTGCCCCAGCATCTTGGATTTGGTTGATTGAAGATGCGACTGCGATTGAGATCGTCATGCCTTTGGCATAAGGACCCATTAGCCAACATGCAGGATACTTCATGGTGATGTGGGATCCGATGTTGCCATCGATCCATTCCATGATCCCATGATCCCAAACTTTGGCTCTCTTGGTGACCAAATTTAAAACATTGGTCGACCAGTTTTGAATCGTAGAATAACGGCATTTACCATTCTTATGAACAATGATTTCTACAACAGCCGCATGAAGAGAATCTTTTGAATAGGTTGGAGCTGTACAGCCTTCCACATAATGGACATCTGCTCCTTCATCGACGATGATCAAGGTTCTTTCAAATTGGCCCATCTGTTCAGAATTGATCCTGAAATAAGATTGTAATGGCTTATCGAGTTTGACACCTGGTGGAACATAGATAAACGATCCACCGCTCCATACAGCACTGTTTAAAGCTGCAAATTTATTGTCGGTATAAGGCACCACACTGCCAAAGAATTTTTTGAAAAGTTCAGGATGATTTCTTAGTCCTGAATCGGTATCGGTAAAGATGACCCCTTTTTCTTCGACTTCGGCCAACATATTATGATAGACCATCTCAGATTCATATTGAGTCGCGACACCAGATAAGAATTTCTTTTCGGCTTCAGGAATCCCTAAACGATCAAATGTTCTCTTGATTTCATCTGGGACATCTTCCCATTTGTTTTCCATACGTTCTGATGGTTTGATGTAGTAAGTGTAATCTTGGAAATGGATGCTTTCTAAACTTGGGCCCCATGGTGGCATAGGCTTAGATTCAAACATCTCAAAAGCTTTCAATCTGAACTCGGTCATCCATTGAGGTTCATTCTTTATTTTAGAGATTTCTTCAACGATTTCTCTGGAAATGCCTTTTTTAGTTCTATAGACACTGACATCTTCATCATGAAAACCAAATTGGTATTCAGATGAAGGCAGGTTATTGTTTGTCATTTGTTTCTTCTTCCTTGATCATTTGTTCGATGGCTTTGAAACCAATGGTCGCACATTTGATGCGATTGGCTTGCTTGCCTACATTTTGGAAAGCAACGGCTTCTTGAAGCAGTTCTTCATTTATCGATACGAGATTGATCATCTCATAATAACTATGGACGATAACTTTGGCTTCTTCAATGGTTTTGCCTTTAATAAGATCGGTCAAAATGGATGTTGAAGCGGTTGAGATGGTACATCCTACCCCATCAAAGCAAACATCACTGATGATGCCTTGGTCTATTTTCATCATGACAGTCAAGTCATCGATACAGGATTCAGAGGCCATATGGGCTTTATGATAGGCCTTATCTTCGCTTAAATGGTGATTACGAGGATGCTGATAATGATCCATGATGATCTCACGATGGATCAAAGGATCTTTAAGATAGTCGGACATGTGGACCTCCTACATGATGGACAGATCGATACACTGTTCCAAAGTAATGGTTCTTAAGGCTTCAACCAAGGCATCGACTTCTTCCTTGGTGTTATAGAAAGAGACAGATGCTCTTACTGTTTCTGATGTTTTGATGACTTCAACTAAGATTTTGGCACAATGATTTCCAGCTCTGACCATGATCCCTTTAGAATTCAGATAAACCGCTGTATCTTGAGCAAAGATCCCTTCAACATTAAAGGTAATGATACCGGTTCCCGCATGTTCATTGTATAAAATGACATGCTTCAATTCTTTTAATTTGCTGACAGCGTAAGTTTTTAGCTCATGTTCATACGCTTCAATATCGTCCATACCTATCTTTTCAAGATATTCTACAGCAGCTCTTAAACCCAATACAGCTTCAATAGCAGGTGTTCCTGCTTCGAATTTAAAAGGCGGGTTTTTGAGTTGAATGTTGCCGCAAATATCAAAGCGAGCATTATTTCCTCCGCCTAACATAAAGGCATCCATTTTCTCAAGAAGTTCGAATTTTCCGAAAAGGACCCCTACTCCTGTTGGGCCCAACATTTTGTGAGCCGAAAAAGATAAGAAATCGATATCCCAGTCTTTGACATCCGTTTTGATGTGAGGAACAGATTGAGCTCCGTCAACACTGATGATGGCGCCATAATCATGGGTAATTCTTGTTATTTCTTTGATGGGTTGAACATAACCTAATACGTTAGAGATGTGGGCGATCGAAACCAGTTTGACATCTTTATGCATGGCACTTTTAAATGCTTCGATCGTCAATTCTCCTTCTTGGGTCAATGGAATATATTCAATGATGGCTCCGGTGATTTCAGCTGCTTTCATCAAAGGCAATATGTTTGAAGCATGTTCAGCTTCAGAAGATAAGATGACATCGCCTTTCTTAAGAAACTTTTGAGCCCAACCATAGGCAAACAAATTAAGTGAAGCACTGGCTCCTGAAGTAAAGATGACTTCTCTTTCTTCGCTGTTTAAAAAACGAGCCACTGCTTTTCTTGCTTTTTCATAGTCTTCTGAGACTTGATATGAAAGATCATAATCTCCGCGATGTATATTGACAGATTCATCTGTATAGTAACGCATAACAGCTTCTATGACACTGTAGGGTTTAAACGTCGTCGCTGCATTGTCGAAATATATCTTTCCACTCCCAGCATCTTGTTTGACACACATTGGAAAATCTTTTCTGATTTCTTTGACATTTAGCATATTTCTTCCACCTTTTTATCAATTTGTTCTAGGATCAGGTCTTTTAAAGACGGCTCAGCAATATTTTCAGTCACTGAACTTAGATATCCCTTGACCATCAAACGTATCGCTTGGGCTTCACTAAGGCCTCTAGATTGAAGATAATACAAATGATCATCATCCATCTGTCCTGTACTTTCCGCATGACTGGCTTGAACTTCATTGTTGTCGATGATCAAATAAGGATAAACAGAAGCTTTCTTTGAACCTTCCAGATTTAATACACGAGTGCTTTGATGCGTTTCACTATAAGCTCCATTGACGGTGATATGACCGATCACATGCAAACTTAAACTGCCATCTTTGATCATGACCGCATAGTTTTTCATATCCCCGGATGTATGTTGTGCTTTATGTGTAAACTGATATTTTAGTTCCGTATTCTTACTGATCAAGGTAGCACTGTTGAGCTGTACTTGAGCCCCTTGACCTTCTAAGTTGACCACAACTGATCTGTTGGTTTCACCCTGTGTTAAATCACCATAAGATAAGTTTAAAACAGCATCTTGACTTAAGGTATAGATCTCTTGGGTAGTGGATTGATTGGAAGTGTTAAAACAAAACATATCTAAGGTGCTGCCATAAGCAAGATTGACATTTAAACTAGCCTTGATTTCATCTTGAAGATCCAAAATCAAACTATACTTGGTGTTTTCTAAAGTATTAAGTTCTATATCTTGAGTCAGGGAAAAACGATTGGGTCCCTGTTTAAGCAAGACCTCCATTATTCCATGCCTCTTTCTTTAACTGCACAAGTTCCCAGTGAAGTCGCGGTCACAGGTCTAGATTTGATGTCTTTAACGATTTGGACCCCATAAGCTTGAGCAATCCAATCATAACCTTCGGTATCAATTCGATTGACCAAGTCTTGATTTCCGCTTAAAACAATCTTACCATCCAAGATGACATGAACATGAGTCACAGGAACCAATTGATAGAAGCGTTCATAATGTGAGACGATGATGAGACCTAGTTGTGTTTTCTTGGCTTGATCCAATATGGCTGTCGCAACGACTTTCATCGCATCGACATCTAGTCCTGAATCGATTTCATCCAACATCGCAATTTTTGGTTCCAGCAAGATCATCTGTAAAATCTCATTGCGTTTCTTTTCACCGCCAGAAAATCCTTCATTCACATAACGATGAGCCAGATCGCTTTTCATTTGAAGCATATTGACTGCCTTTTCAAGGGTTCTGATGAAGGTGAAAAGTGGAATTGGACTCGTTCTTCTTGAATTCAGGGCTGCCTTTAAGAAATCTGAATTGGTGACCCCAGCGACTTCCATAGGATACTGCATGCCTAAAAAAAGACCGATCTTACTACGTTCATTGACAGGCATTTCAATGACATTTTGACCATCAAAGGTGATCTCGCCTTGTGTGATGACATATTTTGGATGGCCCATGATGGCAGCCAATAAGGTTGATTTACCATTTCCGTTGGGTCCCATCAAGGCATGGATCTCGTTACTGTTGACTTGTAGATCAACTCCTTTTAAGATCTCTTTTCCTTCTATTTCGACATGTAGATTCTTTATGTTAAGTGTGCTCATAGATCATTCACCATTCTTTCTTTTTACGACTTCTTAAAGCATAAATAATTATAACATAATGATTATGGCCAATTGTATCTGACGCACTATATTTCTTGCATTATGGTCTGAATCAACTTATAATAAGTAAGATTCCTTAGGAGGATTTGAAATGTCAGTAGAAGTTAAAATTTTGATAGGATATGCTGCATTATTCGCTGCCGTATATTTGGTTGTGTTTGCAGTATTGAAGTTTAGTAAAGCTAAAAAGAAACCTAAAGTTGCTAAAGCCATTGCTTCCAACTGGGGCTTTGCTTTAATAGCGACCGTTTTCGTAGCGATGATTCATATGTTTGCCTACAATATGACCAAAGATTTGTTTGCTGATCTCTTGCCTTCCAAGCAAGTCGGCGGCAAAGATGTCGTATTTGAAGTCGGCGGAAAAGATGTCACGACCGATGAGTTCTATGATGAACTGTATAAATACTATGGTGATTATGCAGTCTACATCAACCTAAAAAGAGCGGTCATCGATGGTTCTGTAGAATCGACCAAAGAGATTACAGATCTCATAAAAACCACCAAAGCCGATACGATCGCCTATTGGAAACAAATGGCTGAGGCTTATGCTCAATACGGTTATACGTATGAAACCATAGCCAAGTATTATTTGAACCAGGCTGATTTTAATTCACTGGATGATCTTGATGCATATATCAATCAAATCGTAAAGACCGATAAAATGAACTTTGCTTATCTCAATGAACATATGGATGAATATTTTCCAAAGTTCTTAACAGATAAGAAGCCTCGTATCGTCAGTCATATCTTGATTGCGATGGATGATCCTGCCAAACCTACAGCTGATGAAACTGCTCGTTTACAGGCTGTTAAAGATGCCTTGGCTGGCGGCATGAGTTTTACGGATGCTGTTAAAGAATTCTCTGAAGACTCACAAACCAACCAAAAAGGCGGTTTGCTTGGATACATGGATAAAGATACCGAGTATCAAGCTAAGTTCCTAGAAGCTGCTTTAGCCCTTACAGAAGGCCAAACCAGCGCTTGGATCACCACGACTTATGGTTATCATCTGATCAAGATGGAAGTTTCATCTTTAGAAGAATTGAAGAAAAATGATCAATTCTATTATGCGATCTTAAATGCAAATTCAAAGTTATCAACCAAGATCTTATGGGAAAATGCTCAAGCATTAAACATCAATTTCCATGGTAACACTGAACTTGAAGCCGCCATCAAGAAATTCCTTGGCGTAGAAGCACAGGACTAAAACATGAAAAAATTACTTGTACTTGCATTAGCTGTATTCTTGCTAGGAGGCTGTTTTGATAAGACCACCAGCATCAGCGATAAGAAAACTGTATTGATCACCTTAGACAATGCAACCATCACCAAAGGCGATGTGTATAATGTCATGGGTAAAGTTGAACCTTACCCTGCTGTTGTCGCACTAACTTTATCCAAGAAAATGATCTTAGCGAAAGAAGTTGGTTTGACTGCAGAAGTTAAAACAGCTGCTGATGCTGAATTAGCTGCCTTCTTAGAGAAAAACAAAGCAGATCTTGAAAAAGGCTTAAAAGATGCAGGATTCAAAACCCAACAAGAACTGTATGATGAAAAACTCATCGTCGAAGCACAATCTGATATCTTAGTTTCCAAGTATCTGGATACGACCTATGCAACCATCGTTTCAACCTATAAACCGATGAAAGCCAGAGTCATGGAAATTGAGAAGAAGGCTGACGCAACGGCTGCCTTAGCTGCCATAAAAGCAGGAGACTCGTTTGTAACTGTGGCTGATAAATATGGCAATGATGAATATACCAGCGACTTAAAAATCTACTATACCGGTTCTGATCTACCTGAGTTGGTTCTTACCTTCTTAAAAGGTCAAACCTTACCAACCTTATCCACCGTCATCGAAGATGCAACCAATGAACTTTACTACATTGTGCAAGTCAGCGTAGCTGATGGTAATGCCATTAAAGATGAAGTCATCACGACTTTCAAAAAAGAAGCGACATTTGTTCAATTGGCCTTGTTGGGTTATTATGAATCCAATAAATTCAAGATCTATGATCGTACCATTTACGACATGATCGAAACCAATTATCCAGACTATATCATTCAATAGACCACGAGAAATCGTGGTTTTTTTATGCTAAAATTGAGATGTAAAAGAGGTGATCAACATGTGTATATTTTGTAGAATCGCTACTCACGACATACCCAGTTCAATCGTTTATGAAGATGATCATTACCTTGCCTTCTTAGACATCGCACCGGTCACAAAAGGTCATACTTTGATCATTCCTAAGGCTCACTACAATGATTTTACGATGACCCCCGGCAGTGTCATCAAAGATATTGCTGAAATTGCCAGGAAGCTGACAAAGCACTATGATGCGGTTTTAAGACCCAATGGCTATAATTTCTTAAGCAATGCGAAAGAAGCAGCTGGTCAAAGTGTTGCCCATGTTCATTTTCATTTGATACCCAGATATGATGAAATGGATGGATTGGTGTTAATGTTTAAAGGCAGAGACAAAGATAAACTCAGCGAAGAATTAAAGGTCGATCTCAAAGTAAAATGATCAAACAAGACTGGAAGAAAGATGAAAAGCACATCTATGCTTCAAAAGCTTTGCCTACACGTCTCAGTGTCCCTTCTTTCAAATATTTAACCATTCAAGGCAAAGGGGCACCTGGTTCAGCAGCCTTTCAGAGCGCCATAGAAGCCCTCTTTTCTTTGTCATATGGGTTGAAGTTTGCGCCTAGAAAAGGCTTTGTCATAGAAGGCTATGTCGATTATGCAGTCTATCCTTTAGAAGGACTATGGGATATAAGCGATGAAGCCAAATTAAAATCAATATGGATTAAAGATGATTTTATCTATACCCTTATGATCAAACAACCTGACTTCATTCTGGAACATCACGTAGAAGAAATCAAGAATCGATTGAAACAAAAAAGTGATTGCCCTTATGATCACGTAAAACTTGAAACGATTGAAGACGGCGAATGTATGCAGATCTTGCATCTTGGATCATTTGATTCTGAAGCACAAAGTTTTGCGATCATGGATAATGCGTTAAAAGAGCTTGGTCTTATGCGTAAAGTAAAAGCCCATAAAGAAATATACTTATCTGATTTTACAAAGACAAAGCCAGAAAATCTTAAAACGATCTTACGGATCTTTATTACATTGGCAAAATAAAAAGTCTCACTTTATATCACTTGAGACTTTTTTTGTTCTTTTTTATTCTATTACCTTTATATAGGTTCTGACCATATTCATCCAACAGTGAATCTCAAGTCGTCCTGTTTTAGTGGGTGTAAAAATGATAGGCTGAGGATTTTTTAAGATATCGATTTTTTGATTTGACCACGTCAGAATCAAAGGATTGGCACAGCCTAATGAATTCTCATACCCATCAAAGATGATCTTGACGGCTTGGTTGACTTTAACAGTATTCGCATCTAGTTTATATTGACCATTGACGATCTTGAGATGAAGGACTTGAGTTCCATCGATCACAGGGGCTTGATCACTTGAACTGACATTTCCAATCAGTGCCATAACTGGTTGATACACGTAGGGCGACTGTAAAATGATTTGAAAGCCCATCATCGCCACAATCAAAGCTGAGATGAGTTTAATACTTTGTCCTTTAATGGCAGATAATCGGGTTGCGAACCATTGCATCATCATAAGTGATGGTGCTGTAGTCAATCCAAAGATCAACATTACAGTACCACCCAACCACATGTTGGTGGTACTCAAGGCAATAATTTGCATCGTCTGTAAAGAACCGCAAGGCATCAGTGCATTCAATAATCCAACGATAAACGATCCATAAGGTTTATTCTTGGTTTTAAACGTAAATGAAGGAAGTTTTACTTTAAGGATGCCTGCCATCTGTAAGGCTAAAGCCAACATCCAAATGCCTGCAAACAAAAGTAAACCATTCTTAAATCCTGTAGAAATGGTAAATACTTCGCCCAGTGCCCCTAAGATTAATCCACTAACCGTATAAGATATCAAACGCCCTACTTGATACGACCACATCCCATTCATCGGTTTGATGCCTTTACGATTGAGCACAGTACCCATCGCAATCGATCCGCACATTCCAATACAGTGAAGTGAACTGACTAAACCATAGGCGATGATCAGATTAAAACTAAACACTTCTTGAGTTGGATCAAACAAAAGTCTTCCATATAAGATCGATACTCCAAAATAAACGATCATTCCAAAGCTCAACAAAGCGACAAATTTCCAAGGGAAAGTCGCTTTGACGACATGATAACCTAAAGGAGCAATTACTTTTTCAAGCTGAGGATCCTCAGGAAGGTTCTTGCCTTGGATGTAGACAAAGCCAGTTTGATAACTGGCTGAGACTTGTTTGACACCAGGCAAACGTTTGAAAGCTGAGGTTACTTTTTGTTCACAGGAAGAACAAGTCATTCCTTCAACATTGATCTTACGTTCATCCATTAGCGAGTCAGTCTTTTAACAGTTGTCATAAGTTCATCCACGATTTCTGCTTTTCCAGCATGAATGTCTCTGATGACACAGGTTTTGATGTGTTGGGCAAATAATTGGCTTGCGAAAGCATCCAAGGCTGATTTGACAGCCGCAACTTGAATTAAGATATCATCACAATACACATCCGATTCAACCATGGTTTTGATGCCGCGGACTTGACCTTCCAATCGATTTAAGCGATTGGTCAGATCGATGATTTCTTGATTCTCGCGATGAGTATGTTTGTGCATGTCATGATTCATGTGTTCCATTTTAGGACTCCTTGAAGAAACGTAAACGTAAAGCGTTGGTGACGACACTGACTGAACTCATGGCCATCGCTGCTCCGGCAAACACAGGATTCAATAAAGGACCACCAAAATATGCAAAGACGCCTGCCGCAAACGGAATACCAATGATGTTGTAGATAAAGGCCCAGAATAGATTTTGTTTGATGTTGGTCATGGTTGCTTTTGATAAGGCAATGGCCTTAACCACATCATTTAAGTCTGATCTCATCAAGACGACATCGGCCGATTCAATGGCTACATCTGTACCACTGCCTATGGCTATTCCAGTATCTGCTTTGGTCAAGGCTACCGCATCATTGATACCATCACCTACCATCGCAACTTTATAACCTTCTGCTTTTAAACGATCGACTTCAGTTCCTTTATCTTGAGGCAATACTTCAGACATGACGATGTCTATGCCTGCTTGTTTGGCAATTGCAGCCGCTGTACGGCGATTATCACCAGTGATCATAGCAACCTTGATCCCAAGTTTTTTAAGCTTCCTAACGGTTTCTATGGCTTCTGGTTTCAAGAGATCCGCAATGGCCAATAAGCCTTGAAGTTTCCCATCAATGGCAGCCAGTAGTACAGTTTTTCCTTGATCAGATAATGCTTTGATTTGATCGGTTTCTTCATAAGATACATTGTTTTCTTTCATCCATGCTTCATTTCCAATCAGTATGCTTTGTCCATTGACTTTGGCACTTAAACCTTTTCCGCTTACTGCCATAAAGTCGGTTGGGGAAGTCAAGGTTAAACCTTTTAACTTAGCAGCATCTAAGATCGCTAAAGCCAAAGGATGTTCGGAGACCGATTCAGCCGAAGCTAAGATCGATAATAAAGAATCTTTATCATCACCAAAACTTATGAAATCACTTAAGCTGGGTTTACCCTGAGTCAAGGTCCCTGTTTTATCAAAGATGATGGCTGTGGTATTATGCGCTTGTTCAAGAGCCTCTCCACCTTTAAACAAGATGCCCATTTGAGCTCCGCGACCAGTTCCTACCATAATGGCTGTAGGTGTCGCTAAACCTAAAGCACAAGGACAAGCAATAACCAAAACAGTTACGAAAATATTCAAGATATAGTCAAATGATTTTCCTTGCGTCATCCAAAAACCTGCAGCAAGAACCGCAATGATCATAACGATGGGTACAAAATACTGTGAAATCACATCTGCTAATTTAGCGATAGGCGCTTTTTGGCCCTGAGCATCTTCAACGAGTTTAATGATTCTGGCCAAAGCTGTGTCTTGACCTACAGCTGTTGCCTGCAAGGTCATTGATCCATTTTTATTTAAAGATCCGCCGATGACTTTATCATTGACTGTTTTATCGATGGGTAAACTTTCACCTGTCAGCATACTTTCATCCACGGCACTGTTTCCGCTGACGATGACCCCATCAACTGGAATTCGTTCACCTGGCTTAACCAGTAATACATCTTTTAAAGTGACTTCTTCAAGAGAAATCTCTTGAACTTCATCACCTACGATCAAATGGGCTGTTTTTGGAGCTAAACTCATCAATTTCTTAATGGCTTGAGAAGTTTTGCCTTTAGAGCGCGTTTCCAACCATTTACCTAAAAGGATCAATGTGATGACCACACCTGCTGATTCAAAATATAAACTTTCTGTGAGTTCTGTAAACCCTTGGGCAATCCTGATGGTGTTATAAGTCCCATAGATAAACGCAGCACCTGTTCCAATGGCCACCAAGGAATCCATATTAGGCGATCCTTTTGATAGCGTTTTGAATCCTACCGTAAAGAATTTACGACCAGCAAATAGAATAGGAATACTTAAAAAGAACTGAATCAATGCGAAATTCAAAGGATTCTTATGATGATGAATGAGATCAGGCAGTTTTATATTGAGCTGTGGAAACATATGGGCCATCGCAATGATCAACAAAGGTATCGCAAAAACAGCCGCCAAAATTAACTTGGTGGTCATGGATTTCATTTCTTGAGCTTGTCTGATGCTTTCTTGATCAACCTGTTCTTTGGTTTCAATCTCGCTGGCTTTATAGCCTGCTTTATCGACAGCCGCTTTTAAAGCGCTCATCTTGATGATGGACGGATCATAACTTAGGGTTGCTTTATTGGTGGTCAAATTGACACTGACAGAGCTGACTCCTTTTTGTTTCTTAAGGGCTCTTTCTACAGCACCGCTGCATGAAGCACACGTCATTCCTTCTATGTTTAAAACAGCATCTCGATCATGTTTGATTTCAGATAAAGCATAACCTGCCTTATCGACAGCTTTTTGCAGTTCTTCAAAAGATAAATCTTGATCCGCTTGAATCAAGACTTTTTCTGTCGTTAGATTGACATCGGCTTTCTTGACCCCTTCTACTTTATTAAGGGCTCTAGTGACAGCCATTGCGCAACTGGCGCAAGTCATTCCACTGACAGCATAGGTTTTTTCAATCATATGATCTACTTTTCAGTTAACGTATAGCCAGCTTCAGCGACTGCATGCTGAAGGACAGCAAACTGTATCCCATCAGAATTGACCAAAGCTGTTTTTTCGGCCAAAGATACTTTGACGTCTTTTACACCTTCAACTTCTTTCAATGCCTCTGTGACGTGGTGTACGCAATGCATACAAGTCATTCCTTCTACTGCATATGTTTTAATGGACATTTTGTTTTACCTCGGCCTTATTGTATACCCCCCTTGGGTATAATGCAAGTAAAATGATTGCAAGAAAAAATCGTCGATGTTGACGATTTATTTCTTGAAGGTTTTTGGTTTATAGAACATACGGTTTTCTAAGGCAAAGATCCTGGCTGTAAAGGTTCCTTCTTCGATCCCTGTTAAAGCCTTAGCAAACATATTCATTCTGGCATCGATATTATCGATGTAGTTTAAGATTTCAGCCTCCATGATCAAAGGCAAGACTGGTGACCCATATTCATATTCACCATGATGAGACAAAATCAAATGTCTGATCAAAGTCACTTGTTCAGATTCAGCGACACCCAATTGTTGAGCGACTTCATTGACTTTGCTTTGCATGATTGAAATATGTCCCACGAGTTTACCAACCAATGTATACTCGGTCAAGATCGGTCCTGATAATTCTACGACTTTACCCAAATCATGAAGTAAGATCCCGCTGATCAATAAGTCTCTGTTTAAAGCAGGATAAAGTTCACAGAATGAATTGGCTAAATCGATCATCGCAATCACATGGGTCGCTAAACCACCTACAAAATCATGATGATTACGTGCTGCAGCTGGATAAGTAAAGAACTTATCATTGTACTCGCTTAGGACTTTTTCAGTCACTTGGCGAATGATTGGGTCTTGTAGAGAACTAAGTGCCTCTTCTATTCTTTCATGCATGTAGGCGTCTGTTAAAGGCGTAGAAGCCACATAATCAGCTGGATTGGTTTCACTAGGATTAACAAGACTTAAGTTATAGAGTCTAAGTTGTAATACACCTTTATAGCGTAAAACTTCACCATTGATCAAAATAACAGATCCAGGTTTTACGCCTTCTAGCATTTCTTCTTTGGCATCCCAAAGCTTTGCTTCAATTGAGCCTGTTTTATCTTGTAAGGTAAAGGATACATATGGAGCTCCATTGTTGGTAACTCCAGGATTCATTGCATTGACCAACAAGGTCGTCATGATCTTTTCCTGTTCAATAAATGCACTAATGTTAACTCTGCTCATTGGTCCACTCCATTTCACTAATGACTTTATTGATGTCATCACTTTCAAATCCTTTTTGCACTAGATAAGTATAAACATGATGTCGCAATGCAGATCCTTGGTATTTTTTTTCATACTTCTTATGTGCTTTATTGGCAGCATTTAAACAATTGGCCAGTTGATTACGTTCATCTTCATTGAAGTTAAGGCTCTTCATAACAAACTCGATAACATCCGTTTCATATCCTTGAGTCATAAGCTTCATCGATAACTTCTGTTGTTTCATCTTTAGTGAAACATCCTTGATCGTAGGTTTGATCTTCTCAGCATATCTTAAAGCATTCTTAATTTCAGCTTCTTCATCATCAACCTGACTTGCATGATCGATCAACTCTTGAGGAATCCCTTTAAGTTTAAGTGACCTAATAATCCGTTTCTTTCCTTGTAATAAGGATCTTAGATTAGTGATGGCTGAATTGGTATAACGGACATCATTGATGTAGTTTCTTTTTTCCAAGTGTTCAATCAAATCATGGATTTGATTACTCTTTAAATCAGTTTTTTGAGTTAGGAAATCTAGCATCTCGTGGCGAGTTCTGTCTTTTAAGCTTAGTTTTTTGATGCAAGCTTGGTAAGCCAAGGCAATTTTTTCATCTTCTAGCAACTCATCGATTGTTTTTTTATCGACCATACAGAGCCGTTTCAATCCTTTCTTCTCAAAGGTTTCCAATGTGACCGTAATCTTATACGGTCCTTCTGGTCCATCGAATGTACACTCCGCAACATCTTCTTTTAATTTGATGTTTTTAAGTAGGACGCTGTGTTTAAAGTTTTGTATGGTTCGCTGATATACTTTTTCAACGGCGATCCCAAACTCTCGATCATCATAAATACGCACTTGTTCCTTAGCCAACGTTTTCATTTCCAAACGTTTGGCTTTTGGTTTAGACAGATGATGCATGATCTTATGTGCAAATTCTTGAGTTGTTGTGAAGAAATAACCTGTCTCATCTTCAATGACAAGATCTGTCAAGACATCATCTGGTCTAGCAAATAAAGGACATTCCGCAGCTAAGGCTTCAATAAAGGTCATCCCTTGTGTTTCAGTCAAAGATGCAGATACGAATGCATCAGCAGCATGATAATAGGAGGGCACTTCTATCGAAGGAATCTTTCCGGTAAAGACAACCTTATCTTGAATATTTAATGTTTTAGTCAAGTCTTGTAAATGCTCGGCATCTGGTCCACCCCCAACAATCATCAATTTAATATCGTTGTTTTTGAAATCCAGCAAACTAAAGCCTTCAATGACAAAGTCAATGCTTTTTTCTCTTGCAAGACGCCCTACATAGAGAATAACAAAGGTCTCTTCAGATATCCCATATTTAGCCCTCAATGTCTTTACAGCTGAAGGCGGGGTATGTTGTTTATCAAAACGTTTAAGATCTAAACCCGTTGGAATAACTGAGATTTCACGAGTGATTCCATACCCTATTAACATTTCTTTGGTCTTTTCACTCGGAGAAATCATTGCTTGACAACTGCTACCATAAAGTTTGCTCAGTTTGGATACCGAAATCCGTGCGAATTTCTCGACAGTTTTAATATGTAACGGATTGATGTAATGGGTGTAATCTTCATAGGTCGTATGGTAAGTTGACACCAAAGGAATATCCAGTCTGTTGGCAACAAGTCGAGCAAACAAACCGATTCCAAACTCAGTATGCGCATGAATGATGTCAAGATTCATTGCCTTGATTTGTTTGATGGCTCGAATATGAACCGGAGAGCTCATAGTATACCCATACATCGACTTCAATTCAATTCCTGGCAAACGTAAGACATTATTTTCATATGAGACTTTAAAGATCTTAGGCTGATTGGTGATCACAAAAACATCATGACCTAAATTTTCAAGGGCATGTTGCAGAGTGACGATAGAAGAAACTACACCGTTGATATCCGGAGAATAAGTATCACTGAATAATCCGATGCGCATAGGTTATTCCTTTCCAATCGGCATGGCCAATACTTTATACAAGGTGCCAAACCAATTTCGTAAGCATTTCAGTCAAATAGATCTAAGGTTTACGATGATTTTACCTTGTTTGATCATTTTATAAATGAATCCTTACCCAAAGAAACAGAAGACATCCCTAAGGCATGAATGGTTTTTTCAGCTTTATAAGTGATGTAAACGTTCATGAAAATTCCACTTCCTTGGTGTTCTAATTATAACATATGCATTCTTGCCTGAGCTTTGAATCACAAGTAAGGTTTAAAAAAGTGCCGACTAATCGGCACTTTCATATTACTTAGATAATTTTACCAATCTTGCGTAACGCTTTTCAGCATCCTTTTGACTCTTAGCCAAAAGTTCTAACGCATGTTCAGGATTAACAGATTCCAACATATTGAAGCGTGTTTCATTCATGACGAAGTCGTTGAATTTCGAGAAATCTGGTTCTTTTGAATCAATCGTCAATTCTTTGCCTGGTTCAGCATTAGGATTGAAACGATACAATGTCCAGTAACCTGACTCAACAGCTTTCTTCTGAGTGCTTTGATGATTGCTCAAACCACCCTTGATACCATGTTCAATACATGGAGCATAGGCAATGATCAATGAAGGCCCATCATAAGCTTCGGCTTCTTTCAAGGCTTTGATCGTTTGGACACGATTGGCACCCATCGAAATAGAGGCAACATAGACATGTCCATAAGTCATGGCGATTTGTCCGATGTCTTTCTTAGCTGTGGGTTTGCCACCTGCCGCAAACTTCGCGATCGAAGCAGCTTGGGATGATTTAGAGGACTGACCGCCAGTATTGGAATAAACTTCAGTATCCAAGATCATAACGTTGACATTTAAATTGTTGGCTAAGACATGGTCTAAACCACCGTAACCAATATCATAAGCCCAACCATCGCCACCGATGATCCATACAGAATTGGAAACCAAATCACGTTCGTAGCCAAGGACTTCCTTGACACCGGCATGTTTACTGGCTTTGACTTCGCTGACCAGTTGTTTGACGATGACACGTTCTTCTTCACGTTTGCCTTTAACAGCCAAGTACTTTTCAATGGTTTCTTTAAGCGCTGGTTCAACTGCATCTTTAGCAGCACTTAAGATTTCAACGATACGGTTGGCTTTGAAATTCTGTGCAACTTTCATCCCATAACCGTATTCGGCATTGTCTTCAAACAAGGAATTGCCCCAAGCAACGCCTTCTCCGTTTTCATCCTTGACAAACGGTGTTGATGGTGCGGAACCGCAATAGATGGAAGTACAGCCAGTCGCATTGGCAATCAGCATGTCTTTCCCAAAGAGTTGTGAAGCGAGTTTATAGTACGGTGTTTCACCGCAACCAGCACAAGCTCCAGAAATTTCCATATAAGGCTTCAAGAACTGAGAACCCTTGATTTGATCGCTAGAGACCAAACCAGGTTTGTATTCTGTTTTCTTGTATAAGTAATCCGCTAAAGGTGCTTCGAAGAGACGGTCTTTGACATCGGTCATGACCAAAGCTTTTTGGCCACCTTTGCCTGGACATTCTACAGCACATAAGCCACAACCGACACAATTGTCTGGTGAGACTTGAACACGATACTTCAAGTGGGAAATAGTTGGGCCAACTGCAGTCAAAGTTGCGAATTCTTGAGGAGCATTCTTGACTTCTTCATCAGTTAAGATAAAGGTACGGATGGTACCATGTGGACAAACCATCGAACAGAATCCGCATTGGATACAGTTTTCAGGACTCCATGCTGGGACCTGAGTTGCGATCGTGCGATGTTCCATAAAGGAAACATTGTTTCTAAAGGATCCATCTAGTAGACCAAATTTAGTAAAGGCAGAAACAGGCAAATCATAACCGTCCAAGGCATTGATCACATCGACATGTTGATCGAAGTATTCATCACCAGTCACTTTACGTGTCTTGGAGATGGGTAAATTGACCCATTCAGGATTGACCTTGATTTCGATCAAACCATCTTTACCGGATTCTATGGCTTTCCAATTGAGTTTGACAACTTCATCGCCTTTTTTCGCATAGGATTTCTTGGCTGCATCTTTCATGTAAGTCAATGTTTTATCATAAGGAAGGATTTGTTCATTCAGCGCAAAGAAAGAAGATTGCAGGATGGTGTTGGTATGACGTCCCATTCCGATTTCTTCAGCGATCTTGGTCGCATCGATGATGAAGAATTTTGCACGTTTCTGTGCTAATTGTTGTTTGACACGATTAGGCAATGAAGCTTCAATGGTCTCAGGTGAGAAAGACGTATTGATGAGGAAGGTTCCGCCCTTTTTAAGATTCTTAAGCATGTCATATCTGATCAAGAAAGAATCTAATGAACAAGAAATAAAGTCAGCTTTTGTGACATAGTAGGTTGAACGAATCGGAGTAGGTCCAAAACGTAAGTGAGAACGGGTTACACCGCCTGCCTTCTTTGAGTCATAGGCGAAATAAGCTTGCGAATAGAGATCAGTATGATCCCCAATGATTTTAATGGAGTTCTTGTTGGCACTGACGGTTCCATCAGATCCCAATCCATAGAATAAACAAGATGTATAATCATGTTCAACTTCGAAATTTTCATCGATCTTGAGTGATTTATGGGTTACGTCATCATTGATTGAAATGGTGAATCCATCAAACGGATTGACTTCATTCAAATGATCATAAACGGCTTTGATGTCGTTAGGCTGAGTGTCTTTTGAAGACAATCCATAACGGCCACCAACGATGCTTTGGATCTTACCAGTGCCATGCAGTACTGCATAGACATCTAAGAATAAAGGTTCATGTGCACCCACTTCTTTGGTACGATCTAAGACCGCAACTTTGGTAACAGTCGTTGGGATAACTTTCAATAAATGCTGAGCTGAGAAAGGACGATACAAATGAACTTTGACCAAACCAACTTTTTCACCTTTTGCATTTAAAGCATCGACGACTTCTTTGGTTGTTTCTGTAACAGATCCCATCGCAATAATGATGCGTGTTGCATCTTTAGCACCATAATAAACAAACGGTGCATATTCTCTGCCTGTTAATTTGGAGACTTTTTCAAAGTACTCTTCAACGATCGGCAAGACTTTTTCATAGTGTGTATTCTGAGCTTCTCTGGCTTGGAAGTAAACATCATCGTTTTCAGCTCCGCCACGAGTCACAGGATTGGTATGTGGATTTAAAGCATTGGCTCTGAAACGTTCCAAAGCATCTTTATCCAACCAGCTCTTCAAGACATCCGTATCAATTACTTCAACTTTTTGAATTTCATGAGAAGTTCTAAAACCATCGAAGAAATGAAGGACAGGAACACTGGCTTTGATGGCAGTCAAATGAGCAACTCCAGCCAAATCCATGGTTTCTTGAACAGAATGAGAAGCAATCATCGTAAAGCCGGTTTGACGAACCGCATAAATATCTTGGTGATCCCCAAAGATACTTAAAGCGCGTGTCGCAAGCGAACGTGCCGAGACATGGATAACTCCAGGCAATAATTCACCGACCCATTTATACATATTCGGAATCATCAGCAATAAACCTTGAGAAGCGGTAAAGGTAGACGCTAAAGTTCCGCCTTGTAGAGCACCGTGTACGGCTCCAGCAGCACCGCCTTCAGACTGCATTTCAACAACTTTAACCACAGCATCAAACATGTTTTTACGGCCTGTAGATGCCCAAGCATCAACGAGTTCAGCCATTGTAGATGATGGTGTGATCGGATAGATCGCGGCTACTTCGGTAAATGCATAGGCTACATGCGCTGTCGCTGTATTCCCATCCATTGTAAGATAAGTTTTCTTCATAAGTCCTCCTAATTTAACCACTTGCTATTATACCTTATAAAGTGCGTGAATGCACTCACAATTTGGATGAACTGGTGATAAACAAGGATGAAATGCGATTGTTCATCAATCTAAAAAGCAAATAAAAAGTCAATCAAACGATTGACTTTACAATTTATTTTCACTGATTTTGGTCTATCTCTATACGACAATCTTGGTCCATTCGGCTTTTTGAAAACGATAACGGCTGACTACAAATCGTAAAGCTTGATCAAAGACGACACTGAACCAAGCTCCATATAATCCAAAGCCTAAATAATAAGCCAAGATATAAGTCAACACAGGGCGAAGTATGGTCACAGAAACCATGCTCAACTTCGCAACGAATTTGACATCCCCTGCTCCTCTTAGTGAGCCTACAGTAATGACTTGTGAGATCTGAAATACAACACACACTGCCAAAATGATTAATACATTGGCACCTAAACTCAGTACCTTAGGATCAACACTAAATAAACTCATGATGTTGAACCGCAAGAGTATGATCAGTAAACCTAGAGCCAAAGATATGATCAAACCGATACGTTGTGATACACGACCATAAAGAATGGCTAAATAGGGCTTTCGTGCACCCAATGACTGACCAACTAAAGCTGTACAGGCAATCGATAATCCATCACCAACACTAAATGTAATGCTCATGACTTGCATCGCGATATAATGCGTTGCGAATTCTATAGTACCTAATCCTGCAACTGCTTTGGCATAAAACAAGAAGCCAATACGAATGAAAACTTGTTCAAGCAAAGATGAAGCAGAAATACTCCACATCGTTTTTATGGTATCCGGATCCAGAACCCATTTATCTCTAAAATGAATCTGCAAGAAGGAATCTTTCTTGGTGACACTTCGAACTGCTAAAAGTAACCCAGCAAAGTTTCCGATGGCTGTCGCAACAGCAGCTCCCATAACACCCCATCTTGGAAATATCCATATCCCAAATATCAAAAGCCAGTTAAAGAAAATATTTACCAAGTTAGCAGTCAAGTTGGTCGTCAAAGAAATTCTTGTATTACCAGCTCCGCGTTGAGCAGCTGTGATCGTTAAACTTAGTAGATAAAAGAAATTCCCGATAATGATGATTCTAAAATAAGTTAAAGCATCTGCCAAATAACTTGCATTAGCTCCCGCAAAAACTAAAAATGGTTCCGCAAAAATGTAACCCAGAATTGACATCGTCAAAGTAACCACAAAACTAATCATCAATCCATTTTTAAGTGCTTTATTGGCTTCTTCCTTATTATTGGCACCTTTTCTACGCGATACGATGACCGTGACCCCGGTATTGACCGCAAAGACAAATGCCATCAAGAAAAATTTAGGTTGTGTTGTGATCCCAACAGCTGCGATGGCGCCAGATCCCAAAGAACTGACCATGATCATGTCCATAGCCCCAATCAACGAAATTAAAACAGCCTCCATTGCAGAAGGCCATGCCATTTTAAGGGTGGTTGTATAAACTGTCTTTGTCGAAGGCAATTCATCGGTCATATGGTGTGAAGGCGTTAGTGCTTCAACAGAGAAAATTCGGTGAAATATATTCATACCGTATTAGTTTAACACAATTATCTAGGGATATAACCATCAAAAATAATAGTTTCACATTGACCCTTTAATTTATCTTCTGCACTTTGTGTAGGAACTGCCCACATCATACCAAAGGCACCAAATTGACGCCATAGTTTATAAACAAAGGGAATATGTTCATGATCAACAGATAAATAATCTGGTTTATTGGAAAAATTAAGCAAGGCAAATTGTAATACGATGCGTGTTAATAAACTAAAATGCTTCTTATCCAAGGCATATTCCATATTTAATCCACGCAATTGTCTTGGGGCATATTTTCGTATCAAACCCAACATGATGGGATCAAAGCTACAATAGGCAAAATTGCCCTGATAATTCTCCATCACTTTAATGACCGCAATAACACTTTCTTTTTTTCGTTGACTGGTTTTAAGTTCAACCAAGACAGGTACTTGTCCATGGATCAGTTCTAGTACAGACGATAAGTGCGGTATCTTTTCACCTGATCCGATCAAATGAACTTGATCCAATTCAACACTGGTCTTTTCTTCAAGGATTCCTTCATGACCGGTCATTCTTTTTAAATCATCATCGTGAAAAACAGTGACGATTCCATCTTTAGTAAGCTGAACATCAAGTTCAATTCCATAACCTATTTCAATGGCTTTTTTAAATGCTCCCATACTATTTTCAGAGATCTGCTGATCTTTGGTGTAAAGTCCTCTATGTGCAAAATAGCCTTTTAACCAAGGCGTTTTTCGTGCTCGATCAGAATTGATCCTTAGGGCATAAATAATTCCAACGATCAAAACAAGAATCAATAAACCCGTTTCTTTCATTGGACCTTTTCGTGTGGTTCTAGAATGTTGACCGCATCTACCCCATCGACTTCTTTAAGTAATACCCTTACAGACTCGTTGATGGATGTGGGGACATTCTTACCTACCACATCGGCTCTGATGGGCAGTTCACGATGACCACGATCCACTAAAACAACCAATTGAATACAACTGGGTCTGCCAAAGCTCATGATGCCATCGATGGCAGCTCTAACGGTTCTGCCTTTATACAACACATCATCCACCAAAACAACCGTCTTGCCTTGAATATCCAAGTTTAGTGATGGTTTATCCACCTTCAAGTCGCCTAAATCATCTCGCCAATAACGAATATCAAAAGATACGACTGGAACATGTGTTCCTTCTATTTGTTTGATGTTTTCAGAGATTCTTTGAGCCAAAGGAACACCGCGAGTCAAGATTCCCACTAAAACCATATTCCCAACTCCTTTGTTTCGCTCGATCAATTCATGCGTCATACGGATCAATGTACGATTCAAACTGCTTTCATCAATGATGTTTTTCATAATAACCTCGCATGCATTTATTATAACAGTTCTTTCTTGAAATGAAATCTTGCCTATGATAGAATTAATAAGCATTTAGGGGTATAGTTCAATGGTAGAGCGCCGGTCTCCAAAACCGTCGATGTGGGTTCAACTCCTACTACCCCTGCCAGTACAAAACCATAAGCCACATTAAAGTGGCTTTTTTATTTGAAGTCCAAACATCGATAAATTCTTTATACTTACACCACCTTATTCCCAACGAAATATTCCCTTTTTGTGTTCAAAATATTTTAGAAAATCTCAAAAGAAAATCAATTTTTTGGGTAATAATCAACCAATTCGCAAAGATACGAAAGCGTTTTCACAAAACTCTCATTTTTCAGGGCTCCTATTGCTTAAAACCCGTTGCTCTTTTAAAAATGGCACTATATAATCAGTTATAGTAGGAGTATTAAAGAAACGAGAGTGAAACAAAGATCATGAACCCATCAAATTTATACTTTGGAAAAGCATCATTAAACGACGAAAATGAAACCATTGCGTTAGAGACGGTGTCTATCAACAAAGAGCCATTTTTCAAGATTAAAAACTATAATCATATGAATCCTTTCTTTATGACGATCGTGAGTGATGTTGATCATTGGATGTTTATATCCAGTACCGGTGGATTAACTTGCGGACGCAAAAATGCAGACTCCGCATTATTTCCATATTACACAGATGATAAGATTCATGACAGTTTTGAAACCACAGGTTCACACACCATCCTCATCGTCTCAAAAGACGACCAAAAATTCCTATGGAAACCGTTTTCTCCCCATAATAGTAATGTATATAAGATAACACGGAACCTATACAAAAATACGATCGGCAATAAAATCATGTTTGAAGAAATCAACCATGATCTAGGGCTCGCCTTCTCCTATACATGGAAGAACAGCGATAAATTTGGCTTCATAAAAGAATCAAAAGTCGTGAACTTAGGAAAAAAAGAAATACAAGTTAAAGTCTTAGATGGGATTCGTAACATTCTTCCCTATGGAGTCAACACACAGTTACAGACGTCCCTTAGTACCCTTCTTGATGGGTATAAACGTTGTGAGTTGGTAGAAGGTGTTGGATTAGGCTTATTCACACTGAGCTCAATTCTGACTGATAAAGCAGAACCCAGTGAATCCTTAAAGACAACGACCGTTTGGTCTAAAGGACTTGATCATCCAAAGGTTCTTTTATCAGAACAGCAAATAGAAGCATTCTCTCTTGATCATGATGTTGAAACAGAACTTGACGTTAAAGGTAGACGAGGATCTTATTATGTCGTAGATTCACTCAAACTTAAGGATAATGAATCAAAGGAATGGGTTGTTGTGGCTGAACTGAGTCGCAGTCATATTGATGTTGCGAAACTCATTAAAGCGTTGCGTGAAAATGCATCCATACTCGATGAACTGCATACTGATGTTGCTAAGGGTGATACCAATCTCAAAAAGCTCGTGTTTAATGCAGACGGTATCCAATGCACTGCTAACGAAAAAGTTAGTTATCGACATTTTTCAAATACGCTATATAACATCATGCGTGGTGGTGTATATGCTGATGGTTATAATATTGAAAGAGATGACTTTAAAGCATTTGTCCATGTTTGGAATAAAGATATTTATACTCAGCAGTTGGATTTTCTAAATAAACTCCCCACAAAAGTCAATTATAATGAATTGCTCTTGCAGGTTGAAAATTTAAACTGCAAAGACTTCGAGCGCCTCGTACTTGAATACTTACCTCTTACATTCAGCAGACGTCATGGTGATCCAAGTCGTCCATGGAATCGATTCAGTATCGAAGTCTTCAAAGAAGACGGAAGTAAGAAGCTAAACTTTGAAGGAAATTGGCGTGATATTTTCCAAAACTGGGAAGCTTTGTCCATGTCCTATCCGGCATTCACAGAAAGTATTATCGCTAAGTTTGTCAACGCATCAACAGCAGATGGTTATAACCCCTATCGTATTACGAAAAACGGTCTTGATTGGGAGGCTCTAGACCCAGATGAACCATGGTCAAATATTGGCTATTGGGGAGATCATCAAATCATTTATCTGCTCAAACTTATGGAATTATCCAAAGCCTATAATCCTAAGAAGTTGCATGATTATCTTGGTGAAGACATCTTTGTGTATGCCAATGTGCCTTATAAAATTAAAGGATTTGATGCATTGGTTGAAAATCCAAGAAATAGTATCGATTATGATTTTGAGCTTGAAAAAAACATTCATGCTAAAACTGCTACTCTTGGATCTGATGGAAAGCTGATCACTAAAAATAATCAAATCTATAAAGTCAATTTGATGGAGAAACTTTTAGTAACATTGCTTGCTAAACTCTCTAATTATGTACCAGAAGGTGGAATCTGGATGAATACACAACGTCCAGAATGGAATGATGCAAATAATGCTTTAGTTGGTAATGGTTTATCTATGGTTACTTTGTATTATATACATCGTTATCAAACTTTTATGAATCAATTGGTTAATGAAATTGAAGGTGAACACTTTGATGTTTCAGTTGAAGTGTTTCAAATGTTTAAAGACACAACTGCAGTACTGAAAGATAGTCAACATTATCTTGGGACAAAAATCTCTGATGATGTACGCTTTGAAATCATGGAAGCACTAGGCAGGATCGGTGAAAACTACCGTAATGCCATTTATGGTAATGGCTTTAGTGGCGAGAAATCAGGAATATCTGTTGTTGAATTAAAAGAATTCATTGAAGTGACCCTGAAACATTTAAAGGATTCCATCAAAAAGAACAGACGCGAAGATGGTCTCTATCATTCATACAATCTCATACGATTTGAAAAAGGTGCTTGCAGTATTTCCCATCTTTACGAAATGTTAGAAGGTCAGGTGTCTGTGTTAAGCTCAAAAGCTTTAGATGCTAAAGAAAGCTTATCTGTTCTAAAAGCACTCAGACATAGTCCTATTTATAGAGAAGATCAAGATAGTTATATGCTATATCCGAATCGTGAACTACCAAAATTCTTAGAGAAGAATATTGTACCTGAAGCATTGGTGATGTCTTCTGTTGTGTTAAAAGAGGAACTTAAGCATAATCGTCCACGATTTATCGAAAAAGATGTGAATGGTAACTATCATTTCAACGGTAGATTCAGAAATGGTTATGATATTGAAGCTGCGCTTAAGGCGACAAAAGAATATAAAGATGAAGACATTAAACAGGTCAAGGAGATTTTTTCTGACTTATTTAATCACCACGCTTTCACTGGTCGATCCGGAACATTCTATAAGTATGAAGGATTAGGATCTATCTATTGGCATATGGTGTCTAAGTTGGTTTTAGCAACACAAGAAAACTTTGACGATTCCTATACTCAAAAAGGAATGAATGAAGACTCTATAGCCCTGCTTAATGGTTTTAGGGCATCTAAAGCTGGACTAGGGGTTGAGAAGTCGCCAGAGTTATATGGTGCATTCCCAACCGATGCTTATTCGCATACTCCTTCCTTTGCTGGTGTTCAGCAACCAGGATTGACTGGCCAAGTCAAAGAAGACTTTATTACACGTTTTGGAGAATTAGGTGTAAAAGTCAAAAATGGTCTGGTTCATTTTGATCCAGTATTATTAGAAAAATCTGAATTCCTAAATGAAAAACAAGTATGGTCTTTACCAAGATCTAATCATGAATCAGAAACTGAAACGATTTGGTTAGAAAAGCATTCATTAGGATTTACATTCTGTACAGTACCCATCATCTATACTTTGTCAGACCATAAGAAAATCGTTGTTACTACCGTTGATGGAAGTAAGAGAAGTTTTGCAGATGCTTTAGATTTTGAAACAAGTCAAAGCTTGTTTAATCGAGATGGTAAAATCGCTAGAATTGAAGTATCTGTTGAAGGCAACAAATTAAAATAAGAACATACATCATCAATTAATCAAACATAAAGCAATCCATTATTGGATTGCTTTATTGTAAAATCGGTTTACTTACTGTCTAAGATCTGGGTCAGTGTCACTGTTTAAGGAGCTAAAGTCAACAAATATTCGCGGGCATCGTTTACCCCAACGATGGGTCCTATCCACCATGTGACTGTTTCTGTTTCTGCATCATAAATACTGATTAAAGCATCCCAATTAAGATATAGGACTGAATATTCTAGCCCATTATTATCAACCAACACATAAGCGAGAGCGACTCCCATCGGTGGAATATCAAAGGCTTGTCTCCAACCGTAAGGATTAATGAAATCTTTGATCGTTTTAGATTGGCTTTCTGTTAAGGTAACTGTGATATCTGGAACGGTCATATCCATAACTTCACCTTCATAAAATGAAGCGCTGACATAAGTGGCATCGGTGATCACAAGCGTTGGTGCCATGGGTATAAAATAAGAGTTCATCGTATCATTGATGGTTTCGAAATGATCGGTATTGACTTCATATCGTTCAATCCGTTTTGGCGATTCATGATAATCAATGGTTACCACATACCCTGTATTCGTATATGAAAAGTAAAAAGTATGACCAGACTCATTAAAGAGCGCAAATTCTGCATCTAGATAATCTTCGGTTTCAGTCGTTTTTACCCATTGTGCAATATTCAACATCGTTTTCAAATTCATGTTTTGTTCAGCAGACAAGGAAAACAAATAGGCTGGTAAAAATATATCTGTTTCATAGATAAATTGAGTCGGTCCAATATAGGCCTGTGTAAAGATGGTATCTTTCAAATCATCAACAGGTTCAATCAAATCTGCGATTTGATCTAAACGCGATAATATTGAATCACTGATGCTTAAAGGCAACACATAAGAGGCGATGATACGAGTATCTATTGAGCAAAGAGAGACATAGGCAATATCCTCTTTGGTTTGAAATACCAATAGATTTATAGTGCCATTAACCACTGTAAACAAAGTAAATTTCGAGTTTATTTCAGGATCCATTGAAGGCAAAGATTGAGTATATGTCCACTTATCAAATTGAAGCATTGACTTAAGTTCTGTACTTTGGGCTGAGTCTAGATCGAATCGAGTAAAATTAGTTATAGAACCAAGTGGACCAATAAATGCCTGATTAAAACTGGAAGATTGCTTAAGATTATTTAAGACAAGCCTTGAAAAATCTAAGGATTCTATCAGTAAACTGATCGGTGAGATCATGGCCGATGTACTAGAATAATAATGATCAGGCTTTCCATCACCTTTAGTATCCACACTGATCAAGGTAAGTTGATCTTTAAATGAAAACGAATAAACGGCTCCTGAAGAACCGATCAGATAAAAGAGCACAGTTTGTTGACTAGATCCTTGTGACTCTTTTTTCCACTGGTTCATGTTCAATTTTTCTAAGATAAAAGTTTGATGTTCTTGACTTAATGGAATGCGATCCGTTTCCAATTTATAATCACCAGTTGAGCCAACGGCAGATTCAAACATCGTATCCAACGTAAATGAATTTGGTTTTGTACAGGCACTTATGGAAAATACGAAACAGAGTACCAAACACCAATAAATTTTATTTCTCATAGGTTTTCTCCCGATAATTCATCGTTATTTATAGTATACCACCAGAATTCTTGTTTTCTAAAACCAAAACTTAGTGATAAAATTCTAAGAAAAAGCAATCCAAATTGGATTGCTTTAAATGTTTAGCAGGATTTGATGCCTTTACAGTACGTCTGTAATACATCGAATTCAGGATTAAGAATCGTAATATCCGCATCTTTACCGATATCCAATGTCCCTTTTCGATCATCAACATTCAGATAAGTCGCAGGGTTGATGGTGGCTGCTTGGATGGCAGTTTTCAAAGGTAAGCGGGCATTCTTATACATATTGAATACGCCTGTATTGACATACAGTGTCGAGCCTGAAAGATTACCGTGTTCATCACGAATTCCACCGTCTGTGGTTTTTTTGCGTGTATAACCACCAAGATTTCCTTCAAAATCTTTGTAGCAACTTGAGTCTGTCACCAACATCAGTTTATCTTCGCCCTTCATACGACCAATGATATTGACTGTTTCGAAATGCAAATGTAAACCATCTACGATGACTTCCGCAAACAAGTCATCAATGTTCATGGCTGCCCCAAATACACCAGGCTCTCTATGATGAAATGGACGCATCGCATTACCGGTATGAGTGACACCACGAAGTCCATGATCGACTGCATCACGAGTCTGTTTATAAGTTGCCCCAGTATGAGCTACAGATACACGAACACCTTGCTTTGTGGCATATTCAAGAAATTTGAATTGATCATCATATTCTATGGCCAACGCAACGCTCTTGATACGATTGTTTGAGGCATCGATGTATTTCTGGAGAACTTCAGGATCAGGTTTGACGATGCTGTATTTATCTTGAGCTCCATTATATTGATGGGAAATGAAGTTTCCTTCAACGTTGATTCCAAGTATTTCTGCACCTTCATGATCTTTATCCATCGATTCGGATATGATGCGTAAAGCGGCTAAATTATCGACTTCTTTTTGGGTAGACGTAGTGGCAAGAAATGAGGTGACCCCTTCTAGAGGCATATGTTTCTTCCAGAAGTTCATGGATTCTAAAGTCGGAAAATTAGCCCATGCCCCTCCATAACCGTGAGTATGAATATCTATAAAACCTGGGAATATATAATTGTCTCCATAATCTTCGTCTACTTTCTTAGTGTTATAGTCATACAAATTCGTGATCTTCCCATCGATGAGCTCAACTTGTTTGGGAACCAGTGTTGCGTTAATCCATACTTGTGTGCTTTGAATAATCATTTGTTCTCCTTGTGTGTCAAAATCAAAATGATGGCGTTATAATCTTGTCTTAGATTATAAACACCTTGTATTGTTTTTACAAACATATCATACAGGAGTTTATCTCTTCCAACAATTCAATCGCTCATGAATTTTGAAGTTTTTTCGCAAGTTATAAAAAACATAAATCTATTCTTATTCTTTTCCATAAGTTTCCTCAGTTGATTCTTACTCAACAAATCTTAACTAAATTTAATCGATGTACATCATTAAGGGGCATATTTTAGGATGATGTTCTGTTATAATATTCTAGTGAAAACCAACAAATCAGGACCCTTATTTATTCTGTTGGCTGCGCTCTTTTGGAGCCTCGGCGGTGTTTTAAGTAAACTTATTCCTTGGTCAGGCATTTCGATTGCGGCTGTTCGCAGTATCGTCGCAGCACTGACCATTGGCATCTATAGAAAGTCTTTTAAATTTAAGGCTACCCCATCGACGATTGCAGCTTCAATCTGTATTTTGATCACGACTGTTTTGTTTATGATGGCCAATAAAATGACCACTGCTGCCAATGCAATCGTCCTTCAATACACCTCACCCTTATTTATCATCATCTTATCTTTGATCGTCTTTAAACAAAGACCTAAGAAACGCGATATATTTGCGTTGATTGGGGTTGGATTTGGGATCGGTCTTTTCTTTTTTGAACAATTCAGAAGTGGAAATTATTTGGGAGATTTGCTTGCCTTAGGCTCAGGATTGACGTTTGCGGGGGTTTTCTTTTCGAATAAGCTAAAAGGTGCTTCACCTATAGATGCGACCTTTATGGGCAATCTATTGGGTATTGTATTCTTGCCTTATTTGGCTTTTGATACTTTGTTTCTTTCAAATCAAGGGGCACTGCCTTGGATCACCATCATCATCATGGGTGTCTTTCAACAAGCCTTCGGATATATCTTTTTTTCAAAAGGCATCAAACATACTTCTGCTACAACAGCCAGTATCATCGCAACCTTAGAACCGATACTTAATCCAATCTGGGTCTTTCTCGTCATTGGTGAACTTCCCAAGCCTTTAGCTTTAGTCGGTGGTGGAATCGTTTTATTAACTGTCCTCATCTACAATACGATAGTCACCAAAGAGAATTTCAAGTCCGTTAAAATCACTCAAACACAAACATAAAAAAAGAGCCGCAAGGCTCTTTAGTTTAATAATTAATGGTTAATTCTCTTTTCAATTCAACGGTGACTAAACCATCTTTGACAACCAACAATCGTGCAGGAATATCGATGACCGCATCTTGGTATCGCTTTGTATCTAGTAATACAACCGAAGCTTTAGCACCTTCATACATTCCATAGTCTTTTAGCTTCAAGGCTTTGGCAGGATTTGTGGTAATCATGGATAAGACTGTCGGTAAATCATCTGCGCCACCTAAGTGAGCTACTGGAATGGCTAACATCGCAACTTGCATCAAGTCACCGTTTCCATATGGAGTAAACGGATTACGGATGTTGTTGGAAGCTAGACTTACATTGACTCCGGCATCTCTTAGCTTTCTGATTGGTGTTACACCACGACGAACATTATATTCATCATTTCTGCCACCTAAATGCAGATCGGTCATCGGTAAAGCCATAACGTTGATTTGCGCTTTAGCCATCAATTCGATGATGGGTTTAAGCTGTGCATCCGGCATGGATGCGATCGACGTCATGTGGCCTACCGAAACACGGCCTTGATAGCCTTCTTTAATGGTCTTCTCACACAAATAAACAATGCTTTGACCCGTATAATCATCTTTGAAGTCTTGATGAAGGTCGATGTCTTTGTTGTACTTTTTAGCCAACTCGAAGATCAAGTCGATGTGTTTATTAGCGTCCGTATCATTGTAGGGAATACCACCTACCACATCAGCTCCAAGATCCAGAGCACGATACATCATCTCTTCAGTACCCGGCGTTTTGTGTATTCCCTCCTGAGGGAAACATACAACTTGGATATCAATAAAATGCTTATACTTTTCTTTAAGTGCCATAATGGTCTCAAAGCCATGGAAACCCCCGCTAGGATCAAATTCAGAATGGGTACGTAAGTAAGTTGTCCCATTACGAATCAGCATCTCAAGGGCTGTACTGGCCCTATTCATGACATCTTCTTTAGTAAATGTAGGTTTTAATACCCCAGTGACTTGAATGGCTTCTTTAAGTGTACCTGAGCGATTAGGCATCCGATCTGCGATCAAAGCTTTATCAAGATGCAAATGTGATTCAACCAAACCCGGAATCAAGACACGGCCTTCAGCATCAATGATGCGATCTGCTGGATCTGTGATATGTGGGGCAATCTTCACAATCTTAGCTTGATCAATGGCAACATCAACAAGTGTATTGCTTTCATCGATCACGACATTTTTAAGAATCAAATTCATAACAGTCCTCCTTAGGATAAGTATTAAACAATGAACGAAATAGCCAACAAGAGTACCAGTGAAGCCAATATATACTTGGAGTTACCTTTAACGACTTGTAAAATAGGAATCTGGAAACCTGAAGATTGAGCTTGCATCGTAATGTTGACAAAGCTCATCTGGCTGCCTAAACCAACACCCATCGCAATAAATCCAATGGCTTGAAGTGGCAGACCTAATGTAATCGCAACCGGAAGAACCAAAGTAAGGATCGTTCCGACATAAGCACCAGCAGGAACACCGATCGCAAAACCAGCCAATACAGCAACAGGAACCATCATAACTTCAGGTGCTGATTTAGCAACACTGACGATGGCACTGAAAGCACCTGTTTCACCGATAATATTAATGAAAGCCAAGAAGATACCAACTTGGAATAAACGAGTCAAGATGTATGTTGATCCATCGATCAAAGCATCTGCAGATGCTTTCAAGCTGAATTTTGTGCATAATGCGATCAATCCAACAGTAATGAACATGTACATCAGAGGACCCAAAATAGGCATTTTAAGTGCTGTATTGATGTATGGTCCAGCTAATACAGCAAACAATAAGAAGAGTGCAGGAACAGTATTCAACCAAAGTTCTTTGGTCGACTTATTCTTTATTTCTTCTGTTTCTTCACTTTGGAACAAGGCTTTTCTGCGTTTTGCGCCAACAAAGCCAATAATGACAGCTATGACAACAAATACCAACCAGTAAGGACGCATAACATTAACATAATCAGCAACAGGTAAACCTGTTAACTTAGAGATAACGCCAGTTTCCAAAGAAGCTGGAGAAGTTGTAAAGGATACAGCAGCTGCTAAACACATCGCAGCGATCAATTCAGGAATAGCTCCAACAGCAGCAAAAGCCAAAGGTGCTAAAACCATAGCGGTACCTCCGCCAATGCCAGACATATAAGTCGCAGCAGCCATCAAAATAACGATGAAGGCTGCAAAGTATTCAACTCTTCCTTTGATTCCTCTACGAACCAAGGCTAAAGCAGAAGCATAACCGCCTGATTTAAATACAGCTGTCGCAATCGCTGAGTTGATGATTGGAACTGTAATCGACAACATGGCAGGAATAGCTGCCAAGAAGATTGTATTAGCTTGACCTAAGGTGATTCCACCAATAACCATGGCCATAACGCCACCAATCAGTCCAGCCACCAACATATTTACTTTTTTAAATAACAAAATCAAAATGACAACAATCGGTAAGACAGTCAACAAGGCATAAAAACCCGTTGGAATCGGTTTAACAGGAGCTGCCGCTGCTGCGAAAACCGTAACTTGTGAGCCAAATACAAACAGCAAAGTCGTAAACACAGTCATTGCTCCAAATAAAGTTTTTTTCATTTCTTCTCCTTTCAAGAATACTGATCTTCATCAGTAATGATCAACAGCACTTTGCATACCCGTTCCCAAGAATTATGCAGATCTTGTCTTGATCCATTGTGTTTCCACGAGTGATCAAAACATAAACCCTAGTGCTGTAAACTTTAAAGCGCTTACATTTTCTCATATGTCCTACTTTCAAACAATGTTTACGATATATGAAAATAAAGCACTTCGTTAGGCAATATGCACAAATTTGATGTTCAATGTAATCTAGATTGCTTATCTATTTGTTAAAAATGCCCATATCATAAACTTTATAATCTGCTTAGCATCACATCAACTATGAATCTTAGTCCCACTCAACCCTTGAATGGCTGCTTTAGCTTTGTCTAATGACGCGATGACACTGATTCGATTTGGGTTGTTTTCAACGAAGTTTATGGCAGCCTGTACTTTAGGCAACATACTGCCTGGGGCAAAGTGTCCTTCAGACATATACTGACGGGCTTCAGCCACACTGATTGATTCTAAGGATTGCTGATTTGGCTTGTTATAGTTGATCATAACGCGATCCACAGCTGTTAAGATGAACAAGTAATCTACATCCATCAATTCAGCTACTTTAGCTGAGGCAAAATCTTTATCAATGACAGCTTCTACACCAACCAAACTATTGCCTTTACGGATGACTGGAACGCCACCTCCACCTACAGTAATAACGACCACACCTTGATTAGATAAAGTCTTTATGACTTCTTTTTCAACGACATCAACAGGTTTTGGACTGGGTACGACACGTCGATAACCTCTGCCTGAGTCTTCAATCATCACAAACCCTTTTGTGCGGCTGACTTCATTGGCTTCTTCTAAGGTATAGAAATGACCGATGGGTTTTGTTGGGTTTTGAAAAGCAGGATCATGTTCATCGACCACAACTTGAGTAACCAAAGTAACCACATCTTTTTTTATACCGCGATTTTTCAATTCTTCTTGAATCGCATTTTGTAGATGATAACCGATATAACCTTGACTCATTGCACCACACTCCGGAAATGGAATTTCAGGTGTTTTAACACTCACACTGGCCGCTTCCATGGCGAGGTTGATCATACCTACTTGAGGTCCATTCCCGTGTGCTATGATGAGCTGGTGACCATCTTCGATCAAATCAACCAGAGGTTTTGCGGTATCCTTAACTAAGGCAAGCTGTTCTTTGGGATTGTTTCCTAAAGCATTTCCGCCTAACGCAATCACAATTTTCATATTTCTCCTTTAATTGGCTTACGCCAAAGTTACGACTACAAACAAGATCGCCCCTACGATAACTGCGGCTGTAATGGTGATCGGTAATACTTTTTTCAATACGACCCCTTCTTTACCTAAGATTCCGGCCGTTGTGGTTCCAAGTATAATGTTTCCAGGACAAATGGTATTCCCAATGGCCCCACCCGCTGTTTGTGCACCTAGGATGGCTGCTACATTCAAACCTAATAGTTTTGCTGTTGTTAATTGAAATTCACCAAACAAGATATTAGAAGCCATATTAGAACTGGTCATAAAGGCACCTAACATTCCAATAACTGGCGCTAATATCGCATAGAATTTACCCAAAGTTGCTGCAATTCCTTGAGCTAAGATAACCGTTTGTCCTGTACCACCCATAATTCGCGACATGATGATAAATCCTAAGACCGCAATCGCAGAAGGAATCGTTTTATCCAACGAACGTTTCAATAAAGCTTTTCCTCCACCAACTTTGATCCATTTGTGTCGACTAAAGAAAATAAAGCCAATCAAGGATGAAACCAAAAGGAAGGTTCCAGCATTGATCAAAGGAGCAATCGGTGAAAACAAAGATGTTGCTGCATTCGTATAACCATATCCGGTAACAGTTTCAGGAAAGGCAAATCCAAACTTGAATGACCCTAAGAAGGTTTTAATCGGTTTGATCAAGAGTATAAACAAGGTAATACCTGTTAAGACAAAATAAGGCAAAAATGCTTGATGAAGTTTCATGTCTTTTGGTTCATCAGATTCTAAAGCTTGAACATTTAAACGATCCATAACTTTACTGTTTTCTAAACGCCATGGTTTATTGTACATTTTTGTTTTACTTAATAAGAAGACAACGATCAATGAGATAACAGCTGGTATGAAAGCAGCCAAAGTTTGATTGATTTGACTTAACAGGAGTTGTCCACCTCCTTGAATGACAGAGATAACGATAACTGCAGGTAATCCCTTTTTAAGTCCAGCTTTTCCTCCATAGATCCAACATATTGCGACCCCTGTGATAAAATTCCATATCCAAATGAAAGATGCTGCCCAAAATGCTGTTTGAAGCAATAATGCTGGATCAGCAGCTAAGTTGGTTTGTAAGACTAGAGCATCCCAAGCTACAGCCAAGGTACCAAAAGTGTTAGCCCAAGCATGGCCAATTAAAGGAATCAAAACCGCCCAAATGGGAGTTACACCGATTCCAACTAAAAGTGGTGCCCCAACCGCAACAGGAACTCCAAATCCAGTAATTCCTTGTAAAAAACTCATAAAGACCCAACCTAAGGCAATGACTTGTACCAATTCATTAGGGGTCACTTTTTGAAGTCCTTGACGAATAACTCCAAAGGCTTTCGCCTCAGTTACTACTTCAAATACCAAAACAGCTGGCCATACGACCAATAAAACAACAGCAGCACTCCAGATACCTTTTAATGATTCAATCGCAATCAAACTGAAATCAGCTTTATATAATACAAATCCTGTAATCATTGCGATTAGTAGTCCAATGGGTGCTGCTTCTGTAGCACCCCATTGAAATTTAACCATCAAAATCAATAATACAACGATGGGTAAAGCTGCAGTGCCCCACATCAAGGCATTTAATGGAATATCCATGGTTTCTCCTTTTTAGAAGATTCCATCACAACTCAATGCGATGGAATCAGACCCCACTAAGTAATGTTTACCAAACCCCATAGACCAGTCTAGGTAACAATAGACTGATTTCCGGGAAGTATGTAACGATCAGTAAAGCAATCAATGAAATAAGAATGAACGGCATTGCTGCCAACGAAAGCTCAGCCATATTTTGTTTGGTGATTCCCACTGCAACAAACAGATTTAATCCAAATGGTGGTGTAAACATACCAATAGCAGTATTGACCGTCATGATGATTCCCAAATGAATTGGATCGATTCCAGCATTCAGTGCAATTGGCAAGAACAATGGCCCTAAAATTGTGATGATTGAAGCTCCATCCATAAACATACCTGCTACTAATAGAATGATGTTCATTAGGAGTAGGATAATGTATTTGTTAGAACTGATTGATACCACAGAATTCGAGATTGCCACAGTTATGCCTTCAGCAGTCAAGATCCATGCAAAGACAGAAGCGGCTGACAATAAAATCATGACTTGAATGGTTGTGAGTCCAGATTTATATATACAGTTAAGAACACCTTTAAACGGCAATTCACGATAAACAAACATCGTAACTACCAAAGCATATACAGTTGCAACTGCAGCAGCTTCAGTAGGAGTAAAATAACCTCCATAAATGCCCCCTAAAATAATTACAGGAACACCCATTCCCCAAGCAGAATCTTTAATGGCTTCCCATCTTTCTTTTAAATTTGCCTTGGGTTCTTTGATGATCTGTTTTCGTCTTTTTGCGTAAAAGAAAGTATAAATGATAAACAATAAACCATAAACGATCCCAGCTCCAAAGCCCGACATAAATAGGGCTCCTACAGATGAACCAGTTACGGTTCCATAAACAATCATGGTAACTGAAGGTGGAATGATTACGCCCAATGAACCAGCCGCCATAATGACGCCTGCTGAGTAAGCTTTTCCATATCCTTTTTCAATCAACGCTGGATAAAGTAAGGCTCCGATCGCTACGACTGTTGCAGGAGCAGAACCAGAAATGGCTCCAAAAAACATAGAGGCAATGATGGCAGTCATACCCAACCCACCTGGGATGTCTCTGACAAACACATTGGCTAGTTTGATGATACGACGGGATATGCCACCTTCACTCATAAGGTTGGCTGCTAAGACAAACAAAGGAATGGCCATCAACGAGAATTTATTCAGTCCTGAAAACATTCTTTGGATGATGATGACCAAATCCAAATCACTAAACAAAGCAAAGGTCATTGCAACCGAACCTGATAAAGCAACAAAGATTGGAGCACTAATAATCAGTAGGCCTACTAAGGCAATGAACAGGAAGGTAATCATAGTAGATTCACCTTCTCAATATTTTCTTTCTTGATCAATCTGATCAAAGATTGAATGTATCTGATGGTCATCATTAGTCCGCCAATCGGAATGGATATATAAATCCACCACAAAGGCATTTCTAAAGCTGGAGTAACTTGATTGTTTTGAATCATTGATTCTACCAATCTCGATCCTGCATAGAAAAGGAAGACAGAGAAAGCAATACTTATCAATATAACAATAAAGTTTATGACATATTTGAATTTTTCATTCTTATAGAAATCAGTTATGGCCGTAATTCGCATATGAACATCTTCACGTACAGCAGCAGAACTTCCGCCCAACACGATCCAAATAATAGCCATACGGGAGAATTCTTCTGCCCATACCAATCCTTCTTTGAAGATGATCCTTAAGACAACATTCGTAAAAAGAACAAAGGTGACACTGAGCAAACCAACTACGATGACACTATTTTCAAACCAACCCAGTCCTTTATTCAAGATTTTAAGCATGATTTCCTCCTTTTTAAAGATAATATTGCGGCAGTAGAATTACTGCCGCAATGGTGTTAATTGAATGAATCAATAATTTGATAGGTCTTGTTGAGTAAATCACTGCCGATGACACTTCTGAACTGTTCATGGACAGGCTTCATTGCTTGAGCGAACACAGCAATTTCGTCTGCAGTCAAAACGCTGACAGTGGTTCCATAATCTTGAATGATTTTGATGTATCCAGCTTCTGAATCAATGGTTGTTTGACGTTCTAGTTGTGCGGCTTTATCTGCAGCATCAAGTACAATGGTTTGTAAATCTTTAGGCAAAGTTTTCCAGAATTTATTACTGAATAGAAAGGCATATCCTAAGTAAGCATGATTTGAAATCACAACATGAGTCTGAACTTCATAGAACTTCATATTCTTGATCGAAACAAGTGGATTTTCTTCCCCGTCTACAACTTTTTGTTGCAAGGCATTATAGGTTTCACCGAAATCGATTGGAACAGGATTTGCTCCTAAAGTATTAAACTGAGCAATGATGAGCGGAGATTCCATGACACGGAATTTCTGACCTACGAAATCAGCAGGTGATTTCAGATCTTTATTGGCTGTGAATTGTTTAAATCCGCTTTCCCAGAAGTTGATGCCTTTGAAGCCTAATTCTTCCATCGGTTCAAAGACTGCTTTTTTAAATTCTGCACTATCTAGAGTTCCATATAAGGCTTCACGTGATGGGAATAAGAATGGTAAGTCGATGATTTGAATTGGTGCATAGAATCCACTCAGTTTAGCGGTTGGGATCAATGCAGCCTGAACTGAACCAGTTTGAAGCATTTCTGCTGTTTCAATGCCAGTACCTAAAGTACTATTTGGGAATATGGTTACTTCGATTCTGCCTTTAGAAGCAGCTTCAACCAATTCTTTGAATTTTGAGGCTCCGATATGCTGAGCCGAGGCTTCCAACATATCATGACCAAATTTGATTTTGTATACTTGTGCTGTTTTTGGTGCGCATGCTGTAAGGGATAAAGCGAGGATTACAGCTGCTAGTGTTATGAGTTTTCTCATCAAGTTCTCCTTAACTGTTAAGTTAGTTACTGCACTACCCCATCACTACTTAATCGATGCATCAAAAGCTTCTATGGCTTTTACGAAACAATCTAGCGGTGCTTTAACAATACCTGCACCTACTTGCCCAATACCAGCTAACCTATGAGCCATACCTGTATTAATCACTGGTAAACTACCACTTTCGACCACTTTTCGAGCATCGATGGCAGTTGCGACACCAACAAAGTCCATGGTTGGGATAATGTAATTTGGACTAAGGCCAACACATATGTCTTGCATCTCTTTAGAATAAGCAATGGCTTCTGCAACCGAACTAGCTCCGACAAAGCGTACGACAGCAGGTGATGCTCCCATCGCAAATCCACCGATTCCAAACGTTTCACAGATTGCACTATCTCCAATATCTGGATTGGCATCAGCTTCTGTATAACCCGGGAAGTAAAGTCCTTTTGGGTTATTGACTGGCGCTTCAAACCATTGTTCACCAAGCGCACTGATTTTAATCCCGAAATTGGTTCCATTGCGACTCATAGTCGTTACTACTGTGCAATATGGAATATTCTTGGCAGGATCTGTGATTGCTTTCCCTGATGCCATAGCCAAATTCAAGAAAAACTGATCATTACCGGTAATAAATTCTGTGATACGTGTCAATGAATCACGATCTTCAACAACTTTAACCAAATATTTCATGACTTCACGAACAAACAAAGAAGATGCGCCTGTATTTCTTTGATGCATTTCATCTCCCATTGCCAAGGCTTTGGTGATCAATACTTTCATAGAAATGGGACCAGATAAAGCTAGAGCTTGTTTCATTGCAGGCGCCAATTCATTCTCGATCCATTTTAAACGCGCAATGACATCGGGACCATTAGCTCCAAAACGCATAACTTTTCCTAAACCTTCATTGAATGGACAATACGCAACATTCCCAAATGTTGTATTTTTAACTTCCCATAAAGGCATTGAATATGTAATCATGCCTGTCATGGGGCCAACACAGCCCATACTATGATTGGAAACCAATTTGATGGTCCCATCTAGAACCAATTTTTCAGCATCTTCTAGGGTTGATGCAACACCTTCATAAACAACAGCACCTTTAATGGCTCCTTGAAGAGGACCACACATGTCTTCCCACTTGATCGGAGGTCCTGCGTGTCCAACAGTGTATTTATCAATACCTGCAATAACATCTTTTGCATATTTAACATCGACTAATGTTGGTTCACCTTGATTAAAAATTTCATATGCTTTTTGATTGGCTTCATCGATACGGTCTTGATTCAAACCTGATAAAATGGCTGCTAAATGGGCATTACCTCCAGCTGGCGGACGCCATTCTAGATGTGATGCTGTGACATTTTGATCTCTCATTGTTTCATAGAAAGTGCCTAGTCCAACATTTAAGACATTCAGTTTCTTTCCAAAAAGATCGTTAATTTGACTCATATTTATGCTCCTTTCTGACTTAAGACATAAGCAGCTAAACGAGCGGCTTGTGCGTTGGTCGATGTCACGATGACACCTGCTTGTCTTAGTTTTTCTTCTTGTGCAGATCTTATTTGCGGATCTAATTCTGTACCGCAAACAGAAGCAATCATAACAATATGTTTATTGTCGAGTGTTCTTTGACCTTCTTTGATGGCCTCCACCAATGCACCAGCCGGATCACTATGACTTCCATAACCTAAGACACAATCCAGCAATAATATTGCAGTGTCCGCATCCATCATTTCTTTTTTGATTCGTTCACTTCTTAATCTAGGATCGATCATAGGATGAGGCATACCATCAGTAAAGTAATCTTCACCCATATCAACGATGGTGTGGTTGAAACTGACTTCAGGATCCTTAAGTAAATACTTGTCATCCGAGGCAATGTTAGAATAAACAGAACCAAGTTGCTGTTTAAGGATCAACATGGATTCATAAGCCAATGTCCCTCCAGTATAAAGGCCACGCAGGTATTTTCCTGAAGTCGATCTGATCTCTTTTTCATCTGCTGTCATATCACTTGGTTTTAAGTTTTGTTGAGTTGAAATGTTGACCAAGGTATATGCTGCATCTTCAACAGTTTCACAACCGATGATGTTTGACCCTGCAAATACATCCAAAGAAGCCCCTAAGAAACATGCGACAATTGGTTTATCAAAAGTTGATACTAGTTTAAGGATCTTGTTTAGTACACTAGGTGAAGGAGGTTTAGAAACGATACCAATCACATTCGTTTGAGTATCTTTGCTTAGTGCCTCAAGAGCCAATAACATGGTCTTACCGCCAACAGCATCCTTGACATCACGGCCGCCTGTTCCTAAGGCTTGAGAAATACCAGACCCAAGTTTATCAATGATGACTGTTGCTTCTTGTAAACCCGTTCCAGAAGCTGCTACGAGTCCTATATTGCCTTTTCTAACGACATTAGCAAACCCTAGAGCGACTCCATTTATGATGGCAGTTCCACAGTCTGGTCCCATCAACAACAATTGATGTTCGACCGCATAATCTTTCAATTCATTTTCTTCGTCGATTGAGACATTATCACTAAACAATAGAACATTCATCCCATTCTTTAGGCATTTCATGGCTTCTGCTTTTGCAAATCGACCTGGTAAAGAAACAATGGCAAAATTTAAATCAGCAGTATTTTTTACAGCAGCTTCTACTGTTTTATAAGATACTTTTTCACTAGAAACGTTCTTTGTCTTATTTTCGAATTGTTCATCTAGTGTTTTGATGGCTTGATCGATCACTTCTTGAGTTGTAGCTCTGATCCCGATGACCAAGTCATTGCTTTTAACAGTAGCCGCAAATTCAGGAGTCAAGATACCAGAATTCTTCATCAATTCTTTGTTGTGATCAGTTCCCATCATAACTGCAGCCTGTTCAACACCTTCGATGGTATTAAGCTTGCTGGAAAATAACATTAGGGTAACTGAATCGAAATATGCATTTGCTTTGACTACATTGTGGATTTTCAAGTTAATTTACCTCCTGCTCTTAATCCGAAATATAACCCTGTTAGAAAGTCAGAACCAGACGAATGTCCTATGGTTTTAATTTCATTTAGGGTAGGAACAATATCCTTTCCTTTAAAACAATAATCAAATAATCGAATCACCCATTCATTAAACATTCCTTCGTGGGCATACATCAGATATTCACGACTGATGGTCGTTGTCGTATCCCATACTTTTGGTAATTCGGATTGATGGATCTGAAGCAACGCATCAGCAATTCCAATTCCTTTTAGATAAATCAAGGCCGCTGCAAAGCCACAATTGAAGTCATCACCAGATGGGGTAAGTCCTTCACCTACTCCAATCAATTTAAGAACTAGGTGGATGATTTCCGTTGGTGAAGTTGAGATCATAAGATTTTGCATAATCATTTCCATATGTTCACCAAAGACTGATAAGTTGGATTTTGATTCGGTTATCACATTATGTGCAGCTTTTACCATCTCACCTTTTCCGTTATGATCAAACAACTGTTTGGTCAATTCATCATAAAGATTCATAATTTCAGTTTGTGTAGGTAAACGCGTCATTTTCAACTCACATTCATGAATCAACGCATCTTTTATCTCAAAAACTGATCCAAAGGCAACCAAGCCTTTGGGATTGAGCTTGATTTCTTGACCGATGTGCACCATCAAGTTCTCAAATGCTTTTCTAGAAATCTCAACCTTAATGCTTAGTGGGGTAGAAGGCAGGTCACTATGTTGAAGTGTGTAGATCCTATTTCCATCGGTTAAATTTATGGTTTGTTTAAAAATAGAATGGACTCGAAGTGTAATCTGATCTTCAAATAAAAATTGAAGATGCTTCGGATATGCTTTGATTTGATTGATGTTGAACCTCCCCCTTCTTAAAAGCGCTTACATTTTCTCATATTGAGTATCGCTAAACAATGGTAGCCAAAACCGAACTTATTGAGTTTTGATTGGGCAAATTGCACAATTATAACAATAAAAAAGCACATAAAGCTAAACTTTATGTGCAAAATAGATATAAGGCAACCAAAACACTCGTCAGTTAAATATATGCAATTCAAATTTATGTTGAATCAAGGATGTCTACTGCAGGTCAAATATTTTTTGGATATGTAAGGCAACTTGATAATTGAAGTTCTGTTCAGAATCTTCAAGGTTGGTATTCATTATCTTTTTTATTTTATCCAGTCGATAAATAAACGTATTGCGATGAATAAATAAAACTTTCGCTGCTTCACTAAGATTCCCGTTTGCGTTGAAGTAGGCTCTTAAAGTTAACAATAGGTCACTTTTGTTATTTCGATCAAAGTCATACAAGTCGCCCATTACATATCTGAAAAAATCCATCAATTTATCCTTATCAAAAGAGGAATCTAATAAATAGTAACCTACCAGACTTGTAAAGTAATAGATATTGGATTTATCGGATAGTTTATTTGAAATTTTCAAGACATCAAGAGCGATGTGGAATGATTTACTGATGGTTAAAAAATCTGTACATAGGTTACTGACCCCGATTTGATATTTAGCATTTTTAAGATGCTGATTCAATTCAAGATCTAGTCTATCTAGATATTCCTTTACTAAGGCAACAGATTCCATGGTGTTGATTTCTTTGCTTAACTCAATGAACTGAATGATGTTGTTTTGACGGACAATGGTTTGAATTTTTTGGTTAACTCGCAACGCTATGTCATGAATAATATCCTTCACAAAATTTGCTGTTGTACTTGATTGATCATCGATACTTATGACTGCAACCATATGATTTTTATCAGGATTCATACCATGTATTTTGGCTAAGTTTTTCACAGCATTGACTGAAACGATTTTGCTTTGTAACAGATCATCAAAAAAATCTTCACGTAATCGATCACGAGCTTCTTCCATCTGTCTGGTTTTGATACGATCAAGTGCGGCTGTTTGAGCAGCATTTTCTAGTGCGATGTAGTCTATACTTTCAAGTTTACGCATGGTTTCCCAAACAATGAGATATCCGTATAAATCATTTGCATGGGCAATCGGAATGATTCTGCATGTCACAGGTCCATTTACTTCAGGAAATTTCCGTTTAATGCTTAAAGTAAAAGTGTCCGTACTGGTTGGTATGGTTTCTGTAAAAGATCGAGGAAAACACTTTTCTCTAACCTTAAGCGGTAAGTGTTCACTTAAGGGATATTTGTTTGCTTCTAAATCAAAATAACTGAGTAATCCAAAATCACTATCCAGCATCAATACTGGGTTTCCAACCAATTCACTGGCTATTTTTACAATTTTCCATACATCACCGCCTTCTAGTGAACAACGACTAAAGACATCATGAATATTTCTGTAGCGCTTAAGCATACTATTTTCACGCTTATAAATTTCATTATTGATAAGATTGGATACTTGCGCCAAGCTATATATAAATGGAATCTCAACGAGCGGTAGATTAAGTTTATTGGCTTCTTCGATCATAACTTCAGGTATTTCATCCCAATATCGCTTAATCTTTATTCCAATCCCAGCACAATTCATATCAGCTAATTCATGAATGACTTGTTTTTGAAGTTCGGGATCATTTAAATAGATGTAGCCTGTGGTCAATAGAAAATCACCGGCTGTAAACCAGCCATAGGATTCTGGGTTATCGATGATATTGACATTGTAGATGATGTTATTGGCTTTTTTAAAACCCGCCACGATTCGAGCACCTTTTACTGTAGGGTGTTCTACCAACTTTTGAATGGAAAAACTATTCATCATATTCTCCTTTTCAATTTTAAGCATACAAATTAATCAAGATCATGTCTCAATGTTAGCATAAGTCATTCAAGATTTCCAAGATAACACTAAAGTGATGTATTGTTTTTTTGAGAAAATTTCAATTTATTTTGCGCAACAGTAATCACATGTTGGATACGTTTTAAGCGAATTTCTTTTGTTTTTGAAGTATTGATCCAATACATGGCTTGAAGTTTATCACTGTTAGACCATAGATCATATGTTGCCTGAGCTTGTAGATTAGCTTCTAGTGCAGCTTTTAGATCAGTGGGTGTTTCTGTATTACTTAAGGAAGTATAAGCAGCCTGCCATGTTCCTGCCTGTTGAGCAGACTCAATCGACTTTAATCCTAGAGGCATCATCTTGCCTTCTTTGATCAAAGTCTCAGCTCTGTTTCGATTGATCAGTGACCAAACACTATTCGGTTTTCGAACTGTACATCTGATGTAGAAATAATCTTGATCGATCGTATTGACTCTACCATCGATCCATCCAAAGCGTAATGCTTCAATCACAGCTTCATTTAGATAAATACCAGGCTTCAAAGAGCCTTTCTTTTTGATCCTCAACCAAACACATTGATCTGTGATGTGATGAGCCATAAGCCAATCTGTCCATTGAGAAAGATGATCAAAATCGAGTTTTAAATCTTTATCTTTATCCATGGTTTTAGTTAATCGTATTCAGCATCATTTTCATAACCCAATGATTCCCAATAGCCTTTATAGTTTACATCCGATGACAATTCAATTTCAGTGACCCATCTGGCCCATTTATAGCCCAGTTTATTTTCAGCAACGACGATAAAGGGATATCCCATTTCATCAGGCAATTCGATTCCATTGGCTTTATAGGCTAAAATCAACTGCCGATCTTTGATGACAGAATAAGGTAAAGAAGTCGTATAGCCATCTTCAGCATGAAAGATCACAGTTTTAACTGTATTTTTAGCTTGACCAAGATCGATCAGATCGCTTAATAAGACCCCTTCCCATAAGATGGTCGCATCCCAACCTTCCACACAATGCAAAGTAATGAGCCTTTTATGGGTCGCCAGCTTTAAGACATCTTGGTAGCTTAAGGTGACCTCATTGACCACCAAACCAGTTATTTTTAGTTCATAATTACTGATATCGATATTTTGAACTCCAGATATCGAATTATCACGTGGGCCAATAGCCGGATCTAAAAGTTTGCCTTCATATTCTTGAATCTCAAGCGATCTGAAACGAGATAGTGTGGCCTGAGTATGTACATCAACTCCTGGCTTAACAGTACATGCGCTCAACACGAATAAACTTAAGCCTAAAACGATCTTATTCACGCTCATAGTGCTCCTTTATTGAACCATCGTTTATATAAACAAAGTATACACCAATCATCAATCAACATCTTTATGGAACATCGTCTATAATAAGATTATGAAACACATTGATTTATTTGATCTGATTGCGCCTGCCTATGCTTTATTTTATCAACACCAAAGAAAAGGATATCGAAGAGCGATCGATATCCTGTTTAGTCAAGAAAAATTTGAACATATGCAAGGCATTGATGTGGGATGCGGAACAGGAGCATTGACTGCTGAACTAGCAGCTCACATGTCCATCAAAGGTGTCGATGGTTCCATCAAGATGATCAAAGAAGCCAAGAAATTGAATCCAAAACTAGATTTTGAAGTCATTAATTTTGATCAAGGTTTACCTTTTTCTGATCAGTGTACACAACTTGTTTTCAGTTCATTTGTGTTACATGGCATATCCAGTTCACAAAGATTGGCTCTGCTTAAGGAAATGAAGAGGATAACTTCGGATGCAGTCATCATTTTAGATTATCATGAAGGTTATCATCCCTTGATTTCACTTATTGAATGGGTTGAACACGGAGATTACTTTCACTTTATGAAGCACTTTCAAAATGAATATACTCGAGTTTTCCAACAAGCGAAAATCATAAAAGTCAATAAACATACAGCCCTATATATCTTAAGTTGATTGTTCTATTGAATGATGATTCCTGCGCCTCTCATCATGCCTAAAGCACTTTGATGTGTGGCTGATTTATCATGGCCTGGTAACCCAAAGGTATCCACAGCTTTTTCAAGCACAACGATCGTGATTGGTTTTTGAATGGTTTGACAATAGGTCTTCATCGTTATGGCGAAGTTTAAAACACAAATATCTGTACAGCATCCGGTAATGGTGATTTTACTTATGTCTGGATTTTCTTTGAGAAATTTCTGAAAATCTGGAGCGAAGAAACCATTGGTGGTATTCTTTTCAACTTTGATCATTTGATCTTCATAGACTTTCAATTCATCGACTAATTCAGATTCTATGGAGCCTTTTAGACAATGAGGCGGATAGTTTTCAAATTCAAGCGCATCGATCTCATGCGCATCTTGAAAGAATAAGACAGGCTTATTTTCAGCTAAGAATGACTTGATCCATTTTACGTTCTCAGGGATGATTTGCCTGATGCTTGGATCTGCTAAAGGTCCATTCTCTAGAAAGCCTTTAAGCATATCGATCACAACTAAGATTTCTTTTTTGTGTGTCATATTGACCTCATTTCTTTAGGTGTTCTAATATGATGATTTAGAACTGTGTAAATTATCTATCAAATTACTAAATGTTTCTTTGATGTCTCTAGGATGATAATTTAACATTCGATCTGCTTTTTGGTGCGAGAAATTCGAATTAGAGCTTAAGATTTTAATCGAGTCTGATGTATATAGGGAGACTCTTTTGTTGCGCTGATCCAAGGCACATTTGATTGGTAAAGCCATTTTAACGAGCCACAGTGGAATCATCGTCTTTATTTTCTTAATTTTGGTTAAATCATATAGGGTATCCATCATGTGCATAACAGTATAGTATTGATTGGATAATATGAAGTGTTCATTGACGATATTTTGATCAATGATGGTGATGATGGCTGAGGCAACATCCCTGACATCCACAAAATCATAGCCACCCTTTATTCCAACATTCATTCGTTGTCCCAGATAGTCTTTGACCATCTGAGTCATAAATGCATTTTTAACATTCTCATCCGAAATAATTCCCGAAGGATAAACGATCGTAGCTGGAAATCCTTGTTTCATTTGAGCCATCACATGAAGTGTAGCCAGTGCTTTGCTTTTTGAATAATGACCAAATACCTTTTCTGCTGAAATCTCTTCAGGTTCACTCATGACTTTATCATGATCAAGTTCTGTGATTGCATGAACAGAAGACACATAAATCATATGATCAACATTGGTTTGCTGACATAAAGCAACGATGTTTTTGGTACCTTCAACATTTACTTTATAAATCTGATGACCGATCTTTGGATCAATCGAAATCATTCCTGCACAATGAATCACGATGGCATGAGACCCCACTTGATCAAAAGCCTTTTTAAGTGATGCCATATCTAAAACATCACCCACGATTCTAATGACCTTAGGGTCCAGTATCTCATCCTTTTCAAAAGGCATTATTAAACCAAACACATGATGCTTATCTTTAATCAACTGATTGGCTAAGGTGTGCCCTAATGATCCAGCAGCCCCTGTAATCAAAATGTTTTTCATCTAAACTCATTATATCGCGTTGGTCTAGATAAAATATGGGGAATCTTGTGAAAGCTTAATCACTAAGTTTCAATCATCCTGAACCCTATTTATTGTGTATAATTACTTTGTAGCATTTGTTCACACATCGTGAAAGGATCAAACTTATGAAAATCGCCATTGCAGGAATGGGTTATGTAGGACTAGCCAACGGGATACTTCTTGCTCAACATCATGAAGTCACCATCTTAGACATTATCCCTGAAAAAGTAAACTTATTGAATCAGCGTAAATCTCCTATTTCAGATCATGAAATAGAAGTTTATTTATTGAAAAAGAACTTAAACATTAGAGCAACTTCAAACCCAGAAGCAGCCTATGCTAAAGCTGACATCGTTATCATATGTACGCCAACCAATTATGATCCAGATAAGAACTTTTTTGAAACAAGCAGTGTTGAAAATGTCATCGAGACTGTTATGAGCCTAAATGAAAATGCATCCATGATCATCAAGTCTACTGTTCCTGTTGGTTATACGGCTGAAATCAGAAAAAAATACAACACAGACAGGATTATCTTTTCACCAGAATTCTTAAGAGAAGGCAAGGCTCTATTTGATAATCTTTATCCTTCACGCATCATTGTTGGAGATCAAACTAGCGCCGGAGAAACATTCGCGAAACTTTTGGTCGAAGGGGCCATCAAAAAAGACATCCCGATCCTGTATACTGGTTCAACTGAAGCAGAAGCCATTAAGTTGTTTTCAAATACTTACCTTGCCTTACGTGTTGCTTTCTTCAATGAACTTGATTCATATGCTGAAATCAGGAACCTGAATACGAAACAGATCATTGATGGGGTTGGACTTGATCCTCGTATAGGTTCTCACTATAACAATCCATCATTTGGATATGGTGGATATTGCCTACCAAAAGACACCAAACAACTCTTAGCGAACTATGCAGATATTCCTCAAAACATCATGAGTGCAATCGTCGATGCGAATCGAACACGTAAAGATCATATCGCAGAGATGATCTTAAAACGTAAACCTCAAGTCGTAGGCATTTATCGTTTGACGATGAAAACAGATTCAGATAACTTTAGAGAATCTGCCATCCAAGGCATTATGAAGCGTCTTAAAGCCAAAGGTATTGAAGTCATCCTATATGAACCTGCTTTACATGAAGAAAGATTCTTCAACTCAGAAGTCATTAAAGATTTATCAGAGTTTAAGCATAAATCAGATGTGATCGTTGCCAATCGAATTACCGATGACATCAAAGATGTCTTACCAAAAGTATATACTCGAGATTTATTCAGCCGCGATTAAAAAACTGTCTCTTCGACAGTTTTTTTATGGTGTTACAGGGTACAAATCTTTATCCCATATATGTGTTTTAGAATAGATTTGTGCATCTTTGACTAAGAAGAAATCCTTAGATACATCTTTAATGCGATACAGATATTCATAAAGTGGATCGAAATGATATGCTTTCCCATCGATATTGACCATGACCCAATAATGGAGCAAGAAATGATCAGCGGCTGTTGCAGAATAACCTTCTCCTTTGACCAAGGTGATTTCAAGTCCTAAAGTATCTAGCATTTCTGCAGCCATCGCAGCATAATGAAAGCAATGTCCTTTTAAGCGTTTAAAGCCATTGAAAGCATACTCATCTAGTTTATTGTATGAATCCAATGAATAATCTGTACTGCTTTCTGTTTGATAACTGATCTCATTAAGCAACCAATTATAGATGGCCCTCATCTTTTGTCTTAAAGTCAAGTCTTCTGTAATGATTTCAGATAACACAGCTTCAACAAATGCATCTGCTTTGTTATTATCAGGATCATCCAAGCCTTTCATCGTTAAATAGGTTGACTTCATAACGACTCTGACACTGCGCTCTATTGAAGCAACATTGCCTTTAGCATCGGTTGCGCTTAAAGTAACCGTATATCTACCTAATCGATCTAGTTTAACCAAATCAGCATTGATTTTCGTTGAACTAATGATACTTTTCGCATCTGTGACACTTACATTGGCCCAATAATCAGGATTTGTTTCGCCTACTTGAACATAGAGTTGATCAAGGATATCGATGACTGGAGGCGTTTTATCAAACACGACTTCAACATCGATCGGATATTCACTTTTATTACCAGAACTGTCTTTTACAACCAAGGTTACTTTTATGGTTTTCTCTTGACTTAAATCAGGAGCCTTACTAAAAGATACCGTGGTATCTGATAGATCTGTGATTGAAACAATGAAATCTTCAGGCAATAATGTTCCACCAACCTCAGCAACAAGTTCTCTTACAACAGCAACTGGAGCTGTTGTATCAACGATATGCAACGATGATGTATAAACTTTATCATTGATTTTAATCTGTATCTCATGGGTTCCTAAGCGCGTATAATCGATTTTGGTCAAGTCACTTTCTAGAGTAACTTTTGCCCCTATGGGGATATTGATCATAAAATCATTGGCTGTTAAGGCAATTGGACTTCCTAGTTCGGAATCAACACTTGCTTTAGGTTTTATAGATGGGAGTGATAAGTAAACAAAAAGAGCGATCACAGAAATCGCTGTTAAAACAAGAATAATCTTTATACTGCCTCTTAATCTTCTGCGGCTCATATTTACTGTGGCCGATAGTTAAGGCTAATGCCTTCGACCTTATCATCGATGATCAAGAAGGTCAGGTTGGTTTGGCCATCTGTATACACCATATTTAAGATTTTAGTATCAAAATTTTCTCCATAGGCCTTAATGACTTCTGCCTTGGTTGAACCAATCTTCAAACCTTTTTTTGTTTGAGTCATCTCATTAAACTCGATACTCAGGATAAAATCATCGATCCCATCAGAATAGGTAAATAACGAAAAACCAGTATAGTCATATACCTTATCATTGCCTTTATAGGCACAGCTTGTCAGTTCAGCAAAGTCGGTCCATCCATTCAACGCAGGACTGCTGTATTTCATACCCGGGGTTAAGGTGACACCATTGACAATGATGGTCGCATCACTTTTTGTGAATGTCACTTCTTTCTTAGGGGTACATCCCACCAAGAAACTCAATACAAGGAATAGTGTAAGTAGTTTTTTCATTTGATCTCCTAAAAACCTTGGTAAAGCACTAGAGTTGAACCCAAGATACTGATTCCCAATATAATGATTATAAACTTTATTGTCAAAATTAACAGACTCAATGACTTATTTTTCACAGTTGCACCTTATTTCCACAAAGCCAATATATCAAATCCAAAGAACACAAAGGATAAAGCAACATAACTTAAAGTCACTGTGATCTCTAAAACCTTGACGATAAATCTCTGACGGTAAGCTCTGAATTGTTTACGTCCACCGCATTTTTTGATCATATGATCTTGGTAGAGTTTACTTAAAGTCACACCTATACCTTGTAGAAGTCCATAAATCAAGAAATTCAGGGTCGTTCCATGCCACAAACCCGCAATCAAGAAAGTCAGCATGAAAGCAAAGATCTGAATGCCGTTGATAGAAAATCGTTCATTTCTGGCCAGCTTCTGTACAATGGGATTGAATACATAGTCTGTCAGCCAACGGGTCAACGTGATGTGCCATCTTGACCAAAAATCACTGAGATCTTGAGCTAAATATGGCTTATTAAAATTCTCTGCAATATTAAATCCAGCACATTTTCCAATCCCAATCATCACATCACAATACCCTGAGAAATTGAAATAGATAAACAAAGCATTCGTAATACATAGCCACAAAAACACACCTAAATCAAATTGAACTGTCAGTGATCGATAAGCAGATGTTGCCCATATGGATAAAGCAGCCGACAATACAAATACTTTGATGTAGCCATTGAATACCCGATGTAATTGTTGTAGCACATCGATTTCTTTGGGATCAATAGGATGTTGAATGTCTTCAACAAAGCTTTCATAACGTAAAATAGGACCTGCCAGGAAAGTATAAAACGACAAGAGATAATTCAAATAATGAACCAAAGAAATCGATGCTTTAGGATAACTTGAGCGATTTATAATAAAATCGATCTGCCTAAACAAGATATAGGACAAGCCTAATATTTTAAATGGTAATAAATAAGGAATCCCTAAAGACTGTATGATCCAATCATAATGATTGAGATAGATAAAACCTAAAACCAGTGCCCCTATCAGATATTTTCTGATCTTGATAAATTGTGATGCAAAGTATGGAATCAAGATCCAAGCCAACGTAACAAGTGCCCTTTGCCATGTCCCAACTGACACTATTAAAAGTGCCACATTAACGATCAAAAAAATCTCACTGCGAACTTTCGTTTTATAGACAAAAAGCAGCGGTGCACTGAAAAGAATCAGGGTAAACCACAATGAACTCAAAGAAATCATGTTTGTTTTGTTTGAATCAACAGGATCAAGTCTGATACCTGTTTCAGTTTGGTAATTTCACTTAATGTAAACCTTATTTTAAAGTGCTTTTCGATTTTGGTTACCAACTGGATATGTGTCAATGAATCCCAGTCTTCGATGTCTTTGGCTGAGGTTTCTCCGGTAATGATCAAACCTTCATCATCAAAGATATCTCTGAATATGACCTGTACTTGTTCTAGAATGCTCATTTGACCTCCTTAACGGCAATGTGTGTGGGTTGTATAAGCAAATGCTTTTCATCAAGTTGATAAGTAACTTCATTGATCTCTACAAAGCCCATTTTGATATAGTGATCTTTAACCATCGCGTTTTTTAAACTTGGGATATATTCACCAATCAATTCGATACAGCCCCATGCTTTGGCTTGTTCAATCAATAAATTTAAGGCAAAGGTTTCTACCCCTCGATTAAGTACTCGACAACTCATGACCCAGTTTTCAATAAAAGCAGTTGTGCCTGACTTCTTAAGTACCAAGCAGGCTATGATCCCATAGGGTGAGAAGCGATCACTTAGATCGATGTAGAGACAAGCATAATCTTCATCGTTAATGCGTTGGATGATGTCTGATTCTGTATATCGTTGTGTTCTTAAATTAAACTGATTGGATTTGTTGGTCAGTTGTACAAATCTTTCGATTTGAGCTGGTCCAATTTTTCCGGCTTGCGCAATCATGTTTAACGAATCCAGATAGGCATCATAATCCACAAATTGAGTCTTAAGAATCTCACGCTGAGTATCTTCTTCAACAGCCTTGATCCTTAACAAGTCCTCTTTTGTAATTTGCGGCCAATCAAAGGCATGAGCCTGATACAAAGCATTCACATAGGCTGAAGGATCTTCAGGCACATCTATCACAGTGACTTCTTTAAGAAATTGTTTGACGATGTCACGCTCAGCCGGATTATCATCAAAGAATACTAAGGTATCTGTTTTAACATTTAAGGTATCCGCAATCGTCTTAAGATTTGAAGCTTTATCATTCCAATTGGCAACAAAGCAAGCAATATCCGATAATTTAATCAGCATATTTGGATGAGTAAATCCCAATCTAGCGGTTGTCTCTTCATTCTTTGAGCATACCGCAAGCATTACACCTTTATCTTTAAGCTGCAAAACATACTTTTGGAAAGCTAAATAAGCTTCTCCTAAAGCATGATTAGGATCAAGATTGATGCCTTCAAGCCCATCATCACCAATGACCCCACCCCATAAGGTATTATCTAAATCTAGAACTAAGACTTTATGAAAGAAACCACGTAAACCTATTATTTTTCTAACATAAGCATCAACTGTCTTTGGTAACCATTCATAAGCATACGGAGCTTTATTGAGAAAGGCATTGGTTGGATCAAACCATCTTGATTTGCCTATTTCATTAGAAAGACCATTCTCGTCGATCAAATGAACCTGTTTTGGTTTATGAAGCATCAATTCTTGATTAAGTTTAATCAAGAAATATGTTTTTGAGTAGGTAACGTTAACTTCCAATTGATCCAAACTGTTCTCTAAAGGCAAGACAAAATTTGCCTGTAAGATCGTACATGGATTGTTTTGGATTATTGTTGACCAAAGTTGTTGATAATACGTAAGCACATCCTTAATCATCAAATCAACGTTTTCTTGTGGATCTAAGATGGCTGGAAAAGGTGTCAGGTCGCGTAAGTTAGGCAACAAAATGATAAACTCAGGTTTAAAGGCATATAAATCACTCTTAAGGTTTAAGATTTCATAGCGAATACTATCGTATTCACCTTCATAGATTTCAGCTTGAATCTGTTTGGAAAACAATGAAACTTTTAAGATCTTTGTAAAGAACTGAGTATTTGATGAACCAAGTACCGCAATCTTAAGCTTTGGTAATTCTAAATCCAATGCTTGTTTCTCAATTCGCCTGGCCCATTTCAAAAGCTCTGTATATTCCATGTTTACAGTTTGACAATCAAACAATGCTTTTAGTTGATCATTCATAGCCCAAACTCCTTAATTCATCTTGGATCAAAGCGGTATATCTTAGTCTTGCCTTCCCATTCAGATGGGTCGAATCCGCATAATCTTCACTAAGATAAACTGTTCTATGATCAAGATAAGCAATCCCTAATTCATCAAGATATGGTATCAAAACGGTATCGACATAGGTATTGAACAGAAGACCTGTTTTAGAGTTCTGTAAATCAGGATGCATAAACATCAAGTCGATCACTAAGTTTTCATTGGTGAAACTTTCAATAAAAATCTCAAGCAGTGCCGTGTTATTCAATGAGAAATCTAAGAACTTCTCATATTGATCAAATGAAATGGGTTGTGCCTTATAAAGTGAATCCAAATTTCCGTTCAAAAGAGAACTTGTAAAGTAAGTAAATGCTTTTTCTATGGCTTTGCTTTTTAGCCCATAAAATGAGCCGATAAACCCCAGCATATTCTTTTTAACTTTAAGATCTTCAGTGACTGTATAGATATTTTGAAATTGTAATGCACTGACCAATACTTCTAAATTCAAACTCTTTTTAGTAAACATGACCGGACTAAGATCTAGTTTGATGACATCTTGATTCGTATACGTTAACCCTAATTCAGTCAGATAAGACTTCATAACAAACAAAGTTTGAATACTCATGGAACCTGTAGAGGCATTGATGTGATCACGTTGAAAAACATCATCAATGATGCCAGCCAAGGTCATAGAAGATCCAAAACTGATGAGTCGTTTTGATGAGTTGATGTTTTTTATCGCAAAGACATGGTCAAGTCCCATTGCAGATCCGGTCGTTGCGGGAACGACCCAATCATCATGATCACTTATTGAGGCCTCTAGTGCTTTCTGATCGGTTTGATGTGTATAAGATTGACTGATTTCAGATAAAAATATGAACAGGATCGATCCTATAAAGATGATAAGTAATAGTGAGCCAAGGTATTTTTTAAGCATTGAGATTTCCGTTTTTGATTTATTTTATTATAACACAGACCGCTTAATCATCAGGTTTTAGTCTTCCATATCCCCTTAAAGAAAGCCGAATGTTCGGCTTTCTTTTCTAGGATTCAATGATTTTTTTTACTTTATCTTTTAAATAATCAATATAGTACTGCGGATTAAAGGTTTCTTGAGTTACCCTAAGTAAGAGTTCCTGAGGTTCATAGACTCCCCCATGGGTATGGATCTTATCTTTTAACCACGCTTTGATCTTCTTAAAGTCTTGATTTCTGAGTGCTTCTTCAACATCCATATCTTTTCTTAAGGCACTCATCCATTGTGCACTATACGCTGATCCTAAGGCATAGGTTGGGAAATAACCAAACATTGCGCCTGACCAATGAACATCCTGTAACACACCTTCAGAGACATTCTGTGGTCTTATTCCTAAGTATGCTTCAATTTTATCTGCCCAAACTTGATCAAGATTTTCTACATCCAAAGAGCCATCAAACAACCCTTTCTCTATCTCATAGCGAACCATGATGTGTAAAGGATAAGTCAATTCATCAGCTTCTATACGAATCAAAGAAGCTTGAACATGATTGATCCCAGCAATGAATTCATCAAGTGATACTGTTTTTAATAAAGGAACCAAGTCTTGGACCTCAGTATAAAAGGATTCCCAGAAAGCTTTGCTTCTGCCAAGCATATTCTCAAAAAACCGTGATTGAGACTCATGAAGTCCATACGTCATCGATTTGCGGATAAAGCGTCCATCATAAGCTTCATTGACTTGTCCGTTGTAGGTCGCATGTCCAACCTCATGAATCAATGCGAAGATACTTGATGTGAAATTATCTTCTAGATAACGTACAGTAACGCGATTGTCGTGAGCACTGAAATCTTGGGAAAACGGATGGACGCTGAGACTGATCTGACCACTGTCTTTTGAATAATCAAGAAACTGAGCCAATCTTTCAACAACTTTGGCTTGTTGATCCAAAGGTACTTTAGCAGACATCCATGTTGGTCGTTCAATATGTTTAGATTTGATCTGATGGATCAAAGGAACGATGTCACTTCTTAACTTAGAAAAGAAGGCATCATATTCTTTGATTCCCATGTTGGTTTCATAATCATCCAATAATTGCTCATATACAGATCTGGAGTCTTTTCGATAAGACATCACCTTTTTAGTTTGTTCAATTAGTTTTTTTAGGACAGGTTTAAACAGCTCATAATTTGATGTCGCTTTCGCCTCTTCCCAAATGTCATTGGCATCACGTACCAGATTATTATAGGCAACATAGACATCTTTTGGGATATATCGTGTCTTATCGATTTCTTTCTTCATCTGAGCGATTTCGCGGTTGGTGATCTCATCATAATCAAGATGAGACATGGCTTCGATACGCTCTATGACTGAGGGATCTGTAGTAATGCTGAATAATTCACCTGATAAAAATGCGGCCATTTTATTACGATAAGGTGATCCCTTTTTAGGGGCGATCGTATAAGCATCCCAACTTAATGTGCTTAGGGCCAAACTATATGCAGCCACCTTCTCTTGATAGGCTTGATGTTGTTGTAAATATTGTTCTTTGGTCATATGGTTCTCCTATCACATATTTTAACACGAGAACTCCTTTTCACATTCAACAACCAATCTAAGTAAATCTTTTGTATTGTCTCTTATGAAACACACTTGTATTTAAAATAGAAACAATCTAAACTAAGATTAGAGAACATCACCAGAAAATGAAATATAACTCGACTCGAGACCAAAACCTAAGCAGCCAAGGAACCAGTGCTATTTTAGATGGATTGGCTAAAGATGGGGGCTTAATAATCCCTGAATCTTTTCCTAAAATCGATCTGAATCAAATCAAAGATTTAGATTTTAAAGGACTATTGGTTAAGATTCTACATGCTTACTTTGATGAATTTGATCTTATAGAATTGAAAGATATGGTGAATCAAGCCTTTTTGAATAAGTTTGATCATGAAGAGATGACTCCCTTGGTTCAATGCAAAGACATCTATCTACTGGAACTCTTTCATGGACCTACAGCTGCCTTTAAAGACATCGCACTTACGATCTTACCTTATCTTATGGCTCAAGCAAAAACGAAGCTAAAAATCACTGAAATCACCCATATCTTGACTGCAACATCTGGTGATACGGGATCTGCAGCATTAGCAGGATTCAAAGACAAGGAAGGATTTACATTGACTGTCTTATATCCTACGCTTGGGATCAGTGCGATTCAAAAGCTACAGATGACCACGGCCTTAGGAGATAATGTTGAAGTCTTTGGGATCAATGGGAATTTCGATGATGCCCAATCTGCAATCAAAGATATCTTTAACAGATCTAAAGAGTTCAAACTTACTTTATCTTCTGCAAATTCAATCAACATAGGACGACTCATTCCTCAAATGACCTATTATTATAAAGCTTATTTTGATTTAATCAGACAGAAAAGGATCCGTTTAGGAGATAAAGTTTCCTTTAGTATCCCTACAGGTAACTTCGGTAATATACTAGCTGCTTATTTTGCCTATTTAAGTGGTTTACCAATTCAGCGTTTGATTTGTGCATCCAATGAAAATCACGTCTTGACTGATTTTATCCAAAGCGGGATCTATGATCGAAATCGAAGTTTCCATCAAACAAATTCCCCTTCAATGGATATTTTAGTTTCCAGTAATCTTGAACGCTTGTTGAGTATACTAAGTGATCGTAACGATGGTTTGGTCAAGGAATGGATGAATCAACTCGATAAAATTGGATCCTATCAAATTCCCAAGTCTGTACACAAACGCATCAATGAGATCTTTATTGGACAAAGTGTCAATCAACAGACCGTTGAATCTACCATTAAATCGACTTACGAAACTTGCGGGATCTTGGTTGATCCGCATACTGCTGTAGGCATCAAAGCAGCTCAAGATCACTTGAATCAAGAACCAATGATCGTATGCGCAACCGCTTCACCGTTTAAATTTCCTTCAACTGTCCTCAAAGCTTTAGGACATACGATCGATCCAGATGAATTTATCAATCTTGAGGCTTTATCTCAAATTAGCCTTCAGAAATGTCCTGTGCATTTAAGTCACTTAAAAGATAAGGCCATCCGTCATCCCTTGACGGTCAATAAAGATGCGCTATATGCGCTGGTCAAACAAAAGGAGCACCATGATCACGATTAAAGTACCGGCCACATCGGCCAACCTAGGACCAGGTTTTGATTCCATAGGCGTCGCTTTACAGCTTTATGCGACCTTCAAAGTCAAAGAAGGCATTGAATTTTCAATCAAAGGTTGTCCTATAGCCTATACGAATGAACATAATCTTTTTCATCGGGCTTATCTTCATCGTGTAGCTCAGTTAAAACTAAAGCCCAAGTTTCTAGATATTGAGGTTCAATCAGATATTCCGGTCGCCAGAGGGTTGGGCAGCAGTGCCAGTTTCATCGTTGCGGGAATACTGTGTGCCCACTTGATTCATGAAGTCGATTTTACATTAGGCGAAATCGCTTGGGCTGCCAGCACTTTTGAAGGTCATCCCGATAATGTTTGTCCTGCCTGTTTAGGTGGACTAAGAGCCTCACTGATTGGTAAGGATAAAGTGCTTACCGAAACTTTTGATATTCATCCAGACTTACGGTTTTACTTCGTCATTCCTGATTTTGAACTCTTGACTTCACTGACCAGACTTGCATTACCAGATAAAGTGTTGATGAGTGATGCAGTTCATAATCTATCTCGCTTACCATTATTGCTTAAAGCACTTGAAACGGGTGATCAAAACCAAATTGACCTCTGTATTCAAGATAAACTTCATCATCCCTATCGTTTCCCGCTAATATATCAATCTGAAAATGTATTGGCGATCCTTGATAAGTCAGGGATCAAATCAATCTATATTTCGGGGGCAGGACCAACCATTGGTATATTACATATGGGTCCGATCAATGTTGATCCAATACAACTTGAACTTAACACATTAAGGCATAAATTTAAATTGATCGAACTAAAATTTGAACCAAACGGAATTATGTATAGTAAGGATTAATATGAGTCCTAACTTACTTTTAGTTGATAAGAAAATTTTACCAGCTTTCTTTGAGAAAGTTATTTTAGCCAGACAATTGATCAACAGTGGAGAAGTTAAAGACATCAGTGATGCGTGTAAAAAAGTAAGTATTTCTCGTTCAACCTATTATAAATACAAAGACTATGTCTTTTTACCAGAAGAGGTAGGTCCCGTTAGAAAAGCCATCTTAACCATGCTTCTTGATCATAAACAAGGTGTCTTGTCTGAGGTATTACGTTGTATAAGTGATCATGAAGCCAATGTGATCACCATTACTCAAACTGTTCCGATCCGTGAAAAAGCCAGTGTCATGATGACACTGGATATCTTAGGATTGAATATTAGTATCACTGAGTTCTTAACTGAATTGAAAGAAGGTCAAGGTGTCGAGAAAGTAAATTTGATTGATATAGAGTAAGCTTAGTTCTTTTTCTGTTTAATATTTAAAGTCATAAAAATGATTGAAATAACGATTATGGCTGCTGCAAACAAAGCATTAATACTTAAGTTTTCTTTCGCCAATAACCAACCCAAGAAAACTGCAACCACTGGATTCACAAATGCATAAGTGGATACCCAGGTTGGATCAACATGCTTCAATAGCCATATATAAGCACTATAGGCAATGATGGATCCAAATAGGATTAGATAACCTAATGACCACCATGATTGTATGGACACCTCTAGAATGTCAAATCTAAGCCATTCATTTCTTAAGGTCGCAAGCACATATAAAGCAACACCGCCCGTGATCATCTGAATCGCTAAGTTCATATAAGGTGATTTAGGCAATGACGCATGTCGTGATAATAAAGAGCCTCCAGCCCATGAGATTGCAGCACAAAGAATCAAAAAGAAGCCCAAAGGATCAAACTGTGTAAGTCCTTCTTGTTGGGAGCGAAAGACAAGAAGTGCGATCCCCATAAGTCCTAAAATGACCCCTATCATATGAAACAGAGTGGGTTTTTTCTTATCTCCAAATATCCAATTTAATAAAATGATCCATAGAGGTACAGCCCCAATAAGTAAAGATACGATACTTGATGGCACTGTCTCTTCAGTTAAGGTTACCAAGCCATTTCCAATCAAAAGCATCATCAAACCAATCAAAGCAGACATCATAAATTCAGAACGTTTAGGGAATTTGTCTTTACGAACTAAAGCAATGCTCAACATAATGAAACCAGAAGTCAAGTGACGTGTCCCGGCTAAAAGCATCGGCGGAAAAGAGTCCAAACCTAGTTTAATGGCCACATACGTTCCACCCCAAAAGATATAAACCGCTAAGAAAGCTAAGATGACCCTAAGACTAAGTTTTCGCATAACCTACCCCTTAAAAATAATGGTTTGATTATATCACATAAGTGTTAGAAGAACATAAAAAGGAATACCATTAGCGGTATTCCTTTTCTGCACTTCTAAGCAATGCACTCCATTAACGTCTCTGCACAACACTCCAATGCCCTAAGACAATCAAAGGCTCTGCACAACACGACAATGCAATCATTACTTCAAGGCACATAAAACATCAACACGAAAATAAACTAAACACAGCACTCATAGAATAAACTAATCTCATCTAGAAACGAAAAAGAATTCCATCGTCTTAAGTTAGAGGAAGCAACTTAATGCACAATCCATCAACCTTATAGAAACTCTGAAAACTCTTTACACTTATTAGATTTGATCCTCTAACTACCCACATTATAGCACCAAATCATAAAATCAACTTATTTTTAACTTGTGACATAAAAAAAGAATACCGATTACTCGGTATTCTTTGTCTGATCAACCATTAAAATTTAATCTGGTCTTCAATCTTTTCGTCTTGATCTTCAGGAACACTAATGACTTTTACTGGTTTCTTGAAGAGGTTGAAGGTAATCTTCTTACCTTGTTCTCTCTTAGCCAATTGTTTGTAGACAACGAGGTCGATGGCAACTAAGCCTTCTACACCTTTGTCATTGAGATCTACATACAGGTCATCTTTGCCGTTAGCGAAGATATGACGTCTAATTACTTTTTCTTTGCCTTCTTTATCAACCAAAGCATATTTCAGATTCGGTCTTAAGAAGAACAACAACAGGAGCAATAAGCCAAGCAGGTAAGCCCACCAGAAGTCCAACGGACTTAATGGTGTTTCAGGATCAACGATGATGACTTCTTCATCAACCGTAATGGTATACTTCGCGATATTAGAATCGAGAGCGCCATCATTGGCTTTGAAGGTAAAGCTGTCTTCACCAAAGAAACCGGCATTCGGAGTATATGTAAAGGTTCCGTTTGCGTTAAGGACTAAGGTTCCGTGTGCAACATTGCCAACCAAACCAATGGTCCAACTGGTACTGTCAACATCACTGATCAATCCATTAATATTTCCATTTAATGGAGTTTCAAAGTCTGTCGTATCTTCGCCGTCTACAGCAACAGGAGCATCATTGACCGGTGTAATGGTAATGGTTGCTGTTCTGATCGCTGAATAAGCTTTTCCGTCGAAGGTTCTAAAACTGAATGTGTCAGTAATCGTTTCAGTTCCATTATGGGTATAGGTATATTCACCATCCGCATTGAACTGTAAGACTCCGTTAGAAACATCAGTTACAAGAATGAATGTAATCGCATCGCCATCAATGTCGAATCCTTCGACTTGATCGTCTATGCTTCCGCCTTCAATAACAGTAATCGTTTCAGGTAAAGTACCAGGAGCATTGTTGACAACTGGGCGTGCTCTAACAGTAATATTAACTGTCGCAATGTTTGAATCTGTTGTCCCATCATTGACTTTATAGGTAAATGAATCAGGAAGCACATTCACGCCATTATGTGTGTATCTGTAGGTTCCATCAGGATTAATAACGACCGTACCACGAAGTGGAGCAGATACGAGGATATACGTAATAGGATCTGTGAGATCAACATCACTCACAATAAGTGTGCCATCATGTGCTGTTCCTTGTAGAAGAATAAACGCATCACCATTGGCAACTGGAGCATCATTGACTGCAGTAACTGTAATCGAAATCGTCGCAAAATTAGAATCAACGGTTCCATCATTCACTTTAAATGTGAAACTATCTGTTCCAACATAGTTAGCATCTGGTACATACTGTAGGTTTGCACCTGTTCCAGTCAATGTTCCATGAGCTGGTTCAGTCAATGTATTCAATAAAATGTAAGCTAATAAGTCTCCATCAATATCCACACCTGTCAAAGTAATATTAAGGAGTGTATCTTCTGGAGTAGAAAGCGTTTGATCATTCGCTACAGGAGCATCATTGGCTGTAGTAACTGTGATTGAAATCGTCGCAACAGCTGAATCCAATGAGCCATCATTGACTTTGAATGTGAAACTATCCATTCCAACAAAGTCCAAGTCTGGAGTATAAACTAAGCTTGCACCTGTTCCACTCAATGTTCCATGAGCGGGTTCAGTCAAGGTATTCAATAAAATGAAAGTCAAGAGATCACCTTCAACATCGAAACCCGTTAAGGTGATATCAAGTGGTGTTTCTTCTGGAGTAGAAAGATTTTGATCATCTGCTACAGGAATATCATTAACTGCAGTAACCGTGATTGAAATCGTAGCTACATTAGAATCTGCTGATCCATCATTTACTTTAAATGTGAAGCTGTCAAATCCAACATAGTTCGCATCCGGTGTATAAACTAAACTTGCACCTGTACCAGTCAATGTTCCATGAGCTGGTTCAGTCAAGGTATTCAATAAAATGAAAGTCAAGAGATCGCCTTCGACATCGAAACCCGTTAAGGTGATATCAAGTGGTGTATCTTCTGGAGTAGAAAGATTTTGATCATCTGCTACAGGAATATCATTGACTGCAGTGACTTTGATCTGAATCGTCGCAACTGCCGAATCCAATGAACCATCATTCACTTTGAATGTGAAACTGTCAAATCCAAAATAGTTCGCATCCGGTGTATAAACCAAACTTGCACCTGTTCCACTCAATGTTCCATGAACTGGTTCAGTCAAGGTATTCAATAAAATGAAAGTCAAGAGATCGCCTTCGACATCGAAACCTGTTAAGGTGATATCAAGTGGCGTATCTTCTGGAGTAGATAGATTTTGATCATCAGCAACAGGAGCATCATTGACTGCGTCAACCTTAATTGAAATTGTCGCAATGTTTGAATCCAAAGATCCATCATTCACTTTGAATGTGAAGCTATCTGTTCCAACATAATTCAAATCAGGAGTATAAACTAAGCTTGCGCCAGTCCCACTCAATGTTCCATGAGCTGGTTCAGTTAGCGTATTCAATAAGATGAAAGTCAAGAGATCGCCATCAATGTCAAAGCCTGTCAAGGTAATATTAAGAAGAGTATCTTCGTTGGTTGATAGGGATTGATCATGTGCAACTGGAGCATCATTGACTACACCAACATTGATGCTGATGGTTGCAATATTGGAGTCCACAGATCCATCATTCACTTTGAATGTGAAACTGTCAAATCCAACAAAGTCAGCATCTGGTGTGTAAACTAAGCTTGCACCTGTACCAGTCAATGTTCCATGAGCTGGTTCAGTAAGTGTGTTCAATAAGATATAGGTCAATAGATCGCCATCAATATCCATCCCGGTCAAAGTAATATTGAGAGGGGTATCTTCATTCGTTGATAATGTTTGATCATCAGCAACTGGGGCATCATTGACTGCATCAACTTTAATTGAAATGGTCGCTACGTTAGAATCTAATGATCCATCATTCACTTTGAATGTGAAACTGTCTGTTCCAACATAGTTAGCATCTGGTGTATAAACTAAACTTGCGCCAGTTCCAGTCAATGTTCCATGAGCCGGTTGGGTTAGCGTATTCAATAAGATGTAAGACAAGAGATCCCCTTCGATGTCAAAGCCTGTCAAAGTAATATTGAGAGGAATATCTTCGTCTGTCGAAAGAGCTTGATCGTAAGCAACAGGAGCATCATTAACCGGTGTAACGGTAATGCTGATGGTGGCAACACTTGAATCCACTGAACCATCATTGACTTTGAAAGTAAAATAGTCTGGTCCAACATAGTTTAGGTCTGGCAAATAATGTAAGTCAGATCCTGTACCAGTCAATGTTCCATGTGCTGGTTCAACCAATATATTCAGTAAGATATAAGATAAGAGGTCTCCATCAACATCCAAACCCGTCAATGTAATGTCGAGATTGGTGTCTTCTGGTGTTGATAAGTTTTGATCATGTGCAATAGGTGCATCATTTTGCGGGGTAACGGTGATATTGATCGTCGCTACTGTAGAATCGCCATATCCGTCATTGACTTTGAAGGTAAAGCTATCTGTTCCCACATAGTCAAGATCAGGCATATAATGCAGATTCGGTGCTGTGCCAGTCAATGTTCCATGAGCTGGTTCAGTCAAAACATTCAACAAACTAAATGATAACGGATCTCCATCAACATCGAAACCAGTCAATGTGATGTTCAAATTGGTGTCTTCTGGAGTCGTTAGATTTTGACCATAGGCCACAGGCAATACGTTTGAGAATCCAGAAGCTTGAATCCCAACAAATTTGAGATTTCCAGACTTAGGACCACCGTTCCAGTAAGTCACATTAAAGAATATGTAACTTTTGTGTGTGGTGTCAATCGGATCATAATCTGGATCTGAGCAACCAAAGTGATCCTTATAATACTGTACAACAGATGTCGCATCTGCCCCTTCAGTTAAAACCCAACCTTGGGAATTCACTAAAGAAACAAGTTGATCATCATAGAGACATTCATAAATACCAGCCCCAACACCAGCATTGTTGCTGGTATCGACGTCGATATTCAATTCGAACGTGTCTCCGGTGTAAGGGGTTAGTGCAGTGACTTCAACAAAGCCTCGCCCCGCAGTGAGCACCAGTACCATAGTCCATAGTACCAGCTTCTTCCAGAATAATTTCATATGCTTTCCTCCTTTATAAAGAAAAATGACCTTCCAATAGCACGAGTGCAATTGGCCGGTCATGGTTACTTTGAATAACTTTAGACGCTCAACTTTGTGCCCCACCCTTTCGAAGTGGTTTACCCTTTTACAACGTATTTACCTAATGAATGCAACTTCCAGAGCTTTTTTACCCATAAGGGTCATAAAGATTGCTTCCTTACCTATACAGAGTCTCTTTCAACACAAATTGACGAATATTTTCGAAATTTTTTTAGGTTTATAAAAGAGATTGAAATTTAAATCAATCATAACCTTCAAAGATAACTTAAATATTTAATTGTCCTCTATGTTTTCACATAGTTTTAACTATGTAACAACTATATTTTTATTATAGCACCCTAATATTCAGGTGCAAGACAAACAATCACTTATTTAAACATAATTTACTAAAAACAGATATATCAGTAATCCCCCAGCTATACTCAATAATGTGTTGTTTTTCCACTGATGGATCACCGCAATCACGATCAAAGATAATAATTCAGTCAACCCATAAGGAGCAGATGTGATTTTCACATCTTTTAAGGCATAGATGACCAATAGTCCTAAACTTGCATAAGGTAAACGATCTGCTAAGAAAGATACAACTTTGGGGATGGGCTTATTTTGAGGGAAGAGAATAAATGGCAAGAATCGAGTTAAGATGGTTGCACATGCCATAGCCAATACTGAAATCAGCAGTTGAAGATCACTCATGATGTTTCTCCTGAATGTGCCTAAAACCCAAAATCCCTAGTACAATCAGTAACATCGACATCAATAAGAACTGTGTTTTACCAAATACAACGAGTGAAAACAGAGTTGAAAAGACACCCAACAACAGGTAAACCCTTCGATCATTATTTTTCCACTGATTAAGAAACATAACAAAAAACAAAGCCGTCAACACAAAATCAAAGCCTTTGATTTGATCTGGTATAAAAACAGATAACAGGTGCCCCATAAGACAAGCAACTTGCCAATACAGATAACACAAGCCTGTAATCGTTAGATAAAACAAAGAAGGATCAATGTCTTTTGGAACCTTATTAGCGACATTGATTGAGAAAGCTTCATCTGCCATCGCAAAAATCAAGAATGTTTTACCCTTGAGACCTTTGAATCGATCTAGCATTGAGATTCCATAAAACAAATGTCGTATATTCACCAAGAGTGCCACTAAGAAAGCCAGAAGCGGATTAAACGTGGATAGCAATAATGGTATCGCAGCATATTGCATAGCACCCGCAAATACCACAGCACTCATTAAAAAGGTCCATATGATTGAAAATCCTTTATCACTCATCAAGATGCCATAAGCCATTCCCAACATCAAATAACCTGCTAATACAGGAAGGGTTAAAGGAAAGGTAATACTTAATGTATGCTTAAGATTTTTCATTGTTTCATCATACTGAATATTCTTTCATTATTCAATAAAAAGAAGGAACTTCCCTTCTTTATCAATATTCAGTCATGATGATCGTCAATATTAAATGTTTATTCTTTAAGTTTCGTGATTTCTTGAATCAAAATGTCAACTAAAAACAGTTGGGATATTCTAATATTCATCACATTCTTAGCATAATCACTGCTATAAAGCACCAAATCCGAAATATCATGCAATGCATTAGGATGATGTCCTGTTAAAGAAATCACTGGAATCCCGTGTTCTTTTGCTCGTTTTGCGGTTTCTAATGTATCCGCAGTCTCTCCTGATTGAGAAATCAAGACGACAAGTCCTTTAGGACTAAGCTGTGAAACTGAAACCAAAGTCGCATGGTTTCCTTTTGAGAATTGGACAAAAAGCCCTGTTTTGTTGAGTTGATTACTCAAGTATTCCGCAAAGATACTAGAATTAGCAGCCCCATAAACCACAATGCGATCAGCAGCCAAAATCATCGATACAGCTTGCTTGATGGATTCTATTTTATTGAGGATGTGCGTTTCTTGAATTGCTTCTTCATAACGCAACATCAAAATCTTCATCGCATCTGATGTTTCTAATTCCAATTCTCTAATTCTTTGATCATCTGCATATACTTTATTTAAATCGACCAAAAAACTCCTAAAACTTTCATAGCCAAGTTTTTGGGTAAAACGGATGACTGTAGATTGCGACATGCCCAATTGCTCAGCTAAAGCATTAGAAGTCAATACACGAGGATCGCTCTTAAGATCCAGCAAATAAGCTGCTATATTTTTTTCTTGTCTTGAAAAACGTTCCATTTTTGATTTTAAAAGTGCTTTGATCATGGTTATTACTCCGTATCATTGTCTTCATTATAATGAAAATGCATAAATTATGCAAATGTGTCCATTTACACGTCTCATTAATCTTATATCAAACCATTTCAACTTATTCAATCAACTTGCTTGAATGGGTCTTCTACTTTATAATGACATGGTAAAACAAAGAGGAATTTATGAACAAAGAACTCATCGATATTGCATCCCTTAATTTAGGTAAACCTGTTTATCGAATGACCTTACGACCGATATTGGTCTTGGTCATCATGACTACTTTTGGATTGTCACTTGTGTTGGCTGGGATTCAAAACTTTGGGCTTAATTGGGGGATCATTCTTTTTGGAACCATCATCTTACTCTTGGTCATCATCAACATCGTTAAAGTCAAAGATCGCAGAATTGCCGATCTTTATGAAGACCTTTTGGTCATCTATGATGCAGAAGATCAAACCAAAGGATTTCTGTTACCTTTCTCTGATATTGAAACTTGGGAATTCAAATCAGATGCAGCGTTTGGAGATAAGTTGGTCTTCTTACTTAAGAATGGTGAATACTACGTGCTAGAAAATTACAGAGGACGAAAAGTCATCGCAATGCTACATAAAAAAGCACCTGAAAAAGAAGTAAAAAATAGTCTCTTTAAATTATTTAAGAAAAAATAAGCTTGGTCAATCAACCAAGCTTTTTATTATCTTTATTGAAATCAGTAAAAAAGCATCCAATGGATGCTTTTTAAGTTAGATACTGGCTTTGATCAGTTCGATGACTTCTTCTTGAGTTGACAGTTTCAGAGCTTTTTCAGCCATGATCTGCATATCAGAATACTTCAAGGCACGAATTGTTTTGCGTGTTTGTAGAATACTGCTGGCAGACATAGAGAATTCATCCAAGCCCAAACCCAACAAAACAGGGGCTGCGATTTCATCACCGGCTAATTCACCACACATACCACACCACTTACCATGGGAGTGAGCTCCATCAATGGTTAGTTTGATCAAACGAAGCAAGGAAGGATTAAGCGGTTGATACAGATACGATACTTTTTCACTCATACGATCTGCAGCCATAGAATATTGAACGAGGTCATTGGTCCCAATCGAGAAGAAGTCAGCTTCTTTTGCGAATTGATCTGCTAAAATTGCAGCTGCCGGAATTTCAACCATCATTCCGATTTCATAATCATCGGATACAGCAACCCCTTCAGCACGTAATTCTTTTTCATTATCCAAAACGAACTGTTTAGCATCTCTGAATTCATTCAGTGTTGCGATCATTGGAAACATGATACATAATTTTCCATAAACTGAAGCTCTTAATAAAGCCCTGACTTGAGTTCTGAAGATATCTCTTTGATCTAAACATAAACGAATGGCACGATAACCTAAGAACGGGTTCATTTCGTGAGGAATCGGTAAGTAACTCAATTCTTTGTCTCCACCGATATCTAAAGTTCTGACCACGACAGGATGTTTACCCATCTTTTCTAAAACCGTTTTATAAGCTATGTACTGATCTTCTTCAGTAGGTAAAGCTGTTGCATCCATATATAAGAATTCAGTGCGATACAGACCTACGCCTTCTCCGCCATTCGCCAAGACACCTTCGACATCATTTGGTGTTCCAATGTTGCCGACAAGTTCGACTCTACGATGATCAAGGGTAATGCTTTCAGCATCTTTCATGATTTTTAAACTGGCTTTAAGTTCTGCGAAGTTATCAGCTTTATTTTTATAATGTTTAAGATCGCTGGCTTCAGGATTTACCATCACAAACCCATCAATCGCATCCAAAACCAAGATATCTCCATGATTGACATGATCGAGTAATCCATTGATTCCCACAACGGCTGGGATTTCTAAGCTTCTGGCCATAATGGCACTGTGTGATGTACGGCCACCGATTTGGGTCGCAAATCCTTTGGTGTATTGTTTATTGAGCTGCGCTGTATCTGATGGGGTCAAATCATTGGCGACAATGATGACTTCTTCATTGATGAGTGATAAATCAGGAATGATCAAGTCTAAGATGTGGCATTGTAGACGATAACTGACATCTTTGATGTCGGCAGCACGTTCTCTAAAATAAGGATCATCCATGTTTTCAAACATATGAATGAACATATTGCTGACTTCTTGAGTCGCATATTCGGCATTGACTGCTTCACTGCGAATCATCTCTTCCATTTGTCCGGTAAATTCAGGATCCTGAGTCACCATGATATGGGCATCAAAAATCGCCAATTCATCTTCAGTCAATTTTCCGACTGCTTTGGCTTTGATGGTTTCGATATCATGTTGAGTCTTCACTAATGCGGCTTTGAACTTATCGATTTCTGCTTGGACATCTGCTGTGCGACGAACTACATTGACTGTAGGCTGCTCAAGTTTATAGGCCTTGGCTACTACTACACCGCTGGATGCGGCTATCCCTTTTAACATCGTGGCTCCTTTAAATTGTTCAATTTTTGACGACATCATCATACCATTTTTTCATGGTGCAGACAATGTAAAAATCGGCTCATTGTAAGATATCTCAAACGATAATAGGTGCTCTTAGAATAGTAGTTCATCCACCAATTCCTAGAAGTCGGCATTAAAAAATCATTATGCAATAAACGCTGTTCTTCATCAGACAACCGAGTCAGCGTTTCTTGGATCAAAAACAAATAATCCTTATCGCAAGGATCCATTATAGAATTAAAACGGATCTCTTGACCATATCTTAATCGACTCATCAAGGCTCGATAAAGATGCGCATGGAAATTGATTAAATCAATTTGATCTTGATGGTTTTCTGTCATCATATTTTATTTTTCGTAGATAAACTTAAAATCCCTAAAAAAAGCTGCCTTATTGTAAGGCAGCTTGTGCTTTTTTATTCTTGATGACTTTTAAACGGGTAAATTCTTCTCTCTCCTTCTCTTCGAGGGCTTCAGAGATGAATTTGATGTCGTCTTTAAGCGCAGGCAATACAATGTTTTTTAAAGCATTGGCACGCTTTTGAGTTTTCTGGACAGCTCTGGCCAATCTAAAGATCGCATTATCGACTTCAGACAACAGGATCGTCAAACGTTTGGCTTTATTGAATAAGATGGTGGCTTCATCGAGTTTAGAGTTAGATTCTGTAAAACCATACTGGAAAGCAACTTCGCTTTCATCCATCGATACATTGGGAATCTCGATCCCCATGACAGAACGATAGACCACATGAACTCCGTTTTCAATCGTAACGGTATTGGCGATCTCACTGACCACGCCCAAGGAGATGTTGGCTTGCTGCAAAGCAAGATACGCTTGCTCATACGTAAAAGTGATCTCATCGCGTAAAGTCTTGACCTTATCGACCAGCATCATCATTTCCCGAATCAAAACATTGCGTTTTCGATCCATCAGTTCATAACCCAATTTGGCTAGATCCAGCGACTTCTTCGTCGCGATCAGATTGCCTTTGGTGGGTGAGATTCTGGTTATTCCCATGTTAACGTTTCCTTAAGACCTCATCGAGTTGACCACCTTGTAATGCCATAAAGTGGGTGATGGCCAAATCGATATTGTAGTATTCATCTAAGAATTCTTTAGAGACACGATCCAATTCACCGATTGGAAGCAAACTCAATAAATACCAGCCTAAATCTAAGGTTTCTTCGATCTTACGATTGGTTTTAAAGCCTTGCCCAACATAATATTTTTCGAATAAACGTCCAAAAGCCATATATTTACGATCGATGAGGGAGAGTTCCTCTTCACCGATGACAGACGCTAAAGCTCGGGCATCTTGGACTTTCGCATAACACGCAAAGAGTTGAGTACTCAAAGAAGAATGATCAGCACGGGTATAGCCTTCACCGATCCCATCTTTCATCAAACGACTTAGTGACGGTAATACACCGATTGGAGGATAAACATTGGTCTGATGAAGATTACGATCTAAGACGATCTGTCCTTCAGTAATGTATCCTGTCAAGTCAGAAACAGGATGCGTGATGTCATCGTTAGGAATGGTCAAAATAGGAATCTGAGTTACAGAACCTTTTTTACCTTTAACGATACCGGCTCTTTCATAAAGTGAAGCCAAATCTGAATATAAGTAGCCTGGATAACCTTTACGGCCTGGGATTTCTTCTTTAGATGAACTGAATTCACGCAGAGCTTCACAATACGAAGTCACATCGGTCATGATGACCAAGACATGCATATCGCAGGTATAAGCCAAATATTCCGCAACCGTCAAAGCACAGCGTGGAGTCAAAATACGTTCGATGATGGGATCGTTGGATAAGTTAAGAAACATAACGACTTTTTCCATAACGCCCGTTTCTTCAAATGAACGCTTAAAGAAATCCGCAACATCATTTTTAACACCCATTGCCGCAAATACGATCGCAAATTCTTGATCTTCTGAAGAAGCAATGTTGGCTTGTTTAACGATTTGGACAGCCAACTGATTATGCGGCATCCCTGAACCTGAAAAGATGGGCAGTTTTTGGCCACGAATCAGTGTATTTAATCCATCGATCGCAGATATGCCAGTATTGATGTAGTTTCTAGGATATTTACGCATGACTGGATTTAACGAGTGACCATTGATGTCTGCCTTGGTTTGGGCATAGACTTCCCCTAATCCATCGATTGGTTTGCCTCCCCCATTAAAGATACGACCCAATATTTCCCGGGATAAAGCAATCTCCATAGGATGACCTAAAAGACGTGTCTTAGTGTTGATTTTTGATAGACCAGAAGTACCTTCAAAGACTTGGATAACGGCTTGTTGACCCTGTATTTCAACCACACGGCCAAAACGAGTGCTTCCATCTTCCAATTCGATTTCAACGACTTCTTCGAAACTGACATCTTCGACTTGATCCAGGATAATCAAGGGGCCTTTGATTTCTTTTAAACCGATGTATTGACGACTCATGGTTTTCCCCTTACTTGACACTGGCTAAAGCCAGGTCAATTTTTTCATAATAGGTATCCAGTTTTTCGATTTCGTTGTTTTTGACATCATATTTGATTTTGATCAACTCATCGAAAATACCAGTTGCTGTAATGGCTCTGATGGTTCTTTTGGTGCTAAGCAGACGAACAGACTGCGCTTTTAAATACGAAATCAGCTGTAACATTTTAAATTGTTTCTCAAAGGGTACGAAAGTATCTTCCGGATGGAAAGCATTTTGTTGAAGATACCCGACACGAATAACTCTGGCGATCTCTAAGACCAACTTCTGATCATCAGGTAATACATCTGATCCGATGAGTTTGACGATCTCCATCAATTGGGTCTCTTCATGCAGGATGCTCATCATTTCGGCTCTGAGCCCAACGAATTTACGATCGACGTTGGTGTCATACCACTTCCTTAAATCATCCATATATTCTGAATAAGAAATGTTCCAGTTGATGGCCGGGAAATGACGTGAATAAGCCAATGATTTATCCAAAGCCCAGAAAGCTCTGACGAAACGTTTTGTGTTTTGCGTGACAGGTTCAGAAAAATCAGCACCTTGAGGAGAAACTGCCCCAATGATGGTGACGGATCCTTCTGAGTGATTGATGTTTTCGACATAACCAGCACGTTCATAGAATTGTGAGATACGGGAAGGTAAATAAGCAGGAAAGCCTTCTTCAGCCGGCATTTCTTCTAAACGGCCTGATATTTCACGTAATGCTTCAGCCCATCGTGATGTAGAATCAGCCATCAGAGCCACATGATAGCCCATGTCGCGATAATACTCAGCTAAAGTGATACCTGTATAGATCGAAGCTTCACGTGCAGCTACAGGCATATTAGAGGTGTTAGCAATCAATACCGTTCTATCGGTCAAAGGTTTATGTGACTTAGGGTCCACCAATTCAGAGAATTCTTCCAAGACTTGGGTCATCTCATTACCGCGTTCTCCGCAACCTACATAAACAATGATGTCCGCATCACACCATTTAGCCAGTTGGTGCTGAGTCATGGTTTTGCCTGCCCCAAAGCCTCCAGGTACTGCCGCAGCTCCACCTTTAGCGATCGGAAAGAAAGTATCGATGACACGCTGACCGGTAATCAAAGGAACAGATATGACTTGACGTCTGCCGACAGGACGAGCTTGTCTGATCGGCCATTTTTGAACAGAACTTAAAGAATGCTGAATTCCATATTCATCTGTTACGATGATTAAGATCTCATTGATGTTGTAGGAACCATTATCTTTAGCGAAAGTGACAGTGCCTTTGATTTGATTAGGAACCATCATACGATGTTGGATCAATGATGTTTCTGGTGTTGTCGCAAAAATATCACCACCTAAGACTTTATCTCCAACTTTAACTTTTAATGTAATGTCCCAAAGCTTGGTTTCATTTAACGCATTGAGACCTCTGCCTTCAGAGACATACATCCCTGAAATTTCAGCCATTTCTTTTAAAGGTCTTTGAATCCCATCAAAAATATTGGTCAAGATGCCAGGACCTAAAGTAGCCCCTAAAGGACTATTAGATTTAAAGATCGGTTCTCCGATTTTTAAGCCTGTGGTGCTTTCATAGACCTGGATCGTAGTATATATATCATTGATCCCAATGACTTCACCTAAAAGCTGTTTATGTCCCACATAAACCATTTCCAACATTTGAAAACCAACAGCCAGTTTCGTTTTAACGACTGGACCATTGATTGAATAGATGCTTGCGTTTGCTTTCATCATGCCTCCTAAAAGTCCAATTGAGAATGTGTCGTAAACCATTCCTTTTGAACCTTTAATGTATAATCCAATGATTCATCGATCTCCATTAAACCTGCTTTATCTTTCAAGATAAAACCACCGATATGGATGCGTTCGCTGACTTCAACACTGACCCGTTGTTTTGACAGATCTTCAAAAAGGTTCTTGTCTACAGCTTTGACTAATATGGTTGCACCTAAAGCCGTATTTTCACTTAAAATACGTTCTAAAGATGTTTTTACGAAGTCTTTATATTCAGATGTTTTGGTGAAATCAATCAGTTCTTGTTTGACCTTTACGAATAGTTCATCGACCAATTCAGCCCTACGGATAAAAAGGTCTTTTTTGACTTTCCATTTGGATTGAGATTCATTTTGAATCAAAGAGTTACGAAGTTCAGATAAGGCCAATTCACTATAAACATTGGCTTCTTCTTGGGCTTCTTCTCTAAAACGCTCGATGATTTCCTGTCTTTGGCTTTCATAATCAATCTGAAGATTCATCAAACGTTCTTGGCTTTGAGTTTGAATCGCCTTGACTAAGTTTTCTGCTAGTTTTTCTTGTTCCATAGGGGCTCCTAAATCTTGATGCCGATGGCTTCACTGATATAGGCATCAATGGTCTCACCGATTTTTGCTGAACCATGTCGATCGGGAATTTCCACGATCAAAGGTTTAGATAATTTAAGCTTAAGTTCAGCGATTTCTCCAGGGGCAGTCGCAACAGCCAAGGTCGTCATCAAAACGATGGCAATACTGTCATCTTGAATGGCTTTATTGAGCTCACTGAGCACTTCTTCCCTAGTATGGACAACGACCCCATCTATGCCTGCTAAACGCAGACCCATTTGGGTATCGGTGTTATCACTGATCAAAAAGAATTTCATAGACTTAAAGTTTGTTGATGATAAGGATGGAGATCAACAATCCGTAAATAGCGACCCCTTCAGCCAAAGCAACGAAGATCATCGCTTTACCAAAGTTTTCGGAATTTTCGGAGATGGCTCCAATCGCAGCCGGTGCAGCTGCCGCAACCGCAAAGCCGGCACCTAAGGCAGAAGCCGAAGTAACGATGGCTGCCGCAATAAAGCCTAGGCCTTGTGCATTTGTTCCAGCAATACCGGTTGGGATGGTTTCAGCCGCATGAGCGACTAAGCCATTGACTTGGAATATCAAGACACCTAAGAAAGCTGCCGCAAACAAACTGATTTGAGTCAAGACTCTGAATTTTGCATTCTTGGCGGAGACTTTGCCAGAAAGGACCGGAATGACCGGAAGGGAGATTAAGGCGATGATGAATAAAGGTGCAACTGCTTCGAAGATCGTTAACATGGGTTGTTTCCTCCTAGTGATCTAATGTGGTGGTGGGGATGTATTTTTTGCCCCCGCCTTCATAGTAACGGCTAAACATTTCATAATACTGAAGCCTTAAGGTTTGGATACCGACGATCAGGCCTTCAAGGCCCATGACAAATATATTTCCGATGATGATGACCAGCAAACCAGCTGAGCCACTCATATCCTTAAGGGTCATAACAACGAACATCATTCCGGCATGTGAGAGCACGAAACCTCCAACACGCAAGAAACTCATCGTATTTGATACAAAACTCAATAGGACTTCAATGAGTTCAAACACAGCTTCGGTCAGATAACCACCCCAACCTTCGTGAGGTTTGATGGCGACCTTCTTGACCAGATGAGTCAATGGTTCACGAAGCAAGATCATCAATAAGGGGATCCCTAAGAAGATGATTTCTGTAAAGATATTGAGCACCTTGATTTGAAACATCATCTCAAGGGTCAACATCCCAATCAAAGATCCATAGAAGATAAAGCCTGCCAATCCATTCTGTGAGAAGAGGGCTTCTCCCAATTGTTTACGTTTGAAACGTAAGATAATATTAATGAAGATGGAACTTAGGATCAAGGTTGCCCCAATCGCAATGGCTCCTAATAGTAAGACATTGGTACTTGAAGGTTCCATGACTTCTAAAGGTTTACCACTCATCCCTAATGCTGTATACAGCGGATCTAAGACGTGTTCTTCCCCAAAGAAGGATCCAAACACCAATCCAAAGAACATTGAGAATATGCCGATCCTAATGGCTGCAGAAGCCAAACGATTACCTGTTTTCTTCCATAAGAGCCAACCGCCTAAGCTTAAGACAAAACCTTGTCCAAGGTCTCCAAACATGATTCCAAACAAGAAACAATACGTTACTGCGAGATATAGCGTTGGATCGAAATCGCCATAATGAGGTAAACCATACATTTCGATGAAGAGCTCAAAGGGTTTTGCGAACCAGTTGTTCTTTAAGATCGTAGGAGGTTCTAAACCTTCTTCTAAGCCGGCTGGGAAGTCTTGGATCGTAACATCTTCCATCTCTCCAAACATGGATTTAAAGGCCTTTACACGCTTCTTAGGAACAAAGCCAGTGACAACAGCGATGTCATCGAAGATGGCCATATATTTATAATATCTTCTTATTTCAGCATTATGTTCAACATAACCATAAATCTGTCCTATGGTTGATTCACAGTCCAAGGCAAGCTGTTTCTCATCGATCTTAGGAATAGGGATGGGTTCAAAGAATAAGCTCTCTAAGACGCTCTGATTGATTTTTGCGTCATCTGCATTACTGATGATGAAGATCCAGACATAGTGATTGTTTTTAAAGACGATCTGATGGACAAAGCCTTTTTCAGCCAGAAGGGCCAGTTTTGATTGTGAGATCAAAGGCAAACGGCCAAAGGTAACGGCAGTGAAACTTAAATGATTTAAAGCTTCGATGTTGAACTTTCTGAGTTCAACCAAAGCTTCTTTGTCTTCTTTGGTCAAGATCGATTGATTGAGTTGTTGTTCATTGATCTTTTCATAATTGACTTCTGCTAAACGAATGTGGTTTTCAATTTCTTCGTCAGTAAAAACACTGACTCCATCATATGCACAGGTAAAATCAGAGTGTAAATTTGAGAAGATAAGCTGTATGCGTTTATAAAAATCCGCATAGGTATTGTCTTCAGGCATGACTTGTCCGCCATTGCCTTCATTGATGACATGACTGGCCAGTTCCGCATGCATATCGTCGGAAGAAAAGGCAGTCAATAGTATTTTTTCGATGTTTTCTTTGGATCCTGCCAGTCGCAGTAATCGCATTGGTTCTATAGCCATGGGTTCCTCCTAATAGATAAGCAATTTGGCGATCTTGTCGGTTTCGACTTTATATCGGACGCCTTCGATGATGTCGATGATGTTTCTGGTTTCAATTTCCAAAAGATTCATATAAGCAAGCATGACCACATTGGGATCGGTTGCGAAACGTATGAAATGTTTATTGATGTTGTACATGATTGAATCCATATGATATTCGATGTATACGAAATCTTTTTTATTGATGGATGACTTGTAAGCTGTTGTAGAGAGCGCATCTACAAACTCATCAGCCGTTTTCGACTGTATCCATTGATGCAAAGTGTGTTTAGGGATCTTGACATATACAGGATGTAATACTTTGATGATGTCTTCAGGTGTCGTTTTGTAGTATTTCTTTAAACGATAGATCTTGGTGATGTTATCGAGTTCGATCTGAGTGTTGAATACTTCCAGCATCTGTGATTTTGCTGTCCCAGTAAATTCTTTCTCGATATAACCCAGTATTCTGTCATGATACATCGTATTAAGCGCTACTTCACATGATGTATAGTCGAGTTCTTCATTTACTTTAGGTTTAAAAGGCAACAATATCTCATAATACATCGTATCTTTAAGGATCAGCAAGAGTTCTTCATAAGAATTGACGTTGACTAACCTTTGTAAATCAAAGGTCGTCATTTTGTTGGCAAACAAAGGCAACTGTGAAATCTGTCCACCCTTCTCTGTTTCTTTAAGGAAACGGATCGTCATTAAGATTTGTTTAATTTCAAGTTGTAGAATACCATATTGATAAAACTTATGATTACGGGTCTCACCATAACGAATCAACTGCATAAAATCCAAAAAGAGACGCTGACGGATCAACACTTCAAGATAGCCTCTATGAATCGAAGATTCATTGATGCCTTCTAGGATCTTGTCATAATGGGTCTCGTTTTTTAAATATCCGGCAATTTCTTGTACAGACCGCTTTCTAAGAAGTTCATCATAATCAGACTTGCTCAGATGCGCCCCATACATGGCTTTGGCTTTTGCGGCCAAGGCTTGGGTAGCACTCATGCCTAACCTTCCTTTTTAAGACAGCGGGCAAGCAGTAGAGCGTGCCATTGTTTTTCACGTGCTTTAAAATTGTCTTCAAGGATCTTGAGGGCGGTTTGGTATTGTTGATTGCTGTCAGCTTGAGCTTTATCCAACTGTGCTGTAAGTTTGAGGCGTTCAGCCTCAACTTGAGCTTTGACCTTGTTCCAGACTTCTTCTTGGATACGGGTCTTTTCTTTATGGATGTTCATCAAAGCATCTTTGATTTTATCCTGGGCAAGTTGATAAGCTTCTTGAGCTTTAAGATCTGCTTCAATAATGGACTTGATTCGTGTTTCCAAGGGACTACCTCCAGACAACTTACTTATTATACTCCTGTCTTTTTCACAATTCAATTAAAAACAGGGTCAGCTTTTTAAAAAGCGATCCCCTGTTTAATTTAAGATAATTAGTCGATCAATGCTTTCTTATACGTTTCGAGTTCTTTCGCATTGGCCCACACAAAGTGGTCTTTTGAAATTTCTACGAAAGATGGATGATCCGTACTGTAATCGTGTTGTGAACCATCATAGAATAGCGGTACTTTCTTGCTTTCCATGATTGGATCAGGCATCGGTATAGCGGATAATAGGCTCTTAGTATAAGGATGGAGCGGATTCTTGAAGAGTTCTTCAGTTTCTGCCAATTCTACGATACGACCCAAGTGTATGACTGCGATACGATCTGAAATGAAGCGTACGACGGATAAGTCATGGGCGATAAAGAGATAGGTCAGCCCTTTATCTTCTTGAAGCGTCTTCATCAGATTTAAGACTTGGGCTCTAATCGATACATCCAAGGCAGATATCGGTTCATCAGCGACAATTAACTTAGGTTCTAGAACCATGGCTCTGGCAATTCCGATACGTTGACGTTGTCCACCTGAGAATTCATGAGGATAACGGGTAATGTGTTCATCCAGTAATCCAACTTCTGTTAAACTCTTCAATACTTTGGCTTTACGATCGGCTTCATCTTTGTATAAATGGAAGTTATATAACCCTTCCGAGATGATGTAGTCGACTGTGGCACGTTCGTTGAGTGAAGTGGCAGGATCTTGGAAGATCATTTGAATACTTTTGGTGACCCACTTGGTATCCTCAGAATTAAGTCTTCCACTAATATCCTTGCCTTCAAATTCAATGCTGCCTTTCGCTAATGGATTGATGCGGACAATGGCACGACCAATGGTGGTCTTACCTGATCCTGATTCACCAACCAAGGCAAAGGTTTCACCCTTATAAATATCAAACGAGGCTTCTCTAACGGCTGTAAAGACTCCTTTTCCTTTAGGGAAAGTAATGGTTACATCTTTAAGAGAAAGTAATACTTCTTTGGAAGTCATGTTATAGCGCCTCCTTTCCATAGATTTTCACGATGGTCGCATGAAGATCTCTGATGGCTTTTGGACATTCAACTCTTGGAGCTCGGGGATCAAGCAACCAAGTCTTGGCGAAATGTGATTCGGTAATCATGAAGAACGGAGGTTCTTCTTCAAAATCAATGTTCATTGCATATGGATTACGTTGGGCAAACGCATCTCCTTTGACTTCATAGAACAATGAAGGAGGTGTACCCGGAATGGAATAAAGTCTTTCGCCTTTGATTCCAAGCTGTGGTAAAGATGATAAGAGAGCCCATGTATAAGGATGTTTAGGAGAATAGAAAATCTCATGACTGGTTCCATATTCAACGATTTGACCAGCATACATAACAGCCACACGCTGAGCAACATTGGCAACCACACCTAAGTCATGGGTAATGTAAATCGTAGTAAATCCAAATTCTTTTTGAAGATTCTTGATCAATTCTAGAATCTGAGCCTGAATGGTAACATCCAAAGCCGTTGTAGGTTCATCACAAATTAAGATCTTAGGACGGCAAGCCAAAGCAATCGCAATGACGATACGTTGTCTCATACCTCCAGAATATTGGAATGGGTATTCATTGAAACGATCAGCAGCGTTTGGAATCCCAACTTTATCCATCAAATCGATGGCGATTTCTCGGGCTTCTTTTCTGTTTTTCTTTTGATGTTTGATAATGACTTCAGTAATCTGAGTACCAATTGTTCTAATGGGGTTCAATGAAGACATTGGGTCTTGGAAAACAGTGGCGATTTTAGATCCACGGATTTTTTCCCAAGTTTTATTGCTTTTAATTTGAACTAAGTCTTGATCTTCAAAGAATATCTTGCCACCATCAATAAAACCATTGCTTTCCAACATCCCTGTGAAGGTTTTTGTAAGCACAGTTTTTCCTGAGCCGGATTCACCGACGATAGCAAGTGTTTCGCCTTCGTAAAGGTCTAAAGACACTTTTCTGATGGCTGTTAAGACGCGGTCGCGTACGCGGAATTTTACGACAACGTCACGAGCTGATAAGATTACTTTTCTTTCCATAAGTGCTCCTTAGCGGTGTGTCTTCGGATCAGACGCATCCGCAAAGGTCTGGCCAACGATATAGAATGAAACGGAAACAGATGCTAAAACCATGACGGGAATCCAAAATAGGTAAGGATATGTACCATAAAATGTAATATAAATAGAAATCAGTTTTCCCAATGAGGTGATTTGAGGAGGAAGACCTACTCCTAAAAAGGATAAGAAAGCCTCCGTTGAAATGATCGAAGGTATTTCACGAGACAAAAGTGTCACTATAACCGACGTTAAAAAGGGTAGAATGTTTCGAGTGATCATACGGGTCGAACTGGTTCCTAAAGTGCGAGAAACCAAATTATATTCACGATCACGGATGATCATAACTTGAGTACGAATAAAGTAGGCAATATTCAACCACTCTGTCATACACAAGACGAAAATCAACTGCCAAAAACCAGGTCCTAAGATATACATCAACATCAACGCGACCAGAAGAAAAGGAACATTGGCGATGACATTATACACTTCAAGAAGATACTTATCTAATTTTTTATTGTAGCCCCAAATAGCACCCACTGTAACCCCAACACCCATATTGATTGATGTTGCCAAAAGTGCAATTGTTATTGATGTACGTGCTCCTGACCAAACAGCATCAAACAAAGAGTTGCCCCAGTGATCAGTTCCAAACCAATATTTTAAATTGGGCGGATTAAATCGAATGGTAAAATCACTGATATCCGGGGAAGCCATCGGGTTGTAATTGCTAAACAAAGGTTGAATCATAGATATTGCGAAAATCACAACCGCCATGATAAGCATAAAAATGGCGAGTTTACTTTTGAAAAATTGTTTAAAAACACTTCTCCAATACGAATAATGAGGTGCTGAAATATGCTCAGAAGCAAATTCATCAATTTTGACAAGTTTGAATTTTTCGTTAACGTTTGACATTTCGCTTCTTACCTTTCTTCTTGTCATCTAAGATAATACGGGGATCAATACGAGTAATCAACAAGTCTCCAAGCAGCACTGATAAAATAGCTAAACTTGTAAAGATAAACGTCAAGGTGATGACCATGTTGTTGTTGAATACGCGGATTGAATCATTGAGCATCTTACCCATTCCGGGAATAGAATAAATCCGCTCGGTTATAATGGCCCCTCCGATAGCCCCAATGATTGCACCTGGCAGACCATGTGCTATTGGAATGATTGCATTCCTTAAAATATGTTTAATATAGATTTGGCCTTCAGACAAACCTTTAGATCGGGCAAACTTTACGTAATCCGAAGTGTTTTGATCTACCATATATCGACGTGTCCACATGAGTAAGCCAGCGATGGAAGGTAAGGCTAAAGAAATCGTAGGCATAATGTATGAAAGGACATTATTAGGTCCTAAGGTAGGAAATGATTCAGGTAATTGGAACAAACTTGAGCCAATGTAACGGAATAGGTAGATGTAAGCTAAGGCAGGTACTGCTATAACAAACACAATGTATACCATACCCGCTTTGTCTATTGCTTTACCTTTTCGCGAAGCCATGTACATTCCCAAAGGTATAGAAATAAGATATGAGAAGATTAAGGCTAAAATTCCAAAGATAAACGATGTTCCCATCATTGATGGAGCGTCTTTGTTCAATTTGCAGTTAGCGTAGTTATCAGTAAATTTAGTTTTCTCCAAAGAATCTAAACTCGTTTTATAGCTGCAAGTATATTCTTTAACTCCACTTTCAATAGTAACTCCTGAAGGAAATTTCACAGGTTTAAGGACATTGATGCCTTGTTCCATTGTTAGAACTTCAAAAGTAGGGATACCGTTAAAATTTGGTATAGATCTTCCAAAATTCAAACTAATCCAGTTCTGGTGAACAAATGGAAAAGACCAATCAAAATATATAAGATACTTATGCTCACAACCACTGCACATAACGGCATAAGAAGTCTTATTCCAATTTTGACCAATGTATATCTTACGTTCGATATTTGGATTACCACTATCTTGAATTACATTAGGGTTATCAATTACGATCATTTTCGCAAAGAACGAGAAAAGTCTTTCCAACATAGGAATTTCTCTTGTTGCATATATAACTCCAGACAATTGAATTGTTGTAAAGTTATAACCATTTTTCTCATACTCAGCTTTTAAGCCCTTGAATAATGAAGATTCACTATCCATGCAGATTGTAAAATTGCTGGTTGCTGGGCCATACTCTGTACGACACATTTCTTCTTGTGTTGCAAACTTCAAGTATCCAAGCTCCTCATATTTGCCATTGACATAAAGAGGTAGTTGCTCAGGACGGTTTGAAATTTTCTGATAAGCACCATCGTTCTCAAACACTCTATTGCGTGGTACAAACTCAAAAATGAGCATATAAGCAATTGAGGTTACAGCCAATATGGATAAAAAGGATCTCAATATGCGAATCAAAATATATTTCTTCATACGTACCTCAGGGTAATAAAGGATTAGGTTACCCTAATCCTTTATTAGTTTCAATTATACTTGATTAGAAAACTTAATTCAATAATTACTTAGCACGAGCCTTTTCCCATGCAGCTTTAGCAGCAGCACGTTCTTCACCAGTGATAACATGGTCAGTAACCTGTAGCCATTTGAATTTATCGCCAGAAATACCGTAATCTGCATAAGAACCAGAATATGGAAGAACTCTAGATACAGCGTAGTTTCCACCTTGTGAAACGTTCGGGAGAATAATGCCGTGAGCAATTAAATAAGCTTCAGCAGCAGCATATTTCTGATAACGAACATCCAAGTTGGTGTATTCAGCATTAGCTGCATCATTCAATGCACCAAATGCCATGAAACCAGCAGCAGTCTTAACATCAACGTCTTTATCCAAACCATTCAATAAGCCGAAGGATTTCAATAAGTCGCCATTGTTAGGATTTAAAGTATTAACGTAAGTCTTAGGATCACCGTAGTCAGGGCCCCATCCAGAACCTAAGTTGATGTCATAGTTCTGCTGGTCAGCAGTTTCGGTGTAGAAGAAAGAAGCGGTATATTCAGCATTTGTTGTTGCATAATGGATGTCAACTAAGACTTTTCCAGGGAATGCTTCTTCAATCATTTTCTTGAATGCTAAACGAGTTGCGATATTGATTGAACCTAAAGATGCATTAACATCGATAACGATTGGCCAATCAACAGTAGAGCCCAAAGTAGTCACTGCTTTATTCATCAGTTCTTTGGCTAGAGTTAGATTATAGAAAGCATCTTGAGAATCTGATAAATCAAAACCAGCCGGGAATTCAGTTGCACTGATTTTTGTCATTTCAGCTGAAACTAATTCTGCATATGATTTTCCAGTACTTGTAGATACAAATAAAGGAGCGGTGTAAACGTTACGCAAAGCATTTAATTTCAAATCTTCGCCAACGCTTTGTTTATTCAAAGCACCACGATCGGTAGCACGGAAAATAGCCTTGCGGAAGTCTTCATTGAGAATGGCTTTCTTGGTGTCTTCTTTTTGCTTATCGGTCTTGTTTGATTTCAAGGCTCCGGCTGTAGTTGTTGCGGTCCCATCATCATAATTCATATATGCACGACGATTATAGTTGAATGTAATATAGTACGTTGTTGTATTTAAACGGCTTACATAGATGCTGTCCCCATATTTAGCTTTAGCAGCAGTATAGAATGCAGGATCATCTGTATAAACTGGAGCGGCAACATAGTCACCTTTATCGAAAGCTCTGTACAAGGATTGCTTGTCTTGGCCATCATAGTAAATTAACTTAACGGCTGGAATAAAGACATTTTTCTTATCCCAATAGGTTTGGTTTTGAGTATATTCAATTACTGAGGCAGCGGTATTGTTGCTTAGTAAATAAGCACCGTTGTATAGAATTGAAGAAGGTTCTGTCGTACCAAATTCGCAAGTTGAAGGATTAGGATCCCCCAATTTACATCCAGCACCCTTAGATTCCAAGAATTCGCGGTTTACTCCATATAAAACTGAGTAAGACAACATAGTTGCGAAATAAGGTGTGGATTCTTCGAGTGTGTACACTAAAGTATAGTCATCAGTTGCTTTGACACCGACTTGTGAGAAGTCAGAAATCTCGCCATCATAATACTCAGTATAATTTTTGATTACACCTTGCAAAATATAAGCAGTTTCGGATTTAAAATCAGCGCCATGTTGCATACCAGCAACCCAGTCGTCAGCCTTTACAGTGCCAGCAACTTCACCGTCAACGGTTACCCATTTGACGTTTTTGCGGATTTTGAAGGTCCATACGGTTTTGTTTTCATTGGAAGTCCAAGAAGTGGCCAAAGCCCCAACGAGTTGTCCCAACGGATTGTGTTCAACCAAACCATCAACAAAGTTTGTTGTGTGTTGGTGAATCGGCTGTTCATACGCTGTCAGATAATCCAATTGATAGATATCTGTTGTATAGACGTATGTGTAGGCGTTACGATAAGCTTTTTTGGATTGACAACCAGTCAGAACCATCGTAACTAGCAGTAAAACTACTAATAACTTTTTCATCATTTTCCTCCTTTTAAGAAAGTACAGATGTGTACTATACCTTGATTATAAAGAGGTACCCAAATTATGTCAATTCTAATTTCACTGTATTTTCACAAAATGGCTAGTTTTCACATAAAATTTCTGAAACAATTTTCATTGATAAAAACATCACTAACTTTTGCCTATTATTGGCCTTTTTGGTATACTTAGTAAGCATTATGGAGGAATACCCAAGTGGTTGAAGGGGGCGGTTTCGAAAACCGCTAGGAGTCGCAAGGCTCGCGCGGGTTCAAATCCTGCTTCCTCCGCCAGTTAAAACACGAAAAAACACCCATTTGGTGTTTTTTTACGCTTGGATCAAATTTTTGCTACCCTAAGATACACGTGCTTATGTCCATTTTTTTACCCAATCATTACACCCTGGTTTGATCCTTGGTTAAAATGCTAATGAAGTGGAGAACGTTTATGGAAAAAATAAAGAGTGGATTATTAGGAGTCATCGTTGGAGATGCGTTAGGTTTGCCTGTTCAATTTAAGGAGCGCACCTGGTTTTATAAACATCCTGTCACAGATATGATGGGTTTAGGAGTCTTTAATAAGCCTAAAGGGTCTTGGTCAGATGATGGCAGTCTTACTTTAGCTTTGGCTGCTTCATTATCTAAAGGTTATGATCCAATAGATATTATGGAAGAATTTTCAAATTGGTTGTTCTATGGTAAGTATACCCAGGATCATCAAGCTTATGACATTGGGCAAACAACTGCCAATGCGATTATGAATTATCATCGAGGCATCCCTATCAATAAATGTGGTGGAAAGTCTTACTATGATAATGGGAATGGGTCTTTGATGAGGATCCTACCTTTAGTGTTTTATTTAAGGGTTAACTTTGGTGATGATTTCACCTCAATCCCAGACGCAATGCATATGATTCATGAGGTAAGTTCACTAACTCATGCTCATGAACTAGCCAAAATGGCGTGTGGGATCTATCTTTCAATCGCCAATGAATTGCTTAAATCTATTGATATAGAAAACGCTGTGAGACAAGGGATAATGAAAGCAATTCATTTTTATAATACCGATTTAACTTTCCAAAAAGTAAAGAATGAATTTAATCGACTAGAAGACTTGAAGCAATTCAAAAATCTAGATGAATCGAAAATAGGTTCTTCTGGATTTGTGAAAGATACGCTTGAAGCTTCACTATGGTGTTTACTTAATACCAGCTCTTATGAAGAAGCTGTCTTAAAAGCCGTTAACCTTGGATATGATACCGATACGACTGCAGCCGTATGCGGAGGTTTGGCTGCTTTAGCCTATGATAAGATCAACTTGGATTGGATAAAAGATTTACGAGAGTTATCCATCGTTGAAGAAATCTGTGATTCCTTTGAACAAAGCTTAATAAAAGAGAAGGCAGTTTAGCTGCCTTCTCTTTTATCTCTTATAGTAAGGTTTTACGTAAGCAGGAACACCATTATGATAAACGATCACAGGTTGTCCTTCAATCAAAGGTCTCATATAGGCAATGGCTTCATCAGTGACGCCTCTAAAGTTTGGCTTAGCCCAATTGATTGGGAAATTTTTAACGTGATTGGCAACGTTGGATGCGGCTGTAGCGAAGTATTCAACATCATAAGCTTTTGAATCTTTACGTTTGATCCCTACCATTTGACCGGTAAAGCTTGGATCTTGAGAACGCATATGAGCACTCATACCTAATTTGAATGATTCTTCAACATCCACAAAGGACTGTTCAGATGCATGGCAACGTTGCGCTGTCGATAAATCTTGAACTTTAGCTCGATTAGCAACTCCACTATTAAGAATCATGTCTTTGACTGCATTGGCAGCTCCACCTAAGATCGCATGACCAAAGCCATCATTCTTGGCTTCACCTGCTGCTAAATAAGTCCCGTCTGCAAATCTTGCGCCTTCTGAAACAACGATATAACACTTATTGTTTTCATCGATACATTTCTTGACTTCCGCAAGGAAGTTTTCTTTTTCAAAAGGTATTTCAGGCAAAACCAATAAATCAACGATACCGCTTAAGCAAGCTGAAGCAGCCAACCATCCCGCATCTCTGCCCATGGTTTCAAGGATAAAGACTTCTTGGCGTGTATACACATTGACATCCAACCAAGTCTGTAAAGCCGTTGTCGCAATGAATTTAGCGGCAGAACCATAGCCTGGGCAATGATCCGTCATCATCAAATCATTATCGACTGTTTTAGGGCAACCGACAAAACGGCGATTGGTGATGTTGTGAGCTGCTGCGTATTCACTTAATGCAAACACGGTATCCATAGAATCATTACCACCGATATAGAATAAAGTATCCACATCATATTTTTCCATAACAGCAAATAGTTTCTCGAAATCTGCCGTATTGCTTCTTTTAAGCTTATATCTGCAAGATCCTAATGCACTGGCTGGTGTTTGTCTTAAAATTCTGTTCTCTTCTTCGCTCATCTGGCTTAAATCAACCAGTTTTTCTTGAAGGATCCCTTCAATCCCATTAAGTCCACCTAATACTTTCGTATAGATCGGATTCATTTGATTGGCCTTGACCACCCCTGCTAAAGTCGCATTGATGACTGAGGTTGGTCCACCTGATTGTGCTACGATACAATTTCCCATAATGTCCTCCTGAGTTCGCAAATATTATACAACTTCTATCATAAGCTTGCCATACCAGATTAACTGAAACCTAAGAAATAACAAACTTTACTTTGTCTGTGATAAGATAAAAACATGAAGTATACACCAGATGATTTCAATGCCATATATCACGCCACATTCCCTCAAATTTCAAAATTTGTTCATTTTAAAGTGAGCTGTCTTGAAGACGCCCAAGAAATTGTTCAAAACGTTTATTTGGACTTCTATCGGTACATTTTTGCCCATGACAAGAAAATTGAAAACATCTCTGCTTATCTGATTTCAATGGCTAAAAATGAACTGTCACATTACTATAAAACAAAAAGTGAGATCCCTTTTATCTTGGATGAAGCCGATAATATGATGTTGGAACAGATACCAGATGATCAAGATCTTGAAGGTGAAGTCATCAACAGTCTTAGTACCCAAGAAATTTGGAACATCATCGAAACAATGCCTGATCTTGATAAACAAATCCTAGTGGCCCATTATCGTTTTGATTTGCCCTTTTCTGAAATTGCAAGATCTCTAAACATGCCGGGATCGACTGTAAGAAGTCGTCATCAAGCAGCACTTGAGACCATTAAGTCCAAAGTTAAATGACTAAATTTTCGTCATCTTCACATCCAAACCTCTCTAATACTGTGAAGGGAAGTAAAACATGAAAAATAAACTTACACAAAGCATTCATGAACATGCGTATAACGAAGAAAAAATGTTGATCAACATATATATGACCGCGCGTTCTGAAGGTTTGAAACCCTCAACACGGAGGATTCCATTTATGAAACGCTTTCTTAAAATCGGCTTAACCGTCGCGATCGTCAGTGTATTCGCATTGGTCAGCTTGACTCAGTTTGGATTATTCAACCTGTCAGGCAAGAATACGATCACCGCAGTATACGCACTAGACATCAACCCCAGCTTTGAAATATCTGTCAATAAAAATGATAAGGTCGTTTCAATCGTTGCGGTCAATGATGACGCAAAGACCATTGAAACAGAAGACTTATATGGTAAAGATGCTGCATTTGTCATAGAAGAATTGATTAAACGGTCCACATTAGCTGGCTTCATCAATGATGAAGATCTGGTCGATGACTATGTCGTCATCACAACCATCCCGATGACCAATGATGATGAAGATCAAACCGATGATCTTGAAGATAAACTTGATCAACGCATCAAGGACAGTGAATTCCTACAAAGTTTAAATGTAGCCATCATTAAATCAGAACTAAGAACGCTTAGAGAAGCTGAAGGTAAGAAGATCCCTGTTGGACTCTATGTCATCAACGGAATGGTCCTATTACCTGATAACACTTATATCAGTGCCAAAGATTTCTTCTCAAATCCTGAATATCGTGCCACATTCCAAACCAAAGGCGAAATCAAAGAAGACAAAGTCAATCGCTTAAAAGCGCGTATTCTAGATGCTATGGAAGAATTGGATGCTTTAGGTATCGATACAACAGACATCAAAAATCGTTTGATCTCTGCGACTGGACAAGATCTTATAAAGATCCAAGTTGAAGTCCGCAAATTATTAAGTAAACATGACATTGGAACTGAAGACGAAAAGAATGCCGATAAAGGCAAACCTGACGACGTCGGTAATCCAAAAAACTAATGCTTATCAAAAGACTTCTTAAATCCTAAGAAGTCTTTTTTTATGCTTTGTTTGGTTTTTCGTCTTTTAATTCTTGGATCTTTGAACTCAAGAGTTCCCAATCTTTAAGATAAGCCGTCAATTCATTATGGATCATGTCTATCTTTTCATTCAATTGATCCATTTGGGCATGATCATGATAGTATTCCGGTTCATAGCGTTTTTCTCTAAAGGATTCAAGTTCAGTTTCTTTTTGAGTGATCATCTCTTCAAGTTTGATGATTTGCTTAGTTAATCGACCAATGGATTCACGAGAACTGGTTCGATGGGACACTTTGATGATGGGCTCTGATTTGACTGTCATCGTGTTTGAGGCATACTCAGGATAAGATAAAGGATAATAATCTGCTTGCCCATTCTCGATGCTTAAGACAGCTGTAGCCATTTTCTGAATGAAATAACGATCGTGAGATACAAAGATCAAGGTGCCGTCATAGTCCGCCAAGGCATCTTCTAAAGCTTCTTTGCCTAAGATATCCAAATGGTTGGTGGGTTCATCCAACACCAACAAGTTAGCTCGCTGAAGCAATAGTTTAGCTAAACTTAATCTGACTTTTTCACCGCCACTTAACACATTGACGCTTTTAAAAACCTCATCTGCAGTAAACAAGAAACTGCCCAAAACAGTTCTGACTTGAGTATGGGTTAATTCAGGATATGCATCCCACAGTTCTTCAAGTACGGTCTTATCACTTCTATAGTCTGTCAGTTCTTGATCAAAATAACCGATCTCAATTTGATGGCCTAATAAAGTTTCTCCACCCAAAGCAGGAATCTTACCTAAAATGGTTTTTAGAAAAGTTGATTTCCCATGACCATTAGGACCTATGACGGCTAATTTTGTCCCATGCATCAAAGTCAAATCAATGGTTGCTAAAGGTTTGTCATAGCCAATCGTTAATGCTTCAGTCTTTAAAACCTGCTTACCACCTCGTAAACGAGATGAGAAATGCGCTTTAAAATTTTTGACATCAGCATTTGGGGCATTGATCTTTTCCATTCGATCAAGATACTTGATCTTTGATTGAGCAAATTTTGCCTTTGATTTCTTGTATCTGAATTTCTCGATCAGAACCTCTAATCGCTCAATGTCTTTTTGTTGACGTTTATAGGCTGATAATTGTTTTTCTTGATTGAGGGCTTTGGCAGCTTGATATTGACTGTAGTTACCAGTATAACTGGTCAATGTTCCAAACTCGATTTCATGAATGATGTCAGCGACTTGATCAATGAACATACGGTCATGCGAAACAAATAAGATCGCCTTATCATAATACTTTAAGTATCCTTCAAGCCATTCAATGGTTGCCATATCCAAATGATTGGTTGGTTCATCCAGCAATAATAAATCAGGCTTGCTCAACAGCAGTTTAACAAACGCCAATCTTGTTTTTTGACCAGATGAAAACGTTGAAAGAGCACGTTCAAGATCTTTGACTTCAAAGCCGAACTTAGTAAAGACCGTCATCATTTCTGATTTATAGGTATACCCGCCTCGATCTTCAAAGGCATGTTGCAGATTTGCATAGCTTTCAAGAAGCTTTTCACTATGATCACTTACCATTCTTTCACTCATCTCATTGAGTTGATCTTCTAAATCAAAAAGAGGTTTATAAATCTCTAGCAGCATTGTTTCTGCACTGATGGTTTCATCACTGAAGGTCATCTGTGATAAAGTTTCGATCCTAAGGTCTTTAGGACGAATCAGGTCTCCTTTATCAAGGGTCTGTTCTCCACTTAGGATACGCAATAAAGTCGTCTTACCGCTGCCGTTACGGCCCACTAAGGCGATTTTTTGTCGATCTCTGATTTCAAAATCGATGTCTGTAAAAACATCTTGAGGACCAAAAGCCTTGGATCCTTTTAGAATAGATACAATCATCAGTTGACCTTTTTAAGTTGCAAGTAATCCGCAAAACCCAAGGCAATATTCTCAATCAATTCATCATGCTTTGTTGTATAGATTTGATAATCTTGGGTATTCGTTAAAAACAATAAATCAAGTAAGATGGCTTGAACACCATAAGGGTTATTTGCAGCAAACAATGCATTTTCTTTGGCTGCATCTGAATATTGGGCTGCATTCAAAATCAGACCCCCTGTTTCTCTGACGTCCGTATTGATGTCCATATTGTTTAGGACACCACCACTAATGATCCCTAACTTATTGCCTTTAGAACCAACCCCGAATATCGTTAATTCATCAAGCTCCATATAGGCATCAAAAATAGTCGTTGCAAAACGATTTGAAGCATAATGAGAATAAATGATCCGTGCCCCTTTACTGATACCATTCGCACTACTATTAAAATCCAAAGCAATATAATACTTAGCCTTGACATTATAGAGTCTCGCCATTCGACCATCAGGTCCCCAACGGTCAATCATTTCATCGCCACGTGTAATAAATACTTTTAAACCATAAGCTTCCAGTTTTGTCTTTAAAAGTTCAGCACTGTCCACTAACGCATTCGCTGCATTGACATCTTTAACAACCAATCCATCACCGATGTATTGATTACGTGAAGGATCGATCACAACATCATAAATGGCTTCAGGCACTTCCTTCTTAACGACTCGGATAAAAACATAATTCTTATCAAAGATCTTGCGTTCTTTAAAAGGAGATTCTATTAGATCAGCATCCGCAACGATTTCAACTTCCATCCCTAATCCAGCCTCTCTGCGTATGGTATAGAATTCATCATATAAAACATCATTTGAGATCAAACGTGACTTGGTTAAATTTTCCATGACGAAGACTTCATAAAAGCCTTCTGTGATCGTATCTAAAGGAATTTGTCGATCAATGAAATTCTCCATCATATAGACCAGTTCATTACCATCACAAACATTTCTTAAGACCACTGTTTTCCCAACGAAATAATCTGGTTTAGCCAATTCAAAAGGTTCATGGTAAATGTTGAGGGTTTCGCCATAATACAAATGTTGAGCTAAAACAGTTGTATCTTCATAGGTCAATGTTTTTAATACGGTTTGAGCTTTTTGTAAACTATAATCACACACAAGATATTTGGGTTGTTTAACGATGACTTTATGCGGATTGACAAGGGTAAACAATACATATGACACTAACAAGGCCAACACTAAAAGTGGAAGGGCAATCTTCCATCTTAATTTCTTTTTTCTTGAACGATAATCTCGCTTAACTTTTTTCATAGACGAATATCAACGATATGTTTTGGTTTTCTAGCCTCAACAGGAGGCAATGTGTTATAAGATGGGGCAATGGCCGTACATAAATATTCATGAGGATGAGCTGCGATCGGCAACATGGTATCTTCAAAGGGTACATACTGAACCGGATAGATGTCTTCTTTTTTAAAAACGAATGGTTTAAACGGGGTCTTGAAGGTCCACGTTAAATCAAAGCCGATGTATTTTGAATTACGATTGATTCTACCATAAAACCTAGCATTACTTAAGAACCAAACTTTAAGAGGCAAAGGATTGATTTTTATATTTTCAAAAAACACGATAAAAGGCATCAAAGCTTGATTCAATAGTCTTAATGGTAAATCCAAAGCCTTATTGGGATTAACGTAATCATACACAAAGACATCGACGAAGATCCCATCAGAATCACTACAGCGGTTCCCTAATAGACCATTGACTTCTTTGATATAAGTTCCTTTTTTACGTATCTTCATACCAGGAATCAAGACATTATATCGCTTGCACGTTTCAAAGCAATGCACAACATACTTATCACCAAGTTCATGAGCTATGGCTTGAAACTTACGATAATCGTCAATGATCATGGAGATGTCCGCATCATCATCCCAAGGTATGAATCCTTTGTGTCTGACCGCACCTAAAGCACTTCCTCCATTGAGGAAGTATGGGATATCGTGTTCACGGCAGAGTTTATCAATGTCTTTCAACATTTCTAAAAGAACCATCTGAACATCGCGGACTGTGATCACAGATCCATCTGGATTGGTTTTTAAGAGATAGGATTCCATATTAGAACAGGAGATTTTTCGGAGTTCTCGCAAACGGCAAGACATCGCGGATATTGGTCATCCCAGTGATATACATCAAGAAACGATCTAGTCCTAAACCAAACCCAGCATGTTTACATCCACCATAACGTCTTAGATCTAAATACCATTGTAAACTTTCTTCATGGATGCCCATTTCGGACATACGTTTCTTTAGTGCATCCAGACGTTCTTCACGCTGTGATCCACCGACCAATTCACCAATGGCCGGAACCAACAAGTCGCAAGCTGCAACAGTCTTCTGATCATCATTAAGTCGCATGTAGAAGGCTTTGATGTCTTTAGGATAATCTGTCAAGAAGACTGGACCTTGTATGACTTGTTCACACAAATAACGCTCATGTTCTGATTGTAGGTCTGTGCCCCAATCAACCGGATATTCAAATTTTACAGGCGCCTTTTTCAAATGGTCAATGGCTTGTGTATAGGTCATTCTCGCAAAAGGAGTCGCCTTAACAAGGTTCAATCGTTCAATCAAAGTCTTATCGATCATTTCATTGAAGAATTTCATTTCTTCTGGACAGTTTTCCATCACATAAGCAATGCAACTCTTAACCATGTCTTCAATCAAATCCATATCATCATTGAGATCCGCAAAAGCAATCTCCGGTTCAATCATCCAGAATTCACTCGCATGACGTGCAGTATTGGAATTCTCAGCTCTAAAGGTTGGTCCAAAAGTATACACATCTCTAAACGCCAAGGCAAAAGCTTCAGCTTGAAGTTGACCCGAGACGGTCAATGAAGCTTTTTTACCGAAGAAATCTTCTTCATATTTGGTATCTTCACGTGTTGTGACGGTAAAGACTTCACCTGCGCCTTCCGCATCATTACCTGTAATGATTGGCGCATGGACATAAACAAATCCTTGATTCTGGAAGAATTCATGGATGGCCATAGATAAAACAGAACGAACTCTGAATACAGCCGAGAAGGTATTGGTTCGAGGCCTAAGATGGGCTATTTCTCTGAGATACTCAAAAGAATGACGTTTCTTTTGAAGTGGATAATCATTGTCACATTCCCCTTCTAAAAGAATTTCAGTTACTTCGATCTCAAAGGGTTGCTTAGCTTCTGGAGTGCGTTTAAACATCCCGGTCACTGTCAGTGAACAACCGGTCAGATATTTGGTATATGCATCGAAATCAGCTAAAGCACTCGAATAAACCAGTTGCACATTTCTAAAATAGGTCCCATCATTAAGTTCAATGAAACCGATGCTTCCATTATTGCGATTGGTCCTGACCCAGCCTTGAAGCTGGACATACTCAATCCCATCGATCTCAATCGGGTTACCTTCATAAATCAATTCATAACATTCTCTAACGGTCATATAAGTAATCATGGTTTCCTCACTTCATCGCGTTTGTTTCAAATACCAGTTCTTGGATCATAGAAACAACATCGACGGCTTTAACGGTCACCCCTTTGGGGACCTGTATATGTTCATGGGTAAAATCTACAATGCCTTTGATCCCTGCTTGAATCAGCAAATCAACAGTTTCTTGGACATTAGAAGAAATCGTCAAGATGGCAATACGACATCCTTCGGGCAATTTTTCTTTAAGTTGGGTCATAGGATAAACAGGAATTTCATACGCATTTCCGATTTTTTCCGCATTGATATCAAAGGCACAGGCAATTTCCCCTACCACATGATTCCAACGGTTATAATTCATCAAAGCACGGCCTAGATTACCAGCTCCGACAATGATCAGTTTCTCTTGGAATGCTCCACCCAAATGAGCATCAAATATTTCAATCAGACTTCCAACATCATAACCATATCCTTGTTTTCCCAGTGATCCCAAAAATGAGAAATCGCGGCGAATCGTCGTAGGTTCTACATCGACAAACTCAGAGAGTTCTCGCGACATGATTCGACTGATCCCCAAATGCTGGAGCTTCCTTAACGCCTTTAAATAAACAGGATAACGCTGTAGTGTTGCCTTAGGCACATTTTGATGATTTGACATAACTTCACCTTCCTAGACATAATGATAACATATTCACAAACGATTGTGAATATATTTCATTAAATTCACTTATACTCTAGGCCAGGATTGGCACTAATATCCAGATTTCCAAGAACTCCGTGACGATATGCCACTTCAGCAGCAGCACCGATCATGGCTGCATTGTCTGTACAGCACCATAAAGGTGGAATGGTTATCTTAAGATCTGGATATTCTAGATTTAGTTCATTGACCAACACTCTCAAGCGAGAATTCGCAGCAACCCCTCCAGCCAACACAAGATGCTTCACTTCAAAAGTATCTATGGCTAATTTAGTTTTACGTAGAAGTTCACCCAATACCGCTTCTTGAAAAGCATACGCTAGATCAGCTTGATTGATTTCACGCTCTTGTTTGGTTTCTCTTTGGACCAGTTGCAGGACAGCTGATTTTAAACCACTAAATGAAAAATTAAGCGGCTCTTCAGTTTTTACACGTGGGAGTTGATAATGCGCTTGACCTGTTTTAGCGAGTTTATCGATGGCTGGTCCACCTGGATAAGGCAGGTGTAAAACGCGTGCCACTTTATCATAAGCCTCGCCTACCGCATCATCTTGAGTAGATCCTAGGATTTTAAAATCCCATTCTTCTTTTAGATAAACAAGTTCTGTGTGACCCCCAGAAACCACAAGAGCCAACAGTGGATACTCAATTGAATCTACAAAGGCATTTGCATAAATATGTCCCGCAATATGATGGATTGGTATTAAAGGTTTGCCTGTTGCCCAAGCTAAAGTTTTTGCAGCTAAAAGTCCCACATGAAGTGAACCGATGAGTCCAGGACCTTGAGTCACAGCGATCGCATCGATTTGATCCATTGTGGAATTTGCCTTTTGAAGAGCTTCTTCTAAGACAACTGAAATATTCTCAATATGTAATCGAGAAGCTACTTCAGGAATGACTCCTCCAAATTTAGAATGAACATTGATTTGAGATGAAACGACATTAGATAAAACTGTCTTACCATCTTCAATGATCGCAACGGCAGTTTCATCACATGAACTCTCTATGGCACAAATTCTCATAACGCTCCTTAGAAAACAAAACCCGCTGTAAGCGGGATTCGTTTACTGTTCAATTTTATCACAGAACAGCGTTTTTTTCTATTTTTGAATACCATATGCTTGTTTAAGAATGGTCTTAAGATCACTTACCAAAGGTAAACGTGGATTACATGGGGTACACTGATCTTCATAAGCCAACATGGAAACCAGGTCCAGATTTGAATCAAATTGTTCTTGGGTAATGCCTTGGGCTTGTAGATTCATCGTGATCCCAATGCTTTGAGCTAAATCATGGCAAGCCTTCGCATACGACTCTACACCTTGCTCAAGCGTTTCAGCTGGTAAACCTAACATCTTTGCTAAGTTCTGATACTTTTCATTGGCTTTGTAATAGTTATATTTTGGCCATGTTGCTGGCTTTGAAGGATGAGTTCCATTAAATCGAATCACAAGCGGCAGCAGTATCGCATTGGCTCGTGCATGAGGAACATGCCATGTTCCTCCAATCTTGTGAGCTAATGAATGATTAATTCCCAGGAAACTGTTGGCAAATGCCATGCCTGCTATCGTTGAAGCATTGTGCATTTTTTCTCTGGCTTCTGGATCATTTTTCCCTTCCTTTACAGCTCTGGGTAAATATTCAAAGACCATCTTGATGGCTTGTAGGCACAACCCATCCGTAAAGTCTGAAGCTAAAGTTGATACATACGCTTCTGTGGCATGAGTCAAGACATCCATACCGGTATCCGCAGTGACAGACGCTGGAAGATTCATGGTAAAGGTTGAATCTATGATTGCAACTGTCGGAGTCAATGAATAATCAGCTAAAGGATATTTCTTATTGACACGTTTATCGGTCAAGACTGCGAAAGGTGTTACTTCTGATCCTGTTCCTGAAGTCGTTGGAATACAAACCAGTTGCGTTTTCTTGCCAAGTTCAGGATACCTAAAGGCACGCTTACGTATGTCCATGAATTTTTGCTTTAAATCATCAAAGTCAACTTCAGGGTGTTCATAAAACAGCCACATTCCTTTTGCCGCATCCATAGGTGAACCTCCACCTAATGCTATGATCGTATCCGGCTTAAATGCATTCATCAATTCAAAGCCTTTTTTAACAGTATCCATGGATGGATCTGGTTCAACATCACAAAAGAGTTGAATCTGGACCTTATTACGTCTTTGATTAAGCTGATCTACAATTTTGGCATAATAACCAAGATCGACCATAGAGCGATCCGTAACCACAAACACTCTTTCGATCTCTTTCATTTGTTGTAGATATTGAATAGAATTGCGTTCAAAGTATATTTTAGAAGGAATCTTGAACCATTGCATATTGTTGTTTCTGCGTCCTATACGCTTGATGTTGAGTAAATTGATGGCGGAGACATTGTTGGAAACAGAGTTATGACCATACGATCCACAACCCAGTGTTAGAGATGGAATAAAAGCATTGTAGACATTGCCGATACCCCCAAAAGTAGCCGGAGAATTCCAAATGATACGAATGGCTTTACATGCTTTTCCAAATGAATCCGCAATATTCTTGTCTTGGGTATGAATGGCTGCAGAGTGACCAAGGCCATGGAATTCAACCATCTCTTTGCTGAAACGAAGACCTTCTTCGGTGGATTTAGAAACAATGAATGCCAGAACAGGGCTTAGTTTTTCTCGAGTACATGGTTCATTTTCACCAATTTCCTTAACAGGGACACCTAAGATGACAGTATTTTGAGGTACTTCAAAGCCGGCTTGCTTAGCGATCCAATCTGCCGATTTCCCTACGATTGCTGCATTAAGTACTGCTCCTGAACAGTTTTGACCATAAGCATTCACTCCAAAGCAATATTTCTCTAGCTTTTCTTTTTCTTCTTTGTTAACGAAATAGACTCCATATTTCTTAAAGAGGGAAATCGCTTGATCATTGATTTCTTTGTCTATAATGACGCACTGTTCTGAAGCACAAATCATCCCATTGTCAAATGCTTTAGACATGACAATGTCATTCACAGCTTGGCGAACATCACAGGTTTTTTCCATATAAGCAGGTACATTCCCAGCCCCTACACCTAAAGCAGGTTTCCCACATGAGTAAGCTGCTTTGACCATGGCATTTCCTCCTGTAGCCAAGATTGTAGCGACATCTTTATGGTTCATTAAGAAGCCCGTTCCTTCTTTAGAAGGTTGTTGGATCCATTGGATGCAATGAAGCGGAGCTCCGGCTTTGACAGCCGCATCATAAACGATTTTTGCTGCACTTGCGGAACACATTTGGGCACCAGGATGAAAGGAAAATATAATTGGATTTCTTGTCTTTAGAGAAATCAAACATTTAAAAATAACCGTAGAAGTAGGATTGGTAATTGGCGTGATTCCTGCGATTACCCCAACAGGTTCTGCAATTTCAGTAATGCCTGTCGACTCATTTTCAGAAATAATGCCAACGGTTCTTAAATGCCGCATATCATTGACGACAAACTCACAGGCAAACAAATTCTTCGTCGCTTTGTCTTCGAAAACACCACGACCCGTTTCTTTAACTGCCAACATGGCTAATTCTCCATGTTGATCAAGCGCTGCAACACTTGCTTTAGCAACGATATAATCGATTTCTTCTTGAGTTAACTGCATAAACCCATCTAGAGCAGTCATGCCCTTTTTGACCAGTTCATCAACATCATTTTCGATGGTTTGAAGCGGTGTTAATTCTAGTGATTGAGTGATCTCTTTCTTCATCATCATGTCCTCCGTGACTTGTTATTATTTTCACATATCCACTATAACCTATGTAATATGCTTCGTCAAGTAATTTGTTATATTATTCACAAGTAAACGGTTACATTATTTTGCATCAAAAAAGGAACCCCTTGAGTTCCTCTTAACTGACTTGTTTTAACATCAATACCGCGTCTTCATAAGGATGAGAATAGTATTGTTTGCGAATCGTTACTTGTTTAAATCCAGCTTTTTCATAAAGATGAATAGCCTTCTTGTTGGATACCCTAACTTCCAATGTGATCACAGAAACGTGTTGTTGGCTTGCAAGCTGCAATGCATAATTTAGTAATGCTTTACCAAAGCCTTGGTTTTGAACCTGTGGGTCAACTCCAAGTGTCGTGATCTGCATCGCATCATCATTGATCCAGAGTCCTAGATATCCTTTAATGCCCTCTTCTTCGATGACAACATAATGGGCATATGGATTCTGGGTCAATTCGAAATGATAATTCTCTTTGGTCCATGGTGAACTAAACAGTTTAAGTTCTAAATCCAAAATCAAATCTAGATCATCCTGGCCCATTTTTCTAATCATTGACCATACCCATCCATTTCTTTAAGATAACGGGGAACTAAAGTATGGACATTATCGACTTTGATCCACTGAGATTTAAGTTCAACGAAATGTTGAACTAGATCGACTTCAATGGCTTTTTGACCTAAAAGCAGAGCATCTCCCACAAAGATTGCTTCAGGATCAAGATTATCTTTAGCCTCATCAATGGGTACCACAGTATCTTCATGAACTGGAATCCCATTTTTATAGTGACCCAGATAAACACGTTTAGCGCGTGCATCCATGACTACATAGACATTTGGATTCAAACCAGCCAGAAGCTGAAGACTGCTGATGGTGTAAAGTTGAATCCCTTGAATAAGTCCCAACACTTTCGCGACCGTCATAGAGATTCTTAGTCCCGTATAACTGCCTGGGCCATCGGTTAGAACCAAAGCTTGTAGTTCGCTTGGAATCCAACCTGCTTCTTTAAATAAGCGATCGATCTCAACCATGATGGTTTCAGACTGTTGTTTGAAGGCAGGTTTTTGAATTGATGAAATGACTTGATCATCATCAATCAACGCAATGGTCAAATAGCTATGCGAGGTATCTAGTGCTAAAGTTTTCATTCTAGGTTCTCCAAAATATGCGAATATGTCGACCCATGGGAAATCAATTCGATCAAACGATCATCTTCATCCAAACGGGTCATTTTGATTTCTAAGTAAGCTTTAGGTAAGAGTTCTTTAATGTAGTCTGGCCATTCAATGACACAGACGCCTTCAGTTCCAATCAGTTCTTCAAAACCAAGATCTTGATGAAGTCCTTCTAAACGATACGCATCGATGTGGACCAGTTTTAATCTTCCAGTATAGATCTTCATGATGGTAAAAGTAGGGCTAGAGACCATTTTTTGGATGTCTAGACCTTTGGCTAATCCTTGAGTAAAAGTCGTCTTACCTGCGCCTAAATCACCGCTGAGGGTAATTACGGATTTGTCTTTAAGTTGTAACCCGATTTGTTGGGCTAAAGCTTTGGTTTCTTGGGGGGAATGGGTGATCATTTGTTTTTTCATAGTGCTCTAACATTATATCAAATTATTGATAAGACAAAAGAAAAACTCCCTTATGGGGAGTTTTTCTAACTGGCAACGTGCTCTTTTCACTACGGCTAGCGTAGCTATATTTACCGCTGAAGTGCTTAACTTCTGTGTTCGGGATGGGAACAGGTGTGACCACTTCGCTATTGTCACCAGATCTGAGAGTTTATTCTCTCAAAACCGAATATCAGATAGATAGTTGTTGTATTCAGGACGATCAATCTAAATAATTGATGTCTAAGTTATGGGTGTGATTAAATCCTCGACCTATTAGTATCAGTAAACTGAATGCATTGCTGCACTTACATCTCTGACCTATCAACCTCGTCGTCTTCAAGGGGTCTTACTTCACAAGGAATGGGAAATCTCATCTTGGAGCCGGTTTCACGCTTAGATGCCTTCAGCGTTTATCCGATCCATACTTGGCTACCCAGCTATGCTCCTGGCGGAACAACTGGTGCACCAGAGGTATGTCCATCTCGGTCCTCTCGTACTAAAGACAGAACTCCTCAAATTTCCTACGCCCACAACAGATAGGGACCGAACTGTCTCACGACGTTCTGAACCCAGCTCACGTACCGCTTTAATGGGCGGACAGCCCAACCCTTGGAAGCGAATTCACCTCCAGGATGCGATGAGCCGACATCGAGGTGCCAAACCTCGCCGTCGATGTGAACTCTTGGGCGAGATCAGCCTGTTATCCCCAGGGTAGCTTTTATCCGTTAAGCGACGGCCATTCCATACTGCACCGCCGGATCACTAAGTCCGACTTTCGTCCCTGCTCGACTTGTAAGTCTCGCAGTCAAGCACCCTTCTGCCTTTACGCTCGTCGATTGATTTCCAACCAATCTGAGGGTACCTTTGAGCGCCTCCGTTACTCTTTAGGAGGCGACCGCCCCAGTCAAACTGCCCACCTGACACGGTCCCGTACCCAGCTCATGGGTATCGGTTAGAATTTCAAACAAACAAGAGTGGTATCCCAACGGCGGCTCCACAGAATCTGACGACCCTGCTTCAAAGCCTCCCACCTATCCTGTACATGTTTGTTCAAAACTCAATATCAAGCTACAGTAAAGCTCCATGGGGTCTTTCCGTCTAGTTGCGGGTAACCTGCATCTTCACAGGTACTAAGATTTCACCGAGTCTGCTGCCGAGACAGCGCCCAAATCATTACGCCATTCGTGCGGGTCAGAACTTACCTGACAAGGAATTTCGCTACCTTAGGACCGTTATAGTTACGGCCGCCGTTCACTGGGGCTTCGGTTCAAAGCTTCGCCTTGCGGCTAACAACTCCCCTTAACCTTCCAGCACCGGGCAGGCGTCACCCCATATACGTCGTCTTGCGACTTTGCATAGAGCTGTGTTTTAGTTAAACAGTTGCTTGGGCCTCTTCACTGCGGCACTTTCGTGCACCCCTTCTTGCGAACGTACGGGGTCATTTTGCCGAGTTCCTTGGCAACAGTTCTCTCGCTCGCCTCAGGATTCTCTCCTAGCACACCTGTGTCGGTTTCGGTACGGGCCGCAATACAATTAACGCTAGAAGCTTTTCTTGGAAGCTGGCATCAGATGCTTCGCTACTTGGTCACCCGTTCGCTCCCCATCACACATTCGAGTTGTGGTGCGGATTTGCCAACACCACCTCTACCTTGCTTAGACCGGCTCTACCAATCGCCGGCTCATCCTAGCCTTCTCCGTCACTCCATCACTTGTACGCGGGTACAGGAATATCAACCTGTTGTCCATCGACTACGCCTTTCGGCCTGATCTTAGGTCCCGACTTACCCAGGGCGGACGAACCTTCCCCTGGAAACCTTGTGCAATCGGCGTGTCAGATTCTCACTGACATTTCGCTACTCACACCGGCATTCTCACTTCTATACACTCCAATGCTCCTCACGGTACATCTTCAACGCGTATAGAACGCTCTCCTACCATTACATTGCTGTAATCCGTAGATTCGGTATCATGCTTAGCCCCGGTAAATTTTCGGCGCAGGGTCACTCGACTAGTGAGCTGTTACGCACTCTTTGAAGGGTGGCTGCTTCTAAGCCAACCTCCTAGTTGTCTGTGCATCCCCACATCCTTTTCCACTTAGCATGAATTTTGGGACCTTATCTGACGATCTGGGCTGTTTCCCTTTTGACCATGGACCTTATCACCCACAGTCTGACTGCCGAGTATATCATTATGGCATTCGGAGTTTGATTGATATCAGTACCACGAGATGTGGCCATCAATCATTCAGTGCTCTACCTCCATACGACTTAACCTCGACGCTAGCCCTAAAGCTATTTCGGAGAGAACCAGCTATCTCCAAGCTCGATTGGAATTTCTCCCCTAGACACAACTCATCCGCCAACTTTTCAACGGGGGTCGGTTCGGTCCTCCAGTTAGTATCACCTAACCTTCAACCTGGTCATGTCTAGATCGCCTGGTTTCGGGTCTACCGCATCGTACTATCGCCCTATTAAGACTCGCTTTCGCTACGGCTCCGCATTTTCTGCTTAACCTCGCACGATATGGTAACTCGCCGGTTCATTCTACAAAAGGCACGCCATCACCCATTAACGGGCTCTGACTTGTTGTAAGCATACGGTTTCAGGATCTATTTCACTCCGCTTCCGCGGTTCTTTTCACCTTTCCCTCACGGTACTGGTTCACTATCGGTCATTAAGGAGTATTTAGCCTTACCGGATGGTCCCGGTGGATTCCGACAAGGTTTCACGTGCCTCGCCGTACTCAGGGTACTGCTAGAGCTGATTGGGTTTTCGAATACAGGGCTTGCACCTTCTATGGCCGGCCTTTCAATGCCGTTCTTCTAACCGTTTCAGTCTCATATCGCAGCCCTACAACCCCAACACAAAGTTGGTTTGGGCTCTTCCCTTTTCGCTCGCCACTACTAAGGGAATCATTGTTATTTTCTTCTCCTCCAGCTACTAAGATGTTTCAATTCACTGGGTTGTCTTCTCATTACCTATGTATTCAGTAATGGATAACAGCGCATTACCGCTGCTGGGTTTCCCCATTCGGATATCTCCGGATCATTGTGTACTTACCACTCCCCGAAGCGTTTCGCCGTTAGTTGCGTCCTTCATCTGCTCTTAATGCCAAGGCATCCACCGTACGCTCTTCATAATTTAATCACTTGTTTTATTAACGTGTGTTTAACTGCTGTATTCTTGTTTTGCTTGATTTACTGTTTATTTAAAACTGTTTGTTTCTCGTAATAAAAATCTTAGTTTTAGTTTTCAACTATTCAGAAAGATCATGTATTTATACATTTTTCTATCTGTTATTCGGTTTTCAAAGAACGAACTTCTTAAAATGAGAGCCGAGCTCTCAAAACTAAATAGGAAATAGTGTCGATTTATGCAATTCTTTCTCCTTAGAAAGGAGGTGATCCATCCCCACGTTCCCGTAGGGATACCTTGTTACGACTTAACCCCAATCATCGATCCTACCTTCGACGGCTCCTTCCTTACGGTTAGGCCACCGGCTTCGGGTATTATCAACTCTCATGGTTTGACGGGCGGTGTGTACAAACCCCGAGAACGTATTCACCGCGGCATGCTGATCCGCGATTACTAGCGATTCCAGCTTCATGAAGTCGAGTTGCAGACTTCAATCCGAACTGAGACGTACTTTGTGAGTTTTGCTCCATGTCACCACTTCGCATCCCTTTGTATACGCCATTGTATTACGTTTGTAGCCCAGGCCATAAGGGGCATGATGATTTGACGTCATCCCCACCTTCCTCCGGTTTATCACCGGCAGTCTCTCTAGAGTCCCCAACTGAATGATGGTAACTAAAGACAAGGGTTGCGCTCGTTGCGGGACTTAACCCAACATCTCACGACACGAGCTGACGACAACCATGCACCACCTGTATCCCAGATAACCTCCACTATATCTCTATAGCTTTGCTGGGTATGTCAAGGCCTGGTAAGGTTCTTCGCGTTGCGTCGAATTAAACAACATAATCCACCGCTTGTGCGGGGTCCCGTCAATTCCTTTGAGTTTCACACTTGCGTGCGTACTCCCCAGGCGGAATACTTATTGCGTTAACTGCAGCACTGAGTTTTATCCCAACACTTAGTATTCATCGTTTACAGCGTGGACTACTAGGGTATCTAATCCTATTTGCTCCCCACGCTTTCGTGCTTCAGCGTCAGTAACAGGCCAGGCAACCGCCTTCGCCACCGGTGTTCCTCCATATATCTACGCATTTTACCGCTACACATGGAATTCCGTTGCCCTCTCCTGCACTCTAGTCTAATAGTTTCTAATGCAGTTCAGAGTTGAGCCCTGAAATTTCACATTAGACTTACTAAACCGCCTACGCACCCTTTACGCCCAATAATTCCGGATAACGCTTGCCACCTACGTATTACCGCGGCTGCTGGCACGTAGTTAGCCGTGGCTTTCTGGTTAGGTACCGTCACTTCAGGATCATTTCCTATCCTGATCATTCTTCCCTAACAACAGAGCTTTACAACCCGAAGGCCTTCATCACTCACGCGGCGTTGCTCGGTCAGGCTTTCGCCCATTGCCGAAAATTCCCTACTGCTGCCTCCCGTAGGAGTCTGGGCCGTGTCTCAGTCCCAGTGTGGCCGGTCATCCTCTCAGATCGGCTACGCATCATCGTCTTGGTGGGCCATTACCCCGCCAACTAACTAATGCGCCATAAACTCATCTCAAAGCGGAGCGAACGCTCCTTTAGTTGAAAGAAGATGTCTTCTAACAAGCTATCCGGTATTAGCTATCGTTTCCAATAGTTATCCCAGACATTGAGGCAGATTATTTATGTGTTACTCACCCGTTCGCCACTAAGGAGCAAGCTCCTTCGTACGACTTGCATGTATTAGGCACGCCGCCAGCGTTCATCCTGAGCCAGGATCAAACTCTCCATTTGATTTGCTCATATTTTTTTTAATTAAAACCGACCTAAGTCGGTCAACATTTCTGTTATTTTAATCGACGTTTTTTTCCTATTTAGTTTTCAAAGATCGGCTGCATCCACTTGTTTTGAGCGCTTCTTGCTAATGCTTGTAGCGTTCGTTGTTTTCGTGAGTGCCTATTTATAATATCAAATGCCCCATTGACTGTCAACAACTTTCACCCACATTTCTCAATTTATTTTTCTTGAAATTTGGGTAGGGCGGAAAACACATTTTTACTCTAGCGATTTACGATGCACTTTAAGGTAAACATCGAAGTAATCCTCAATTTCATCTCTTATAAAGGGTGATTGCTTAGCTTTGATGAGTTCTAAGAGTTCTTGCAGGGTTCTTTCCACAATAACTTTCAAATCATCGCTATAACGCATCAACTCCCCGTGCAGGGCATATTCATCCTCATCAAGGATGTTGGTTGCCCCATCTGGATAGACTTTTACATCCAAATCATAGTCGATGTTCTTGAGTGCTTCCCCGTCATATAAGGAAGGTGAAGCCAAATTACAATAATAATAGATCCCGCTTTTTCGAAGCATCGCAATGATATTGAACCATTTTTCAGGATAGAAGAAACATATGGCCGGCTCTCTGGTAAACCAGCGTCTGCCATCGGCTTCGATCACCCAGGTTTTATTGGTGACGACCACGGTCCGTTCATCGGTACTTTCTAAAACCAAGCCCCTTAACCATGTGCGGTGTAAAGTCCCGTTGTGTTTATATGACTGGATTTTGATGGTTTGTCCTTGTTTGAGATTCATGCGATTTCCTTAATGGGCTTTTCTATTATAGCACAAGTCCCTTAAAGAAAAGGATGAGATTGACTCATCCTTAGTCTTGAATATATTTTTTGGGTAAGCGATGAAGGATCAAAGGAACCAAGATGACCCCTAACAGAATCGTTGGGATCATGTAGCTTAAGTTATAGTTGATCGAGAAGATCCAAGCTTCAGGCGATCCAGCTGCTGTTTCGACCCACAGATACGTTCCCACTACGATATGGCTTAAGGAACGAATCAGATTGGTGATGATGACCCCTGTTTTGATTTCCACCTTGTTGATCGTGAAATCTTTAAACAACGGTGCACATCCATAAATTCCAAAGGGAATGACATAATCCAACAATAAGCCAACCAAAGGCCAAGTCGGGGTAAACCAAATGCCACCTGATGAGATGACCTGCAAAGGCACACTGATCAATCCTACCACAATGCCTTCTTTCCAACCCAAATGATAAGCAGCGATCAAGATGGCCAAACTTCCTAGACCTAAAGATCCGCCATTGGGCATCTTGAATAACCCAAAGGTATGTGCTGCATAATCCAAAACGATAAACAAAGCTGCATACAAAGCCATGAATACCAACCTCAAAACAATTCGATCTCGTTTCATAAAAATACACCTCCTGTTGTGTGAGGCGTAAGGATGTAAACTCCCTACGCTGGTTTTAACCAGATCAGGTGATAAGGGTCTGTCTCTAAACATCTCAGCCTTTTAGGCTCCCCTGTTCACGAGTTCAGTTTATCATAAGTGTGATAAAATATACACATGAACACACTGATCCCAACCCAAGACCTAGATTTATTATTGAAACAAGCAGAAGCTTTACTTGAAGGCGAAAAAGATAAGATTGCCAATATGGCTAATCTGAGTGCTTTGGTTTATCATTCCATTCCTGATCTCAATTGGGTCGGCTTTTATATATATAAGGATAGAGAATTGGTTTTAGGACCCTTCCAAGGCCTTCCAGCTTGTGTTCGTCTACAACTCAACAAAGGTGTCTGTGGAACTTCTGCAGCGCTTAGAAAGACGCTAAACGTTCCTGACGTACATGTTTTTGAAGGACATGTGGCTTGTGACAGCGCATCCAATTCAGAATGTGTCGTACCGATTTATTTCGATGATGATCTCTATGGTGTCTTCGATGTCGATTCACCTCTGTTTAATAGATTCGATAAAGACCTTCAACAATTTCTAGAAGACATTGGTTCACTGTTTATCAAAACCCATGAATAGAATAAACCGGATGACTGATCATCCGGTTTTTTATGTACTATTGATTTAAGATCAACTTTATGGCTTGGTCAACTTGTTCAAGGGTCAAGCGATCAAGTTTGTTTTGGGCAAAAGCTTTGTTGTTTGGAAATATGACTTTACCGTTTTGAATGGTGGCAGCTCCTTGATAGCCTCCCATCAACAGATAATGACCTTCATCTGTCTTTTCCAGAAATAAAAGATACGTTTTTCCTTTACTGAGCATCAGCACATCTTCAATTGGATAAGTTTCAAAGTCTCCTTTTTGGCCACCCGTTTGAAGAACAGATAAGCTTGTTGCATCTACTGAAGTCCCAATTCTTTGAATGATTTCAAGATTAGAAATGGTAAAGACCATATCTACTCTAAGTTCCGTTGATTGTGTAATTACTTTTGCAATCACAATTTCATCGGATGCTTTTATCATTTCTTCTACGGTATTATAGTGGGTCGTCCAAGAAGCTTGAGTATATTGTTTGGGCTTAACTGAGCATGCGGAAAGTGGCATCACGACGATGAAGAATAATAACAATAAAGACATTAAACTTCTTATTGTTTTCATATGGATCCCCCGAGATATTAACACCAATATACCTCTTCATAAATGCTTAAAACAACCCAAACAGATTTGTGAACTACGATAAAAATCAGACTATTTGAGCTGACTTTCACACTGTTGAACGATACCTTCAGCAACCTCATGCGTTCTTAAACTGACTTCAAACGGAAAATCAAAAGGCGTATCGTTGATGACGGATGTGATGAAGTGATTGATCATAGCTTCAAAACCGCGTTTATTTAAAGTAGGTTGCCATGTGGAATGGGTCTTGACGATCAGTTGGTCATCTTGAAAGGTCTCTATGCTTTCCATTTGATGGACGATTTTCTTTTCATTGTGACGCATGACTTCTAGCACTTCTTCAACGACCCCATTGTCATAATTCATGATGCCAATCGCATGTGAGTGTTCACTCAGATAATCGACAACGACCATGGTTTGTTTACCATTCTTATATGTGCTTTTTGCATTGAATGAAACCAAAGGCTCACCCAATAAATATAAGCACGTATCGACAACGTGAATGAAATCATCAAAAACCATTCTGCGAACCTGATCCCCTTGATGATGCATCCTGTTTTTTTGATGAATGATCAAGTCAGGAATACCTTGACTTGCGATCTCTTTGACGAAAGGGATATATCTGCGATTGAAACCAACCATGACTCTTGTCTTGTGTTGTACAGAAAGGTCATATAATGCTTTGGTTTCAGAGTATGTTAAAGTCACAGGTTTATCGATATGTAACGGTATTCTGGCTTCGATGATGACCTTGGCTTGTTCAAAGTGGGCAGATGTTGCGGAACATAAGAAAATCATGTCTGGTTTTTCTGAGATCAATTCTTGAAGATCGGTCATCCCTGATCTTAAATGATACTTGGCCATGACTTCTTTTAAAGTATCTACATTTCTTGTGCAAGGGATAATTTCTACACCCGTCAGATTACACAAGATGGGCAAATAAGCTTTCTTAGCGATGTCACCAACCCCAACGATTCCAACTCTTATCATTTTTGATTCACTCATGATGTGCCTCCTCAAGCATGGTTATTTTACAGACATCGACCCATTGTTGAGCCTTTGAAAACTGTTCTAATTCTAAGAGATCTAATTCTATGGCAGAATTTGAACTGCCGACTGCTGGAAAGACTGTCTTAAATCTTTTTAGGGATGTATCCAATGTGACAACACATCCAACTTTGATCCCAAAGGGACAAACCCCACCAACACCATGTCCCACTAGATCCAATGTTTCCTGAGGATCAAGCATTCGTGCTTTGAGTCCAAATTGAGTTTTAAATTTCTGATTGTCGATTTTTGCATCGCCCGCTGTGACAACCAATAAAGCAGTATCTTTGTATCTAAAGGCCAAGGTTTTCGCAATGTGTTGTGGTTTTACCCCTAGTGCTATAGCAGCCAATTCAACGGTTGCACTGGAGACCTCAAAGGTCAATATCCTTGATTGAGCATTGAATTCACTCAAATGTTCGTGTGCTGCTTCGATGGCCATAGATTTCCTCTTATATTTCCATATTATTATAACACTCATGAAAAGAGCTTGTGCTCAGCACAAGCTCTATTTCACTTCTATTTTTTTAACTTCTTGCTGCTGGAGTTCCAGCATAGGTAGTTTGACCTTAAGGATCCCTTCTTCATAAGCAGCTTCAATGGCTTTGGAATCGATGTTTTCGATGCGGAGTTGGCGGCTGTAGCTTTCGAATGATCTTGAACGCATGACATAATGACGATTATCTTCTTGTCGTTCTTCTTTGTGTTGAGCCTTGATGGTCAAGACGTCTCCATTGAAATCTAGGTTGATGTCTTCTTTAGCGAAACCTGGCAACTCAACTTCGACGACCATCGCATTTCCTTCTTTGTAGATGTCTAGACGTTCGTGCATTCTTTTGGGCCAAAACAGATCATCATCGAAAAAAGCTTCCAAACTGAAGGGATCGGGTCGACGCACTAAACTGTTACGCATAAGTGTCCTCCTGAAGACTTTTTTTAGTCTTTCCCTACCCAAAATATAGCAAAATTTCTCTAAATTTCAAGAGGCTTGCACAACATTTTTACACAAATTTTGACAATAAAAAAGTCGCATTTTTTGCGACTTTTTTAGTTAATTAAGCTCTGTTTCCTAAGCGATCATCCATCATCATGATGCCGATTGGTGTCGGGACTTTTTCAAGACGTGTGATGATATCAACGAGTTGTGCTTCTTCTTCAACTTGTTCATTGACGAAGTATAAATATAGGCTCGCTAAGGCATGATCCTTTGCTTCTACCGCTGCTTCATAGATTTTAGCAATACGGGCTGATACTTTCTTTTCGTGTTCCAAAGACAATTTAAAGACGTCTAGGAAGCTTGGGAATTCAGTTGCCCCTGCTGCGATTGGACGCATCAATACACGTACATTCACTTCTTGTAGGAAATGAGTCATTTTCATCGCATGGCCAACTTCTTCATTGGCTTGCTTTTCCATCCATTTGCCACTGCCAGGAAAGCCATTTTCCACAAACCAAGTGGCCATGGATAAGTATAGATAAGCGGATTCTAGTTCAAAATTAATCTGATCGGTTACGAGTTCAACAAGTTCTTTTTTCATTTTAATTACTCCTTTGTTGGCTCTATTATATCATTTTTAATAAAATCAAGTCTTCTATTGACCAGGATTCTTTTTAAGTGATTGGCGATATAAGGTCATATTCTTATGGTCCTGTTTAAGCAGTTTGATCATTTCTTCGATTCGTTTTTGACGTGTTTTTGAGTTTTCAGTAGAGAAGATATAAACTGCCCAGTCTTTGCGATAACCAGGGGTCAAACTCTTATAAAACTTCAAAGCTTCCAATTCATCTTTAAGCAGATCTTCAATGTCGGGGATATGATGAACATAATCCGAACCTACTTGAGAAACTCTAGATTTTGGTTTGTAGTTGAGGTTCTTTTTGATTTCCAATAAAGTAAAGTTCTCATCAAACCCAAGCATTCGATTGAATCGATAAGGACTCCCATAAACAAAGCCTTCATCGTCCATTTTGACTTTAGGAAAGATCTCATCACGATGAACTGTGCTTTTATAAAGTCGACTTCCCTTTTTAGGATAACAAATCAAAAGTATGCCTTCATCATCAATTAGATCTTGTTGAATCACATTTTCTAAGGTTTTAAAGAATTCATCGTTGGACTGAGTGAAAACCAATAAGGCTTCCTGTTTATTTTGTAGCGTTGGAATGTTGAATTGAGTGAGCTCAGATTTTAAATAATCCGGCATGTTTAAAATCGGCATGGCTGTAAGTTTAAACTTTTCTGCGATGTTGAGCATAAAGGCCTCCTTTCAGATATCTCCATTTTAACTTACTTTTCATAAAGATTCCATATCAATAAACAAGGCGTTACCGTGATAGAATAAAATGGATAGTGAGCACTAGTATGAACATTCATTTTAAGCCTTTAGTCATCCATGAATCCTTAGCACAACAAATGGCCTCTTGGTATAACGATCCAGAGATTGCCCCTTTTGTACACCCCACATTTACGGAAAGTGAACCCCATCATTTTAGTACGCAGGATGTCTTGGATCAGCATCATCCAGATCCTAAGATCAAAAAATATCTGATTATGGATGATGATTATCCAATCGGTGAGTTTTCAATCACAGAAGATTTCCATTGGTTACTAGGTCCTAAGGATAAAACGACTTGGATCTCCATCTGTATCGGTGAAAAATCTTATTGGGGAAAAGGAATATCTAAGATTACCATGGCTTATATTGAAGCAGAATGTAAAGCACTGGGATATAAACGCATCGAGTTGGGCGTCTTTGAGAACAACCAAAAAGCACATCAGCTTTATCTCAAAATGGGTTATGTCGAATTTGCGAGAACTGAACACATGACATATTCGCAAGGCGCTTGGCGAGCTGATATCAGAATGGAAAAAATTATATAAAAAGTCCTATTATACTGTCCAAATTTAAGGGTCAGTACAATAGGACTTTTATTATTTATTGATTTATTTTCTCCAAAAGGTTTGAACATCTGCTTTATCAGCAATGTTGAATTCGATCATTTTTGCCAACAATTCATAATCGATTGCTTTCTTCCAAGGAAACTTCACCAGCATCATCGAGTGTTCATAGCCAGCAGCATTGATGTCTTGCGAGAAATGGTTGATGCCTGCCAATTCTGGGGTACACGCCAAATGAAGTTTTGAGATACTAAACCCAATGATGAAAGTCCCATGATCCGTAAACATAGGCTGATTCCAAGCAATACGTTGATTGAGTTGCGGATATTTATTTGCGATCCAGTTTAGGACCTCTTGAGTTCTTTCGCGTTGAGAAGGATCGGCAATGTCATCTAGGAAGGGTTTAAAAGTTTCAATCATAATATTTCCTTTCAAATGTTTAAAAATACATCTTCAATTTAACCTTTGAACACTTAAAATGCAAACATTAGCCCCTATAGTGTCTGTTGAAACCACCAATCAAATATGAATTAGAAACTTTTAGATCCATCACAAGGAGTTTGAATCAACGATTATGGTTAGGTGTATCTTATAAACAGACACGAATTATGCTTTCTTGTGTTTCTTGTAGAAGATAACTTTGGCGATCTCGGTAGTTAATATATATAGTATGGCAACCGCTACTAAGGAGAAAAGAATAGCAGGTTCTACAGGTGCAATATTTAATATATTCTGAACAGGTAAATATGGGAGTATTAATGTAAACAAAGCTACTCCAAGCGATGAGTACAGAAGTACTGGGGCTGGTTTGCTTTTGAAAAAAGGTTTTTGAGTTCGCATGACCAACAGCACCATCAATTCCGTTAAAATTGATAAAATCAACCAACTACTTTGAAAAGTTTCCTCTTGCGCATGGAATCCCAAGAGTAAAACAGCAAAGGTCAAATAATCAAATACAGAACTGATCAATCCAAAAACAAACATAAAATTACGAATGGAACAGATATCCCATCGACGAGGCTGATTTAGCATCTCTTGGTCGACAGTATCTCCTGCCAAAGTCATCGCGGGAAAGTCAGTGACGAAATTGATCAGTAAGATTTGTTTGGGCAAAAGCGGGAGGAACGGCATAAACAAAGAAGCTCCCGCCATACTAAACATGTTACCAAAATTGGCACTGGTCGTAATATTGATGTATTTAAGGGTATTCGCAAAAGTAATGCGACCTAATTCTATTCCGCGTCGCAAAACATCAAGATTTTTTTCAAGCAAAACGAAATCAGCGGCTTCTTTCGCGACATCAACTGCCGTATTGACAGAAATACTGACATCAGCTGCGTGCAGAGCTGGGGCATCATTGATGCCGTCACCCATGTATCCAACCACATGGTTTTTCTTTTTTAAAGCTAAGATAATACGTTCTTTCTGATTGGGATCCACTTCAGTAAATAGGTTGGTATTTTCAACAGCATTCCATAGTGCTTCATCGCTCATTTTGATCAATTCTGAGCCTGTCAGTGTATTGGTAATTGGTAAACCAATGATGTTTGCAGTATGCAGCGCAACCAGTTTGTTATCTCCTGTGATAATGCGCAATTGAACGCCCAATTTTTTAAGGTCGCTGATCGTTTGAATGACATCTTGTTTGGGTGGGTCATAAAAAAGCAAGAAACCGCTAAAGATCATGGCTTGTTCATCAGCGATTGGATATTGTGACTTGGGGGGAACGATTTTACGGGCAATTCCTAAAACGCGATAGCCTTTATTGCTCCAATCTTCGAAATTTGATTGAATGTTTTCTTTGAATTTCGTTTCCAAAGGCAAAACATCTGATCCGATTTGGATCTTATCGCAAATTTCCATGATGCGACTTAAGGCCCCTTTTGTGATCATGGTACACTCATTGGCATCGTTGATTATGATACTCAGACGTTTACGTGTAAAATCGTATGGGATTTCATCTTGTTTGGTTATTTTGTCGATGTCTAACGTTTTATGCGTAACAATGGCTTGATCTAGAGCATTTATCAAACCTGTCTGTAAATAGGAATTCAGATAAGCCAATCTAAAAACAAAATCGGATGAGTTTCCTTCTGCATCCTTAACATCATCAAGCAAGACAACCCCTTCTGTAAGGGTGCCTGTTTTATCGGTACACAAGACATCCATACTGCCAAAATTCTCAATCGCTGTCAAATGCCGAACAATTACCCCTTCTTTCGCCATGGTTTTGGAACCTTTTGAAAGGGTGACATTGATAATGGCAGGTAATAATTGTGGCGTGATCCCTACAGCCAACGCTACTGAAAAGAGTAAAGCATCGATGGCTGGTTTATGAGCTAAGACGTTGATGGCAAAAACTGCCAAAGTCAAAATCAACATAATTTGAGTCAATAAGTAACCAAATCGACGAATACCACGTTCAAAATCATTTTCTGGTGGTCGCAAGGTCAGCTTCTGTGCGATTTTTCCGAATTCGGTATGTGCCCCAGTATTCACGACCAGCATCTTGGCACTTCCGCTAAAGACATTGGTACCAGTCAAAACGCAATTATTCCGCTCAGAAAGGGTCGACATTTCTAAAACAGGGGTTGGGTTTTTTTCAACCGGAAACGACTCTCCGGTCAAAATAGATTGATTAACAAAAAAGTCATCGCATTGAAGGATCAGTCCATCCGCAGGAATCAAACTACCTGCAGAAAGCAAGACGATATCACCAGGAACAACGAAACGTGTGGGAATCTGTTTGGGTTTACCTTCACGCAACACGGTAGATTGAAGCTGTATTCTGGAACGCAATTCTTCAATGGCATGATTGGCACTGTATTCTTGAATAAAACTCAAGACAACACTGGCTAAAACAATCGCCATGATGATGAGTGAATCTGTCAAATCTCCCGTCAATCCAGAAATCAATGTCGCAACGATCAAAATGATCATGATTGGATTTTTGAATTGGTTCAGAAAAAGAAAAATAGGAGCTGAGTTTCCCCTTGATTTGATTGAATTTTCGCCAAATTGTTTAATCCGAAGCGCAGACTCTGCTTCAGTTAATCCATCACGATTGGCTTTCAGGCTTTTAAGCGCTATTTCAGAAGATAAGCTCCAGTATTTGAGTTCCGAATCGTTAAGCATTCGCTTTCACCTCCAAAAACAATAATCTTACTTAAAAACTTTGTGAGCATAGTCGATGCTTGACTTGAATCCCTTTAAATGAAAAGCAGGATTTTACTGTGGGATAGAACCGATAAATCATCCTTATGATTAGATCAGCAACCTAATTTTTAATTCAACTTCAATATCAGTTAATCTTGGTCAAATATCAATTTAACATAAGCTATTCTATTGTCATATTAACACTTTATTCGATGTACATATGAATAATTGATTGATATTCTAAACATAAGAAAAGCCCATTTTCAGGGCTTAAATCGACTCTGGAGCAGGTGAGGGGAATCGAACCCCCGTATCGACCTTGGGAAGGTCGCGTTCTACCATTGAACTACACCTGCATTGCCTATTTATTTTACCACAACAAACAAAAAAACCTCAACACAGATTTCTAATTAATAATGGAAAAGTGAAGGGACTTTCATTAGACCTTAAACTAACCTTCAATTGCAAACAATCTCCAATATTGTATCCCAAAATTTACTAATCTTTTGAGAACTTTTCGTTGGCATATATAAGCAGAGCATTCTTACTTATCGAGAAGATCGCAAAGACATTCTACAAATAATTTCGCTTTTTAGACTTCTATCAAAAAAATGGAGTATCGCTACAACTCACCTTTTATCATGTTCATAAATGTTTCGTCAAACTCGACAAGATAATCATGCAAAGACTATCTTTCGGTTAACGTTAGTTTTAGATCCAATCCATCAATGATCTTCATCAATGTATCAATTTTTGGGATATGCTTTTCTCTTTCTAATCTAGATATGGCTTGCTGTGAAACACTTGCTTTTTTCGCAAGTTCACATTGAGATATTTTTTTTAGTTTGCGAATTCTAACAATTTGCTCAATCAGTTCATACCCCTTTTTAACCTGCTCAAAGTTTGATTTGAATTCATCATTTTTTAGTTCTTCGTTTAGGAGTTCTTTTACATCAATTTTCTTGAATGGCATTTAAATTTCCTCTTTCACTTTATTTCTTTGGCTCTTTTTATTGCCAGATTTTTATCTTTTAATTCTGCACTGTTCTTTTGCTTTTACATCCATGTAACAGATAGATATTTTCGTAATCTTTGAGCACATAGAATATCCTATTGAATTTACGGAATCTAATTTCCCATATCTTCCCTTCAAAATGCTTAATATCAAATTTATTCAAATCATCGATATTACCATTTTCAAGTTTATCCAAAATGTAGAATCCTTCTGCTTTTCTTCAGTTCTCAGTGTGTTTAGAAATTCTAGTATGAGTTCTTTTCCACCTGTGGTTTCATACGAATGCACATTCATGCATTGCTTCTCCTTTCTATTCCCAAGTGACATTAACAGTATAATACATCATAATTGATGTATTTCAAACATTTTATTAATGTCACCCGAATTATTTAGTATCTTCTCTTAAGATGTGTGCAAATATCAGTACATTAAAATATCAGAAAACACCAATGCTACATTTACATTGATCACTAACATTCCAACCAAGCAATATAACCTATTTCTTTATAGTCACTGCATTAAAAAAGCCCTATTAGGGCTTAAACGACTCTGGAGCAGGTGAGGGGAATCGAACCCCCGTGTCGACCTTGGCAAGGTCGCGTTCTACCATTGAACTACACCTGCAAAAATGGCGGTCCAGACGGGATTCGAACCCGCGGTCTCCTCCGTGACAGGGAGGCATGTTAACCGCTACACCACTGGACCACAACACAACACTGAACTAATATGGCGCGGAAGGAGGGATTTGAACCCTCGCGTCAGTTTAATCCGACCTATGCCCTTAGCAGGGGCACCTCTTCAGCCGCTTGAGTACTTCCGCAAGGCCACCTTACAGCGCTTTCTAATGTTAACATACTAACCAACTCTTTTTCAAGTGGTTTTAACTTAAAAACCGATTTTCGTTTACTCGATGATAAAACCACATTCACGAATGGTCACTTTAGCCGTATAGACCGCATCAGCATCCCCTTCGATCACCACGATGTGATCTTTAGGTTTCACACTAAAGTTGAGTCTGGTTTCATCCAGTGCCGTTCTTATCTTTTCAGCTTGTTCTTCTGTATCTAAGTTTCTAACAAACAGGATGACTTTCATTAATCCTCCAAGGCAATCTGTAATGCGATTTCCATCATTTTCGTAAAGGAGTTTTGACGCTCTTCTGCGGTGGTCACTTCATGGGTCACCAAGGAATCTGAAATCGTCAATAAACAAGCCGCTTCTTTCTTTAAGTAACGTGCATTGGCAAACAAGGCAAAGGATTCCATTTCAACACAGACCAAATGATGATCAAGGATGGCTTGTTTTAAAGCATCCCCTTCTGCACGATAGAAGACATCTGATGAATGAATGACGCCTTTGATGATGGGGATATGAAGTCTGTTGGCGGCTTTCTCGAGTTGTTCATTTAATCTAGGACTTGGATATTGAAGATCTTCATTGAATTTAAATGCTGTTTTTGCGAAGGAAGATTCACTAAAGGCAGCAGTCGCTAAGATCACATCATAGACTTTGGCTTCTGCTTGATAAGATCCGGCAGAACCAATACGAATGATACGCTCTACATCATATTGGCTATATAATTCATAGGAATAGATTCCAATCGAAGGCATACCCATTCCTGATCCCATAACTGAAATCGGATGACCTTTATAGGTTCCAGTATATCCAAACATGTTTCGGACATCATTGAATTTAACGACATTCTCAAGATACGTCTCCGCTATTTTTTGGGCTCTTAAAGGATCTCCAGGCATTAAGACAGTTTTGGCGATCTGACCTTTTTGGGCGTTGTTGTGAGGGGTTGGCATAGGCTTCTCCTTGGTTTTGCCTAAATTATATCATACCTGCCAAAGGTGTGAAATTAAGATGAATTGATGGTTGTTTATGGTCTGTTTAAAAGCTATAATGAAGGCAAATGAAAGGAGACTCTTTATGGACAGTGACCCGCTTAGAACCCTGACTTGCTTAATAAAAAACACATCTGTTGAGAGGGCTCCTATCGCTCCTCTCAACAATTGAGAGGAGAAGAAATGTGACCTTCAGCAATAACTTATTCTTCAGTAAGATTCTTCATAAAGATATTTTCAATTTGGACGATTCTGTCATTGGTAATCTCAATGATGTTTTAATTGATGCCAGTGGGATCAAACCTACCTTGACTGCCATAGAAGTCAAGAATGGGAAACGGATCTTCTACATCAACTGTGAGTCTCTTGAGATCTATCGTAAAAGAAACAATCAATTTACTTTAAAGTTGAATTCACAACAGATCACTTTCGCATCTCCACCTGATAATGCGATCTTTTTAGCCAAAGACATCCTAGATCGTCAAATCATCGACATCAACGGCCGTAAAGTAGAACGCGTCAATGATATACGAATTGGCTTGATCAATCAAAACTGGGCCGTCATCGCAGCTGATATCGGTCTTAGGGGCCTCATACGTCGCTTAGGCATGGAGTATCTGGGAATAACGGTTTCCAGTTTGCTCAAGAAAGAATTCCACAACAAGCTCGTCGTATGGGACGATGTGCAGCCTTTGATTTCCAATCGGCATAATCTGCAATTGACCCAGCCTTTCACAAAATTGACCACCATGCATGCGGCAGACATTGCCGATATCATTGAAGATCTAGATCGTCAAGCTCAGATCGAAGTCTTTAAAAGCTTAGACAATGAACAAGCAGCGGATGTCTTGGAAGAAGTGGAGTCGGATGTTCAGATTTCTTTGATTGAGCAATTACCTATTGAACAAGCCGCCGATGTCTTGGAGATGATGCCTCAAGATGAAGTCGCCGATATCTTAGAAGAAGTTGAAGATCTGACCGCTGAAAAACTGTTGATCGAAATGGAAGAACATATCTCAGAAGAAATCCGAGAACTGATGGAATACGATGATCGTACCGTTGGTTCTTTGATGATGACCGATATGATGTCTTTTGATAAAGATGAGAATGTTAAATCTGTTTTAAAACAACTTCGTCGTGAACAACCCGAAGAAGACATTACCAACTTCGTTTACGTAGTCGACCAGAAAAAACTGGTTGGGGTTATCTCTTTGATCGATCTGATCCATGCGAAGTCCAATCGTGTTTTACGTTCATTGATGAAGACAGAACTGGTTTTATTAAAAGATACCGATAAAATTGAATTTGCGATGGAACAGATGCAGAAATATAATTTGATGATTTTACCAGTCATCGATGAACACGAAGAACTGATTGGGATCGTTTCTTTAATGGACATCGTTTATGAGTACATTCGTCTGAAGAAGGTGGATATATGAGAGAAAACATAAAGAAAAGATGGACTAAACTGCTTTATATCTTAGGCATCATCGGACCAGGCATTATCACAGCCAATGCAGGCAATGATGCGGGTGGCATCGCTACTTACGCCAGTGTTGGGGCCAAATATGGTTACCGAATGATCTGGGGTTTAATGTTGATGACCATAGGTTTGGCGGTCGTCCAAGAAATGAATGCTCGGATGGGTGTGGTTACCGGAAAAGGCTTATCCGATCTGATTCGCGAAAAGTTTGGAGTCAAACTTACTTTGTTTGCGATGATCATTTTGTTTGTTGCTAATTTCGGAGTTGTTTTAGGTGATTTTGCAGGGGTTGCCGCATCGATGGAACTCTTTGGGGTTTCAAAATACATCTCTGTGCCTTTGGTTGCTTTATTCATATGGATCCTTGTCTCAAAAGGATCTTATGTCAAGGTTGAGAAGATCTTGATGTTGTTTACTTTTGTATTTTTCGGATATATCATTGCAGCCTTTATGGTCAAACCGGATTGGAATGAAGTCGCCATCCAAGCCATTACCCCTACTTTTGATATGAATACTGGATTCATACTCGCATTCATCGGATTGGTTGGGACGACAATCACGCCCTATATGCAATTTTATCTTCAAGCATCCATCGTTGATAAAAAACTGAGTCTAAAAGACTATAAATATGAAAAACTGGATGTCTATATTGGTTCTGTTTGGGGCAACGTCGTTCAGTTCTTCATCATCGTGTGTACTGCAGCTACTTTATATGCGGTTGGGATCCAAGTCGACAGCGCCTCTGCGGCTGCTTTAGCGCTTAAACCTTTGGCCGGTGAAAATGCCTTTATTTTGTTTGGAGCAGGCTTATTTGGTGCCTCTGTCTTAGCGACCGCCATCATTCCTCTTTCCACGTCCTATGCGATCTGTGAAGCGTTTGGATGGGAAAGCGGTGTCGATTACAGTGTCAAAGAAGCACCTGCTTTCTTTGGGATCTATACCTTCATCATCGTGATCGCATCTTCTTTGGTTTTGATTCCTAATCTTAATCTGATGAGTTTGATCATCAGTACGCAACAGATTGCGGGGGTCTTAACTCCCATCATCTTGATTTTCATGATCATGTTGGTCAATGATAAACGCATCATGGGCAAACACACCAACACTAAGATCCAAAACAGTATCGCACTGATCACAGTCACTTTGATCATTGCGATGACCTTGGCCTTGATCGTTTCTCAATTCCTATAAAATAAAAGCGAGTCGCTGACTCGCTTTACTTTGATCCTTTACTTCCGCCTGACCTATAATTAGCCAATATGTTTGTCGAATAAGAGAAGATCATCTTATTTTTTTGACGGGTTCTTCGAATGGCGATATCGACCAATTCATCCATCAAGGCTGGGAAAGGTTTATCGGTTGCTTCCCACAGATAGAATGATAAAGATCCTGGGATCGTATTGATTTCATTCACATAGACCTTTTGAGTTTTATCATCCAATAAGAAATCGATACGGCATACCCCTGCCCCATTAAGAACCCTAAAGGCTTCTAAGGCATAGGCTTGGATTTCTAAAGTAAGTTCTTTGGATACTTTGGCTGGACACTGTCTGGTCAAAGAGGCCATGCCTTTAGATTTACCACTGCCTTTATATTTGTTGTCGTAGGAAAGGATCGTATCTTCCTTCATGACTTCTTCCAGTACTGATGCTTCACTTCGATCATAGTAACCTAAGACTGAACAATTCAGTTCTCTTAAGTTGGTAACAGCTTTTTCTACAACGATCTTCACATCATATTGAGAAGCTGTTTCTACAGCTAAAACAAAATCTTTTTCATTATGAACCAAACTGATCCCAACACTAGATCCTAAGTTGGCTGGTTTGATGACGACTGGATATCCTAGTTTTTCTACTCTATTTAAGATTTCTTTGCGTTGCTTGATAAACTCATAGTCAAAGAACCACAACCAATCTACGATCGGTAAGCGGGCATGCTCAAGGATTTGTTTCATCACAACTTTATCCTGTCCTACAGCCCCACCTAAGACATCTGCGCCACTATAAGGTATCCCTAAGGTTTCTAGATATCCCGCAATAGAACCGTCTTCACAGTGCGTCCCATGGACGACAGGAATGACCAAATCGATTTCTTGTCTTCTTTTATAAGGAGACAAAGGTTTGATGAAGAACTTTTGATTCTCTTTGACTAATGAGACTTGAGGAACTGATTTCTCAATGGAATCAAGATCTTTATAGGTCGTGATGTGTTTCAATTTAGCAGATGAATAAAACTTATGATCTTTGGCCAGATATAAAGGAAATACTTTATATTTCTTTTCATCTAAAGCAGCCATGGCTTGCATGGCTGATATGATACTGACTTCATGTTCAACGGAATCTCCGCCAAACAATACAGCAACTTTTAACATACTGCCTCCTTTTAATCAAAATAGACATCGGTTTTATTGATAACCACATCCAAGGCTTTCCACAATTCTTTACTGGTCATTTTGCGGCTTAAAGGCGGTAAAGCATCCAGCGGGAAATAACCTAAACTTAAGATCTCATGATTGTTTTTTAGTTCACCCGAAATAACGCTTGCCTTGAAGTATATCACATACTCACTGATCATCGATACATACTCTCGATAGAGATCTCGTCGCAAGATACATACGACCTTATCTATCTTAACATTTAATCCTGTTTCCTGAAGCACTTCTTTTGAGGCCGTGTCAGAAGCCGATTCAAACAGATCACACCAACCTCCAGGTACTGCATATCCCCCATCACTTCTTTCTTGGCCCATCAAAAGTTCGTTTTTCTCATTGAAGATCAAAACTCTGACCGAGATATTAGGGGTAGGATAGATATCTTTTTGGTATGGGATTTCCATATCCGGAGTATTGTGTAATTCTTTAAGCTGTTGTTTGGCAAGTTCATGTAGCTCTTGATAATTCTCTAAAGCATAAGGATCTTTTGAAAACTTGAGTCCAATACGACTGATGGCCAACACTTTGGCAACAAATTCATTCCACAGCATATCAGTGGTTAAACGCATCCGGCAAGTCATTCTCAAGCAGGATGGTATCTTTCGATGAGGCATGTTGATGAACATAGGCAAAGGCTTCTTTAACGGTACTAAACACAAATACTTTTTCCATATCAAACGCTGATTCTTTTAAACCATCATAGATTGGACGCGTCTGTGTCTTACCGACCAAAATGACCACATCAGCACAGCCATTCATCGCCTTCCCAAATTCCATATTATACATTCTTTGTTTAGAGCCAAGATCGATCATTCCAGGGGTAATGATAAAACGTTTCCCAGGCATCATCTTAAGCACCTCCAAAGACATTTTTGAGCCTTCCGGATTGGAATTGAAGGCATTGTCGATAAAGGTCAAGCCATTGATTTTCTTAAGTTGTAAACGATGTTCGATATAGTTCACATTTGAGACTGCTTTTTGAAGTTTCTCCCATGATAAACGCAGTGCTCTACCAACTGCGACAGCTACTAAGATATTAGATACATTATGTTTGCCTAAGAGCCGTGTTTTAAAGGGATAGGAGCCATCTTCACTCACGATCAGGAACTCTGATCCTTCAGGGGTATAGGTGATCTCAGTGGCTCTAAAATCGACGTCTTGAGAAGTGATCCCAACAGTCAAGATACGACAGGTATTTTGAATCTGATAATTGCGAATATAGTCATTGTCGAAATTAAGGATCCCAACACCATCTGGTGGTAAATTTTCAATCATCTTCATCTTTTCTTTGATGATGTTGTTGATGGTTTTAAAGGTAGCTAAGTGTTGTGGACCAATTGAAGTGACGACCCCATATTGAGGTCTTACGAATTTGGTCAAACCATTGATGTCGCCTACTTTATCAGCACCCATTTCAACGATGAAAACTTCATGTAGATTCTTGAGCTGTTCACGAATGGTGATGGTGATCCCCATCGGGGTGTTAAATGAGGCTGGAGTTGCCAACACATAATATTCTTCAGACAAGATTTCATTAAGGATATTTTTAGAGCTTGTTTTCCCATAAGATCCCGTGATCCCAATCTTGATCAGATTATGATGTTTACGCAATTCTCGTTTTGCCAAGCTCACATAAAACAACTTCACAAAGGCTTCAATTGGTTCTGTAATGAGTGCCATTAAGATCAATATCAAATGAACGATGCTGTTTTCATACATCAAGGCTAAAAAAGGCATCGGTGCTAAACTGTAATGGACCACCATGAAATAGACAAGAACCAAAGTCAAAAGCACCATCAAAACGATCTGCCGTTTAACTCGAGCCGTAATCTTAAGTGGTTTTATATATGGTTTATGTCGCTCTTGTTGGATGGTAAAGAAGGCAAAGAGATAAATCAAAACCAAAGTAAGGAGCTGTCCAGGTACTGCAAAGTAAGTAATGATCAAACTTAAAGCCAGTCCCAATATCAATGATCGCAAGATCGCAAAGATCGATGTCCTCAATGACGCACTGAACCATTGTAAATAACGACCCAGTTCATAGCGGTTTTGCTGATACATGTGCAAAGCATGTTTGCCAGGCACATAAAACATCATGCATAATCCTACAAACAATAAAGGTCTAATCATTAAAATGATGAACTCATTCATGGGCTTTGTCCTTTTCTAAAAAAACATCAATGATCTTATGAAAACGGGCAGACTGGTTATGATACGCAAAGTGTCCCTCTTTTTCAAATATCACAAGACCTGCATCTTTCATTTCTTTAGCCATGACTTTACCCATCCATAAAGGTGTGGCATCATCCAATTCACCCCAAATCAGCAAAGTCGGTACCTTGATAAACGGTAAATATCGACGAAGATCTTGATTGACGATTTTAACAAAAGATTGGCGCAAGACCCCTTCTGTATTCTTATAATCACTGCTTCCAAAAAAGGCTGCCATTTTATCTTTATAAGGCGTCAATGGTTTTAATTTAAAAACCTGTTTGGCGGTTTTATAAAAAGCCAACTTGACATAATAATCTGGGCCTCGTCTTGGCTTAAGTCCAGCAGCACCAGTTAAAATCAATTTATGAACTTTATACTGAGCTGCATACTGAATCGCGACTCTTGCCCCAAAAGAATGTGCAATCAAAATTGGATCATGAATGTCTAAGCGATCACAAAAGATCTTGAAATTTAAAGTATATTCTTCAACGCCCCAAGCAACAGGCGGTAAACTGCTTTCACCAAAACCAGGAAAATCAAGTAAAGTCACTTTAAAAGAAGGACTCAAAAAGTCTTGAGTTGCTTGAAACATCTCGATGTTTTGACCCCAACCATGCAAACACACGACATCGCGTCCTTTGCCTTGTTGAGTATAGTTGATATTTACACCGTTGATTTGTAGTTGTGACATGGTCTTTCTAGATTAACCGATTAGTTTAAGATTTCGGTTTCTTTCATAACATTTTCAGGATTGATGATGAAGGTTACTCCATTATCTTCATTGTGGATTCTAATGGTATATCCATAAGCTGTGATGACTCTGTGTACGATGGATAGGCCTAAGCCAAACTGACCACCGGCACCTCTTTCATAGGGCTTAAAAAGCTGCTGCATACGGTTTTCAGGGATCTTTATCCCATCGTTATACACACTGAGTTCATCTTTAGCCAAACGTATTTCAACCACAGTTTTAGCATAACGCAAAGCATTGTCCAACAGATTTTCAACAACGACACGCCAGGGTTCTTCTTGTCCAAAGTATGAACAAGAGGTCAGTTCTGTAATCAGTTTGATTTCAGGCTTTAAGACTTTGACAGAACGGATTGCCTTTTCAACAACGATCTTCATGTCGGTCTTACCAGGCTTGGTATCTTGAATCATATATTCCATACGATTGAGCAGCAGTAAACTATGGACTTTCTTTTCTAGACGAGAAGCATGCTCAATGATGACATCGACACTGGCTTCTAAAGTATTGTATGGATATATGCCATCTTTGATCGATTCACCATAAGACTTGATCGTTGCGATCGGTGTTTTTAAGTCATGAGAGATGTTATGGATCATTTCTTCTTTGAGTTCTTCTTGACGTTTCAACTCTTTGTTCATGGTGACGATGGCAGTTGCCAGTTCACCGATTTCATCTTTACGATTGATCACAAGCTCTATATTTTCACCTTTCTTATAATTGGTGATGTAGAATTCGATCTGTTTCAAAGAATGAATCAAATACCCTACCCAAGCCATCAAGAACAGAAAGATCAAACCAACCATGATCAAGATGATGTTGACAACCTCATTGATCAAGGTCGATCTAAACCGATTCATCGTATTGGTCACCATAAAGCTGACGATCCAGACTTGATTGTTGATTCGAGTTGATGTGTAGGCAACATTAGGCTGCTCAAGTTTAGAGATCTGATCTGAAGACGTAGTCAACTGCATCGTGATTTTTTGTTTGAATTCCGCAAAGAGATCTGTTGAAATATGGGTTGCCGCATTGGTCAAGGTTTCGCAGGAGTTGTCCGTGAAAATAATGTAGTGAACGACGGTTGGATCAGAATTGTTAAAGAGGTCTTCTTCAGAAACAAAGTTATAATAATTGTCGATGACCGCATCTTGTGAACGATGAATCGACTCAAACATCTGATTTTGGGCAATATGATCAATATTTGAAAAGATATATGACATCAAGAAAAATCCGAATAGGAAAATAGAAATCAGTACCAAACTGACCAATTGTTGGGTCAAACTCATATTTTGAATAAAGGTACTGATCTTTTTCATCAACCTAACCGATACCCATATCCATAAATCGTATGAATATTGAGCGCCTTAAGTTTCTTACGTAGTCTGCGTAACGTATCGTCAACCACCCGATCAGATCCAAAGTAATTGGTTTCCCACACTCTTTCTAGGATTTGTTCGCGTGAAAATGCGATGGTCTTGTTGCGGACAAACATCATGAGTAGATCGAATTCTTTGGTGGTCAATTCAATCTCTGAATCGTGTTCATAGACTTTGCGTTGAACCAAATCGATCTCATAACCATCGACTTCGATACGATCGTCGTCTTTATACACACGGCGCATGATGTTGTTGACTCTTAATACAAGTTCTTTGGGTGAAAAAGGCTTGGTGATATAATCATCTGATCCTTTTTCTAGACCGATGATACGATCAAACTCTTTATCACGGGCAGACATAAAGATAACAGGAACCGAAGGATTGACTTTACGTATCTCTTCGATCAAATCAAAACCGCTTCGATTGTCCAGCATAATGTCCAAAATCCATAAAAGAATATCCGGATTATGCGTCTGCATGCTCGCACTATCATAAGTCAAATGAGATCTGACTTCATAGCCTTCTTTCTCAAGATAACGTTTTACCAATTCATTGAGATCTTTTTCATCTTCGACGATCGAAATGATGCGTTTCATTATAGGTGCTCTCTTTCAATGACAGCTACGATTTGGGATACTAAGTCATCACACAGATCTTGAGTCGAGGCCTCAGCCATGACCCGAACCAAAGGTTCAGTTCCAGATGGGCGAACCAAGATGCGTCCTTCTGTGCCTAATGTTTCTTGAAGCAAGGCGATGTGTTCACACAATACAGGATTCTTTAAGGCTTCATGCTTGTTTGCGACTTGCACATTGATCAAGGTCTGAGGATAAATGATGAGGTTTTTGGATAGTTCCGCAAGTCCCTTCTTTTCTTCAACCATGATCGATAATAAGCTAAGGGCAGTTAGTAGACCATCTCCGGTACTTAAGTACTGTTTAAAGATGATATGACCGGACTGTTCACCGCCTAAGCTCAGATCTTTCTGAAGCATTCTGTCATAAACATATTTATCTCCGACTTGAGTCTGTTCGGTTTTGATGCCTGCATCTTGCAGAGCTTTATAGAGACCAAGATTGGCCATGACGGTAGTAACGACCGTATCTTGATTGAGTAACTTATGCTTCATCATATTCAAAGCACAAATGTAGATGGTCTTATCTCCATCGATCAAGTTACCTTGTTCATCAACCGCGATTAAGCGATCCGCATCTCCATCAAACGCAAGACCTACATGACACTTATTTTCAATGACGAATTTTTGCAGATCTTCAGGATGCGTCGATCCGCAATGATTGTTGATGTTGATCCCATTAGGGTTATCATGCATGCTCACTACATTCGCATGCATCGATTCCAATACTCTTTTAGCACTGACACAGGCAGATCCATTGGCCGCATCGATCGCAATCTTCAACCCTCTTAGATCAATAGGATAGATTGAAGTAATATAATGGATATAATGGTCTAATCCTTGTGGGTATGCTTCTATCTTACCGATTTCAGTATCATTGGCTAAAATCAAATGCGTTTCTTTATTGAGCACTTTTTCAATCAAAGCTTCGATTCGATCATCTATCTTTATGCCTTGATGATTAAAAATCTTGATTCCATTATCATAATAAGGATTATGACTGGCAGAGATCATCACACCAGCGATAAAATCTTCTTTAGAGCACAAATAAGCAATGGTCGGTGTAGGAACTACCCCAGCATCATAAGCATGCGCTGAAGACGCGGCTATGCCTGCACAGACTGCATACTTCAACATCCCTGAACTTAATCTGGTATCCATGCCTACAACGATCTTAGACTTTGGATAGATCGCACCTAGTGCTTGTCCAATTTGAAAAGCCATATCAACGGTCAACCCAACATTGGCTTTTCCTCTAACTCCATCTGTTCCGAAATATTGTCCCATGATGCTCCTTAATTCGTCACTTTGATTTTAATGGTCGATTTGACTAAGGTGTACTTAACCAATGGATTAGGTCCTTGGACATACAGTTGGACTTCGTTTTCACCTAAGACAACATTCTTCATATCAAAGTAAACATATAAATCTTCATTGGTGATCGATTCAATATTAGTCTGTGTTCCAAACACATTAACGGACGTATAAACATCCTGAAGATCCACTAAGGTAAAACGATAACCCTTCACATTATTTGAATATTCAATGATGACATTAGGGATGGTTTTGGTGGCTCCAGGTGCCAACTTGATCTGCATATTGACAACCTTAACGGAAGTTTTAGTGATGCCTGAAGGTAATGGAATATCTGCTACCAAATTAACATCCGCCGTCAACGCTGTCGCATCTATAGGAACCAATACAGTATCAATCGCACCTAAAATAGAATCTTGACCATAAATCGTAATGGTCTGATGATCATAAGTCACAGTGTCAATGGCTAAACCACCTGGTATTTCACCAATCGGCGAGATCGCAACAGGAACACTCTTATTGGGCGATGAGACCCCTACTGTAACAGAAACCTTGGTCGGCAAAATATCGACAATCATGCGATCTCCGTTTTGATCATAGGCCACAACTGTTCCTTCTTTTGTAAAATCATTGGTGACTCCAGATACATCGATCAGGACTTTAACCATACCGATCTTATCCAAAGTATCTTGAGATGCACGGATGATGACTTCTTGGTCAGATAAGACAGGCACTCCTAAAACATATTCCTGATTCATTTGATCTTTGTTGACGAAATCATAAGACAAGGCAAAACGTTCTGAGATCTTCTTTTTTATGGTAATGACTGCTGTTGTTTGCGATAAAGCAACATCCAACCGAGTCGAAAAATCTTTAGGCGATAATCTGACTTCGTGCGTACCTTCAAGAAGCCCTGACAGATCCGCAACGACAGAATAAGCTTTTTGTGTATTCATTAGTGAAATATCTGACAGATCTCCAACCACATAAGCTGACACACTCTTCGGTAAACCTGAAATCTCATAGATTTCTGTATTCGCAATGACACTTACGGGGATCAGCGGAATCTTATATCCGGATTGAACCGGATTATTGAAGACAGATTCTCCAAGGTTGAAGTTGATGGCCGCATACAGGATAACTGCTAAAACCAATGAAACAAGTTTGCTTGTCTTTTGGTTATACATCAATTTATCAAACCAACTGCTGATAAATCTTAAGATTCTTAAGATGAGCTGTTCAATATTGGTATAGGTCGTAACAACTTTCTTACTTTGGTTGGCGATTTGCTTAGCCAGCTCTAGCTTTTCTTGGCCACTGCTTGGCTGTTGCTTTTTGGGCTTGCTCATGCTATTCACCTCCTTGTTTATCATCATTATCTTCGAGAAGGACATCTTTAGAAACACTATATTCTAAATCTAGTTTTTCCATCAGTTCTTCTTTAGTCGCTTCAATAGTCTGTTCTAGAGGTTGTTGAGTTGACTTTGTTGATTTAGGTTTCCTACCAAAACGAAGTTTCTTTTCAGAATCAATCGGTAAGATGGTCAATGTCGTCTTGGGTTTGATGGACTTGGTATGATCGATCTCAGGCATATCTTGTATGATTGCTTTTTCTAAGAAAGGTCTTAATTCTGCATGTGTGATTGGAACAAGTTCGCCTTTTTCAGCAATCGATATCTGTCCGCTTTTTTCACTGATGACGATCGTAATGGAATCTGTGATCTCACTGATCCCAATAGCAGCTCTGTGACGAGCTCCAATTTTGGATGGTAAATCAATCGTCGTCGGTGGAAAATAAGCAGATGCACAGGCAATGCGGTCCCCTTGGATGATGATGGCACCATCATGTAAAGGTGTGGTTTCAACAAAAATTGATTGAATCAGTTCTGAACTGACCAAAGAATTAAGTTGAGTCCCTGTTTCTATATAATTATTTAAAGAATGACCTTGTTCAAGTGTAATCAAGGCACCTATTTTATTTTTAGATAAGTTATCTGTAGCATCTACTAAAGCTGAAACAAGTTTCTGACGTTCATTGCCTGATAGTGTTGATAGTCTAGAGAATACCGTGGTTTTTCCAATACGTTCAAGTAAAGATCTGATTTCAGGTTGAAAGATGATGATGATGGCCAGAAAGCCCCAAGTCACCAAGACGCCTGCCAACCAACTGACAGCCGTAAATCCAAAGAAATTAGCGACCGCTTGTAGCAATAAGATGAAAACAATGCCTTTGAAGATTTGCGATGTTCTGGCATTGTTTCTAACTATTTTTACCCCGTAATATAATAATATCCAAAGGATAAGGATATCAAAAATCATTCTGAACAGCTGGACAATGGTCTGTATGGTGTTATAACTGAACATTACAAAACCCTCCTTAGTCTCAAATATTATAACATAACCGCAATTATGTGATAAAGGCAACCTTGTGAAATTGTGTGAAGGAAAGCATAAGATTTGTGTGATACAATAATGGATATGATTAGCACCATTCAACTAGAAGACAAAACAATCACTTTAATCGGTACAGCTCATGTTTCACATCAGTCTGCCCAAGAGGTTTTAGATGACTTAAGCAATGGATCTTATGATGCAATTGCCATAGAACTTGATGAAGAAAGATTCAAAGGCCTCAATCAAGAAAAAACTTGGAAAGATACCGACATCATCAAGATCATCAAACAAAAACAAACAGGATTATTGATGACTCAGCTCATTTTAGCCTCTTATCAGAAACGTTTGGCGAAAGCCAATCAGATCAATGTCGGACAAGAAATGATCACTGCGATTCAATATGCCCAAGACCATGAGATCCGCTTACTTAAAATCGATCGAAGTGTCACCATTACCTTTCAAAGGATCTGGAGATCCTTTAACTTTTTTGACAAAATAAAGCTCTTGACGGAATTGATCTTGTCGGTCTTTTCAACTGAAAAATTCAGTGAGGCTGATTTAGAAAAGCTGAAAGAACAAGATATGCTTCAAGCTGCTTTGGCTGAAGTGAGTCAGAAGTTTCCTAAGATTGCAGAAACCTTGATCTTTGAACGAGATCGGATCATGGCCTATAAACTAAGACATGCGTCGGGTTCAAACATCGTTGCGATCGTTGGCGCAGCCCATGTGTCAGGCATCATCAGTCATCTCACTAATGCAGATTTAAACATTGATTCCTTAATGAGTGTGCCTCCTGCAGGTAAATTTAACAAGATCATTGCTTATATCTTTCCTTTATCGATCATTGCCTTACTTGTCATCACCATGGCCTTAAGTCCTGATTTAGCCCTTAATACCATCTTGAAGTTCATTGTCTTCAATGGCTCATTAGCGGCCCTTGGGACCTTCATTGCCTTTGGTCATCCTTTAAGTATCTTGACAGCCTTTATCGCTGCACCAATCGGTATCTTATCACCTGTATTGGCAACAGGTTGGTTTGCGGGACTAACCGAAGCAACGATGCGTAAACCCAAAGTATCGGATTTTATGAATCTTCAGGAAGATGCCATGCATTTAAAAGGCTGGTGGAAAAACAGAGTCTTACGGATCCTGTTGGTGGTGATGATGGCCAATATCTTTGCGAGTTTTGGATCGATCGTCACATCGATTGATTTGTTTAAAAATATATTCAATTAAAAAGGGTGAAGATTCACCCTTTAGTTTGCCCATAGATCGAAAGGATATTTTCCTTCAGCCTTGTATTTTAAGAATTGTTCAACGACATACGGTTTATCATCATGATAGGTGACCCCAAACCATTCATTTTCAGATGGGATGACTTTGATCGAATATGTTTTTTCTTTGATGGTTTCACCAATCATCGTAGGGATGACATGCTCACACTTCAAAGGATTCTTTAAGAGTTCTCTATCAAGATAAGCACTTAATTGCTTTTCAGCGATTTCAAAGATTTTTGGAGTAAAACCCCAGAAATTCATAGAAACCAAATTGGTTTCATCTAAAGGGAACCAACCTGTCTCATCGTTACCACTGACGATTTGATCGTTGAGTCGTTTGATTTTCGCATGCTCTACAACATCGACCAATTGGTGATCTTCAACCACACAGACTCCACGGCTTACAGTTCCTGAATCAGATAAAGTATTAGCTAAACGATAACCTACCATACTATAGACATCATCTTTAACTTCACGACTTAAGAAGTCAAACATTTGTTTAAAGGCATCTTTACCATAATAATCATCCGCATTACAAATCATAAAAGGTTCCTTGACTTGATCTTTGCATACCCATAATGCATGTGTCGTTCCCCAGGGCTTAACGCGATCTTCAGGTGCAACAAAACCTTCAGGCAAGACTTTCATATCCTGAAAGACGTATTGTACTTCTATGAAGGATCTGACCCGATCAACCAGAGCTTTATTAAAGGCATCTTCATGTTCCTTACGAATGATCAAATATACTTTTTTAAAACCAGCACGTATCGCATCATAGATTGAAAAATCAATGATGGATTCTCCGTTATTGCCTACCGTATCAATTTGCTTAAGTCCACCATAACGGCTTCCCATTCCGGCAGCTAAAATAACTAAACTTGGATGTTTCATAGTTAACCTCTTGTGATTATATTGTATAGGGATTTAAGCATTAACTCAATGCGAAATGTTCGTAAGTACGATTATCAAAATAATCACTGGAGCATACGCAATAAAAATCAAACCCAATAACCAAAACTCAAGTCTCAAATCATCCTTGCGTTTATACCAAGCAACCATAAACAAAAAGTAAACCAAGACAGAAAGAATATTAAGAAAAAATGATTTCCATAAAAAGTCAGATGCGAAATAAATAATCTGTAAAGACATCCCTGCTAATCCTAATTTAATGATTTTAGGAAAACCTAAAAAGATCTGAGCTAAACGAATCAGGAAGTTTGGTTTTTCTTGATGATCTATACAATACGGACATTGATGATGTTTTGTTTCATCATATTCATATCCACATTGTGGACATTGATTCAGTTTCGTCAAAGTTATAAAGTTCCATTTCTTTTTATGTTTACTATAAATAGTTTAGCATGTTTATAACAGATAAAAATTCACTTGTTTCTGTTCAAATTGAAAATGAATCCAGCTTAACTTATACTACCTGTGAGGAGAATCAAATGGAACTAAGTCTAATACAAAATTTTCTCGACCAAGCGGTTGAAGACAAGCTTATCCCTGGTGCATGTTTTGCCTATGTTGATTTATTTGAAAAACATTTTATTTGTAGCGGATACAGACAAATAGTGCCCACTTTAGAACTTAATACATTGGATACCCTTTATGATTTGGCTTCTTGTACAAAAGTCGTAGCAACAACGACAGCAATCTTATTGTTGCTTGAACAAGAGCGACTTACTTTAGATACCAAAGTGAGTTTCATACTGCCTCGCTATAAATACAAAAACATTACGATCAAAGATCTTTTAACCCATACCAGCGGCATGCCCAATAGTGATAATAACTATAAGAACAATCATACAAAAGAAAGTTTCGTAGATTACATCTATAATTTGGAGTTGGAATATGAACCTAACACTAAAGTTCAATATACTGATTTCAATTTTATATTATTGGGTTTTGTGATTGAAGAGATCACAAAGATGTCGATCGATCAGTTTACATCAAAGTTTATCTTTGAACCCTTACAGATGAAAAGCACCCGTTATTTAGGCCTAAACGGGAATCCAGAAAGATGTGCCAGTACAGAAGTCACCGCTCATCGAGGTGTGATCAAAGGAATCGTGCATGATGGAAAAGCTTACTTGTTGGAAGGCAAATCAGGTAATGCAGGTGTTTTTTCTAATGTTGATGATCTTAGCAATTTTGTTGAGATGATGTTAAACCAAGGATTATTTAGAGGCCATCGTTTTCTTCGTCAAGACACCATTGGTTTATTAAGACATTGCTTTACAGAAGGTTTAAATTTTAGAAGAACCTTAGGATGGCTCAATGATGAACCTTCCAGTCCTCTAGGAGACTACTATTCTAATGATATGATCTTTCATACAGGTTTTACTGGAACCTCAATCTACATCGATTTTAAGAGACAATGCGGGATTATATTATTGACCAATCGTATCCATCCTAATCGTGATAATGCACACATCGATCAGATCAGAAAAGAAGTCATGAACTTAGTTTTGTATAACAGGTAACAAAAAGGTGAAATTCACCTTTTTAAATGCTTGTTACTCAAATACTTGAGTTCTTACGACACTTGATTCTAAAACATAGATTTTTCTTAAGGCTTGGACTTTCGCAAAATGAGGATAGGTTCGATGAAGATCCAAGGATGCTTGATCGACCCACTTCTCTACCAATAACAATTCATCTTCTGAACTGAGCGATAAGAAATAATCATAGGCAATGTTGCCTGCTTCTGCACGAGAGTCTTCTTGAATATGTGCATCCAAGATGGCTTTATGAAAAACTTCTCTTTGGTTTGGATGTGTTTTATACGTAACCAACATTAATAGATAGGATGATTTATTTTGAGTCATAATGAATACCTTCCTTATGTTTATTATGACCTAAGCAACTCAATAATCCAATAAAAACAATGGGTTTCCCCATTGTTTTACAAATTAATCCATTTTAATGGCTTGACCATCGATGTATGTCTGTTCTAGGTGTAGTTTATCATCCAAAACCAAGAAATCAGCAGCTTTACCAGAAGCGATAGAACCTGTTGTATGATCAATTCCAAGCAATTTAGCTGGATTCAATGCACCCATGACTACAGCTTCTTCAAGAGTTGCCAAACCGTTTTGAATCAGTCTACGAGTGTTTGGAAACAAAGGATAATAACAACCTTGAATCCAACCATTAGGATCCATGACTTTAAAATCTTCTGTGATGGTCATTTCAAGTCCTTTGATGAGATGTTTGCCTGGCTTTAATCCACCAAGATAGATTGAATCAGAAACCAAGATGGTCTTTTTATAACCCTTGACCTTGAGTATGATCGATAACATTTCATAACTGACATGAATGAAATCTGTGATGATTTCTGCATATACATTAGGATCAAGTAAACCAACGCCCATGACGCCAACATTACGTTGGTGCATCTGTCCCATATTGTTTCCAGTATGCGTCAAGGCATCAATCAATCCTTCTTGATTAAAAACTTTAAAATCTTCGGCACTCATCAAAGTATGTCCTGCAGAAACTTTGATCCCATTGGCTTTTAAATAACGCATGGATTCTTTGGCTTGGGGCAGTTCTGGGGCAATCATCACATATCTGAGTTTGTTTCCACAAGCCTCATTGAGTTCTTTGAGGTAATCGACACTTAGATCTTTGATCTTTTTGAACTGTTCACGAAAGAACGTATAATACTCTGTGCTAAAACGTCCTTCTAAAGTTAAACCTAGCAGTTTAGCGATCTGTGGGCTTTGGTGATACGTTTTGATGATGGGATACATATCTTCTTGTAGACTTGGACTACAAGAAGTTGTTCCATTTTGAGCCAAGACTCTTAAAAAGCCTTCAAGTTCTTGAGTCGTGAACGGTTTATTATAATCAATGTATCCGCCATATCCATGCAGATGAACATCAATGAAACCTGGGATCAAGATCTTATCATCTAAAACCAAATCTATTTTTCCATGATAATCTGCTCTAGGAATAATGCTTCCAAAATTACCGCCATTCACTTCTAATACGCCATCCACGATACCCTTCTCAGTATAAATACGTCGACTAGAAATGAACATGATGACCTCCTTAAGGTGTGACCACGATGATTCGTCTAACTTATTTTTTATGTGATTTTAACAAAGGAACCAAGTCGGTTGGATCGTATGTTTCAAATTGGCGACATTCAATCTTATATCCCAAATCATGCAGATATAGTAGATTATCAATTTCTAGCGGCGTTACACTGACAGTATCTGTCAATTCAATTTTGCCTTCTTTGAATTTCAAAGAGGCGATATTGATGAAGTCGATGGGTAACTTGACCCCAGCTTTGGCAATTTTAGTAATCGCCACAGTATCTTTAAAAACCAGCATGACTTTATAGTTATCAAAAACACCTTTATTGTACTTTTCGATAAATCCTTCAACACTTTGAGCAAACAACTTAACATTTGGCGGAGTCGTTAACGCAAAGATATCCAACTGAACTTTGTTTGCGGCAAGCACATCATCAACGAGAATAATGACATTGACGCCATAAGCAAGCGTCCACGATCCGATGGTTTTTCCTCTGATAAAACGTTCATCTATTCTGGCAAGTACGACTGGCATGGGTGTATCCTTTCCTGTTTGTTGTATATACATGTTATGCTACCCACATTTTACGTTTATTCCCTTGTAAAAGTCAATAGTTTTAAAGCATAAAAATACCCGATGATTCATCGGGTATCAAATGTTTGTGAATATTTATGGTGTGTGTGATAAAGCTTGATCAGCTGTAATGAATCCAGCACCTGAGGCATCATTACCCCAAGATATTTGAGAAGTAGATCCACCATAAGTAATGGTTCTTGTTCCTGCTGGCAATGGATATGCTGCTGTTTCTAAAATGGTTTCTGCTTGAGTTTGATATAAACTTGGTAGTTTTTGGGCCATTAAAGCAACAATACCTGCGACATGCGGACTAGACATTGAGGTTCCGCCTAAATAGTAGTAACTGGTTTGTCCGCTATTGTTTTGATATGGACCAACGATCCATGAACCAGGCGCTGCAACATCAAGATCTTGTCCATCTTTTTCACGACTCGAAAAATCTGTAATATAGAAGTTTTGTGGATCAAAAGGATCAGGAACATCGGTAAGACGCCACCAAGATCCAGGCGTTGTCCATTCACCGACCCATCCAGCAGCCGCAACTGAAATGACTGGAGCATAAGCACCTGGATAACCCATACCTTGTTCGCCTTCATTTCCTGCTGAAGCGACAATAATGACTCCCTTTGAGATGGCATAGTCTATGGCTGCTTTTTCGATAGGATCAAGTCTTGATCCGCCTAAACTCATGTTGATGATGACTGGAGAATCCGCTAATGGGCCTTCTTTTAAAGATGCAACATATAAGATGCCCTGGGCTATGACAGAGGACCAGCCAGATCCATTTTGGTTCAATACTTTAACTGGGATAACGGTTGCTTTTGGAGCAGTTCCATTAACGAAGCCCGCACCCAATTGAAATCCTAATATCGTACTTGTGACATGAGTTCCATGAGAATTTTGATCATGTTCCCATTTATTCTTTTGCGAAGAAACAGTGCCTACTTCACCACCGCCTCCACTAAAGGATATGGCATATTCTTCAGCAATTCTTTCTTGTGGGAAGTATTGACGCCAAGCATCAACAAGACCGGTATCTAAGACTGCAACATAAACTCCCGTCCCATCAAAATCGACCTGACGTGTCGTGGTTCCAAAATCAGTTACATTGATGGCATCTTGGTCCCACGTATTGAGTCCACCTGCGAAATCTGTTGCAGCAACCGTATCGATTGGGGCACCAGTTCTTTGGGCATCAGGAGCAGCTGCAACGACATAAGGTAATGCTTGTAGAACAGAAAGTTGATAGGATTTAATTCTCATGGTTACCCCATCTATTTCAGAAATCACATTCAAAACAGTGCCTAGTCCTTTTAGTTCTTTTAAGATGGCTGAATCGATATCCCGATTCAACACTACATTGACACCAATGGTGCCGGAAGTTGAAGCTGCTGATACACCAACACTAACGCTCAGCATCGCAACAATAATCAAGATCTTTAATCCTAATCTTTTCATGTGTTTAATCCCCTTTCTGAATAAACAGGATCCATTTAAAGTTGGAAACATAGGTCAAAAGCTAATTATAATAAACATATCATTCACTAAAAGGATGCCGTTTCGACCTTTAATCACAGATGATGAAATGCTTCCGTTAACTTGGATTGAATATATTATACTCACTTTCTATAGGAAATAAACAGATGATTTATAAGATATTTGATTCACAAAATATGATGGCTTTACATCATCTTTTAATCAATGCATAGGGATCTTTATCAACTTGTTTAGGATCTTTTTGAATCGTCCCTAATGGAAATGCATAGAAGATAAATTCCTCTTGACCATCAAGTTCAAAGGCCTCATCACATAAAGCCTGATCTATATAGCCTACAGCACATCCACCAAGTTGAATTGACGTCGCTGCAAGATATAGATTTTCTGTTATATGTCCAGCATCGATCAGAGCAACACGATGCGCATAAATCCCATAACGCCATTCACAGCGATAACAAACAACACTGTAGTAAAAGGTTACATTAGCTTTATTGGCCCAATCTTGACCGCCTAATGATTTCCCATTGAATGTTTTCAGGTCATCTCTGACTTTCAATAATTCAAGTTGATGGGTCATAGGCAAGTAATGATAGGTACCATCTTTTAGATCATCCACATTTTGAACAGTAAGGTAACACTCAAATTGGTGACGAGCACCACCGCAAGGGACTGTCCTGATGGTCGCATACTGATTGCCTCGTATTTCTTTGATGCCTTGTGTACACCACAAAAGATAAGACAAAGCCAATAGAGATATCTTTTCTTCTGTGTATATGCGATCAGATTTACGCTTATTGATGATTTTCAAAAAATCATGCTCGATCTTCAAGTCACTAAAGTTGATTGGAAGATCAGTGGCGACTTGTCTCATAGGTGCTTTAACCAAAGGCGGTTGAGGCAATTTCAATTCCTGATCAGATTGAACTTCAGGATCCTCAATGGGCATCTTCATAAAATCTCTTCCATTTTTGATCAGATGATCAATGTGTTGTTTATCCATTATCTGTTCCTTTTTGTGTTTCATTTATTATAACACTATGGAAAAAATGAGTACTTGTGAATCAGCACAAGCTTGTCTTCAGATATACTAAACCCCAATTCAGAATTCCTAAATTGGGGTTTAGTTATATATATTAATAACCACGATTGTGTATACAGTGTGGTTACTTTGACTTAAAACCTTGATTATTCTCTAATATACGTTGTGGCAAATTTATAGACAGGCGCAAATTCACTATAGATCTTCCCAGTCGATGTCTTAATATAAGATCTCACCCAAACAAAGTACTTTTTCCCTAAAGTTAAGCCAGTGAGTGATATGCGTGTTGTCTTAATGTCTTTGACCATTTTTGCAAACAGAAAGACGGAAGAATCACCAATAAAAACTTCGTATCCTGTAACTTTAGTTTGTGCATTCCATACGATATCAATACGTTTATCGTAAGCCGTAAGTGTAATATTAGGATTCATTATGGGTTTCGCAATGATCACCAAAACCTGTGAAAACTCACCCATGAAGGTTTCTGTAGCCCCTTGTGTGATGGCTCTGGCACTGAAGTAGTAAGTTTTTGATTCAATAATGGGGATCGTACATGACGGAACTTCCGTTGTACAAACCAGTCTCTTTTCATAATCTCCAACATTTGAGACATAAACTTGATATCCTGTTGCGCCAACGATTGATGTCCAGGCAAGATAAACATCATCTGATATAAAACCTAAAGTGGATAATTCAGGGATCCCTAAATTACCGGTCTTGGTACTAACGGTATTTGAGAAATTCTTATAGACCTTAACCCCATTTGTTTCTGAATAAGGCTTGACCTTATAGTAAGCAACAGAAAGTGGCATTAAACTGGTATCGACATATTTTAGTTCAGTCGTTGAATTTAAGAGTGTATATTCTTTAGATTGACTATGAGCAGCATACACTTCATATCCGGTCACATCAGGTACAGATTCCCACACAATGACTGCATATCCAGAACCTACCTCATCGATATCTATCAAAACTCCATTGGTTTGTTTTGGTGAACATGCGGCATTAGACAATAAAAACAGTATGACGGTAACCCGAATCAAACAATTTTTTATGGTATTCATTGATACTCCTCACTTTTCCTTTATAAAGCGCGGTCTAGATACCCGAAGTCTAACACCCACTATTGGCATAAAACCGGAATAAAAATGGAATAGTGATGTTTCGAAAGATTATTATGTGTTTTCTGTGTGATTTATACTTATTTTTCAACATTTAGCTTCATTATGAGTTTATTGATTTTTAATAAATTAAACGAACCTTAAATAAAAAAGCACTTCGATTGAAGTGCTCTGAATGAATTAGTCAACTAATAGTGTTAAAGGATGTTCAATAAGATAAACTAAATCAGTTAAGAACAAGGCAGCAGGATAACCATCGATTGCTCTATGATCGAAACTGAGGCTCAAGGTCATTTTATTGACTTTGACTAAATTGTTGTTTGCATCAAATTCAACACGTTGAATCGTTCTGCCTACGCCTAAGATACACACTTCAGGGACATTGATGATCGGATTAAAATCTGTGACGGCTGTAGTCCCCAAGGAAGTAATCGTAAAGGTTCCGCCCGTTATATCATCCGGTAACAAAGCATTGTTTTTTGGTTTGGATGTTTGAACTTTGATGGCTTTCGCTAATTCAACCAAGGATAATGCTTGTGCATTTTTAACATTAGGGACGATAAGTCCGTTGTCTAACGCAACCGCAATCCCAAGATTGACAGAAGGCAATACATGGATCCCGTCTTCTAGAGCCAAAGCATTCATATTTGGATGCTTCTTTAAGGTTTTAGCAACAAAATAAGCCAGAAGATGTGTTACTGTCAAACGAACACCCTGTTCTTTTTCAACTTTATCCAACAATTCAGATCTAAGCTTCAACAAACCATCCACATTGACTTCCGCATTGATCGTAACGGAAGGTACTGTACTATGACTCTTTGACATTTGATCCGCAATCAATTTACGAATTCCTGTCCATGGGATGATTTTCTCTACGCCTGGTTCAACATAAGTCGATTTTGTGGATGATGGGTTAAAATGCAACACATCCTTAAGATGAACTCTATGTAAACCTGGGGTAGATTGGAAAACAGTTTCTATACTGATGCCTTTTTCACGGGCAGCTTTACGGGCTGCAGGTGTAGCTCTTACTCCAAATCCATCGCTTGGTAAGGCTTGAGCTGAAATCGAGGTAACAGTTTGAGTTGGAGTTTGTGTCGCAACTTTTGTTTCCACAACAGGTTTCACAGGTGTATCAATTTTTGCAAGTGTTGGAGTCTCAACTTTTTCGCCGGCTTGACCAATGTGGGCAATGACTGAGTTTACGGGAACGACTTGTCCAACTTCAATATATCGACCCAAAAGGATTCCAGCATCATAGGCTTCAACTTCAATCGCGATCTTATCGGTCATGACTTCAAAAAGAACTTCACCGACTTTGATGGGATCGCCTACTTTTTTAAACCATTCTGTAACATGCCCTTTATCCATCGTTGAGGATAATTTGGGCATCAATACTTCTTTAGCCATAAATTGTCCTCCTTATTTCGCTGCCATGATTTTGCGGCAGGCTTCTACGATATCGTTGACTTGAGGAACAGCCAATTTTTCAAGATTGGGTTCATAGGGAATCGGTGTTTCTGCACCGGCTAAACGTACGATTGGATGATCTAAATAGTCAAAGGATTCTTCCTCTGAAATGACAGCGGCTAATTCTGATGAGAAACCACTGCGTTTGACGGCTTCAGTTACAACTAAAGCACGACCTGTCTTCTTAACTGAGTCGACGATGGTTTTCTTATCGAGGGGAACCAAGGTTCTTGGATCGACGATTTCAATATCAATGCCTTCTTTAGCTAAGATTTCAGCAGCTTCTAGAGCTTTGTGTACCATATAGGATGTCGCGATGACAGAAATATCTTTGCCTGCACGTTTGATATCGGCAACGCCGATTGGGATAAAGTACTTACCTTCTGGAACATCCCCTTTGGTTCTGTAGCAAAGTTTATGTTCATAAAACATGACAGGGTTATTGTTGGCGATGGCACTGTGCAATAAACCTTTCGCATCATAAGCCGTGGATGGTTGAATGACGATCAAGCCAGGAATATGGGCTGTCCAGTTTTCTAAAGATTGGGAATGTTGTGCAGCTGCACCAGTCCCTGATCCACCAGGTGTTCTCATGACCAAAGGAATCGTCACATTGCCGCCATACATATAGTGTATCTTCGCAGCTTGATTGACCATTTGATCCAAAGCGATCGTTATAAAATCTGAAAATTGAAGTTCAAAGACAGGACGCATTCCTGTGATTGCTGATCCTACTGCAGCACCAGCGATGGCACTTTCAGATATGGGAGTTACTCTGATCCGCTCTGGTCCAAATTCTTCAATCATGCCTCTGGTAACGCCAAATGCTCCACCATATACCCCAATATCTTCACCCATGATAAAGACTCTGTCGTCTTCACGCATGGCTTCGCTAAGGGCTTCTCTTATGGCTTCTGTGTATGTTATTTCTCTCATGGTTGGCTCCTTAATCCGCGTAAACGTCGACAAACAATTGATCAGCTGTTGGCTTTTCACCAGCTTCTGCGAAAGCAACGGCTGCTTCAATGGCTTCAGCGGCTTTGGCTTGAATATCATCCGCTTGGGCATCGGTTAAGAGTCCAGCTTCAATCAACTGTTTTCTGAAGTTAGCGATGGGATCGCGTTCTGATCTCCACATTTCTTCTTCTTCACGTGTTCTATATTTCTTAGCGTCGGATTTGGAATGTCCTTTCCAACGATAAGTCTTGGCTTCAATCAAAGTAGGACCTTCACCTTTTCGTGCACGTTCTACCGCATCATAAGTTGCATTGATGACTTCAATGAGGTTGTTTCCATCAATGGTAATGCTTGGAATTCCATAAGAAACCCCACGAATCGAAAGATCTTTGACGTTGACCATTTCTTTGATGGATCCGCTCATTCCATACTGATTATTTTCAATAAAGAAAATAACCGGAAGTTTCCATATGGAAGCCATATTGAGGGATTCATGGAAACTGCCTTCATTGGTTGATCCATCTCCCGCATGACACAAACAAACTTGATCTGTTTTCTTCATTTTAGCAGTCAAAGCAGCTCCAACCGCAATCGGATATCCTCCACCAACGACACCATTAGCACCAAGGTTACCGGTTTCGATTTCCGCTATATGCATGGATCCGCCTTTGCCTTTATTGGTTCCAGAAGTCTTCCCAAAAAGCTCAGCCATCATTTTATTGATGTCTGTTCCTTTGGCGATGGTTTGACCATGTCCGCGATGGGTGGCTGCCATCCAGTCGCTTTTTCTTAAGACAGCACCTGATCCAACAGCTGCTGCTTCTTCACCGACACATAAGTGGGTCGTCCCGTGAATCATGCCTTTGGCGAAAAAGTAATCTACTTTTTCTTCAAATTGGCGAATGATCCACATCTTACGGAAGGCTTCAATGAGAGCCGCATCATCAAGATGGGCTTTGTTTGGGATTCTTTCTGACATAAGTGCTCCTTTTAAATGTGTATGGGATAACCGAGACCGGCTTCCGTATTATCCATGATGGCTTCTGAGACAGATGGATGCGGGAAGATGGTCAAGGCGATGTCTTCTAAGGTAAGACCAGTTTCAATAGCCAAAGTGATCACAGAGATGATTTCACTGGCATTGACACCTGCGATCTGAGCTCCTAAGATCAGCTTTGTGTTTTCTTCAGAAATGATTCTTACAAAGCCTTCGGTCTTAGATGCAGCGATGGCTCTTGAATTCGCAGCCAATGGGAAATCTGTCGCAATGGCTTTGATGTTTAAAGCCAAACATTCTTCCAGAGATTTACCAGTGGTGGCAATTTCAGGGGTCGTATAACAGACTGCAGGCATGGCTTTATAATCAATTTCAACTTTATGACCAGAGATGACTTCTGCGACGATTTTAGCTTCATAGGAAGCTTTATGAGCCAACGCAAGACCTAAGGTTATGTCTCCGATCGCATAGACTTTAGGATTGGTGGTTTTGGATTGTTTATTGACTTTAACGAAGCCTTTAGGATCGAGTTCGATACCAGAGACATTGATGTTGAGCTGATCGGTATTGGGACGTCTACCAACGGATACCAATACAACTTCAGATTCAACGATCGTTTCAACATCACCTTTTTTATACGTCAACGCAACACGATCACTCTCTTCTTTTGAAGAAAGCACCAAGGCATCGGTCAGGATGGTTACTCCTAGTTTCGTTAAATTACGTTTAACCAAATCAGAAAGCTTGGTGTTAAAACCAGGCAAAATACCAGGTGTTGCTTCAATCAAAGTGACTTTGGTCCCAAAGGCAGCAAAAGCTTCAGCCAATTCGCAACCGATATAGCCTGCCCCAATGACACTTAAGGTTTGAGGTAAAGTGGGAATATTTAAGATTCCTGTTGAATCAAGAATACGTTTTGAGAAAGGGGCTGCTTTGATTTCAATGGGACGACTGCCTACGGCTAAGATCGCAGTGTTGAAACTATATTCCTCGGATTTACCATCGTTGGTTACAGTAATTGAATTCTTCGAACTGAATTTTGCTTCGCCAAATAAAACTGTGACTTTGTTTTTCTTTAGCAGTTGAGTTACACCAGATCTTAACTTCTGTACAACTTGGGTGTTTTTCCACACTTGTGTCTTTTCAAAGTCCAAGGTCGCGGTCGCATTGATCCCAAATTTAGAGGCATGCAACAGCTCTTGATAAGTATGGCCTGCCTGCAGTAAAGCTTTGGATGGAACACACCCTACGTTAAGGCATGTGCCTCCTATGACATTTCTTTCGATGAGGGTGACTTGTTGACCAAGTTGTGCTGCTCGGATGGCTGCAACATAACCTCCAGGACCAGATCCAATAATGACAGTATCTAATGCGTTCATTTTTACCTCTCCAATGTTTCTTTTCGAGACATGAATATGATTTGTCTTCCAAATCAAAATACTTCTTGAGTATTACTTCCAAGAGTTTATACGGGTGAAACAACACATTGAATTCACGATTTCATCTAATAAGCAAAGAAGATAAAACGTCCAATGGATGCCTCTTAACGATTTCATCTTGAATGATTTGAATCAAGTCGTGATGGTCCATTCAATTCGCTGCGGACATCGTCATTATTCCCGCAAACTCTACACACTAATCTTACAAGGTTATTGAACCATTTGGCTATAAGTGAAGTCAAACTGCTTTCCACATTAATGTGGTAAAAGCAAACGCAAAGTTCTATACAGATTAAAAAGACAAACTATTTCTTCTGTCCATAATTGTTGAATACGGCTACCGCATCAGCAATTTGATCATCAGACAGTTGCGCTATATGAGGCGACATAGATCGTGCAATCGTGTATGTTTTCGCAGCTTCTTCTAGATAAACACAGGCATAAAGTGCTTGACTTATGTCTTTTCCTACAGCGATGACCCCATGGTTTTTTAAAATGATGGCGAGTTTATCATCAAGATACTCAACAGCTTGTATACCCATATCTAAGCTGGCAGCAGATGCATATTTGGTAACCAAAACATTACCTCTTGTTGCATTGGCCAAGGTGGTCAAACAACAAGGCAAATGATCTTCAACCAAACCAACTGCAGTAGCATAAGGTTGATGGGTATGGATGATGGCGTTGATGTCTGGACGATGTTTAAAGATATAGAGTAAAGCTTGTGTATCGACAGACACTCGTCTTGTGCCTTCTATGACCTTGCCTTCAATATCTAACACGATGATGTCATCCTCAACCATGATTTCATACATCATGCCAGAAGGCGTGACCAATATCTTATCTTCAAATCGGACACTGACGTTACCGCCTGATAGTGAGATCAGGTGATAACGATCCATTAAAATGCCCGTCTTGATGATTTGACGTTTGAGTTCTTCTAACATTACACAATGGCCAATGGGACAACCGGGGTTCCTGTTGCACCTACAAATTTCATAGGATAACACATCAAAGTAAACACATAAACCTTATCTTTAGCCAATTCATCCAACTTCATATTTTCAATCATCGTGATCCCATCTACCACAAATAAATAGATATGAGCCCAATGAGTCGATCCGGTTTTTGGATCGAGTTCTTCAGGGATATCCCAAGAGAGCTGATCGACTCCAAATACGATGGGTTTGAATGTTCTGACCCAAGCACTGGCTTCACCATTAATACCTGCATATTTTAGAAATTCTTTATTGTCATGCCACAAAGTATCATAGCCTGTTCGAACGATGATCGCATCACCTTCTTGGATGGTCACATTTTGAGCTTTCGCTGTTTCAATTAAATCTTGAGCTGTGATGGCATAACGATTGGGCAGAACTGAAACACCTTTATAGGCAGCCACATCCAACATAACAGCACGTGCCATGATGGGCTCTAGTTCTTCTGCACCGTGGCTTGTGAAGCCTTTAGGGGTCTCAATAAGGTTGGTGACTTTAACATCACCATGCATGGTCAAATCAAGCGCCTGATGACATAGTGCATCCATGTGTGTCCCAGAATGATCATTCATGATGAAGAAACCATTAGCAGTAGAACGGGGACCTTTTGAATCAGGGAAGTATCCAGCCACATGACCTCTTGAGATAAAGTAGTCATAATGAGGACGATGATGAGGATAAACCGGCATACCAATATAACGAGGCTGTTCAAGATTATAAATTTTTCTCTTCTTCAATTCATTTAGAAATAGTTCCATATTTTTCTCCTTGTTTGATCAATCTTTAAACGATGCATCTATTCTTTGTTTGAAAGCACGGGCGACCGCAACTGGATCTTTGGCTTCATACAATGAACGCCCAACGATAAACGAGAATATTTCTAGACCACCAAACATATCAATATCTTCAGGTCTTAGTCCACCTGTCACACTGACATGAAAACCAATCTCTATCAAGGCTTTGATTTTATCGATATCAGTTTGAGTCCATGCTTGTGATGCATCTCTGGAGTGATGATAAATGATATGTGTCACCCCTGTTTTAAACCATGCTTTGGCTAAATCAAAATCCCATCTTCCATATAACTCGATTTGAATGTTTTGATTGTTCTTCTGTGCCAACTTACCTGCAATTTCCATAGTAGCCAAATCAGCCGCAGCAATGACAGTGATCAAGTTGGCTCCAGCATCAAACAACATCCCACCGATCGTATTGACTGCATCAGCAATTTTAAAATCAGCCACCAACATTTTATGAGGATATGTTTCTCTTAGTCTGCGAGGTGCTGATGCCCCTTCTGCAGCTAAAAGAACTGTTCCTGCTTCAATGATATCTACTTCATCGACAAGATTATTTAAACTTAAGATATTCTGTGCTTCTTGTATACTGACGACATCTAACGCAATCTGCAATTTCGGTTTCATTTATTCTCCTTTTTTTGATGGTCATCTCTGCCAAATTAAATCAAATGTAATATCTCTTATAAAATCTTCTCATCTTTCTTAAATTCATCGGTTGATTCTAGTGAACATTTTTTAAAATCACTTACTTATTTAAAAAAATCTCGCCTTTCAACCAACAGTTTTCAGTTATGCTCATATAAGCTAATTTTTAATGAACATTTGTGGTAAAAATGCCTTAAATTATTCACTAAGTTGTTCCTTATTTCTCAATTGTATCATACCTAAACCTGTTGAGATACTCATGTAATGTCTAGTCATAAAGTGTTCATTTAATATGGTCCATGTTCATAAGTTGAAAAAAACCACGTATCATTTCGTGGTTTTAATCGTAGTTATGCTTATTGGGTATGAGCAGGAATCCCACTCTTATGCAAGATCTGGATCATGTTTTCTTTGACATCCGCAACTGAAATGGTTCTATGAGTCAATGCACTGATGGTTTCCATGGATTGTAGATCGATAAGTGGATATTTGGGATCTTTTAAAGGATTAGCTAAGTCATAGAAGCTTTTGATCAGTGCACAACGTTTCTGTTGATTTCCGCTGACACATATCGTTATCATCAGCATTACCGCCTCTTTGCTTCGATATTGTGCCATTCCCGCAAACTTCTTTCCATTGACAGATAGATCATATTTTCCTGGGCAATAGGAATTTATAATTTCACCTTCTTGGATGTCTAGATGATAATCATGAAGTAAATGATGCAACAGTTGAACTCCAAAATCATAGGATTCATTCAACCCTCCAATCAACGGACACTCTTTAGAAAACAGAATACTTAGGTTTAATATCCCTTGATCACATACCACAGCTAAACCGCCTGCTTTACGTACAGAAGTTTTATATCCGCTATTTTGAAGGCTTTTGAGTCCCTTTTCAAACTCAGGTAACAGTGTATCCATCTTACCTAGAATAACACCCTGGGTGCTCCAAAAACGCACAATCAAGGTCTGTGGATTCAAGGTGTTGGCTAAGGTTTTATCAGTAAGAAGTTGGTTTTCTAAATCGACGTGTTGATCAATGATCGTCACACTTTTGAAATGTTGGTAAAGGTTCATGTGTCTACAGTATACCCCAAGTCTTTCAGTTCACCTAATAAAAAGGCTGTCTCGGAAGACAGCCTTAGCTTATTTTGTTTTGATGAATGAGCGTTGTTTAAAGTTTTTCATCATCGGATGCTTGAGTTCAACCAAACTTTCAAGGAAAGCCTGAAGCTCTAAACCTTGACCAAACTGTTCGATTTGAAGCCAATATCTGCCTTTGGTTAAGCCTGCACCATTGATCCGAACATAGATGCTTTTTGAGAAAGCAGTCTTGCGGATATTGATGCGTTGGATCTCTTCAAAGGTGTAATGATGATGCCTTCCAAAACAAGAGAATTCAATGGATTGATCTGTGGTCTTGACTTTTTCAGGATGAGACAAAGACAGGTAATGATCCAGAAAGATGATCAAGGCCAAAACGGCGATGGGCACACTATAGGATGTTGCCTTATTTGTCAAAACTTCAAAGATCATGATCAGAAAGACCAAAGCAGACAGAATCGTAGGGACATAGATCCCAAACATCGATTTCTGAGTGGTGTATTGATAGACTTTGTTCAAGTTGTCCTCTTTCAGCATCAATCACATATTGGATTAAGCTTGTTTAGCAATACGTTTGAAGTTGATGAAAGCCATGACGCCAGTGATGGCAGTCAAGATGCCTAAACCAATCCATCTGAAGTTCATGAGTTGAACGAAAGCCCAGCTCAATGGTGAAGCTCCATCAGCAATACTTGAAATCAGGTCAGCACCTACAGGCAAGGTGAAGTTAGCAGCAACAGCAGCTTCGGTCAATAACGGAGCAATACCAGTTGCGATCCACAAGCCAGTAACAACGATGAAGATACCAACAACTAAAGTTCTGAATAAATCGCCTTTAGTAATAGGAACAACCAAGACAAACAAGAAAGGCAATACCGCTAAGTCAGCAAACGGCAAGAACTGATTGCCTGGCAAAATAGCAGCGATCAAGACGGATAACGGAACAAGGATCAAAGAAACAGCCAAGGTTGTCGGATGACCGATACCTACAGCAGCATCCAAACCGATATAGATCTTGGTGTTGGATTTGAAATGTTTTTCAACGAATTCAGAAGCAGCATCAGAAATAGGAATCAAACCTTCCATGAGTAATCCAGCCATCTTAGGAATAAGAACCAAAGCAGCACCCATGGTGATACCCAAGGATAAGAAGCCTTTCAAATCGTAACCAGCTAAGACACCGATAATGGCACCTAAGACTGTTCCGACCAAGATCGGTTCGCCAAAGATTCCAAATTTCTTCTGAACAGCAACAGCATCCATATTGATTTTGTTGATGCCTGGGATATAATCCAAGATTTTATTGATGACTAAAGCCACAGGAACAAACGCTACTGATAATCCGTGAGGAATAGAAACGCCTGGTAAACCACAGTATTCTTCAACGCCTTTAGCAGTCCAGTCAGCCAAGATCAATGTCATGGCAGCTTGAATTGCAGCTGTTGCTAAACCAAAGACCAAGTCATTGGTAGCAAAATAAACCAAAGAACCTGTGAATGCATAATGCCAGAAGTTCCAAACGTCAATATTGACTGTTTGAGTCGTTTTGGTCAAGATCATAACAAAGTTGACAGCTAATGCAACAGGAATAACCAAAGCCCCTACATTGGTCGCAAACGCGATGGCTGCAGCTGCAGGCCACCCAACATCAATAACAGTTAAGCTTAAGCCATAATTCGTAACCATTTGTTGAACGGCTGGGCCTAAGTTTCCACCCAACATCCCAATAACCAAATTCAAACCAATGAAACCAACGCCAACCGTTAGACCGGCTCTAATGGCCTTGCCTGGTTTTGCGCCCATGATCAAACCGATAAGGGTAATAACGATCGGCATCATGACTGATGAACCTAAGCCTACGACAAAGTTTATGCCATCCATAATGACTTTAAAAATGTCCACAATTTTCTCCTTTTTTGTGTTTGTGTTGTCTACTTAAGACCTAATGACTCGAGTATATCTTGTAAAACTGGTTCAGTACCCCGACCTATAAGAAAAGCCACACCCATAATTACTTTGACCGGCATCGGTTTGCTGTTATGCGCCGTTGTGACGATCAAATCATATTTTGAAGCCTTAGACTCCATCTCTGCAACTGTACAGGTTGATACTTCTACCAAATCACCAAAGCCTCTCTCTTTAAAGATATTTTCTAGCTTTTTAGCGACGGCAACGGATGTAGCAACGCCTGTACCACAAGCAACCAGTACTCTTTTCTTAATCATGCACCCTCCTTTCTTTTCATCAAGCAATTTGAGCACTCATCAGCGCATAGAGCGCCTCAGGAGTGGCTGCTTCCTTAATTTGGGTCAGCAAGCTTTCGTTTTGGATCATATCCATCAAACTTTGCAAGACTGACATATGCGAATGCGATTCTTTTAAGGCCAACATAAACATGACTTCAACGTCGATCAGTTCATCATGATTGCCCATCATACGAAACTGAACCGGATTTTTTAAAGTTGCGACAGCCAAGACCGACGTGTTGACGTAGCAAGGATCCGCATGTGGAATCGCTACCCCTCGGCCAAATCCTGGCAAACCTGTTGAGAATTCTGCTTCTCGATCAAGAATCGCCTGAATGAAAGTATCCTTTACATAGCCTTCTGCTTTTAACTTTTCAGCTAAGATCACTAAGGCTTCATCCGCGTTTTGAGCTTCAATATTCAATAAGATAACTTTTGAATTGAATAGAGATGCGCTCATTTGGATGCTTCTTCCGCAACGATCAGTGTTGCCTTAAATTCACTGGGTGTAAAAGATATGGATTGGTTTTCCGCAAGTCTGCGTAAACCAGTTCCTGTAATGTCTGCCATTTTAAACGTATATTCTTTGTGGTCTTCGCCGACAATCACGCCAGCACCTTTAACCAAACTATAGAATTTCACGATGCCCTTCATAGTTACCTCTCTTTATGACTTCTTTAATGCAACTTCTATTTCACAGCGTGAAATTTAACTGCTTAATAAAACTTCACTGATGGCTTGTGCCACTTCTTCTTTATCCTTCATTGAACAGATTCGATTCCATAGGGCTAAGTCATCACTGTGATCGGCCAAATGACTGAAGAATGGGATCGTATCAGATGCATCTTCTTTGGTTGAGACTACGTTGAGGATCATTTTGACCTCAACATCTTTTTCCCAAAGGACGGGATGTGTCAGGATGACCACTTGGATACAACTTCTTAAGACATAAGCGAAGTCACCATGAGGAATCGCAATCATCGATGAGATGACAGTAGGTCCCAAAGCTTCTCTCTCAAGCATGCTTTCCAGATAACCTTCAGTAACGAGTTTACGTTTACTTAAAGTCTGATTTAAGAAATATAAGACATCTTCTTTGGTTTTCAGATCGACATTTAAGTGGATATCGTCTTTGGTGATCGCAGCTTTAGTAGGTGCAAATGTTTTCTTGCCTTCTACGATTTCTCGGATGGCATTCATATCGTACTGTGGTAGTAAAGGATTGATGATGATCGTTTTGATCTTCGATTGAATGGCCACCGTTGAGATGATCAGATCGATCTTTGATTCATCGTAACTATCAACGTCCATCGTAGAGGTCACATCGACGATCTCAAGGTTATTGAAAGCGCGTTTTAGTTTCGCCACAATGAGTTGAGATGTTCCTAATCCGCTGGCACACATAACTAAGGTCCGGATCGGTTTGATATTGCGTTCTCTGGCTGCTGCAAAGTGTAAGACCAGATAAGCAATTTCATTGGGTGGCATTTCAATGTGGAACATAGATTTAAACAAAGATACATGGTTGGCTATGGCTTGATAGATCGTAGGATAGGAGAATTTAATCTCTTCAAACATTGGATTCTCTAGAGATAGCCCATAAAGCAGGCGGTTAATGGTGGGTTTAAGATGTAGGATCAAACTATTGAACAGTTGCGTATCTGTTTCTAGAAACAGATTGAGTTCCATTTGAACATTCTGGATGAATTTTAAGATGAGATCTTCTAGGACAGGTGTATCTGATGAGAGCTTGAAGTTAAAGACATTAAGACCTTCTTTAATACGTTTGGCTCCCATAAAATGAAGCAAGATATAATAGGTTTCTGTTTCAGATAAAACAACATTGAAGACAGAGTTGATGCGTTGAGCGGTTTCTAAGGCAATGGCGTATTCTTCTTGATGGTCTAGGGCTTGAATCAATTCGTCGGTCAAACGAATGTTGTTGCCTTGTTTTGTACGTCTTATCGCAATTGCGATGTGGATGATCAAGTTGATCCTGGCTTCCATAGAGAAGGAATAGCCTAACTTGATTTCTGATTCCGCTACGATCTCTTCGACTTTCTTATAATCCAGTTGAAGTGACTCTTCAAAACGATTGACGAAGGAATGAGAACGGCGATCTGTGTTGTCTTGGTTGTAGTAAACAAGATTCTTGTTTTCTTCAAAGGGGACAAGCTTAGCCATTGCTTTACGCTTATTGCTTTCTTCCCCAACAATCACAGTGCCTTCACCTTTTAAATATTCAATGACTAAGTTGAAGTCTGCTAACATCGCATTGAGTTCACTGATGTCTTTGGTGATCGTAGAACGGCTGACATAATAGTCTAAACCCAGTTCTTTGATCATAAGCGGTCGGTTTTCCGCAAACAATTTCGATAAGATCGAACGTTGTCTTTCTTGAGGGGTTAAATAACTGGTATCTCTGCGAGTTTTAAAGGTAGATAGCAATTGTTGTTTATCACTGGGATCCCCTTCAATGGTGATACCTTGACCCGGTTTTTTGATCATGACCAAATGATGATCTTGAAGGATGGGTTCTATCAGATCTAATTCATTGCGAACTGTCTTGGGTGAACTGTTGACTGCTTTGGCGATCAAGTCAACACTGACCAGATTCTTTTCACTCAGGATGAATTTAACGATATCTTCTTTTCTGTTCATAGGCTCCTCTTGTTTGTTAAACTCAAGCAATCTTTGCCAATGCACACGATGCGTTATTTCGTGCAATTCTACCTCACAATCATTCTATAATGAACATTTGTGATTAGATGGTGTGACAAGTCAAGTTTATTTCCACATCATTGTGGTAAATATCGAACTTTGTTTCGATAATTCACTTCAATATAATAATCGATTTCATCAATTTATGACACAGAAATACCTTTTCAACTTAGGTGCATAAAATTCACAATTGTTCAATCACCCTATTGATTTGATTTTTTATCGTGCTATGATGAGTCTAGCAATGAACCATGAATGAAAAGGCAAACTATCCGAAAGGATAGGACGCAAAGCTAGAGGGCCTTCCTTAAGGATGGCAGCCAGTTTCCAAGTTATCGTTCTTTTTATTTAGGTAAAAAATGTTTCTGAATCATAATGTATTGTGTATGTTTTGCGAAGCGCGATGAAAGGAGCACATCATGCGAAAGCATCACATGAAGAAAATTATGTTGGGAAGTCTAGGAGCCATTTTAATCTTATCTTTATTGTTTCAACCTGTCATGGCGATGACTGGCAACGACTTTGACTTGATGACCACGATTACATCATTATTTACGAGAGTCAATTCACAGGATGAAAAGATTGCTGTTCTTGAAAACAAGATTGAAGAACTAAAGGATCTTTTGGATGCTAAAAAGAATCCTCCAGAAATCATCCCCAAGGAAGAGCCTAGGGATACAGTCATTGAAACTGATCCACCTAAAGAAGAAGAAAAGGTTGAGGAAGAAAAACCAGTCGATCCAAAACCTGATCCAGAGTTAACGTTGAAGTTAACCATTAAAACAGGTGATGCTGGCTTGAAACTGACGTGGACAAAGGAAACTGATGAAAATCTTCGTGGAGTCAAGATCGTTATTTCAGAGTCTAATCCTAAACCATCTTATCCTGATGATGGCTATCTAGCTTGGATTACTGACCCAAATGTTACCTCACTATTGATTGATGGTTCAGAAACCTATAATGGTGGGGATATCGATGGGTCACTTAAGAGCGATACTACTTATTACTTTACAGTTACTTATGTCTATGAAGATAAAAAAATAACGACCTCTACTGTCACCTACAAGACCCCCTCCTTCCTCACTCAAGATGACGAAGAATTGCCTGTTGATCCTGAGTCATTGGCACTAACCATCATAACTTTAGATGATTCTTTGCAGTTGAGTTGGACACCTGAACCAAGTAAATCTCTTTTAGGGTATAAGGTTGTCATCTCTGAATCCAATCCTAACCCTTCTTATCCTAATGATGGTTATTTAAAATGGATCACTGATCGTGCTCAGACCTCACTCACTATTGATAACGCAGAATCCTATAATGGCGGAGATATCAATGGGACACTTAAAGGGGATACGATCTATTACTTTACCATTACCTATGTCTATGCGGATGAAAAAGTAACGACCTCAACTGTAACCTTTAAGACACCATCTTCCTTCTCTCAAGATGAAGAAGAACAGCCAATAGATCCTGAATCCTTGGAGTTGATTTATAAAATTTGGGATAATACTGTTCAATTGAGTTGGACACCTGAACCCAGTAAATCTCTGTTAGGGTATAAAGTTGTCATATCTGAATCCAATCCTAACCCTTCTTATCCAGACGATGGTTATCTTAGATGGATCACCAACTGGGAAGAAAATTCAATAATTATCGATAACTCCGAATCCTACAATGGAGGCGACATCAACAGTTACCTCAAACCTAATACCAATTACTATCTAGCCATCACCTATATTTATCAAGACCACAAGGTTACTACTGACCCAATTGTGGTGCTAACGCCCGCAACTTTACATACAAACCGATAGTTAAACAATGATACAGAAAAACCATGATATAAAATGGTTTTTTTCTGCTTAAATATTGGGTTTTGTCGTGTTGTGTTTGACCTATAGTTTTGATAGAATGTGTTTAAATTAGATGACATATCGCACATGCGCGGAAAGGGATCATCATGAAGAAGAAGAGACATATCTTACGCAATATTTTCTTGGTTATTGTATTGCTTATCGTTATAGTCGTTGGCATGTTTTTTATCCCAAAAACAGTCAATGTTGCTTACACAGATAATGATCTTCAATCCTATTTGGACAAAGGTGGCATTACCTTAGATGAAAACAGTGCCAGTATTGAAGACATCTTTTTTGGGAATTATGTTTCTAAAGGAAGACGCTCTGTTGAGGGGGTCATCACCAGTGCCGAAGCCACAGCCATTCTTAATAAAGTTGCGGATGGAAACAGTATCTTAACCAACATTCGTGTTAAATTTGTCGGGGACAACAAATACATTGCTTCAGCTCAAATCGGCAGTGATTTCAGTATGGTCTATGATAGATTTCCTGCTGCGAAAGATTATTCTGGTTGGATCGATACGACCTTAAAAGGACGCTCGATCTATGGAGAAGGCACTTTGATTCAGGGCTCAAATAAGCCATTTGAAGCAACTTTCACCAACATCTCTGTTGGTTATATCCCTTTACCTGTTGATCAAGCCAATAACTACGGAACTGCTTTAGGAACAGAAATGAATCGTATCTTTCAAACATTACCAGGGTTCAGTATGCAAAGCTTTAAGATTGATAAAGAAGGCCTTCATTTTAAAGGGACCATTCCAACAGAAATTGAAGCGCTCGGTTCTTAATTCCTTCTCTTAAACCATTCATATCGATCTTACGCATTTCATTGATGGGCATTGCTTTTATAATAAAAAACTTTTGAGGTTGAGTCCAGCCATCCAGTTCTTTTAGAATCTGGGTGGTTTCTTTTTGGATGACCATGAGATCTGTGTTTTCTTTAACGGTTAAGACGACTGTAAGGATATCATCTTCCCCGACCAGTACTCTGGCTTCTTGTATCCCATCGACTTGCATTAAACAATTGATGATCACATGAGGGCTGATCAAGAACCCTTTGACTTTGATCAGATCATCACAACGATGATGAAAATGAAGGATGCCCTGCTCATCAAGATGACCGATATCTCCACTGCGATAAGCCAAAGCTCCATCACACTGAATTAAAACACGCTTGTTTTCTTCCTCATTATCAAAGTAACCATTCATCAAGATAGGTCCACTGATGAGAATTTCCCCAGCTTCATTTTCTTTAGCAAGCTCCCCATCTTCTTTGAGGATCTTGATTGAATTTCCATTAAAAGGAAGTCCTACTCCAGCTTTTCCAGAAGCCCCAGTAGGCATCAATGTCACTGCGGTAACCGTTTCTGTACAACCATATCCAACTTGAACTTTGGCTCTTGAACCTTGCCTAAGCAAGACCTTATTAAAATCATCGATGAGTGATAGTGAAACACTTTCTCCCCCAACAAACACCTGTTTCACAAAAGATAAATCTGCACTTGTAAAGCGAGGGTCACTTAAAAACACTTTTAACAGATAAGGAACTGCCGCAATATAGGTTGGTTTTTCCTTGAGAAAGGTCTTGATGATGGTACCCTTGGTTAATCTGGGGACCAAGATACAGCGTCCTCCCAATGTCAAAACGGTATGCATGGATATGCCCAAACCAAATCCATGAAAGAAAGGCAAGACACAAAACATGGAGTCGCTTCCTCGCTCTGGATGAATCACCTTTTCCATTTGATCGACCAAAGCATTGAATGCTTTATCACTCAGTCTTATGGCTTTTTGTTGTCCGCTGGATCCGCTGGAAAATAGAATGACCGCATCTTCTAAAGACTTTGTTTCATAATCGTTGTGATCAGGAGCTACTTTATCCCAACCAAGTGCTTGGGATGATGAGAACGCTTGTTTAAGTTTTAAACCTAAAGATAATGGTCCTTTGACACTGTGTGAGGCAGATACAATAACAATTTTGAATTCATCCAAGTGCTTTTCATAGCGTTTCTCAAGTAGATCTAAAATAAAAACAGCATCACACTCAACTAGACTACAACGTTGTTTAAGAGTCACGCCTGAGCTTAATGGATGAAGCATGACTACTGTGATCCCTAAGGCATTCAGTGCATAAAATAGAACCACTGTCTCTGCGATATTTGGTAAAACCAAAGCTACTTTATCACCACTTCTTAAACCTAAGCCAAGGCATTTCTGTTTAGCTTGTTCAATGGCTATAATCAACCATGCATAAGAAAAATGCTGATCATTGATAGATAAGGCGATCTCGTCAGGATATTGAGTAGCGATGGAGTTGACACGATCACTCATCGAAGGCATAAGGATCCTCCAAGATGGCTTTAAACGTATCAATGGCTTTGAAAAAGGCAACACCTTCACCAATTCTTTCATCGATGGAGAATGTGATGTCGATGTGTCCATCCATACTGAGTTCACCAACTGTCATCACTAGAGAACAAGTTCCCCAATTAAACAAATGATGATACACACTTTGGCCTTTGATGCTTCCAAGATTCGCAATGACTAGCCCTGTATGAAGTGGATCAGAATTGATGATCGCATTGGGTAACAGATCCATTCGATCAAGAAAACTTGTAAGCTTGATGGCGATTGAAAATATAAATCCAGGTAAATGAGATAAAAATCTCATTAGTTTATCAGTATTATGAATCTTACTTGAGCGTGTTTCAGAAATAAGACCATCCATCAAATTCTGAACATCCATGGCCTTCATGCCTTCTTTGAGTTCAAACTTTACGAAATGATTGGTATTTTCATCCGTCTTGTCTTTTTTGATGACCGTAGAAATCCATAAACGTTTATGTTCATACACTTTTTGTCCCATCACAAAACGTTTCATCACAGGATTTCTCTGAACCGTAATCAAACAAGCATATAAAACAAACGAAAAGAAGCGGAGATTTTTTTCTTTTAGATAAGTCCTTAGATTTGGATTATGAATATGTATACTCATGAAAATAGCTGCATCATTGCGTTTGGGCATGATCAGCATTTCTGTACGATCATAAGATCTTACACTGGCTTTGATTCGATCGAATTTGTTCATAGAGTTGACTCGCTTGTCTCTATTGTATCAAAACAGCTCAACTTTCGTTGAGCTGTTTTGATGATTTTATCTTAAAAACAAGAAGAAACTTAGATATCCTACATGACTTACATTAGCATCATTTAACTACTCAAATACTTGGCGTAATTCAATCTGCCCTTCTCCATACCCAATGGGATCAGGCATCTTTCTAGCCCACATGATGGCTTCTTCTCTAGATTTTACATCAATCAAAATAAAGCCAGAAATAAGTTCTTTTACATCTGTAAAGGGTCCATACGTAACAACGGGTTCTTGACCTAAAATCGGATAAGTAAAACGGATCGCATTTGAACTAGGGTGAAGGCCTTTTGCCATAATCCGTACACCAGCTTTAATCAACTCATCATTATAATCTGACATGGCTTCTTCGAGTCCTAAACTAGGAGAAGCTCCAGCTTCTGAATGCTTTGATGCTTTAACAATCAACATAAATAGCATATATTACCCCTTTCATTGAGTCGTTATACTTTTAATAAAATAAATCCAAATAGATTCAAGATTTGATCAATTGCTTTATATGCAGCTGAACAAACGGACGCTTTATTTCAAACAAAGATATCACTCAAATTGGTTTATATTCAAAAATGCCTCAGAAATATAATTAGGAGTACCATGTGTCATCGATAAATTTCCACGGCTTTGATAATCGGTCAAATATTTTCTTCGTAATTCGCATAAATTTTCCTCTTTTAAACATCTTATCATTGTTTTACAAAAACTGATTTAAATGTATTAATTTTAATCTAAAAAACAACTTTTAGAATGACTTTATATATCACAATGGCATCTTCTGTAGGATTTGCTTATCATAAGTCAGTCTAATTTAATGATATTCAAAGATAAAATAATGGAGTAAGTATAACCTTGTTTTAGGCTTATAATTTAAATATGTTGGGTCTAAATTTGGCCCAAAAATGGACCCCATGAAAACAAGAAAAAACATCAAAAACAATGAAATGCTTTCCATCCTAGGTTATGGCTGTATGCGACTTCCAAAAAAAGGCAATGCGATCGATGAAGAAGAATCAGAGAAGTTGATTGTTTCTGCGATTGAGCGTGGCGTAAACTACTTTGATACAGCTTATGTCTATCAAAATGGCAAAAGCGAGCTTGTATTAGGCAAGATTTTAGCGAAGGGTTATCGAGATAAAATCAACATCGCAACTAAGATTCCTCCGTTTATGGTTCGTAAAACATCTGATTTTGATAAGATCTTCAATACTCAAATACAGCGACTTCAAACAGATCATATCGACTATTATCTGATCCATATGTTGATGGAAGAAGCAACTTGGGAACGTCTAAAATCACTGGGTGTTTTAGAATGGATTGCCCATAAGAAAGAAACTGGACAGATCCGAAACATCGGTTTTTCCTTTCATGGAACCAAGCAGGAATTCGTTAAGATCATCGATGCCTATGACTGGGATTTCTGTCAGATCCAATACAACTTCATTGATGAATTCAACCAAGCTGGTAAAAGCGGATTATTATATGCGACCAGTAAAGGTATCCCTGTTATCGTTATGGAACCCTTAAGAGGAGGTAAGATCGTTTTTGGATTACCTAAAGAAGTGGATGCGATCTGGAAAAAAATGATTCCACAGCGTACAGTGGTCGATTGGGCTTTGCGTTGGGTATGGAATCAACCTCAAGTTCTGCTTTTACTTTCAGGTATGTCTGCTCAAGATCAAGTTGATGAAAATATCAGGATCGCCAATGAAGCTGAAGCCAATATGCTGACTGATGAAGAACTTTCACTATTCGATCAAGCTCGAGAAATCATCCGTGAGAAAACAAAAGTTCCTTGTACCGCATGCGGTTATTGTATGCCCTGTCCGCATGGTGTCGACATCCCTGCTGTCTTTGCCGCCTATAATGATAAATATCTCAATAATAAAGGATTCGGTGCGACATTCACCTACATGCAAAACACAGGAGCCATGACCAAACATCCTGCTTATGCCTCCTTATGTCAAAGTTGCCATGCTTGTGAACCGCATTGTCCACAAAGTATCATGATCAGTGATCGTATGAAAGAAGTCAAAGCAGATCTTGAAGGACCTTTCTTTAAACCGATTGTTTATTTAGGAAGTAAATTTATGGGATAGTGAAGCACTTCGGTGCTTTTTTATTGGGTTGCCTTGTGATTATTTTTTAACTGGGATGAGTTCTATGAATATAGACTACAATGCATTTATCATGTGAATCCATATGATATGATGAATCATATCTAGTGAAATTAACGGATTAGAATTCACATTGATCGTTTTATCGATCAATAAAAGGGGCACTCATGGCCATCGCATCCATCAACGGCATCCATCTTTATTATGAAGAAAAAGGCAATCTTGAAAGTGAAAAGGTCATCCTATTTTTAAACGGGGTCATGGCTACAACTTCAAGTTGGAATCTTCAAGTGCCTATGTTTGAGAAACTTGGATTTCGCATCCTTCTGCATGATTTTAGAGGTCAGCTTAAATCCGATAAACCAAAGGGACCTTATACTTTTCATCAGCATGTTTTAGATGTGGTTGCGCTAATGGATCTTCACCACATCAAATCAGCTCATGTGGTGGGAACCTCCTATGGTGGTGAAGTTGCCATGAAAATGGCCATTGAACAACCATCACGAGTAAAAAGCTTAGCCATCATCGACTCTGTCAGTGAACTGGACACTGTACTTTCTGCTTTTGTTTATGGATGGAAAGATGCCGCAAAATCCAATGATGGTGAGCGATTCTTTAAGTTGATGATGCCCTCAATTTACTCTGATACCTTCATTAAAAATAATGTTGACATGCTAAATAAAAGAACCCAAGCCATGAAAACGATGCCAGCAAGTTATTTCGAGGGCCAGATCGAATTATATGATACTTTTCTCAATGACGTCACCATGACATCTGAGTTGGATAAAATTGAATGTCCCACCTTGGTCGTCTGTGGTGAAAATGACATCTTAAAGCCCAGGAAGTTTTCACAGATCATTGCGGATGGGATCAAGAATTCAGAATATCTAATCATTCCAGACTGTGGACATGTTACGATCTTTGAAAAATCAGATGCACTCAATTCTGCGCTTCTTGGTTTCATCATCAAACAAAACAAATAGCTTGAATATAATAAAAAGTCTTTAATTAAATGTTTGATCTTACATTTAATTAAAGACTTTTTTGACTCCAATATGATCCTAATACCTTACATGCAAACAATCTTGTCATAAAGACTTGAGACTTCACTTTTAAACATATACACAGCACTATTCGTTATAACTAATCAATGCTGATTTAATTCTATACAATGCATCAATCACCTTCTGATCGTCTTTGAATACACCCAAAACGATACGAAGATGACCTTCTCCTCCCGGACCATAATTGACTCCATCATTGATGGAAACTTTCGCTTCTTTCACTAAATAGTTAACGATTTTTGATGAGTTTCCTAACTTGGATACATTGATCCAACAAAGAAATCCGGATTCAGGCATCAGCATAGAGACATTGGGGATCGAGTTAATAATTTCAAAGGCTTTCTTTCGTCTTAGGTCATAAGACTTTTCAAAGATTTCCATATAACTTAAATCATTAAAGGCAGTCAAAACAACCGATTGTGAAACCGTATTGGTGGCCCCTATGACAGAAACTGCATTCGCAAATAAGCTGTCCATAATGACATCACTGCAAACGATATAACCGACTCTAAAGCCACTTAATCCCATGCCTTTGGATACTGAGAATACGCTAACCGTTCTTTCAAACATACCAGGCAAAGACGCAGGAGTAATCATCTCGTTTTCAAAACAAAAATCTTCAAATGCTTGATCACACACCAAGATCAAATCATGCTTAATGATAAACTTCGCTAAATCTTCCAAAGATTTCCGATTGAAGACCGTTGTGGTTGGATTATTGGGATGAGCCAATACCACCATCTTTGTTTTTTCAGTCACTCTCGATTCAAATTCTGTTATGTTAAGTTGATAGCCTTCTTCTTCACATAGGGGTACAGGGACTGCTTTAGCCCCCATGATTGCGGTATTTAGAAAGTTGTTGGGATAACTAGGACTCGGGATCAAAACCTCATCTTGGGGCTTTAAAAAAGGCAACATGGCATAATATAGGCCAGCATCTGATCCTGGGGTAATGATGATATTTCGTTCAGGATCTACGTTTAGCTTATTAAATTCCCTTAATTTCTGAGCCAATCTCTTTTTCAGTAAAGCATTTCCTATTGGGGCTGTATAATGAGATGCTGAATCAAAATTAATGGCATCAATGGCTGCCAAACGTATGTGTTCAGGCAAACAGAAATCAGGCATAAAAGGATCCGCCCAACCCATGAGTGCTACACCATTTCTTTCCATCTCCTGATAAGCATTTCCTACATCTGCTTTTTCTACGGATGAGAATAAGCCACCATTGGCATTTTTAAAAGCTTCGATCATTTTTTGTTTCATAGATTTCCTTCTTAAGAAAAAGGGCAATTATATATGCCCACTTTAACTTTATCATGACTTTCTAACAGGAGTAATAATATTTGCAGAATCTTTGATGGTATTCAAAGAGTTTTAATTTCCATAAAAACTTCAATTTTTCGATTAACTTAAATTAATTTAAACCTCAATAAGATGATGAACTTGGTATTGTTCAACCAATTTTCCTTTATAAGAAATCGCGTTAACAGGACAATTATGAATGCATCTCGTACACATGATACATTTATTTGAATACTGCTTTGCTTTAAAATCAATATTGTTTTTCGGACAGTTTCTTTCACATTTTCCACATCCGATACAGTTGTCATTGATGTTAAAGTTCTTGCCTAAAGATTTTGCCATCAAACGAAAAACATCAGCCAAGAGATCCATCATCACGACGGATTGATCAATTTCTATAGGTTCACTCAAATCAACTTTATTGACTGAATCGTTAATAAGGTTTGCTGCTTTCTCAAACTGACGAATTTGTTGATCCTCTGGGGTTGGATCATACTTATCAATATAAAAATTGCGAGGCATTTCGAAAGTAGGCATAGCAATGACATGATAACCCTTTTTGATGAGCTTCTTACCCATCGATACTACCCCATTGGCATTCTGCAGTCCTGCTGAACTGGTGAAGACAATGGCTTTTTTATTTGACACATTACGTTTAACATATTTTCTAATCCAGATGATAAGTTCATCCGGTACATTCCCTGCATAAATTGGACCACCGATAATCAAGAGATCATGGTCAGGAATTTCCTTTAATTTCTCTATAGATTGGTAAAGAACTTCATGACCATTCTTTTTTAGAACATGTTCATATCCCAAAGCGATGGCCTGTGTGTTACCCGTTCCACTAAAATAAGTTATGATTATTTTCATAAATTTTCCTTCAGATTCTTTTGAATCATAAATAATGTGTCTACAGTGCAATTGATTTCACTAGGGCCAATCGAATGTGTCATAAGGATATTCACATTACTGAACGATGCCCCAATTTGTGCTTTAAGTTGGTGACCTAGATCAGAAAGTTGATAAGTTCTATTTTCTATGTTGGGTGTCAAGTAGCCTTTGGCTACTAACTTAACAATACTGCGGCTAATGTTTGCTTTATCAACTTCCAGTGCTTTAACAAGTTCATTTTGAGACAATGGTTTTTTAAGACTAAAAAAGATCATCAAGATTTGTAACTGCCCCATTCCAATCTCATATTTCTTGAGATCCTTTTCTACCTTGATTTTCAAATACTTATAAACAATGATAAGCAGATTTCCTAATTGGTTGGATTCGATCATGATTTTTCCTTTTCAATTTGATCAATGATTGATTGTTGTGCACACAACAAAAGTATTTTAGCATAAAATCGTTGTGTGCACAACAATTTTAATATTTATTATCGATCTGAGTGTGGTATGGCCCTTGTTCTATAGAGTCAGTAAGACTCTCGTATATGAATATTCAATTCTTTTGATCACACTGTTTTATGTATCGATTGAGATACTTGATAAATCTTGATAATCTAACAATAATATTGATATATTGACATCATTTTTCAAAATACATTCTAAAAAAATCTGGTGATTTAGATCTGTTCTTTTATATCATATGTAAACCCTTAATCCCAAAGACTACAACAACCTAAATCATCTAAACCATATTCCCCACATTTTGGACAAGAATATTTTTTAAAGTCTAATTGTTTTCCTTCAAAGGATTCAGGTATGGGAATATCATCAAATAAGCGATCTAATTTCACTTTACAATGAGGGCATTTATATTCGGTAACATACATTCCTTCATCATGATGCAATCTTACGTAAAAACGATTAAATAATTCGAGACATTTGTGACATCTAAAAATTTCATGACCAAAGTTATCAAAGTCAGATGAATCAACTGACGCATGTTTCTCTTTAATCAAAGTTTTAATCTCAACTCGCATTTTTTGTGAGCGAAACAATGAAGATAGTAATGCTTCATTTGTTTCATGATTAAGTAAAGAACCATATATCATCCCAATTCCTAAGACAAAGTCTTTTGAATAACCACATTTAGTACAATGAACTTGAAAACTGCTTCCCATATTCAGTCTCCTTTATTTAATAAACAATAATTACATAAATATTCAAATATAGAATTATATCGCTTTTATAAATGAGGTTTGATGATGTTACTGCAATTGGTATGGATATTGTTTTCTCAACAATCATTAGCCTTACAACACTACATAAGTCGACTTATTCCAAAGAAAACACATTATCTTATTTTCTTTTGTTTCCAAGCCACAATAAAATACATCAAAGATAAAACAATACTACCCCCAAGATAGACAAACATCATATACTTTCCATAAAATGAGGAGTCACCTTGAACACCTTGAAGTTTTAGGCCGATGGCTCCTGAAACATAGGCAATGGAAATAATAGCCAAAACATACGGTGCTAAGGTTTTATTCTTTTTGAGGATCAATATATACAATAAGCCTGTCAAAATATTTGAAATCCCAAAGGCACCCAACATCATAAGTCCATCTGGATTAGACTCCATTTGAGCGAAAGTCGCATTGGCCCAATTGATATTGAAGGTATGTAAGAAACCACGGACCAAATCGAGGACTGCTAAACCCCAAAGATAAATGATATTAAATCTAAGTACTTTTTCTTGCGTAAACATAAAGTGCTCCTTTGATCATTATTATAACTTGGAATTGTCCTAACTTTGTAGAGTCGTTGCATCATTCAGATATGTATACTAAACTCATTTGTTTGTACTAATATGATATCTTATAAGGAGACTTCGATTTTCTTACAATACTCCATTTATTAGCAGCAAAATAATATGTTAGAAATCATTTTACTTTTTGTTTTCAAACGATAAGTCTACACTGAAAATATATTTATATGAACAGGAAACAAAGATGAAAAACAAACAACAGATTCTTAATCAAGATAGACAGGCGTTCATTAACCCACCAAAAAGGATCAACTTCTTTTTAAGAATCGGGATTGGAATCTCAAGAAAAGTCACCGGTAAAGATCTGCTCGTCCCTAAACTGCTTGCTTGGGTCCCTAAAGTAGCACTTAGCTCTGGGATACTTGAGTCATTGATCGCTCATGGTGACAAGGATTTAAACACTCGTATGTTAAAACTGGTCAGAATCCAGGCTTCATTGACGGTTTCTTGCCCATTCTGTATTGATATGAACACTTTTGGATACCAAAAAGATGATATTACTGACGAAGAAATTGAAGTACTTAGGGGAAGAAAATCAGTTACTGAGGTTAATTCATTCAGTGAAAAGGAATTGATTGTACTCGATTATGTCAAGCATTTATGTGCCAGTCCCATTAATATGCCAAATGAAGTCTCAACTCGATTAATTCAAAACTTTTCAGAACGAGAGATCGTAATTTTGGCCAGCACAGTTGCACAGGTCGACTACTGGGCAAGATTGATACAGGGTCTTGGTGTTCCCCCTGAAGGTTTCATGGATCAATGTGATCTCTAGTCACCTTAAGTCAAATTCAAACCAGCACTTCGATTTTGATCTTCGTCTTCAAAATAATAAGACATGATAAAATTCAGAAATAACTAAATATACTCCTTCTTGCGTAGGGTTAGCTTATTCCTTAACTATACAAAGTCAGAATTGATTTCATGACTTTACTACAACCTTAATTATCCAGTTCTCAAACTCACTCGAATATTCTTCATCAGTATTGGATCCTATATGAATTCTTAAAACTACAAAAAACAGCCGACGCTGTTAGAGAATTCCGTTCTCGGTCAAGACTTGTTCAAGGGCTTTAATATCACCTGTATAAATCGTACCTTTGATTCCACACCGGGCTGCACCTTCAATGTTGGCCTTCATATCATCAATCATAAAGCACTTAGAACGATCTAGTTTGAATTGTGTTAGAACTGTTTCGTAGAAAGCAGGATCCGGTTTAGCTTTATGGATATCAGCCGAAATAACGATCCCATCAAAGACATCCAAGGCTCGGATATCTTTTTTATAGGTATGAAATTTTGTGGAGGCATTAGAGAGAAGATAGAGTTTAATGCCTTTGTTTTTTAATGTGTTCACTAAAGGTATCATAGCTTCATAATAAATATTAGTAACTGGCCATTCTTCAACAATCTGAGTGACCAAAGGATGATAGGCTGAATCAACTCTGGCACAAATCGATTGGATGGCTTCGTCGTCAGTGATGGTTCCAAGATCCAGTGACAACCATTCTTGATGAGTAAAAATCAAAGGTGTTAAGTAATCGATCGTTTTAGTGTCTTGGGTAAAATGGCTCACGATGTGGCGGGGATTGAATTCAAGCAGAACATTCCCCATATCAAAAAACAATGTTGTTATGCTCAATCTAGTCTCCTTCTGGTCAATCTCTTGAACTCTGGTTTGTAAAATGGTCCTTGTTTGTGTAGAGCCATTATTTTACTCATATATGCATACCCAATTCTTTTGAATGCATAATTTCTCCCAAACTATGTCTCCAATTATAACTCAGCACGGTCTTAGTGTTCGCTTTACACGAAGCATTCCTCATAGTCTAGTGTGAACACTTGAGCATACGCAAACGATTCCCATGGTCGTCCGTTTAAGACCGTAGTAAGCGTTGTCTTTTCTCAGATAAACTGCTCTTGTTATTCAACTTTCATCATCATTCTGTCTCATTCATTCTACCCTATTTTAGAGCTACAAACATCACTAATTTAGTGTTCATTTTCTTATTATTTCGGTTCTCTTTTAAAAAGAAATCTCAAAATCCGTTACACATTTGTTACACTTCGGAATTGGTGATTTGTCCACTATAATATTTAACAATGGGACGTAGTTTTCTCAACACACTCCACTAATCCGAGTTCGGAATCTCAGTTCGTATAAAGGTAATTTCTCTGACTTGACCATTGAACATACTGTCATTTTCCAAACTAATCTTTACAGTAAGCTTCTCAGAACTAAATTTGCATACACCCCAGAAGTATCGCTGAGTTAGATTCTCATCGGTCCAAAAACCTACACCTGTATTGTTATTGAAAATTACAGTAAAATGATACGTAATATCGTTATAGATAAGTTGTCCAGTTGGGGCGGTATATCCATCACCAGCAATTTCATACACTTCAAACCAAATATCTGGATCTTCAGATATCCAAATGGCTGAACCAAGATCCGTTGGCTTTTTCCCAGCATATTGGTCAATACAACCTGCTAAAGAAAGAAAGACTGATAAGATCAGAAGTCTAATGAGTACTTTTTTCATGTTACCACCTTTCATTAACTGTCTTATTGAATTTTATTCGACTCTCTCTACAACCACTGAAGTCCAGTTCTCAGAACTCACCACGGTCTTCGTATTCGCTCCAGGTGGAGCATTCCCTCTGACCGAGTAACAACATATTAGCTCTCGTAAATGAGTCCCACGGTCATCCGTTTAAGACCGTGGTCAGAGGCGATGTACTCATGCAACTTGGACATTGCGACTCGACTAGAGTTGGCCTATTCCGGGTAACCTTGAATTTACTCAGAAATTCAAATATCTCTGAACGTACTAAGTATTTATTTACGCAAATTCTCAATTTTGCTTGGAGCTCTATCAAGTAACAGTTGTCCAATCTTTAGCTTTTCATATCCAGAGTCTATCAGTCTCTGATTATTCTTATTAAGGCCTTCTGTAATTTCGTCGATCCCCTTTAGATGATAATCTATAGAAGCAATGACATCATTAATAACAGGCAGAAACTGATTAATTTTCAATATATCTCTCACATTTTCTACTCTGCTTTTAAACTCGTTAGCAACTATTAAATAGGCATCCTTGCCTGAAATCTTGTAATTATCGACTGTTTCATTAAAAATCCAAAACTTAGCAATCACTTGTGGTACCCTATCCAAATAGTCCGATATAAATGCTTCTTCACCATCAATTGAATAAGTTGCCTCAAGCCTAGTTATGTTCCCTCCAAGATCAGTAAGTATAAGCATTGTTTTTTGATTTTGACCATCAAAACTAAAATCAGGCAATTTTTCAAATGTTACCATCACTGCTGTGCTATCAATGATCTTGTCAATAAACTGATCTGGGGTAAAAGTTTCCCCATAAGCAATTGATACTGGTTTCAGTATTGCATTAGGTTTAATGGTATCCTTAACTACAACACTTAATGTTACTACACCCTTACCAGTTCCATATGAAACCACATAATCACCAGGAATTTCCATATTTGTTGGATTGTCAATTTCCACTTTGCTTTTAGGTGAAACTACATAATCCAACGGACTAAAAGGTTCACCAGCCTCCAAAATGATGTTGCTTTGACTTAATTCAATTTTCTGTGCTACACAAGCTGAAATCGAAAACATAACAAGCATTAGCAATAAATAAGTAGATAAAGATTTCATAATCCCCCTCCGTTTTATTCAGTTATATAGTTAGTATATCAAATTAACCACTACTAACAACGCGTATAATTTACATAAACAGAATTTGATTGCACTGAAAACTATATATATTAAGGAGTGCTTATTTTATGTATAGTCATTATTTCAGTCACATATGAATACTCAATTCGATTGTTTGCATGATTATCCCACGAAGCATTTTCAAAAATACTCCTCAGGAATATTGTCATCTAGGTAATAAGCTCATCATATCTATATGATGATCTATTCATTCACTCTGTCAATCCGGAACACTTAGGGAAGCGTTCTGTATGGACGAGTATCAACTTAAGGGCTGGGTGAGTTCGTGTCTTTCGTGATGACTGGACATGCAGTTTGAAGCACTAGAATTATTATGCAGTATGCAAAACAAATGATATACATTAACAATACAGACTGATCACTTCAATATCTTGACAACGGTCATGCATAGTGTAATTATGTCCTTAAACATATTTGGAGGTACACACATGAGTGAATGGGACTTTCTTTGGGGATTAAAAGGAAAAGAACTAGAAGATGCTATGTCAACTGGCATGGACCAATTTGATCGCGATTATTTAAGTAAATCCAAACATTTAAATAATGAGAATAAAGCTATAAATGAACAGCATAGGCTTGCGTTAAAAGCAGAGTGGGAAAGTCTCAAGCAACTAAGAGATAGTGGTGCCATAACAATGGAAGACTTTAGAATGAGAAAAAGAGCATTATTCCCAATCAAAAAGCAAAAATAGAAACCGGTAGCCATAGAACACGAACATATACTCTCGTTGTTAGCGACATATTATCTTGAGTTCTTAGAACTCACCACAGCCTTTATATTCGCTCCAAGTTGAGCGTTCATCGTGACCGAGTAACAATATATTAGTTCTAGTAATCGAGTCATACGGTCGTCCGTTTAGGACCGTGGTATGATCAGTCTCATGCTCATACACCTTAACAATGAGCTCACTTAAAGTCAGCCTATTTCATTTATGCCAAATACAAATTTAGACTGCTTTTGTACAAGAAAATGACCAACTAACTTCAAATGTTGAATAAATTCCGTATGATATACTTGATGTGAAATTGCACCATTACCAATCTCATAATTATGAATTTTGGAGTGCTTTTATCCAATAGCGGAGGAAATATCATGACGACACTAGAATCATATTGCTTTAGAATCTACCATGAGATATATAAAAGAGAATTGAGCAATTATGTAAAGCAATGGACAGCAAAACACAACCATATTCCAGAATTTAAGTATGATTCTTGGAGTCGATACGCACAAGAAGAGGCACTAAACCAATCAATAGAAAGAGTAATCCAAGAATTTCCATTAATTGATCCGAATTTGATTACAGAAACTATACGAAAAATCCACTTAGAGTGGGATTCAGATATAATTCTAGTTGACTAGACTTTAATTATTGTGTACATATAAAACAGATCTGAGTTGTCTTGTACTCATACAACTTTAGCATTGTGGCTCTACAGAAGACGACTTATACCAAGTTGTTGATTATTCAAACTACTCGTTTATTCTATTTTGACATCTTGCGCCAGTTTTGAAATCTGATCTGAAGTCACTTTTCCTTCACGAGCTAGACTATCCAATTCATTCTTCGTCAAATACGCATCATTACACAATTCAAGCGCCTCATCATATGTCATCTCTACATAATCTTTTCTTTCGACAAAATAATTCTTTAAAATGAATTCTATTCCAAATACCTCACAAGCTAGTGTGATTACACCATTCTTGGCTGCGTTCTCAATGAACTCATTAATTGTCTTACCTTGGCTCCGATACAATTCGATGCCATCCTCATCGACTGGGTCTCTTGTTAAAAATGTCGCTATTAATAATTCTGCCACATCTTCATCTCTCATGATCATATATAATATGAACTTTTGTAAACTGAACACCAATTCTGATTTTGGCATTTCATCTCCCTTTACTTGATGGTTCTCTCTCAACCTATATTGAACACGACTCCTTTTCAACGACATTTAGAGCTAGTGTCAATTTATGTGCTTTTCTGCAAATATCTAAATACCCAACCTGGTTTGCCCACTACGTTGTTCCAAAGTATAATGGAATGGTCCATCTTTGAACTCATACAACTTAACATTGTGTCTATACAAAAGTCGACCTATTCCAGTTTTACTGGTTGATCCTTATAAAGGAACTTTATAAGGTATATCAGACCATCTCTATTACGTGCAGTTTGACTTTGGTTGATTCCCATGTACTCTTAACCAACTTTATCACCTGATCTCATCAAACCTTACCAAATAAGAAAAATCCTGTATGTACAGAAGTCAATAAAGCTAAATATCAACTAGATTAATCATATTAAGGTTTGTACTATCATATAGATACTCACCATGCCGAACAATCAATCTTCGAATACATCGATGCAACCAAGCTTCTTCTATTTGGCTAAGTGTATGTTCTGATTTCTTCTCCACTTTTCTAGCTGAGAACTCGTCACCTTTTACAGAAGTCCAAGTCCCTAGTTGGACAAGAATAGCAGAATCAATACACAATTTTTGCCCTATTCGGTTTCTTCTAGGTGTTCGGCCACTAATGTTATCTCCGAACTCATCTTCAATGACCGTCAAATAGTAATACCCAAAGTTTAGAATGTGTTCTTTACCTTGTAATACTCCCATATAACGTTCAATTACTTTTTGAAGTTTGATGTTTGTTTTAAAATTCGCGTGAGCTATTGGAAATTCTCTTAAATTTCTTATCGCATAACCTTCGCATGTAATTGTCGATTTACAGTAAATGTTGCCTGAGAGGTATTTAATATTTGGATCGAGTTCTTCATAAACATATCCCTTTTTATAGAATCTTATACTATCTTCGCCATACTCGAGGTCATACTGATAATACCAATCAGCGAAAATAGAGTTTGCATTTGCCTCAATCTTCGCAACGTTCTCAAGTGGTTCTTTTAGATGAATGATTATTCTTTTGTCTTTAAAAGTTATTGTAAAATCCGGATAATCGAAAGACTTTTCTATAAATGATTGGATATTCACTGTCTTGTTAACATCAATGTCATAAAGAATGCTTTTAATTCTTGGTTTACTTTGGTCCATTTAGTTACTCATTTTCGAAATGCTTCCTGTTTTATATAAAAGTTCTGATTTGCTCATATGCCCCGATACACTCTTTTAAGAGTAGCAAGCTTGCCCCTAATTTGTTCCAAAACAGAATAGAGTTTTAAGCTCGACAACAACCCTATATATTCAGTTCTTAGAACTCACCACAGTCTTCGTATTCGCTCCAGGTGGAGCATTCACCACATTCTAGTATGAACGCTTAGGCACCCAATCGTGTCCCACGGTCGTCCGCTTAAGACCTTGTTTTAAGTGCTCATTCAAGGTTAACATTGTGCCTCTACAAAAGTCGACCTATTCCAATAGTTAACCTAATCCACTTAGATACTTATAAAATAGTACTAGAAATTCAATAATTCACCTTTATTAATATTTGATATCAAAATATATTCAGCAATGCTTTGAATATCTGGAAAAAGTCGTAAGTTAGAGTAGTTCATATTATCCAATAGTCGAAGCAATTCATTTCTTACTTTCTTGTCAATTCTTATTGTTATATATTCTGCTTTCTTAATAATTTCATTTTGCGCATCCTCATTAAGAATTGAGCAAGGGATACTGAAAAGCCCTTGTTGCGCTATAAGTCGAGGGTTGCTAGCGTTGCACTCATAAAATAATAATCCATCAGGATTTGTCTTAACATCCTCAATAATTCCTATGTTTTTTAGTTTTGTGCTCCTTGCTTTCAACTCTTCAATTAGACTCTGTTTATTTATAATGGACTTTATGAATTTATGGTACTCTTCAATGAATTCAGACCCAGATTGCATATTACCATGAGTCAAACCACCATAAGATCTGTTTATTAAAATGTGATCATCTAGATTGGTATAGAATAATCTATAACCATCTAAAGGACATTCACTTTGGTTGATAGCAAAATAAAGAGCAACAAAAGGATCACGTGTCCAGTCAACAAGTCTTGTAGGGAGTCCAAAATGCTGTGCATATGCCACTATATCTAGTAGATCAAGGTTACCGTTTAGCATTGCTGAAGCATATTTTTTAAAGTCATAGAGTAAAGAAAACTCTAAATATGATACATCCTTGTACTGAAAATTTGACGAACGATTATTTACTCTATTGATTGTTGGCTTTAATTGGCTTAAATCTGATACACCACGAAAAACTAATTTGCGATTTTTTGCAGCTAACAAAAGGTGGTTTAATAACAAATCTGCTGTTGTATATTCTTCTTGATTGAAAACATTCCCAGAATGTCTTTCTGCTTTTGAATGATTATTCATATAAGCTCCTTTTTGAATTATACTTCTGTTACAAATTTAAACTATTGGTTGGTAATGTATACAAAACTGAATGATATACCCCATAAATTGTTTTAAAATAGAATGTTAATGATCCATATTTTGTACTTAAACAAGTTTATCATTTCGACTCCATAATAGTCGATTTATTCCAATATTGCGTTTCATCAAAAGCTAACTTATTCCAAGGATTAACTTGTTTTTCTATATCTTCTTCTAACTAAACCTCTAGTTTTGATTTCATTTACTAAAGTCATAGGACTCATACCAAAGGATTTTGCTACTTGTAAGATTGACAATTCTGATGACATATATGATTCAACTGCCTCACTATATTTTTCTATTAAGAGAACATTCCTTTTCTTGTCAACCTTATGCGGTCTATAAATCTGTCTATTTAGACCTTTCTTTTTTAGTTCACTACTTAGTAAGTTCTCGCTAATATGATGTTGCTTTGAAACTTCACTTCTTGAGAGTCTAGTTGACATGTAATGCTGAATTGCTGCTTCAAGTCTAATTGCCTTATCCTCTTTATTAATCTCTATTGTCTTAGGTTTGTCTACTCTAATTTTGGTGTTAATAGCTTCAGGATATTTCTTTCGTACATAGTTATATACAGTAGCAAAGCTTACTCCAAACTCTTCAGCAACTTCCTTATAAGATTTTGAAGAGCTCACATAGCTAAAAGCCACATTTTCAATGAATTTCTCATCTCGTACTCTTTTGTTTCTTTCACTATAAACAAACTTATTATTATCTTGATCTTTCACAGTTTCAACTTGAGAGGATTGGAATGAATCATCTTCTCGGTCTGTTAGATTATCTATTTCTTCGCTCTTATTAAGTTGGCTTTTCTTTACACTATTAAATACAGTTACACTGCTTATTCCAAACTCCTTCCCTACTTGCTCATATGTTAATGATGAATTCAAATATCTTTGTTTTGCGGATTCAATTACAGATTCATCTATAAAATTTGGTCTACCTAACTTCTTTCCATTCTTCTTAAGTTCATTTAGTGAGTCTGATGTTCTATTTGAAATATTACTTCTCTCAAGTTCTGCAATAATATTAATAAAATGATTCACTATGTCCTGAACAATATCATAATTTATTCTTTCCATAGTATTTACAGAATCAGTTTTCCATTTAAATAATCTTTTGTAGAACATTCTTAACAAACCTGCTGTAGTTGAGATGCTAACATGTGTATGCCCAAAATGGAATATTAACTCAAGGTCACCAAAGAATTCATCTATTGATTGATATACTTTATCGACTTGATTTGGCGATAAACTCAAAGAATATATATCGTCAACAAACTCATTTCCATAAATTCTTTTATACTCGTCCAACCCTTTGTATGTCCAAAAATTATCTCTTCTCTTGCTACTGTATGCATTTATCCAATCCCACATTATTTCGTTATCTTTAACATCAGGGGCTTCAATATGACAAGATTTACATAACAGTACATAGTTGCTTGGGATATCTAGTCCTCCCATAGCAAAAGGTATAATATGACATTTCTGAATTTTGCGATGTTTTGTAGACACTTCTCCACATCTCCAACAATGACTACTTGCTTTGGCAATCTCAAGATGCGTGTATAGCCACTCTATTTTATCAGTCCAATATGAACTAATGTAAACCTCAGTTGTTTTTTGATTATTTCTTTTCACAATATCCCCCTTTATGTCTCTAGTTACATAACGCACCACGGTCTTTGTATTCGCTCCAGGTGGAGCATTCCCCATAGTCTAGTATGAACGCTTAGGCACACCCCATCGTGTCTCACGGTCGTCCGTTTAAGACCGTAGTCAGCGTGGTCTTTTCTCAGTCAAACTGCTCTTGTTATTCAACTTTCAACATCATTCTATCTCATTCATTCTACCCTATTTTAAAGCTATATATATCACTAATTATGTGTTCATTTTCTTATTATTTCGGTTCTCTTTTAAAAAGAAATCTCAAAATCCGTTACACTTTTGTTACACTTGGACAAAGTGACCTGCAAAAAAGCCTTATAGAATAAGGCTTCGTGAAGTCATGGTGCCATCACCGAGAGCAGAATTTATGCGTATTTTTAGGTGTCAGTTATGATAAAAGGCTTAAAAAACAAGCCTTTTAGTCGATTTTTATCGAATTAAGTGTGATTAAATCGGAATTATATAGGTAATCCGTTACACATTTGTTACACTTCGATGTGATCAAACTGTCCACCAACAATCGTCTGCAAAGGGACTTCATTTTTCTTAACTTACCTCATTCTTTTGCGTTTCACTTTATCGACTTGATAAAATAGTGAAATCAGAAAAATGGCATATGAAATTCCAATCAATGGTCGAAACACAAACCATCCGGTGATTATCCATAAACTAGAAAAAATCACAGTTGCTAAAAACCCAAGTGCGAATCCCCAGTATGGAAGTAACAGATTTAACGGAACAATCCCCAGCTTATCAAGGTAAAACATTCTCCATTTTCTTTCTCCTCTTTTCTTATAGTTCTCTTTATCGTGTTTTCTCAGATATTTTGAAATTAGTGGAAAGTATAGTGTGTGTCCTCCTACATAATGAATTACTGGAAACGCAATAATGAGCATTATTATTATGAAAAATTCTTCTAGGCTCATCATCTTACTGTTACCACGCTTTCTGATTAAGTTCAAAGTCAAATGATATTGGTCTGCTTCGACTTTTATGGAGAGGTTTTGTCCCCACCCATCACTATTCCCATTATCCCTATTAATCATCCGTTAGTCTACCTGCAATTCATCTATTGCCAGAACTCACCACGGTCTTCGTATTCGCTCCACATGGAGCATTCCCCACAGTCTAATATGAACGCTTAGGCACTGCCAATCGTGTCCCCAGTCGGCCATTTAAGACCGTGGTCTGAGTCAACATTACCTCAAGAAATCAAGTCTCTCAACTTGACATTATGAAGTCACTAATAATTTCATAACATTTTCTTTTTCTCATGTTTTATCTCAATTTACAAATTTTATATATGAGTTCATGAATAATGAAGATAATCAATCCAGTCGTAAGAATCCAGTTTGTGACTGTTATTGTGTTTTGCTGAGTATCAAAATATGATACTAATATAAAAACTACAACAGATACACATAGATATGTTTTAAACGTAAATTCTGAGAAGTAGTCTTGCTTTTTCAATGGGACATCTCTATCAGAAATGTAATTTTTCATCCCTCTAAATCTATGCCACGTTATCCTATTGGTTCTGTGCAGAATTTTCATTTGTAAAATTAGTTCTATAAAACTGGACAAAAAGAGCATAACAACAAAGAATATCAATACATAAACTTTTGTAATAGTGAACTCAAATAGAACAAGCTCAAATGCCTTAATCCAGATTATAAAAAGGAAGATCATGGTTAATAATTCTAGTGCTTGCAGATATTTCTCAAGCATCTTCAAGGTCATGACATCTCTTGGTTCTTGGTTCAGCAAGTTATTCGTTAAGTGCGATGCAACATCAAGAATGAGTAGATACTTAACAAACACTAAAATAAATAACCCTGCAACTAACAACAATATCACAAGATACTTTGCTAATGCATCAAGCTTTAATACATCTTCTAACGAAAACGCAACAATCAAAATTATCGCGAAGTTTAGGAAGAGAAGCAGATTTACTTTCTTTATCTCAATACCGAGCTCCATTTGCTTTTCTTCCTCTATGACTGTTAATTGTTCCAAAATTCCCCTCCTCTTTCACCCAGTAATGATCGGTTTTGGTTTGCTTAATACCTAAATAGTAAGTTGGTCTGTTCCAACTTTTGTGGGGATCTTTCGGATGATCTTGATTATTATTCCCATTATCCCTTTTCTTCATCTATTAGTCTACCTTCAATTCATCTAATCTCAGAACGCACCACGGTCTTCGTTTTCGCTTCATGTGGAGCATTCTCCGCACATCTAGTATGAACGCTTAGGCACTATCAATCGTGTCCCACGGTGAGTTTGCCAAGACCGTGGTCTGAGTCCGGATTGTTATGCGTATTCAACTGAAGATCTAGATTACAAAAAGAGTATATAAACGATAGAAAATACAATCCAAACTGTGATCATTATAATCCATGGCTTATCACTCTTTGAAGATTGTGCGATGGATGTGTCTTTATCCAGATTGGCAGCCTTAAAGATGATTTTATGCTGAGCTAGGACCACTACCACACTGATGATCAGATTAAGCAGATAAACTATGGAAAATAAAGTCGCACCTAAAATATAAACAGAAATCTCAACCGGTATATTCGGTTCAGTGTAAGAGTGTAAAATGGCGCTGAATGTGAAAAGCAAGATAGAGTACGTGATAAAGAGATAAGGTGGAATCAGAAGTAAGATCGAAATTAACTTTTTATTGGTGTTATTCTTAGCCACCATTATGATATTCAAAAAAACAACAACAAATGCTAACATCAGTAACACAAGAATCAAATTATGGACGAAGAGTCCGAAGTCATTTAAAAAAGGGTGCTGATCAAAGATGATTCTAAACTCTTCTTGAAGTCCTAGATCATCCGGGAAAGGTACTAAAGCCGCGACTCCTGCTGAACCAATTAGCAATTGAAATGATAACTGAATAATCGACAGGTCCAAGGCAATGGTATTGATCAGTGCTACTTTTTTCATGTTACCACCCTTTCATTAAATGTCTTATCGAGTTTTATTCGACTCTCCCTACAACCACTGCTGTTCTATTCACAGAACGCACCACGGTCTTCATATTCGCTCCATGTGGAGCATTCCCCACAAGCTAGTATGAAATGCTTAGGCACAGGTAATCGTGTCACACGGTGAGTTTGCCAAGACCGTGGTCTGAGTTAGTGTTATCTGAAGATCCAATAAAGTCTTGGACTTCACTTTTCTCTTCACCCCAAAAACTATTTACAAATTTACAAAATATTCAAATAAACGGGTGATGCTGTATGTGTATATTCCTAATGCAAACCCAATTTTGATAAGATCTTTCTCTCTCTGAAATAAACCGCCAATCAACAAAGATGTAGCATATAATAAAGTGGAAACATTGAATAGCATTAAATATGGTTCAAAATCACTGAAATAAAATGTACCAACTATACTTATACAAGCAACAATAATTGTCAATAATCTTAGTGTGAATACAATTTTCCTTTTTACCACAATTTATGACCCCTAACTTTCACTTTCTTGTTCAAGGAGTAAATCTTCATCAACGCTATCCTCATTATCCCTTTTCTATACCGGTTAGTCTACCATCAACTCAACTAATCACAGTACGCACCACGGTCTTCGTATTCGCTCCATGTGGAGCATTCCCACTCATCTAGTATTAACGCTTAGGCACATGCTATCGTGTCCCACGGTCGACTATTTAAGACCGTGGTCAGCGTTGTCTTTTCTCAGTCAAACTGCTCTCGTTATTCAACTTTCATCATCATTCTGTCTCATTCATTCTACCCTATTTTAGAGCTATATATATCACTAATTTAGTGTTCATTTTCTTATTATTTAGGTTCTCTTTTAAAAAGAAATCTCAAAATCCGTTACACTTTTGTTACACTTGGACAAAGTGACCTGCAAAAAAGCCTTATAGAATAAGGCTTCGTGAAGTCATGGTGCCATCACCGAGAGCAGAATTTATGCGTATATTTAGGTGTCAGTTATGATAAAAGGCTTAAAAAACAAGCCTTTTAGTCGATTTTTATCGAATTAAGTGTGATTAAATCGGAATAAAATAGGAAATCCGTTACACATTTGTTACACTTTGGAATTGGCTATTTCTACCACTATGACATGCTCAAAGGATCATCGCATTTTCTCAATACACCACAGTTCGTAATCGCATTAATGAAGTACGGGGCACATTCATATATTGTTGCCGAATACACTGAATAACTTTGTCAAATAGATGAAATTTTATTACCATTTGTAAGGAAAATACTTACTGACAAATTCAGAGAACGAATCCCCAACCGAGTCTAGATTGAAGTCATATAGATATAGATAAGCGATTGAGTTTCTCGTATCGGACACGGCAATCATCCCAAAATCATGGGGATAATCTCCATAGCCCTGATCATCACTGATGATCCTGAAATCAAAATCTCCGACACTAAAGGTTGTTTGGGGGAAAATTTGATCTGAGACATAGCTGTTGGGTTCATTTAGAAAATAGAAAGTATCATCCAATTTTGCCTTCTCATCCAGATAAGTATCCTGATCATACGTCACAACCAGCAATAGAGTATCCATCTCCCAAATAAAGATGATATCTATTCTGTAGTGATGATAAATATCTTTGTATTGAGGAAGTGAATCGATCTCAGGCATAACCGACTTCGATGATCCAGTATTTAGACGGTGCCATGAATAAGAAATTTCGCTCTTGTCTTGAAGAGGGCTGTAACAACCAGTTAATAGAATCAGAACAATGATTGAAAGAAATATATTTTTCATAAATCCACCATATCTTCATTATAAACACAAAGGAATCTCAATAAGTTGTGACTTTGTGTAAATAGAGTAAAAACACCTGTTAAGATGCTTCAGAATGCGCTGGGTTGATTGGATAATGAGATTTGAATTGATCCTTTCTTGACATTACAAGATCTTCGAGTTCCAAACAAATCCTCCATAGACTTCTATATTTATCTTGTTTCAAGGCTTATCTAGTCAAAATATTACAAAGGATCATATCAATAAACCAGTTCTCAGAACGCACCACGGTCTTCGTATTCGCTCCAGGTGGAGCATTCTCGTTACACTAGTATGAACGCTTAGGCACACCCAATCGTGTCCCACGGTCGTCCGTTTAAGACCGTGGTCTGCGTCAATATTCAACGAAAGTATTAGGAATATCTTATGTAACCACTTCCATTTAGTCATTCACTTAAAAATATTGTTTAATATACTTATAATCCTTGACTCAAACAATTTGATTAGTAGTAGATATATAAAAGATATGTACATACCTATGGTATTATCAAATTCAATCATAAAAAATTTCAGTACAAAAATAGTTAATATGGTCATTATGATGACTAAAATGCACAATGCAAACCCCATCCATTGAGGAACAACTTTTCTGAAAAAAGCTAGAAATCCACTTAATAACATTGATATCAATAACGATATTGATCCAAGAGTATAATTTAATCCAAGGTCCACATTAGAAAATACAAAAAAATAGAAAGCTAAACCCAAAGCTAAAACCATTAAGATAGTTAGTATTAATTCAAATTTCGTTAATTTTTCTTTCATGATAATTATCCTATCTGGCCTTCCCCCATTACTTATTCCAAATCAGTATTAACTCTTTAATCTCATTATCCCTTTTCTTCATCCGTTAGTCTACCTTCAATGCGATCATTTAGAGGCTCTACTATAAACAACCGCAGTCCAATCTCTATTTCTGATTTTCTGAGAGTTTAACCAATGTATAGCACAAATAATTTATGCCCATAAAGACTATTGAACCACCCATAACTTCTGGGATTGGCATAATCCAACCTGTAATAAACACACTCACAAACCATACCGCAAAACCAATAAGAAACACTTTAATTGCTTTCATAATCATATCCTCCTGTTCATTCAAATTGTACCGTTTATCCTCCATGTTTACTACACAAAACAGTGATTTTTGTTGCCTATTTAAGAATGTTTTTTATAAATCCGTTACACTTTTGTTACACTTGGACAAAGTTACCTGCAAAAAAGCCTTATAGAATAAGGCTTCGTGAAGTCATGGTGCCATCACCGAGAGCAGAATTTACGCGTATTTTTAGGTGTCAATTATGATAAAAGGTTTAAAAAACAAGCCTTTTAGTCGATTTTTATCGAATTAAGTGTGATTAAAACTAAATAAAACAGGAAATCCGTTACACATTTGTTACACTTCGATGTGATCAAATTATCTATCAATAATCTTCCGCAAAGAGACTTCTCTCTTCTCAATACACTCCTGTCCCAACTAAAAAATAACCTTAACACTCTATCCTTTCCAAAATGCATAAAAGTTCTCTCGCTATCTGACGCAGTTCTTCCCAAAGCAAATGATTTTTCAATCCATTTAATGTCCAAAAATCTTCATCATATGTAGCACCATCCAAAGAAATATCGTGAAATTTTTTATCTATTTCTTTGTATAAATCAATCACATTATTGCTAATCATATTTTGATTAAACATATGCATGACACCATTTTTTAAATCATTCCAAATCCAGTCACTAGCAATATCATTGGTTATATAGTCTTTGAGCATAGACAGCTGTTTATATTGCTCTTCATACGACAATGCTAATGTTTTAGCTTGTTCAATATAATAATCAATTTCATTTTTTCTGATTTTCTGAATTTCCTTTTTCTTTTTTATCACTTGATGTTCCTCCACCAGTATGGAAATAGTCTGCCACCTAAATTGTTCCAAAACACAATTGATTGTTTAACTCGACAACAACCCTTAATATCCAGTTCTCAGAACTCACCACGGTCTTCGTATTCGCTCCAGGAGGAGCATTCTCCACACTCTAGTATGAACGCTTAGGCACATGCAATCGTGTCCCACGATGAGTTTACCTAGACCGTGGTCTGCGTCAATATATTCATGCAGTCTAAATATCGTGTCATTACGGAAGTCGACCTATTCCACCATTCTTCTTAACATATTTCTCGATCTTTTTCATTTCTTTAATTGAAATCTGTCTACCGCATTTTGGACACAAGAACTCGGTCCATATAAACTTAACATCTCCAAACATGTATCCATCTCCTCCTACAGAACTAAAATCGTACTCTTTTGCCTCTGGAGATTTGGAATTTACTATCTTGGAAACCTTAGTTTTGAATAATAAAGAATGACAGTCAGGGCAGTAATGCTTCTTACAGTTGACATAAAATGGATTTTTCCATGTTCTCACGATGCTTTTAAATTTCATAATTGCTCCAAAGTTTACTCTTTTTCGTTGTTTCCCATAAACCACTACACTTCCATTCTTAGAACGCACCACGGTCTTCGTATTCGCTCCAGGAGGAGCATTCTCCACACTCTAGTATGAACGCTTAGGCACATGCAATCGTGTCCCACGATGAGTTTGCCAAGACCGTGGTCTGCGTCAGTGTAAACTTAGGCTCTCGACTAAACCCAATGCGGTACTTATAACAATTTGATTGATTCGGATAATCTATGAACAAGCTTATCAGGGAAAGCATAGTTCTTATGCCATGCCATTTGGTACATAGAGCCAGGATAATCTGAATTTAGTTGATTCAATGCTCGAAGTATTGCTCTAGCAAATCTGATTTGGGAAACGTTCCCTTGATAAAGAACCTCTTTATCAAAAGTCATCGTTCTTTCGTTATATAGGGAATAGATTACACTGATTGACACTTCCAGGTTCTCTTCGGAAATAGTCCATTGTACCTCTCCAGGTTCATTCATCCAAACAAAAGATCTTTCCTTTGAGCCTTCGCACATTAAGACAATAGCTATTGTAAAATCGTATATAGCATCCGTTAAATAGGAAGAAGTTATTACTGTCTCTTTATCCACATCCTGTATTGTCATATCAAGCCAGCCATTTTGTATTGATATCTTGCTTATTGTGAATTGATTGTTCATTAACCCCATCATCCCTTTTCTACATCCATTAGTTTACCTAGTATATCGATACCATGTTTATTTTTACTTCAATGATTATTGGTAAAAACTTAGGAAATCTTCAAGTGTCGAACTTGGATTGGCATTCTTGGTTGCTTCTATGTAGAACCATGTATATTCAAGATCGTGAAGGATTACTGGCAATTCTTTCTTGAACTGGGTTTTGATGAATCCGGTCTGATGAAGTTCCTTTATGATCTCGACAAATAAACCAAGGATCTCGACTAATCCATTGGGTCCTTTACCGATGTATCTCGATTTAGCATCATGGATAGGACCTTCTTCGAAACCGATATCTTTGACTTTCATTTTCTTCAACCATGATAATACGTCAGCTTTGCTTTCATCGTCTTCGATAATGGGAACTTCATTTTGAAGCCAGAAAGCATAATTCCATCGTTCTTCTGATTTTGGATCTATATTGAATTCAGATTCGGTATTGTAAGTGAGGTAGACATTAGGAATAAAATCTTCACCTTCATCAGCTTCAAAGTAAAGGGATAAGGAATAAATCGCAGGGTCATCAAAAGCCTTGATCTGATCAGTGAGTTTTTTTAATAACTCGTTCTTCAGATAGCTCGTTGTGATCAGTTGCTTAGAGACTTTTTTTGGATTCTCGTTTTTAGGATAGTTAATACTATCGTCTTTCAGATCAAGTCTTGACTTAGTTTCTATAGTATTATTTTTATTGCGCACTTGTTTTCCCTGGCTATCCGAAGACGAGAAATGTGTTTTGAATCGATTAGAAGATTTATGATAACATAAGACAGTCCCATCTTCATTCAGGTAAGTACCGCCGACAATATACCCTTCATGATCATAGTCAGGTTTGATTCGTTCATGCTTTATAGGAAAAGAGTAAAACTTTCTGTATACATTGATAATCTCAACCTTGGTTTCGTTGTAGGTTAGGGTATAGTAATTGAAATTACAGTCATTTTCATTTATATTCTTAAATCTTGTTCTTATCTCATCTTTCAACTCCCCTCTCCAATCCTCTAGTACTCCATAACTGATCATCTTTCCTTCACTATCAAATTTTGATAGTGAAAATTGAATGATTTTGTTCACATAGATATTTCCATGAAACACAAAAGACCATTCGACTTCGCCTTCTCGAAAGAAAAACTCTGTTACTTTAATATCTTCTTTGCCCCATAAATGATGATGAGTCGTACGAATTAGAATGTTATTCGAATCAAAATCGTGAACAAATACATCATCAAGTATCTTAGGTACCCTACTTAACTTTCTTCCCAAGTCAAGGTTAGTTACCTGTATTTTCATGAAAGGTACTTTTTGGTAGTATCCGCCAATTTCAGATTTACATCTAGAATACTCTTTTTTGACTGTCCTCTTGTCAAATTCAGCATAAAGTTCATTTATGTCCCTTGTTAAGGCATCAAAATTCTTTGAATTGGCGATTATATCAAGCATATGTCTTAATTCATCATTATATTCGTTCATCTTGACCCCCATTAAGTTATGTTACTTAAGATAGTTTGTCCTTTACAAAGCACCTATAATGCAGCTTGACTCTTGATTTCATTATCCCTTTTCTTCATCTATTAGTTTACTTCAATTCATCTAATCCCAGAACTCACCACGGTCTTCGTATTCGCTCCATATGGAGCATTCCCCACAATCTAGTATGAACGCTTAGGCACACCCAATCGTGTCCCACAGTGAGTTTGCCAAGACCGTGGTCTGCATCGCAATCTAAAACCAGTATTTCTGTTTACTTGTACTGATTTGATTTTTCCTCATATTCTGTTGCTTTAACCAGATCCCCTAAACGTTTATAAAACAAGGATTCGAATTTGTAGCCAAATCGTTTAATATCATCATAATCATATTCTGTGATGATTTTCTCAATCATCTCTATACTCCAGGTCAAAACTTCAGTGGTTGCATCGCTATCTTGTTGGATCAAAGTAAAAGGAGCTAGTATACTTAAATAATCTGAAGAGGCTATGAGTAATTTATATCGCATCTCAAATGCTTCCTTAAATTCGGAAATTTGATCTAATTGATAAAGTGCAAAAAGGTATTCAATATAGAAAATCTCATAGTCTTGTTCTGTCATGTTAGTTGGTTTGTTTTCTATTGCTAAATAATAGTATTTTGCTTTTTCTTTATATTGACCTTCAACCTTAAGCAGAGATTTTATGAGGTTTACCAAACTGTTATCAGAATGGTAAAAATCATATTCTCGTTCATACCATATAACCGCTTCGCTATAATTACTCCTAGATACATAAAAGTCTCCAATTTGTCTTGAAAAAACATTTAAACTGAGACCTAGAACTATCGTTAATCCAATAGCAGAGGCAAATATAATCAACAGAACTTTTATTGGCTTTTTCATTCTATCCCCTTTCCATTAGTTAGAGCGCACCACGGTCTTCGTATCCGCTCCAGGTGGAGCATTCTCCACACTCGAGTATGAATGCTTAGGCACAGCCAATCGTATCCCACGGTGAGTTTGCCAAGACCGTGGTCTGAGTGCTCAGGGGCTCATACTACTTTAACATTTCGAATCTGCAAAAATCGACCTGTTCCACTATTACTTGGTCACATTGTAATAATATTCGATGTCGCTTAGACCAATTGTCTGTGTAGTCCCATCTGAATATTCGACAATGATTTCGCTAATTGTCGATGAGTCGTAAGAATAGCTGTAAAAAAGTGTAGTATTTCTTTTGTAAGAAGATGTTGCACCTGCAGCTAATGGTCCTGTGTATTTCAATCTAGTATAGTTTTTCCCGTCTATATAATCGTAAACTAAATCACCTACAGAATTGAAGTTATACCATTGAATAACAACATAATTGATTTTTTTAGAAGTATTATTCTTAATTCTGAAATTCCATTCTATACCACCAAACATGTCAGATGTATAATGCCAATTAAGTAGTGTTACAGGGGATAGTTGCTTAACAAAAAACTCGCATGTAGCCACTTTTCCATTTGATGATGTTGCTGTTATTGTTGCAATACCATATGTATGAGCGGTAACAATTCCGTTTGAAACAGATATTACATTACTATTTGAGCTCGTCCATACAACAGATTTAACAGTTGTGTTTGATGGCAATACTGTTGCTTTTAGTAGCAAACTATTGCCCACTTTTAAGTCATAAGTAATATAATTCAAAGAAATTGAATCTGCTAACACTTCAGTAACAGTGACTGTTATGTTAGCCTTTACCCCATTGACAGCAGTGGCAGAGACCGTAACTGTCCCGGTTTTTACTGCTGTGATTTTTCCATTTTCAACTGAAGCAACTGATGGGTCCGAAGAAGTCCAAGTTAGTAAATTATCTTTAGCTTCAACAGGCAGGATTGATACAGTTAGAATAGCAGTTTTGAGTCTCTCCAGAGATAATGTTTCAATGCCTAACGTAATTGATGCTACCTCATAATATGTAGAAACAACTACACTCGAACTTACCCCATTTTTGGTGGTAGCAGTAATCGTAGTTGATCCTTTTGACATAGCCGACATTACTCCATTTTGATCGACAGAGATAACTGACGGATTTGACGATTCCCAGACTACCTTTTTTTCCGTAGCATTCAAAGGGAAATAATCTGCTGTTAAAGAGCCTGTTTTGCCAACGATTACGGATGTTGGCCCCTGCAAAGTTACGGAGCTTACATCAACATACCTAATATGAACGACTATTGAATCCATAATATTTTTACTACCAAGGACTTTTATGGTTACGTCGCCTTCTGACAATCCTATGATGACACCATCTTTAATTGTAGCTATTGACTCGTCTGAGGATTCCCAAGCAAGTTTTTTTATATCATAATCTATCGGATCAGTAATCACAGTTATTGTTGCTGTATCGCCAATCGCTACTGTAACTACTGCATTTTGGATTTCTACATTAGTTATTGGATCACTTGGTGGAAACATTCCTATAAGTAACATAAACACTATAGGAGTGATAATTGGGACCAACTTCAACAATTTAGTTTTTGATGGGTCTTCTCCAAATTTCTTCTTTAATGGTATATAAACTAATGGAGTTAGTGAAATCCCTAAGAAGATAAAAATCAACCCAGATATCTGATTTATAGAAATTAATCCACTCAGAATGAATATGACACCAAAGAAATATCGTGCTACTGAACTAATCTTCTTGCGGGATTTAGGCTCACTTCTTGGCTTTTGGGCATTAATAGGTTTTGCTGAAAAGTTTGTTTTCGCCTGTTGAGTTTGCTTTATTGGTTTACTAAAGTCACTTTGAAATAGTGGTCTATCGCTTTCCCTTTGAGACGCTTTGAATAAATGTTGCCCATCTTCAATGGGTACCGTATTCGTATTTTCAATAGTCGAATCTACAATTTCAGGATCCTTTTTTTGTGTTTCAGGCGCAACAAAGGATTTTTGAATTTCGTTCTTTATAGCGCTTCCACATGAACTGCAAAACTTCTCACTACCTGTTAGTGGTCTTCCACATGTCGAACAGAACTTTGCCATAACCCCCCCTTAATACTCTAGGTATTTTGCATAATATTTGAATAAAAAACTATTTGTCTTAACTGTCACAGTTTTTTTTCTTCCATTACTATAAATCAACAAAAACGTCGATTCTTTCTTATTCTTACCGCTTATAGCTCCTCCTAGTAGACCAACTGGACCTAATAATGCTCCACCTATAGCTCCACGAACTATTGAACTTGTAGCTGATTTTCTTGAATCGTTCCCAACAATTATTGTCTTAACAATATATGGTCGAGTTGCTTTTTTAACAGTAGGATTAATTGTTCTGGTCTGAAAGTTTGATTTCTGTTCTTCAAAAAACGCATTTATCTTTTGATCATCACTAAACTCATCATCAATATCCTCATCAGTAACCCTCTCTGATTCGTACTCGGTCTGTATCTGAACTTTAAAACCACATTTAGAACAAAATTTTGCATCATCACTCATTTTAGAGCCACAGTTTGTGCAGAACATATTGATCATCCTTTCTAAGTTCAAAAAAGTGGAACGATAATTTAACATCCATTTTCATTAATCTGAAATATATCTAGTAGATATCGCATTTAATGATTCTAATTCTCTAAAGTAGATACTTATGAATGTTCTTGCTCAAAATTGTTCTAAACCTGAATTAATGCTTCAAACCCATTATTGCTATTATCTCTTTTATTTATCTGTTAGTCTACCTATTATGCGTCTGATTTGTTGACAAATCAATACAGTTAGTTTCTCCCCTCTGTCAATCCGGGACACTTAGTGATGTGTATTGCATAAGGGAGTATTAGCTTAAGGGCAAGAAGGCGTATTCGTGTCTGTGCCTAATTTAATCAATACATGATATTGAGTTATGAAGTCGTAAATTCCGTCTCATCTGTTTACTGGATAAATGCCTGTATAAAGAAAATTTTCGATATTACACAGTAGTAAACGTACTCATCAATGCTAAACGTTCCATCATCATTTATAGTTGCACTGAAATTAGGATAATAGCTATTTTCGGAGCTAAAAGACAACTGAACCTTCTTACCAACTTGAGATGATTCAGTTTTTCCGGTAATAATGAAATGCACTTTATAAGGAGCAGCTCCTGGATCATCATATAGGTACCCATCAGTTGAACGATTTTTATCTTGATTTACTGACTCAAATGACACATTTTTAATCTCAGTTGTTATCGATTTGATATGAATAACGATGTCTGTCCCTGTTACAATCCAGTCAAAAGATTTTGATGGGTAAAGATCTAGCGAAGACCCATCTGGGTAATTTTTAATTAAACTCGCAATTTTCTCAGACACTTTGATATCAACTAAATCATTGATCTCTTGTTCAGTAAGAGTTTTTGTCCCTCCATCACCACTGCACCCAGAAACTAACAGCAAAAATACTAACACTGTAATTATCTTTTTCATAAATCCCCTTTGACTGAAATTATACAATATTTATTCTTTCAAATTCGTCCTAGTTTTTACTAGTCCGCTTTTATGGTCATCATATAAAGATGCCTTTCCCCTAAATTGTTCCAAAACAGAATTATCTCTTCAATCTTATTATCCCCATTTTCCCTTATATTCATCCGATAGTCTACCTACTATACGTGTATTTTTGGTTCATATTTGAAGTGGCATAGTCCAGTTCTCATAACGCACCACGGTCTTCGTATTCGCTCCAGGTGGAGCATTCTCACTCTTCTAGTATAAACCGCTTAGGCACACCCAATCGTGTCCCACGGTCGGCTATTTAAGACCGTGGTCAGCGTTGTCTTTTCTCAGTCAAACTGCTCTTGTTATTCAACTTTCATAATCATTCTGTCTCATTCATTCTACCCTATTTTAGAGCTATATATATCACTAATTTAGTGTTCATTTTCTTATTATTTCGGTTCTCTTTTAAAAAGAAATCTCAAAATCCGTTACACTTTTGTTACACTTGGACAAAGTGACCTGCAAAAAAGCCTTATAGAATAAGGCTTCGTGAAGTCATGGTGCCATCACCGAGAGCAGAATTTATGCGTATTTTTAGGTGTCAGTTATGATAAAAAACTTAAAAAACAAGCCTTTTAGTCGATTTTTATCGAATTAAGTTGGATTAAATCGGAATAAAACAGAAAATCCGTTACACATTTGTTACACTTCGGAAAGACTATTTCAGCCACCATGTTAATCAACAAAAGACTTCACTTTTCTCAACACACCTGAATTTACTCAACATTCACTTCTTACTGTTTTTCCATCGTTCTTCTTCATACCAAGCTTTTCCGGAATATTCGTCCCACTTCGCGATGAATGTCCTATATGATATGTTAAGATTGTAAATTCCAACATGACCATCAAGACAGATACTGATTCTATATCTTCCATCATTTGTTTCGGGCAATGCTGATAAATCTTGGATACGACACCAGGATTTCATGGTTTCTTCAAGAATAGTCGCAAATTCAGAAGGATCTACGTTTCTTGCTGGTTCAGATTTTATTAAGTTCCAGTTTTCGTCAAACTGCGAGTTGGCACAGAATATGATTTCGTCAACTTGAACATCTTCAAACTCAATGATGCATCCCAGAATACGCATGTCTTCAGTTAATTTATTCTGAGAGTTTTCTGTAGTCGCATTGATATCATCTACGATCCAATGCATTGTATGTTCCTTAATGGAAAACGACGTGATTTCAGCATCATGGTATGAGAAGTGGCTTATTTCATTAATGGCTTTGTATTTCATGTGATTTATCACACTCCCTGTTTGTTCATTCCAATTAAACGAATAGCTTCATGATTAACTATATGCCTAGTTATTATGTTTCTAGAACACACCACGGTCTTCGTATTCGCTCCAGGTGGAGTATTCCCCACAGTCTAGTATGAACGCTTAGGCACATGCAGTCGTGTCCTACGGTGAGTTTGCTAAGACCGTGGTCTGATTCAATATTACCGAATACCAAACATTCCACTATCATAACTGCAGTCATCTATTAATTTACCTTTTCAATAATGGCACCGATCTTACTATGTGGATAATAAATAACTTTAAATCGATCGCCAATCCTTATTGGATAATAATAAGCCGTAAAACTAAACTCTTCATCTGAAACAACACTTTTTATCACTACTCCTCTTATCTCTATGACATCTTCAGGTCCAGCACTACTTGGGCTTATTACTACACATTCATCCAAAACATATTCCTTTCTGACAACATTGGGTATATCTGCTAAAACATTAGAGGAAGACAAAACATTAACTAGTATTATTATCAAAAAGAAAGAGTAAAGCACAATATGAACTATGGAGTTCATTTTCTCATAGTTAACATTACTCGTAAAGACATTTTGAATTTTGGTTCTGCTTAAAAATACAATTGCAATAACACATACAATTGGGATAATAAGCACGCCTTGAAGTGAAGCAAAGTATAACTGCGACATTTTGGATAATTGATCTGAATAATTCATAATTGTGCCATTACCCCTAACTTGCTACAAATCAGAACTAACTCTTTATTCTTATTAATCTCATTATCCCTTTTATTCATCCGTTAGTCTACCTACTATAAGGATATTTAAGGCTCTACTATAAATCGCTGTGGTCCAATCACTCAATTAATTCCATCCTGTAACTCTTGCTTAACTTGCTCATATTGTTCAATTAGTTTGTCATGCATCTCTGTGTTTCCAAGTTTCTGGTAAATAAGTGATTGGCTATAATAAATAGGTAATTTGAAGATGTTCTTTTGGTTATTTACCTCTAGGATATAATCACCTATTTCTATCGCAAACAACAGAGTGTCATTGCTGGCTGAATTATCAAGAGAAATATAGCTTAGAGGTTGAGTGGTATCAATGTTTCCAACAAAATCATTAATGCTTTCACGATATACTGTCCTGAATTCTTCTGTATCACCGTTGTCATATAAGGCTTCAATATACTGGATTGTCAAACCCAAAAGATCATCTTCTTGGAGGATATTTTTTTCTAGCAAAATTGGTGTATATTCGATGGTGATTTTTGTGTTGTTTACTAATAAAGCAGTGAAACACAATTCTTTTAAGCTTTCATTACTTCTAAATATCTCGTAGTTTACTTGGTACCAGAAAAGTGATTCCCCCCACTTACCAGCTTTATAATATGAATCACCTATTCGTTTCGAAATTGAGATAGTACCCGCAACTATTAAACCAATCAATAAAATAAAACTCAATGCTAATTTCTTAAATACTGCAGAGCGTTTTTTTCTTTGGTTAAATGTCGATTGCGTCATATTACCTACCCCTCAGTGAATTGACCGTCTTTCCTCTAAACTGTATGCATACTCGACTATCCCCCAATGATGCTATTTAAATTCATTACTATAAGTATCTGCAATCCACTATCAATCAAGATCAAATAAACTTATGTATGGAAATCAACTTAATATGTTGGTGAAGTAAGTACCTATAGCAGATTCGATAGGCATTACGTGAACTAGATTACTTTCGCTATTAACTGGTTTAGGTTTAAATTCAGAGTTCGGTTCACTCATTGATAATGAATAGACTGATAATGAATAAAATGCTTGTACTGTCAGATCATCCGGACTCTTTTTGTATGCCTTTTCGATCATTTCATGACCCAGTATAATCAACTCGTCAGGTGAAGTGAAGTCTTTATTTAGGAGATAATATGGCATTACATACATCATATATCCAAAATAGGTATTGAAATAAATGTTATCCGGAAATTTTTCATTTCCATAGGTATAAACTGATTGGAACTTCGATTGAAGCTCATTAAAATCCAAATGTTTAGCATTCTTTAAATGTCCTATACTGTAATTCAATATATACCAAAGTTCCAGTGCATAGCATAGGTAGTTGTTTAGGTTTCTAGGCTCACTTTTCCATGCCGTATGTAAAAAATCGAGAGCCTTTTCCCACTCATTTTGTGCCTCTAGTTCGACGACCTTTGGATTATAGATTACTGTCATATTTCTTATTCCCCCTAAGTTTACTGAACATATTTCGATGTGACTAAGATATTTTATAATCTCTATTCCCATTATCCCTTTTATTCATCCTTTAGTCTGCCTTCTATACATCTAATCCCAGAACACACCACGGTCTTCGTATTAGCTCCAGGTGGAGCATTCTCCTCATCCTAATATGAACGCTTAGGCACACCCAATCGTGTCCCACGGTGAGTTTGCCAAGACCGTGGTCTGTGTCAATGTACTCTACGAAAGAATACTGGACTCTCTAACAGATCTACCGCAATATAATATTCCGTTTGCTATTAATTTGCTTTAAATGATTCTGCTAAATTCATTAGTATCGAAGAATCTATGTGAGGTGCAACCTGCAAAAGCATCTTTCCAAGACTGTCTAACCGAAGTTGAACAATACTGTGCTGTGATTCTATCCCACCTTGACTTGTTTTTAATACTTTGAAAATGCAGCCGTTTCCAAAAGCCACTTCGTCTATGACCTCTTCAACAACCAATTCTCCAGTTAAAGGGTGGTTGATTATTTTCTTTGAATTTCTAATATCAAATTCGAATTCGACAAGTTGGACCTCATTACCGCTTGTATAACATCTGATGATTTTAGAGTAACCGGTATCATCAAACTCAATTATCCAATCAATTGGTACCATATATGAACCGAAATCATCACTGACTGTCTTGAATGAGTGCTCCAAAAAATAACTTTCTGTATCATCATATTTGAAACGAAATTGGAGTAATATTTCCGGCCTATCTAGTATTGCGTCAGTGCTTCGAAGTTCGTTGAGCATCATTTTGTTTATCTCATATTTATCTGCTATTTCCAGGGGAGGACTGTACGTCCGATTTGACCAAGAAAAAGGTATTCGCGGATCTATTATATTTATACCAACTGATTCCAATTCTCCAGCTTCAATTCTCAATGTGAAAACAGACATTTGTTTTAGTAACAAAAATACAATATCTTGTCCTATTTTAGCTGATGCATACACTTCAAATAACATTCCATCATAAGCAGAGTGCCAATTACCAAATTTCTTTTCAAATCTTTCTTTACTAATAATCTGAAGGATCATTATATCCACCCTAACACTAACATCTTGTTAAAACCATTATACCTTATCGTATCACTCATATTTAGACAAAAGATCCATAAAGAAATAGAAACAATTTTAAGTTCATTCCTAGAACTCACCACGGTCTTCGTATGCGCTCCAGGTGGAGCATTCTCCTCATTCTAGTATTAACGCTTAGGCACACCCAATCATGTCCCACGGTGAGACTGCCAAGACCGTGGTCTAAGTCAATATTATGATCTCTACTGTTACTACTTATGCTTATGGACTTTGGATTTCTCAACTCATCACTACTCTCTCAAACAAATTTCACTCAACTTTTAACCATTCGATGATGAATTGATAAGCTTCAAAATCATCTTGTTTCCAGGGTGTACACGAGTACAAGATTTTAGTATCATTCAATATTGTCTTTCGCATAGCAAGAACCTCGTATGAGTCACTTGTTGCATTTACCAAAGATTTCGCCACCATAATGAAATGCGTATATTGTATTCTAACCAATCCATTTTGTGAACATAAGTCGAATTCAATTATCGGTTTTTCTTGGGTCAGTTCAACCTTAACTCCTTGGTACTTTTTCGGATCTCCAACTTGGGTGATAGTTCCCTTACCTCTAACACATGAAAATCCTGTTTGAAAATCTTGACTTGATTTCTTACCAAAAAGCGATATCTTTACATGATATGTGATTCTTGGTTGGACACTCAGAATATCAAAAGACAACGCATTCTCACCGAAATCCGGGTTATAGGCTGGATTGGATTGTAGCCACCACTTTTCCTCGGGATTCAGTTTCTCGCCTTTTCTAATTCTAGTTAATAGTTCACTACAATAAGCAACATTTTGATGGTAGTTCATTTTATTTTCCCATTTAGTTAATATAGAAATAATTGCTGTTATTTTAATTGTAGCATCCAAATAATGTGTTATGAAATCGTTTATTCTCAGAACTCACCATGGTCTTCGTAGTCGCTCCATGTGGAGCATTCCTGCTCATCTAGTATCAACATATTAGCCCATGTAATCGTGTCCCACGGTCGTCCGTTTAAGACCGTGGTCAGCGTTGTCTTTTCTCAGTCAAACAACCTACATTATTCGACTTTCATCATCATTCTGTCTCATTCATTCTACCTTATTTTAGAGCTACAAACATCACTAATTTAGTGTTCATTTTCTCATTATTTCGGTTCTCTTTTAAAAAGAAATCTCAAATTCCGTTACACTTTTGTTACACTTGGACAAAGTGACCTGCAAAAAAGCCTTATAGAATAAGGCTTCGTGAAGTCATGGTGCCATCACCGAGAAACAAGGTATTTAGGTTAATCGGTTCATTTTAAGATAATATATGCTTATTTATGATAAAAATGACGATTTTAGAGCTATATAAATAATTAGATATTGATTTCTATGAGAATTATGTTACGATTTTGTTACGATTTTTTACAGGTCTTTTTATGCATTGTATTAGACTCGTTAGATTCTAAATTGGTTATTTGCACTACAATGACATATTCCAAATGGACTTTGTTTTCTCAACTTACCCCAAGTACTTCATAGATGAGGTTTAATGATATTGCTAAAATATTCCTTTTTGCCTGAAAGAAAATCTTCATATAAATTCTGTTTTTCATCAATAAATACTATACTATCTTGGAGCAGCTCAATTTTCTTCTGTAGATCCTCTTTTTGTTTTTGAAGCAATTGCTTTCGAAGCTGAATAGAAGGCTTACCTAATAAACACAGATCTACATATTGCTTCATTTGTTCAATAGTCATTCCACATCGTTTTAAGCATAACAAGCTTTTGATCCAGGCAACATCATGATCATCGAAGATTCTGTAGTCGTTTTGATCTCTTTTCACATTCGGAATTAATCCTTGATTGCAGTAATACTTCAATGTTTGATAACTTAAGCCAACCTTTTGGCCAGTTTCTTTCATGGAATACATCTTTTTTCTCCAATGGGTGTTGACCGATAGTAACTATCGGCATCTATAATGGTATTATACATCAAATGTAACATTTGAAAAGGAGAGAGATGGAATATACAACATTAAGAAATGGACTAGAAATACCGATGTTGGGATTTGGAGTCTTTCAGATGTCCAATGAGGAAACTGAGAAGTGTGTTCTTGAAGCCATTGAAGCGGGTTATCGATTGATTGATACCGCTCAGAGTTATCGCAACGAAGATGGGGTTGGTAACGCCATCTTGAAATGCGGACTGTCTAGGGAAGAACTCATTATCTCAACGAAAGTTTGGTATGATAACTATGGATACGAGAAAACCAAAGCATCTTTGATTGAATCTTTGAAGAAACTGAAAACAGATTATATTGATATTGTTTTACTTCATCAGCCATTCAATGATACCTATGGTGCTTATCGTGCTTTGGAAGAATTCTACAAAGAAGGGAAAATCAAAGCGATTGGGGTCAGTAATTTCTATCCTGATCGTTTAAGTGATATTTGTGCCTTTACTGAGATTGCCCCGCTCATCAATCAAGTTGAAGTCAATGTTTTTAATCAACAAATTTCAGCTCAAGCAAACATGATTAAGAATGGTGTACAAATACAAGCATGGGCACCTTTTGGAGAAGGCCGCAATAATATGTTCACAAATCCCACGCTTAAGGAAATTGGTGAAAGACATCATAAGTCGATTGCTCAAATTATCTTAAGATGGTTACTTCAAAGAAAGGTCATTTCATTAGCTAAGACGGTCAATAAGGAAAGAATGATCGAAAATCTGAATATCTTTGATTTCGATCTTTCTGTTGAAGATATGGTGCTTATAGAGAGCTTGGATACCAAAGAGAGCTTGTTCTTTAATCATCAAAGTGTTGAAGCGGTTGAACGATTTGTTGAATTGGCTAAAAAAAGACGTGATTAACATAAATCGTATTTAATACTTAACAAGAAGCCTTGAAAAGGGCTTCTTATTTATAATCCAATAATCATGAATTGAAATTTCTCATATAAAAAAAGGCTTTATAAACAAGCCTTTGTAGAAACAACAGTAGATAAGCATATGTCCTTATATTCGACGCTTCCACATTCTTAATCAACAGGATTAGGCAAAGCTCCTACTATACTGTGTGAAGTATAAGGTTCTTCCAAGTATTTGATTTCTTCTTGAGTAAGTTTGATATTCATAGCAGCAACGGCTTCATCCACGTGTGATATTTTGGTAGCCCCAATGATGGGTGCTACAACCGGTTTTTTGTTCCATAGCCAAGCCAATGCAATCTGTGATCTTAACACTTGATGTTTTGTTGCGAGTTCTCCCACTCGATCAAGGATTTCACGATCCATTTCTTCGGCTTTGTCATATTTTGATTTAGCGATTTGATCTGTATCACTTCGAAGACTTTTTTCACCAGGATTGCGTGATAAACGACCTGAAGCCAAAGGACTGTAAGGAGTCGAAGCTACACCCGTATCAATACAATATGGATTCATTTCTCGCTCTTCTTCACGATAAATCAAATTATAGTGATTTTGCATCGATATGAATTTAGTCCAACCATGTTTTTCGGCTACGTTTTGTGCCTTTTGAAATTGCCAAGCATACATAGCACTGGCTCCAATATATCTTACCTTTCCGCTTTTGATCAAATCATGCAAAGCCTCCATTGTTTCTTCGATTGGGGTATTATAATCCCAACGGTGAATGATGTATAAATCGATGTAATCTACGCCTAATCGTTTTAAACTTTGTTCACATTCGTAAAAGATTTCTTTTCTTGATAAGCCGCCCCCATTTGGAACCTTTCTCATCGTCTGATTTACTTTTGTAGCAATAACAATTTCTTCACGTTTAGCGAAATCTTTAAGTGCTCTGCCTAAATAGAGTTCGCTTTCGCCCAAAGAATAGACATTGGCTGTATCAAAAAAGTTGATACCTAAATCTAAAGCGTGTTTGATGACTTGACGACTTTCTTCTTCATTAATGACCCATAAGTGAGATCTCTTGGCAGGATCACCAAAACCCATGCAGCCTAAAGCAATCTTTGATACTTCTAATCCGGAATTTCCTAATCGTGTATATTCCATAGGTTATCCTCTCTTTCACTTTAAGCATAAACCTTGGAGTTGACTCTAAGTCAAGCAATAATCATTTATTTTCATAAAGACTTGACTTGGAGTTAACTCTAAGTGTTATTGTTGTAATGGAAATGTATATTGAGGTTTCTTGAGATCCAACATATAGAACCTATATTAATAAGTATTGTATTAACACATTCCTCGATCATTCAAAGGAGAAAGCAATGACAAAGCATAAAACACTCATCGTCTATACTTCACGTAAAGGACAGAATTATTTCGAAGGGAAAATCCATGATCTTAAAATTGGAAATACGGCTCAAGTTGCACAATGGATCAGTGAGACATGTGGCATTGATTTGTTTGAGATAGAGACCATAAAAGATTATCCACTAGGTTATGAAGAATGCACCGAGGTATCAAAGCATGAGAAACAAACACATGCTCGTCCTCAACTCAAAAGAAACATCGATATTTCATCCTATGATACAATCATCCTTGGATATCCCAATTGGTGGTCAACCGCACCGATGAGTATTTTCACTTTTTTAGAATCACAAGATTTTTCTTCAAAAACCATTATCCCCTTCTGTACGCATGAAGGAACAGAATTAGGACAAAGTGAAAACGACATCAAAAAGAGTTGTCCAAATTCAATTGTGCTCAAAGGATTGGCTATACAAGGATCTAAGATCAATGAATCAAAAATGATTATTCGAGAATGGCTTAAGTCAAACCAACTTATAGATTAATTTTCAAACCTCAAGGAGCATGCTTATGACCATTTCTGAAGTATGTAAGAAGTATGATTTAAGTGCAGATACATTAAGATATTACGAGAGAATTGGCTTATTGCCTAATGTGACACGCTCTCAGAGTGGAATTCGTCATTATTCTGAAGAAGATTGTCGCTGGGTAGAGTTTATCAAATGTATGCGTAGTGCAGGTCTTACCATTGAGTTTTTACATGAATATATCACATTATTCAGACAAGGCAATGACACATTTGAAGCACGCAGAGCTTTGCTGATTGAACAGAAATCTTTATTGGTTGATAAGATGGCAGAGATGCAAAAGACACTTGATCGACTTGAAAGAAAGATCAATGTATATGATTCGGTTGTTAAAGACAGAGAAGAGAAGTTAAAATCTAAAAGTGATCAAGAACTATTAGGTTAATCTTTTATACACTTTCGTTTATATCGGTTATTATGTATCGAGTTTTAAGACAAAGACGGCTTTTGATTCAAAGAATCAAATTCCCCAATTAATACTCGACACGCCAGGAACACAGTACATACAGATAATAAAAAGGCTTAAAACAAGCCTTTAGTTGATTCTTTAGAATCTAATCTGACTAAATCAAAGTTAAACAGGAAATTATTTTGTAAGCGAGAAACCACCAGTCCATCCAATCTTTTCACGAATAGCCAGAGTTATTTGTAAGAAACCCAATGCTTCTAGTTCACGAGCACGTTTTAAAGATCCAGCATCAACAACAACCAAACCACTTCCATCTAAAGCAGAGGTAAGTGTAGCTTTTGCTTCTTCATCACTAGAGGCCAGTAAAACACTTGTCTCACCATCTCCGGCTAGAGTAGAAGCGAAATTCGTATTAAATGCTTTAATGACTTTTGCTGTTAAAACAGTGTTTGCAATCACTTCGCTGGCTGAACTGTCTGCAGAAACAAGCAGACCATCCATGGTAGCGAAATTTACAGGATTTGTAATATCTACGATAATCTTACCTTCTAATTCTTTCTTATTTGCTTCAAGGATTGATGCTACTGCGCCATATGGAACAGCCAAAACAACGATATCCCCCAAGACTCCAACTTCGTCTTTGGATCCTAACAGTGACACTGTGTTTCCAGCTTTCGTAAAACGTTCAGCGATGACTTTAGCCATATTGCCTTTCCCAAAGATTGTAATTTTTTTCATATTTTATTCCTTCTTTCTTTGATGCTTGTGTTTTTATGTGCATCTGCTATAATTATATCAGTACTATTACATATGTATAGTATGCACTTTTTTGTTATATAGTATCTTTATAGATACTATATATTTGTGCCAAAGGAGAATATTGTGGAAATGACACATATTATTGAATGTCCAGTTGAAGTGACATTAAGTCTATTATCAAGTAAATGGAAGATTTTGATTATCCGTGAATTGTTGACAGGAACAAAGCGTTTCAGTCAAATCAAACGCACATTGCCTGGTGTGACTCAAAAAATGCTTACCCAAAGCTTAAGGGGACTAGAGGAAGATGGCTTGATCGACCGAAAAGTTTACCCTGTTGTACCACCTAAAGTAGAGTACAGTTTATCAAAATTAGGATGGGATTTAGCCCCGGTTATAGATACGATGAGAAAATTTGGCACTCATTATCAAAGTATCGAAAAACGTTCATAACAAAATTATCTCATCTTGATAAATTTTCGAAATTCGATTATTCATTCTTCTATTAAAGGGGATTTTATACTTGTTTATTACGATTCTAGATAAATCAATCAATATCCATTACACTTCGGTGCGATCAAATTGTACTCTATGATAACTAGTCAAAGAACTGTTGTTTTTCTCATCACAGCACATGACATATTGTCATCCTTTTGTACTGATACGACTTTAACATCGTGACTCACCAAAAGTCGACCTATTCCATAATCTTTACTTCTGATTTTCTGAGAGTTTAACCAATGTGTAGCACAAGTAATTTATACCCATAAAGACTATTGAACCACCCATAACTTCTGGGATTGGCATAATCCAACCTGTAATAAACACACTCACAAACCATACCGCAAAACCAATTAGAAACACTTTAATTGCTTTCATAATCATATCCCCCTGTTCATTCAAATTGTACCGTTTATCCTCCATGTTTACTATACAAAAAATCACTTTTATTCGCTTTTTTTAATTCGTTTTTTATAAATCCGTTACACTTTTGTTACACTTGGACAAAGTGACCTGCAAAAAAGCCTTATAGAATAAGGCTTCGTGAAGTCATGGTGCCATCACCGAGAATCGAACTCAGAACTGAGCATTACCATTGCTCCGTTTTACCACTGAACTATGATGGCGTCGCCTAAATATAATAACTAAATTCAGGCAATTATGCAAGTATTAATCACTGTAATTCTTGCTGAGGGTTTGAGGCTAAATATAATGCATATTCTGTTTGGATCTTATACATGGAAACCAAGAATAAGATCTTAAAAATGACAAATGTTACTAAAAGACCAAACATAAGGATTGCCCATAAAATCAACATCCCCATGACCGGCATAAAGAAATTCAAAACTAAATCCATGATTTCTTTAGAATTACCAGTGCCTGTTACTTCTTGAATTTGTTTAGACCAAACCGCGAATTCAGACCAAGGCAACGATGAAAGTGTCAAAATAAACATTATGATACTGACTGAAACCATTGACCCAATCAAGATATAGGTCATTCTCCATCTTTTAAATAACTTAATGGGTTGTTTCTTATCTATCAATTTATCTGTATAGACTTGAATGCCTTTGATGAGACTGACAAAAACAATGATATCGATGATGAATGCTACAAAATTAAACAATCCACTAATCCCTGCTCTTGAAGCTGAGAAGATAAAAAATGCCCCATTGAGTCCCATCAAAACATATAGTAAATTCTTTGTTTTATTGAAATAAGGATTCTCTTTGTCTACCTTTGCGATCCCCAAAGAAATAAGATAATAAGCACCTATCGCCAACAGTGCTCCTATTTGAACTCTATCGGTTCCTAGAAACCTAAATGCCAACAACAGAAATCCATAAAAGATCAACTCCATATTATTCTCCCTTTCGTCGTTAGACTTTCTTTTTAAACAACACTTCTCTTAACTTCCACCATCCATCAATCGTAAACGACGGCTGACTTCCGCAATCGGTAGACCCATGATCGTATAATAATCTCCAGATATCGATTTGATAAACAAAGTCCCTCTGTCTTGGATCCCATAAGCCCCTGCTTTATCCATGGGTAGTTTTGAAGCGACATAGCTTTTGATCATGGCTTCAGTAAGTGGATAGAATGTTACTTTTGCGATGGAATGAAAGACAACTTTTTGTTTGTCACTGATCATACAGACCCCAGTGATGACTTTATGTGTTTGTCCTGATAATAACTCTAACATACGAATCGCATCTTCATCATCTTGTGGTTTACCTAAGACGACATCATCAACGACAACGACTGTATCTGAACCAATGACGATGGCGTGCGGATGACGTTGAAATACATCTTGTGCTTTATCGATGGCTATTTTTTCAATGGCTTTAGCTAAAGGTAAAGAAGGATCCAGTTCTTCTTCGATTTGTGGATTCTCCGAACTAAAAGGCAGATTCAGTAACAGCATTAATTCTCTTCTGCGTGGGCTTTGACTAGCCAAGACGATTGATTTTAACATATTGTTTCTCCCCTTGAAAACAGAAGCATTATAACATGAGTTTTTCATGAAAAAAAGGGTTCTTAGAACAAACCCTCTTCTAGTATTTTCATGACTTCATCGACTGCGTGATCAACATCTTGACGGTCACTAAACATGACCCAATTCAGTCCGATAAAATTTGAGATTCCCATCAACATATACGCCACCACTTCCGGATCATAATCTTTCATCTGACCGATCCCAATGGCCTCTTCGATATGATGGGCATAATTCTTCGCAAAATCCGTATAATACTCTACAAATAATCGCTTATCGATGTATAAGGATTCCCAGATGATGTTGTACATGCTTTTGTGTTCACTGATGAATTCCAAGAAAGATCTAAGACCAATACGCTCAGCATCTTTACGATTGGTTACATTGGACTCTTTGATGCGTAAGGCAATGTGCATACGGATCTCATGAGAATAGCTCACCAAGAGATATTTATAGATGTTGATCTTATCAGAGAAGTAAATATAAAACGTACCAGGCGCTACTTTCGCTCTAGAGGTGATATCGTTGATCGAGGTGGCATAATACCCTTGTTTATAAAACAATTGCTCAGCGGCTTTGCAGAGGCGATCAAGAGTAGCTTGACCTCGTTTGGTCTTAGGTTGATTTACAAAACGGTTCATAGATTTTCCATGTTTTGATATATTATATCACATCTTCAAGTTTGGTATTGTTGGTAAAACCTAAGACCAAGGAACTAAATAAGATGGGTTTCTCATACATCAACGCATGACCTGAATCGGGAACATAGACCAATTGAGCTTGTGGAATTTCCTTGGCAATAAATTGTTGATTTGCGAAAGGTGTGATGATGTCTTGTTCACAGCCTACGACCAAGGTAGGACACTTGATTTCTTGAAGACGAGCTCTTTCATCTAAGTCATTGGCACTGTTGGTCAGTCGAATCATCGCTTGAATGAAAACCGGATTCGCAAAAACCGTCAGTAGCATTTCTTTGCGTCTGTTCATCCACTCAATGTGTTTCTCATAAAACTTTTGCGAGTAAATAACAGGAATCGTTGTGGAATAATAGGCTGCAGGATCACTGGCTGCTTTGTTCCAAGCACTGCCAATTTCTTGTAGCCATGAAGATGTATGTGAAGTCGTATTAAACAGCAACAATCTTTCAACAAGCTCGGGATATGCAATGGTCAACTTAATGGCCACTTCTCCACCATATGAAATCCCAAAGACTGCTAAGTCTTTAAAATCTTGAGCTTTAATAAAATGAGCCAGCATTTCAACTTGGATGTCTTGGTTGTAGGTTTGTCCATCTAATTTAGATGACTTGCCTTGATCCAAAAGATCGATCAAGATCAAGCAATTGTCTTTAGAGAATGCCTCAATAAAAGGTTTCCAACTTAAGGTCGACATCATGATCCCGTTTAAGATCAGGATCGGTTTTCCAGTCCCATAGGTTTCATAATAAACTGTATGGTTTTGATACGTGAATTCCATTAGATGATGCCTAGTTCTTTGGCTTGGCGATAGAGTTCTTCTCTGAACTTCGGATGTGCGATCGCAATGATCCGATCGACGCGTTCATTCACATTGGTTCCCTTTAATGCAGCAACGCCATATTCGGTGACGAGATGATCAACGTCATTGCGGGATAAAGAAACAATGGCGCCTGGTTTTAAGAAAGGAACGATTTTGGATTGTTCAGTGCGTTCACCGGTGATTGGATCTTTGATCATGGCGGTTGAATATAAGGCAATAAATGATTTCCCATTTTTAGATTTTTGAGCACCGGTGGCAGTATCTGATTGACCACCTGTCCCACTAAATTGCATCGTCCCAATGGATTCCGAAGCACATTGACCTGTTAAATCGACTTCTAAAGTTGTATTGATGGAGACCATATTATCGTTTAAACCAATGATATGAGGATCATTGACATACGCACCATTGAGAATATTGACGGCTGGATTATGATCTAGGAATTCATAAAGCTCGGCTGTCCCCATCGCAAAGGTACAAATCATCTTGCCTTTTTGCATTTGTTTCTTTTTGCCGGTAATAACACCCATTTTCGCAAGCTTCATAAGGCCTGTCGTCATCATCTCAGTATGAACACCTAAATCTTTTTTATGGGTCAAAGAAGCAGCTACCGCATTGGGAATACCACCAATACCTAATTGTAGACAAGACCCATCTTGAATATGTTCAGCGATGAATTTTCCGATCATTTCATCTTTTTCATTAAAATCACCTTCTGGTAATACAGGGGGCATATAGTTGGATTCAATCAAATAATCGACTTCATTAAGACTCAGTTCAAGATCACCATAGGTATAAGGAAAGTTTGGATTGATCTCTAATATGACAATATCCGCATCTTCAATGACCTGTTTTTCATAGGTATTGCTTAAAGATAAAGAAACATATCCGTGTTTATCTGGCATTGAGGCAGATCCAACATAAATATTGGTATGAACATGAGCCAATCTTTTGGTTCCGGCCAAATGTAAATGATTGGGGATGAATGAACAGTTCCCGTTCTTATGTGCTTTGCGTAAGGTTGGTGAATAAAACCACCCATCGATATGAAAAGAATCTTTATATTCACCAGTCAAAAATTGTTGATCCGACATGGGTAGACAGTTGGTGACAGTGACCTTGGTTACATCTTGAGCAATCGTGTGTAAGGCCGATAAAAAATCGCGTCCTTCAGCACCTGCCATTCCAGTCACGATCATGTCTCCGCTTTTAACAAGTTTAACGGCATCTTGAGCACTGATTATTTTATGTGAATAGTCCATAGGGCCTCCTAGAGATAAATACAGGGGAGGAAGAACCTCCCCTGTTTATGATACATCAATTATTTTAAAATGGATTCAATGGATTCTAAATCTTTAACGTTGGTCCAGATTCCAGCATATAAGTTGGTTTCTGCATTCAAAGCACCGAGTGAAGCTTTGGAAAGATTCATTTCCATGGTACCTAAACGTTGACCGTTTTTGAAGTCGATGACGCCACCAAAAGGATTGACGATTGGAGCGGATTCCATAGCGACTCTGAAGTTATCCCAGTTGAGGGTCTTCTTGTCTACGCGTTTTAAGCCTTCTACGAAGTAATAAGCAGCGATCCAACCTGTAATGGCATAAGCATTAGCAGCATATTGGGCATCGATGTTGGCAACGTATAAGTCTAATGCTGCTTTGTGTGCAGCATCGAAAGCGACCCAGCCGTTTCCATAGACATCAAATTTGCCTTGGATTTCATTGATGAATAAACTTGCATAAGCAGGTGCTACGTTGACATAAGTCGTAATAACATCTTTGTTGACGGATTGAGCAGCCAATTCTTTAATGATGGTTGCGATCGTAACTTGATTGGAAGCTGCGATGATGAAGTCAACTTCAGCATTCTTAATCGCTGTAACAGCGGCTGATACATCGGTTGAACCATAAGCAACTTGTTGTTCAATTAAGGTAACGCCTGTCAAAGCAGCAACTTGAGTCTTAGCTCCAGCCAACAAATCTTTACCAGCATCATCATTGGTATAGATGATCCCGATCTTCTTAGCATTGAAATCCCCTACTGCACGAGCAACCATGATTCTGCCTTCAGTCTTATAAATCGGCTGAACTGGGAATAGATTATAGTTGCCTTCTTCTTCAGTGGCTTTTTCATCATACAATTGGCCAATACCTGTTGCGAAATAAACAGCAGGAACGCCAGTTTCTTTCAACAAGTTCATGGTAGCACCGACTGTCGGTGTTCCGAAATGTCCAACGAGTGCAAATACTTTGTTATCATTGATCATTTCTTGTGTACAAGCTAAGCCTGCTTCAGCGACGAAGCCGTCATCTTTATGCACGAATTTGATTTTACGTCCAGCAACACCACCGGCATCATTGACGTATTTCAGATAGGCTTCCAAACCTGCAACGAACGGTCCGCCGACGTTGGCAAGGTTTCCGGAAGTAGCGGCACAGTTACCGATCAACACTTCTGTTTTGGTAACCCCTTGAGATACAACTTCTTTTTTGCAGGATGTTAAACTTAAGGTCAACATCAATGCAGACAACACAACAACTAAAATCTTCTTCATTCTTTCCTCCTTATAATAATGTTTGAGCATTATTAGCCTTGTTTGTGTGATCCTAAGTAAGCTTGAATTAATTTTGGATCATGAATTAATTCAGAGGCGGGACCCTGCATCGTCAGGTTACCGACTTCTAAGACATAGGCATAATCTGCAATTTTCAGTGTTTGGGCGGCATTTTGTTCAACGATGATGACTGTAGTACCTTCTTCACTGATTTCTTTAACGATTTTCATGATGCTTTGTACGATGAGTGGGGCTAAACCCAGTGATGGTTCATCTAGCAGTAAGACTTTAGGACTGCTCATCAAGGCTCTGCCGATGGCCAACATTTGTTGTTCACCCCCAGATAAAGTGGATGAAACTTGATTTTTGCGCTCTTTTAGAACAGGGAAGTAACCATAGACTCGTTCGAAATTGGCTTTGATTTGCTTCCTGTTTTTCACTGTAAATGCACCGACTCTTAAATTTTCTTCAACAGTCAGATCTTTAAAGACTTGACGTCCTTCTGGACTTTGAGCGATCCCCAATCGGGCAATCTGTTCAACATCCAGTTTGTGAATGGGTTTCCCAAAGAATTCGATGGTGCCTGAAGCAGCTTCAACCAAACCCGAAATGGTTCTTAAGGTCGTTGATTTACCGGCTCCATTGGCTCCAAGCAAGGCTACGATGGTTCCTTCATTGGCATACAGATCGATGCCTTTGATGGCTTCTATGGCGCCATAGCGAACTTTTAAACCGGTTATTTTTAAGGCAACGGTTTTCATAATGGATTCTCCGTTCCTAGGTAGGCAGACTGTACTGCAGGGCTCTTTTGAATTTGACCTGGAGTTCCTATCGCTAAGAATTTCCCAAAGTTGATGGCACAGATTCGATCACATACATCCATGACAAGACGCATGTCATGTTCAACCAGTAAGATCGAACAGTGGTAGCGCTCACGTATGGTACGAATGACTTTCGCAAAGTCTAATGTCTCTAAATCATTAAGGCCGGCTGCCGGTTCATCCAAGATGATCAACTTTGGTTTACACATTAAGGATCTAGCCAATTCTATTTTCTTGAGGATGCCATAAGGTTGTCCATACACCAGCCAATCCTTGCGATCAACGATCCCTAAGAAAGTCAGGATCTCGATGGCTTCTTGGCGATACAATGCTTCTTCAGCTTTACTCTTTTTTGTATTAAAAGCTTGACTTATAAAACTAGTTTTAAAATCAATGTGTCCACCAATCATGACGTTATCCAATATAGATAATTCTTTGATCAGTTCAACATTTTGGAAAGTACGAACCAAACCATATCCTATGACTTCATGAACTTTATGCGTGGTCAATTCAATGGTCTTTCCTTGTTTAGATTTGAAACGGATTGAGCCATGATTGGGTTTGTAGAACTGCGTAATACAATTAAATACGGTGGTTTTACCTGCTCCATTTGGACCAATGAGTCCAAAGATTTCACCTTCTTCAACATCAAACGATAAATGATCAACGGCCTTGATGCCTCCAAATGAGATGGAGAGGTCTTGGATACTCAAGACTGTTTTGTTTTGAAGTTCATCCATGGTTAGATCCTCCCCTTGATCTTGGCGACCAATTTCTTTAGATCAGATCCAACCCTGATGAGTCCATACGGATAATACAGAATGATCAAGATGATCAAGATGCCATTAAACATCAATGCGAAGTTTGGATTTTGGGCAAAATATGGAATCTGAGCCAATACCATATCCTTGGTTGCCACTACGATAAACACTCCTAATATGGTCCCATAGATATTACGAACACCACCAATGATGATTGCAGCCACTAAGTTAAGCGAGAGTGCCAATAACCAACGATCAGGATTGGTATAACGGTTATAGTGCACATAGAGCACACCAGCCAAGGATGCCGTCGCACTGGCAAATCCAAAGGCAAACAAGCGATACTTCAAGAGATTGATTCCCATGGCCTGAGCTGCCGCTTCAGAGCCGCGTAAGGCATTCAGAGCCCTTCCTACTTGACCTTTCATCAGATTGTGAACGATGATCATAACCGCAACCAAGAAGAGGACAATGATCAGATACAACAAGGTTTCAAAGATTTTTAGATCCGCTCGTGTATATTTATAGAAAAAGAAGAGGGTTGGATAGGAGATGGGTTTACCACTAGCTCCACCAGTGAAGGGATCAAAAACTTCAAAGGTTTTTCTTAAAATCTCAGCGACTGCCAATGTAGCGATCGCCAAATAGATACCTTCGATTCTCAGTGAGATATAACCTACCAAGACCCCAAGCAATGTCGATACAACAACTGCAGTGACCAAAGCTATTTCAAAGGGTAAATGCATATTGAAGGTAATGTAGGCTGAGATATAAGCAGCCAAGCCCATAAATCCAGCTGTTCCCAGTGAAATAAGTCCTGTCCATCCTAGTAGTACATTCAACCCCAAAGCTGCGATAGAGTAATAAATAACCGAAGCAATGATCGTGACATAACTGCTTTTGATGAGACCTAAATAACCAAACAAAGGCATCAAAGCTAAGAATAGTCCAAACAAGGCATAAGATACATATGGATTCTTAATGAGGGGTGAACCCTTTTTAAATGATGTTAATTTCTTTATCATAACTAGACCTTCTTAACGATCTTTCTTCCAATGATGCCGTTGGGTTTAAAGATGATGAAGATCAAGACTGCGATCAACACCAATTGTTCAGCCCACACATCAGACCAATAGAAACTCATCAGGTTTTTAGCAATCGCTAAGATATAGGCACCAATGATGGGTCCATGGAAACTTTGAAAGCCACCTAGAACACAAGCCACCAAAGCACTGATCTGAACAGCATCCAACATCCCGGCATCCACACGATTGAGCGGAGCATACATAACCCCTGCCAAAACCCCTAAGACCCCGGCCAAAGCCCATGCGATCATGGTGACATTTCGAGTAGGAACACCCATTAAACGTGCTGTAAACTCATTGGATGCGGTCGTCCTAACGGCTAAACCCCATTTGGTTTTCTGCAAGATCACAAATAAGATGCTCATGAGAACCAAACCAAAACCGATATTGAAGAGACCATTGATTGAGATGGAAGCTCCAGCAATCATGACGTCTCCCTTTGGGAAAAGCTTAGGTAAGATAAAGGGATCTAATCCAAAAGAAACAGCCGTGACCCCGACGATAACCAAGACCATGCCTAAAGTAATGATTTGCTTGGCAATCGGAGCTATTTTCTTAGCTCTTCGGATGATGACGTAATCCACCATCAAGCCCATCACAAAAGCAGTTAAGATCCCAGCCAAGATCGCCGCCCATAAAGGAAAACGATAATTGGTGAATAAAATGGCCACAACAAAAGTGTTAAATGTACCTAAAGCACCTTGTGCAAAGTGAGTGATGTTTGAGGTCCTGAAAACAATGATGATCCCTAATGCGGCAAGCGCATAGATACTTCCTGTTTCCAAACTCCTCAAAAACAATTGCATGAAGGTCGACACTAGGCTTTTCCCCACTTCACGATATTGGCAGCCCAGACATATCCAATGCCAGCTGCAATCATGCATACAACAGACCCATCTTTAACTTTGCCTGATTCTAAACCAAGAACCAAAGATAGGATCTGATCGACTTGGCCCATATGACCATAGTTTTCTAAGTAAACGGTTTGATCTTCATTGAGTCCTAGGTCATGTAACATGCCTAAATGACCTGAACGTTTGATATGCAAGATATCAAGATAAGTAATATCTTTCTTAGTGAGCTTTGATTTTTCCAGAGCCTTATCGATACATGTCATCCAATTTGAACTAGAGACTTCATTGAGACGATTCTTCATACGTTCTGGATCCATGAGTCTTAAGGATTTAAACGCAACATTTAAGTTTTCACAGGTGATCGGATTGACTGTCCCACCGATTTCAACACCGGCCGTTCTTGCTAAAGACCCATCTGAAATCAAATGTGTGCCCAATAATAAATTATGATCCATGCCTTTGCGTAAGATTAGAGCTCCTCCACCTGCCGCAAGGTTATACATCATCGACATATTTTTATCACTATAATCTACAAAATCCCCATTACGATAGCCTCCACACACTAAAACTGTCGAGATACACTCATCAGCAATCAGCATATCTTTCGCTATTTTCATGGCTGTAACTGATGTGCAGCAACGATTTTGAACATCAACGCCCCAAGCATTGATGGCTCCTATACGATCTTGAATATACAAAGCTGAGGTGGTCAAAGGATATTCTTTCCATTCTTCACCAAAGCATAAGATAACATCGATTTCTTTGGGATCGATCTTGGCATTCTTAATGGCTTCAATGGAAGCTAATGCACCCATTTCTTGAGTTCCGTCTAAGGGTCCTGGAATTGGTTTTTGAAGAATGCCTAATTTTTCTTGAATGGCAGTTTCAGTCCATACCCCATTGGTTTTTGCGGCAATTTCAGCTGCACTCATGACTGTTTTTGGGATATAGATCCCCAGTCCTAATATTCCTATATTCTCTTTCATATCAATTCAAATGTGCTTTCAAAAGTGAAACAAATAAATCCAAATCATCGGTAACACAAGAATGTCCAATGCCTTCTAATGGGATCAAGGTAGCCTGATCGCCAAAAGCAGCTTTCATTTCTTGCGCATAAGCAAAAGGAACGACCATATCTGTGGTTCCATGAAGAATGACGACAGGACATTTTATGAGATCGATTCGACCACTGCCTTGACCTGCTAAACTGACTTCATGGGTCATGTTGAAATGAACCAAACTGTAATCAACATCGACTAAATTACGCTGTTTGATCATCGCATCTAAGTAAAGATCATAATCGGCTTCATTGGGTTGAACTTTGTTATAAATAACCGCATTCCAAATCGCTTTCAACATTGCTTTGTCTTTGTTGGCATAAGCCATTAGGATAGGTACGACTTGAACCAAGTCCACTTTGATGTCTACTTTGGTTGTGATGGGTTGGGTTAAAATGGGCTGATAATCAGGTCCCATTTTAAACATCGGATAACCTTTGATCCCAACTGAATCCAGTAAAATAACTTTTTTAACTTGAGCAGGCAAATCAGCAGCCATCTCAAGGACAACACCACCACCAGTAGACCAACCCACTAAACTAAATTGATCCAAACCAATGATTTTAGCCCAAGCTTCGATATCCAAGGCGAAATCACGTAAACTATTAAGCTCTTTAAGATAAGAACTATCCCCAAAGCCTCTTAAATCAACCGCATATACTTTAAATTCATGTTCAAGTTTTTCCATGGTGGTTTGAAAATGAACCGAAGAACTCATATTGCCATGAACCAAGACGACCACATCTTTGCCTTGACCACATTCACGATAAGCAATGGTTTCTCCAGAAGGAATCTGGATTGTTTTTAGAGCGTATTGTCTCATAGTCTCATGCCTCCATTGGCTTCTAAGACATGTCCTGTAACATAAGACGCTTCTTCAGAAGCTAAGAATAATGCAACATTAGCGATTTCAATGGGTTGACCTAAACGGCCAATCATGGTCATCGATGCGAACTTATCCAATAAATCCTGGGGAACTGTTTTTAAGATATCGGTCATGACATAACCCGGAGCGATCGCATTGACGCGAACATTGCCGCCTTTGGCCGCAAATTCACGCGCCCAAGTTTTGGTCAACCCAATGATACCTGCTTTAGAAGCCGCATAATTAGCTTGACCATAGTTACCATAAACCCCTACGATCGAAGAGATATTGATGATGGATCCACTTTTTTGATCTTGCATAAAAGGTCCAACATAACGGGTTAAATTGAAGACGCCTTTTAAATTGACATTGATGACTGAATCCCATTGTTCATCCGTCATTTTACGTGTTGTGGTATCGCGTGTGATTCCAGCATTGTTGACCAAAATATCGATCTTTCCATATTTTGCAACGACTTCATCAAAGAATACTTTACACGCTGCCGCATCGGCAACATTGAGCTTATAGCCTTCTACTTGAGGATGACTGTAACTTAAATCTCCCATATCTGCCGCAATGACTTTGGCACCTTCTTCTACGAAACGTTCTGCCATGGCTTGTCCTAAGCCTTTGGCACCCCCAGTGATGATGGCTACTTTTCCTTCAAGTCTCATGTTTTTTCCTCTTTAGTTCACTTTCTTTAAGATGACAGCGGTACCCATACCGCCTCCGATACATAAGGATGCCAATCCATAATTCAAATCTTTTCTTAACATTTCATGGACCAAGGTCACAATGATACGATTGCCGCTGGCCCCGACTGGATGACCTAAAGCGATGGCGCCTCCATTAGGATTGGTCTTATTTAAGATGCTTTCTTCTGATACGTTATATTCTTGAGCCAATTCACGAACTACCCCTAAGGATTGGGCCGCAAAAGCTTCATTAAGTTCAAAGAGTTCAATTTGATCGATTTTTAATCCGGCATGTTTCAAGGCTTGTCGAATCGCTGGGGTTGGACCTAGTCCCATCAGCGATGGCTCAACACCGCCTTGTCCAATCCCCACCAATTCAACAAGAGGGATTAATGAGTATTTCTCGATGGCTTCTTCAGAAGCCAGAAGGATTACACTTGCACCATCATTGATACCGGATGATGTACCGGCTGTAACTGACCCATCTTTAACAAACGCAGGTCTTAACGTCGCTAATTTTGCAGGATCTGTTTTACGATTAGGATATTCGTCATTCTCAAATATGATTTCTTCTTTACCCACTTTAATCGTTAAAGGAACGATTTCATTTTTAAAGACACCGGAGTCTACTGCTTTGATGGCTTTGGTTTGCGAAGCAAACGCAAAGGCTTCTTGTGTTTCTCTGGATATGTTATATTTTTGAGCAATATTTTCAGCCGTGACACCCATATGTTGGCCATCAAAGGCATCCCACAGGGCATCTGTCAGCATATGATCATTCATCGTGATCGGACCCATCTTCGTTCCTGTACGAACTTCTTTAGGAACCAAATAAGGAGCTGCCGACATATTTTCAACTCCACCTGCGACGACCACATTGTGTAAACCAGCTTTGATGGAGGTATAGCCCAACATCACACTTTTCATACCGCTGCCACACACCATATTGACCCCATAAGCAGGCACAGTAACCGGAACTCCAGCTTTTAGTGAAGCTTGTCTAGCAACACCTTGGCCTTGTCCTGCAGGCAAGATATTGCCCATGATGACCTCATCGATCACACTTGGATCAAGTTTGGTTTCTGATAAAACAGCTTTGATGACACTTGCGCCTAATTCACCAGCAGGCACAGTTTTGAGTGCCCCTAAGAAAGATCCAAGTGCTGTTCGTTTAGCACTTACGACAAATACTCTTGACATGGTTTCTCCCCAAATGGTGATCTTTCAAACATGAATACTGATTCACCTTACATATTCAATATATAGGATAGAGAGATGCTTGTCAACGAAATTTGTAAGCGTTTACTTAATTTTATTTTTTAGGCAATAAAAAACCGGAATATTCCGGTTAACAGTCTTGTTTAGATGACATCCATCGATTACAAATAGGTCAAGAATCAATTAGATTTCAACTTGATCAAAAGTTTGTCAAAACACTTTAGGATAAAAAATCTTTAGCTTGGGTTTGACGTTCCCCTTTATACCATAGGTAAGCCATGACGACGAGTCGGATATCTTCGCTTTCTTCGAGGTAATGTCCAATGAAGCCTAAGAGTTGTTCACGATCTTGAGAAGCCAAGAATTGAAATAAATCAAAATACTTATCATTGTTGATTTCAGTAATGAGCTCTTTAAGTACCAAGTCTTCTTCATTCTCTTCATCGATATCTGCATCATTGAAGTGATATTCACTGCTTTTGATCGATTTAGGATCAAACCCTTTGTCAACCAAAAGCTGTAAAAGACTGGCTGCAGTATGTTTGCATAGACCTACACCGCGATATGGACAGTCACAATGGGTAAATACGACTTCTTCATCACGAAAACGGATCTCGACACGATAGATCCCTCCTCGGTTGTTTTGGACATGACTTTGAGCATGATCTTCATCATGATCTAGAAGCAATACCCCTTGATGATCGACCAAATCGATGGCTCTTTGTAGAACCAAAGCTCTGGTACGCGCTGTGAAGTTTCTAAGTTTAAAGGGCATGGTTTTACCTTGCCCTTATTTTAGCATATTTATTCAAAGAGTGCCTTGTATTGGCCATATCCTTGTTCCTCAAGCTGTTCTTTGGGAATGAAACGCAAAGATGCCCCATTGATACAAAAGCGAGGTAATCCCCGAGGACCATCATCAAAGACATGACCTAAATGACTATCCGCTTCTTTAGATCTCACTTCAACCCGAATCATCCCAAAAGAAACATCGCGTTTGGATACAACTTGAGCAGGATCGATGGGTTTTGTAAAACTTGGCCATCCGCAACCGCTGTCAAATTTATCTTTGGATGAAAAGAGCGCTTCTCCCGAAACGATATCCACATAGATCCCATCTTTGAAAAGATGATCATATGGATTTGAAAAGGGTCTTTCGGTTGCCCCTTTTTGGGTTACTTCATACTGTAAAGGCGTTAGTTGACTTAGATCAAATTTCATAGGGATTAACCTACCTTTCAATAAATGTTTATGGAAACAATCACAACTCATCTTTTGACTCAGCATATGAATCATTTTGATCTTCGATGATATAAAGACACAGATCATGATCATTTAAGCTCAAAAGATTTGTGTGACTATCCTATCATGAACTCTTTAATGGGTAAACATAAATGCACATAAATGCTCAGCAGAAACTCATCAAATAATTTCTCTGCTCAAGTTCATATATCAGCTATTTTTTTACAGCTCATAAAAAAGCCGATCTGCTTGAGATCGGCTTATAAAATTATTTACATCACTTAGATAAATAGGGTTGTCCCAACGTTTTCGTTGTGGGAGATGTAGGTCCCTACGCCACCCAATTCTACCCCATCGATCAATTCTGCAGCTTTGATGCCCATAAGATCCATACTCATTGTACAGGCAATGAACTTGACCCCTAGATCAGCACAGCTCTTCATCATCAAATCCAATGAATCTACATTCTTTTGTTTCATGATCATCTTGATCATTTCAGGACCCATACCCATCATATTCATACTGGATAAAGGTAAGTGCTTGGTTCCACGAGGCATCATGAATCCAAACATCTTCTCAATGAAATTTTTCTTGACTGAGACATGAGTTGATTTACGTAAAACATTTAATCCCCAGAAGGTGAAGAAGATGGTGACTTTTTTGCCTTGAGCAGCTGCACCTTGGGCAATGATCATGGATGCCAATGCTTTATCCAGTTCGCCTGAGAATAAGACGATGGTTGCATTTTCTTGATTCAAAGCACCTGTGCTTAATTTTGCTTGGGATTTTTGTCCCTTCACGATTTCAGCGATGTATTTGTTGCCTTCAAGATTGAGGGAAACTAAAGTATGACCATTACTCTTACACCAATTTTCAACATCACTGGAGAAGCCTGGATCGGTTGCGATGATACGTACACCATCGCCCTCATTGGCATTCTGAATAGCTTTATAAAGCGATAATAAAGGTCCTGGGCATTGCATCCCTGTTACGTCGACTACTGTGAAATTGCCTTTAGGAGCCACAGTCTTAGCTTGGCCTGTTGTTTCATCGACTTTGTCTGCACTGATCGATGTCCGATTGGCTGAATTCAAAACATACTTATATGATTTATAGGTGCTGTATCCACCAGAAACATTATACAGATTGGTAAATCCATGGGCTCTTAAGATTCGAATCGCGATGTAAGCACGTAATCCAACTTGGCAATTGACATGGATCGGAGTATCTTTAGATACAGTGATTTCACCTAGACGATCTCTCAATTCATCGACTTCGATGTTTAAGGCATTTCCGATATGACCTGTACTATATTCAATCGGTGTACGAACATCCAGGAAGAAAGCATCTTGTTTGACCAGTTCATCGATTTGAGCTGGATAAGTTACTTTATAATCCCCTGATATAACGTTTTCCGCTATATAACCCAGGATATTGACTGGATCTTTTGCAGAAGAGAACGGAGGTGCATAAGCCAATTCTAAATCAGATAAATCAGTGACCTTGGCTTTACATTTAATTGCGGTCGCAATGACATCGATTCTTTTTTCTGTGCCATCCTGTCCTACTGCTTGAGCTCCAACGATTTCTAAAGTATCCGTGTTATATATCAACTTTAGGGATATGTTGGTTGCATTTGGATAATATGAAGCATGATTATTTCTGTGGGCATGAATGGATTGAACTGGGATCTTTCTCATTTCAGCCAAACGTTGATTGTTGCCTGTTGCGGCGACAGTTAGATTAAAGACTTTGAGCACAGAAGTTCCAAGTGAACCTTTATATTCAACATCGGCACCATGGATGATATCGGCAACCAAACGTCCTTGACGATTGGCTGGCCATGCTAAAGCAATGGCAGTATCAACATTCGCAACGACATCATTGACTTGAATCGCATCACCGATGGCATAGATGCCTTCAACGATTGCATTGGTTTTAGCGTCCATGACTTGAAGTTTTGATGTTGTGGCGATATGACCACGAGGGCCAACCAATAGTTCTGCTTTTTTAGCTAATGTATTTTCAGGAACAACCCCAATAGCTAAAATGATCAAATCGGTCTCAATGGTTTTACCTGATTCTAAGTTAACATTCTTACCTTGATTAGAGAAATTCAATAAACCATCACCTAAAACCAACTTTACACCATGGGTATTGAGTTCTTGATGAACCAATTGAGCCAATTCAAAATCGATCGGCGCCATGACTTGCGGCATTTTTTCAACGATGGTGACTTCAATTCCACGTTCAACAAGATTTTCAGCCATTTCTACACCAATGAAACCACCACCTACAACGACAGCCTTTTTAGGTTGTTTTGTTTCGATGAAACGGAAAATCGCATCGGTATCCGGGATATTTCTTAGTGTGAAAAGATTGGTAGCTTCTTTAAGACCTTCCAGAGGAGGAACAATCGGTTTGGCTCCTGGAGATAAAATCAAAACATCATAGGATTCAGTATAGATTTCGCCTGTCTTTGTCTTTTTGACACTGACAGTCTTGTCTGCACGGTTGATATCAACGACTTCAGAGAAATTTCGGATGTCCATATTGAAACGTTCGGTCATCCCATCAACGGTTTGAACCAACAAATCGTCGCGATCTGTAATCACTTTACCGATGTAGTAAGGCAGTCCGCAATTCGCAAAACTGATATACTCATCTCTTTCAAACATAATGATCTGATCTTCTTCACTTAAACGGCGTAATCTGGCAGCTGCGGTTGCACCACCAGCGACACCTCCAACAATAAGAATTTTTTTCATTTAAGGGTCCTTTCCTTAAGATTGTCCAATGACAGTTTAGTCACTTTATGTGTGAACATCAAGTATAAAATCCTAAAAACTCTAAAATATGTGAATTATCTCCAAACTTTATAATATTTCTTGTTTTTTCACATGAATAGACCACATTAAGTCCTTTTATGGTGAAAAGAATAGAATATTTTACATGGAAAATAGTATAAAAAACTCGATTGTAAATTCGAGTTTAGTTAAATGAATATAGATACAAGAATTTGCCAAATTTCTATTTCTGTATATAATACAGAAACATTGCATCTATGTTTTTTCGGATATCCAAACGATTCATCGGTAAGATCAACTCATGGCGAGCATAATCAAAAAACGGAACGATCAAAGGCTTGTGTGAAGAAAGACAACGCAAGCAACCTTCAAGTCTTAAATCAGTTGCTTGTTCACTCAACAAGATACCTGCTTTAGAGATTGAGATCGCCATCGCATCGGTGATGACTTGCATTTGATCTAGATTGGTTTCATCTGGTGAGATCGCAGAAATCAGCAGATGCTTGACTTTTGATTGATTACACGGAAAAAAGGTTGATTTAAAAATAGACTTGTTTAAAGAATTATTGACCAAAACAATACTGGAGACCTCTAAAGTATGAATCTTCGCATACAAGATATGATTGAGAGGCGTTTGTTGAGACAACACAAGAACTTCTCTGGAGCCGTCAAATTGATTCAGTATCTCTAATGAAGCTTGTATCAATCGATCGGCTTGGCCCACATTACTGATCAGTGCTAACTTAGGTAATCTGCGTTCCAGTAAATCTGTGTCACCGCAAGTATAGATAAATAACGGCGCATCAGTTCCTAAATCGTTGATGAAGCTGCTTGGATACTCAATCTCATAGCGATGATAGATCCTGATGCGTGGTTTTAATCGAGCAAAAGCAGCTTCTGTTTCCCTTCTTAAAAGCTGATAAATCACAGGAAAGAATTCTACGAATTTGGTTGCCTCAAAATGAGTATGATAAAAAGTCTGGACATCCAATAGGTCCATAAGATTATCTTTGGTGATAAGTTTAGACACTGCCCTTTCATCTTGAACCAATTTCTTTAAGATTGCGTAGTTGATGGCTAAATGTCGATTGAGTTGGTTTTGATTCATGTGTGATTCTTTAGATTGAGTTCAAGCCTATGTTTATAATCTTGGATAACGTGGTTAGGAGATAAGATCTTGATTTGGTCACCGAAAGTAAAGATCCAGGCATAAAAAGTGGGGCTAGTTTGCACATTCAGTTTTACACTGAAATGTTTATCGTCATAAGGAATGACCTCGATCTGACGTCCATAATGATCGATCACGGCTCCAATCAAATCATTCTTGATTTTTAACGTTACTATTTCTTGTTGTCCAGAAAACATATCAAATATCCCCTCAATATGTTTTTGCAGATTCAAGGTTGAAGGGACAGGGATTACCTTGAATTCAGTTGAAGATACCTGTTCCATTTTATCAATACGATACGTTATAAATTCTTTGTGTTTATCATGATAGGCAACCATATAATATTTATCATCATCCCATATTAAACAAACAGGATTAGCTGTATAAAAACCCCCGCTTTTTCTAAATACTTTTTCTTTTATCAAACCGATATCATAGTATTTAAATTTGATTTGTACTTTATCGCTTATGGCTTGATGAATCGTATTGACTGAGACATATATTTTTTCATTATCTGTTTTTGGACGCTTTGTGATTAAAACCTGCTGTTGTAACTTTTGAGCCTCATAGACACTAACATTAGATGTGACCAGTTTACCAATCAGTTCTTGGCTTTTCTTTTCTGTGATGAATTTTGCGGCCAATACAGCGTCTACCAGTAACTTTAGTTCAGGCAATTCGAATTGACGATTCCCGATGGAATATTGATTTTGCTTGGCACGATTGGTAATGATGTCGACGCCTGTGCTTTCCAAGAGCTTGATGTATTGATAAATGCTTTTTCGTTCAGTTGAAATGCCTTCTGTTGAAAGTTTGTTCATAATGTCTTTAACACTAAGCTGATGATTATCATCACTGTACTTCAATAAAATATCATAAACTTTTAAAAGCTTAAGTTGATTTTTACCTACATTACTTTGATGATACTGATCATCTTCTTGATCTAAATTGCTATCTAGTGGTTCCATAAGTGACCTCGCGTGATGTTTCTATTGTACAACCCTTTGGACAGATAAACAAGGAAGCTTGGATGAAAAGACTTTTAATAGACCCGCTTTTCTTCTATAATAAAGGCAATGAAATGAGGCTCATATGGAAACCCTATTAGAACGTTTTATCCGTTATGCAAAAATAAACACCAGGTCTGATGAAAGCAGTCAAACTGTCCCTTCAACATTAAACCAAGTAGAGTTCGCTAAGATGCTGGAAAATGACTTAAAAGGCTTAGGCCTCAGTGATGTTAAAATACATCCAGTAAATGGATTTGTTTGTGCAACATTGCCTTCCAATACAGATAAAGCAGTTGATCCTATAGGATTCATAGCTCATATCGATACAGCAGATTTCAATTCTGAAAACATTCAGCCACAAGTGGTCACCAACTATGATGGATTGGATATCGTCCTTAATAAAGACCAAAACATGATCTTGTCTCCAACTCTTTTTCCTGCATTACTGGATTTAAAAGGCCACACGTTGATTACGACAGATGGTACGACACTACTTGGTGCTGATGATAAAGCTGGTGTCTGCGAAATCATTGAAGCCATGATCCATTTGTTAAAACATCCTGAAATCAAACATGGAGAAATCAAGATTGCCTTTGGACCTGATGAAGAAATTGGAAGAGGCGCAGATTTATTTGATGTAAAAGATTTTAATACTGCTTTTGCCTATACGATGGATGGCTCTGTCTTAGGTGAATTGGAATATGAAAGTTTCAATGCTGCTAAGGCTTTGGTTAAACTTCATGGGGTCTCTGTTCATCCAGGTGGCGCAAAAGATAAGATGATTTCTACAAGTAAACTTGCCTTTGAATTTGATAGCCTGTTGCCTCAAAACGAAGTTCCAGAGCATACTGAAGGCAAAGAAGGCTTCTATTTCTTATCAAGTATGAAAACAGAAGTTGAAGAAGGCGAGATGCACTACATCATCAGAGATCATGATAAAGCTAAGTTTCTTTTAAGAAAAGAACAGATACAAAAGAATGCAGCGTATCTTAATGATAAATATGGTGCCAATCGTTTTGAAGTCATCCTAAATGACCAATACTACAATATGAAAGATGTCATTCAAAATGACATGCGTTCAGTAAACTTAGCTCTTAAAGCCATGGAAAACTTAGGCATTGAATCCAAAATTTCTGCCATCCGCGGAGGTACAGATGGATCCAAGATCTCCTTCATGGGGATACCGACCCCTAACCTCTTTACAGGCGGAGGCAATTATCATGGGAAGTATGAATATGTCTCTTATGAAGTGATGTTGAAGGCTGTTGATACCATCGTTGAGATCGCAAGGCTCCACGCTGCTTCTTAAATTCATTTAAAAGCTGAGATTTCTCAGCTTTTTTATACATTCCCTAAATAAACGTGTTTTAAATAAACATCAGCAATGGATTTTAGTCTTACCAATGTCGCTAAAGGAGTTGGTTTTAAATTGCTCCATAAATGATTGGGAAAGAATCGTGTGATATGTAAAGGCAGTTCTGGATCGATCGATGCTAACCATTTTGCCTCCGCTTCCATATCTTCGTAACTGTCATTTTTACCAGGGATAATGAGGGTTGTGACTTCTACATGGGCAAACTTTTGAGCAGTTTTAATGTTGGTTTTAACATTCTCTAAATCACCGCATAATTGTTTATAAAAGTCTGAATTGAATCCCTTCAGATCAATATTATAAGCATCTATAACAGGTAATAGGTGGTTCAGTATCTCAGGTTCAACCGTTCCATTGGTGACTAGTACGGTCTTTAAACCTTCTGCCTTGGCAAGTCTTGAGGTCTCCAAAACATATTCATAATTGATTAGGGGTTCATTATATGTAAAGGCAATCCCAATGTTGCCTTGGCTTTTCATTTTGATTGCCAAGTCTACCACATCCTTTGGCATCATTGTTTGCATAGACAACTCATCTGGTTTTGCCATTGAAATTGAATGATTCTGACAAAGTGGACACTTGAGATTACAACCGGCAGAACCAATCGATAAGATTTTTGTGCCGGGATAAAATCTTAGAAGAGGCTTCTTTTCTATTGGGTCTAGTGCGATTGAACTTATTTTCCCATAGTTTAAGGGAACATTTTTTCTTTTATCATTTTTTCTGCCTTGGCAAAATCCAATCTGTCCTTCTTCAAGATGACAATGATGAAAACATACCATGCATTCAATCATGATGACGAATGACCTCGAATCGCTGAAGAAGATAATCTTCATGGTCTGATATTCCACCTTTTTGAAGGGCAATCGATATTTGTTGTTGAACTGATTCAACCCCATCAAGATCTGGAAGCAATAAACCTTTACGATGTCCTTTAGATACGATGACACCATAACGTTTTGGATCTAATTGTTCTGGACCATCTATATTCTCAGCAGGTCCTAAGACATCAACATGTATTTCAAGTTGATCTAATTCATCACTCCTGATGGGACTAAAACGATAATCCTCTGTAGATGCCCAAATCGCACAGTTGATGATTTCCTGGGCAACATTTTGTTTGGTTGCACTGATGGTTCCAATGCAGCCTCTTAATCGGCCTTGTTTGTGAATCGAGACAAAGACTCCTGCTTTCTTATTTAGTAACTCTTTTGGAGTGTTGATGGGCACTTCAAGCACAACTTGATCAAGGATGATGCTTCTTATGGCTTGTTTTGCCAAATCAACATACGCATCTTTCTTCGTGATAAAGGAAGCACAGGCATACCCTACCCCAAAGACATCTTCATATGACTCCAGTTTTGATGTATATTCTAATCCTTTTAAAACACCACTCATAATCAGTAGTGAACGAAAGCCGCATTCTGCCGCTTCATCACAGAGCTTTGAATCTAAATATGATAAACCTTCTAGATCTCCTTTACTTAATAAATCTGTGATCTCATGATCAAATCTTGGACCTGAAGGATGAAATCCATAAGGCCCATCTACTTTTAATCGATGTGATAAATCTCCGCTTGCGATATAGACAATGCGTTTATTCAGTGTTTGGGCAAGGGATTGGATTTGATGGCCCAATTGAATGTGTGTTTGACGATCCAATCCAGAAAGTCCAAGTCTTACAAAAGTGAAGTCTTGTATTTCTTTGAGAATAAAACTAAGTGGAACTATGGTACCGTGATCTAAAGGAGTTGGGGTATTGATCCTTTTAACCCGATCATTGACTTTACATAGCGCTTCAATAAATTCGTGATCGCTCTTTATTTTTATGTGAATCTGTTTCGCTCCAAATTGAGCAAGATCACCTTCTTCACTTTCATTTGATGTGATAAAGAAATGATCACTTAAGAATGGAGCATGTGGTGAACTTAAAATGATGGTATCTGGTTTTAGTCGTCCGATCATTTTCGCAATCGCTTGGAAACTTTCAATGGTTTTATTTATGGTTTTTTCTTCGCCATGACCAATGTCATGGAGAATGATGGGAGGATGAGGCAATACAAAACACCCAATGATGCTCATAATGTTCTCCTTGCTTAAGATACTTTTAGTATAGACCTTTTTAAGATAAAGAAAAACCCGTCTTAATTAACGGGTCTTTCGAGGAAACTATCGATGGTATATATATTAGTACGCGTTGGCTCAACGATGATCTTACCACTAGTGATGAGTTCAATGAAGATGTCAGTGAGTTCAGGATCAAACTGAGTTCCTGCATTTCGCTTGATTTCATTAAGTGCATAATCGATGTCTTGATTCATCTTATACTGACGATCTGAGGTAATCGCATCGAAGGCATCTGCCAGAGCAATACATCTAGCACCGAAAGGAATACTTTCGCCAGCGATCTTACGGGGATAACCTTTTCCATCCCAACGTTCATGGTGACCAATAACACTTGGGATAACTTTAGAGAATGAAGGCAAATACTTTATGATGGTGATGGATAGATCCACATGTTTCTTCATGGTTTCATATTCATCTGTGGTTAAACGGCTTGTCTTAGTCAATACATTCTCAGGAACTCCAATTTTACCAATGTCATGAAGCAAAGAAGCCAGTCGTATGATTTCAACTTCAGAAGGTTTAGCGCCTGATGCTTCAGCAACAGCAGTGGCATATTTTGCAACACGTTGAGAGTGACCAAAAGTAACATGGTCTTTCGCATCGATGGTTGCAGTCAAGGCATAAACTGTAGCCAATTGATTTTCATCCAAAGCAATGCCTTCTTTAGAGTCTTCATTGATGGCTGAATTGAAGAGCACCGTCTTATTACGACCGCCTCGTTTAGCTTCAATCAAAGCCAAACCGGCATTCTTCAGCAACAATTTATCATCTGCAGCTTGCGAAGGATAGGTACATAATCCACAACTGACCGTCAGTTGTCGAGCTGGTTCATCAGGTGCAGAAACAGATGTTTGTTCAATGACGACACGTATCTTTTCCATGAGGTCATACGCTTTTTTAGTGTCTGTATTAGGTAAAACCACCGCGAAGATATCTCCAACATAACGGCAAACTAAACCATTGTCTCCAACGACTTGCTTGATCTTAGCAGCAAGTTTTGTTAAAGCGGTATCTCCTGCATAGTGTCCATATAAATCATTGTATACATTAAACATGTCGATTCCAGTCAAAGCTAGAGATACATTATTGGTCTTGGATTGACTTGTGATACCTATCAAGTAATCCATGAAATAACGATGATTATAGGTATTGGTCAAAGCATCGATCGTGGCTTCTTCACGTGCTTTTTCAAACAAAATAGCATTAGCGATCGCAATAGAAGCAGTCATACATACCATGTTGATCTGATCTGTATGAGGAATATCACGAATGGAATGAGTATCTTTATGACACATCAAGACTAAACCAATCAGCTTTCCATTAGATTTCAATGGAACAGCAGTTTCAAACAAGATACCATTTAAAGCTCTGCGATCTTGGTCCCAAATGGTTTTAAAGAAGGCATTGGTATCAAGTGATTTTCCATAGATCAATTCATCATATTGCTTAAACCACAACACAAACGGATGATTAACACTGATTTCAAATGAAACACTTTCTAGTTTACGAGACGAAGCATAGAAAGCATAGTTCCCACTGACATCATCTTTTAAGAACAGATAGTTACGGGCATTACCACTCACATCAGATACAGCACTCATTAAACTATCGATGATCTTATTGAGTTCCAAGTTATTGGCAATCTGACGAGTAAAACTGGCAATACGTTCTTCTCTGACTTGTTCTTCTTTATAGAATATGTTGTTGACCAAAGTATAGATCACTTTAAACAAAGGTTGGAAGATCAACAAAGATACAAAGGTAACGATTAAGATAAACAAGTTGTTGTCTAGTCCAGTATTGAGTTGATTGAAGAATGTAATCAAACCATTGACGGCAAAAATACTCCCAATGGTGATTGCAGTTAGTAACATGGTAAATATAACAGCTTTGGTGATAACAAACTTCAACTCAAGAACACGGTTACGATAAATCGCATACATCATAAACAAGGATGCAATACTTCCCGCAAAGAAGTCAATAGGCCACTTCCCTATGACAGGTATTAAGTTAGCACCTATCCCAATGAAGATGATAAACAATGCGACCATGATGTTCTTTAGGCCACCCAAATATCTTGATTTACGATATTCTCGTTGCGCCAAGAACAAACAAGACAACAATAAGGCGAAAATCAATACATAAGAGATATAGGCACCAATGCCCAAGGAATAGTTTAATTCAATAAAAGGTGACACTGGTATCTTGACCATGACTGCTGAGATGGTGGTAAAACCCATGATGTTGACGATTTGCATCGCAACTTCTAATATTCCCCACAATAATAATGAGAAATAACGCTTCATATGAATGAACACGGTAAAGAAAATATAACCTGTGTACGGGATCATCATCAAAGCCGCAACCATTGTACGCTGCCAGAATAAGGTTCCTGGTGTTACATTAAGTTTCATCATCAAGGTTGAGAAGGACCATACAGTCATCGATGCCATCATCAGCATAAATGTTTTAATGGTCAAATCTTTTTTAGACAAAGCTAAAATAACGAAAATCGAGAACGAGAAAATTAAGGATAGAATTGGGATACCCCAATAGATGGTCACATAGATTTGATCCATCATGAGCGTGATCCTTGTCCAAAAGCGAGTTTCATGACTTCAACTTCATCGAAATGGTTAGGGTTGACCTTTTGCATCGGATGAGAAATGGTTGCTTGATACTTTTCTAAAGTACCTGAAGGTATGATCGTTACTTTCAAGGGTTCAATCCCTAGCATTTTATATAGATTGGCGTAATCACTATCGATGTATTTAAAGTAGATTTCGAGTTGTTCTTTGATCAAATCCGCATTGTCAATGCCAGGTTCATTTTGAGGATGATTGATTTCACAGGTCAAATTGATATATGGACGAGCTTGAGAGTCATAACATTTGCGCGCAAACCATGCATCGATGTGTAAATGAGATAAAGTAATGGCTTCACGAATCGTGGCTTCCGTAATACGGGTAAATCCTGCCAAATCAATGACTGGATCAACGCGATCAATATATCTAAAATGTGGTAAGACGACCCCGTCGTTCTTTTGGGATCCAATTTCATACTTGAAGATATCACCTACACGATAACGCGCAAAAGCACCGCCCTTAAAGGTAGTAATGACGAGTTCATAGTATTCGTCTTCTTTGATTTCATCTAAAGTATAGGTTTTACACTGATGATTAGGATTCTCTAGATTCTTGTAGAATTCACTCATCGGGATAAATTCATAGAAGCATACATTAGGCAATAAAATCAAACCATCTTTGACCCAAGATTCAATCGCGATACAAGTGACTTCAGTTCCACCAAACACTTCTAGTGGACGAATGCCCCAGTATTGTTCAATTTTCTTTTTAAAATGTAAGGTATCTGTTCCTATACAAACAAAACCTTTAAGATTGAATACATCTTTTGGATATACAGGACGATTTTGTGCTTTAGCAATCATTTTTGCTTTGGTATAAGTAGCTAAGCGACTTAGTTTAAAATTCCCAAGTTTAACTTTAGAAGAGCCCTTATTGCCTTCTATGAATTGCTCACTCATCCTAACGATGACACTGGACAAACCATAAAAAAGATCAAGACCTTGTTGAAGACCCATCTTAAAGCCTTCTTTATTACGCTGACTAAAGCCCATCGCATTGCCTTCTTTAGCCGGCGGAAAGAAATTGACACTGTACTCACCAGCCAAGACATCCGGTAATAAACCTGTAAGATAAGGTAGGGGGGCCATTCCATTCAAGAAATTCATACCGACCTGCAAATCAAATTGTCCTCTAGCTTTACTAGAAGCTAAAATGATACATGCTAAACAAGCATCTTTATAGTTCTCTACCATGCCTTCAGAATACGGGGCGACTTTTACAGGCGCTTTTCCGCCTTCCCAAGTTGTTTCGATCCAAACAACAGGTTTAGCTGGTAGCATTTTTTCATCTTTACTCAACAAGATATCCGCATAATCATCATAATCCGTTAAAGGACACATCTGCCTGAATTCAGCGATGGTTCTAGGATGTTTTCCCTTTAAGATCTTCTTACCCAATTCACTCTTACTGAAAAGACCGATTTGTTCCATCAGTAAACTGTTTTGGATGTCCATGAATCCTTGGACCGACAAGTCTAAGAACCCGCAATAGCGAGCCCATATTTCATCATGTTTTTTGGCTTTCAACAACTCGTCAAAATTCATGTTTTCTCTTTCCCCAGCGTACTGAAGGTCCTTCTAAGTTCTTTGGTTCCAAAAAACAGAAAGGGAGTCGTCTCCTTATATCGAGTATATCCTTGGAGTGTCTTGACGAAAAATACCTTATCTTGTACATAAACATGCAGGATATCCATCAATGTCCAAACCATAGCGGCTACCAATAATGTTCCATTGCCTAAAGCTAAAGCTCCAAACAAGGTGGCCAGAAAGAAACCCCAAACCCCAGGATGACGACAAAGTGCATAAAGACCAGTGGTCACGATCTGGGAAGTTTCTGTTGTTTTTACATAGGTCTTCCCAAAAGGCAAAGCGAAGAATAAAGCATAAACCATCTCTATCAAACCAAGTATGGAAATGATCCAAAACAGGGGTTGAGCATTAAAGGAAAATAAAGGCGTTTCATCGCTAATGATCAGAGCGGTCGCGATGATCAGGGTGATGATCCCAACTGCAAACAATCCATTCAAAAGAGGGTGAAGCATTTTAAGCTTATTGAAGTCAAACAAGGTCAATATGAAGAAGGCAAAAACACCTAACAAAATTGGACTCATGAGTTCCCCTCAAAGTGTGTATTTTTATTATACACCCCTTCTGAAACACAATACAATAGGATTTTCATAACATTTACATCAAAAAACGCTTAATTTAAAAGAGATTATGAAGCTCTCATAGACAACGCTGATGATTGTGTCATATTTCATTGTCTTGATCAATAAGAATTTGATCAAAGAGTCATAACACTTCATACGCAATCAGACATAAAAAACCCAGATCTTTCATCATCAGATTCTGGGTTTATCGATTAATGTTTCTTACTTCTGATCCCAAAGATAGACAAGATATGTTTGCGTTCCTCATGGGTGAAATAAACGAAATAGATAAGTGCAACACTGGCTAATCCTAAGATACCACATGAGATGATCAATTCAATCCATGTGGTCGGCATGAGGATCATACTCATCCCAAATCCAAAGGCAACCAAGGTTCCAAAGGTAATCAAACTACGAAACATGATCGGAAAGAATGCAAACCTTGGCAGCTCTAAACAATAAGCGCCATAAGGCATTAAAAATACAAAGGGTAATAGTAATCCATAGAAGGTTGATACACCTGCAATAGCATAGATACCAAAATCAGTGAAATACAGAAATAATAAGGTCGTAATTGTAGAAATCGACCCATAGACCAAGGCAGCCAACGCATTTACTTTTAAATGATTGGTCACTGTGAAAATTGAATTTAATGGAAACATCAAGCCATTCATAACCAAAACCAATGCGGTTGTCACAGACAAGACATAAATCAACTGGACGTCTTGAGCAGGTATCCATAGTTTATAGAAAGGGAGCCCATAAACAATCAAAATGACATTGGGCAACATGGTCACTGTTCCCAATACTTTGATCCCGCGTTTAACTTGAACAACCAAATGATTCATATTTCTTTGGGCATATAATTTCGTAAAGATCACGATAAATGATCCTGTCGCCAAAGACAAGAAACTCTGCATGGCTTTTGGCAAGATCTTTGCGATAGCCAATTGTCCCATAGCCAACTCAGATATAAAGGTGTTGGCAAATAACAAATCCAAGCCCACCAATAAGATCCCACTAAATTGTTTGACCATGAAATAGAAACCTGTACTAATCAATTCCTTAAGTTTATCCATTTTGACATGTTTGATTCTGATTTCAACATAAGGTACAAATCGTTTCATCATGGCATAGTCATAAATCAAGGTCAAACCCGATATCACAACAGCTGAGATCCCCAAATAGTAGATTTTGGGTTCAAAGAAGATATATAAACTCAATAAGAGCGTGGTTTCAAGAATAACCGCAAAAAAGTCGCGGATAGAAATAAGATATATCTTATTGACCATTTGAGTCCCTGTTCTAAAAATCAAGAAGAAAGTGTTAAAAACGAAGTTGATGAACAGTAAAACAAACAACAATTTAACATCATTGACAATAACTGGGTTGACCTTAATAAAATCTTGCAGACGATAAATCGCATACGCTACTGGAATGATCAAAGAAATTAAGTAAATTAAGGTCGAGAAAAAAGAATTCGAATAAAAGGAATTCACATCTTCTTGTCTCTTTTGCGTATGCGCAATCATGACAAATCTGAATAATGTTCCAGCTGTCATAAAGGTGACAATGTCTAAATACGAGATAAAATTCTGACCTAAACCCATATATCCGTATGTCGCAGCACCTAAGGCTGTGACGATATAAGGGGTAAGAAAGAAATTGGCTCCTAGATTGATGGTATACGAGATAAATCTTGAGCCTATGTTGATGGCCAACATGCGCTGTTCTGTCATTTTGAATTTCATACCACATTATTATAGCGTATAGAACTAAAATCAGCACACAACTCATGATAAACACGTGTGAAGAAATTGCTTTGATGATCATCGTGACCGATGAGTTTTTCAATTGGTGCTTTATCCTATATAATATAGACAGAATAAGTGAGGTCCAAAATGGATAAGATCTTAAGTCTATTGAGAAATAATGCTCGTTTAAGTCATCGGGAATTAGGGGTCATGCTGGGCATCAGTGAAGCCGAAGCAGCTTCCAGAATCAAAAAGCTTGAAGAAGATGGTATCATCAAAGGCTACTTAACGATATGTAATGAATCTAAGATCGAACAAGCACCTGTTCATGCGATGATCGAACTTAAAGTGGTGCCTATGAAAGAATTTGGCTTTCAAGATATCGCCAATCGGGTCGTGGCTTTAGAAGCCGTTGACAGTGTCTATCTTATGGCTGGAGATTATGATTTGGCCGTCTTCGTCAAAGGCAAGACAATGCAAGAAGTGGCTACCTTTGTCGCCAAACGTTTAGCGACTTTAGACTCTGTCATATCGACCAATACTCATTTTATCTTAAATAAATATAAGGAAGACGGCATCATCCTTGAAGATGGCAGTATTCAAGATATCCGTTCTACCCTAAAAAGCGAATGAGTCCCATCACTTTCAACAGAAGGCTGTCACAGATACCTGAAGGCGTGCTGCACAAATACCTTGAGTTAGCGACAGATCCTACGATTCTTTCATTGAGTGTCGGTGAACCTGATTTCCCTACCCCTTTTCATATCCGTCAAGCAGCGATCGATTCCATTCAACAAGGCAAGACTTTTTATACTCCTTCTAAAGGTCTTTTAACCTTAAGAAAAGAAATCTCAGCAACCATGAGCCGTAAGCATCATTTAGAATATGACCCAGTCACCGAAATCATGGTGACCGTTGGCGCATCAGAAGCACTTGAAGCCGCTTTTGTCGCAATACTGAATCCGGGCGATGAAGTCATTTTGATCACACCGGCCTATATTACTTATGTCCCCTTGATCATCATGTGTGGTGCTATTACAGTGCCCATTAAAACAACCGCAGATAACGGCTTTAAACTCACTGCTGAAGCACTGAGTGCTGTCATCACCGATAAGACAAAAGTCTTGGTGCTCAATTATCCAAGCAATCCAACCGGTGGTATCATGACGCATGAAGATTATGAAGCCATCGCTTGTGTTTTACGTGATAAAGATATTCTTGTAATATCGGATGAGATCTATAGTGAACTGATCTATGGGATCAAACATGCCTCCATTGCCCAATGTGCTGGTATGAAAGATAAAACGATTCTGATCAATGGTTTCTCTAAGGCCTATGCTATGACAGGATGGCGTTTAGGTTTTGTATGTTCAAGTCCTGAAATCATTAAAAATATGGCGGTTTATCATGCCAATGCGATTCTTTGTCCACAAACGATATCTCAGTTTGCAGGCATTGAAGCCCTTAAAAATGGAGATGAAGACATCAAGCATATGCGTGATCAATACGACATGAGACGAAGACTTGTCGTTGATCGACTTAATAAAATGGGTTTGCCTTGCGCAACTCCTTTAGGTGCTTTCTATGCTTTCCCAGACATCAGTTCCTCTGGTTTAAGTTCCATGGATTTCTGCAGCACTTTACTTCAAGAAAAGAAAGTAGCCGTTATTCCAGGCAATGCCTTTGGGGCAGCTGGAGAAGGCTATGTTCGCTTCTCTTATTCATATTCCCTGCAACACATCAAAGAAGCCCTCGATCGTATCGAAGCCTTCATGGATGAAATCAAAAAAACAAATAAGCGCTAAGCGCTTATTTTATGAGATTCTGTTTTTGATAGTTTCTTAAGATGGATACGGTTTGAATCAATGAAGCCTTGGTTTTAACTTCAATGACTGCACGTATTGCACTTTGAGCTGCGAAATTGAGTTCAGCAGGGATATTTAGATCACCATCCCCAAAGGATTGATGATCAGATTTTCCTTTACAATCATGGACATGCATATGACGAATTCGATCCACATGTTTCTGTATAAAGTCCCAATCGACATGATCATAGCGATGATTGTGTCCACAATCATAAGTCAACCCAAAGGCAGGACTTTCTAATAAAAGCTCTATGCCTTCTCTCATATAAGGTTCAAAACCAGCCACATTTTCGATGTTGATACTGATCTTTTCATCTTGGATGGCTGTCGTAATACGATCTCTAAAGATCCGCATTCTATCTAAATAATAATCTTTATATTTTTCATACACATACACTTTTTTATGGGGCAAAGTAAACACGACCCCACTTAGTAAATGTAGTGTCAAGCTTTCAATCTTGGCTTGCTTGGCAAACTCAATAGAATCAAGCACACATTGAATATAGGCTTCGGATATTTTACGATTAGGATCTGTGATCGACATCATCTCATCTAGATGAAAGGTAAAAGTCAACCCAGTTTGTGAAGTAATGTCACGCAATATTTGTGGATCCATCTGATCGACTTGAAACTCTGGTACATTACAATTGATTTCAATAAAACTCAAGCCCAGTTCTTTGGCTAATTTTACATTACCTTGTAGATCCAACTCCAATAAAGTCGGCATTCCATATTCCATAGTGTTCTCCATGTTTCAAATATTTGCTTAACTCAAACCCCTAAGTCAAGAAAGAACGCATAAGCGTTCTCTTAATCTCGGTCATCTTTTAAAATATACTGTACTGCAACACAACCTGGTCCGCCTTGCGTGACCATAACTGGTGATAAAGCCAAGACTTCAATATCGATCTTATCAAATTGTTTCTTAATGCGATCCACCATCAATTGGGCAATATCACCATTTAAGGCATGGGATACATAAATTTTGTGTGTTAAGCCTACACCTTGTTTGATCATGTGTGCAACGATATCATCTGCAGCATGACGCCACGTTCTCGCAACGCCAAATTTTTCAAGTTTCTGTGAACCTTCAACTTGTGTTACGATCGGCTTAAGATGTAAGAAACCACTTAATGTGGCAGCCATTGGACTTAGTCTTCCACCACGTTTTAAGAAATTAAAGTCTACCGGTACTAAAAATGATTGGCACGATGCCACACACGCTTCCATCCGGTCAACAATTTCTTTGACATTGTGTTTCTGTGATAAACGGACTGCCAGTTCAACCAGATATTTCTGTGTTCCAGCTAACGTTTTAGAGTTAAATAAGGTAATATGCTGAGCATTCATTTGATTCCATACACCCAAAGCAGAATCATAGGTCGAACTTAGACCTTTGGTCATCGCAATGTGCAATGCTTCTTGTGGTTTCTCATATTCAGCCATGACTTCACCAATGGCTGGTTGTGAAGAATTAGGAACAGCTGAGCGAATCATCTCAACAAATTCTTCAGTTTTTAATTCAAAATAATCACGAAAATTCTTTCCGTTGACTTCAACCTGAAGTGGAAGTAGCGTAATATTTAATGATTTTGCCTGTTCTATACTCATTAATGAGCCTGTGTCAGTAATTATTCTCATGGGGTACCTCTTCCATATTGTATCATGCTTAAATTTGTGAAGATTTTATTATACATAAAACGTTAAAGTCTCATCAGAATCAGCATACTCAAAGTGCTGACAATTACAGATAGACTGACACCCCAAGCTAAATCGACAATGGTGATGATCAAAGGCCAATCTTTTAGGGTTGCCAAATTGGTCAAATCATAGGTTGCATAAGTTACCAAACCAAAGAGCGCTGCCATGATGACCGCTTGTTTCAAAGATTCTGCAGCCAATGCAGGTTGAATGACAAACACCAATAATCCTAAGATAAAAATCAAGTAAAACACAAGGGCTGCTCCCCAATTGACTTTAGGAGCCATTAAGAAACCCAAGGTTTTCGCATAAAAGTCCTTTGCGATAAAGCCCAACCAAACAATATCAATCGCAAAGAATATCACCAAAACGATCCCATACTGCAGCAAAAATTTAGACATTATATCCTCCTAAGCAACATATCGTCGCTTACCTTTCCACTATTCTATTACCCAATACACATTTATTCACTTTAGATGACTGATGAGTCTAATCGTTGGTGATGTCTCCATCAGAATCTAAAGATATGGGATCTCCCAAATAAGTCGGTTTTGGGTTGACCATGACGTAAAAGAAATCTTTCGTTCGCGCTAAAAATTCTCGTAGATCTCGCGCTAATTGACCGCTATAGTTGCGTGAATCAGCAGCGACCCCAACCGCTTCTAGTCCTAAAGTTCTGGCGATATATAAAGCTCTGGGCAAATGTTCTTTTTGAGATACAATAATCACTTTCTTGACTCCAAAGACTTTCTTTGCTCTAACGATGCTTTCAAATGTTGAAAAACCCGCGTGATCCATAAAGATATCTGATGAACTTAATCCTTGATCAATCGCATACTTTTTCATCACATTGACTTCATCATAATCATCTTGACCATGATCCCCGCTCATCAGCAAAGTGCTTTGTATCCCTGCCTTGGATATTTGAATTGCTTTATCCAAGCGATCTTGAAGCATTGGGCTTGGAAGATTGTTGGCCCATACCCCTGCCCCTAGAACCAAAACACAATCTGAATCAAAGTCATCCAAATCGCTGATCTCAAAGATCTGTGATTTAGCCTCATCAATCATCCAAGTATTGATCAAAAAAGAACCAACACTCATTAATACACCTAAAACTAGGCTCAACTTAAATGCATTCATCAAATACTTCTTGACTTTATTTCTCACGATTTTAAGATCCACTCATTTTCTTATCCTTATTATACGCTATAGGATCCTCTGAGCCATTATAGAAAAGCACCTTTTGGTGCTTATTGAGTTTGATCTTGAATTGGTTTTGGATCTTCTTGAGACATGATCTTCCATATCCCTTTATTGAAAAATATGGGGATGATCGCAAATAAAGCCAAAGTAGTACCAATAATGGCCAAGACACTCAAGTCATAGACCTCAGCAAGAAAACCATAGCTCAACATCGACAAGGCAACTCCAGCAATTGAGAAAGAAGAAACAAAACCAAAGACAGTCGCTCTTTTATCTCTTGGGATTGCCAACATCATTGTGGCATTCAGCAAAGCATTTCCAATGACCATCATAAAGTCTCCTAAAAAGAAAAATACAGTCAGCCAAATAAAACCTTGGCCAAGTAATCCTGCGATCACAAAGATCGTATTCAAAATAAAGGCACCAATAAAGATCGGCATCTTATGTTTAGGTTTGATTTTAAAGAATCCCAAAATTGCCAATGCCAATACAGCAGCCAACGAACTTAAGCCAATGAACAACCCATACTCTGTTAAGTTCATTCCTTTCATAGTCGCCAAAGGTAACATAAGTGCTGAATAACCCGATCCTACGAAATTCGCAACCAACGCAGAAATCAACAACACATTCAAGCCTGGTGTCGCAATGGCATCTCTGGCGCCTTGGGCAACATCACCCAAGATCCGTTTAACAGTAATCGTTTGGTTTAGTTCTTGTTTCAATGTTTTAGGCACATTGATGAATGTCTCTGTAAAGGCCGAAATTATGAAGGACAACCCATTAAGCAAAATCATGGGGCCAACTCCAAAGAAGGTCAACAAAGCTCCAGAAATACCCTTCCCAACGAAATCGATCAGGCTCATAGTGCCATGCGTCAATGATTGAGCACGAACCAAATCGGAAGCAGGGACCAAATCAACGAAAACAGTTGTAGTTGCTGGTCGAAACATGACATTGCATATTGCAGCTACAAAAGCTGTAAACAAAACCATTTCTACACTCAAGTGACCTTGGAGGGCGACGAAACCAACAATCAGCATCAAGACTCCCCTAAAAGCATCCATTCCCACAATGACATTTTTCCGATTGATCCGGTCAACAATGGCCCCAGTAAAAGGATTCAAAAACATCGCGACAAACATACTGATGGAAGACATGGTCCCCATGAGTGCGGTTGAACCAGTCTCGCGATACACCCAATAGCCAATCGCGATACTGTATAAAACATCCCCAAAAACACTGACCGCAGTTCCTTGCCACAGTAAGATAAAGTCTTTATTCCATAGTTTTTTAGGAGTTTGAGTCATTTTTCGTTACCTTCGATCATTTAAACATAAATATAGTTAAATATTATAATAATATATTAATATTGTCAATATATTTATAAATATTATTAATATATTTATTCATTTATTTAAATTCATATTTCTAAATTCTTCATTATTATCTTACAATATCAATTATAAACCAAAAGATCGCTGCTGCAACGTCTCTGTTTGCACAATACAACTTATCGTGTGCAAACATTGGGTTCGCTCTTTTTGTCCTTTTTTATGGACGATATAATTTTTCACCTTTGTTTATCGTGTAACTTGTTAATTGTATTGAAATTGGTATAAAAGACATCGATTTTAGTCCTTAAAAGTATAAAAACATCCTAAAAATCGGCTTGTTTCTATTGCCAATATTGAAATAGTGCTATAATAATTTTAGATTAGTTAATATTCTGGTAAACCAGTTCGAAAGACTGGGGCACAAAGTTCGACATCTAAAGTTCTTCGGAACCATGATCGGTCAATTGCGTAATTGAGTTTCTTTATCCTATAAGGAAAGGTTCTGGGTTTACATGATCTCATGATCAAAACGAAGTTGGGGATGACCTTTGTTGAAGTGATTGTGGCGATGGCGATTTTCGCCATTTTAGTCGTTGCAATATTCCCTGCTTTCATGTTAGGCATCAAGCTTAATGCTGTATCAAAAGTTCAAGTTGAAACCGCAACGGTTTCTCAAAATATAATGGAAGAAGTTTATTCATATTCGTTGACCAGTAATCTATCAACCACGATTACTGCTCTTTCAGCAACTTATCCAAGTCCAGTTACAGTTGGTTCTGTAACGACCTTAACAAGAACGACAGCTGACTATACGATCGTTATTGTATTTACAGCAAATTCACCACAAAATGGTATGACTAAAACAAAAGTAACAGTTACCAAACTAAACAATCCTTATGGAGCTTTACCAGGGCAGGCTGAAACAATCCTGATTTTTAGGTAAAATATGAAAAATAAAAAAGGATTTACACTTATTGAATTAATTCTAGTAATGGCGGTCACGACAATCCTTTTAGGTACAATCGTTGCGATCTTCTTACAGAGCATAGATATGTATAAAACTGATGAAACAAAATCAGCCAATCAATCCAGTTTGAACATGGTTTCCACAAGACTAGATGCATCTCTTAGAAAAGCTTCTGATGTGTATGTGGATGGTGATGGATGTCATATTGTACACAGCACCTCTGAAGAAGTGTTCAATATCAACACCACCACAAAAACCATTTCGATTAATGGAGCTCATTTGACTGATCGTATCGCTGAGTTCACATGTTCAAATACCGCTAATGTGATTACCGTCTTTGTCAGGACCATCAATGACAGTAAGGGAAGTTCATTGACTTATAATTCGACCATCGTCCTTAGACAAGGAGAATAAACATGAAAACATTAAAGGAAAGATTAACACTTAATAAATCTGGCGTCGTATTGATGTCCGTTATGATCATTTTGTTGGTCATGACCATCATCATATCTGGTGTCGTATTTATCACCGTAGCCAATCTTGAGAATTCTCAAAAAACAGCTTCTCATACAGAAACATTTTATGTTGCGGAAGGTGGAGTCAACTATCTGACCCAAACCTTTGAAAACTTCTATGCAACAGTTCCAACCACAACTTCAACCTCATTCTTTACTGCAATCGATAATTTTGCTGCGACTTATCCAGTCAGCAATAAGCAAGTGGTTTCATTCTCAAACAACAAAGGTAAAACATCTGAAGCAAGAATTTGGATCACCCCATTAACGGTTACTGACCCTAGCGTCCATCGCTATCAGATCTTCTCTGATGGCTATATTGGCAACGTTAAACGCACATTATCAAGAATCATGGAAGTCAGCTATATCAATGGTGGATTGGCTTTCAAAGACGCTGTTTTAGCTGTAGGTAAACTAGCAGTTGGAGGAGCATATATTGATGGCAGTATTCAAACAACTTCAACCGCTACTCCTGCCATTACCTTTTTAGGTGGTACAGTTGACGCAGTCTATATTCCAAGCGGAACTGTTCCGACGGATGTTGTCGATTCTTCAAACTATAACAACTCAATTCCAGGACTTGGGACTGCCGGGATTTATCAACAAGACCCGCCGACACTAAATCCGATAATTGTATTAACTGCTCCAGTGACAACTACCAAGTTAAAGAATTTCACTTTCACAAGCGGCGGTAAAAGTTATCAAATCATTAATAATGGAAATTTCTCAATTACTTCTACAACCAATTTAAGTGTTCCAACAGTATATAATCTTGGAAATGAAAATCCAGGACAGTCAGTTTTCTATGTGCCCAATCTAAAAGTAACAGCATTAGCGCCTAATTTTACACTAGAAATCAACCGTGATATTACCTTAGTAACAGATACATTATGGTTAAATAATCAATTTAAAGTTACTGGCACAGGCAAACTAACGATATTTGTTAAACCTAGTGGCAGTACTTCATCAACGAATACAAAGTTACAAATCAATGCCAGTGGTATCGTAGGCAATCAATCAGATTCTACTAAGATGTCGATTTATGTAGGGGCTTTAACTTATAAGAGTGGTAGCTCACAATTGCCGTGGACACTTACATTAGGATCTGGCAGTTATTACTTCAGTTTGATTTGTGCCAATTTAAATATTGATTTGGCAGACTCCACACTAAGAGGAGCAGTGGCTACAAATGGCGCTAAAGTCTTTATCGGACCAAGCTCCGCTTCATCCGCTATCCTTCTGTATGCTCCATTGGCTGAAGTTCAAATGAAGTCATCATCTTCGAGTTTCTATGGGGCTATTGTTGCCGGAAGTTTTGTGAGTAGCACAGGTAACAGTCATCCTACTATTGTTTATTCACCGGCGGTGAACACATATATTCCAGTTGATGTTATCGATTTAACGGGTATAAATTCGCCACCAACCATAACCGTTGTAAAATCCCCTACTCAAGAATAAATTCTGCTCAAGAAGAAAGGAGCTCATTATATGCCTTCTAAATTCCGGTTTACAGCTGTAGATGCTTCAGGAAACTCCGTCAGTGATACGCTTACTGCAGACTCCCCTGGACATCTCATGTCTCAGATTCATGCCAAGAACTTATTCTGTTTGGAATATGAAGAACTTGGTGTAAACAATGCTGTCGCAAGTAAGTTGAAGTTGAAGAGTTTGGTTATCTTCTGCCGACAGTTAGGAACCATGCTGAATGCCGGGATCCCAATCTCACAGGCTTTGAAGATGATTCAAGATAAGGCTGATAGTCCACGAGCCCGAAAAGTCTTCTCACAGCTCTATGAAGACGTTCAAAAAGGTAATTCGTTGTCTTTGGCAATGCAACTTCAACCTGGTATGTTCCCATCCTTGCTGGTCAATATGATCTTGGCTGGTGAAGCAGGTGGAACATTAGATTCAGCCATGAATCGTATGGCTGATCATTTCGATAAAGAAATGAAACTATCCAATAAAGTCAAAGCTGCTTTGGTTTATCCAATCATCTTGTCTGTATTAGCGGTATCCGTCGTCTTGATTCTAGTTACATTCGTCTTACCTACCATCACAAATATGTTTCCGGCAGAAGATATGCCAGCTACTACGCGTGTTTTGTTGGCGTTTAGTGACTTTGTGATCAATCAGTGGTATATCATTGTGATCTTCTTAATCGTATTCTTTGTGGGGGGAAGATTTGCCCTTCAAATTCCTTCTGTTAAATATGAAGTGGATCGTTTCATGTTGACAATGCCCATCATAGGCAAACTGAATCGGACCATTTATTCTGCACGCTGCGCTCGTACCTTTGCTTCGCTTTACCTAAGCGGTGTACAAGCTCTCGATATGATTGAAATAACAGGCAAAGTTTTAGGAAACACCTACTTGGTTCGACGTTTTGATGAGGTCATCTCACTGGTCAGCCGTGGTGAATTCATCTCTAAAGCCATCTCGAATACTGAAGCTTTTGACCCCATGTTGGGATCGATGCTCTATATTGGGGAAGAGTCTGGCTCATTAGGAGACATTTTACTTAAAACTGCTGATTATTTCGATGGGGAATCGGAAACAGCCCTGCAGCGTATGGTCGCATTGATTGAACCCGTTATGTTGGTCGTCATGGGCATCATTATTGCCTTTGTCGTCATCTCGATCATGCAGCCGATCTTTACAATGTATAACTCTGTCGGGAATGTTTAGGAAAAGGAAAGAAGGAGCACTCTATGCCACTATCTATTGAGATTCGTTTGAAACAGATGCAAGTAGTTCAGACCGCAGTGACTAAGAACCGGATCCACTATAAGAAAACTTGTAGTGTCCCTCTGGAAGACGGTTGGATCGATGCTAAGGGGATTGCTGATCCAGCTGCTGTTACTTTTGCGCTTAATAAAGCACTTGAAGATAATGGCATCAAAGAAAAGAAATGTACTTTATGTATCAATAATCCCTCTGTTATATATCGTGAGTTGACCATCCCTAAAGTTGATGATAAACGTGTTGCTTTCGTCATAAGAAGCGAAATGATCGCTACATTAGACTTAACTCATGATTATATCGTAGACTTCGTCATTCTTGATGAAACAACTGAGGCACACAAGACACATGTTAGAGTTTTAGCGGTTGCTATTTCTGAAAAAGCACTCGCAAGCTACATTGATGTCTGTACCAAAGTTGGTTTGAAGGTAGATGTAGTTGAAACCGCAACCACATCCGTTATAAAATTAGTAAGCAAATCTGATGTTTGCGAAGGAAATGATCCCACTCTCGTTGCCGATATCGAAAACGACATCATGAAACTTTATTTATTTGAAAATAAGAGTTATATCTTGCTTCGTAATACAAAACTCAATAATGTCGATTCCAAGAATAATATTGAATGGATCTCAAACATTGAAGATGACATCAATAAAATGATGCAGTTTCAATTCACCCGTCCTTCACACATTGGAATTAAACGCATTGTCATCTTTGGAGATCATCCATTGATTCCACAAATTAAAAATGCTGTTTCAGAAAGTTTGTCTGTAGAAACCTTGCTTTACCCAAAACCCGACTTTCTAAGTGGGAGAGAGGAAAGTTATCTGCCCTATCTTAATGCGATTGGCGCGGCGCTGAGGAAATAATCATGAAAAAAGACAACATTAATCTACTTGATAATTATCTGCTATCAGAAAAGAAACGTAAAAATCAGGGTTCTAAATCATTGAATATCATTGCCGTCTTCTTGGTGACCGTTCTATTGCTGTCTGCTTACTCGTTATCCTTATTCCTTCAAGACAAGACACTAAAGGATACCAATAATGAACTTGAAGCTTATGTAACCAATCCTTCGACTCTAGCTCAAATAAAAGACATTACTGTTAAGCAAAGACAGTTGACCGATCTTAAAGAAATCTTGGTTGAACTTAAATCTTTGAATGCTGCTTTCGGAGCTATGCCTGAGATTAACTCTGTCGTCATCGGTAAAATCAACTCAAGTTTACCTCCAGACACAAAAATCTTAACCATCGATTTTGATGGACAATGGTTTACACTAAAAACGATTTCTGTGAATTACTTAAGACCTTCTGAATTTGCTCGCAATTTAAGAAACACAGGTTTCTTTGAAGAAGTTAATTACTATGGATATGACGAAGAAAACGGTAAATACATCGGCAATGTTTTAGTTGCGATGAAGGTAGGAGAATAATATGAAGGTAACAAGACGTGAAAGAAATTTATTAGCATTCTTGTTGTTGATTGGATCGATTGCTTTGGTCTATGTATTTGTCATCACACCTCTTCAAAATTCAATCGATACACAGAAAAATTTAAACGCTAGTTTACAAGATCAAAAAACATTGATTGACGCTCAGCTTTTAGCTGGAACAGGTTTAAGTGCTAAAGTTCAAAAAGCCTTGGATGATGTAAATGTTGAATTCGCTAAGATTGAAGCACCAATCTCATCAGAAGAATTTGAATTGAGATTGCAGCCGATCTTGGTCATCAATGACATCAATATTATTTCTTGGATCGTTAATGATCCCATCATCACAACTCCTAATCTTCCAACTTATGAAAATAATGGTTATGCATATAAACTTAAAGAACTTGTTAATAATTACAATGGTAAAGGGACTCCGACCTCAACGATCCCTTCTTCCAATTCTGAATTGGTCATGACAACAGTCATCTTTACATTCAGCAGTTCATATGCAGACTATGTAGAAGTACTAGATGCCATAGTCGGTTGGAATTCCACTGTATTTGTATCTGCCACCAGCCGTGATAATACCACAGGCGAAGCAGTTATAGCGATTGATTTCTATTCCATTGAAAAGCCATAAACACCAGACATAAGAATTTATTCCACTAAGCATGGCAGACACAAATGTACAAGGAGCAATCATCGTGAAATCATTACCCTTAGGTCAAATCTTACTTGAAGAAAAGGTCATTACTGAACAAGAACTGAACCAAGCCTTGGAACAACAAAAAGTATCCAAGAAACGTTTAGGGGCGGTCATTATCGACATGGGCATCGTAGAAGAAGTTGACATTATGAAAGCGTTGGCAAGACGCTTAAAAGTCGATTTCTTAGAAAACCCTCTGTTTTCCATTGATTTAGAAACCGTTAAGTTGGTTCCTGAATCATTTGCGAGAAAACATAAAATCGTTCCTCTGAATATTCGTGAAGGACATTTAAACATTGTCACCAACGATCCACTGAACTTTACCTGTTTTGAAGACATCAGTATGATCACGTCGATGGAAGTTCAAACTGTTTTATCGACAGAAACTGAAATCGACAAATGTATCGACAGAGTGTATTCAAAACGAAATGCGGATGAAATCATCGAAGATATTCGTTCTGAATATGGTGAAATCAACATTGAAATCAATCCTGAACGAGATGATCAAGCTGCGATCGTAGAACGCGTAGATTCTGCACCAATCGTAAAACTGGTCAATTCATTGGTTCAAGAAGCCTATCAAGAAAATGCATCAGATATCCATATTGAACCTGAAGAAAGCCATACCAGAGTTCGTTTTAGAATCGATGGAGACTTGGTTGAACATTCAACTTTCTCAAAAGACATTCATGGTTTATTAACGACCCGCATTAAAATCATCAGCGGAATGAACATCGCTGAAAAACGTTTACCTCAAGACGGAAGCTTCAATGTCCGTACAGACTATATTCATGTCGATATGCGTGTTTCCAGTTTACCTACACCTTATGGTGAAAAAATCGTTATGCGTCTGTTGGGAGCCAACAGAGCCATAGATTATGATATGAGAGCTTTGGGTTTATCCAATCATACATTGAATCTACTTGAAAAATCCTTGCATATCCCTAATGGGATCATATTGGTTACAGGTCCTACCGGTTCTGGTAAAACAACGACCTTGTATTCGATGTTGTCCAGCATCACCAAACCTACCCTCAATATCGTAACTGTAGAAGATCCTATTGAACGTCGTTTCCAAAATATCACTCAAGTTCAAGTCAATCCACGTGCTGGTTTGACCTTCGCATCTGGCTTAAGATCCATCCTTCGTCAAGATCCGGATGTCATCATGGTTGGGGAAATTCGAGATGCTGAAACAGCCGAAATCGCCATCAGAGCCGCTATTACTGGTCACTTGGTCTTATCCACTGTCCATACCAATGATGCCTTATCTACGATCGTTAGATTGACAGATATGGGCATTGAACCGTATTTGGTTGCTTCATCCGTCAAATGTGTCGTATCTCAACGTTTAGTCAAACGGATCTGTCCGCATTGTAAAGAAAAGACAGAAGCCAGTCATAGTGATAATCTCTTGCTTCAAACTCAATTGACTCATGTCTATGCCGGTAAAGGTTGTCAACAATGCAAATTCACAGGCTATATGGGACGTACTCCAGTTCATGAAGTCATGATCGTAGATTCACACTTCGAAGATCTCATCACACACAGAGCTTCTATGGAAGATCTAAGAGCCTATGCCAAAGAAAAGAAGATGAGAATGCTTAAAGATGAAGTCTCTGATTTGATTGAAACAGGAGTGACGACCGTCGAAGAAGGCTTACGCATTCTGTATTCTGTCGATTAAGGGGACCCATGCTTCAAGAGATCCTAATAAAGGCACAAAAAGAGTCTTGTTCAGACATTCATATCTCAGGAAATGAGAAGGTCTTATTCAGAAAAGATGGACGTCTCCTATCCTATTCAAGTGATATAATAAGTTCAGAGCAGGCTCTATCCGTAGTTCACGAATTGTTAAGTACGGAAGCCTTTGAAACCTATACAAAAGGTCATGATATCGATGCTGCTTATACAGATTCAGAAATGAATCGATATCGACTCAACATCTACCGTCAGCGCGGTGTACCCGCAATAGCGATCCGTTTACTTAGAAAAACGATCCCGACGCTTGAAGAACTCAAGCTTCCTGAAGTCCTAAGTACATTGGCAATGCTTCCAAGAGGCCTCGTATTACTCACAGGTCCTACCGGAAGCGGTAAGTCCACCACCCTAGCCGCTATGATTGATCATATCAATCGTAATAGATCTGTTCACATTTTAACTCTAGAGGATCCTGTAGAATACATTCATACTCCCAAAATGGGTATGATCCATCAACGAGAGATCCATACAGACGTAACCGACTTCGCGTCAGCCTTACGTTCTGCACTTAGAGAAGACCCGGATGTGATCTTGGTAGGAGAAATGCGCGATCATGAAACGATCGCCTTGGCTCTGACTGCCGCGGAAACCGGGCACCTCGTATTGTCCACCCTACACACTACCGGGGCTGCCAGTACGATCGATCGTATTATTGATGTATTCCCACCCCACCAACAAGGGCAAATCAGAACTCAATTGGCATCATCCCTACAGGGTGTTGTCTCTCAAGATCTGGTTCCACTCGAAGGTGGCGGTCGAATTGCCGCACATGAGATCATGATCATGACTGATGCGATAGGCAATTTGATCCGCGAAAACAAAATCGTTCAGATCAACTCTGCGATTCAAACCGGCATGCGGATGGGCATGTGCACCCTGGACGGATCCCTGGCTAACTTGATCCGAAAAAATCTGATCTCTGTGGATACAGCATTGGAGTACACCAACAATCCTGAGGCGTTGAAACGTTTACTCCACAACTACTAATCCTAGAATCACAATTAAACTTCAAAAAGGAGAACAAATGAAGAAATTAAACAAAAAAGGGTTTACACTTATTGAATTGATCGTCGTTATCGCTATCTTGGCTATCTTGGCTGCGATCTTGATTCCTGCGATTACTGGTTATATTACAAAGGCTGAACAAGGCAGAGATTCTGCTAACTGCCGCTCATCCTACTCGCAAGCAGCAATGTCAGTTATGCTTGAAGCCGATCCATTAGTACCTGCTTCAGGTGCTGTAGTTAGTGGATTAACAATTACATATACTGTTGATACAACCAACAATGTTATTAATGCTGGTTTCAAATGTGTTGGTGCTACTGGTACATATACCGCTCCAGACTTTAAACGCACTGCTACACCAGCTCCTTGATTATTCTTTTAGCAACTCGTACAAAAATAATATTAAAACGGTTCCTCAGGGCCGTTTTTTTATGGTCATAATAAAAGGCATCAACTCATTGTTGATGCCTTTGTGTTCATTTACCTAAGAAGAATTCTGTTTCAGTCTTTGAGGTATATGCTGCTTTTAGAATGTATAGAGCTGTGGCTAAACTACCTGTAACCATAAGTAGAATAAACCAACCTACCCGAGCTCCTAATCCCTTCTCTCTTTTAAAGATCCATAGATAGAATAGAATAAATCCTATATAGAGATCTACCATACTCATCTGACCCCATACATTGCTTAAGAGTGCTGCTCCATCTACCGCAAAGTCACCTGTCACGATTGAGAAGATGATCATGGCTGTCATAATGATGGCACCTAACCAAGCGATTATTTTAATGTTTCTCATGTTTATTTGCCTCCTTTAAACCATGGGATAAAGATACTTGTCTTCTTTGCGTATGCTTTAAAGTCTTCTCTGTCTTTGTACTTCTTTTCTAAAAGTGGTACACCTGAAACATATCTCAATAATAAAGTAATCAGTAATGCGCTAAACAGCACCCATACTGGCGCTCCTACGCTGACTGTGAAGGTTGCCATACTCCACCACATCAATGCTTCCCCAAAGTAGTTTGGATGGCGTGTGATGGACCATAAGCCTGTGGTAATGATTTTGCCTTTGTTGGCAGGATTCTTTCTGAAATCTGCGAGTTGTTTATCACCCATGACTTCGAAACAGAAACCAATGGCCCAAAAGACAACTGAGACATAACTTATGATACTTAAACTTGGATTGTCTAGGAAAGCTAATTGATAATACGGTTGATTGATCAGAAATAAAAGTATGGCTTGTAGGACATAAACATTTAAGAAACTGTAGAGATAAGGATGTTTGGTCCAACGTTTACGCATTTCTGTATAACGCTTATCTTCAGGTTTGTTCCAATTGCGTAAGAAGAGATAAATACTGAGTCTTAAGCCCCAGATGAGTAACATCCCAAACCCTATGAGTTTAACTGTGGTGATCTCATTGGTGAATAAAGCAGTGAGTCCACTGACCACGAAACCCATTCCCCAGGCAATATCAACTAAGCCATGGTTATTTTTTAAGGTTCCAAATGTGAAGGCGATAAGAAAGAAAATCAATAAAGAGATTAAAATAGGTGTCATTGTTTGTCCTCGACTTGTATGGCGATCGCAAAGGTCTTAGGTCCAGCACTCATCGCCACGATGGTGGATATTTCATCTATGAATAGTGGAGCTTGGTTAAGCTTTTGTGTCAACAAGCTACCAAAACGTTCTGCTCGCTTAAGATCATTCCCATGGACGATACAGTAATTGACCAACTTTTTATCTTTAGCCATAGCCATGACTTCTTTGATCATTCTGCGTTCTGTTTGTTTCTTACTGAATGATGCGCCTTTGGTTACCCCGTGACCTGTCTCATCGATGGTGACGATGGGCTTCATGTTGATCCATTTCCCAATCTTACCGACAATGGGTTTTAAACGGCCCATTTTGACCATATATTTCAAAGTATCGACTGAGACAAAGATCTTGGTGTTTTCTATGGCTTTTTCGATCTTATCTTGGATGACATCTATGGGAAGACCTTGTTGAATCAACTCATAAGCTTTCATGACCAGAAGACCTTGAGCTCCAGAATTTTGTTTACTGTCGATGACGACGACCTTACCTTCATAAGCATCTGCTGCTTTCTTAAAGACTTGATGAGTTCCGCTCATCTTTGAGGAAACAGAAATAACTAAGATTTGTTCGTAGTGTTGAAACAGTTGTTTATAATAATCATCGATGCTTTTTAAGGTAGGTTGTGAAGATGAAGGATAAGCTTTGAATGAATTTATTCTTTCATAGAAGACATTTGAAGGCATGGTGATGCGATCAAGGAAAGGTGCTTCTTCGATCATGATGGTCAAAGGAAACACATGGATCCTGGCTTCATCAATGATGCCTTTTGGTAGATCCGCAATAGAATCCGTCACTAAAGCAATCTTAGAATGTGGAGTAAAATCTAAGTGTTGTAGGATCATATCATCGGCTTTCTGCTGAATGATGGTCCCCACTGTTTTTAAGTCATCCATGACCTTTTCAGGGCTATTGGTGTGTATATGAACCTTAAGGTAGTGTTTACTTCTAACCACAAGCAATGAGTCTCCAAGAGGCTCTAAACGGTTCTTGATGTCTTGGGTGTCGGTAAGATCTGTTCGCACTAAAGCTTCTGTACAATATCTGAAATTGATCGTTTCGTTAGCATCGATGATGTGTGATTCATGGTCATGATCATCTATGGCTTCATCAATAATGAGCTTTTCTGTAGTCCATAAACCTTTCACAAATCCTTCTAAGAAATGGACAAAACCTTTGGCTCCACTGTCTACCACATGATGTTCTTTTAAGATCTGAAGTAAATTAGGTGTATCTTTTAAAGCTTCATACGCCTTGTTTAAAGAAGCATTGATGGTTAAATTAAAGTCGTGTGATTTCTGATATAAGGCATCGATCTCATCGACCCATAGACGCATGACAGTGATCATTGTGCCTTCTACTGGATGACTTAGAGCTTCATAAACTTTCTTGACGGCAACTTTCAAACCATCAATAAAATCTTTATCTGATAATTCTCGATCAGGTAAGGTTTCTGAAAACCCAATGATGAATTGAGCCATGATGGCTCCTGAATTGCCTTTCGCATTTAAACTGACCGCATCGGCAATTGAATTCATGGTTTCAGTCATGGAATCATAATGTTTACTGGATCTTAAGATGCCTTCCATCGTATAAGCCATATTGCTTCCGGTATCCCCGTCCGCAACAGGAAAAACATTCATATCATTGAGAATCTGTTTTTGTAGGATCAAAGATTGGGCTCCGCTGATAAAGGCATTGTAGACTTGAGTAGATTTAATGGTCATATGTTTATTCTTTCTGATCATGGTTTTAAAAAGCAGAAAAACCATGGTTATGTTTCTCTGCTTATTATATCAAATAATACTTAAGTTACTTTATGAATGCCCACACTTTTATCCAAAGTCATAATGTTGGCCTCTGACTTCATAAATGACTTGTTCGCAAATGTTTTTGGTATGATCGCCTGCTCTTTCGATGTTTCTAAGCATCCCAATCGTAGGGACCAAATGGGTGATGTCTTTCTTCTGTTCAGTCAATAATTCGATGTGGCTGATCATATTCTTAAATGCTGCATCGATCTCATCATCGCGTGACGGTAACTCTAAAGCTAATTTCACATCGCGATTGATGTAGGCAATGATGGTTTCATCATAAAATTCCATGAACTTTTCACCTATCGTATCTATATATGGTAAAAGCTGTTGATCCAAATCATCATTCTTGATGACGAAACGACCAATGGCTTTAGCATAATCACCGATTCGTTCTAAGTCTGTGGCAATTTTGATTCCAGCGATGATGATGCGTAAATCTGATGCGACCGGTGCCAATAACGACAACACCTCCACGGCCTTATCATTGATGGCTTCATTTGCATTGTTGACATACTCATCAAGTTCAACAATGCTAAGTGCTTTTTCTTTATTACCAGTATCTAACACTTCGATTGCCATCGTAAACATACGTCTAACATTTTGACTCATTAAGAAAATATCATCTTTGAATAACTGAATTTCTGTTTCTATTTTTACCATCATGGGCTCCTAACCAAACCTTCCAGTGATGTAATCTTCGGTACGTTTGTCTTGTGGGGTTGAAAATAAAGTCTTCGTTAAACCAAATTCAATGAGTTCTCCATTTAGAAAGAACCCTGTATAATCTGAAATTCGAGCGGCTTGTTGCATCGAATGCGTCACTATGATTACAGTATATTCTTTTTTGAGCTCTTCGAGAAGTTCTTCAATCTTAGCGGTTGCGATGGGATCTAAAGCGGATGTCGGTTCATCCATCAGCAGGACTTCAGGTTTGGTGGCTAAAGTACGGGCAATACATAGACGTTGCTGTTGACCACCAGATAAAGAGAAGGCAGATTGGTTGAGTTTGTGTTCGACTTCTGTAAACAGCGATGCTTTTCTTAGTGAACTTTCAAGCAAAGCAGGCCACTCGATCTTGGGGACATCACCATGCCTTTTAACCCCATACAGAACATTCTCGGTTATTGATTTTGGGAAAGGATTGGGCTTTTGAAAGACCATACCGATCCGTTTTCTAAGTTCAACCACATCTGTGTTTTTATCTAAGATTTCCATCCCATCTAAGGTAATGCTTCCTTTGGCTGTGGCTCCATCAATAAGATCATACATCCGATTGATTGATTTGATAAAGGTTGATTTACCACACCCTGAAGGACCAATCAGAGCTGTGATCTTATTGGCATAGATATCCATAGAAATATTCTTTAAAGCTTGGAAGTTTCCATAATAGAAGTTAAGATTTTCTACTTTGATTTTTGTTTGCATAGTGGTTCCTAATCTACTCGGTTCTGAGTTTTATTACGAATGATGATGGCAGTAAGATTGGTCAACAGAAGTAGTATCAACATAACGATGATTCCAGCTGCAGCGATTTGAGCAAAGGCTTCTTGAGGACGTGAAGTCCAGTTGTAGACCAGCATCGGCAATAAGGTATAACGATCTAGAATACTGTTAGGTAAGAAAGTCACAAAGCCTACAGCACCAACCATGATCATGGGAGCAGCTTCACCCATAGCTCTGGAAAGGGCTAAGATCGATCCAGTCATGATGCCTGGGATCGCCATCGGTAAGACAACTCCAGTGATCGTTCTCCAGCGACTGACACCTAATGCAAGCGATCCTTCCGTAATGGATGGAGGCACCGCTTTAATCGCTTCAATTGAAGAAACAATGATGACTGGTAGAATCAAGAGACTTAAAGTCAATGCCCCGGCTAAGATCGTAGGACCAATCTTTAGAATTTGGACAAATACGGTTAGACCTAAGATCCCATAGACGATGGAAGGTACCCCTGCCAAATTAGCGATGTTGATGTTTAAAACTTTGAAGAACCAGGTTTTTTTATCCGCATAAACTTGCAGATAGATGGCTGTCCCTATCCCAACAGGAATAGAAATCAAAGCTGTCAATACGATGACCCATAAAGTTCCAAGCAGTGCAGGTAAGATCCCTGCTCTTTCTGGTCGACTTGAGGGCATATTGAGTATAAAATCTAAATCCAAAGAACCCAAACCTTTACTTAACACATCCATCACCAAGATCCCTAAAACCATGATGGAGATGATGATGGTCGACATGAAGATGAATTTGAAGACTTGATTAAGTAAGAGTCTTCTTTTTAATCGAGTATGATACAAAGTATTTTTCTTCATTAGTACACCTCACGATTCTTTTGAATAACGAACTTAGCAATGAAGTTCATAACAAGTGTGACAAGGAATAATAGGGCTCCTACCACAAACACGGTTTTAAACTCAATAGAGCCTTGTTGAATATCACCTAGAGCCATATTGACCATAAAGCCAGTCATCGTTTGTATGCTTTCTAAAGGGTTGAGCGTAAAGGTTGGAGTTTGACCAGCCGCAATCGCAACGATCATCGTTTCACCGACAGCTCTGGAAATCGCCAACATGAATGAGGCCCCTATTCCTGAGAAAGCAGCCGGTACAATGACGTGGATCGCTACCTCTAATTTCGTTGAACCTAAAGCATAAGCTCCTTGTCGAATGGAATCAGGAACAGCCATCATCGCATCTTCGCTTAGGGATGCAACCATCGGTAAAGTCATGATCCCTACCGCAATCGAAGCACTCAACGCATTATAGATCGAAGTTTCAGGCAAGATAGTTCTTATGATGGGTGTAATAAAGGTCAACGCAAAGAAACCATAAACAATGGATGGAATACCTGCCAAGAGTTCTAAGATTGGTTTAATGACCTTGCGTGCCTTCTTAGAGGCAAATTCACTAAGATAGATGGCGCTGCCTAAACCTAAAGGCAAGGAAATAAAACTTGATAAGATCGCAATCAGAAAGGTTCCTGATAATAAAGGCAAGACCCCAAAGGATGGCGGATCAAAGACAGGCGCCCATCTTAAGGTCGTAAAGAATTCTTTAAACGAAACTACAGTGAAGAATTCATAGGACTCATAGAATAAAGTCAAGACGATGCCCAAAGTTGTTAAAATTGAAATCGTACTCACAGCGATCAAGATCCATTCAATACTTTTTTCTTCCAACCATCTTTTTTTCTTTTTCGTCATACTTGCCTTTCTAAACACAAGAAGGCGCCTTATAAGGCACCTGTCTTGAATTGAATCTGTGTTCAATAAAGTTGTAAGTCTATACGTGATTTTAAAGACATTTCTATTTCAGTAGTTTTAAATCAGCTTCATAGTCTGCATCCGGTAAGGACACATAACCAACTTCTTTAGATAACTCTTTTGCGTTTTTGATGAAGAAGGTGACATAAGACAAGACCTCAGCTCTTTTTAGCGATGCTTTATTGACATAGATGAACAACGGTCTGGATAATGGATAAGTACTGTCAGCGATCGTTGCGAAGACTGGGGTAACTGCTGCTTTAACAGGATCTTTGGTTAAAGGCACGACTTTTAATTTGTCTGCATTTTCTTCAAAGTAAGCAAATCCAAAGTAACCAATAGCACCTTTACCACCAGCAACACCAGTAACCAAGATATTGTCATCTTCACTAAAGGAGATTTTAACAGTTTCTGAATCTTGTCTGATGACGCCTGCTTTTCCGTTGACAGCTTCAGTGAAGAAGTCGAAGGTTCCAGATTCATGACCTGGTGAGTAGATCACGATGTTTTCTTCTGGCCAACCAGCTCTGACATCAGACCATTTGGTTGCAGTTGCATCAGCCCCAAAGATGGCTCTGAGTTCATCGAAGGTCAAGTAATCGACCCAAGTGTTTTGTTTATTGACGACAACGGATAAACCATCATAAGCGACTTTGAGTTCTAAGTATTCGATTTTCGCTGCAGCTACAGCATCTTTTTCAGCCTGTTTGATGGGTCTGGATGCGTTAGAGATATCGATTTCACCCGATGCAAATTTGGTGAATCCACCGCCTGTTCCTGAGAAACCTACTGTGATTTCAACGTCAGGATAATCTTTGTTATAATCTTCGGTAACCAATTCTGCGATTGGATAAACTGTAGATGATCCATCAATGGCGATAGATCCTTTTAAACTCGTTTTTGGACTTGCACAAGCGGCTAAGCCAAGTGCGATCATAAGTGTACTGATCAGGATTTTATTTAACTTCATCTGTTCCTCCTGGAATTTGTTTTTCCTTGATCATAGTATAGAAAAAAAGAAAACCGAATTGATTTCGGTTCAGTTAAGGTTTTGTTAAGAAAAATTTACATTTATATTGGGAATTTTATGGTAAAACAAGATCCCTTATCAACATTGCTGCTGACTTCTATGTCACCTTTATGCGCCAAGACAAACGATTTGACGATGGCTAATCCTAAACCACTACCGCCTGACGTTCTGGATCGTGATTGATCCGTACGATAAAAGCGTTCAAAGATGTATTTTTGATCTTCTTCTTTGATTCCTATACCTGTATCACTGACCTTTACGATACAGTAGGGACCATTTATTTCTGCAGATATGGTAATGGTTCCATCTTGCGTAAACTTGATCGCATTGGTCAACAGATTGGTAAAGATCTGATGGGCTTTAACTCGATCTAGATTCAGTTGGATCCTTTTATCGATTTCCATAGTAAATATGTTGTTTTTCTCTTGAATCAAATGTTTAAGCGGAGTATATACATCTTGAATCAATTGGTTTAGGTTGACTGGTTCAGGATTTAATATGACTCTGTTGGATGAAAGTTTTGATAAAGACATGAGATCAGTAATGATATTATCCATTCTTAATGATTCTTTATCGATTTGATCCATGAATTCCCTTAATGTATCTTGATCATTGAAGTCGGGTCGATTCAAGATCTTGATCATGCCCATGATGACCGACAACGGTGTTCTTAACTCATGTGATGCATCCGCTATGAAACGCTTTTGAACACGTTCTCCTTCTAAGATCTTGGTGATGTCTAAAAACATAAACAAACAACCAGCACTTCTTCCCCCATCAAAAACAGGAACAGACAAGGCTTGATAATCGATACTGTTGATGTTGAAGGTTCGAATAAGAACTTCGTCTTTGATATATGCATTTTTGATAAAACTTCCAATTTCTGGTTGAAAAGCTTTACTGTCATAGGCTAGCTTTTGTTTTGGATCAATGACGAATTGTTCAAAAAGAACATTGCTTAAGACTATGTTTCCAACTTTATCCATCAAGGCAATCGGAAACGGTAAATTAGAGACGATGGTTTCAATTTGTGTGGATTTTAATTGGATGTTTTTTTCTTGCTGAAGACTGAGTTGATTGGCTTGTGAGATATGTCTTTGGTTCTCAAGACGATGAGCTTGTTCAAGTCTAACTATGATGAAGGCATTACCTAAAATAGCGATCAAAGCTATTTCAATCAGAAAATCTTTAAATAGCCAGATGGATATCATCAATGCACCATTAAAAAGAATATAGTAAACAATCTGTTTAGTTTTCATGAACTTCATCGAGAATATAACCGATGCCTCGTGATGATTTGATTTCTATGTGTGTGTTTTCAAGTTTGCTTCTTAGTTTAAAGACATGGACATCTACGATCCTTGTATCTCCGTCATATTCAAAGCCCCAGATCGTATTTAAGATTTGATCTCGTGATAAAACGATACCCTTGTTTTCTATAAACATCATCAAGAGATCAAATTCTGTTTTTGTTAAATCAATGGGTTTATTTTGATAATGAACTTCACGGCTCTTTAAGTTGATGTGTAAACTTTGATGAGTCAGTGTTGATCCTATATTGGCTTTTAATCGACTTAAATGTGCTTTCATACGAACTAATAATTCACGAGAAGAGAATGGCTTAGTGAGATAATCATCGACACCAGCTTCAAAAGCTTCAATAAGATCTTCTTCTTCGGATTTAGCCGTCAACATTATGATCAAAGCACTTTGATGATCTTCTCTAAGCTTTTTGACCAAGGTGATCCCATCCATTTCAGGCATCATCCAATCGATGATGAAGACATCAAAAGAATGAATTTTACTGAGCTCATAGGCAACTTTACCATTTTCACACAAGTTAAAATCATAGCCTGCCTGTTTAAGATCATAGGCAACTAAGCGTCTGATATTAAGTTCATCATCCACAAAACATACTTTGGTCATAGCGTCTCCGTTAAGTTTATTATACATGAACAGGAGAAGAGCTTTGTTAAATAAACTTCATAAAAAGCACCGAAGTGCTTTTAAGGATGCGGAATATCTTTTGCGACTTGAATCAAGTCATCGATGATGTGGATGTGTTGCGGACAAAGCGCTTCACAAGCCCCACATGCTTGACACATGTCGGCCCTTACTTCAGCTTTAAGATCTGTCCAATAGCGTTTAATGGCTTTGGTTTCATCTCTAAAGATCGAATAATCATTCCAAATCTTGAAGTTTCTAGGAATATTGACTCCAAATGGACAAGGCATACAGTATTCACAGCTCGTACAACCATTCTTTGTTCTCGCATTGATGATGTCATTGACTTTATGAACGATGGACATTTCTTCATCGCTAAGATCTTTATAGTGATTGAAGGTATTGAGATTATCTAAGACATGATCCATCGTACTCATTCCGCTTAATATAACTTTAACGTTTGGATGCGTTGCTACCCAACGCAAGGCCCATGAAGACAAGGAAGCTTTTGGATCATAATCTTTGAAAGGTTGGGCAATATCATCAGGTAAGGTTGCCAACATCCCACCTTTAATGGGTTCCATCACAACCAAAGGTATACCTAATTTTACAGTTAAATCATAACCTTTCTTTCCAGCTTGGATTTGAGTATCGATGTAGTTGTATTGAATCTGGCAGAAGTCCCATTGACGATAAGTTGCGATCTTTTCAAAGACAGGATATTCATCATGGAAAGAGAATCCTAGGTTTTTGATCTTGCCTTCTGCTTTAAGTTGTTCAACGACTTCAATGACACCTAACTTAAGCAATAGATCCCACTTTTCTTGATCCAAGGCATGAAGCAAATAGAAGTCAACATAGTCGACTTGTAAACGAGCGAGTTGTTCATTGAATATTCTTAAGGCATCATCTTTTGTCTTAAGTATCCAAATTGGAAGCTTGGTTGCGAGAAAAAATGATTCTCTTGGATGATTTTTTAATACTTTTCCTACAAAAGGTTCACTTTCTCCGTTATGATAAGGATAAGCTGTGTCAATATAGGTGACTCCATTGGCCATTGCTGTTTCAATCATTTCTGTTGCTTTGACTTCATCAATCGACCCATCGGCTAAGGTTGGAAACCTCATACATCCAAATCCTAACAGTGATGGACTGATCCCTGACTTCTCAAATTTTCTAGTGTGCATACGTTAACCTCGCTTTCTTTAATTGAACACTATATTCACAAACTACGCAAGTCTCTTTTTAGAGAAACGAAAGGAAATCATGTCTCGTCTACAAAATGCCATTGAACGTTTAAAGATCCAACAACTCAGTTGTATCGCTCTAAAAGGCGATGATGAATACATTAGTACCGAAAGAGGCTTACGTCCTTTAATGAAGCCTTTACGAGTCGATCCTGACTTCTTTAAGGATGCCATAGTCATTGATCGAGTGATTGGTAAATCAGCTGCATTCTTGCTTATACGGGCTCGTATACAGCGTTTACATACGATCACGATCAGTACACATGCGATCAAACTTTTAGAGAAACATAAGATACCTTTTACCTATGAAAAAGAAGTTCCCTACATCATCAACGATACCCAAACCGGTATGTGTCCTATGGAAGAAACTGTTTTAAATATCGAAGATGTTGAAGAAGCTTACCTTGCATTAGAGCATAAAATCAAAGCATTGATGATGAATCAGAATCCATAAGTTCTAAAAACTTAAACTGATTGAATGCACTAAATCATCAATTTCATACTTATCTTCATTAAAAACCTGTAGACATGCATCTACGACATCGCTGCGATAAGCGATGCCTTTTCTATTTTGAATTTCACTAAGTGCAGCTTCTTTACCTAAAGAAGGACGATATGGTCGATGCGACATCATGGCTTCAACCACATCAGCCACGATCAAGATATGACTTTCCATCAAGATCTCACTTTCAATCAGTTGTCTAGGATATCCACTGCCATCACACCGTTCATGGTGCTGGTAAATGGTTTCTGCGACCGTTTCAGGAAGATTGGATCCTTTTAATAATTCATAGCCACTAAAGGAATGATTACGTAATAGTGCCATTTCTAGATCTGTTAATTTACCTGGTTTGCTTAAGATTTCAGCAGGGATACTGATCTTACCGATATCGTGGATATAGCCTATGGTTCGTATTTCTTCTGCTTTTTGTTTAGACATGTTCATTTTTTGGGCAATGACGGCAGCTAAATTTCCTACTCGGCGTTGATGGCCTGCTGTATAGGGGTCTCTAGATTCAACGACTTGCGATAAAAGCAAAATGATGCTTTCCATAGAGTGCTGTAAGGCAAAGGTACGACGTTCAACCATTCGTTCCAAATCTCTTTGATACTCCTGATTACGACTTTCAAGTTCTCTTTTTTGATCCAACAGTTTTTTAATTTCGGCTGCTTTACGAACGATGTTTAAGAAGTCATCCTTATGAATGGGTTTACTGATGTAGTCGCTGGCGCCGTTTTGTACAGCACTGACTGCCGTTTCTACAGTAGGTTCACCTGTCATGATGATGATTTGCAGATCACTGGATTGCTTACGCAACTTCATCATCAGTTCGATTCCGCTTCCTTTAGGCATCACAATATCCGATACGACCACATCCGGATTAAACCGTTGTGCCTCTTGATAAGCTTCATCGGCATTTGATGCACTTAAAACTTCATAGCCTTCATTAAAAAGAAATTTACTTAAGGTTATTCGTAGTGATACTTCATCGTCAACGATCAACACTTTAGTCATGAGTTGCCTCCATAGTTTCCCATCCATTATCTACCGTTAAGATTACTCTAAACATACTGTATTCGCCTTTTATACTGTCTACGATGATTTCTCCATGGTGGTCTTTTACGATCCCATAACTGATGGATAAACCCAATCCTGTTCCTTTATCTTTGGCTTTGGTGGAGTAAAAAGGCTCAAATATCTTCTGTATGATTTCCTCATCGATACCGGTCCCATAATCTTTGACCGAAAGCTCGATCCATTTTCGATCATTCTCATGGGTTAGGTGTGCTCTTATCTCGATTTTCTTGAGCGGATCAGATTGAGGATATCGATCATTGAGGGCATCTCTTAAATTGGTCAACAGATTCATGAGGACTTGTTGGATCTGTTGAGAACGACATTTGAAATCAGGAAGTTCAGGATCTAATTGGATGTCCAATACAATATTGTCCTTTTTAAAGATCACATTGGTTAGTGAGACTGTTCTGTTAACGATGTCGTAAAGACTGGCATATGAATGCGATTGTTTTTCCATACGTGCAAACTGAAGTAAGTTTCTTACGATTTCTGATATTCTTTCGGTTTCGCGAATGATTTCTTTAGCGTAGCTTTCAGTTTCTTTGACTTGACCGAGTGAGTCTACAATCAACTGGGCATAGTTCATGATCCCATTGATGGGGTTATTGATCTCATGTGCCACACCACCGGCTAAACTGCCAATGGCTTCAAGTTTTTGTTGCTGACGCATTTGAATCTCAAATTCTTGTTTTTGTAGTTGTAAAGCTTTGGCTTCTGTTATATCCAAAGCGAAAACTATGGCACCATTCTTGTTTAGAGTTCGATAAGGAATTGCCAAAACGGTGACATCTACCGGAGTTCCATCCATTTTAAGAAAGACCTCATCGTTGGCTGGAACCATTTTTTTATCTTCGTTTAATAGCCTTATACGCTCTTTTATGACCTCTCTTGAATCAGGGTGAAAGTGTTCCATGACTGGTTCATCAAGCAATGCCTCAGCAGTTTTAATCCCAAATAAATTACACGCCATTTTATTTAGATAGTAAAAACGATTATCTAATTGAATGAAAATTGCATAAGGAGCATTATCTACTAATGTCTTGAATTGTATTTCGCTATTGGCGAAATCAGACTGAGCAATAATTCGATCGGTTACATCATGAATGATCGAATAGATCATGTGTTTACCTAAACGCATGACAGGACCAGAATATACTTCTACATCTCGTAATTCACCATTTGCTAGACGATGTTTGAATTCAAAATGATTCTGCTTTTCTTCGACAGCCAACTTAAGTTTTTCTTCTATTTCATCTGGTGACATGGTATTGATTTGACTGACCTTCATACTGGTCAAAGTTTTCTTGTCCCAACCATAATAATTCTCTGAGGCTTTATTGGCATCGATGATGTTTCCCGTTTTTGGATCAAGGATCAGCATCATGGCTTGATTTAAATCAAAGAAGGAACGATATAAAGACTCTGATTCACTAAGTTTGGATACCATGTCTGCATTCTCAACTTGAGTTTGAATCAATGCACTTAAGAGTAAAGAAGCCATTGGATAAAGTACCAAAACAGGTAATCCAATATTTTTATAGGTATTCATCGCAAGATCCCAAGGTAAGATCAACATACACAACAACATAATGACATGTGTTAATACACCAAAAACATAAAGTTTCCACGCTTTACGACGAATCTTATTGGGTGAGGAGAAAGTTCGCCAAATCAACCCAAAAGCAGTGACACTCCCTATAACAAGAACTCCTGCTAATGCTCCAACACCACCTTGATATATCCTAAACAATGCAGCCATTATGGCAGCAATGATAGCAGGAATAGCACCTAGATATAAAGCACTGACACTTAATAAGATAGACCTTGTATCAAAAACCAGACCTTCTACGAAAGTCATGGGGTTAGTCATGACTGTTATTGCGATCACACCTAAAATCAACCCATCGATCACATCTGAGTATTTGCTGCGTCGATGAATGATGAGATGTCCTACTTGATTCAGGATGCTGACTGAGAGTAAAAGCCCAGCATTATTGACCAATTGGCTTAAGATTTCAAGATTCATAAAGATCTCCCGAGTGAACTTCAAACTACACATTTATTATCACACAATACTTATGGTTATGCAAAATGCAGAACATTATAAAAAAACCATGATTTCTCATGGCGTGAAGATGATTTGAGTTTTGATGGACTCGCTTAATTTTTGAGTCAGTGGATTATCATTTAAGATTTCTTGAGGGGTCATCAAAGTATACTGAGATTCTATGGTATCTTGTGCGATCGTTGTGGCTTCTTTTAATGCAGCAATTCCTTTATCAGCACCTAAATCAAAGATCCCTTTGGTTAAACTGGTTCCGATAGACTCAGGAATACTGGTCCCCGCAATGGATGCATTTAAACTGCTCTGAAGGGTTGAGTTTAGTAAAGTCGTTGCTTCTTTAGCCCAAGCTTGATCACCATAACGATCTTTGATGGCTGTAGCGGATACATTTAGGATGGCTTTAGCTAAGTGCTTTGACTTATTCTTAGGATCTTTTCTTGCATCTTTTACACCTAAAAACATGGTCTTAAGGGCTCCATAAGCAATCTTGATTTGTGCTCCGGCAGGACCAGCCAATTCAGCTAATCCATCGATTGCGACATCAGCTCCATATTGAAGTCCTTCTGATGCTTTGGTTGCTAGTTCTCCTCGATTGGCTTTTAAAATTTGATCATATAGTGCTTTACATTTCTTTTCATAGGCACTTTTCAATTTCTTATGTGTGGCTGCATCAGCATCAGCAACTTGCGTTTCATAATTTATCTTTTCGGTTTCCAGTTGTTTAAGTAATGCTTGGGTTTCTTCATTAGGCTGCAGTTCACCTTTAGCCAGGGCTTTATATTCACTTCGAGCATTGGCTGCCATAAGCGTCTTATCGATATCGATTTCACGTTTTTCCAGTTCTTTGAAACACTCTAGCCAAGGATTTGCTTCAGAATTGCCAGGTTCAAACATGGGTGCCATGGACTTCAGCAAAGCCTTCTGTTCCTGTACAGTGACATAATCTGATTGATTTTGTTGGATCCATGCGTCTCTTTCAGAAATGATACTTTGTTTAGCAGTTCGATCTTGTTCAACTGATTTCTTTTGTAGCTCTATCTGTTTGAGCTGTTCAGAAAGATAATCAAGATAGGCTTTGTTTTTATCACTTTGAACTTGATATTCACTGGTGCTCTTATCGGCTGTCTTATCAATAGTTTCCCAGTTCTTTTTTGTTTGAGCTAATTCAGATTGAAGATCTTTAGCTGCCTTTGAAAGCAAAGACAGGGCTTCATCATAGGCATCCGTTACGATTTTCTCTTGTTGGTGGGCATCATCAATGACTCCTTCAGTTATCCTAGATGCCATTCTTTCAGATTCCATCATCAGTTCATCATAAAGCTCATCTTGCTTTATAGACATGTTGGTTGAGCGATAACCTGTCATTAAGGTATCCAGCATAAATAAGAGTCCTGCAGTGACTGCACTGTCAGCCAGGACTACACCAAATACTTCACTGGAAGAATTGGTAACATGATCGACTTTGATTTTCATAAATGACTCTCCTTCTGATCGAACTGGAATCGATCGCATAAGGTAATTTCAGGGATGATGGGGCATCCTGAGTAACACGATGATCTACTGCTGCAACCACTGCATTTGCCTGTCTGCCTATTTCTGAATCGATCAAAGACTTCACAATCCCAAGCTTCTTGGATACTCATCTCATCAAGTGAAACAGAATAGGCTTCATCTTTTTCGAAACTGCATGGGATCAGTTTATTGTCTGGACTAATGTAAGCTGAGAAACGTCCGGCTTCACAAGCTTCGATACATAAAGGACTGATTTTTGTGGTCAAGTTAAGGATCGCAGGGACACAACAACTATCGAAACCCACTTTATTTGCGATCTCTACGCGATCCATCAGTGAAAAGAAATGCTGGACTTTGGGATCTTTGATGTCTAGTACTTGATCGTATGAACCAAAGCCTACAGGTTTATGAAGCAAGAAGATGATTCGATTGATCCCATGAGGCCATGACTTGTGTTCAATCAATTCAATGGCTTCTTCAAGTGTATCTCTAGAAAGCACATAATGAATGTTGGTTTTGATTCCGTAGTCCGTTAACATTTTAATCGCATCCATTGTGTAATGATTACGATACCAACTCACTGCTACAGCTCCACAACATTGTTTAATGACCGGTAATAATTTCTTATTTAATCCATATCCTGAGGTTGTGAAATTAGGTGTGACACCATGATTATGGGCATAGGTCAATATTTTGATGATGTCGGGATGTTGATCAGGATCACCTCTTCCACCTAAAGCAATCTGAAATGTTTTGTTTTGAGCTTGGTCGATGATCTTTGAGAAAGTCTCAAAACTCATATGATCTTCTTCTATTTCTCCGCCTTTTTGATAACACTGAACTCCAGAAGCCAAACATAAGCCGCTTTTACCGTGTTCACATGAACCCATGATCCCAATATCCAATAACTCAGGAAAACTGCCTTGAAATGGATCTAGTCCACTATCAATGCCTTCTTTAGTAAAGGTATTGCTTCTGGCTCCTTGACCTGTCACAGGATCAAAGAAACTCACATAGCGATATAAATCATCCCATCGTTTTTTCATGTTTGATGACTGGTTTTGGGGTCATGAATTTTAAAAGCAAGCCTACTGCCAACAATGCAAATCCCAGGTAATATCCTCCATACATCATCTGCATCAATATCAATGGGGCATCCAACAATAAACCTAAAATAAAACCACTTAAGATCACATAGGTATGAAAATCAGTATATCTAAAAGGTAACTTCAAAGCTTTAGCAAGATCAGAGAAAATCAAACGAGCCATCTTAAAGATCCAATGCTTACGTCCTTCACCTAATAAATAAGAGATCGTAAAGGAAATGACGACGGCAATAAAGTACTTATCGAATTTATTTCGAGCTCCACTAAAGCGACTATATGACGCAAAATTATTCGCAATGATCAACCCAACCCCTGACCCAATCAACAAGTAAACCTTCGCATTTTGTCTTAGCGCAGAATAAGCATGGATCAGTTCAGGTTTAAGTTGTTTAATGGGACGTAATGCTTCCCCAAATCCATTCTTTTGTATTTTTAAAAATAAGCGTTTCCCAAATGTAAAGATGATGATCCAATAAATGGTCTTAGGCAAGATGTCATTATACGTTGCGGTAAGAAAAATAATCGGTCCCGATATGAATGGTGGAATATACTGACTCACTGCTCTCCACCAAAAGGCAAACTGGAAAAACAAAACGATTCCCAACTGAATGGCCAATTGCTTAGATCGTTTAGGTAGATCTCGTAATGCAGCTTTGGTGATGACCCTTATCCAAGAGAAAAATGTCTCTTTAGGTCTGGCTTCTTGAGACGTCTGATGTGAACTTGTGGTCATATGGATCTCCTATGTTTCGTGATTGTTTGAAAGGGAGTTAGGTTGATCAACAATAATTTTATACAGCAGTAAACATGTTCCTAATGTCTAAATTATAGCACCCTGTTTAGGTCTGTCAACGAAGCTTTTTAACCTGTTTTTATATTAAAATTTGCGCATCTAGATATACATATAAAAAATATTTACATTTTTCTAATATATACCTTGACAGGCGATGTATTATGGTGTATGTTATAACCAAAGAAGGGAGTGAATCTATGAACATCACCTCTGATCTATTACGAGGACATACTGAAACCATCATCTTAAAACATCTATTAGAAAAAGACAGTTACGGCTATGAAATCAATAAAGCCATTCAAGAAAAGACAAACAATCAGTATGAACTTAAAGAAGCAACCCTCTACTCAGCCTTCAGAAGGCTGGAAACAGCTGGGCTTATCGTCTCTTATTGGGGAGATGAACAAACAGGAGCTCGCAGACGATATTATGCGATCACCAATGAAGGAAGAGCCTATTACACACAAAACCGTAAAGATTGGGAAGACGCTAAAACATTGATTGAAACATTGATCTAAAAAGGAGAAACATGATCACAAAAATCAGAACGTACATCAACCGTGCATTCGAAGATGTACCCAAAACAAAGAAATCAGTAGAAATGCAGGAAGAGTTGATCAGTAACTTGATTGAAAAATTCAATGATCAACTCAAGACAGGTAAAAGTGAAGAAGAAGCGTATACAGCCGTTATATCAGGGATTGGCGATTTAAGTGAACTTACAGAAGGTTTAAGAGAAAGACATATCTTATCAGGTCCTACAGCTCAAGAGCGCAGACAAAGTGCATTGACCATCGCAGTAGCCGTCATGATCTTCATTATGAGTCCTATGGCTTTGATCTTCAGTGCTGAAGTCTTAGGACAACAAACTTTAGGTTTAGTCAGTATGTTTGCCTTGATTGCTTGTGGAACAGGCTTATTGATCTTTCATTTCGCAAGTAAACCAAAATACATCAAAGATGATGAAACCATGATTGAAGAATTTAAAGAATGGAAAGCAGCAAGAGATAAAAATAAACCTCTGTTTGATGCGTTGAGTTCAGCATTTTGGTTGATTATCTTAGCCATTTACTTCTATGTTAACTTCACCTATGGATGGTGGGCCTTCTCTTGGATCATCTTCATTATTGGAGCTGCCATCAACAACATCTTAAAAGCACTCTTCAACCTGAGTCGTAACGATCATGAGAAATAGTCGCACGAAGAACGTATTTCTGATCATCATTTGGGGGTTGGTTGCAGCTGTTGCGGTATACTTCTTCAATTCAGCCATACAAAACGGAGGGTTTACTTTTCAACAAAAATACCAAGGTGAACCTACGGTTATCCTAAATGACATCACACTAAATGAAAGCATAGATTCTATTAGCATTGATTGGATTTCTGGAGGAGTAAAAATCATCCCTACCACAGGAGATAAAGTCCGCATTGTAGAAAAGTCTTATAAGATGATCGATGAAAACAAAGAAGTCAGAATAACGGTCTTGAATTCAAAACTAGAACTTGAATCACGCAATAAGGCCGTCTTCAACTTCTTGTGGTTTACCAGTACGCCTACATTTTTAGAAGTGTATCTACCGATCACTACCAGTTTCAATCTCATCAAGTTAAATGGTGTGTCTGGCAATTATAGCATCGATGAAGTCTATTCAAATCTTATTCAAATTGACATCGTTTCAGGAAACTTGACACTAGACAACAGTTTCTCAGCCTTATTATCTATGGACATGACCAGTGGAAACGCTACAATAAGCGATTCTGAGCTCTTGTCTGCAGATGTGGAGATGACTTCAGGTCAGCTCAAGTATGCGGCTAAAACCCAATCTTTTAAAGCCAGAATGACTTCTGGAACCATCAAACTAGATCTTTTGGAACAATTGCCTCAGGTACTGAATTTAAAGTTGACCTCTGGTTCTGCAGACATCACGCTTCATGGCACAGATGGATTTAGTTTTGTGGTCAAGAAAACCTCAGGCAGTTTCACCTCTGACTTTGAAGTCATGACCAGTGGAAATACCTATACGTATAAGGCAGGTGGTCCAGTATACAATGTCGATGTGACCAGCGGAACAGTGAGTGCTCACCTAAAATCTAATTAAGTTAAAGCAGAGACTCATGAGTCTCTGCTTTTTAAAACATCATTGGTGATAATCATTTTCCTTTTAACACAATATCTTTCGTTAAAATGATTGATATGGTAAACTTCTAAATAAGGGCCACATTATGCAACTACAATGGTATTATTTCGCATCTGTCTTATTCATTGCATTGACTTTATGGATCTTTAAAAATAAAAGCCAAAATCAACGCTTTAGGTTTCTCATGATTTTAGCTGTTATAAATGCATTAGCATACGTGATCAACTGGTACTATTTCTATATTCGCAGCGATCACATCCTAACCCTATTACCATTACAGTTATGTAATTTGGCTGTATTTTTAATTCCGATTGCCTTGATCACAAAGAAAGCTGTCATTATGGATTTTGTTTTCTATATATGTGGATTAGGGGCTTTGGTGGCAATTTTGGTAGTAGGCAGTGATTATCAAGACACTTATTCTATGATGACCATTTCCTTTTATGTCTTTCACTTCTCGATCTTTTTGATACCAATGTTAAATTCGGTATGGGGATTTCATTCACTTAAACCATCAAGAAAAAGTGCCATTGATTTAAGTATCATGGTGCTTGCGATATCTTTTTCTTTACATTTATTCAATTTATTTCTCAACAATGTCTTTGATATTCCAGCCAACTATTTCTTTACAATTAAAGATCTTGCTGCACCTACAAATCCGGCTTTTGCGTTATTTGCGAGTTGGATCCCTTATGATTACATTTACTTAAGTGTTGCCTTCCCCATTCTTTATGTCTATATGTTTATCATTTATGTTTTTATGCGATTGACATCCAAAATAAAGTCTAACCCATCATAAAGATAACCCTTGATGAATTCATCAAGGGTTGTTTTTTATTCACTTTCCAAATCTTTGAATCTGGGTTTTGCTGTGTAGTGTGTATGCAACAGTTCATGAGCCATATGACTGCCTGGTTCTTGAAGGAAGTTTTTATATAACTCTTGAATTTGAACATTCTCATGAGATTTTCTAAATGTACGGCTCACATCTTCATCATACAAAGCATTCGCTCTGACTTTGATATAAGAAGTTCCAATGACATTACGGACGTTCGCATTGATGATGGATTGGCCACCACCGTTGACACAACCGCCTGGACAACCCATGATTTCGATGAAATGATAAGGTGATTTGCCTGCTCTGATGTCATCGAGTAAAGGTTTAGCTAATTTCATACTATGAACGACCGCTACTTTAACGATTGTCCCATTGATGTCGACTGAGGCTTCTTTGACACCATCGCCTCTAAGCGCTAGGAAGTTAACATCAGCCAAAGGTTTCTTAGTTAAGATTTCAGTTACTGTTCTTAAGGCAGCTTCCATAACTCCACCAGATGCTCCAAAGATGACACCGGCACCTGTATATTCACCAAACATGTCTTGATCAAATTCTTCATCAGGCAAGGTTGGGAAATCGATACCATAAAGCTTAATAAGTCTGCCTAATTCTCGGGTCGTCAAGACTGCATCGACATCTCGCATCTCTGTGAAATGATTGATTCGAGTCTTTTCTTCTTTTTTAGCTGTACAAGGCATGATTGAAACCACATAGACATCTTTTGGATCAACTTGCTTGGTTTCTGCAAAGTAACTCTTTAAGATGGCTCCAAACATCATGTGTGGAGATTTACAGGTAGATACATTAGGGATCAAATCTGGATACTCAAATTCCATATAACGGATCCATCCTGGTGAACAAGAAGTCAATAAAGGTAAGACACCCTTGTGTTTAAAGCGATGAATAAACTCAGTGCCTTCTTCCATGATGGTCAAATCAGCTGCATAGTTGGTATCATATACGCGATCAAAGCCAATTAAACGAAGTGCAGCAACCATTTTACCGGTTACACGTGTTCCAATCGGCATTCCAAATTCTTCGCCTAGTGATGCTCTAACCGCTGGAGCTGTTTGAACAACGACAACTTTCTTAGGATCATTTAAAGCATTGATGACATCATGAATTTCTTCTTTTTCACTTAATGCCCCAACTGGACATACGTTGATACATTGCCCACATTGCATACAATTGACATCATTAAAACTTCGATCGAAAACAGGACCAACTTTAGTTTCAAATCCTCTGTCGATAAAGTTTAGGATACCTAAGCCTTGTGTCTTTTTACATTGTTCAATACATCTTCCACACAAGATACATTTTGAAGTATCCCTTACAATGCCTGGAGAGACTTCATCAAAGGTTTGTTTAGCCAAAGCTCCTTTGATGTAAGTATGACGCACATTAAGATCTTGAGCCAACGTTTGAAGTTCACAGTTTTGATTACGGATACAACTTAAGCAATCTTTACTGTGATTGGATAAAATAAGCTCAACTGTTTTTCTGCGAGAAGAAATAACACGTTTTGAATGAGTTTGTATTTCCATGCCTTCTGAGACAGGATAATTACAAGAGGTCACCAAAGAACGAAGTCCTTTGATTTCGATGACACAGACACGGCAAGCACCAGATTGATTGATGTCTTTTAAGAAACAAAGACTGGGAACCTGAATTCCTATTTTACGGATGGCTTGTAGGACGGTTTGGTTGGCTTCAACTTCATATTCTTTGAAGTTGACCTTGATTTTTACAGTGTTCATGATTTCACCTAAGCTCTTTCAACTGCACCAAATGGGCAGTTTTGGACACAAGCTCCACAACGAATACATTTGATCGCATCGATTACATAAGGTTCTTTGCCTAAGACGCCACTAATGGCTGATGTAGGACAACCTTTAGCACATAAACCACATTTCTTACATGCATCTTTATTAATGGAATAATCCAGTAATGATTTACATACTTTAGCTGGACATTTCTTATCTACCACATGGGCTAAATACTCATCTTTAAAATGTTTAAGTGTGGATAAAACAGGATTAGAAGCCGTTTGACCTAAACCGCATAATGAACTGTCTTTGACATGGATGGCCAAAGCTTCCAAATCGGTTAGGGTCTGCATGGTTGCCTTGCCTTCACAAATATCGATCAGCATCTCCAACATACGCTTGGTTCCAATACGACAAGGTGAACATTTACCGCAAGATTCATCTACGATAAAATCCATATAGAAACGTGCCACATCGACCATACAGTTATCTTCATCTAATATGATCATACCGCCTGATCCCATCATAGAACCTAAGGCAATGAGATTATCGAAATCGATTGGGGTATCTAAATGTTCTTCGGTTAAACAACCCCCAGAAGGACCACCTGTTTGAACGGCTTTAAAATTCTTGTGTTCAGGACATCCTCCACCGATCTCATAAATGACTTCTCTTAAAGTTGTACCCATTGGAACTTCAACTAAACCGGTATTGACGATTTTTCCGCCTAAGGCGAAAACCTTGGTTCCTTTTGATTTTTCAGTTCCTATGGATGCAAACCAATCTGCCCCTTGATTGATGATGGCAGGAATATTCGCAAATGTTTCCACATTATTGATGATGGTTGGTTTGCCCCATACGCCTTTTACAGCAGGAAATGGAGGCTTGACACTAGGCATACCGCGTCTGCCTTCTATTGATGCGATCAATGCGGTTTCTTCACCACAGACGAAAGCACCCGCTCCTAAACGAATTTCAATATCAAACTTAAATCCGGTATTGAAAATGTTCTTACCTAGCATCCCATATTCCTCAGCTTGACCGATCGCGATTTTTAAACGTTCAACAGCGATCGGATACTCAGCACGGATATACACATAACCATGGTTAGCTCCAATCGCATAACCAGCAATCGCCATAGCTTCAATGACAGAGTGTGGATCGCCTTCCAAAATAGAACGATCCATAAATGCTCCTGGATCTCCTTCATCCGCATTACAAATAACGTACTTTTCATCATTGACTTGATTGGCTGCAAATTGCCACTTATTTCCAGTAGGAAAACCACCGCCTCCACGTCCTCTTAATCCAGAACGTTTCATCTCGTCTATGACATTTTGCGGAGTCATACTCGTCAGTACTTTCGCTAAAGCTTGATAACCATCTAGGGCTATATATTCAGTTACATCTTCAGGGTTGATCAATCCGCAATTGCGTAAGGCAATGCGTTGTTGTTTCGCATAGAATTTGATCTTTTCAAATTCAAAAATCTTTTCTTTGGTTTCTTCATCGATGTCTGTGATTTCTAAACGTTTGACTGGACGTCCTTTATACAGATGTTCATTGACGATCTCATCGATATCCCCTAAAGTAACATGACTATAGAAAACTTTATCAGGATGGATCGCAATGATTGGACCTTTTTGGCATAATCCAAAACAGCCTGTCTTAACGACTTTGACTTCGTTTTGAAGATCCTTCATCTTGATGACTTCTTCAAGACGTTTAACGAGCTCTAATGATTTAGAAGAGGTACAGCCTGTACCAGCACAGACCAAAACATGTGTTCTTTCCATGGCTCTACCTATTTCCTACTCGGGTATATGTTTGAAGAACCACACCTTTTTTAATGTGGCTTTCTAAGATTTCGATGGCTTTGGCAGGGGTGACTTCCAAATAAGTGGTCTTAATTCCAGCTTGATCGATGATCTCTATGATGGGTTCATGGATACACATCCCAATACAGCCTGTTTGTTGGATGGTGACTGGAAGTCCATCTTTTTCAATCCCATCCATCAGTGCTTTCATGACCGGTCTGGCTCCAGCAGCGATCCCGCAGGTTGCCATCCCAACCAAGATGCGATACTGGGCATTGTTTTGCCTTAAGTTGACTTTTTTGAGTGCTTCTTCGCGAATACGATTTAATTCTTCAAGACTTTTCATGATCGATTTCTCCCTTACAGTGCTCGATATTCAAATTGATTTCTGATTCTATCCATTTAAGAATGGCAAGCTCACTGATGGGTACCGGAGCAATGCTGGTTTCAAACGTTTTACTGTCAAAGGTATAAACGGATGAACTGTAACTGAATGTGAAGACTAAATGTACATCTGAATGACTTTGCAATGCGATAAGGACGACTTCTCCAAGATTTCCAAGGGGTGGAGCATCCCAATGATTTGTTTTCCAAGTGCCCTGAATGGTTGTGCCTTGATTGAGCTTGGATTCAAATTTAACGAATCCTTCAGCTTGTTGAATGGCTTGAGTAAAGAAGGCAACCCCAAAACCAACTTTACGAGTGGTCCTGGATGTGGTAAATGGACTGCTGACTTTTGAAAGCATGACTTCATCCATTCCGATCCCATCATCTTTGATGATGAGGGATGATGTCCCATCTTTTTGATTCAAGATGAAGGATAAATCGATGTGTGTAGCATTGGCTTTCAAAGAATTCTGAACCAGTTCTAAACTGATCATGGCAAGATCTTGCATCAGTCACCCCAGAATTGAGCTAAGGTTTTGGGATTGATGGCGAAATTGGCCTCATGAATATCAGATAAATGATGCGCATCAGAATTGATGAAACAAGGCAATTCTGATAAGTGAGGATACTCCTCGATAAAGCGGTGGATGTCGTCTTCATGAGAGACTTCAACCCCATCGATAGGTAGATTTTCAGGTATGAAACCCAGTTGATAAATAATGCCGTTCTTACGTCCATAAATATGAGCCAATACTGCCTTCCCATGATGATCATGGATTACTTGAAGGCAATCTTCTAAGCTCACATTTAGCGAGAAAATCAAAGCGATCTTTTCTTCATCAATGACGTGATCATCTTGATCAAATAGATATTGATGACCAAAGAAATTGGGTCGATTAACCACTTTCATTTGATGGTGGGTGATCCATTGTTGCATGGGAAGTAAAGCTTGATCATCTTTGAAGTAAGCTAATACATGAACCTCTTCTTTGGTTTGGATTTCAATACCATATACATAGTCAAGACCATGTTCTTTCGCAACCTGAGCGATGATGCCTTGTTGTTTCAAAGAATTGTGATCACAAACGGAAATCATCTGTAATCCTTTTAATTTAGCCATCTGGACGATGTTTTGCGGGCTCATGTCATCATTTGCACAAGGTGACAATCCCGAATGGATATGCAAATCATAATACATATCAGAAACCCAGATTAACCAAGATTTTGATGGTCTCGAAGGCATCCAGAGGACTTTTTAAAACGTTGATCTCATTGTCTGCAGCAATACCTAAGGTTTGTTGATCCAAGTCATTGTCATCAATAAGGATGATACAAGAGAATTCCTTAAGTGATGCGATTGCGATGATGTTTTGATGGGTCTGCATGGTGATCCAAGCTTGACCTGTTTGGCCATGTCCCATCACATATGATAAGAGATCTCCTGTGTGTATCCCTGTGATCTTTTGATCGATGTTGCCTTGCATGACAAACGGCCAATCTGTTTTCTGATGAAGTTCTTTGATGGTCATAGAGTATCCTTTCGTTTAAAACCGAGTTGTAATAAGGTCCCATTGGGATCGGAAATCAAATTAAAGGTGTCTGAATTCTTCTTAATGTTAGGTAAACCTAAACCAGCTCCAAAGCCCATATTTTGAGCAACAGCATCAGCGGTTGACCAACCCGGTTTCATTGCCAATTCTATATTTTCAATGCCTGGTCCCACATCTTTAAAGCTTATGTTGAGCCACTCATCGTCAATAGACAACTCTACTAGACCCCCATGAGAATGAATGATCATGTTGATCTCAGCTTCATAACAGGCTACAGCAACGCGACGTATGGTTTCTTGAGACATCCCATATCCTTTTGCGATCTTACGAATATCACTGGATATGGATCCTGCTTTACTGAAATCATCTGCGGTTAATTCATAGGTCTTAATCAGCATGACGGGTTGCCGTTTTTAAGCCTTCCTTATATAAGATACCCACGGCTTCAAACATGGGCAGAGGTGTTGTGAAGACATTCATTTCCATAGAAGTAGCCAACTCTACGTTTTCTTCACCCAATGTTTTATTGCGACATAAGATGATGACATTGATGTCCATCATTTCTGCAGTACGTAAAGCTTGTCCATTGGCCAAGCCAGTCAATAAGACGGTTTGTGCTGGATTAGTACAGATCATCGCTAAGGCATCACTCATCAGATCAGTACAGCTGACATAATAATGTTCGCGAAAGACGATATAAGGATCGTCAACGGTGATCGGGGTTGCATTTATCAATCCCAACATGGCTTGAAGCTTCATGATTGAGCAGTTTTTTCTTCCTTAATGATGCGTCTGATGGCATTCTCAAGGTCCTTATTGTTATTGGCATTTCCATATACTTGTTCATCCAATACTGCAACCGGAGCCAAGCCACAAGCACCTAAACAACGTGTTGCATCCAAAGAGAACAAATTATCAGTGCTGGTTCCATTAACTGGAGCATTGGTCAATATCTTAACGCGATCCAATAAAAGCTGAGAGCCTCTGACATAACAAGCTGTCCCTAAACACACATTGATAACATGTTTGCCTTTAGGTTCAGTGGTGAATTGTGTGTAAAAACTAACGACGCCATAAACCTCACCTACTGGCACTTGAGCTGCTTGACTGATCTTCTCCATGGCTTCAAATGGGATATAACCCAATTGCTTTTGAACATCATGAAGCATCAGTTTAACAGGTCCCTTTTTATCTTTATGAACTTCTACGATCTCATCAATCTTCTTTAAATATTCCGCGCTTAAATTCATCATCGGTTACCTCGGTTATTTGTGAATATTATAACATAACTAATTAATTGAACAAGTGATTTTTTTAACAAAATAATACTATTTTTGATTAATCTTTATTTATTTAAAAAGAGCCTTAATCATCTGACTTTATAACTTTTTTGAACATGCTATAATGTTTTCAAAACTTGCTGATTTAAGGAGCTAAATATGAAGAAACTATGGATCCCTCTTGGGTTAGTCATTATTGTGATTGCTGTGCTTTTTAATGGATATAACGGATTGGTAAAAAATGAAGAATCCGTCAATGGTGAATGGAGCCAAGTCCAAACACAACTTCAAAGACGAGCAGACTTGATACCCAACTTAGTCAATACTGTGAAAGCTTATGCTGCTCAAGAGCAGGAAATTTTTACTGCACTAGCTGAAGCAAGAGCTAAATTAGCATCTGCCAAAGGGGTTGCTGAAACAGAAACAGCTCAAGGTGAATTATCTGATGCTTTGTCTCGCTTATTGGTCATTGTAGAAAACTATCCTGAACTAAAGTCAAACGTGAATTTTTTGGCGCTTCAAGATGAATTAGCAGGCACAGAAAACCGAATTGCGACAGCTAGAACAGACTACAATAAAGCCGTTCAAACCTACAACACCAAGATCAAATCTTTGCCTACTGCCTTGTATGCAGGTCTATTGGGCTTTGGTCCTAAAGATTACTTTGAAGCAGATAAAGACGATAACGTTGACGTAGAATTCTAGGATAACGTTGATGAGGAAAATCCTCTTTGGTTTGTTTTTAATACTGACGGTTTGGATTTTTAATCTAACTCCTAAACCGCTCAATGCATTATCGATACCTAGCCCAAGTGCTGATTTTTATGTGTTGGATGAAGTAGGAGTTCTTTCTAATACTACCCTTCAAACCATCAAGTCGATATCTATCGAGCTTGAAAATAAAACCAAAGCACAAATCGTGGTGGTCATCGTCAATGACTTAGGCAATGTAAGTGCAGAGACTTACAGTCTTGCGATATTAAGAGAATGGGGAATTGGGGATGAAAAGCTCAATAATGGTACTTTGATCCTTCTTGCGATGGATGAAAAAATATCCAGGATCGAAGTAGGCTATGGATTAGAAGGTGCACTCAATGATGCTAAAACTGGACGAATTCAAGACAATTATATGTTGCCTTATTTTAATCAGGGAGATTTTGATCAAGGTATCTTAAATGGTTATCTTGCGATCATTCAAGAAGTTGCTAAAGAATATAATGTATCGATCGATGCTAATCAACCGCTTGCTTATTCAAAACCTTTTAATTTATGGACAGATTTACCTTCGTGGATGATCATTGGAGGCATCATCTTGCTTGTCATTGTCCTAGGGGCCTTAGATTTAAGATTCCTGGATGGCACACTCATACGTTTGATTTTTTCATTGGTATTCAGTATGGGAAAAGGCAGTTCATATCGAGGCAGTGGTGGCAGCGGTGGTGGAGGTGGAAGTTCAAGACGATGGTAAGTAAAAAACAGCGAATTAAACTATCCCCTTTGTAAAGGACACGGAAAGAAAAACAGATGAAGATCGACAGAAATGTCGGTCTTTTTTATGTAATCAACTGAAATTGATGAATCACTGCTGGTAATAATCGTTTCTGATGAGTTGGATTGGTTATATAATCGTCATATTCGTGAGGGGTCATCCGATTAAGATCCCATTGAGGTCGATCATAATTATAATAGTTGATGTATGAAATAAGGTACTCAGCCAATCGTTCATAAGAATTGATTTTAGATAATTCGAGTTCGGTTTTAAGCACGGCGTAGAAGGATTCTTGTGGGGCATTATCCCAACAGTTTCCTCGCCTAGACATCGATTGAGTAATGTCATGCTTAGAGAGAAGATCCTGATAGGCGATACTGGTGTAATGACTTCCTTGATCAGAGTGAAGGATGACTCCCATATGAAGTTCCCCACAGTAATTCTCCAGAAGCTGATTCACTGTATTGATCACGAAATCCAACTCAAGGGTCGATGAGAGCTGCCAGGCTAAGATCTTCTTAGTCATGGCGTCTTTGATGGTGGATACGTAAGCTCGCTTCCCATTGCCGTAGGTGATATAAGTGATGTCGGTCAATAAGGTCTTCTTGGCACTGCCTTGCGAGAAGTTTCGATCTAAGATGTTACTGAAGACTTTGTTGCTGTCTTTGGGCTCTAAGTATCGCTTTGACTGGGTTTGCTTTTCGAATTGGACAGATTAGTTCGTACTTACTCATCAGCCGATGGATCCTTTTGAGGTTCATAATGACCTGATAATCCCTCTCAAGCCTCATTTTGATCTGTTTGGCCCCTTTTTTGAACCCTTCATAATCATAAGCTGCTTTGATTGCGATAAAGTCGAGTTGATCCTTCATTTCTCTTTCACCCATCGTTAGTCTTCGTTTCTTATAAGCGTAGTACCCAGATCGAGATACGCTCGCTTGGGTACACATATATTTTATGTCCAGTCGATTCTTTCTTCGACCTTCCATTTCCCATATGATATTGAATCGCTTTTCTGCGCTGAGTTTTTTTACTCCCCCCTTTCCAGCGCTTTCAGCTTTTTTAAGAATTCATTCTCCTGTTCAAGGTACTCATTTCTGTCTTTTAGATATCGGTTCTCTTCCTCAGGGCTGTTAAATATTAGTTTCTTAGGTCGTCCTGGTGATTTGAGTCGCTTAAATCCTTCAGGTCGCTTTGCTTGTTTCCTTGCCCTCGCAAATATTGAGTTGAGTCGGTTTTTCCCAAAGAATTCTGAATCTATTCCTAAATCACTTAAGATTCGCTTTTGCGTTTTTCCTAGTCGACTTTCCCTTTCGATAATTGTTTTGAACTCTGATGTAAACTGAACCGAACTTTCAGATACTTTTACGACATATTTGTTTCTTCTTAACCTCTCAATTGTCTCCGCACTGAATTTAACTTTTCCCATGTTTGACCTCTTTCTTAAGTATAAGAAAACCCCACAGAACTGTCACGAGGTTTTTCTTTTCGTGTCTATTCTATGGGGTACAGTTTAAATGAAGCTGTTTTTTAGTGAATCATTATTTTAGTTTTTCTTCTGTGATATCTTTTGTATACCTTTTATATAATGATTGTTGGCTAAATCTACGATCCCATAAGCTAAAGACTCACTTAAGGCTCCTTGGCTTAATAACATGGTCGATCTTAAGGGTGTGTTCATCACAAAAGACATCATCATCTTGAAATGATTAGACTCAATATCAGACTTCGTGAAATGTCCTGCCTTCATCAACATTCTTTTAGACATGATCCTCATCAGTTTACCTGCCAATGTATCTCGCATATCATCCAAGGTCGAGTCAATCGTAAAGGACCCTGGTTTAATGGGCTGATCACTTAAGATGTCCTTTTCATATACAAATTTGAAATCTTGATCGGTTGGATATCCTTGGAGATGATCATACCAAGTCTTGTGCCAACCTTTATCGATGTGTTGAGCTTGAGGAGTTATCAGATTAAACATCAACGATAAACGAATGTCTCTGCTGGATGAACCAACCTGCAGTTCATACTCCCCTTGTGCACAGACAAAACGTTGAAGCGAAAGATCAAAGTATTCAAAAGCTGAAGGATCTAAAGACATATGGACAACTTTAGATTCACCAGGTTTCAAGGTAATCTTTTCAAAAGCTTTAAGTTCATGCGACGCAAAGAAATTTGCTTTTGTTTTGTTGCTGATATAGATTTGCACAATCTCTGAGCCTGTCATATTTCCATTATTGGTCAATGTAAAACTGATCACATTTTCAACATAACTCAGATCTCGATAACTGAATTCACTATAACTTAGACCATGCCCAAAAGGAAAAAGGACCTCAATTTGTGCACTATCAAAATATCGATATCCCACAAAGATGCTTTCTCTGTAGTTAACCTGTTGTTTCTCTTTTCCATAGGTTTTAGAACTAGGAACAGATTCATAAGTAAGCGGAAAAGTCTCTGCCAATTTACCACAAGGATTAACACTTCCAAATAAGATATCCACCAAAGCCGGACCTCCAGCTTCACCAGGTAAGTAACCATTAAGGATGGCAGGCACTTGCGTTGCCCAAGGCATTAAACAAGGTGCACCTCCCGCTAATACTACGACAATATTTTTTGTCTTTTCTAAAACTGCATTGACTAAGGCATTGTGGGCATGAGGTAAATTTAAATCTAGTCGATCAAAGCCTTCGCTTTCCAAGTCTTCAGTCAAACCGATAAATACGATGACTTTTTGATCAGAACTTATATCTTGTGTAGCTGCTTCAATCAAGGACATATCATCTGATTTATGACACGAATATGCCTCGCGATACTCAAAGGCAATGTTAGATTGCTTTAAGCCATCCAGTAAGGATTCTACTTGTATCGGATGGACTTGTGAACTGCCTGAGCCTTGAAACCTGGCTTTTTGAGCCAATTCACCTAAGACCAAGATTTTATGAGATGGATCCAAAGGCAATAAGTGATCATCATTTTTAAGCAAGACAATGCTTTGTTGGGCAACTTTGCGCGCAAAATCACGGTGAACCTGAGTTTCCAATTTAACTTCTTGACTTAAGGATGGCTCTGCTTTCTTAATTAAATTCAACACATTGAGAACACAACGATCCAAATCTTCCATCTTCAATGTGCCATCATGAATCGCTTGCTTAACTTGGTTGAGATAGAATTGTTGATTCCCTGGCATTTCCAAATCCAATCCAGCCGCAATATCGATATCACGCTGATGAGCAGCACCCCAATCACTCATGACCAAACCATCAAAGCCCCATTCTTCTCGTAATACCGTTTTTAGTAACCAAGGATTAGAGCTGCTATAGACCCCATTTATCCTATTATAGGAACACATGATGGTCCACGGCTGACTCAATTTGACTGCCAACTCAAAAGGCTTAAGATATATTTCTCTTAGAGCTCTTTGATCAACATTGCTTGAACTGCTCAAGCGATGATTCTCTTGATTATTGGCTGCGAAATGCTTAAGTGAAGTGCCTATACCTAAAGACTGGACCCCATTGATAAAGCTTGAAGCCAATAGTCCACTTAAAAGTGGATCTTCACTAAAGTATTCAAAATTCCTTCCGCATAGCGGATGTCGTTTGATATTGACACCAGGTCCTAAAATAACAGATACTTTTTGATTAATGGCTTCTTGAGCCAAGTGTTGACCTAATTGATACAATAGTTCTTTATCCCAACTACATCCACTTAAACTGGCCGTCGGATAACACACTGAAGGATAGCTGTCGGCAATGCCTAATTGATCACTTTTTTCTATTTGTTTACGTAAACCATGAGGACCATCCGTAACCATGATTTCAGGAATGTCATATTGAGGAAACGATTCCAGATGCCAAAAATCTTTTCCGGAACATAGCCGAATCTTATCTTCAGTTGATAATTGACTTAATAAAGCTTGGATATTCATGAGTTGACCTCCAAGAAATCTTTTAGTCTATTTTTAAGCATCCACTGATGCTTGTTTATATGCATGGGCAGGAATCATGATCCACCAAGCCAACATCCAGATGATCAATAAGACATGCAAAGTATCATTCTCATTGAACCATAGTCCAGTTGAATTCATGACCAATGCTCCAATGTTGGCATATAGGGCAACAAAATAAGCAAGATTGATCCCAATAAAGGTAATCCACAAGATCAATAAGCGATGATGTAGTTTCTCACTTCTAAAGCGATAACTTAGAGCCATAAATATGATGATGTTGGGACTCAAAAACAACAACATTCCTTCATAAGAAATCATAAATTGAACAGGAACCAACATCCCTATGCCCTGAAAAATCGTATAGGCACCAATACTTAATAGAGCTAATCGTTTTAAAAACAGGGACTTATTATAATCACGAATCAAAGAAGCATAAGCCATCAAGATCGCATTGATACTGATCACTGTTAAAGTCATATATAAAAGTTCTACCCAATTGGTAAAGGTACATCTGGTTAACCCAACACACTTTAAAGCATAGCCAAAGGCTTGATAGCTGAGTCCCGCAAAGAAGGCCCCAAGACCCCAGAATACGAAATTAACACCGATCCAATAGGCAAATCGTGTCTTTTTACTTAGAAGATAATGAACACCCAAGCCAACCGTCACAAGGGTCAAAATAAGAATGATGATCGATGAAGAAGGTTGCTGAATGATCAAGTCATTGAACTTATAAAAAGGCCATTGATCAATATATGCTTGTGTCATGATTTCAGGAACCATATATAGTGTTGAGATCTTACTAAACATTGTAAACACAAAAAAACTCAAGGCAACATATCCTAATACAAGCATTCCAATCGTTTTATCTTGTTTCATATTACCTTGAGTATACCACTTTCTAGATTTCTAGGAATAGGCTCAATTTCTAAACCATACTATAACTTGATCAATTCATAGAATAATTCAAGGTTTTGGTTTGTATTTTGTCTTATAGCCTGGGTTATCTTCTGGTCTTAAATCATTAGGATAATTCATGTCTGTTTTAATATCCAAAGATACTTGTTTGATGGCTTTAAAGACCTCATAAGGGTTTTCTATGGCTCTAAAAACATTGTATACGGCACGTGTTCCGTGATCACCGCTTCTTGCGAACTCTCCGGTAAACACCTGAATTGACCCTACATTGAAGATTTTCTCAAGTGGATTCACATTGACTTCGATGTTTTGAATCTTATCATAATCAACAGCTTTGAAGTCTATCCCAAAGAATCCTGTCCTAAACATCAAACGTTTACTGGTGTATGCATAACGTGTATTCTTATGTACTAAAATCAAACGAATCATATTCAATATGCTTCCATAAAATGGAAACATATGAAATAGGATAAATATTGTAATAAAGCCACCCATAGGACCAAAACCACCAAACATGGATGCCTGTAAGAAAAAGAAATAATCAAATGCACCCCATAAGATCCCAAAAATCAAAAAAGGTATCCCAGTCGCTAAGAAAGGAATTAATAAAGGCTGTCCTACCCAATAAATCGTCTCATCATTATCCTTAACCGCATCAAATTCTTGTGGAATCTCATCAAAGTTCATAATATTTCCCCTTTTTACTAAGTCATGCTTATACTGTTATTATACCCTCTTCGTAAAGTTAGCACATATAAACTTACGAATCCAAGGTCAATTTTAAGGAGCCATGATGTCCCTCTTCTTCCCAAAACAAGCCAATAATCAATTTTCATTTAGCCCTAAGATCCTATTTGTATTTTATGCTGTAACGTTGATGACCTTGATTCGAAGTTTGATTCATGTCTTTGCCTTTGATGGAGGAGCCAATTCGATCGCAACCATCATCACATTTAGCGCAACACCTGATCCTGACTTGGTGATCTATTTTGTATTCTCACTTTGGGGATTATCACAGTTACTGATGGGACTGTTTTATGTGGTTGTGAGTTGGCGTTATAGAAACTTGATCCCCTTAATGTTTATTCTAATATTTATTGAATATGCGATGCGAATTGTGATTGGGAGATGGCTAAAACCACTCAGTGATGTTTATTTTAGTGGAACTGCCCCTGGTGAACTCGGTAATATTTTCTTTGTGTTATGTGTTCCAATCTTACTGATTTGGATCATTGTAAGTCATCGTAAAACAATTAAGGCACTTTAAGATGTTCTGTTGAGTTGATCGATTTGTGCGATCAACTTTTTATAATGGGTTCCCATTAAGTTTAAGTTTTCGATGATCCTATTATAAGATTGGTTATAAAGCGACGAATCAATCAACTCTATCTCTTTGATCTTTGTGTTCTTTAGATCCGTAAAATCCAATTCTTTAAGACCTTGTATCACGGTCTCTAGGACCACAAGAAGATTTTGATTAGGTTGGATATCGGTATTTTCTTTGATGTAGATACTGTCATAGGCCAAATGAATCATGGTCTTGATCTGAATGATCATGTCAGTATATATGCCAAGATTTCTTTTTTCAGTGCTGTTGAAGGGAATATGACGCTCCTGACGCATGGTATCAAGATTAACTTTAACCATTTCTATGTCGCTAAAAACAGCAGCTAAAACTGGTTGATAACTGTTATCATTCATCTTATCTTGCTTCAAAACAGACAATGTTTTCTCTAGACCTATGACTCCTTGAATCTTAACAAATTCTAAACGACGTTTTCCTAATTTACGATAATAGAGTATTGAGAATAAGAAGTTCATCAATAAAGCAACCGCAACCCCTAATCCTAAAGCTATGATCCTTAATCTGAAGGTCAATAAAATACTTGGATTTCCTAATCCATCATTTTGAATCAACTGTGTCATGTAAATGCTGGTAAAGATAGCCACTGGTGAAACCATACGATAATCGATTTTAAGGGCAATGTAGATTGTAAATCCAATACCTAAGGCAATGGTCAAGAAGCTAATGTTATAACCCATGAGCACAACCAAAAGCCCTGTCGTTAGGGCTCCTAATGTTGAGGCTAAAAGTTGATTGATCCCACCTTTGATTCCCGAAACATTGATGGCCTCAAGATTATACATGACCCCTAATAAGACAGAAATCATATCTAAGCGTGTAATCGAAAAAGCCTGTCCCAATAAATAACCCACAGAGATCGCAACCATAGCTTTAATAATATATAGTCTTGAATCTAATAATATGGCTTCTCTTTTTAGTCCAAAAATGAGCTGAACTTGTCTCATAGGATGACTCCTTGTCGGTTGACTTTCTAAAGTAAAATATTATAACTAACTCTAAGTTCTTTTACGTTTCTCATTATATCATATGGGTCATGTCCAATAAGCCACTCAGGAAGACTTGAACTCATAAATAACGTGAAGAATCTTGTCTGAAACATAAATCAGGTCTATAATTTATGTGCACGATTATTGATCCTTTGGGATCTTGGAGAACATCATGAAAATTGGGATCATTGTTTATTCATACACAGGAAATACCTTATCAGTGGCTGAACGTTTGAAAACGAAACTTCAAGAAGCTGGTGACTTGGTTGTCTTGGAATCCATCAAAGCTAAAGATGAGAATCCCAACTTAACTAAGATCGACCTCAATGTATTACCGGATGCACGTCAATATGATCAAATCATCCTGGCAACACCTGTTCGAGGATTTGCCGTATCACCAATCATGAAGGCTTATCTTGAACAATGTCCAAACTTGGATGCAAAACCGATTGCTTGTTTTGTGACTCATGCCTTTCCATTTCCTTGGTTAGGCGGCAATTCCACACTTAAGATGATGAAGAAATTGGTTGAGGCTAAACACGCTCGTGTTGTCGCAACAGGTGTCGTCAATTGGGGCAGCAAAAAAAGAGAATCCGATATTCAAAAAATCTTAACCGAGTTCTCAAATCATCAAATTTGGTCATAAGCATGAAGAAAAGAAGATGGCCTTGGATTGTTTTAGGAATCATATTCATTAGTTCGATTGGCTTTGCTTTATTTTATACCTATACCAGCAATCAATTGAATAAACTTGCGCAAACTCAACTGAGCGAGATCGATTTGGCCGTCATAAGTGATGGAACCTATCATGGATCTTATGGTTCATTTCCTGTCATCGTTGAACTTGATGTCACCATCAACTCACATAAGATCACTAAGATCCTCATCACTAAGCATGATAATGGTCAAGGAAAACCTGCTGAGGTGATCATTGATGATGTCATAGAAGCTCAGTCTTTAAAAGTTGATGTGATCGCAGGGGCTACTTATTCAAGCAAAACCATCTTACTTGCCATACAAGACGCATTAAAACCATAAGAAAGCCACAGTGATGTGGCTAGTTTTTATTCGAGTTCTTGGCCGTTAGAAGCGATGACCTTTTTATACCAAGAAAATGATTTCTTAGGATGACGACTTAGATCACCTTGGCCTTGATCATCCTTATTAACGTAGATAAATCCATATCTTTTCTTCATTTCACCAGTAGAAGCAGAGACCAAGTCGATACAGCCCCAAGGCAAGTAACCCATCAGATCGACTCCATCACTTTCTACAGCTTTGATCATTTCACGAATATGCTCTCTCAGATAATCAATTCGATAATCATCTTGAATGGATCCGTCTGCTTCCGTTTTATCAACGGCTCCTAATCCATTCTCAACGATAAAGATTGGTTTTTGATAGCGATCATAAAGTTCATTCATGACAACTCTCAATCCTACAGGATCTATTTGCCAACCCCATTCAGAGGCACTCAGATAAGGATTCTTTATGGACTTAAAGACATTCCCTGAGGTCTGATTTTCTTTAGGTGGCTCATGGGCAACGACTCTGGATGAATAATAACTGAATCCAATATAATCTACCGGATGTGCTTTTAGAAGAGCCTTATCGCCATCTTCCATTTTTATTTTAATCCCTTCTTGTTCAAAGAATTTCAACATGTAGGCAGGATATTCACCTCTGCTTTGAACATCAATGAAGAAATAATTCTCACGATTGGATTTTTGAGCCAGCAAGACATCTTGAGGATGACAGGTATGTGGGAAAGCTAAACCTGCAGCCAACATACACCCAATTTTATTGTTTGGATCGATCTCATGTCCTATTTTTGTAACTGCAGCAGAGGCAACCAACAGATGATGGGCTGCTTGATATTGTACAGCTAAGGGATTATCCCCTTCGTTAAAGAAAACACCTGCTCCCATAAACGGAAGATGCATCAAGATGTTGATTTCATTAAATGTCATCCATATTTTAACTTTACCTTTATATCGAGTAAAAACAGTCGTTGCATATTTGATAAAGCAATCGACAACTTCTCTGCTTCTCCATGATCCATATCTCTTTACCAGTTCCAATGGGATATCAAAATGATCCAAGGTTACGACAGGTTCAATATTGTATTTTTTTAACTCATCAAAAACTCGATCATAAAAGGCTAAGCCTGCCTCATTGGGTTTTTCTTCTAATCCTGTAGGATAAATTCTTGCCCAAGCAATGGACATTCTAAAGGCTTTAAATCCCATTTCTGCAAATAAGGCAATGTCTTCTTTATAATGATGATAGAAATCAATGGCCTTATGACTAGGATATCCTAAAGGATCATTGGGTTCAAAATGAGTCATTTTACCAGCCATCATCGCATGACGATTGGCTCCAAACGGAATCACATCAACATTAGACAATCCTTTCCCATCTTCTAAATAGGCCCCTTCTAATTGGTTAGCGGCTGTTGCCCCTCCCCATAAGAAATCTTTACGTAATGGCATATGTTGTCCTCGCTAAGTCTATTATAACGAATTTAAGCCTATGTTATGAATCCTCACTAAACGAAAGTGATGTTTCGTAGAATCTTGGCGATTAAAAAACTGTGTCATTCAACACAGTTTTCTTAATTCTTATGATTTTACTTTTAAGTTGAATCCTTGAGATGCAACATCATTGAGGATCTCAGATCGACGAAGATTTGGATTCATCATTCTTTTAGAGATCATTGTGCTAAAACTGTCTACTCTGCGATTGGTATCCCTTAAGTCATAATAGGTCTGAAGCAACTGATCATAGTCCTTGATCTTGGATAAATAGTTTTCAAATCGGACATAGTGATTCTCAAAGACACGCAGATCCATCGACATTCTTGGTTTTAAAGCAGGACTTTGATTTGGAATCCCGATTGCGACTCCTAGTACCGGAAAAGTCAAAGGCGGAAGATCAAGCAGTTGTGCTAAGGCTGGTGCATCATTTAAGATGCTGCCCAGATATAAGGTACCTAAATCTAATGATTCAGCTGCCGTGACCACGTTTTGAGCCATGAGTGCCGCATCCGTAAAAGATTGAAAGAATCCATCCATCCCTGTGGATGTCTGTGAGATGATCCCTTGTTCAACAGCGAACTGATTGTTTCGATACTGATCAACAATGAAAATCAAAAATAAAGGAATTCTACTGACATATTCTTGTTTACATATGACAGAAATCTTTTGTTTGAGGTGTGGATCTGTAATTATAATGATGGAACTGGCTTGAAGTGCACTTGAAGTAGCTGTCCGTTGTGCAACTTCCATTAAGCAATCTATGGTTTCCTTTGGTAAAGGCTCATTTTTAAATTCGCGGATCGAGCGATGATTCAACTGGTTTTTGATGGTTTCATTCATGTGTTTTCCCCTTTGGATGTACGTGTGTACTGGTTGATTAAATTTTCTATCTAAAACTTATGTGCCTTAAGATCGTTTGGTAAATTCTCTGCGACAACTTGGGCAAGTAATAGCAATCTTACCTCTTTTACTGGGAACCCTAACTTTTGTGTTGCATTGTGGGCAAATATAAACTTTATGTTGACGATCTGTCAGGTTGTTTTGTAGTACACTGATTCGTCTTCTCAATGGTCTGGTCCATTTCAGATAGATTTGATTTTCTTTACGTCGAGCACTGATCTTCTTAGACAATGATCGATATAGCGCAATGATGAAAATCAAGATACAGATATAATTTACGATCTGATTTCTAAAAAAGATTGAGTTTAGTATCGATAAGATAAAATAACTCACCAATAAAACTAAATTAAGTTGATCATTACCATATCTTCCCATCATAAATCTTTGAATTGATCTTAAGAATTTATCCATAAATATAACTCCTTTAATTCTTGATCGCTGCGATCGTTCGCAGAACTTGTGGATCATACATATAATATTTGAGTTGATCGACATCATCGATCGTTTCTTCGATTTGATCAAAATAGGTCACTATTTTCTTGTGGACACGTTGATAGACTTTATCTGGATGTTTGATGGATTTATGATAAGCCAACGCATCAAAATACAGATAAATCAAAGCAGGCATGAATTCAAAACAAGAAGATTCGATCCAGAAGTCAACTTTATCGAAATCCGGAAGATATTGTTCCAAAAGTTTCTCAATCAGCTTATAACCATCCTCGTTGGATTTCCAAATATCTACGAAAACATAATCATAATCATCGATGAAACTTTGGTCAAAGAAATTAAACGCATCACCTTCGATGATGTTGAGAGGAACATGCGTTGGAAATTGAGGACGCAAGACTTGGTCAAATAGATCGATAACGGCTTTTGATTTCTCGATGACAGTTATTGATTTTACTTGTGGGTTAAGCATGGCCATATAGATAAAGTATCCAATACCTAAACCAAAAGTTAAAACATTACCATGTGCCTTTTGAGCATAAGGATCCATTGTATTGGCTTCAGAAGGCGCATCCAGCATCCAAACTTCTTGTCCTTGCCAAAGGAATGTTGCTTGATAAGGTTCATCCAAAGCCCTCAGAGTCATCCAATCATTGAGTTCGCGATTGGGATCTGGATGGATACTAGAAACACTGAAGAGTTCGTCAGCAGGCATGGTTTCTTTAGTAAAGCGAAACTCTTTGCCTTTGACTTGATCGAATTTTATATGTGCTTGATAAGGACTCTTTAGATAATCTCTTGTTTTAATGTATAAAGAAGGCCAGGTCTCTTGAGGACCTAAGAATTCCGCAAATCCAGCCTCTTTCATCTTCAAACAGATTTCTTTTTCGTTCTGAGCTGATACTTGAACGCCTAAAAAATCATTCTTGGTTTCGTGAGTCAAATGGTATCGGCATCGACTAAAGAAAGCATCGATGGCTGGGTTGGTTTTAATCTTCATGGTTTCCTTTGTGTGAAGTCATGGTGACATCAATTCGACACGCATGATTTCAGTATACTTCAATTCATCATTAAGTCGTTCTGATTTCATCAAAGAAACTGAGCTGACTTGAATCGATATTGATTCTATTTTAGATAGAATTATGGGTCGATCTGAGTGAGCAGGACAATAATTTCTAACAAGTGTCAAATGTGGGATGTATTTTTGATCTTCAAATTCAATGTCAACATTCTTTAATCGTTGACAGATTTCTTTATGTAGAGCCATTAGGCGTGAATTGGGTTTAATACCGACCCACCAGATTTCTTCACGCTTACGTGTAAAACAACCCAATTCACCCAAGTTTATCTCAAAGGGTTCCGCTGTGATTTCATTGAGTGCTGTTTCAATGGTTTGTGTTGTTTTGACATCACATTCTCCAATGAACACCAGCGTTAAGTGAAAGTTGTCATATGCAGTAAAACTGCCACGCAATCGATTCAATCTAAAAGGGGTCTGTGCCTTCTGTAACAGCGTCTTACAGTCATCATTCAGTGTGATTGCGATAAACACACGCATGGGGGTTCACTTCCTTCATAAGTCAAAATCAATTATAAAACTGTGATGGAATATGAGGTAGAAAACGTTGCTTGGGGATCTAAGACTATGGTACCTTCTCTTTGATAAAAGTCTGTGGTTGTTTCTTCAAAGTCACCATGGCCATGCCAAGGTTCGATACACAAGAATGAAGCACCAGGTTTTTTCCAAAATACGATCCAGCGATAGCCTTCACAGCTCACTCTGACTCGTACATCTTCTCTGACTAAATCGATGTATAAAGAATTGATGTATTCCATTCTAGAGCTGTGTTCGATCTTAAAGAATTCATCATCCATATGGGCAAATCTTCCTTCACTTAAGAAAGGATAATCTTCCTCAACCGGGAATTCTACCAAGGCAGAATCTGATGAATCGATCGCAAATGCTGGATGTAAACCAAATGAGAAAGGCATTTTCTTCTCATCTTCATTTATGATGAGATAATCAATATTGACTGCGTGATCAACTAAGGTATAAGTGACTTGAAGCGAAAAACGGAAAGGATATTGGGCTAAGGTTGTTTCATTGTCTTGTAAAAGCACAACGATTTTATCCTTGGTGTGAGAAATCAATGTAAATAGACTATTTCTTGTAAAGCCATGATTGCCCATCTCATATACTTGATCAAACAGATGGATCTTCTTATCAAATGTTGAACCTACAATGGGAAATAGGATCGGATTGCGGCCTGCCCAATACGTAGGATCACCTTGCCAAAGCAATTCCTTTGATGTTCGTTTATCAATCAAGGAATGCATTTCTGCGGCTTGTAGGGACACTTCTAGTGATAGGAATTCATTTTCGATTTTCATAGAGATTTTCCTTGGGTCATAATGACCATGTGTATATTGTAGAACATTTAACATCAAAACAAAAGGGTAAGCCAAGCATCTTTACGCTTTAAATTTATAGCCAACAATGATCAAAATAAAAGGCCTACACAAAACGAAAGGCACCTTTCATAAAGTGCCCAAGTAACAATAAAACAACTCTTCTCTACAACACACTTACATTAAAATACTAAGCAAGAATTTAACATAAAGTGGGAAGAGAATAATAACCAAAACCAATCTAAAAACTTGAATAACGGCAATCTTTGGGGCATCACTGTTTATTTCAGAAGCAATCAAAGCCATATCCGAAGCTCCCCCAGGTGAAGAAGCAAACATAGCACTGATAAAGTCGATTTCACTGAATCTTGAGATCAAGTAACTGATTACAAATGAAGCAATGATATAGCCAACCAATACGAATATAATAGGAACAAGAATCCCGCTCATTTCAGCTAAGTCACCACGATTGATCCCTGAGCCGATTAATGAACCTGCTGCCACTTGAGCGATTTGTCTAAAGGTGATGGGTAAATCAATCAAATCTGTTTTAACATTCAAGAAAGTAACGACTATAAGCGAAACCGACAGTGCTCCAGCCGGAAGTCCCGTTAAATAACCTAAGTAACCAGCAATCAAACCAATCACTAAGGTTGATAAGATCCTAATTTTTTTGTTGTCTTGGATCTTGACTTTATTGATCTTAAAGGTAGATTCTTTTTGAATCTTAGCAGGAATGACTCTTCCTACTTTTAACTTCGCATTTTTGGATAGTGTTTTGATCATAATAGGAAAAGTAGACAAGACAAAGATCAATCGACTGGACTGCATAACAGAAACAATCGAAGGATTAGCATTTAGATCATAACTGATCAAAGACATATCCACAACACCACCAGGTACAGCCACTAAAAAAGCTGTGGGATAATCGAAACCAAACAAATGATGCAAAGTCAAACCCATGATGGTTGTGAATATCAAAAAGGATCCAATTAGGATGACAATAGGAACAAACAGTTTCTTAAACCCCAATAAGTCTGAATCTTTGATGCCTTTTGCGATATAGGTCCCTGTTATAGCCTGGGTAATGATCTTGATTTCATTTGGCATGTATAAGAAATCTGTCCCAACATTGACAATAGCAACCAAAAACATAGGTCCCAACATATAAGGAATTGGAAATTTCAATTTTTTAGCTATTAAGGCACCAACAATAGCCACTGCGAAAGTAGCCAAAATATTTTGAATCATGTTTCCCCTCCTTTATCATCGATCAATGTATAGACAACTTAAAAAGTTTTCAACGGTTTAATTGTAGCACACCGATAACGTGGGTTAAAGCGTTTTATAGGGCAAGCATGAGAATCTTTTTCCCTATCAATAATTACATTTAACACCCTCGAAATTTGCACTAAAAAAGCCCTTAAGGCTTAGTGTCAACGATGAATAATGAATCTGTATTTATGCTTCTTTTGATAAATTCGATAAACGATGTATCCTAAGCAAAACCCTAGGCTAATGATCATAATGATCCAATTCTTAGTGAGAAGACTATTGATCGCCAAGGCACCGAAATGAAAGAACATGATGATCAATAAATCAGAGTTTAGTTTGAGTCGTCGCTTGGGATAGATATACAAGATATACATTCCAATTCCGATAAATTCTAAATCTACGAGCAATTTCCAAAAGTCTTTGTCCATGATGTTTGAAAACGCTGAATAAAGGAGAAACAAGATTCCAATCCATAAGATTATTCTAGGTAGTTTCTGACGATTCATTTCTATTTTTCGATTTTCAAAGCACGTGTATGTATTTCTTCAAGACCTTTGTGACCTAATACTTTTTCACTGATTAAAGCAATGCCCATGATCCCAACTATATTTAAGACAAATCGTGTCACCGTAAAAGGTAATCCCATCGATGCAGCTTCAAACATCAAAAGAGGAATCTTTGTAGTAGACCATGCACCAATCATAATCAATACATTTCTAAAAGAACTTCCTTTTTTAAGCAACATCAATGCTACAGGAAATCCTGCATAGAGCGGACCAGCTGCTGCTGAACCCAAGAGGAAAGCCAATAAGATTCCTTTAATTCCACTATCCTTACCCATTAAGTTGACCATGGTTTCGCGTTTGACCCATACATCCAACAAGCCTAAAAGAATAAATATTGGAGGTAAAACCATTGCCATTTCAGATAAGCTATTTATCGTTTTTGTAGAACTTGCATCAAACAAATCTTTATTGACAAAGAATAGGACCACATAAACAACGATCAAGATTAGAAATAAACGATATCTTTTTAGAGTTGTTTTCATTTTAGAATGACCCCCATGATTAAGGCAACAAAAAGAGAAAATAGAAATGCCAATCCATTTCTAAGATAAGCTGCCTTCTTCCCAAAGAATTTGATTTCCATCGGAAGAGTAACGATGCCTACCATCATTAAGGTCGAAATGAAGGCTGCGATCTGCATATAACCTGCTCCGCTTTTAATCAAAGCAGCTGCTAAAGGAAATGCTATAAATCCTGGTATTAAGGTAATTGAACCTAAAATCGATGCCAATAAGACGCCAACCCATCCAGAATCTCCTCCAATGAGTGAAGAGATTTGAGCAGGAGTCAAAATACTTAACACGAAACCAATCAATAATAGAATCGAAAGAAATTGAGGTAAGATATTCTCAAAAGACTTCCAAGCTTTTTTTAAAGCTTGGATCGTTTTTTCTTTAGACTTAAACCAAGAAAATCCTAATGCAATTGCAGCAATTACGTATACAGCATTATCCATGGTGATGTCCTTCGTGGTTGTGTTTGTGTTCATGATTATGATCGCCACAACCAGCACATTCTTGTGCTGTCAAAGAAGTTGTTAAAGTCTTATTGAGATAAGCATCTAATGCTTCATCAGCTGTTTTATCTTGAGCATCAATACATTGCATGTTAAGTGCAACCAAACGATTATATGCACCTTTTCCCATAGATTTCATGATCAAAACATCAACACCTTTGTCTTTTAAGAACTGGGGACGTTCTTGATGGACATGCACATCATCATGAATGTCCTCTGTATTCACAACAACATTATTTTCGATTTCTACGATTCTGAAATCATTACAATGACCAAAATGCTCAGCTACGTTTTGCCCGTTAAGGCCTATGGCGATTTTCAACTTGTTTTCTCCTGTTTCATGGTTTATTGAACGTGTGTTTAAAGGTGATTGTTCTACAAAATTGACAGGTCCGCCTTCTATTTCAAGAACTTTTCCCAAAACCAATGCTTGTGCGATCTTGACTCGAGCACTGGCATAAATACGTTGTACCGTCGTACGACTGATATTCATGACCGTTGCACAATTTTCTTGACTGAGTCTTTCGAAATCACATTTACGAATGACTTCAAATTCATCCAGTGATAAAATGATTGAACCGTGTTCACCTGTCTTTTCAGGACTAAATTTACAACAAACCGGTTCTTCCATAATACTTCTAGATTTGAAAGGTCTTGGCATAGAACTCCTTTATGAACATATGTTCATAACTAGTATACATCTCTTTTAAATTAATGCAAGAAAAAAGAATTGGTTATTTAACCAATCCAAATTTCCATGATCCAACGCCACCAATATTGTGGACATCTGTATAGCCTGATTTCTTTAGGAAGTCTGTAGCATCACCTGCTCTGGCTCCACTTAAACAGATCACAAATATTTTTTGATCTTTATTAGGCAGCATGCCTTGGACTTTTTGAGGCAAGGTATTCAATGGCACATTGACACTGCCTTTGACATGCCCTTCTCTAAACTCTTCCTTTGTACGCACATCAATCAATTTGATGGTTTTATCTGCCTGAAGCAATTCATAAGCTTTTTCCTGACTAAGATGATTTGATTTGAAGAAATTGAACATGTTGCCCTCGCTTTGTGTTGTTCATAACTGCTAACCCTATAAACCATTCGACTTTATGAAATCTAATGATCTTTCAACTTTATGTAAGTCGATGAATCTGCTCTCACGCAAGATCTCTTTACCTTCCGCAAACACCAATATGGTTGGTACTGTGAAGACACGATGTTGGCCTGAAGTCCATTGATCTTTCGTAATGTCGATTTCAATTAAAGGAATGGTATACTCTTTTAAAACTTCTTTTAGTTGAGGTTCTATCGAATGACATACCCCACACTTTTCACTCACGAAACTCATCACATAGGATGAGACATCGTGTTGTTTGTTTGTCAAACGTCATTACCTCCTTTTAGTAACCTGATCAGTATTAACACGATCGAGGAATACCTATAGTGATTCAATACTTGATAAGAAGGTTTCGATTGGCTGATTGCCTACCAATTCAATCGTATCATTGATGATGATCTTTGGTACTCCAGAAACATTGTATTTCTCTGATAGTTCATAGAAAGTTTGAGCTTCAATCATTTCTCCCTCTACATTTTTATTCAGCATGGCCAACAAGTGAGCTTTTTGAACAGCTCCAGGGCAATGCGGGCAGCTCATGGTCACAAAGACCTTGATGTTGACAGGTTTATCGATCTTCGCAATTCTCGCTGCCAAATCAGCAGGAACGTCACTGATCTCAGAAGACATTTCTACCAAAGCAGACAAGAATGAATTGAATTCATGGCCTGCTGGGATCCCATTGAACTTCACCCCTTTATACTGATCATCTTTATCCAATATGATAAAGCTAGGTGCCATTTCAATGTTGTACTTTTTGGCTTCTTCAACATCTTTGTCTAAATCAAAGTTTAAAACATTTATTTTTTCATTTAGTGCTGCAACTTCACTGATAATTTGCTTGGTTGGTTCACAAGATTCACAATCAGTAGCCTTAGTGAATAAAACGATCGTGATCTTGTCTTTCATCGGTTGTAGTAATTCTGTGACTTGTTTCTGTAAGTCTTTATTGAGTAGTTTTTCCATTGTTTGTTTCTCCTTAATGGGTATTTAAATATTCATTGGCAGCCAATGCTGCTTTTGCGCCTTCTGCAGCCGCAATGATGATTTGTTTGTATGGGCTTTGGATCATATCACCTGAAGCATATAATCCCGCACAACTGGTCTTCCCTAGTTCATCCGTGATCACTTCATTGCGTTCATTGAGATCAACTAAATGTTTGATTAACGATGTGTTTGGAATATTTCCGATTTCGATAAATAAGCCATCACCATCTATTCTTCTTTCGCTTTGAGTTACTTTATCAAGAACTCTTACACCGCTTAATGCATCTTCTCCAACGATCTCTAGGATCTGAGTTTCAAGATGAACCTTTATTCTTGGATTAGACAACATCCTATCGATCAAGACTTGATCAGCTCGCAGCTGACTTCGATGAATCAAAGTAACGCTTTGTGCGACCATAGCCACATCGATGGGCTGCTTCAACTGCTGAATTACCACCACCGGCAATCAAGACATCTTTTCCTTTATACAAAGGGGCATCACATATGGCACAATAGGCCACACCTCGATTTGAGTATTCGATTTCACCTTTGACATTGAGTTTCCTAGGAGTTGAACCCAAGGTTGCAATCAATGTTTTGGATCGATAACTTGTTTTATCGCTCAACATGACTTCAAAGACATCTTCTTTCTTATCGATCGATACAACTTCAGCATCCTCTAAGATTGGGACATTTAATTCACTCACGTGACTTCTAAACTTTTCAGCCATCTCTTCACCACTGATTGAACTTAAACCAAGATAATTTTCAACCAATGAGGTATTCAATAATTGACCGCCTGTTTTTTTTGCGATCATCGCGACCTTACGACCTTTACGAGCTCCATATAATGCAGCGTTGTATCCTGAAGGTCCACCACCAATGATTAAGATCTCATAGAGTTCACCAGGCTTAGGTTTTATGTTTTGTTTGACTTCTTTAAGATTAAATCCAAAGTTTAAATCCATAAGTTCCTCCTGACAACACACATTATACGGGGACACTTCTTGAATTTCAAGTGTAATACTACTTATTTGTTTAAAATTTTAGATACAGATGATTCACTGATCGAGAATAATTCACCTAATGTCTTTAGTGAACAATTCGTCGTTCTTCTAAACTCCAGGATGCATTGATTTCTCATATCTTTGTTTTTCTTCATCATTGTAGGATCACAGCCCTTCTGTTTCATCCAAGATTCAAGTTTTTGGCGTGCTTCATCCAGGTTTATCGAAGATTCTATTGAACCAATTTTAATGTTGTGGGGATCTAGATTAATGGTGAAATGATCTGGACGTTTGGCTTCTAGACAGTGAAAACAATAACTGTTGAATTGGCTGTTGGTTTGTTTTTGTATGCTTTTGATTTCTTGCTGAAGCTGTGTCTCATCGTGTAAAGGCAAACTACTAAACCGTCCAGAAAATAGACGCCCTTCATAACTTCGATAAGCACTATAAGCTGTAAGCAGAGAAGACATAATGGCTGATATGCTTCTTCCCTTTGTATCAATGATCATTTTAAAAAGATGGTCATCTAAAAGACAATAGGCATAACACTCATATCCAAACTTACTTTGGACTTGTTTCATGATCGTAAGCATAGCATTGCGATCATGATCATCTCTATATAAGATTTCTTTTGATTTCTGTGTGACAGACAATAAGGTACTGATGTCTGAGTTTCTTGCTTTTCTGGCCATGTTGTTCCTCTTGTTTATCCTATCATATGTCATGGTCCATATTCAAGAAATGTCCCCAGGAAATTTAGAATCATTTAGTCACAATCATGTTAAGTCTGCTCTATAGTATAAAGAAAGAATTATTCTATTTGTTTAACATCTAAAAAAGGAACATTAAGTTATACTAAAACCATGAGATACACCGAAGAAGATTTCGAAACCATCTATCGCGCTACTGTAAATCAAGTAAGTAAGCATGTGTTCTTTAAAGTCCAAAATCTGCAGGATGCTCAAGATCTCGTTCAAGACCTTTATTTTGACTTATACAAGCATATGCAAAGCTGCACTGAGAAAATCGATCATCCTCAGTCCTACATCATGTCTATGGCTAATCACGCCTTAACAAGCTACTATCAAGCCAAATTACGTCGACCCGTTACTTTAATCGATGATGAGATCGATCTTTTTGAATCTCTGCCAGACTCTTATGAACTCGAAACAGAAGTTTTAGACAAGATCACTGCTGAAGAACTTTGGGCTGAAATCAATAAACTTCCTGACTTAGATCGAAATTTACTGGTTGCCCGATTTAGATTTGAAATGAACTATAGTGAAATAGCAGCCCAAGTTCATCTTCCTGAAACCACAATTAAGAGTAAAGTTTATAAAGCTTTGGAAGATCTAAAATATAAGTTTATAAAATAGTTTCGTCTATTCTAATCATGCCTGGCTCTATAGAAGTGAAAGGACTTAAACCCATGAACCAATTCAAAAAGAATCTAAAAAAGAATGCATTTGATGAAGAAGCGATGTTGTCTAATATTCTTCAACGTGCTTCAGATAACGGGTTAAGATCCAAGTGGGCAAAAGCCCCTAAGGAATCAACCATGCTTAAAAGAGGTCTCATCTTCGTCAGTATGACCTTTGTATTAGTCTTCGCTCTGTTTATATTTAATCCTCTTGGAATTTTCGGTAAAGATCAATCTAAGGTCGTCGCAGCCATTGTATCTGTCGACATCAACCCAAGTTTCGAATTATCTGTGAACAACGGAGGTTTGGTCATCAAGATTGAAGCCTTGAATACTGATGCTGAATCTTTGGATACCAATGATCTATTAGGAGAACCTGTTGAGGAAGTTGTCGATGCCATCGTAAGCTTAGCAACAGCAGCTGGATTTATCGACATTGATGATCTTGAAGATGATTATGTTTTGGTTAGTACAGTGCTCAATAAAGGTACTGCAGCCAAAGTCGGTGACCTGATTCAACAACGCATCAGAGATCGCATTCATTTAAGCGATAAACTTCAAAATGTCAACCTTGTTCAAATCAAAGCGACTTTGCAGGAACAAATGCAAGCCAGAGATAAAGATGTTCCAATTGGTCTCTATGTCATCAATGGAATGATCCAAACTCAAAATGGCGAATATATTAGTGTCAAAGATTTCTTCTCAAATCCTCAATATCGCCTAACCATAAAAAACAGGGCTCAATTCAATGAAATCCCTGAAGCTAAAATTCGTGAAAGAATCAACGCTGCTCTATCTGAATTAGATGAAGCTGGTGTTGATACGACCCAACTCAGAACTCGTCTTGAGAATGCCAATAAAGAATCCATGATTCAAATTCAAAGTGAAGTCAGAAAACAAATCAATAAAAAAGATGGCCCAGGCAATGATGATGCACCAGGTCCTCAACAAGGAACTGATAATGGTAATGAAACTCAATCAAACTCAGACTCTGGTTCTCAATCCAGCGGAACAAATACTGGATCTGGTGGTAACGGATCAGGCGGTCAATAATTTATGCATTCAAAAGAATCCTAACGGATTCTTTTTTGACTTCAATTTAACAATCAGGTCTGAAGTGTCTTCTGACAATCCTGACAGATTCCTTCAATTTCTAAACGATGACGAATGATTTTATAGCCTTCTATACGATCACTTAAGTGAATGGGACATTCTTTAAGGATCTTGGTTTGATTGCAGATGACACATTTGATCAAATGATGGGCATGTTCAGATTTTAACACATAGTGCTTTTCTTTGGGTTGAAATTCATCGCTGATTTCAATCAATTCATTGACTAAAAATGAATCAATGACACGGTAAAGTGTTGCGATGGGAATATCGGGATGTAACTTATACAAATCAGAAACACTGACTGGGTGATCTAATGTTTTAAAGCTTTCCAGAATTGATATTCGAGCTGAAGTTTTCTTCAGCTGTTTTGGCCAATGATTCATACTCTTCCCTTTCTTAGCGGTAATAATATCAGATAGGTCGTAACTGCCAACAAGACCACAGCACCACCTGGCTTAACACCTGCATAAAAAGATATAAATAAACCACCAATCATAAAGAACAAAGAGAATAAGAAGGCAATGACCAGTGTCGATTTATAGCTTTTCGACAATTGCATGGCCGTTGCGACAGGTAAGATCATTAAAGACGAAAGAATCAAACTACCTACTGTTTTAGCCGCAATACTTAATGTAATGCCCAACATGATCATAAAGATCACATTGACCAATTTCACATTGACCCCAGAATGCTGAGCCATGGTCTCATCAAAAGTCATCGCAAAGATTTCTTTATAGAATATAAAATAAACAATCACCACAATAACCACAACGCCTGTAATCATAATGACTTCAGTCTCACTGATGGCCACTATAGACCCAAATAAGAACGCAGAGAAGCGATTGGTATCCCTAACAAATGAAGACAAGGTTCCTGCTAAACCAATCCCCAAAGACATTAAAATCGCTATGGCCACATCAGCATAATTTGGTAATCTTCGTCTTAACACATCGATCAAGAACACCCCAATCAATGCAGCCAACATGGCACTGATCAAAGGATCAATGTTTAGAATAAGTCCAATGGCGACTCCAGCTAAAGTGGTATGAGCTATCGCATCTCCTACCATAGACATACGTTTCAACACAATGGTTTGTCCAATGAGCGGAGACATCACAGCGACCAAAGCACCAACCCACAAAGCTCGATTCATAAACTCATAGTTAAATATGCTCATGAACACCTCCCATATGCGTATGACGATGAGCCAGTTCTTCTTCGATTTGAGGCTCGTCTAAAAGTAAGATATCACTTTCACCTAAACAAAAGATACGATCAGAAACTGTCTTAGCCAAAGCCAAATCATGCGTGATCATAATGATGGCCATGCCTTCTGCTTGGTAACGCTTTAAGATCGAGAATAGTTTTAATGTAAACTGAGCATCTAAGGCACTGCTGGGTTCATCAAGAAACAAAAGCTTGGGCTTCATCAATAAAGCTTTTGCGATAAAAACACGTTGCCTTTGACCACCAGACAAAGCTGATAATTGGGTATGGATTTCTTGACCTAAACCCATTTCTTCAAGGATCACTTTAGCAGCCAACACATGTTTCTTTTGAGGACGTTTAAATAAACCCAGAAGCGGTGTAAAGGCTCCCATCACGACTTCAAGTGCAGTTGCAGGGAATGCTTCATGCTGACTAAACTCGTGCTGACCGACGTATATGCGTTCATAGGGTTTTAAAGGCAAACCTGACTCAGGATCAAATAAAGATACTTGTCCTTGTTGAGCTTTGATCAATTGAGCCAGAACTTTTAAAAGCGTTGTTTTTCCTGTCCCATTGTTACCAATGATCCCAATCCATTCATGCTTACTGACACTTAACGAGAAATCTTTAAAAAGAATTTTCCCTGGATAAGCATATGAAATTTTATCAGCAATCAGTATGTTCATGTTAGTTCAGCGCTTTCTTGAGCCATTGTAAATTCTGTCTCATGATCGATAAGAAATCATCTCCAGCTGCAATCTGCTGATCATTTAGAGATTCACCAGGTCTCAATACACCTGTCAAAGCACCTGTTTCAGCAGCAATCGTATTCGCAACTTGCGTATTCGCATCATCTTCATAGAGTATATAAGGAATCTTGTATTGTTTAACGATGTCTATGATTTGTGCCATGACAGATGCATCAGGTTCAGCATCTGGTTCTATTCCCATAATGGGAATCATAGTGAGACCATAATCTTGGGCTAAGTAACCAAAAGCCGCATGATTGACTACAAATTCATCCCTGACTCTGTTTTTTATAGTATCTTCAAATTCTTGATCAAGGGCTTCGAATTCAGCCTTAGCATCTAAATAATTGGCTTCATATTCAGCTTTGTGATTTGGATCGATTCGAACAAGATAATTTCTGATCGTATTAAGTATCAACACATCATTTTTTAAACTAGTCCAAATATGCGGATCAATTTGATTTGTAGATTCATTAATGATGGTTGAGATACCTTGTGATACCACAAGGACTTCTTGGCCCTTATGATAGATCGTCTTTGAAACATCATCAAACCAAGGTTCAAAATGATTCCCTAAAATAAAAATGTGATCAGCTTTACTTAAGGTCACCATATCTTTGGTTGATGGTTCGTAATCATGTGGTTCACCAGCAATAGGCAATAAATTTGTAATGCTCACATAGTCACCACCTATACGTTGAGTCAAATATTCCAATACATAAAAACTAACAACGATCTTTATTTTTTGATCATTTTCATTATTTTTTGGTGTACATGCACTTAAGGAACTGACAAGTAAGATTAGTATAAGGAGTTTTTTCATCGCAACCTCTAAATGATATTGATTATCATTTGCATTATAAACCGCGGAACAAAATACATCAAGTGTAATACCTACTGTCAACTTAAAATGAATTGATAGGTTAAGATTGATTAATGACGTATTTATGTCTTGTAACCTTCTGTTAAAATGGGTTCTAATCTTACACAGATATATCTACATATGTTGCCCACAAAGAGTACAATAAACTTGCGTATATTTAGTATATTTTGTAAAATAGAAGGTGCTTTGGAGGTACTTGTGGACTTAACTACCAATATTGTATTGAATACCTATTCAATCATCATATTATTTGTTTTGTTTTTTCACTCTCTTAAGCAAAGTGATAAAAACTCTCTTAAATATAAACTCTTTCTAAGTATCATTGTTGCTACAATGATCACTTTGTTATTTGATTCTTTAGCACGGCTTGATGGTTACCCAGAGACAATCTTTCCAATATTGAATCGTATGGGAAACTTTATCATTTTCTTGATTGCACCCGTACTTCCATCAATCTGGGTCCTTTATGTCCATGATGAGATCTTTCATGCTGTTTCTAAAACCAAGAAATTAGTTTTACCGCTCTTTATGATTTTTGGGTTCAATGCAGTGCTTTTGATTTTATCTCAATTTACACACTGGTATTATTTTATTGATGCCCAGAATATTTATAAGCGTGGTCCATTCTATTTTGTATCAGCTTTGTTTACTATTTTATTAATGCTCATTGCCTTCATCATGATTGTTAAAAACAAAAAGGTGATTGATAAAAAGCACTATAATGGATTGATTCTGTTTGCAGCTCCTCCTTTTATAGCAATCATTATCTCGATTATTTTCTATGGACTTTCATTGATGCTCAATAGTCTCGTCTTATCTATTTTGATCTTAGCCCTCTATATTCAAAACCAAGATATCAACACCGATTATTTAACGAAAATCAACAATCGTAAACGTCTTGATCAATATATTGAAGAGAAGATCAAGATGAGTTCTAAAGGCAGAACATTTTCAATCATCATGATTGATATAGATAACTTTAAAAGTATCAATGATCGCTTAGGCCATGATATGGGAGATCAAGTCCTGAAGGATACAGCTCAACTTCTTAAATCATGCATACGATCTGTGGACTTCGTAGGTCGTTATGGAGGAGATGAGTTTTATATCGTTTTAGATATCTCGCAAAGAAGCGAACTCATGATCGTTGTAGACCGTATCCAACACAAACTTGAAGAGTATAATACAAAACACCAACTTCCCTATCAATTGGTCATAAGTATGGGTCTTGACATCTATGATCCATCCTCCAAAATGTCCGTCGAGGAATTTCAAAAACATATTGACCAACTCATGTATCAGAATAAAAGAGCCAATCAAATGAATAATATGAATTCTAATTTATCAAAAGAAGCCAGTATTCAGTAAATAAATTCTAGAAAATATCAAAGGAAAATGCCGTATGGCATTTTCTGCTTTTATAGTTTGATGCAACTTTTTGTATGTTATCGGTGCTTTATCGACTCCTTGCCTTGATTGTGTGAAGGCGGTGTGAACTTAGCTGATAACGGTTTATAGGGTGTGGAAGTGCTATGATGTGCCCAGGAGGTAACCTATGAATAATCTAAAAGAAAACTCAGAAAAATTAGAATCGAATATAAAGAACACAGGAGAAAAAATTGTGAACAAAGCTCAAGACGTTATACATGATGCTTCCGCCAAGATTGAAAGTTCTACCACTCAAATCAAAGGTAAAATGAAACAAGCCGAAGGTAAGATTAAAATGGATATCGGCAAAATGACAGACAATCCTAAATTACAAGCTGAAGGAATGGCTGATAAGGCTGTCGGCGTTGCTGAAGAAGTCAAAGGTAAGATTCAAGAATCCATCGCAGACGTCAAACACAATCTAAAGAAATAATGTCTTGATGTATTATTGATTAACATATAAAAGATTGAATCTGTACCTAATACAGATTCAATCTTTTTTTATTATACTTTTCATGATGAGATGATCACATTTATAGATATTCTCTAGACGATAAATAAGGATAAAACAATAACAAGCACAATGGCTGGAATGGCATTCGCTGCCTTGATTTGAGCCATCTTACTCATTTGTGCGCCTATCATGATGGTTACAATCCCTCCCACAGCCAGAAAGTTCCCCAATACGTAAGGTGTCATTAAAGGTGAGAAAAAACCAGCACATATATAAACAATCAATAGAATGATGATTTGTGGAATGCTGACTAACGCAATAGAATATCCAATAATTGATGAGAATATGACGGCTGTTGAGAAATCCAATACTGATTTTGACAGTAATATGGAAGGATCTCCTGTGAAGCCTTCTTCAAGAGCTCCAAAAATACCAGTTCCACTAACACAAAAGGCCACCATAGCCATCACTAATAATTCGATTGCTAAGGTGCTGGTTTCTTTGTTTTGGCTACCTTTCTTAATGACCCACAGTGAAATTCTTTCAAGCTTATCTTCAATATCTAAAAGCTCACCTAAGATGGATCCTGTGATCAAAGACAAGATGACGACAGTTAAGTTCTTTGTATCAACAACTTTTAGAATCCCCATCGCAATGGCTGCGAAGCCAAAGACGGTTGGGAGACGATCTTTGAGTCGTTGAGGGACTTTGTGACCAGCGAATCCACCAATTATTCCACCCATCAATACTGAAAATGCATTGAAAATAATTCCAATAGGCATGTTGATCTCCATAGATTAATGGTTGTAAGATCTAAGATCTTTAACATTAATGCTTTTATAGTTTCTTAAGTATATGCTTATGCTTAGAGTCTGGCTGGATTATAAATAATAGACCCGCCATCTTTTTCATAGCGTAGGCCTGAACCTGCAAAGGTCTGTGTAAGTGTACCTAATTCAGGATGAGCAATGATCTCTTTTGCGCATGATATTTTACGCATGATCATGTCAGAGGCAACAGGTGTAGGGAGATGTCCAGGAAAGATCCGTGATATCTTCAAATTCTGTTGAGCAAGTCGTGTCAACGCATTCAGATAAGTCGTTAAGCTTTCACAATGATCTAGATACATCCAAGTATCCCCATTGGTTAAAACATCGCCCGCAAACAAAGCTTTTGTTTGTTCATCATACAAACTAATGCAACCAGGAGTATGTCCAGGCAATGCATAAACTTTGAGCGTTCTTTCTCCAAGATCAAGAATATCTCCATCCTTGATATCAAGTGTTGCTGGTTGACCTGTAATGAACTCACCTTTGATTTTATCAACATCATTTCCTATCATAAATCGAACATCATTGACTCTAAAATCAACTGTACACATCTGTTTACTGATCTCTAAATCTTTATGACTCATATAGATTGGGACATCCGCAAATTCACCATTGCCTCCCGCATGATCAGGATGACCATGGGTATTGATGACGATCAAAGGTAAATCCGTAATCGTTCTAACATAAGCTCTCAAAGAACCGATGCCCATTCCAGTATCGATCAATGCTGCTTTCTTAGTGCCACATACCAAATACATTTGTTCACTGGATGGAGCGGATATCGCATACACACCATCTCCAAAATCTAAATGCAGAAACTTTACTTCCATGGTTATTTCCTCAATGTTTCTTTAAAGAATTCAAATACTTTATCGCTCATGACTTCTTCATCATACCACGGGTTTCCATGATGACCTTGTCCACTAAATATTTCCAAGGTCACTTGACCACCAGCTTTCTTTATGGCACTCGCAAAAGTCAAAGATTGTTGCACAGGTACGATTGGATCTGCATCACCATGATGAATCAAAAAGACCGGCAGATTCTTCTTGAGATGGGTTGAAGGTGTAGCTAATTTAACCAACTCTAGAATTGTGGTGATGGGTGCTCCCATAATTCTTGATTCAGGAGACAGCGGATCATTATGATCCGCTTCACCAAGTCTGTTTAAGCGTAGTGCCGGATCCATTTCTAAAAAATTACCAGAAGGACCACACCAATCGACCACAGCTTGAACACTACTGCTAAAATCGGCATACCCCATATCTAGATCTTCAAAAGCCGGCTCATCATTGGTTGCCCCAAGCATAGAGACAATGTAGCCTCCCGCTGAAGGCCCCCAAACACCGATTTTATCTGTCATAAGATTATAATCATGAGCATGCGCTCTAATGAAACGAATGGCTGCTTTAGCATCCCAAATCAGTGCAGGAAATCTTGCTTCTTGACTCATTCGATAACTGACACTGATGATGGCATAACCTTTATCCAAGCCTCTAAGCATGGGTCTTAAATTGATGTCGCGCTGAGTCCCAAACAGAAAGGCTCCTCCATGAAAATGAACGATGACTGGATATGGACCTTTTGAATCCGGTAAATAAATATCCAATACTTGAGAAGGTGAATCACTACAATAAGGCACATCCAGATATTTATGAGATAGTGCATCCAGATCTTCTTGAGGAAGTCTAGGGATGATGATTTTTGGATCTTCCATGCTTATTCAACCGCCAGTTTCTTAACTTTTTTGGCTTGTTCTTTTTGATAGATATCAAAGCCTACAGCACCTAATAAAACCATGCCTTTAATGACATATTGAACATAAGTCCCCATATTGATCAGTTGCATCCCATTGCCCAATACACCTAAAAGTAAGACCCCAACCACCACGCCTCCTATTTTACCTTCACCTCCAACAAACGATATGCCACCTAAAATAGCGGCAGTCATACAAGTAAATTCAGTACCTGGACCAGTTGAGGATTGAGCTGATCCAGATCTAGCAAACAGAATCATCGCAGCTAAAGCCACAATGAAACCACAAATCGAGAAGACGATCAACTTCATCCGTTTAACGTTGATTCCAGCTAAACGAGCTGCTTCCTGATTAGAACCCAAGGCATAGACATATCTTCCAAAATAAGTTCTATTTAATACAAAGTTTGCTATAAAGACTACCACCAACATAATGATCACACTGACTGGAATGTATTCAAACACATAACCTTGACCTAGAAACTTAAAGGTTATCGGCAAATTGATGATCTGTTTTGAACCTGAAATCGTATAAGAAAGTCCTTGATAAATAGTACTGGTTCCTAGTGTAACGATCAAAGGATGAACACGTAAAGTATTGGCCATATAACCATTAAACAGTCCTAAACTTGCCCCCAAAACCAATCCAACCGCAACAGCGCCATATACAGGCCAACCTAGATTAATCATCAGGATACTTGTGATGACCCCTACCAAAGACATCTGATAGCCTATGGATAAATCCATCCCACCCGAAATCATAATAAAAGATAATCCAACTGCAGCCACAATGACATAGGATTGTTGAACAAAGATGTTGGTTAAATTACTTACAGTTAGAAAGTACGGTGACATCATACTAAAGAAAATACACAAGGCAATAAACAAGATAAAAATGATATATTTTCCTGCAAAATTTGATATGGTTTGTTTTTTCATAACCTTCTCCTTAGTTAAGTCCAGATGCCAATTCTAGAATACGGTCTTGGGTAAATTCTTTCTTATCAAGTTCTCCAGCGATCTTACCTTCATGTAAAATTAGAATTCGATCAGACATCCCAAGCAGTTCTGGCATATCTGAAGTAATCATTAGGATTGCTTTACCTTCTTCAGCTAAGCGTACCATCAGATTATATATTTCATGTTTGGCACCTACGTCGATGCCTCTGGTCGGTTCATCAAAAATCAAGATTTCAGAATTGGTCGCTAAGGTTTTGGCCAATACGACTTTCTGTTGATTGCCTCCGGAAAGATTTTTCGTCATCTGCTCAAGCGAAGGCGTCTTGATATTTAGAAGGTCTTTATAAGATGATGCTTGCTGAGTTTCTTTATTGGTATTGATGATCCAGCCTTTGGTCAAAGTTTTGATGTTGGCGATGGAGATATTCCATCGCACTGTTTTCTCCAGGAAACAGCCTTGAAGTTTTCTATCTTCAGGAATCAAACCAATCCCATATTCAATGGCATCTTTTGGTAAATGAATATGTGCCTTTTGACCATGAATCAGAATCTCGCCTTTATCCATTTTATCGGCCCCAAAAATAACACGAGCCAATTCAGTTCGACCACACCCCACTAAACCAGCCAAACCTAAGATCTCGCCTTTTCTTAACGAAAAACTGATGTCTTCATCGCCATTCCCATAAAGATGTTTGATCTCCATGATGGTTTCCCCAAGTGAATAGTTTTTATCAGGATAGGTTTGATTGAGTTCACGACCAACCATAAGCGATATCAATTCTTTGATGTTGGTTTGATTGATGTCTTTGGTTGCGATATATTTTCCATCTCTTAAAACAGTGACACGATCTGCAATCTCAAAGATTTCTTCCATTCGATGAGAAATATAGATGATGGTGACACCTTTGGCTTTTAATTTCCTAACAATATCAAACATTTTATCAATTTCCGATACTGATAAGGGTGCACTGGGTTCATCCATGATCAAGATCTTTGCGTTTCTGGAAACCGATTTTGCGATCTCAACCAGTTGTTTTTGAGATGAAGGCAGATTTCGAACCTGTTTTTTAAGATCAAGGGATACACCCATCAGATCAAAGATCTCTTTGGATTTTCGTTCCATTTCCTTGAAGTTGGCAAGTTTGCCTGTCTTTTCTCCAAAGCAAATATTTTCCGCAACCGATAATGATTCCATTAAATTAAACTCTTGATAAATGACTTCAACCCCTTCGTGTTTGGCTTCATGAGGGGTCAAATGCGTAAAGGATCTTCCATTGATGATGATTTCCCCTGCATCGGCCTGAATAGCTCCTGCAATGGCTTTGATAAAAGTTGATTTGCCTGCCCCGTTTTCTCCCAACAAAGCATGGACTTCACCTTTTCTAAAATCGATAGAGACTTTATCCAAGGCAACGACCCCTGGATAACGCTTGGTTATATTTTTTATTGAGAGAATAATATCTTCCATAATTGCTCCTTTAAATGTAATACCGAAGTATTACTACTTCGGTATTACTACTTGTTTTAGAAAGCTAATGAGTTATTGAGGTAAAACATCTACGGTGGAGTCGCCAGTATAACCTGTCGCAACACCCTTCATTAAACGACTAAGGATTGTATAGGTGCCTTCAGGCAATCCAACGGTTGTTCCATCAATAGCTGGACCACCGATACCAACTGTTCCTCTGAACACTGATAAATTCGTTTTGGATTGATTGATCAAAGCTGAGATCGCATCAGAATTATCACATGAGAAGATCCCGAATTTCGATTTATCAAAGCCAGCTTGAGCCATGATGAATTCATTGACACCAGTTGCTGAATCGGCATTATAAGTCATGACACCAATCGCATCAGAATTTTGTTGCCACATATTTTCAATGATGGTTCTGCCTTCTGCTGCAGTTAAACCTTCAGTTGTTGCAACAACGACATTGAATCCCAATGATTTCAATTTATCAACGATTCCTTCAGAACGCAGTCTTCCCGAATCTGTCGTCGTAGATTTAATAACGATGACTTTTCCAGTCTTATTTCCGAAAGTAGTATTCGACCAATTCCCCATTAATGTAGCTGCTTGTTCTCCCCATTTGTATTGGTCAACATTCATAACGACATCTGCTCCTGCAATACTGCCCCCTGCTGTAACGATCTTAATACCTGCTTTATGGGCTTTAGTTACAACATCAGCTAATGCAACTGGATCCGTTGCGAAGATAAAGATCGAGTCAACTTTCATTGTGATGAAGTTTTCAATTTGTGAAATCTGAGTTTGAACATTACCGGCTGCATCTGCAGTAGATACTGTAACTTTATCTGCTTCGGCAGCTGTTTTAATCCCACCAGCTACGAAACTGATGAATGGATTGCCTAAATCATTCATAGACAAGCCGATTGTAAAGCCCTTCTTTTTAGCGGTGCAAGCACCTAAACCAATTACCATTAGTAGTACGACTAGAATAGTCATTATTCTTTTCATTTCTTTTCCTCCTTGTGTCCTAGAAATGTATTCTATGTCAAGTATATCTAGGTAAGCGTTTACAAACAATTCTAAATAAGGTATGATTTATTCGTAAAAGGAATAAATAAATGGAAACAAACACCATCGATGAATTTATTCAAATCGCTCAATTAAAAAGCTTCTCAAAAGCAGCCGAAGAACTCATGATCTCTCAGTCTTCTTTGTCAAAACATATCAAGACATTAGAGGCAGATTTAGGTGAACAACTCTTTGATCGAACCACCAGAAGTGTAACTTTGACCTTATTTGGACAAAGCATCTTACCTTTATGTCAAGAGATCTCGGATAAAAGCAAGGCAATAATAAAGCTTGCCAATAATCAAACGACACGAAACAGAAATCATCTTTCAATTACATCTATTCCCGTTATGGCTCAATATAATATCACTGGAGCTATTGCCAACTTTCTTAATGCTCATCCTGAGATCCATATGACCTTCACTGAAAGTGAATCACTTATGATCAATCACCTGTTAAGAAACGGGGACTATGAACTTGCCTTTACCCGTCTCATTGAGAAAGAAGAACCTAGCTTTGACAGTATTCCTTATTACAGCGATAATTTGGTTGCTGTATTACCTAAGAACCATAGGCTGGCCAAAAACAAATCCATCAACATCAAAGAATTAATGAATGATCATTTCCTATTTCTTGATGAAAATACCCTTCTATATCGTTATCTTATCGATTATTGTAAAGAGAACGGATTTGTACCCAACATCGTTCAAACTGCTCACAGACCTGAAAACATCATCGACTTTGTTTCAAAAGGCTTAGGAATCTCACTGCTTTATCGTAAGCAGGTTGATTATGTCAACAATCCACACATCGTTGCAGTTGACCTACTCCCTAAGCAAGTCAGCATAATTGCTTTATCTAAACTCAAGAGTCATAAACTATCTTATGCAGCCAATGCCTTTTGGAATTATATAAAAGATAAGAAATAACTATGTGCCATTTAAAACACACCTAATAAATTCAGGTGTGTTTTAATATGGACATTAACTATTGTGAATTTAGTTTCTGAGCTCCCATGATAACAGAAACATCATGTGTCTTACCATCGTCATTTAAACTAATCTGTTGACCCGCAATCAGTTTACCATCAACAAATATTTTCTTGACTCCTTTGTTTAAATGATCAGGATTTTCTACTTTTATGTTATAGGTTGCAGTCTTGTAGTTGTATGTCATCTTATAACTATCCCAATATGTCGGTATACATGGATCAATCAACAAGGACTGCCCAATCTTCTTAAAGCCCAGGATATTTTCTAGTCCTGCTCTGATCATCCATCCTGATGAACCTGTATACCATGTCCAACCCCCTTTACCATTATGCGGATATACGGAATACACATCCGCAGCCATCACATAAGGTTCAACTTTATATCTTGAATAGTCTCTAAAATGTCCAGTATGATTGATCGGGTTGATCAAATCATAGTTCTCAAGAGCCTTGTTTCCTTGACCCATTTGGGCAAAGGCAATGATGGCCCACGCAGCTGCATGTGTATACTGACCTCCGTTTTCGCGGACTCCAGGCAAATAACCTTTGATATACCCCGGTTCAAATTCGTCCGAGTTAAAGGGTGGTGTCAATAATCGTATCAACCCATTTTCTCTATCGATCAGATAATCTTCCAATGACTTCAAAGCTGTTTGTGCTCTTATAGGATCTCCTGCTTTTGAGATGACAGCCCAGCTTTGGGCAATGGAATCTATCTTACATTCTGCATTTTGATTGGATCCAAGAACTTGTCCATTATCGAAATAAGCTCTACGATACCACTTCCCATCCCATCCTTCTTGTTCAACGGAGTTTTTGAGTTGTTTTTTGATTTGTTCGTATTTTTTTGCTTGTTCATGATCGTTTTTTTGGTTACAGATGGGTATAAACTGATCGAGTACTGTAATCAAAAACCAAGCCAACCAAACACTTTCGCCTTTACCTTTATGGCCAACTCGATTCATCCCATCATTCCAATCACCTGAGCCCATTAATGGTAAACCATGTTGACCAAAACGAGAGGCTTTATCAATAGCCAAGATACAATGATGATAAAGTGAAGCCTTGATGTGTGAAACCTCAGGTTGACTATATCTGTCATCTTCAGCATCACTTAAAGGTGGTCCACTTATGAAACCAACATTTTCATCCCAAATCGAATCATCTCCTGAGATTCTGTTGTATTCACAGCTGACATAAGGTAACCACAAGAGATCATCAGAGATGCGTGTCCGTACACCTACGCCTTGTGGATCATGCCACCAGTGTTGAACATCCCCTTCTAGGTATTGATGAGTAGCATGCAACAAGATCTGCTTACGTGTCAATTCTGGCCAAAGATGAGCGATGGATAAACTATCTTGAAGTTGATCTCTAAAGCCTGTGGCTCCACCAGATTGATAAAACCCAGATCTTGCCCATAATCGACATGCGATGGTTTGGTATTGTAACCAACCATTCAACATCAGATCCATCGACATACTTGGGGTCTCAACTTGAATCTGATTCAGTTTGTCTCTCCAAAATGATTTAACTAAGGTAAAAGCTTCAGTAGCTTTTCCTTCTTTACGATAGTTTTGACATAAGTGTATGGCTTCATCATCTGTCGACGCAACACCCATCATAAATACGATTTCTTTACTTTCATTGGGATCAAGTGTTACTTTGACTTGAAGAGCCCCACATATATCAAAACCTGCTCCAACTTTGCCGCTAAGTTGAGACTCCGACAGACAATCTGGTGATACTAAACCACCAGATCCAAAGAATGCTTTTCGATCTGTACTCCATGAACGAGATATTTCAGATACATCCATAAATACTTTTTTATCAATAAATGAAACATTCTGTGGATTTTCAAGAATCAAGATATTTTGATCGATCAATCGAGTCTTAACCATGAGATGATTGTTTTGATCGCTATCTCCTAAAATTGGTTTAATCACCAGCGTTAAGCTTAGGCTCCTTCTTTGATCACTAACATTTTTAAGATTGACGATGTTGAGCTTAATGGATTCATTTTTTGATACAAAGACTGTACTGCGTTGTTTGATCCCATGACTGGTATGTTCAAAAATGGAATAACCAAAGCCATGGGTCACTAAATAAGCTTCATCCTCGCGAATCGGAAGTGCTGTCGTAGTCCATGTTTCGTCTGTTTCATCATCATGAAGATAGAGTATCTCTCCTGGTGTATCTGAAACCGCATCATTGGACCATGGTGTGATCTTGCTTTCGTGACTATTATCAGCCCAAGTTGTAGAAGATCCGGATTCAGAAATCAAGAATCCAAAGAGTGGGTTCGCAATCACATTGATCCAAGGGGCTGGCGTATTTTGTCCCTTTTTTAGATGTATGACATATTCATGGCCTTCTTGACTAAAGCCACCAATTCCATTATCTAGAATAAGATTTGGGATTTTCAGGAGATTCGGCTCATATTGGATAGAAGTCCTAAGTGGCTTTTTGAGTTGTAGTAAAGGCTCTTGATCAAATTTCATCACTTGTTCCTTCATCGTTCTCCCATCACCAATCAAAATCACCCTCGAAGATGCATAAAGAAGTGAAATATCTTCTGGTTGGACTTTGTTTTTATCCAATATAAATATGTCTTTGACTTGATTTTGATTCTCATTGGTAGTAGACGATTGAACAATGTCTACTATGATTTGATATAAAGGATTGGTATAACTGTAGTCTTCGTCACTTAAGATAATCAAATCAACCTTAAGATCCATGAGACGCCAATAATCATGTGCTTTTAAAATTTCATTAAGGATCTGAGTTTTATTTGTTTTACTTAATACTACTAAGACTTGAGCTCGATCACCTGATATTCCATATTTCCATAAATCAGACTGTCCTCTTGTATTCATCTTAAGGATAGCCATCTGTTCAATACGTGACTTTCCTCCATACAATAATTCAGAAATCATATCTTGATAAAGCTCAAGTTCTGTTGAATCCAGATTTAGATATCTTGTTTCCATCTGACTTCTAACCTTAGCCAATCTAAAGGCACCATCGATTGCATCTGAAGTCGCATATTTATCAACAAGCGACATCATCAACTCTTCATTCTCACCGATGGCACATACAAATGATAACTCACTGGTTTTACCTGCTTCGACCTTAAAACGAACACGATGACTCATGATTGGATCTAGGACTGGTCCTATTGTGTTGGATAAAGGTTTATTGTCGCTAAAGACGATCGGTGATTTAAGATCATGGCCTCGTCCGATCATTTGATTACGATCGGTTTCTATTTGGATGCTACCGATTGATTTTTCTTTTAATACGACAGAATTTGCGATCCACATCTTTTTTTCTTTATCTGATCTAGGACGTCTCATCGCAACCAAACAATGTTTATCCGCATTATAATCTGTTTCTATGAAAAGATTACTGAAAGCAGGATGAGCAACATCTGTTTTTTGTTCAGCTAAAACAAGTTCAAAATAACTGGTCAATTCCAATATGACAGGCAAATCACCATTATTCTTAATGCTTATTCTGCGAATCTCAACACTATCGCCTGTTGTAACCATGACTTCTGTCTTAGTATCGATCAACCCATCTTTACGCCAAAAGACAGCTCGATCTGATGTGAATGTGACTTTATAAGATTGAGGTAACACATTGAGTGGCGCATAGGTCGATGACCATAAAGCACCTGTCTCAATATTCTTTAGATAGAAGAACATTCCTAAAGGATCTAGTGTTTGATCTTCACGCCAACGACTTAACGCAATCATTTTATCTTTACTATAGCCTGTTCCACGATCAGTGACCATGATTGAATAGTTACCATTGGTTAAGACATGGGCTTTAGGATAACCTTCTTGTGGGTCCACAAAGGTTCTTATGGTTGGTCTTTCTTTAACACGAGGCTCTTTCGCAACAGTCACTTTTTCTTGATGAGACTTAGTGATGACAAGATTGGTTGGTACCTTTTCTTGAAGCAACATTCTTGCTGCATTCATTTCAGGATCACTATGAAATCTGTTTTGCATTAGATTTCCATTGAGATAATTATCGATCGCAACCAAACTCATCCCTTGATGATGTGCCATAAAACTCTTAACTATGGTTCGTTTCGCCTCAAAAGTCAGACGTTCTTGGGTATAATCTGCAGCTTCATAGTAACCATAAGGACCATCTAATCCTTCTTCACTTAAGCGATGAAGATTTGCTATGGCACCTTTAGGATCAACCATCAAGGCTAAAAATGTTGCGTAAGGCGCTACGACCACATCTTCAACCAAACCGCGTTTTAAACCCAACCATGGGATCCCTATGGCTTTATACTGATACTCAAGATTCATTCCTAGAGCACTAAATCCAGATTCAGAAGTACCCCAAGGAGTTTCTCTTTGTTTCGCATATTTCTTTTGACTATTGATCACAAAAGAATACGTTTCATCCAGTAACGTATGTTTATACGTCTTCATAATCAGTAAAGGCATCAAGTATTCAAACATCGTCCCAGTCCATGAGATCAAACCTTTATGACGATCAACGATCGTTAAGACTCGACCCAACTTAAACCAATGAACAGGAAGCACTTCGCCTCTTGCGATACAGATATAACTGGTTTGTCTGGCTTCAGAAGTTAATAAATCATAATATGAATTGGTTTGTTTATTTTCAGAAATGTTGAATCCAATTGAAAACAATTGCTTCTTAGAATCATATAAAGGAACAAACGTCATCTCATCTAATAATTTCCCGATCCTTTGAATCAAGGTTTCTATAAATAAAGCTTGGTGTTGTAAGCGAAGATCAGTTTCATCTAATGTTTTAGCTAATTTCTGACACCAATCCAACAGTTCATATGGTTCTGATTTTGATGACTTAAGATCTTCAATGAGTTGAGCTAACAGTAGCTGAGCTTGTTGATGATTAACTAAGAGTTGTTTCAAAGAATCATTTCCAGAAAGAAGCTTTATCAACCGATTCACTGACTCAAGAAGAGAAAGTTCAAATGGATCTGTTAAGTTGGTGTTTGGACACTTTTCTAGCAATATAAGCTCTGGTCTATAGTCAATCAATTCATGTTTAAAGCGTTGAATCATTACGTCTACTTTCATCATCCAAATTGGTTTCTTATTGAGTGGTATTTTTTCAATTTCACCTAACGTGTTAAGCAGTTGACTCCATTGGTTTAGATCAAAAGTTAGAGATAAAGACTGGGAATAAGCCTTCAGTTTTGAAAGGTAATCTTGACCAGGTTTACCAGCACAGATCAATGTATCTTCGATCCCATCCACTATTCTACGATCCATAAGTGGTTCATCGAATGAAGCTTTAAGAGCTTGTTTAATGGTGATCAAGTATCCCGCAAGATTACCACTGTCAACAGTAGATACATAAAGTGGTTCCATGGGTTTAGCACTACTGGTGTCATACCAATTAAACAGATGTCCATTCCATTTGTCTAAACGCTCCATAGCTGTGATGGTTTTATCCATCAACTGACCCATATGGAATATACTAAAATAGCCTAAATCTTTAGCACTTAAAATAGCCATCAAATTTAAACCGATGTTGGTTGGAGATGATCGAGGTGCTAAACCAGTCGGCGGATCCACTTGATAGTTATCAGGAATCAAATAATGATTGGCACTGTTTGAAAATTCTTCAAAATATCGCCATGTCTTTCTCGCCACTGACCGTAATTTAAGCAAATCAGGTCGCGATATGATTTCATCTTTGGGTTCATGTTCAATACTGATCCAATAGGCTACAAAGGGAGCACAAGACCATACAATCATCACCAATAAACTTGCGATAAACATCTTTGGTTTTAAGAAATATGATAATAGCGGAATGATTGGGGCAATGATAAACGATGCCTTCATCTTTGAGATATAGCTACTGAGCGTATTCTTTTGAGAACGCTCTAAGTCTGCTGAAGTGACCCACTCTAATAGATTCTTACCTGTGATAAAGACTCTGATCAAAGTTATTCCAATGGCTTTAAGCATCAACACAGCTTGATAAGGAATGAATAAGATACCGATAAAGATCTGAAGTGCTTCGGCTTCAAGATCTTCAAAAACAGGTAGATATGATCGTAAACGAATCTTTGAATATCTTAAGGCAAGGAATTCTGTAAGGATATGGACTGTAAATGTAAAATATTGAATAAACAAGAAAAGTAAGATCCATATATAACCATTGCCTGGCAATACAGTAAACATCATGATCACAAAGATCAATAAAGATGGGGAGACTAAACTACGTCTTAAGTTATCCCACATCTTCATCTTAGATAAAAGTGATAAAGGATTCTTAATGAGCTCTTTATTTCCGTTGATGATCTTATGATGCAAGAAAGGTAAAAGTTGCCAATCTCCTCTGACCCAACGATATAATCTCGCAGCATATGCATTGTATCGTGTTGGATTTGAATCTACCAAAGTCACATCTGTGATCAATCCACTTCTAACATAAGAACCTTCAAGTAAATCATGGCTTAATACCGCATTTTCAGGAATGGCATTCTTTAATACTTCTTCAAACACTTGTAGATCATAAATACCTTTGCCAGTAAAGCTGCCTTCTTTAAACAAATCTTGATAGACATCAGATACGGCATTGGTATAAGGATCGATGCCTTCTATACCTCCAAAGATGCGTGAAAATATCGAGAAGTTTTGATTCGCATTTTCAGTTTCGATCCTTGGTTGTAGTAAACCATATCCTTCAGTCACGATATGTTTAATCGGATCGATGACAGGTCTGTTTAAAGGATGAGCCATAGCTCCAATCATCTTCTTTGCCATACCCATTGGTAAGATTGAATCACTATCCAGGGTAATGATGTATTTGACATGTTCAAACGGAGGGTGATCACATGAAGAGTTGGCAAAATTATACTGAGAAGATCCAATGACCATCTCATTAAACTCCATCAAAGCTCCTCGTTTACGTTCCCATCCGATCCACTTATCATTCTCATTGTTGAACTGACGATCACGATGAAAGAAGTAAAAGATATCTTGACCATCTTTAGCATACAGTGCATTAAGCTTTTTAATGCCTTCCAGCGTTGTCTTTATGATGCCTGGATCAGAAATCTTATTGGCTTCATCCCAATCACCATAGGCCCCAATCAAGACAAAGAAGAGATTTTTCTCTCGATTGGAAAGATAATGACGTTCTAGATTATTTAAAAGTTGATGAGCTCTTTTCTTATCTGACAACATCGTCGGTATCGCAACGATCGTACTGAATTCTGTTGGGATGCCTTCACGCAGTTCAAGTTTAGGAAATATATAAGGCTTAACTGTTTTAGTAACGAGTCGATTGACAGATGCCAAACCAATCTCGGATGCAGGAATCATGACTGTGAGTCCGGCTATGATGGCCAAAATGAGTTGATTTGATATTGTTCGATTGTAGGCATAAATTCCTGCCCCAATCATAAAGACCAGGGTAATCAGTATCATCGATCCTAGATACAAAACCCCAGCATGATGCGTCCAAAAATCAACCAAACCAAAGCGTATTTTTTTCTTTTTGGCTTGCACCAGATGAAGATCTTTTACACCCTTGCCGATTAAGTAATATCCCACATGACAGGTCTTTAAATAGGCAGGATCATGATTCGTTGAGCTTTGAGCATAAGCTAATGTTGCCAGTTTGATGGCTTGTCTGGCAATGAATAATTCAGATACGCCATGCTTTAAGGCCAGTTCTTCGATCTCATTGCGATAAAGATTTCGTGTTTGTAAATCCATTAAAGGATAAGTACCATCCGGATCTTGTCTAAGGATCTGATCAACAAAACTGACAGCTTCAAACAATTCTGTCCAATCCATACTTGAGAAGTAGCGTAAACTTGTAAAACTATTGCCCATTAGAACCGTATTCATTGATTGAGCATTATGTTCTTTTTGTGTAACGGATAAAGTCGTTGTCCCAAGTTGAATCAATATTTCATCCATGATCTTCAAGACATCGACATAACTATGCGTCGATCTGCGTAAACGATAAAACAAATGTTCAATAAACGATGAGTCTACTTCATCTGTCTTTAAAAGATTTTCACGAAGAGATTTCATGAAGCGATCTCTATCTTCACCTTCTTCATCTAACCATTGATTAAAAACACCATCTGCTTGATGCCATTGATGAGTTGTCCGTTTGATGTCTTCACATAAGTGACGAACATTTTCAATCAATGCTAAACGTATCACACCTGGTAAAGCCCAGATTTCTTTGTCCTGTAGGATGTGATGAGATTGATAGGCTTTAAGATACTCTGCCAAATTCTTTTCATCGACTTGACCATTGGTATGTCCAACCAGTTCAATCGCTACCGCAAAAATCCGTGAGTAACCCTTTAAAGGTCCTGAATTTAAAACAGGTAAAGACCGCATATCTTTCTTTGTTAAATCACGACGCAAATTCTTTACTTGTTCTTCGATGATATAAAAATTATCCAGTAGCCATTCTGCTGACTCAGGAATCGCATGTTTCTTTTGAATCTCTTCATTTAGACTTAGATACACTGAAAGGATGTAAGCAAAGTTATCATTCATTCTTGGGATTGGCCAGTTGCTCAATTTCATTGAGCGAGATACATTGTGTTCTAAAGCTGTTTTCTTAGCATGATCTTCAAGTCTCTCGCCCGAAAGCAGTGCATCATGCATATTGAGTTTACGGCCATTGATGTTTTTAGAGATGAGTAGTACCGACAGCACAGCAACAAGCATGACTAAAACAACGCCTATAATGATTAAGCCAGTAAGAAGATCCACTTATTTACCTCTCCAAACAAGACTCCAACTTGATCTTTAAATGATATCAAAGATAGAGCCGCTGGGTTTCCGCACATGACAAACATGGGCTTATGCCAAACTTGATCTGATTTTGTCCTGATGGATAATCTATAGAAGAAACATAAATGTTGACCCATCTATCATCAACTTTTGACTAACCAGTAACAATCTAGGTTAATTGAATGTTTCTTTGTTAAAGCATTGTGGGTATCTTTATTATACTCTATTCAGAGTTGCTTATTTTTTCATACCCACATATAAGTCTCTGGATGCAAATTTCACATTAAAATACGACAATTCATATTGCCTTTTTTCTCTATTTTTAGTGATTATCTGAGATAATTTATAAAAGTAATCTGTTCTAAGGCTCTATTCAATTCACATTGCTTATTGATTATATAAGATAACTCAAATCTACTTTCCTGTATGGATGGAGTCACCCAAGAGTAAAATAGTTTTGATCATAATCTACATATTAGCCATTATAAGTGTATAGTCTGTGTATACCACAGAGGAAAACATTTAAATCCCACAATCATAAATCGATTGAAAGGTGTGGTAAAAGCATAGATCATCATCTTTATATATTTAACAAAAACACGAAATATGCTGAAGAATGGCTTCCTTCCATGTTCAACCTAAGAAACATGAGCATGATTTGGAAAGTCACAGGAAATCAGCAAGAATAGCAAAGAATCTAAATCTGATACACACAAAGACTTACAGAAATAATAAGTTGATTTGTTGTCGCACGGATTCTTAGGTTTACAAACATGTACTTCTATAAGTACGAAAGGACATTCCTATGGAAAAGAAGTTTGAAACACGAAATACAGTCTCAGAAGGTAATATGGGGAAAAGAATTGTTATGCTTATCTTTAGTTTTATTGAGGTTTTACTTGCCTTTAGATTTGTATTCAAACTGACTGGGGCAAACCCAGGTAATGCTTTTGTTAAGGGTCTGTATGATGTTACCCAGATATTTGTTGGAATATTTCAAGGCATTTTCTCAACATCAACAACGACTGGAGCAGAAACCAAGGCTATCTTTGAACCCGGAACATTGATTGCGATCATTGTAGTGGCACTTATTGCCTGGTTTGTCATGAAACTGATGTCGCAGAACACAAGCGGCCAAGTTAAAAGAACAGAAGTCACAGAAAACAATATAGATCATCTTAATTAGGTTTAATGTCGAAGAAAGTAATATCAAGAATATTTTCTAAAGTAAGGTTCATTTTAATGCATAACTATTAAAAGCTGATTCTATCAATGAGTCAGCTTTTTATCAATCAAATAGAATATGCAAAGTTTCATATTTTTTGCACTCATATCAATTGAACCCAAGATAATTCTTACCTAAATTCATGATAATTCAAAGGTTATTTATAGACATTCAAGACCAAATCAATTAAAAAGAGCCAACTCCAATCATTGTCGGTAGTTAGCTCTTAAGTACAACCTTTTATTTCTCTGTCACACATAATCAGTCAGATTCAAAAAAGGTTTGATCTCTATGGTGCGCGTGAAGGGAGGGCAATTAGTTGGGAAATAGATTGCGGTATAGTGCTTAAAACTGCCTAAATCCGCTATTTAACTACCAATATTGTACTCTATTGCGGTGTGTTTTCGTACATTTTTTTGGAAATGGGGGAATTTTGGGGGAATCCAAAAATTCGTAATAAACAAAGATTTATGCCAATTAATTCCTATAGCTAATTCTTTCAGATCCAATGTACCAAGATGATATTTTACCGAGAGGCTTCGGCTTACTCAACACACCCCAATAAATTGGCCATTCTTTTCCATTGTGGAACGACTAATTCATTCTTAGAAACTCTCCAAGAGATAAATTCGTGTTAGTCAAGTATGAACAAGTTATACCTGATCCGGAATTTGTTTGCATTACTCCTATGTATTTATCACCCTCTATATAAGGTGTACGAGGACTATTCATAATCACATTCAACCGAGAACGAGTTTGGTATTCTGGACCAGATTCGGTTAACTGGATTAATGCGATGCCATGAATTGATGCAAATTTTATTGCACCGGATTGAAAGTTTGAGGAAGAAATTAATATTCCTTTATTTACACCGCAAGCTCTAATTTTATCATAAAGTACCTGTACTTTTTCTCTCGTTATACTGGTCTTATAGTGCTTACACTCAATAATCGTCTTGTACTTCACACCCATAATTTCAAATTCTATATACCCGTCAATCTGATAGTTTCCGTCTCCAACTTCGATTATCTTATTATGTATAACCTTAATATTCTGGAGTCCTTTAATTTGAGTTTCTAAAATTCCGATTGCATATTTTTCAAACTCAATTGGACTCATCTCGATATTTACTTCTAATGTTGGAATAAACATAACACCCTCCGCAAGTTCATTTTTTTCTCGACTAGTTTTCAAATAATAGTTACATCTTTTCATATGATCCTCTACTAGATTCGATTCTGGAATATGAAGTGAGGATGTGTGAATCATATTCATTGCTCAACAAGGAATATCTTAGAAATGTGTCCCGCTCTCTTTTTCTTAATTCGCGGTGCTATTACAATATTTAGACTTTTCATCTAGTTCTAATGTAAACACTTTGGGTTAACAATTCGTAAATATATTGGAAAAAGCTCAGGTTTTCAAATTACCTTTTAAATACGAATAAACCCAGAAAAGAAAAAGTCCAATTAATATACTTGAAAGTGTGCCTATCAGATATTTGGATCGAAAGTTTTTTTCTGATGAATCATTTTTGCCATTATCAAATTGCCCATATCTAACCATAGTTTTTGCAGCTACAAGGAAGCCTATTCCACTAATATTTCCAAAAATACCAAGCATAAATACCATAGTACGCTCAAGGATACCAATCAACGCTCCTTCGTCCTCAAAACTAAATCCACTTTTACTTTGCGTTGTATTTACGATACATACTAGTTTATCGACCAATATACTCGAGGGCATTATAAGATACGAGAAAACTACAGTAAGAAGCAAAATTTGGTTGATTTCACTACCTTGACCGTTCTCACAGTATAATTTGTATGCAATCAAAAACAAAACTGTTATATGAAGTAATTGATCAATAACAAAAACAATGAACTTTCTAAAGTTGATTTTCTTAGTAATTTTCTTACTAACAAAAATGCTACAAGTATCTATGATTGAGTGAGATAGAAAAATACAAACTGCAAAGATGGCTACATAACTCGATTTAGTAAAAGTAACCAATACAATAGTTTGAATTACCGTGTAAATACAAATATGTCTTAAAAGGCTTTTCTCCTTTTTCTCAGCCATATCGTTTGACTGGAAATAGAAGTCGCCAAGTGAATGTCCGAACAATAATGCAATTAGGATATTCATAAGTTAATCTCCTTTAATTGCAGTACAATCTCTGATACATACTTCCTCTCATCCGCAATGCTTTTCGAGTAGTATTTTTGGACATTTTGTCTTGTTGTATTAATTATATAGGCGATATCTTCGGGTACACCTCTAAGCACAAATGATGAATTACCTAGATTATATTTTCTCTCTTTTGTTAAATCTAGAATAGAGAATGCTTCATGTTCTCCTATATCGATAATTGGTTGTTTCTTTAAAGTGTTTGGTTTCATTTCATTTTGTCTGGAATCATGATATGACATGAAAATGATCTCGTTTAATAGAGAAATTTCAATAGTATCTGCATTTTTTAGATAATGTATGGTTCCATCTAGGGAAATTGGGTTTATCAATTCATTAATTAATGATATTTGCAGAGATCTTGAACCCCAAATTTGACGCAACTTAATATACATGTCAAACAACGTATTAATTGCCGATATTTGTATATCGTTTTTTGCAGTTGTTTCTAGTCTAATTGACTCGGCACGTTTATTACTTATAGTACTAATTGCATTTCTTGCATTATGATATGCTTGACCATCAAGTAAGTTTGAACTAAACCTATCGTCAATATAGTCCAATTGTCCAATGCCTATTCCTGCTCTAATTTTTGTTGGATACATTAACATTTGAATAATTCTCAAATACAGGAATGCTGCATCTGGGGTATTAAATAATCCTTGAAAAGAGTCTCCGGATGATATTTCAACTTTCTTTACTAATTGTTCTCTATAGCACTTGTTTAGAAAATCTATTACTATAACTAATTTTTTCTGAACCTCATATCTGTTCTCTGTTTTTCTAGATTGAACAATATCAGCTAATAACACCGTTTTCTCGATCATAACTTTTCTCCTAATATTACTATATAATTATGTCGAAAATAAAGCAACCATTTTAGGTTGCTTTATGATATAGCAACTATTATTGGTTGCTTTGTGATATAGCAACTATTATTGGTTGCTTTGTGATATAGCAACTATTATTGGTTGACTAATTATAAAAGCAATATATGATTAATCTGAGTGGTCTGTGACTAATAGCCAGTTAGTAAAATTAACAGAATATCTACCTAAACAGATATGGTTTAGATAATAATATTTGGAAATCCCGAAAGGATAAAATAGATTGAACAAATTTGATGGATTGTTGTTTGGAAATGGCCTATCGATTTGCTTACTTGATCAGCTGAAAGTACACATCCCAGAAAATAAAAGGTATCTTTTTAATATCAATGATTTCCTAAAGTTACTTGCGAAAAACGGATTAAACAAAAGAGAAGATAACAAAGTTTTTAGCTCATTTTATAACAAATCAGACTCTTTCAGTTACAAAAATTATGTGAAGTTAAAGTCGAATCTAACTTTGTATTTTATGAACCATGATGCTGATTTTGAACTACACTTCGGATCAGATTTGTTTCAAACTAAAGAATGCGATTATGATTTTGAACTTCTAAAAACACTCACCCCTTTTCTATATAACATTTGGCATCAAATACTACTTGATTACATTATGAGTTTAGGGTTGGATATGAAGATGAAGGTATTTATGAACTGTGTTAAAGATTCCCTATATTCTAACCCGAGCATCTTCACCACTAACTTTGATAGATTCGCCGAAATTTTAGAACCACAACATTTGCACGGTAGATTCGTATATCCATACAAATACTTGAAAGATCTTGAACTATGTCAAATTGATGTGAATACGTTCTATTATAAATGTATTTGGGGTTGGAATGGTATTGGTAAATATAACATGATTAATGAAGTAATGCGTTTCCCTGATTTTAAAAATCATTTTGATTTTGATTTTTTTTATCAAAATGAACTTAATATAAATCACTTATTGATTTATGGAATAGGATTCAAAAAATCAGGTTATATAGACAAAATATCGATGGTAAATCCCATGTATAAAGAACCTGTTATTGGTGGTATCATTGACGAACATATATTATTAAGAATAAAGAGTTTACAAACTCAAAAAATGTTACATAGAATTACATTTGCTTATTATAACGAAGATGATTTATTGCATTACAAAAGCCTGACAAAACTATTTGAACTAAGACAAGTAGAGTACGTTAAGTCGACTGAGTTTAAATATTCAGTAAGTTTATAGTTATAAAGATTCATATATTTTTCGAAATATTCCATGAGAAAATAGAAAGAATTAATAGATGTGGCAGAATAAGTGTGCTATGTTCAGGAAATATTGGTTACCCACACAACAGTTCTGACTCTACATTTTTATTGATCCTTAGTGATAAATCACAAGTTAATGAATTCTGACTTGTTGTAAAAGCAACATAAAGACTGATTTTAAAATTGCATAGCGTCCATCCAGTAAAATAAAATAAAATCTCACACCGAATCTTTGTATCAATATATCTCTTTCTTATTTTCTGAATTTACAGGTTCCTATTCTACCTGCCCAGTTTAGTTTAGCCAATTCATTGTTTTTCAACTAAAGTCAACCTTTTCCATTCTCTGACAAAAACTCTACTCCCTTATAAGTTGGGATTAAAGTGAGACAGAATACCTAAAGAAAGAATACAGGATTTTCAAATTGCCTTGAAGGGCTAATCTTTAGATAAAATGTTCTCAGATATATAATCAACTTGCTTAAAAATCTCAACCAGTACATTTACAACAATACTGTTTCCAACTAATCGAATTAGTTTTTCTCTGGTAAAAAAGGAGGAATTTCTTCTTGTCATATAATCATTGTCTATTAGAGCTTGATAATCTTTCTCATCGAATCCCATGAGTAAAAAGCACTCTCTTGGTGTTAAATTTCTGTATGGAGACTTCTTTATTGAGTCGGAACTAAATGCGACTAGTCCTGAATTTGGGTTTCTATCTTGTTTTGTTGTTATTGTATTTACATGTTTAACTTTAAACATTTCGCCATCATAAATCATAATATTTTCATTCATGATCTTTCTTCTTGAAGGAGTATCGTTTGGATTACTCCAGTCTGCTTCTTTTTTATATTTCGAAATCGAATAATCAAGTTTTAGAAAATTTTCCAAATTTGGTAAATTGTTGTCAACTACTTTTTCCAAATTATGTCTGTCAAAGTATCTCTTAATTAGCTTTTTTTCACCTTTCCTCTTTGCTAAAACACTCAGCATAAAAGTCCTTTTCCTATTTTGTGGAATTCCAAAATTCGTAGCGGATAATGTATATAGTTGATTATGATAACCCACGCCTTCAAGATAATTTTTCCACTCTTCAAAGCTTTCTGAATGAATATTCGAAAGTATATTAGTGACATTCTCCATAAGTAGAAATTTAGGTAACTTAGCATTAGTATTAACTAGTTCCATAAGTAACCTTTCAACTTCCCAAAGTAGACTTGACCTATTATTTGAGTTACGATTAATGCCTGATACGTTACCATGCCATCTACCTGATATGGATAAATCTTGACATGGAAATGAGTATGTTAATAGATCAATATTTCGCGGAAGATCCTCAGCATTAATATCTTTGATACTTACCAAATTTCTACTTCTCTGTATTGCAATGTAGACCCTTCTAAGAGTTTCAATTGGTAACTTATTTAGAGAATCTTTCTTTATTGGAACTTTCCCATTGTTACTTAGAGTATATTTATGTAAATTCGAGACGAGTTCTTTCTTAGTCAGATTAGCAAAAAGACTTGGATTTTGCGGTCCATTGTGGATGATATCGTATGCATAAATGGCTCCGATATCCCACTCAACTGTTGCCACAATTTCATGTTCAATCCCTAGAGTTTTTAATGCTTTTGCTTGGCTTCCTATCCCACTGAACATTTCCACTACTCTAAGCATTATTTACCTCGCATTAATTATTTTGGAAAGGCTTCTATTCTTAACCGCTCCAATATTTCAATTATCTTCTTACATTGACTTTCTGACGGAAAGCGACCCTTTTCTATAGCTATTGCAGCCCCTATGAAACTCTTATCTGTGATTGATAGTAACGATCTATCGGATCCCCAGTTAAGTAAAAACTTCCAATTCTCAGGACCAAAACTGTGCACTTGTAACATATAATCAATATTTTTATCCTGCTTCATAATATCTTTGGCATCTTTTTTATCTTCAACAACACTGCTTTTGTAAATCAAATCATTAACAAATTGTGGTTGGAGTATAACTTTTATTGATTTTGCACTATTCCAACAGCCTTCCCTTTTTGCCCATTCAGTAACGTTTTCAACTTCCCTATCATCACTTACTAGATGATTGTACATTAGTTCAGATATATTCTCAATTTGTTTTATCCAACTAGATGGCAATTTTTGTAGTTGCCATATAGTTTTGTAAGGTATTGATCTTTCAGGATACTGTCTTTCAATTGTGTATATTAGTTTTGATATAGTATAAGCTACAATATTTGCTTTGTAACTGTTCTTAAACCAGGTCTGTAATTTGACAATTTTATCTGTTTCTTTAAACATAATAGCCATACAGATAACTCTACGGTAATAATCTTCATTAAATTCTATATCACTTTTCCCCCATTGGCTTGTTACACTGTCGGCAAATTTAGAGAATGATTTTTGGCCACCCGCACTTGCAATATGAGGTAACATCTCATAAATGTTCATAAATTTTGCCAAATCAATTTTTTTGAACATCTGGTTCTTCGGGTTAGCCATTTCAAATTTATTTCTTTCCGAAATAGAAGATTTATATGTCTCTTGCTGATACTGACCATTCGCTCTTTCATAATACCAAGATGTCCCATATTGTCTACCTTCGGTTGCCGGTGCCTTTATCCTTCGAGAGAAGTTCTCCATGCGAATATGAAAGGGATGATTTGACCAAAGATCTGAATCACTAACCTTATTTTGCGAGTTTGCATATCTAGATATTTCTGGTATTAAAAGCACTGCCTTTTCATGATTAACAATAGAAAGCTTCATTGGTACTGAAATTTGCGCTATTTTATTCTCAGAATCTTCTTTTTTATCATTTAAGAGAGCCATTGCTAAAGATGCAGTTGTTTGACCACCATTGACTATTTGTAATGCAGTAATTTTAATTATATGTGGGATTCCGTCTATAAAACTCATTTCGACATTACTAGCTGTTGCTGCAATCCCATTATTATAAGCAAAAAATAGAGTCGGATTATTCAAAATTGTATTCCTTATTCCTTTATTGACCTTACCTTTTGTTTGAAGGAAGGATCTAACATTACCTTCAAGTAAACGTCCACCAAATTTATTGTAAATTGTTGCGAGTAATTGACCAGGAATATTGCATAGATAAGCTTCGTAATCCTCAGTCTTGCTTGCCATTAAGCACGGAACACCATTTGTACCATATTCCCTTAAGTCGATAATTACATCCTCTTTCACAACCCCAGATTCGGCTAAATTATATATTCTCTCAGTGTCCCATATATGATATTCAACTATTTTTCCGTTTATAGTTCCTTGTTCAAGTCGTTTAATTTGCTTACTCATAACCATATCAGTAAAAAGAAAAATGCGATACTTTTTTACTATGCTATATTTTTTGGTTATATCATACGCAAGCCCATATCCAGGAGCACTTTCTTCTGCATTCTCGAGTATCATATCTGCATCTTCAATAAAAGAAACTGCCTTATTAAAACTTTTATCAGCTTCCGTTGATGTTAAAGTTTCACCACTAAAATCAGTTAAAGAGGGGCCAATAAATAATGATAATACATCATCGAATTCATCATAAGTATATCCATCAATCTGAATTTTCCTTCTATTCTTGCCAATTCCCTCAAATGGCAAATATTCAAAACTTTCAATTTCTTCACTATCCATTAAAGTTTCAGAATAGTTTTTAAAAAATGCCTCTCTTGTTGATATCAGTTCCGAAGCAGCATCCACCTTTATTTGCTCAAAAACATACTCACAATATTCTTTAATATTCACTTTCCACCTCTTTCAAAGTTTTTCATTAATAAAAGCAGTCTATTTTTTAAATCGTATGATTTCATTTATTGACAATTCATATTTTGCACTTAGGACAGCTATAGGTACTTGAGTTCTTCGCATGCACGGGAAATCTCTATTAACAGTATATTCAACAAAACAACTATACCTAAATGGTTTTTCATCGTACTCTCTACTAGCATAGTACTTATGAAGTAGTAGAATTTCTTTAAATCTATCTTTTAGATTATCAGTAGGAATCTGAAGAAATATTTCACTTATTATCGAATTTAACGTTATCCCCGATTTATCTTCCTGGCTAGTTTTATCTAGATAAACAACAACTAAATTTCCATCAATATCCACATCAAGTTGCTCAATTGAAGATATCAAGACTTTTTCCGAACCTAGGGATGTAGCTTTTATCTCCCACCAGGTTTCTTCAGTAACAAAGTCTTGGTCAGCTCGTTCGGGACCAATCCAAGAATTTAACCCTTTCTCGTAACCGATCTCAACAAAAAGCTTATTCCTTAAGAAAATAAGCTCACCAATAAGGCCCTTAATCTCAGGAATTGTCAACAAATCTCCATTGTTCTTTAATAACATTTTTTGCCATTTTCTATACCTATCACAAAAGAATAGTACCCCTTCGTCATTAGATAAAACTTTTCTTGATGACTCTATCATGTCTTCACAAAAAGAGTAAAACATTTCTTCATAATTTTCTTGAAGCAAAGTAAGTGATAATGCCCATTTAGAGTCATGTCTCATTCCAATTTCAACTCCAATAAACTGAGAAGAATTAATATTTCTCGGTTCAATATCTGTAATTAAAAGAAGTGTCAGTCTTCTTGTTGAATCAAATCCAATATATAGATCGAGAATATGATTTTCATCGACACGCTGAAAGTTGTTTACTCCGAATAGTCCATTAAATCTATATGCAATAGTTTCCATTATTCTATATCCTCCGAGAAATCATTGAAATCTAAATCATCCATTTCGAAGAGTTCCCTAAACTTTATTATATTTATCTTATATTGTAATGTTTTACTAGGGCCAGAGTTGGTACGTGGAATACCCAACCCCAAACCAATAAGAGGATAACCTAATTCATGAGCAATTACTTTTCTCTTTTCATCTTCAATCTCAATTAGATCAGCATTCTTAATAAGCGACTTTAATTCAACAGGATAAATCACCAATAATGGGTTTCTAGTGATTCCCGTATTAAAATACATATCTTGAGAGAAACTACGAGTCTCATCATTTTTTGTTTGAATAGCGCGTTCCTTATCTTCTATCTCTTTTACTGTTTGTTTTAATAAACCACCTTTAGCAAAAGTGGTGGATCCCAATCTTGATTTAGAACCAGATAATTGTATTGCTTTAGAACTTACTTTGACATCAAATTTTCTCATAACTGTGGAAACTTCTGTGCCACAGAAATCAATCCTAGTCCCGTTTCCTCCAGCTATTACAACGTCCCAGTAATCGAGAGAACTATCTTCATAATTCCTAATAAAATTTACTAGGTCTTCTGGGCGAAAGTCAAAATTCAATTGATGAGAACTAAATGAGTTTAAATACTCAACAATATAGTCTTTATGAACTCTTAATATTTGAGGGTTTGCGATAGCGAGGTTCGGATTATCACTAAACTTGTAGCCAGTATTTATGAGTTTTTCGAAAAAAGCAACCGTTGCCTCTCTATTTAACTTAGTCTCATTTACGTCATTATGCAAAAAAGGTGTTTCAATCATCTTTCCATTTAAACTTACAGTGAAAACATAATCCTTCGCTGAACGCATTTTGTTTCTAGCTGTAACTAATAATGTATTTATATCCGAACGAACGCATAAACCAAAATCTTGTGGGGTTTTATTTTCCGCCTGCATTCTACGAACTTCTCTCCTTAGTTCATCAGCTGCTTCAGAAATGTAACTATACCAATTAATTGCCCCCTCAGACATCCATACTTGGCATAAATCAGAATATCCATCTCTATATCCAAACCACCTTCCCATTTGCATTAACGTATCATACATCTTCGAATTACGATAGAAGTAACTAATAGTTAGCCCCTCTAAAGTAAGGCCTCTCGATAAACTGAATCCTCCAACAGCTATTAGTCGGAGTCCTTCTTCCTTATTCTCATCGTAATTTAAGTTTTTTGTTGCATTCCCACCATTAATAGATCTAGTTACTATAGATGATATAGAATCACTTAAAGTATTAAGAACTTGAGTCCACATAAACTCACTTGATGAGTAATAAGTCATAAAAATGTATTTTAAAAATATTATTGATTCGAATTTTTCGTCAGACTTGTTCACTAAATAATAGTTTTTAACCTCTCTTTGACAATCTCTAACAAATATGTCGATGAGTTTTTGAAGCTTATTTTGAACATTAATAAACCTACTAACATTCACTAGCATTGATCTATGTTTATTACTATGACCCCGAAGATCCCTTATTGCATTGGCAATAAAAAACGATCCTATTGCATTTCTTAAACTCTTCGGCATTTCTAAAGGTTCATAATCCTTTTTATGACTTAATGGAATAAAATATTCACAATCATCATTTTCTTTTCCTTTAATCATATAACTATATCTACAGTCTTCGCTAAAGATATCTCTTGCTCCAACATAATTTGTAGGTGGTTCAAGAGCAAAAATAAAATCTCTTGGAAAAAGGTCGTCGGAAAGCATTTCTGAAGTGGTGTCTGGATTTATAAATATATTTGCGAATGGAGTTGCAGTAAATCCTACATAGTTTGCTTTTACGAAAAGTTTTAGTAACTTCCTAATGTTCTGATTAATTATCGTTGGGTCTTCTTCTTCTCTTGTGTTAACTGAGGCGTTATCCGCTTCGTCATCAATTAGCAACATGGGTAAATCAATTCTCTTATCTTGTTGGTTTGCGTTGAATATTCTCATCCATTGTTCTAATTTTTCAAGTACACTCTTGTTCTTTTTTAATACGAATAAAACAGGATCACTAATACTTGATAATTTACCACTTAACTTTCTAGCAGTACCAATATTGAAATCACTTGATGTAGAAGTTACTGCCCAAGCAGAAATACTTGGATCTATATTGCCAACCCCCACTAGTACATTATCTTTATTTATATTAAATGCGGTACTATCAAGACCCACAAATCCTTCATCTAATCGACCTTGTGTTTGCTGTCTTAACTTCTCAATTGTTCCTGTAAGTAAGATTATTATTTTATAGCCTGAATCTGCCGCCTTATTTATAAGTGCGGTATAAGTCGAGGTTTTTCCCGATTGTACATCCCCAATTACTAACCCGCGTCTTTGAAACTCGGTATTAGTGTGAGGATTACCTAATAAATCCATCATTTCATCAGTTGATGCATCCAATGTATTTACTACGTCATTATTAAAACCAATGTTTGTTATAAGAAAATTCCTATATCGATCCCAATACTTAGAATCCCTTTGTTTTTTTGCGTTATAATACCAACTTGCATGACCTAAACTTTTAACAAATGCTCCACGGTCCATCCTTATAGCGAGTTTTGAATGCAAATTCTTAATAACTTCAGTTTTTTCATCTTCAGTTAATGGATTAATTACTGAAAATACATCAACATATTCACTTATGATGTCTTCGGTCACCGACTCACTGGCTTGAATCTGTACCAAAACAAGATTTAAAACATTAGTTTGATTTGAGTTCAATTGAGAATTCCTCCTTAATTCGATTAATCACTTCAGGATATTTTCTGAAATATTCGTTTGTTGCCATGCTATTAATAAAAGAGAAAATACTTCCGTTTATTGATCTAATTTTTTCAATCATTACAATCGCATTTGAATAAGCTTCATTTTGGTCTGTTTCCGATAATATATGGATGCCAGAATCACTTTTAGCAAGTCTATAATAAACATCTTCAAATGGGAATGATGATTCAATAATTTTAATAAATGATTCCAAGTAGCCTTGATCACAATCCTCTACAGAATCTTCTAAGGTTCGAAATAGCTCGCTGTCTCTATTAATTACGTAATGATAATGTCCACGATCCTCTACAACATTCCAAATATGCGTAATATCAGGATTGTCAATTTTTCTTCCCCTATATTTATATACTTTTTCACTACTGCCAATTGTATTTTCAACTACCGCGACCAAACTGTGTTTAATTAAATCTGGCAAGTTAGCTGTTGACTTCTTTATATCAATTTCCCAAATCGAATCTAATGTGTTTGGAATATCAACTCTTATTCTTGCGAGTTTATGTAATTCATGTTGTCTAATTAATCTAAACCATGTTCCCCATATAATTAGTCTTTTGTTTCTGTAAATATAAAATCCTTGGTTCTGCCTTAAACTATCTGCCTCCCCAAGTTTACTCTTATCTTTTTTAGATAATTTATTCGCATAAGGTAAAACGTATGGCTTTATTTTAATAGCTTCATTGTTAACTTTTATTATTTCTTCTGGTAAAGGTTGAGTAGCAGGATTTGAAACCAAAAAGGGATCATAACCAACGACTTTTACACCATTGAAGAAAAATGAGACACCTTGTCCAATAATATCAGGGTCAATAAATCTATGAAATACGAGCGCAATATGATCTCGTGCTAGCTCAATTTTTTCATCAAATATTTTCCTTTTATTTACTGAACTGCTAGACATTCTATCGAATAATTCCCAAATAACTATTGTCCCAGATTTCAGTCTCATCAATTCGTCAATACAATGGAATTTCTTAATCTCCTTTGTATCAAATTTTTTTATTATCCAATTTCCTTTTTCGTTTATAAAGTCCAAATCCCAACAAGCTGAATTTATTTCAGAATCTTTTTTTGTTATAACAGTGAGCTTTCTACATTGAGACATCGAAGCCATTTTCAAACCTAAACCGAATCTCCCTAAATCTTTTGGATCTCGAGTTTCTAGCGAGCTTTTGCTACCATATCTCATTGCTGATTCAAGTTCAATTTCGCTCATTCCACTTCCATCATCAACGACGGCCAAAAACGGATCATCCTCAGAACTGAAATTTACCCAAATATTCTTAGAACTATTCCCAACACTATTGTCCAATATGTCTGCTAAAGCTGATTCAAAAGAATATCCAATTGATCTTGTTGATTCCACTAAGACAGGTGCAAACGGCATTAATAATTTCTCTTTCATCTTTCCCCCTATTATCTTACTTAATGTTTTGATCAAAATGTTATTCAATTAGTCTTAGAATTACTTATATGTTTTATCGAAACTCCTAGATTTAGTTTAAACTTTTAAACATCTTTTAATTGCATTTAGAAATTACGGATTATGTAAATCATCTTTGTCCTTTATATTCTAAGATAGGGGGATGCAGATATAAAGTTGGCTCCTTTCTTTAAGTGTCCGGCTTTATATCCGCATCTCCTTGCAACTCAATTCGTTCTTATCTGTTTTATTGTTTGTCATTTTCTACCTTGTTTAATACTAATCTGTAAATTTTATTAAAAATAATAATGTACACATTTCAGGACTTTATAGTATCAATTACAGTTTTTCACCGTTCTAGTAAAGAGATTATAGTCAAATTATAATTAATAATCTGGTTTCTTCATTTAAAGATTTTTCCAACTGTCCCGGGATAGTTGGAATATCCCTGCTTTAAATAAAGGACTTTTCATAATTTACTTGAAGTATAAATTTCTGAAATTCGATATTCAATCCATTTCTATTTTTCATTTTTGTCATCATCGACATATTCCATTAAGTCTCCTGGTTGAACTTCTAAATAACGGCAGCTTTTCTCAATAATGTCCATCGCGATATTCTCGTGATTTGAAATCTTAGCCAGTGTACTTGTCCCTATCCCGATATCTAATCTGAATTTTGTTTTAGAGATGTTCCGCCTATTTAAGAGATCCAACAATTTATAATATTTTATCGGCATATTTTTACCTCTTTGCCACATTATACAACTTTTATTTGCCAAAACTAATATTTATTGTTGACATCTAATAAATATAGGTATATGATTTGTGCGAAAGATAATTAATGTTAGTTTTATCTAATATTAATTAGGTAAATGAAATGAAAACCAGATCAGAGTCTACTATAGGAATGAGCTTCAAAGCATGGTGTATCGAGAATCAAAAGGATGAGTTGCTTAGTCAATGGCATAAGAAAAAAAATCTAGAGTTGACTCCGGATTCGACTACTTTCGGCAGTAACAAGAAGGCTTGGTGGATATGCTCGAAAGGTCATGAATGGGAAGCGACTGTCTTCTCACGTACCACGAATCAGCGTGGCTGCCCGTATTGTAAAGGAGTAAGAGTCATTGTTGGAGAAACAGATCTCGCGACTACTCATCCGACTCTTGCTTCTGAATGGCATCCGACCAAGAACTCACTGACTCCTCAAGAGCTATCAGCAGGAAGCAACAAGAAAGTTTTTTGGTTGTGTCCTAACGGTCACACTTACTTTAGTTCCCCATCCACAAGGTTACAGCCTTGTGGATGCTCAGTTTGTGCAAAGAAGGTTGTAGAGGTAGGGGTCAACGATCTGTTGTCCAAAAGCCCTGAGATCGCTTCAGAGTGGCATCCTACTCTTAACGGTGATTCGAAACCGGAGATGGTAATGTTTCAAAGTAATAAGAAGGTTTGGTGGCAATGTAAGAACGGCCATGAGTGGGAAGCTTCCCCAAACTCTAGACAAAAGAATGGATGTCCTATCTGTTACGGAAACACTCACTTCTCTCTTCGTGAGAAAACAGTTTTCTATTACGTTAAGAAACACTTTCACAACGCCATAAGCAGTTATCAGTTCAAAAGCGATCGTAAGTTGGAGATCGATATCTTTATTCCGGGACTCAACATTGGCATTGAATATGATGGAACCTATTACCATCAGGATCCTGAAAAGGATCAACTGAAGGAAAGCCTCATTGCTGAAGAAGGCATTCAGCTCATCCGGATCAGAGAACCGAAAACCCCTGTAGTCAAAGATAACAGTACTGTGATCCAACTCTTTGACTTTAGTGTTGATGACCTCACACGAGCCATTAGAGAGCTTTTGGCGCTGCTTGAGAGTTTGTCTCACACTTCTCTAAGAAACGTCGAAATCATCATCAAAGATGACCTAAAGGACATTTACGCCATGATGGATGATACGATCATCGAAGGATCGATCGCAGCCAAGAATCCTGCAGTTGCTTACGAGTGGCATCCTACCAAGAACTTGCCTCTTACCCCTGAAAAGGTCTACGCCAATTCAAAGATGATTGTGTGGTGGTTGTGCCCTTTAGGTCATGAATACCAGTCCAACGTCAATAACCGAAACAACGGAAAACGTTGTCCCTATTGTTACGGGACTCACAGTCTGTTAGTTGGAGAAAACGATCTTCTTTCGCAAAGACCGAAACTGGCCGCTCAGTGGCACCCTACAAGGAACCTTCCCTTGATGCCGGATCAGATCCGTGCCTACAGTTCAAAGATAGTTTGGTGGCAATGTGAACACGGTGAAGAATGGGAATCGAAGATCAGTTCACGAGGTGATACTTGCCGATGCAAAAACAAAGCCAATTATTTTGGAAAGTTTTAGGAAGTGTTTTGTTTGTTGCGTATAAAGAACTTGGAGGTTCAATGTGGGTCAACTTAATATTGAAGTGACATTTATTGAAGGACCAAAGAAAGGTCAAGTTTGGATTCATAAGAATCTTTCACTTCCCGATATCTTCGAGTTCTATGAAAGCTGTACACTTAGATTTATTCGAGAGACAAACTCATTTGTATTCGACGACAGTCACCGGATAGAACTGAGCGAGTTTATGTATACCGTAATCAAGAAGATCGATCCATCAATTAGGATACCAAAACCTCAATTCAAGAACTAGAATTATAGTATATTTCTAACGCAACTCCCAACTTCTGGATTACCATCCTGAGTTGATGCTTAATTGCAGTCTAAAAGATCAAAAAACACCAAAAGTCCTGGTTCTATAAGGACTTTTTGTATGTCTGTTTTTCTTGTACCCAATGTTTCTAGTATTTAAATTTCATTGGGGACGTGATTGATGTAAAAGACAACGTGAAAAAAGTCTTATTCTAAAAGGTATTTTACGCTTTTCGGCTTGCCGAAAATGTTCAAAAAGTGGGGTACGTCCCCCACGCCTTATCCTGCTTACTTTACTAGAGACAAAAACAGGCATTTTTGCACTCATTTTTTTAGTATTTTAAGACGTATTTTTTCGCTTATAACAAAAATCATATCAAATAAAAACTGTAATTGTATTACAGTTTTTTCGGACTGATTATTAAAGTGATCTACCCAATTTTTACAGGAGTGTTGAGACCACTTCTAAACTTCTTGAAGTTCAACGACGAGGTCGGGTTTGACTTTAGGTTCTTCAAACCAATGAGTTGTGTTGTTGGCAATCTTGACAAGAATCAACATGACAGGAACTTCAGTCAGTACACCAACGACAGTCGCTATCCGCCTAAAGACTATGCTTGATTAGAAGATGTTTAAGATTCTCAAACCCCTTCAAACCCCGCTAATACTATACCAAACCTTACCAGGATTAACGGGTTCATACCAATTGTATAGTCAATTGTATAGTCACAGACAGATGAGAATCTAAACTTTATCACACAACAATCAATGTCTTTTCTACTGATTGCACGTTCATGCATTACAAACTAGAATTTCAACATCAACCATTCAGGTTTCAACACCATCAATATAGCTAAGGAAATCATGACGATGCCTCCGATCAAATGTGCCCATCGGGAGTACTTGGTCGAGATGCCGGTCAACTGTGTAGTTTTCATCGCAATGACGAAAATGATAACGTCATCAGCTATAAAGAACGCAAGATAAAGAAGTAAATACAAGATTCTTTCAATACCGGTCATATTTTGAATTGATAGAACCTGAGTGTATAGAACCGGTAACCCGGCAGAGCATATCAACTCAACTAAATTTACCGATATCGCCAAAGCCATGACACCTAAAGATGCTAATACAAAGACACGCTGGCTGAAAATTTCTTTAATACGTTTTGAGATTTTTTTGCGCTTTCGATCATCGATGACTTCACAGCCAGGAGGAGTAACGATATACTCTCTAATGTTGAAGGCTCCTCCGGCCAGTGCAATTGCCGCAATGAACCAGCGTAAATACGTGATCGTCCCGAAAAGTACTGTTATATTGAGCCATGTTAGCATAAAACTGAAATACATAACTCCAGTAGTGGCTAGGAATAGTCCTCCTAAGAACCATCGCTTCCATGATTGTTCAAGATGAAACAGCATACTAATCAATAGTAAAAGCACCCACATCGCACAAGGATTAAATCCGTCAAGTGTTCCCAATAAGATACCCAGCAGTGGCAGGGATATGCTTTTCGCATTTACCTCCCCGAAAAACGGTAAGGTAATTATGGCATTATCCGGATCTATATCTACGCCAGTTCCCGGCTTGACAAATCCTAAAAGCTCTCCAATAACATCCTTGCCGTTGTTGTCTCGGAAATATTTCAAAGATGCTTTTATATTAGCTTCCGTCGATCCCTTATTAAATCCAACGATAAGTTTCCGTCCGATAACCAATGTGGGAGCAGATTTTATTTCTATACCGAGGATTTCATCGAGTTGCTTTATAAGTTGCTGATTGTCTTTATCAAATGCAATCTCATAACGATGAATGACCAGATTTGGATCAGATGCTTCTAATTGATCAAGGTAAACTGCTTCTGCCGCACAAAAGCTACAGCCTTCTGCGTGAAAGAAGTAAATGTGGGTTTTATCATCATATGCCTTAACCGATATTCCGCTGGTAAACATTACAGTCATTATGGCTAAGATCAATAGTATTTTTTTAGTCATGATGGGATTCGCTTTCTAACGCGTTTTGGCCATTCTTGCCAGCGTCCGGTCTATTCTCAAACTCGCTTATCAGTGTTGTTGAACATTGATTGGCTCGCTAAAATTCTAAACCAATGTTCTATTGAGGGTGATCTATGTATAATCAAGCAATTGACAAATTGTCCAATTGCTTTTGTGAGTTCCTGTAATTCTAAACGATTTAAATACATGCTGAAGGGGGAGTCGATACAGAGCTGGAGAATACCATATTCGTCTTATTCGTACAATTTCTATAAGTTTTTTACATTCATTACTCGCATTGCATTAAATACGGCCAGCAACGCAACTCCGGTATCGGCGAATACGGCTTCCCACATCGTAGAGATCCCATATGCCCCTAACACCAAGAAAACCAATTTTACCGCCATTGCAAAGAATATATTCTGAAGGACGATTTTTCGAGTCTTTCGAGCAACGCGAATCGCTGTTGCCACTTTAGAAGGTTCATCCGTCATAATAACAATATCTGCTGCTTCGATAGCAGCATCAGAACCTAATCCCCCCATTGCAATTCCGATATCAGCTCTCGCTAAAACTGGGGCATCATTAATCCCATCACCAACAAATATAACCTTTCCCTTCTTCGATTTTGTTTCACTCAGTTTTTCAAGTTGATCCACTTTATCGGCAGGCAACAATTCAGAGTAAACTTCGTCAATTCCAAGAAGCTTTCCAATCTTTTCGCCAACTACTTTGGTATCGCCAGTTAACATAGCAATTTTGTGAATACCAAGTGATTTTAATGCCTTAATCGCTTCTGCTGCATCCGTTTTCACTTCATCCGAAACGACGATGTAACCCGCATATTTGTGGTCTATGCCCACATGGACGATCGTCCCTAACGTATCGGGATTATTGACTTCTATGTTCTGCAATGCCATCAGCTTTGTATTTCCAACTAGAATCTCTTTCCCTTTAACCGATACCTTCATCCCGTGTCCTGGGATTTCTTCATAATCACTCACTAGATCACCATCAATACTTTTTCCATACGCGACCATGATTGATTGTGCAATCGGGTGATTGGACAAACTTTCAGCATAAGCAACAGTTTCAACCAGTTCGTCACTGGAATAGCCACCCTGCGAGTTTACCTCAGTCACTTTGAAAACACCTTTGGTTAATGTACCCGTTTTATCAAAAACGACTGTTTCAACATTGTTTAGAGCATCTAGATAATTACTGCCTTTAACTAAAATCCCTCGCTTCGACGCGCCACCAATGCCTCCAAAGAATCCTAAAGGTATTGAAATCACCAAGGCACAAGGACAAGAAATTACCAAGAAAACAAGCGCTCTATAAACCCAAGTTTCAAATGTAGCACCTGGGATCGTCAGAGGAGGAATAATGGCCAATGCTAACGCAGCAAATACCACAACAGGTGTATAGTATTCTGCAAACCTGGTAATAAACTTCTCGGTAGGTGCTTTTTTGCTGCTGGCATTTTGGATCAAATCAAGGATCTTAGTCACGGTTGACTCAGCAAAACTTTTGGTTACTTCAATTGTCAGAACACCATTTTTATTGATAAATCCACTAAGCGCAACACTTCCAACTTCAAGTTCTCTTGGAACCGATTCACCCGTAAGTGAGGCTGTGTCAACCATGGAGCGCCCTTCAATGACTTGACCGTCAAGTGGAATTCGTTCACCTGGTTTGACTACAATGATGTCGCCAACATTGACTTCTTCCGGCGAGACCTTCTTAAGATCGTTATCAGTTTTAAGGTTTGCATAATCAGGTCTAATATCCATTAATGAAGTTATTGACTTTCTGGAATGGCCAACTGCTAAATCTTGAAATAGTTCACCCACCATATAAAAGAGCATAACGGCAACCCCTTCAGGGTATTGCCCAATAGCAAAGGCACCAATTGTTGCAACACTCATCAGGAAAAACTCGCTAAACACTTGTCCTCGCACGATACCCTTAACTGCCCGTATGACGACATCACCACCGACAATCAAGTAACTCAGCATAAAAACCAGGAACTCAAAGGGTTCCGGGAACGCAAAAATCAACCCAATCGCATAGATCAAACCGCCTATTACGAACTTGATAACTTTCTTTTTGATATCCTCATTTTCATCTTCTATCTCTTCAGCTTTCACTTTGACGTTTTCAAGTGACGAATTTTTTGTAGCTTTAGTCTGAAGAATCTTTATATCTGGTTCAATTTTTTTCGCAATTTCAGAAACCTTCGAGTTCAGGGAGACAAGATCAACACCGTCATGAGTTCTCATGGTTAATTTCTGAGTAACAAAATCTACGTTGACTGATCTAACCCCTTCTAATCTACTAACTTCATTTTCAATTCTTGTTGCACAACTGGCGCAAGAGAGTCCCTCAAAATCAACAATCTGATTCACAGCTTTACGATTTTCTTGTTCAACCATGACAACATCCGGTTCATATTTACTGATAATTTTTTTAGCAGCCGAGATTGTAGACTCAACTTTAGTTAGTTCCATGTTAAGCGTCATAGTTTTCGTCGCTACATTTACTGACGCATCAACACCGTCTAGTTTATTAATGTCATTCTCGATCTTTGCTGCACAATTGGCACAATCAAGCTCTTTAAGTAAAAACGTTCTTGTTTCCATTTTTATTCGTCTCCTTCCGAGATGTGGATCATTCCCTGGTTAAATATATTTTTGACATGATCATCACTTAAGGAATAATAAACGATCTTGCCCTCTCTTCTAGACTTCACCAAATTAACTTGTTTTAAAACTTTTAATTGATGAGAAATCGCAGATTGAGTCATGTTGAGCAGAACTGAAATATCGCAAACACAAAGCTCTGATTCGTCTAGCGCCCAGAGTATTTTGACCCGGGTTGAATCACTAAAGATCTTGAATAACTCTGCAAGATTAAACAAAACCTCTTCATTCGGCATCTTAGTTCTCACATGATTCACGATTTCATCATGAATCACGACACAATCACACTGTTCTACTATTTGATTTCTTTCTGCCACTGTCTGTTTCCTCCAGAATCTTGAACACTTGAACATATATTCATATGTTGTCTAGATTATAATACATGATTAAAGCTATTGTCAAATCATTCGCCAATTAATCACTTATATTTAGAAATACCATTATCATCCGTGAGACTAGTCACTTTATTTCGAATTACTTAAATTTGTTAAATTATGTTTATTGCCGATATCCCTTGAAAGTGGTTACATATTCTGATATATTTTAGCGCATGAGTTGTGGGGATCATTTGTATCGTTGATCAATGTGTAGAAAAGATAGCTTATTGTGAAATGTATCCAATTGGTTTTGGATCATCTAAGGAGGAATGGCATTGTCACGTAAACTAAAATATGGTTTCTTTTTTATTTTTGCCTTTACTGCCGTCATAGTCATCGGTAACTTAAGCGTTAGTGCTTATAAAGAAAGTTTAAAGGTTGATGCTTTTGAATTGAGTGTTGATGGCAATGTTTGGTTTGTCGTTGAAGATAAAGTTGGTTTAGAAAACATAATAGAAACATACAAATCAAGTTATCTCAAAGGCATTAATGAAAATGCAGAAAAAGTTGTTACAACGTTTGAACAGGATGTTCAAATTAAAGAGGTAAGAGTCGATAAAATCGAATTGACAACTCTTGAGTATGCCCAAGAAATGATCACAGCCATCGACAAAGAAGCGACAATTTATACAGTCGTGCGCGGAGATAGTCTTTGGGCTATTGCTGACAAACAGGATATTCCACTTTCCACCATTAAGAGTCTTAATCCGAATCTAGATATGATTTACGCCGGGAACAAAATTATATTAGAACCTAAGGATCCTGTTTTGGATGTGATTGTCAGCTTTCAAAGCGTAGTAACTGAAACTGTCCCTTATCCCATCGAGTACATAAAGGATGCCAGTCTTTACTCGGGTGCTCGGGTCGTGATAAAGAAAGGTATTGATGGATCCAAAGTCGTTACATATTCTGTTCGCGTCCGTAATGGATATACAAGCGAATCAAGCGTGTTACATGAAACAGAAATTTCCACACCTGTTGGCGGTGTGGTCAAAGTTGGGACCCTGAAAACGCTAGCCAAAGTTAGCAATTCAAACTTTGGAGTTACTACTGGTCAACTCTCGAGTGATTTTGGATGGAGAACAGATCCGATATCTGGGGTTAAACGATACCATAATGGCCTTGACATTGCCTCGAATTATGGAAATCCAATTTACGCTTATACCAACGGCACCATAACCGAAGCAGGATGGAATGATAATAAAGGCTACTATATAACGATTCAGCATAGTGGAGGGCTAAAAACCAGTTATCTTCACATGTCGAAAATCCTTGTTAGAAAGGGCCAAAGTGTCACAGTGGGTCAGAAAATTGGTCAAGTAGGCTCCACTGGTTACAGTACTGGGAACCATTTACACTTCAGTGTCATTAAAAACGGTACATACTTTAGACCATGGAATTATTTGTAAGTGAAAGATTAACCCTTCCAAAAGCCAATTTTGATTAATCGAAATCTATATTAATGCAAAAAGTGCTCTTGTTTGAGAGCACTTTTTTATTTGTGATGATGGTTTGATTTCAAATGTCATCGCCCAACAAATGCTATGAATTTGCTGCTTGAGTAGGTCACTTTGCATAAAACAAAGAATTTGAGCAACTTCCGAGCTACAGACAACGAATATTGGGTATCTCAGTTATCGATCAAGCCTTTTGCTTTAAGTACATCAATCAGTTTAGCCGTATATAAGTTGATGTGTTCTTCCAAGAACCCAGTATCATCTCCCACTAGGACTTCCGGCGTAAACGATTCTTTGACTACGCCGTCAATAACCACGACATAAGTTGGTGTTGCCTGCGGTTGAGCCATTATTTTATAAATTTTCGCAAGCTGTTCTTTCGAGGTCTTATCCATTTCGATATAATAGATTGGTTGTTCAGTGCGGCGCACGACCTCACTGTTGATCGGCTTCATAAACTGACAGGCTGAACACCATGAATTCGCGAAATAGAATAAGAAGCTTTCTTTGTTTTCGATCAGCTCGATTATGTAAGTTGGTTTTACTTGAGTGACTTCCGTCGTAGATCCTGGTTTGTCAGATAATTTGGAGGGAATGCCACCTGAACATCCCGTCAGAAGTAAGCCTAAAATTGCACTAAGTATGATAAATTTTTTCATTTCTTTCCTTGCTTTCCGTGAAGTGTGGAGTTAGTGCCGCCTGTGGCAGTAGTGAACTCGACGATTCTGCACTTAATAAACCGACTCGATTACCCTGGTTGACCATCATTGGTCATTTGACATTTGCATCAGTCGATTAAAACAAACTCGATCAAAGTAACTGAGGCATAGAGTTTTAAAACATTTAGTCACTTGGGTTTTGTTTAGAGTAATAACCTCCCGTGAATAAACATTTGAACAACGGTTCATATGTAGTTCATCATAAAGAAACACACTCATAAAGTCAATAGGTTATTTACCTTAATCCAGTCTATACTTCTTTAACAATTCTCCGATTAGCTACAACCACCAATCAACTCTGCGTGATATCCAAACAATCTAGGAAACGTACACATCCAAAATCTAAGTTGATCCATATTTGCGACTCCAATTCTCATGTTCTCCGCTATAGTTAACAAACCCGCTAAATCAGTGGGTTTGTTGATGGTCAGAGAGCATTTTAACCATACAATGACCATAAAAACTATTCTCACTTTAAACGAGCCTAAGGGGAGCAGATTATGAGATTTGAATTTCTCCCTATCACCGCTTTACCAGGTCTTCAAACCCAATAAATCCTCAAAAATCATATACTCTTTTACTGGCTCTTACATTTTATATAGTCAGAAGAATGTTATTATCGTAACGTTATACCACTATGATATTAAGCAAAAGGACTTTGCTTTTCTCAACACATCCCAATCCAAGAGATCATCAGAAACAAGGACTCACAATTTGATAGTGATCTCGTCAATGTTTTCGTTAAACTATTCAAAGTTGCACGGATTTGAGCATAAAAATTTAGGAACTAGTCATTTGATCAGATCCCCGACAAATAATGATTAGTTACACCCTAACTACTGAGTAAATAGTAAAAAGTTGATCTACAATAGATCAACTTTTTTGCGTTTGGTCAAATGCCTAAAGCCCTGCTTCAACTAATCTAGCTTTACATTTATTTCTCTCGCAAATTTTTCCAAACCAATGCCATGACCACTATATATCCGTAATGAAGTATCAGCTGAATCCATTCTGGCTTTGAGTACCAACCTAATGTAACATATAACGGAATACCCAGTACCCCGTCTTTGTGATTCAGAATCGTTCCTGACAGATCAAAAGCCTTCGTTAAGAGGATATTGTTGGCGCTGATGACCGCCAATGCTTTTAATGCCGATAAACCTTCATGAACCGCATATCCAAGCAAGAATCCGGCTTGAAGAATCAAATAGACCAACGTGATATTAAATAACACTCTCAAGTTTACTTTGACAAGCGATTTGTAAATCAAGACTGACAGGATCAAAGCCAATAAGATCCCAACGCCTATTGAAGCTAAAGTATATTGCCCGGCAAAGGTAAAGATGGCAATCTCTGCGCCTTCTCTAGTGACCATGATGAACGCCACGCTGAATAGTCCGGCTTTTGATAAACTCTGTTTAACCTGGCTTTGAACTTCGTTGACCATGTTGCTTCCATGTTTGATCATCCAATAAATGAATGTTGTCACGAAGATCAGGGCTACGATACTGGCTCCGCTTTCCCAAATCTTTGTAATCTCAGCAGTTTTTTGAATGGCGGAAGAGACCACAAATAGAAATCCTCCGATAACTAAGGAAGCTAAGATTCCGGTGAATGCGCCATTGAAGATAATCCGCTTGTATTCATTTTTCTTAATTTGAGTAAGGTACTGCAAAATAATCGTAACAATCAAAAATGCCTCAAGCCCTTCTCTAAATCCCATAATAAATCCTGGTATAAATGTGCTCATTTCAATCTCCATTTCTTTCTAAATAACACAAATCAATATGCAACTTCTCAATTCCCTTAAGGAACTGATATTTTTCAAATGCTATGCTATTATAAAGCATCCATTTATATAAGTGTGTTTTACTATCTCTCACATCCTTTCAGTCTGTACAACAAGACCAATAAACAAGTAATCATCTGCGAGAATCGCTATTTGCTCTTAAAGACTTTCATTTAGTTATAGCGCGTAGATATTATATATTCCGACTAGATACACCCAGTCTTAAAACTTACTCCAAATAGCCCTATAACGACTTATATTTAAGACACAATTAATCGATACTCTTGCACCTTTTTCGAAGAAATTTGAATCTCCATATATTCTACATAACTATTCGCTATAGTGATGATGTCGAAAGACATGGAGGTTATCAATGCTTGGTCAAGCACTAGCAAATTGCATTCATACCTGTGGGCTTCACGGGCAAGAATTAGCAGCTTGTATTCAGATGATGCTTAAAGGATTCTAACAAACTTACTGCTTCGAATCTTGGTGTAATCTAATTTCTTCATCCCTTCTCCCCCCCTAAATGGTCCTTGAATTAACACAACCAAGATTATTGACTAACTACGAAAAAGAGTTTATGCAGGATAAACTCTTTTTCATATTTGAAAGGAATCACTAACATTCTTAATCAATAAAAAAGCTAGGATTTGATCCTAGCTTTTAGCTTATCTATTTCAGCACTTCCAACATTCTCGAATATTCTTCTCGTGTGATCTCACCACGTGCATATCTTTGTTTTAGAATATTAAGTGCGTTGTTGTCAGTAGAGATTGTTTGTTGTTTCGAATTTCGAGTGAGTAGATATACAACCACGCCGACCAGGGCAATTAACCCAAGCAGACCGACGATCATCCAAACCCAACCGAAACCACCCATCATGCCTCCATACCCAGGTAAGGTACCAATCTGGTTACTATAATATCCGTAGCCACCCATCATACCTCCATACGCCATCATGCCTCCGGCTCCCATGAAAGTCATCATCGTGATGGGGATACCAGCCAAATAGTCATATCCAACTCTGATATGAACTGCTGTTAAAGATGCTGAACCATCACCACCTAAGGCAATGTCCATTCTGTCGTGAACCGCGGTATTTCCGATAACTTTTTCCATAACTGAATCACCAAGCTCTTCAAGTCGAGCTGAGGTCACTTTCGAGATATCAATTTGATCAGTACTGGAAATACTCTGTTCTTGTCTTATTTCTGCAATAATCGTATCAACACTCTTTAGTTGCATGCTATCAGCCTTGACACTGACAATGGTAAACATCATTAATCCTAAGACAAACGTAAACGAGACTAATTTCTTCATGTTACGCTCCTTTCGAGCTTATCTATCACATGCACAACATACACCTATTAATTAATTGATACCACTTTATAGCCCGCTTTTTCAACAGCCAAAGCTAAGACTTTGTTTGCGACATCACTTTTCAAAACAACAATCGCTGTTTTATCACCGATATCTACCTTTACATCCATGACCTCTTTAATTCCATAAAGTTGAATATTGACTAGGCCAGCACAATGACTGCAATGCATTCCTTCAATAAAAATCGTCTTTCTCATTTTGAATCTCCTTTTGATTCATATCAGCTAAGCTATGAAAGCTTTAGTGGGGTTGTTAAGCAGGTATCACTTTTTGCATAAGTTGTAATGGTTTTGGTAACAGATAACCCATTATAACTTATGGTCAATGTCGCTTCGATATCCCTAGGCAACCAAATCCCTATGAAACCAGAATTCATGCTCTTTACTTTCTGATCTGTTATTACCGTTCCGTCCTTTTTAACAATAGAAACATTGAATTCTTTGTTGAATAGTTCTCCTCGGCAGGACACTAAGTTATGTGTTTGGCAAGGATGAACTTCATTAATATAAGGCGCGAATGATAGATAAAATTCATTGGTGGGAAGCTTGAAATCGTATTGTTTATCGTTGTCATAAAGAATAAGAGTTGTTCCAGTAATGGAAGCATTGAGTCCATCTTTCTCATTGGTTATACTATCGAGCTTATTAACCATATCCTTAACGCTGAGATCAGCAAGACCGTATTTCTTAAGCATTTCTGCTCTTGCTTCATTTGGAGCAAAAAGTTTTGGCACCAATATGAATGAGGATATCACTATGGCTCCTACTACTGCGACAAATGTAATGGTTTTTTTGAGTGATGATTTTATCATTGTTCTCCTTAGATTAAAATCCAGTCGATCATAGTATGATCGTTCAATCCGATCTCTTTCTATATCTCGATTATAGGATCGCAATTTGTAGAAGTTATGTAGAAAAAAAGAATCTCAACGCTGAGACTCTTCAATCATTTAGGAAGTATTACGGTAAAAGTACTGCCCGTGCCCACTTCACTTTGAACTTCGACATGTCCGCCATGGGCCATCACAATGGATTTGACGATCGTCAATCCGATGCCGGAACCTCCTGTTGCTCTGTTTCTCGATTTATCAGCACGATAGAAACGCTCGAAGATATAGGGTAATTCATCTTGAGGGATTCCACTTCCATTATCAACAACATCCATAATCACTTCATGGTCCGTTTCCGAGAATTCGATGTTTATTAAGCCTTTAGGTTGAGTATATTTAATCGAATTGGTCAGCAAGTTGATGATGACTTGGGTCATTCTTGCAGGATCAACATGAACCCTTGAACATGACCCATTGATCGACACTTTCATTTCTTTTTCTTTGATTTGATATTCGAGTTTCTCAACTCCTTGTTTTGTTAACTCAACCAAATCGGCATCTGTCTTTTCCAACTTAAGATTTCCATCTTCAACGATGGCTAAACTTTCTAAATCTTTTACGATATTTGTAATGCGAAGCACCTCATCATAACTGCTTTTAAGCCGTTCAGGAGAGGGTTCTAGCAGTCCGTCCATCATTGCTTCAATAGTTATTCTGAGCGTTGTGAGGGGGGTACGCAGCTCATGGGCCACATCTGAAGTCAACTGCTTCTTCAAACTTTCTTGTTTATCCAACGAACCGGCCAGCTGATTCACTGACTCGATCAAATTATCTACTTCAGTGAGCTTTGATTTCTCTTGGATCCTGATTTTATAATCGCCTTGAGAGATTTTTTCGGTTGCCAAAATGGTTGTCAAAATGGGCATACTGATTCGTCGAGAGATCAAATAACCCAGGATAAGAGATATCAATAGCGATACTGCACCAACCAGAAGTAAAATTGAACTTAATTGACTCAAGAAGTCAAAATCGTTATCGGAATAAAAATAGGGTCCAAAATAGGTCACATTGACTCTTCCAATTTGTTGCGAAGACAATTCGATGGAATAATCCGTAGCACTGAATTTACCATTACTTCCTGGAAATTTGGATAACATGTTGTGTGTAATGTCTTCTTTGATTTGCACGCAGGTCGACATATCCCACACTTCAGCATCCCAGACAGATTTGTTGCTATCATCAAAAACCTTGATGATGTATCCGTCATAAAGTGCATACATACCAATGGTATGCACATATTCTACATTCCAAGTTTTCGTCTCAGGATTGTACTGTTGTCCCAAACTATAAACGATCTCATTGATGGAGGCCTGTTGCTGCTTGGTAATGTACTCTTTGAATTGCTGATTGATAAAATAACTGGACAATGAACTGATGATCGCAATCAAAACAAGCGCAACAGCAGCGATTGATAATGTAAGTCTTGATCTTAAACTGCCTTTCATTTACTGACCTCCAAACTTATATCCGATGCCATGTACGGTGATGATGTAAACTGGATTTCTCGGATCTGTTTCGATTTTCTGTCGGATATTTTTGATGTGACTATCAACGGCACGATCATAACCTTCAAAATCTTCGCCTAAAGCAATCTCTATGAGTTCTTCTCGAGTGAAAGTTTTGTTGGGGAACTTGATGAGCGAGGCGAAAATTCTAAATTCATTAGGTGTAAAGTTTACGGTGTTGAGTTTCTTGGTGACAATTCGGTTCTCGAAATCAACGACCAAATCTGAATTACCAAAAATACTCTTTTGATAAAGCGGTGTTAAATCATCTTTGGACCGACGCAATACTGCTTCCATTCTTGCGTTAAGCTCTTTTAAACCAAAAGGTTTGGTGATGTAATCATCTGCTCCATAATCAAGCCCATTAACCAAATCAGCTTCTGTGACTTTTGCTGTCAGCATAATAATCGGAATTCTTGATAGTTGCCGGATTTTCATGCAAACTTCTTCCCCTGAAATACCTGGCAACATTAAATCGAGCAAAACCAACGAGATCTGATTCTTTTTAAACAACTCAAAACCATGTTCACCATTTTCGGCAGTGATTACTTTATATCCCTTAGATTCAAGGAAAGTTTTCACGATCTCAATGATCTTAACCTCATCATCAATAATCAAAATGGTTGGCTTTTCGTTCATAAATCAAATGCCTCCTAAAGGGCAAAACCCAAGTCCTTGCGGAATTGGGCTGTAATCTTTATGCGATGTCGTATCCGGCATCAACAATAGCCAGTTTGATTGAATCTAGTGACAATTTTTCCGCGTCGTATTCAATTTTAACTGTTTTAGCGGATAAATCAACTTCAACGTCTTTTGACCCTTTAAGAGCCAAGACTGACGTTTTGATGGCATGGACACAATGTGAACAGGACATCCCATTTACACTTAGTATTTCAGTTTTCATTTTATACCTTTCGAGGTCAACTCATGACCTATATTTTTGATTACTCAATGACGTTTACTGAGCTTCTAATCATGCCCATCCAACAGTTGTACGAGAGTTTTCCAGTTTTGGTTGGAGTAAATTCCAGAACATTATCCCCTTCTTCAAGTTGGTACTGAATTCCCAATGACTTGATTTCAAATCGATAATTACAGCCTGTTAATTGATCTGTTCCAACATGAATGGTCCATTTTACCGGGACACCTACTTTGACCGTGATGGGTTCATAGCTTCCGTTATATACCTCACTGGTCACTGTTTGAACACCATTTTCAACAACAGCCGCATTTCCAGAACTACTACCACTCCCAAAGTTGAACAAGTTGCTTACAGAAAAGGACGGTAATTGAATGCCTGAAACGGCCATTCCGGTTTGAAACATTGCGAAACCTAAAACGATAACCAACACTGCACTAACTTGCATCATTTTAGCTGTGAACTGTTTACTTAGAAATGAACTTAATGCACCGAGTCCAAACATCAGCGGAACGGTTCCTAAGCTAAATACCAACATCGACAAGGCGCCTTTAACTGGATCCCCGGTTGATAAGGCATATAGTTGCATTGCTTGTAAAGGACCACAAGGCATTAAACCGTTCAATAGACCAACATAGAACGGGCGATTCTTACTGACACCTTTCTCTTTACCGATCAATCTGGCAAAGATCTTAGGCATCCGAGGATTGAATTTTCTTAAGCCTGGAAAAATATTGAGCATGTTGATTCCCATGATAACCATGAAGATACTTGCGCCGATCGCAACGATGCCTTTAGCTGGACCAGAGAAACTAACGACTGATCCTAAAGCACCAACTACACCACCAATGATGGTATAAGAAACCACTCTTCCAAGCATTGTATAAAATGCTTGGCATGAAGTTGTTTATTCCGCCTTTATCAGTATTTTCAGCTTTTTGTGGGATACACTGCGATAAGTTAATACCACCGCACATGGCGACACAATGGACAGAGGTCAAGATTCCAATCACAAACAAAACACCATAACTCATCCCGGCTTTCGCTTCAGGGAATACATTGAAAACATTCAGTAGGCCAAACTTGTTGGCAATCATGTACAAAATATACAAGATAACAAAGATGGTCAAGATGTCGATCAGTTTCTCTTTTGTGCTGACTGTTTTCGCGCCAGTTAAAGTAGGAGTATTCGAATTACCTTTCACTTTATAATCTAGGGACTCAATCGCTCTTTTTATTTCACGAAGACTAATGACATCATCATGATAGTTTACTCGAACTGTATTGGTTGAATAACTGGCTTTTACGCTGATGATTCCGCCGGTTTTACGAAGTTTGCTTTCTATGCGGTTTTCACAGCCGACACAGGTCATTCCTTCGATTTGAAGTGTTTTTCTTTCGAACTTTTCCATTTCTTGCCTCCTTACGACACTCGCAAGTTAGCACTTTGAGTGTGATCATTTTACCTAAACAACTAATTTATTTGCATCTACTAATGGCAACTTGGTTTATCTTGAGATTTGTTTTCAGATACTTGTTCTTCACTATGATGATGGTCCGTTGATCGGTGCATGAGTGGCATCATTAGAAAGTGAGAGAGCGGGCATAATAGAAACAACGCATAAGGTAGAAATCTGGTAAGAGAAGCACCTGAGCTTGGAACTATCGCCCACGCCACAAGACCCAATATCGGAGCTGCAATACATAAAATCATCAACCATTTAGGCATCTTATGCCCACTCTGTTCATTCATAATGTTTCTTTCTTAGTTTACTCAACTAGTTACCAATTTGGTGCAATCGTTTTATCGAAACAAACAACTCATCGATGGTTTGATCGTCGATCTCACCTGGTTTATCTTTCAGACAAGTCTGAACATGATTCTCAAGGATCATTCTTCCTACAGAATACAAGGCAGATTGTACTGCGTTGACTTGAATCAGAATATCATCACAGTACTCTCCTTGGTTTACCATTTTGTTTATTCCTCTGATTTGACCTTCGATCTTGCGAAGTCTAAGATCCAGGTCTTCACTTTTACACCGGGAACGACTTACAGCAACTTGTATATTTCTAAGTATCGGTTCGTCAACTTCGTGCGATTTCATTTTCTATTTTAAGTTGAAGGGTTTTAATAGCTTTTCAACTTCTACTTTTTTTCCAGAAGCATCCATGACTTCAACCTTTGCGAAAATCCATCCTTCGACATTGGCTACATCAACACCTGCATCCGAGAAGACCTTAGGATCAAGAACGAATACAATATCTTTATCATTAGCTGCTAAATCTTTAGCCCATTCGAACTTATTGCCATCGCCCAAATCAATACCGTAATGGGCAAGTGCCTCATGATAACCCAAGGTATCTCTGCTCAGTTTTACAAGTTCCTTGAAAGAGGCTTCCGGTGTAGCTTGGGCGGTTGCTGAGAAATCTTGTTCACCCAATGTTTGACCCACCATAATCATGCCATCGGCAAACATACCTGCCGGGAGTTTTGTAACATCCAAACCTGCATCAATAAAGGGTTGAGCATCAGTTTCAAGCATGACATCATGAGGTGCTGTTGTCTTAAAATTAGTACTAAACAGGAATCGAGATGATCCATCCGGAGCACTTAGTGACCATGCATTCAGTTCTGAATCAGATGTGACATCCGACAATGCTACAACTTCATTGAAGGATGAAATCCCATATTTAGCGATAACATCAGTTTGCGTACAAGCCGACAGTGCGGCTAAGACTAAAGCAGAAACTCCAGAAACGATTATAAATTTTTTCATTTTTTTCCTTTTCTTCCTAGTTATAAGGTTTGAACGATTTAAGTCTTAAAGCGTTGGTTAACACAGAGACTGAAGATAAAGACATGGCTGCTGCTTGCGAAGACCGGGTTCAATACCGGACCTCCAAATATATAGAGGGCTCCAGCCGCTAATGGAATCCCTAAGACGTTGTAGGCAAAGGCCCAAAACAGATTCTGTTTGATGTTTCGAATCGTACTCTTGCTCAATTGAATGGCAGTAGGTACTTCCATCAAATCGCTTCTCATAAGTACGATGTCTGCAGATTCCATTGCTACATCAGTTCCAGAGCCTATGGCTATACCTACGTTGGCTTGAACAAGTGCCGGAGCATCATTGATACCATCACCAACCATCGCTACGATTCGACCTTCACTTTGAATTTTCTTAACTTCAAATGCTTTGTCTTGAGGTAATACTTCCGACAAGACGCGATCAATGCCAACCTGTTTAGCGATTGCCGCAGCAGTCTTTTTGTTGTCACCCGTGATCATGACAGTTTGAATGCCCATTTTATTGAGTTTCTGAATGGCTCGGGCACTGCTTGGTTTCACAACATCTGCAACCGCAATAATTCCGGCAAATCTACCTTCAACCGCAATGAACATCGGAGTTTTTCCCTGATCCGCTAAATCGTCAGAGATTTTCTCAAATTCGTTAAGTTCAATGTTGTTTTCTCGGATCAGCTTCTGATTACCAAGTAATACAGAGAGTTGATTGATTTTCACTTTGATCCCATGTCCTGGAATCGCTTCAAAGGAATCAATATTTTGAAATTCCAGTATGTCTTGTTCAGCTCTTCTAACGATTGCTTGACCAAGAGGGTGTTCAGACCCCTTCTCGGCAGATGCTGCGATCTGAAGGATTAGCTCTTCAGCCAGAAATCCCGGAACAGTCACGATGTCTGTGACTGCAGGTTTACCTTCTGTAAGTGTGCCCGTTTTATCAAAGACAATCGTATTGATTTTGTGTGCTGTTTCAAGGGCTTCACCGCCTTTAATCAGGATTCCATTTTCTGCGCCTTTTCCTGTTCCAACCATGATTGCGGTCGGTGTTGCCAACCCAAGAGCACAAGGGCAAGCGATAACCAGAATGGCAATAAAAATTGATAATGAGAAGGTCACTGTTTGGCCACTGATGAACCATGCAAGAGCAACTACGGTAGCAATAATGAAGACGATAGGAACAAAGTATCCTGAGACGATATCAGCCAGCTGGGCAATCGGTGCTTTTGAACCTTGAGCATCTTCTACCAGTTTTATAATCTGTGCCAGCGCAGTATCTGCGCCAACTTTGGTAGCTTTGAAATGAATCATTCCGTTTGTATTGAGGCTGGCTGCATAGACAGCATCTCCGATTTTCTTTTCAACCGGCATGCTTTCACCTGTCAGCATCGATTCATCAATCGCGGTATATCCAACTGTGATTTGACCATCGACTGGGATCTTCTCACCCGGCTTGACAATAAGTACATCACCTACTTCTACTTCTTCCACCGGGATTACAACTTCTTCTCCGTTATGGATCACAAGGGCTGTTTTGGGAGCCAAACCCATTAATTTCTTTATGGCTTCTGATGTTTTCCCTTTGGAAACTGATTCAAGATATTTACCCAACAGGATCAATGAAATAATGACCCCTGCTGTTTCGAAATACATGTTGTTTACAGCTGCAAAATCACCGATTGAGATGAGATATGTTGCGTATAAACTATAAAGGACAGCCGCTGTTGTTCCCATTGCGATCAAAGAATCCATATTGGGTGATCTATGCCAAATCGCTTTGAATCCAACCACGTAGAATCGGTTACCGGCAATCAGCACCGGAATAACAAGCAAGATCTGTGTATAGGCAAAGACCAAAGGATATTTCATAGGATCAAGGAATCCCGGAACAGGCAAAGATAACCATTTGATCATCGGGGCCATAGCCAAGTAAAGCAATGGAATACTGAATACTGTCGAAACAACGAACTTAATCCATAATACTTTGATTGCTTTTTGTTTTCTTGCCTTATCTTCATCTACCTTATCCACACCAATACTTTCGAGTGGTTTGTAACCGATCTTTATAATCTCAGATTTGATCTGAGAAAGCCGGATGATGGATGGGTCATAATGGATAGTTGCTTTTTCTGTTGCGAGATTGACGTTGGCAGATATTACCCCATCCAATTTGGAAACTGTCTTTTCTATTCTTTGAGCACACGAAGCACAAGTCATTCCTTCGATGGGCATCGTGATTTGTTTTTCAGTTTGATCAGCGTGAAGTTCATATCCCGCTTTACTGACTGAACTTTGGATATCGACCAACTTGATTATTGAATCATCGTAACTCAATGTTAATTTTTCCGTCGCGAAGTTAACGCTCGATTCCGTAACACCAGTTAATTTTCTGGTAACTTTTTCTATCCTCTGTGCGCAAGCTGCACAAGTCATCCCTGTTATGCTAAGAGTTTGTTGCATTTCAATCCCTCCTTAGTTGAATTTGATACCTGACAGTCGTATGGTATCGGCACTTTGTGTTTTTCGCCCTAGATATAAAGGTTCTGAGCCTTTCTACCCTCGGGTGAAGACAGTGTTAGTTTACAAATTAGATATGTAGAACTTATGTAGAATTATGATATGGTCGTCATTTAAAACTTCACTTTAAGTTGATTTAATCAAGTAAAAAGGAACCCCGTGATTACGGAGTTCCTTTTAGTGTTTAGCGAGGCTTTTTAGTCAATCTTCAATAATCTGGCATTGATCGAGACGATGATTGTGCTGAGTGACATAAAGACGGCACCCATTGCTGGACTAATGACGATTCCTTGGTTGATCAATATACCAGCTGCTAATGGCAGAGCAATGATATTGTATCCGGTCGCCCAAAGCAGATTCTGAATCATCTTACGATAAGTTGCCTTGGATAGTTTCAGTATATTGACTACGTCCAACGGGTTACTCTTGACCAGGATTACATCTGCTGTTTCAATCGCAACATCAGTTCCTGCCCCGATCGCAATACCCAAATCTGCCAAAGCCAGCGATGGAGCATCATTGATGCCATCTCCGGTCATGGCAACCTTCTTGCCCGACTTGATCAAGTCTTTAATCTTGTTCGCTTTATCTTGAGGTAGAACTTCGGCGATGATTTGATCAATACCAATCTTTTTACCTACATAATTGGCAACCTTTGTGTTGTCTCCTGTCAGCATGATGGATTCAATATGCATTAACTTTAGCGTGGCTACAGCTTCAATTGCAGAGTCTCTAATGATATCCGACAACGCGATATATCCCTTTAAAGATCCATTATCAAGTACGAAGATCACCGTTTTTCCTTCAGCAGCCAATTTTTCATAATTTGTTTTATCAAAATCGATATTCTCAGAAATCATATACCCTGGACTCACAATCCTGATTTCACGTTCAGAAACTTTTGCGATAAGCCCTTTTCCAGGTAAAGCTTGGTAGTCTTTAACTTCTAGTAATTCAAGATACCTTTTCTTACCAGCTTTTACTAATCCTTTGGCAATGGGGTGTTCAGAGTTAGATTCTACTGAATAAACGAGAGTCAGCAATTCATTTTCTGAATAACCTATAGAAACAATGTCAGTGATTCCAAATTCGCCTTCAGTCAATGTTCCTGTTTTATCGAAGACCACGGCATTCAGTTTACGCGCTTCTTCAAAGGCAGCTCTGTTTCTGATTAATAAACCTTTCTTTGCTCCAATGCTGGTTGAAACAGCCGTTACTAAGGGTGTAGCCAATCCTAAAGCATGGGGGCAAGAAATGATAATAACAGTAACAGCACGTTCGATCGCGAAACTCAGATCTTTGCCTAACATAATCCATACTGTGAATGTGGTGATACCACTGACAACAGCAATATAAAATAGCCACTTCGCTGCCACATCGGCTAAACGTTGCGTGTTGGATTTTGATGCCTGCGCTTCTCTAACGAGCTTAATGACTTGAGATAGGAAAGTGGCTTCTCCGACACGTGAGACAGTAAACTTTAGGACACCCTCTCCATTGATTGAACCGCCAATGATTTCGTCACCAACTGCCTTTTCTACAGGAACTGATTCCCCGGTCATCATGGATTCATTCACTGAAGAGATACCTTCGTAAATGATGCCATCGAGTGGAATCTTTTCACCTGGTTTTACAAGCACTTTGAATCCTACCTTAAAGTGTCCAACTGGATGATCCATGACATCACCGTTATCATGAATCATGTGGGCCACATCGGGCATGAGCTTGACTAATTCCTCTAAGGCTTTAGATGCACCCATAACAGATTTCATTTCGATCCAATGACCGAGCAACATGATTGTGATCAGGGTTGCCAATTCCCAGAAGAAATCACCACCAGTCAGAACAAAGACAGTCAAAGCACTATATATGTATGCAACCGAAATCGCGAGTGCAATCAACATCATCATAGCAGGCGCCTTCTTTTTCAATTCATCTAAGGCACCTATCAAGAATGGTTTTCCTCCATAGACAAATAGGATGGTGGACAGAGTAAACAGAATATAGGTATCACCAGTAAAGCGCCAGTTAACATTCATAAACATTTGAATCATTGGCGATAACAGTAAAACAGGTACGGTAATAAAAAGTGATACAAAGAAACGTCGTTTAAAATCATTAACCATCATCAAGTGATGATCATGATGATCTTCGTGGCCGACATGGTCATCATGTCCTTCATGATCTTTTGAACCATGATCCATTTTACTGTGATCCATGGAGTTGTGAGCCATCTTGTTGTGATCCATCATGTCGTGATCTGTTTTACTATGGTCCATGGAGTCGTGAGCCATCTTGTTGTGATCCAGCATGTCGTGATCCGTTTTACTGTGGGTCATAACATGATGTTCTCCCACACCAGTTTCAGGTTTGGTTCCATGTTCATGGTTATTCATTTTACTATGATCTTTTTCGCGATTTTTAAAATTTTCTTTGTAATGATTATCAACATCTATTTTCTTATCATTCATTTTGTGTCCTTCTTTCTTGACGATGACTTTTGCTTCATTAACTTAATCATAACACCATTCTGTGTATGAGATATGTAGAGTGTTAGCCTTATCAATTAGGAAAAGATGTCAAAGTATGCGTTTTTGCCATTTTCTCGTCTAAAGTACTATGCTCAAAAAAAGCAATGAGACTGCATTTTCAGCCTCATTGCTTCATTACGATTATGTATTAAACTAAGTCTTTCATATACTGTTCATATTGCTCTTTTGTAATCTCGCCTTTGGCATAACGACTCTTTATGATATCAATTGCTGATCTACTGGAGTTCACTTCATAAACTCTTTCATGGTCATGTGCAGTTCCATGAGACATTCTTACAACTCCAAGAACAATCAACACAATAACGATGATGCAAATAAATCCGCCAAACCACATAAAGCCACCCATCATTCCATATCCCCATCCAAAATTTCCAAATCCGCCCATCATGATGCTTTCCTCTGACGATGTGATTCGTATAAACGAAATCTCTTCATCGCCGTTACTTTCTTTTTGAACACAAGAACGTGTTTCTAAAAACATCATATCAACAATATGTTACGAAAGTGTGTAGAAGCATCCTTCTCAGTTAATTCTATTGTTATACGTTTACTACCTACGGTCTCGGTTCATGCTGCTGGAGATCTGGTGTTCCTCAAGATAGCGATAATGAGCTTTACTGCTGTACTGACAGCTGCTTTAACTGTGAAGCTTTTAACTTTCCTGGGGTTTGCGATGAGTCAAGGTGATATCTAGCGCTCTAATCGTCAGTTGACCGTTGGGTTTCTTGCTTAAGGCATAGCTCTATGCAAAATCCATCTCATAAATGGGATTTAATATACTTAATAACTTTATCCATTTTGGCAAGACTCTCCTCATCAACAAGTAAATTGCAGTCAATGTCTGATCTTAACTTTTTCATCGACCTCAATGCACTTTCTCTGATCTTCAGTTGAGTTATCTTACCTGCACTGTTTAAACGCACATCAGTCGTTCTAGGTGGGTATTTTTTTCTCGGCGGTGCAACAATAGATTTGAAATTTGCCTTGGTTTTTTCATTGATATACTTCGTATTTCGATTTTTGGATGAACAATGAAAATACGTATCCTCTTCCATTTGCCTGGCGATATCGTAGAAATCCGATTTACTAAATGACAGCATTAGATTTATCATTGCCAGATTCAGATACCCAAGTCTGAATTGAGTGGTAAGATAATGATCAAAATCACGGGCAATCCTAATGAGGATATAAGCTTGTTTATCTCCGATATGCAATGTATCAGCGAGGATCTCATTCGTCCTTCTTTGATGGACTGAAGGAATCTTCTTGTCTCGCATGACTTCGATTGCAGAAGTAATATACCGTGATTCAACGAATTTTTGAAATATCGTTTTTTCTCTATCTTTTTCATTGTCAGAAATAATATACAAAACACTTTCCTCATAACTTAAAATCCTAAAGTAAAAACTCCTAACCGATCTGAACTTTTCCAAACCTCTTTTTTCTACAAGGAATTTCAAAGCCTCGCATCTTCTATGCCCCTCCACAATCAAAAATCGTTTATCGTTTTTTGGATTTACTATGATCGAGATTGGGACTATGAGACCATACTCTTCGATATCATCTGCCAAAGAGCGAATTTGCCTTTGGTAGTCTTCTGAATTCAGTTCCATGTCGTTATTTGGATGCGGATCAAAGCTATAGATATCTTCAATACCAAATAAACTTTTAGGTTCTTTAAAAATGTTATTTTGAGTATTCGAATTTGGCATCCCTTTGGCAACATGATCCTCCATTGGAGATTCTCCCTTCATAAAGAAAAGGAAATGACTTCCTTATCTTTCTATATCCAGTGATCTTGTCTTTGTAAGATCAAGCATCAATCCAATATCTTCTGCTTTATAAATAACATCAAGACAACATGGAAGTGTTTCCATTACTTTGTCATAATCTACTAAAGCAATATCCATGGCATACTTTGCAAGATGGCGATCCTCTTCATCGAAATCCTCTAAAACAAGATGGTAATCCATCTCCAGTAATTGTCTACTCGCAACTAAGAAAGCCTTTATTTCTTTACTGGATCCGGGGAAGAGTTTTAGGATCAGATCGTCCAATGACAACGGATTAGAGCGCAGTGAATCAAGATCACTCTCTAAAAGCACATAGGATGTTAGATATTCAGCAGCGAGAAAGAACGGATCGATCGATTCTCTTAATGATCTTTCAGTGTATTCAATTGGATGGTATATCTTCAATAGACTTGAGAAGTTTTTGATGTGTTCTTCATTCCCAAAGAAAGCATATTCGTCAAGAAATAACAGTTCGTTCATTTTGTGCTCCTTTACAATCCGTAACGAGAAACATTGATATTCATAAACTCAATAAAGTATTCGGTCGGTATTCGATAATGATCAAACCAACCATACTTGTCCTTACTCCGCTTGTATAGATCAGCCATTACCGGCTTTGCGCGTCTAAACCCGATTCCATGGAATTTTTCCAGTTCGTGATAACCAATGTAACGACCCAAGAGGATCTCTCTCGCTTCTGCATTACTGCAGGGTGTACAGCGGCTCATAATTGGTTCTCTGACGAAAGAATATACTTCGACATCGGACATTCAGCACAGTACTGTTTTGCCAAACAAGTGCTATGGTATTCCTTGGCAATCAACGCCGCATCGAAATTGTTTGGAATCAATTTCCCATTTTCAATATTGGATAATTTCTTGTCATTCATATGCATAACACTCGCAGCCTCCTTGTAGTCTGAGTATCTGCTATTGATTTGCGAATAGCTCTTTCGAGCTAAATAAAAGCAGTTGGTATTCATGATTTGTCCTCCGGCGCCTCTATCATATCACAGTCCTTGATCAATATGAAGAATTATTTCAGATTTCTATTGACATTACACAATATATAGTGTATTATATTAAGTTATATTTAATTACACTAAATATTGTGTATTGCCATTGTTTTCACTACTTCTTCCTTTTATTATTTATGAAATTGATCGCCTCCTTGTCAGCTGTAGGCATGAGATGAGTGTAGACTTTCAATGTCATATCAATACTAGAGTGGCCCAGACGTTTTGAAACAACTACGATATTAACTCCATTCCCAATGAGTTCACTCGCATGTGAATGCCTGAAATCATGGATTCTGATCCTTGTAATACCGGTTGACTTGATTGCCTTATTCTTGAGTCTTTCTATCGTAGTATCGGAGAACGGTAGCCCTCTGTCATCTGGTCTTCCAAAGATGAATTCCAACTTGTCAAAATCTTCTAATTCCGTTCGATAGTCTTTAACTCTTTTAATCATCTCAAATGTTTGATCATCAAGTGGAATGGTGCGAATCGAACTTGGTGTCTTTGGAACGCGTACTTTCGGTTTCTCACCAGTATATTTACCGGATACAGTTTTGTTGAAGTTGATGGTTTTGCTTACATAGTCAATATCTGTAAAACGTAAAGCTTGCACCTCCCCTCGACGAGCCCCTGTATTGAACAAAACATTATAAAACGTCTTCCAAAGAAACTGCTCATTGTCTGATCCCTCAAAACAACTTTCGAACTTCTCAAACTCTTCTCTAGACATGATTTTGCCGACCTTGTCCACCTCCACATTTTCCTTAACCGATCTCAGGACAACACATGGGTTATCCTTTAGGTTAAAATATGTTTCGGCGTGTTTAAACAGATACTTGAAATGTGCTGTAATATCATTCTTGTACCTTGGTGCTGTTTTCGGATCCTTCTGAATTTCCTCCATCCATTGCCTGACCTTCATCTTTGTAATCTTATCAAGAGGCATATCCCCAAAGGTTGGTAAAATGTATATCCTAAAAATTCTTTCCTTTCCGGCAGTTGTGGTTGAAGTATTGTAGACCTTATCATTGCTGATATAATCGTCCACTATTGTTTTGAGGGTCATCAATCCAACAGGGTTCTCAAGAATCTTCTTTACCAACAACTCCCCAGCCTCGCGAGCATCTCGTTTTGATGTAAACCCAGCTTTATACTTTTCTTCTACTTTAAGTGTGTTAGGATTTTTTATCTTGATTCTATAGAAGAATCCACCCTTTGCTGACTTGCCAACCATTTTTTTACCTCTACCTTAATTTTAAGGCTCTCTTTCTGCGTTGTATTCTGCCAAAAAGCACGTCTTGTTAATTGCAGAAAAGGGTTAATCCATTGCCGTAAATTGCCATCAATTATTTTAATTGGGGGAATTTTGGGGGAATCGGATATTTTTTAATGGTTTTTTTATGAATACAAAACCACTAAAAAACCGCCTTTTTAAGCGGTTTTTTAGCATTTTATGACAATCGTAATTTCCAAGTTGGTGCGCGTGAAGGGACTCGAACCCATATGGTTGCCCGCTAGATCCTAAGTCTAGTGCGTCTGCCAATTTCGCCACACGCGCATTGCTTTTAGATTATATCAAAATCTACGAGATCCTTCAATGTTTGTTTAAGTTTATCCCAGTGTGCGATCATACGCTCTTTCATTGGATAAGGAAAGGTGTTTTCATTCACAAGATTCATAAATGTCTTCGCATCGATCCAGCGATGATCAACTGTTTCTTTTTCTTGGTACCTGATTTCAGCTTCATTGACCACTGTTTTAACCATGTAGGTATACCAAATACTATCGTTTTCTAACATCGTGTAAATGAGCTGTAAATCGTTTTGAGAGACTACGATTCCAGTTTCTTCATACAATTCTCTGACTGCACCTTGGGTTTCACTTTCACCTTTGATGACACTACCGGCAGTGACTTCCCACTGAGATCCAAAAATTTTATCGGGATGACGTAAGGTAATCAACAATTGATTATCTTGATTAAAAGTAAAGATCTGAACGACTTTATGAAAAACTCCCTTAGGAAATTTCTGACCTCGTTCGATCTCAAAACCCAAAGGGTTCCCATATCGATCAACCGCATCAAACAGTTCCATGTTGTTTACCTTTACTTCTGACATAAGCAATCGCTTGAAGTCCTGCAACACAGCCATCCCCTACTGCTTTAGAGATCTGCATGACACCAGGTGTACAATCTCCTGCAGCAAATAAACCTGGTACATTGGTTTCCATATTTGATGAGACAACGATTTTATTTTTCTCGACTGCTACACCTAACGTAACCGCTAAATCGACTGAAGAAGCACTACCCATCGCAACAAACACACCAGATACTTGATTAAGAGTCCCGTCTTCCAATTCAATGGCTTCAACATGATCAAGGCCTTGGATGGATTTTATTTTAGATGTATTTATGACAACTCTAGAGTCAAAATGCCCTTGAGGTTCTAAACCATTGGTATATACCGTGACTTGTGAAACCACATCGATCAGTTCAGAAGCTTCATGAGCTGCATATTCACCATGCCCAATGACCGCCACTTTTTTATTACGATAGAAAAACGCATCGCAAATGGCACAATAAGAAACGCCTTTACCTTCAAGTTCTTTGATACCTTTTATTTTTGATGACATTCTAGGGGAGCCTGTCGCTAAGATCACCGTTTTACTTTGGTAAGAATTTTTATCTGTAATGACACTAAAACCATCTAGTTCCATATGAAGTCCTGTGATTTCTTCTTGAATCAAAGGTATATCTAAATCAGAGAGTTGTTTAAGACCCACATCTAAAAGCTCTGGACCACTCATAACAGGAGCTCCAAAGTAATTGGCAACTTTTTCAGTCTTGCTTAATGAGCCACCATCTTTACCGATCACCAATACACTAAGATTGGCTCTTTTAACATAAAGCGCGGCTTGTATACCTGCAGGTCCACTACCACAGATCAACACATCAACTTTATTCATTTACTCAACAACCACTGAATCAATCGAATTAAATTTTAGTGACAACTCATCTTCAATCAATGGTGCTGCTTCTTTATAGTCTCGATCAGTTGCCCGATGTGTTAATATCACATCGATTTTAGGCAAGTAACCTTTATGGGTCAGCAAGTAAGTTCTCACTGGTGCACAGATCTTACCGGCATGGATCGCAGCAAATAACGTCATGCGATCATAGTGTTTAAGATTGACATGATCTTCTTTCAATCTTACTTTTCTTTTTAGTGAAGCTTTATATCCAAACCAAACATACGTTAAAAACCCTTTGGGTTCAAACTTAGGCTCGATACGATGAAGATCCGCATTGTGTTCTTTGGCATAAGCTTGCGCTAAAGTTAAAGCATGTCCATAATGAGAGTATACGACCACGATATTTTTCATAAAGGTCCCCTTTTACACTCCCCATTTTAACATAAAAAAACAGAGCTTAACTCTGTTTATGAGATGGATACGACTTTGAATCCATGGCTTTCTAATAGCTTCTCAACTTTCTTTTTGTCAGTTTCATCACAACGCAGTATGAACTCATTGGTTGCGATAGAACTGGTCAAGAAATGTGAGATGTTGATGTTGGCATCGGTAAAGACCTGAGCCAAAGCACTGATGATGCCGACTTTATTTTCTCTGACATCCAGTACGATGCGTGTCCCTTGTTCATGATAGCCAAAGAACTCCACAAAGGCTTTTAAAATATCCCCAGTGGTGATGATACCTAATAATGTATTGTCTTTATCAACCACAGGTAAGCATCCAATGTCTTTGACTTCCATGATGTCGGCAGCTTCTTCAATCAGCGAATCTGGAGAAATCGTCACGACTTTCTTGATCATGATGTCTTTGACTTTGGTTTTTGATAATAGATAATTCATCTCATGGATGCTTAAAGTCGTTAAATGCGAAGGTGAATTGGAAGCCACGACTCCTTGTGTTACAAGTCCTACTAATTTTCCATTCTCTACAACTGGAAGTCGATGAAAATCATGATTCTCCATAAGATCTAAAACTTCAGAGATGGTTTGATCAGGTCTGATGGTGATGAGGTTGGTCGTCATTTTGTTTTTTACAAGCATGGTTTTATCCTCCCAGGTATACTTTTTGGACTTCGGCACTGTTGAGTAACTCTTGGCCAGTTCCGCTTAAGACAATCGATCCTGTTTCTAAAACATAGGCTTTATCTGCAATCTTTAATGCTTGGAATGCATTTTGTTCAACCAGTAAGATGGTTGTGCCTTGCTGATTGATTTCTTTGATGATGTTGAAAATTTCTTTAACTAAGATTGGTGCTAGCCCCATGGAAGGCTCATCCAGCAAGAGCAGTTTTGGTTTAGCCATTAAAGCTCTAGAAATCGCCAGCATTTGTTGTTCACCGCCAGATAATGTCGCTGCATCTTGATTCTTTCTGGCACCTAAGATTGGAAAGCGCTCATAGATTTTAGCCACATCTAAAGCAATGTTGGCTTTATCATTCCTAAGATAAGCTCCCATCAATAAATTTTCATAGACAGTCAATCCCGCAAAGATCTTGCGACCTTCTGGGACTTGAACTAAACCTGCTTTAGGCAACTTCTGTGGGTTCTCATTGATAATATCTTTTCCTAGATACATAATAGAGCCACTTTTGGCCGGGAGAAGTCGACTAATAGTTCTTAATAAGGTCGTTTTCCCTGCACCATTGGATCCGATTAAGGATACAATCTCACCTTCTTCTACATCCAATGAGACACTTTTTAAAGCATGAATCACCCCATAATAAACATTAAGGTTTTTAATTTTTAACATACTAGTTCTCTTCCCCCAAATAAGCATCAATAACTTTTCGATTTTGTTTGATTTGATCTGGGGTTCCTTCAGCAATCAATTTACCATAATCAAGTACGAATATTTTTTCACAGATTTCCATAACCAGCGACATGTCGTGTTCAATCAAGATGACAGTTAAGTCCATCTTAACCTTAATGTCTTTAATAAACTTCGTGAGTGCCTGAGTTTCTTGAGGGTTCATTCCAGCAGCAGGTTCGTCTAAAAACAACACTTTGGCACCTGTAGCTAAAGCTCGAGCAATCTCGAGTTGCCTTTGCTTGCCATAGGGCAAATTCCTTGCTTTAGTTTCAGCTAATTCTTCCAGACTTACTTCTTTTAGAAAAGCTCTTGCTCTTGTATCGATGTCAATTTCTGATTTATAAAAGACTGGCAATCTAAAAAGAGCCCCCAGCACTCCATACTGAGCATCCTTATTCATGGCGATTTTAACATTATCCAGAGCACTTAAGTCTTTGAACAATCGGATGTTTTGAAATGTTCTAGCAACCCCATTCTGAGTAATCTTGTAGGGCGGTAATTTCTGCAGTTCGATGTTTTTTCCAGACTGATTCAGAATTATTTTGCCTTTCGAAGGTTTATAGACACCTGTCATCAGGTTAAATAATGTTGTTTTACCAGCGCCATTTGGTCCGATTAGACCTACCAATTCCTTCTCAATGATAGACATAGAAACATTAGAAATAGCCATAATCCCACCAAAATTTTTACTCACCTTTTCAATAGATAGGATAGTCATGATTTTGCCTCCAATTGATTCTTTTTCTGTTTTGCTTTTCTGATGAACGAAAACTCAAAATTACCAAGCAAACCCTGAGGTCTAAAGATCATCATAATAATCAAAGCAGAGGCATATATAATTGTACGATACTGAGCCAGTGACTGAAGTCCAATATTAACAACACCTAATACTATCGCAGCAACGATACTGCCAGAAAGGCTTCCCATACCTCCTAAAACAACAATGATCAAAATGTCAACTGTTCGATCAATACTAAATGCTGTTGGTAACACAACATAAAAACTTGAGGCATACAAACTCCCGGCGATGGAAGCTAGCATAGCTCCCAATAGGAAAGCGATCGTTTTATATTTAGTGGTATTGATACCCATGGTTTCAGAAGCGATCTCATCTTGACTGATGCTAATGCAGGCTCTTCCGACTGCACTGCGTTTAAAATTAACAACCAAGATAACGGCCAAAACCGCAAATGCAAACAGAAGAGAGATACTGCTTAATTTTTCAATGTTACTGATACCAGCAGCTCGGTTTGTAATATCCAGATTTTGTATCACAATTCGAATGATCTCGCTTGCCCCTAAGGTGGCAATGGCTAAATAATCACCTTTTAACTTTAAGACTGGAAAAGCTACAATCAGCGCAATTGTAACAACAAGGATTAAGCCAACGACCATACCCAATCCTAGTCCTAAAAGGTTTGGTATCATTTTAATAAAAATAGCAGCACTATATGCCCCGATGGACATAAAACCAGCATGACCAAGCGAAAATTGTCCAGTGATCCCAATGACAAGATTGAGACTGACAGCCAAAATGATGTTGATCAGAATCGATTGAACTGTGATCTGTTGATATGGTTTAATAATGCCAGTTAGAATAAAAAACTGCAACAAGATAAAAACAACACTTGTTAAGACAAACCATCGGTATGTTAGTTTATTGAAGATTGAACGAACCATATTACACCTTTTCCTTCACATTTTTACCAAACAACCCGCTAGGCTTTATAACAAGGATAACAATTAGTAATAAATAAACAACCGCATCTTTAAAGGTTGTACTAAAGTAAGCACTGACCAACACTTCAATTAGTCCTATAAATACTCCACCAACCATTGCACCTGGTATAATCCCTATGCCACCAAAAACTGCCGAAACGAAAGCTTTTAGACCCGGTGCTATCCCCATATAGGGTGAAATGACATTATAGTAAACAGCAATCAGAACCCCACCTGCTGCAGCTAATGAACTCCCAATCGCAAAGGTAAAACTGATCGTATTATCGATATTGACACCCATTAGTTTAGCTGTATCCACATCAACTGAACAGGCACGCATAGCTCTCCCAATTTTCGTCTTCTTGACTATGATAGTTAGTGCGAGCATTAAGGCGATCGAAGTGATAAAAATAACAATTTCAATGAACTTGATTTTGATACCAGAAAATTCATATACAATATTGGGTATGACAGCGGGGAAGTTGCGCGATTGCGGTCCCATCAACAGCATGACAATGTTTTGAAGAAAAAGGGAAACACCAATAGCAGTAATCAATGCCGCTACTCGAGATGATTTCCTAAGCGGCTTATAAGCAATCCTTTCTACCAGGATACTTATTAATGCTGCTGAAACCATAGCTACTGGCAAAGCCAAAAGGAAGGGCAGTTTAAAAACAGTTGTTGCCACAAAACCCAGGTAGGCACCAATCATATACATTTCACCATGAGCAAAATTAATGAGTTTGATGATCCCATACACCATGGTGTATCCCAAGGCAATCAAAGCATAAATGCTACCCAAGGATAAACCGTTAATCAACTGCTGTAGAAATTGTGTCATACTTTTCCTCCGAAACAAACAGGTGAAATACTATTTCACCTGTTTAATTCTTGATCATTCAATTAAAGCTTAAGGATTTACAAGAACAGGATTGGAGTAGACACCATTAACAAATTCGATGACGACAGCCGATTTAATAGGGTTGTGTAAAGCATCCAACGAAATTGTTCCCGTTACACCAACGAAGTCTTTTGTTGCAGTAACAGCATTATTGATAGCAGTTCTTGAAATTTTACCATTTTTAATACCAGCTTCTTCAATGGCAGCCTTCAAAATGTAGACTGCATCGTATCCTAGTGCACTCAACGCCATTGGATCAGAGGCAAATGCTGCTTTATAATCTGTTACAAACTTAGTAACCAAAGCATTTTCAACATCAACTGAGAAATGCGTTGAGAAGTAAACATCATTCAGATTTTCAGCCAATGCTATATTAACGATATCAGAACCAGCATCGAATCCATCCGGACCCAAGATTGGTAAGGTGATTCCTGCTTCACGTGCCTGCTTAATCAATAAACCGGCTTTTTCGTAATAATCAGGAATAAAGATAACATCAATATCAGAACTTTGAATAGCAGTTAAGATTGCGCTGAAGTTCACATCATCTTTTCCATAGGATTTGTCTACTACCACTGTACCGCCGTTTGCGGTAAATTGGGTTTTGAATACATCTTTTAGACCCATGGAGTAATCAGAGTCTGTGTTTCCAAGTATGGCTGCTTTTTTCGTATTTAAACTATTAGAGGCATAGTTTGCCATAACTACGCCTTGGAAGGAGTCGTTGAAACATGTTCTAAACATAAATGGATATGTCTTGCCTGCACCATCATTGGTGACAGTGTCATTAGATCCAGAAGGTGTGATAACTGTTATATTCTGTTCTTTGGAAATCGGAATCATGACTTTGGTCATACCAGAAGTTGCAGATCCAATAATGGCGACCACCTTATCTTCAGTAGCTAATCTTACAGCAATACTAGAAACTTCTGATTCAGTTGCTTTATTGTCATAGGTAACCAGTTCAACCTGCTTTCCAAGAATCCCACCAGCAGCATTAATTTGATTGACTGCTAACGTTATGCCATTCTTCTCAGCCAAACCATAGGCTGAAACAGGACCAGTAAGTTCAAGAGATACACCAATCTTAATAGTATCACCCACCTTGACATTGACTTTATCTGTTGTAGCACACGCTGACAAAGACCCAAGCACCAACAAAATTCCCGCTAATAACCCGATTATTTTCTTCATATGTACCCTCCTTATGAGTAATATGGTCTCATTTTAAATGAAAAATATGTGAAATGCAATCATTTTCTTACATAATTGTAATGTAAATATTTACATTACAATTATGAACAAAATAAAGGCATCTTTCGATGCCGTTGATGTCAAATGGTGACCAGTCAGGGATTCGAACCCTGGACCCACTGATTAAGAGTCAGTTGCTCTGCCAACTGAGCTAACCGGTCATTTGTTGCCTTTTGATTATAGCGTATCTTCCAATTTTATGCAAGAAGCTGGAATATAATGCATTAATATTACATGGTTTTTTGTATATGATGATCATGATTTATCTGCATAAAAAAAGTAAACAACCTGTGTTTACTGATTTAATCATTGGTGACCCGTACGGGATTCGAACCCGTGAATGTTTGCGTGAAAGGCAAATGAGTTGACCGTTTCTCCAACGGGCCACGATGGCGCCTAAAGTAGGGCTCGAACCTACGACCAACCGGTTAACAGCCGGTTGCTCTACCACTGAGCTATTTAGGCAAGTGCTCAATAAATATAACACAAGTGTTCTTTTTTTTCAAGACTAAAGTGTTAATTTGGCGTTTCGAAGACTGGAACTTTTTCTTCGTGCACATGGGCTAAATTCTTGACCCATTTTTCACGTTTCAACAATGAATAGGCAAAAGCAAATTTCAAGAAATCTGTGCTTTGTCCAACCAGATAGATCGCATAGACATTCCAGTTGGTTAGATAGGTCACTAAGCCTACAGCCGGCAGATTCACCGTCCACATAAAAACTGCATCCATCAATAAAGTTGATTTGGTATCTCCACCTGCTCTTAAGGTAAAGAAGATTTGGGCATTGGACATATAGAGCCAAAATAGCGAAGATTGGATCCGCAAGAATGTTTCAGCAGTGTGTCTTGAAGTTTCTGAAACATCATACCATTGAGGAATGATAAACGAGATCGTAAACATGAGTAAGCCCATGAATACAGCTAATCCCTGAGAGAAATGAAGTAAACGATAGGCATCTTCGCGTGCTTCATCCAAACGATTGGCGCCTAATGCCTGGGAAATAACGACGGTTGTCGCAACGGTCATTCCTCCAAATAAAGTAAAAAACAGATCCGCTACAGTTCCCGAAATTGACATGCCTGCCATGACTTCTGTGCCTCTTGTAGAATAAAATTTAAACAATAAGCTCATGCCTGTTGACCAAAAAATTTCATTGGTCGTAAGCGGGATTGCCCTGATCGTAATGGCTTTTAAAAGCTTAGGTGAAATCTTAAAGAGATCTTTGATTTTTGTGTTGAAAATGAAGTGTTTCTTATGTAGTACGACCGCAATGACGATCAACTCCAAAACACGGGCAATGATCGTCGCAATGGCTGCACCTTGTACACCCATTTTTGGAAATCCGAAATGACCAAAGATCAATAAATAGTTAAATATGCCATTGGTAACGATGGCAACGATCGAGGTATAAAGTGGGATCTTGGTTTCACCAATCGAACGCATCGCATTCCCGACGGTCATAGAAAATGTCATTGGGATATAAGTCCATAAGGCAATTCTCAAATAGGCACTTCCCATCGCAATAACAGATGCATCACTGGTAAACAAACCGATGATGAAACTTGGGAATATTGAACCCAACACAACAAAAGGCAATATTAACAGATAACTCGCAATCAGTGAAAATCTAAAGGATTGTTTAACATGAGCTTCGTCTTTAGCTCCGAAGTATTGGGCGATAAAGATACTTCCGGCTCCCGAAACTCCAAACAATCCAAAAGTCGCAATCATATAAAAACGATTTGCAGATGCGACACCGGCAATGGCTGCATCACCTAACTGTCCAACCATCAAGTTATCCAGTAAGTTGACACTAGAACCAATGAGTTGTTGCAGCATAAAAGGCACCGCTATTGAGAGGACCCGAATATAAAACATTCTGTTTTCTTTGATTTGTTTTATATTGATCATATTGTTTAAAATAAAAACCACTTGCGTGGTTTTTCTTAGAAAATGGTGGAGCTTAACGGGCTCGAACCGTTGACCCCCTGCGTGCAAGGCAGGTGCTCTCCCAACTGAGCTAAAACCCCGATATTGTTGGATATGGTGGGCCTGAATGGACTCGAACCAACGACCTCGCCCTTATCAGGGGCGCGCTCTAACCACCTGAGCTACAGGCCCATACCACAACCGAATGCTTTATAAGTTTAACATTATGCTTTCTTGATGTCAATAAAAAGCGGGTTTATAAAGCGAATAATTGTGCATATAAAAAAACCTGTATGCATAATGATACAGGTTTTTAAATCCATTAACGTTTGGAGAACTGCGGAGCTCTTCTGGCTTTCTTGAGACCGTATTTTTTACGTTCTTTACCACGTGAATCACGGGTCAAGAATCCGGCTGCTTTTAACACAGTACGGTAGTCTGGGGAAGCTTCCAAGAGTGCGCGGCTAATGCCGTGTCTCATGGCACCGGATTGTCCGGTATAACCGCCGCCGATGACGTTGATCAAGACATCGAAACTATTTAAAGTTTCGGTCAATTCCAACGGGGAACGGACGACCATTCTGAGGGTTTCTAGCGGGAGGTATTCATCTAAAGTTTTATCGTTGACGGAGATGATACCAGTACCCGGTGTCATATAAACACGGGCGATGGATGTCTTACGTCTGCCGGTGCCCAAATATTGGACAGCTGCTTTCTTTTTCTTTGCGACCATTTTTCCTCCTAGCCTTTGATCTTCAATTCTTTGGGCTGTTGAGCCGCATGCGGATGAGTAGAGCCAGTATACACAAATAAGTGCAGTCTCTGTTTATCACCCAGTTTCGTATGTGGTAGCATCCCGTGAACGGCTTTTGTGACCCATTCTTCAGGATATTTCTCACGCATAATCCTGGTAGATCTTACGCGTAAGCCGCCCGCCCATTGCGAGGTAGCATAGTAATTTTTCTTAAACTCTTGATCACCTGTAACGACGACTTTGTCGGCATTAATGATGATGACATAATCGCCAGAATCGACATTGGGTGTATAAGTCGGTAAGTGTTTACCTCTTAATACAGTCGCAACCTCAGTTGCTAAACGTCCTAATGTTAATCCGGCTCCGTCAACGATATACCATTGACGTACAACTTCTGCTGGTTTGGCCATCGTAGTTTGGCGCATATTTGTTTCTCCTAACCATTGTAGTTTCCGGGGCTACATTGGCATAAAGTGCCGACTACCATTGTACGCAATTTAACTTAAGGTGTCAAGGATTATTTCTTGACACTATAACACTAAAGATTAGGTTCAATGACAATTATGCACTGTTAAATCGTTATAGGATGTTTCTACTCTAAATAAAAATGATGCCCAACTATTGAGTCATCACTTTTAGCTTATTTACTTCTTCTTGATTCTAAGAAATTCAATAGGTGTAATACCTAAATCACGCAATGTTTTCTCAGCAGCTTCAATCGATTTGGAATCAATAAGATCCCACGGAGAATGTGCATCCACTCCAATGATGACCTCATTTCCAACCTTTGCGGCAATCTCCCAGAATTTAATGTAGGGATAATTCATATCGGTATAACGATTGCGAATTCCACCTAAATTGTATTCAACGGGGATATTTAATTCCTTGGCTTTACGTAAGATCCGTTCGCTCATCGCAGCGGCTTGAGGAGTCCATTCTTTTAAACTTCGACAAAACAAATCAGGATGAACGAAACAATCATATAAACCTGTTTCCATGGCTTTGATCGAATCATGTTCATAATCACGATATAAGTTTTCGATATCCGCATAAGCACCAAAGTATCGACCCCTGGTTTCAAATTCATGGAAATGATTGCCCAGTAAGACATACTCTAAATCATATTTCTTAATCAATTCACGTAACTGATCGATGCGAGTCTCATAATATTCTGCTTCTATCCCTAAATGAATTTGTATGCGATTGGCATACTGTCTTTTTAACATCAAGACATGTTGGACATAATCATCCATTTGAGTGATATCCATTCTAATATTACGTGCATCCAGTGAATGATAAGGCCATGGGCTGTGATCTGAGAACCCAAGTTCTACCAAGCCAGCTTCTAATGCCTTTAAGACATAATCTTCATCAGAGCCTTCTGCGTGTTTGCATCGAAATGTATGCGTGTGAAAATTGGTTTTAATCATGAGCCCTCCGGATATTCAACTTCTGTTAAATATAAACCGCAAGGTTCTGCGATACCACTGTATAATGTTTTGTCTTTAGATTCTAATATTCTTTTCGCATCAGATATCTTAAGTTTGCCTTTACCGATATCGATGATACAAGCCATGATCATACGGATCATATGACGCATGAAGCCATCTCCTTCAATCAAGAATCTTAATACATCCTCTTCTTCAAAGAGTTCAAAACGAAAAATGGTTCGTACTTGATTTGGGGTCTCCGCAAAACTGTTTGCACAAAATGCACTAAAATCATGGGTCCCAATAAAAACGCTCATGGCTTTTCGCATGTTGTCTCGATGCAGATGAGGACCAATACAGGCGTGTGTTTCATAATTAAAGGGTTGGATCTCCCCTTGATAGATAAGATACTCATATTGTTTTCTGATGACAGAATAACGTGCATGAAATTGCTTGTTGACGAACTGAACTTCAATGATTTTGATGTCCATCGGCAATTGACGATTGAAAGCTTTCATCCACTCGGCTTCATTTAAACTGAGCTCTGTATCAAAATGAAAAACTTGCCCTAAGGCATGTACTTTAGCATCAGTTCTTCCTGATCCTACCACCTGCACATCACGATGATGCATAGACTCTAGGATGTTTTCTAAGATTCCTTGTATACTGCTTACATTATTCTGGACTTGCCATCCATTATAATGAGCACCATGATACATTACAGTGCATTTGACGCGCTTTAAAGGCTGAGCCATATAATTACTCCCAATACACTTAAGACCGATCCCATCATCACTGCGTCCCTATAGGTAGGTTTCAGTTGTTTATATCGCGTACGGTGTTGAGCCACCACATAACCTCTTGCTTCCATCGCATCGGCTAATTCTTCAGCTCTTTGGAAACTTGAAACAAACAAAGGAACGATCAAAGATAAGATGGCCATGATCTTTTCTTTAAAGGAGCCTTCTTTAAGATCGACCCCTCTTGAGGCTTGAGCCTTCATGATTCGGTTTGTTTCATCGATCAGTGTAGGAATGAATCTTAAAGCAATCGATATCATCATGGCGATCTCATGAGAAGGCAAGCCGATTCTTTTAAATGGGCTCAGTAAATCTTCGATACCTAAAGTTAGATCCATCGGTTTGGTTGAAACAGTCAGCAAGGTAGTGATGATGATCATCAAAGTCAATCTCACCATGATGTATAAAGTTTGGAACACCGCATCACTATATAAAGTGTAGCTTGAAAAACTAAAGACCACATAACCTGTTCTGATGACCAATGAATTGATCACAAATAAGAAGCTCAACATAAAAATCATCGGCTTCATCGACTTCACAATCATCTTGAGTGATATTTTCGTAAAGAGTAATGCAATGATGACAAAGGTTCCAATGATGGCATATCCAACAAAACCTGTCGGGAAAAAAACAGAGACCATCAAGATCAGCATGCCCATGATCTTATAGCGCGGATCAAGTTTATGCGTAAAAGTATTTAAAGGAATGTAGCGTCCTAAGGCAATGTTGTTCATGGTTTAAGCTCCAAAGCGATAGCTTCAGCCAATTCTTCTAAATGACGCATGGGTTGTTTTAATTCAAAGCCACCTTCAATCAGGCCTTCCTTGAAGACCAAAAGCGAAGGTAAATTCATTTGAATATCTTCTACTTGAGATTTCCGTTCAAAATAATCGGTTACCAATTGATGGTTGATGACTTCTCCATCACGCATAACGACCACATTATCACAATAATTGATCACATGTTCCATATCATGAGTAACGATCAAAATCGTTTTTCCGTTTTCACGATTGAGTTTTAGAAAGAGTTCCATCATGGCTTTAGACCCTTGAGGATCTAATCCTGCTGTGGGTTCGTCAAGTACCAACACATCGGGATTGATTGCTAAAATGCCAGCGATCGCAACTCTGCGTTTTTGTCCGCCAGAAATATCCAAAGGTGATTTTTCTGCAAAACTTTCATCCAAGCCAACCAACTTTAAAGCGTTCATGGCTAGGACTTTGGCTTGTTCTTCTGGAACTTTAAAATTCAATGGACCAAACATAATATCCTTAATGATCGTTTCTTCAAACAGTTGATATTCAGGAAACTGAAAGACCAAACCGACTTTTTGACGAAGTGATTTTAGTTCTTTAGGTTTGTGTTTGTTGGTGATCGTTCGATCTAAAACCAAGACTGTCCCTTCTGTGGGTAAAAGCAAGGCATTGAGATGTTGAACCAGAGTACTTTTACCTGATCCAGTTGGACCGATAATGGCAGTTACTTTACCTAATTCAAAAGCCAAATCGATATTCTTAAGAGCCTCATACGCAAAAGGAGTATTGGGGGCATACTTAAAGTTTACTTTTTCGAACGCAATAGGCATAATTCAGCCACCATCCTTTCGGTATCCAAGGTTTCTTTTAAATGAATACCTCTGCGTTTTAAAGCATTGGCCAATTTAACATTGAATGGAGCATCCAACTTCAATGCGACCAGTTCTTCTTCATTGATCATCACTTCTGACGGTTTACCATCTTTGACGATCCTTCCGTCAAACATGACGATCACATGATCACTTTTTTTGACTTCTTCTATGTCATGGGTAATCGAAAGGATGGTCATTCCATATTCTTTATGAAGCTGATTGACTAAGGCATTGATTTCAGACTTGCCTTCAGGGTCTAACATACTTGTGGCTTCATCTAGAATCAAAATCTCTGGTCTCATCGCTAAAACACCCGCAATCGCGACTCTTTGTTTCTGTCCACCGGATAATCGTGTCGGTTCTTGGTCAAGGTATTTGATCATATCGACACGTGAGGCAAAGTTGTTGATGATATCATCCATCAAAGCGGATCAACTTGATGATTCTCAAGTCCAAATGCAATGTCATCTCTGACGGTTGCCCCAATGAATTGATTGTCTGGATTTTGAAAAACGATACCGATTTTACGTCGAATTTGATCTAGATTGGCTTCAGTCAACTCTAAATCATCAATTAAGATTGAACCTGAGCCTTTCTCAAGCAATCCGATCAATAGTTTAGCGATGGTACTTTTACCAGATCCATTGTGTCCGATCAAGGTTGTATAAGAACCTTTCTCAACCGTAAAAGAGACGTCATTGACGACGTCTATTTGTAAATCATAGGAAAACTTTAAATGAGAAACTGTTATTGGGTTCAAAACTTCTCCACCTTCTTTTATTTGCTGAAATCCCAACCCAGATAGTTCTGTTTCAGTGACTTAGCGCTTTGTGCTGTAAAAATAACTTCATCAAAAATCGTTTGTGTTAATGCGTGAACTTTTTTCTTATACAAGGTTCGAGTAGGTCCTGATTCTTTCTCATAACCTGCTGCACCCATAAGTTCATCTAGAAATTTAGCTTGCTGTTCGCTATTGGATACATAATGAATCAAAATGATATCCGTATTTGGATCCAGTGTCTTGGTCATTTCGGTAATTTGAGATTTGTAACTGGCAAGCAATGTTTTAGGTAAAGTATTTTTTACACTGACTTTAGGTAAAACAGTCTTAGGATCAGGAAGTGGTACACTGACTTCTGGTTTTAAATCTTGTGTTCGTTTAATCTTGTTGGCAGCATAGGCACCCAGTGCAGTCACACCAACCAAGGCAATAAGTTTGGTTTTTGTCTTCATCTTTTCACCTCACAGCACTATTTTACCATAATCAAGACTCATATTTACGGCTTATGAGCATCAAGCCATCCCCAAATTCCAGAGCTTTAACGTTGAGATCGCTTTCATTTAGGATCCATTGTCTAAAGTTATTGATCTTACGAACCAGTTGTTTTAAATCACGGCTCTGAGTTTGATCTGTGTGTGTTTCCCCATGAAAATCAATATTATCCACAAGGATATAGCCACTTTTACTTAAATAAGGCAAAACTTTAATAAAGAGCGCTTTGTTTTGACTCTTGGGTCCATCGATGAAGATGAGATCATAGGTTTGTGTTAATTCTATTGTTAAGGCATCTTGATGAATGACAGTGATGTGTTCTTGTAGGTCAAGATCAAAGATATTCTGTTTCGCAATTTCAGCTCTTTTTAGATTCAATTCAATCGTTCTTATTTTCAAATCTTTATTGGCTAAAGCCATATGAATCGACCAGATCCCATGACCTGTTCCTATTTCTAGTATGTTTTTTAAGGATTGGCTTTGGATCAAATGTTCACAGTAAAATAAACCCTCTTCTTGCATCGAAGGAATCTTATCTTGCGTAGCTTTAAGTTTGATCTGGTCGAAAGTTGTCATCATAAGAAAAGCACCTTGCGGTGCTTTTAATGTTATACCAATTCGATGGTAGCCATTTCCGCAGCATCGCCCTTACGGGTTCTGGTTTTTAGTACGCGGGTATAGCCGCCGTGTCGATCAGCGTATTTTGGGGCAACAACGTCGAACAATTTCTGTACGGCGGTTTGTCCGGTAGCTTTATCAGCTACGACGTCTTTAACATAAGCCATGACTTGACGACGAGCGTGCAGGTCATTCTTCTTGGCTACGGTAATCAATTCATCCACTACAGAGCGTAAGTCCATGGCTTTCATTTCTGTGGTTTCAATTTTACCGTAGACGATCAGGCTGGTCGCTAAGTTTCTGAGTAAGGCTTTGCGGTGGTCGGCTTTGCGTCCGAATTTACGATTCATCATGTTCAGTCTCCTTGTTAGTCGTAGTTCTTGAAACCGAGACCCATGGCGATCAGTTTCTCTTTGACTTCTTTTAGGGACTTTTTCCCTAAATTGCGAACTCTCATCATTTCATCTTCTGTTCTCTGAGTCAGTTCATCCACAGTTTGGATACCTGCTCTCTTTAAACAGTTATAGGATCTGACCGAGAGGTCTAGATCTTCAATCATTATTAGTTGAGTATTGCTTCTGGCATCACCGGTCGCATCCTTGATCAGGTTATTCATTTGGGAGACGTGATCATTGAGATTGGTCAGCAAGCTGAGGTGATCGATCAAGATCTTGGCGCCAAGTGAAATGGCTGTCTGCGGATTGATTGAACCGTTGGTCCAGATTTCAAATACAAGTCGGTCATACTTCGCATCTTGTCCTACACGGGTCGGTTCGACATTGTAGGCGATGCGTTGTACTGGTGTATAAATGGAGTCGGTATAAATCGTACCGATACCTTGGAAAGCCCCTTGATGGGAAGCTTTGTTTTGGTCAGCACTGACATAACCACGGCCATTCTTAGCACGCATTTCCATATCCAAGATGGCGCCGGTCTCTAAGGTCGCTAAGACGAGATCCTTATTGAGAATAACCACATTGGCAGGACATTCAATGTCTGCTGCTGTGACTACTTTTGGACCTTTGGCTGAAATGCGTAAGGTATAAACTTCATCATCGCTGATCGTCATGATCAAGTCCTTCAAATTCAGGATGATGGCGGTAACATCTTCCACTACGCCAGGAATGGCAGTAAATTCATGGAAAACGCCTTCAATTTTAATTGAGTAGACAGCTGCGCCAGGTAAAGAGGAGAGCAATACTCGTCTTAAAGCATTACCGATGGTTGTTCCAAAGCCCCTTTCGAAGGGCTCGATGAGAAACTTGCCATAGTGATTGTCTTCAGAGTATTCTTTAATCTCGAAATGAGCACGTTCAAATTTTTGCATACATATCCCTCCTCAGTTTCTTTCTAACCACGTGGCCGCTTTGGCGGACGGCATCCGTTGTGCGGGATCGGAGTGACGTCGGAGATGACAGTGATTTCTAAACCTGCTGTTTGCAGGCTTCTAACTGCTGCTTCACGTCCAGGACCAACGCCCTTGACAACGACTTCAACAGTCTTCATACCATGATCGGTAGCGGCTTTGCCGGCAGCTTCAGCGACTTGCTGAGCAGCATACGGCGTAGACTTACGACTTCCTTTGTAGCCCAAAGCACCTGCACTTGACCAGGCCAGGACATTGCCTGCTTCATCAGTGATGGTAACGATGGTGTTGTTAAAGGTGGAATGAATATGTGCGACACCTTTAGCGATATTCTTGCGCACTTTGCGTTTGCGTGATGCGGGTTTTGCTGTTGCCATGTTCTTGCCTCCTTATTTCTTCTTGTTCGCGACAGTACGACGCGGTCCCTTACGGGTACGGGCATTGGTCTTGGTTCTTTGTCCGCGTACAGGCAAGCCTTTACGATGACGCAAACCACGGTAGGATCCAATTTCCATCAAGCGTTTGATGTTGAGGTTGACTTCACGACGGAGGTCTCCTTCAACTTTGATCTTGTCGATTTCTTTACGGATGGTATTGATTTGTTCATCTGTAAGATCTTTCGTACGAACATCTTCGCTGATTTTTGAGTTTTTGAGAATTTCCTCAGCCATAGGACGGCCGATTCCATAAATATAGGTTAACGATATCACCACGCGTTTATTGCTTGGGATGTCTACACCAGCTATACGAGCCATTGTTTATGTTCCTCCTAGTTTCCTTGACGTTGTTTGTGTTTCGGATTTTCACAAATAACCATGACGCGACCTTTGCGTTTGATGACGCGGCATTTGTCGCATATGGGTTTGACAGATGGTCTGACTTTCATACTTGTTCTCCTGACACTACTTGTGTCTAAATGTTATACGCCCACGTGATAAATCATAGGGTGAAATCTCAACGGTAACGCGATCGCCTGGTAAAATGCGGATGTAATGCATGCGGATTTTACCAGATACGTGGGCTTTTAGCGTGTGCCCGTTGGATAATTTCACGTCGAAAGTCGCATTAGGTAATACCTTTTCTACGACTCCTTCAATCTCAATAACGTCTTGTTTAGCCATTCTTACCTCCTTTTAGTGTTGTCAGAATGTCACATCCGTCCTTCATGATGACGACGGTATGTTCATAGTGGGCTGCCAATGATCCATCTTTGGTTTTGACGGTCCACTCATCATCCATTACTTTGGTATAAGGTTTGCCCCGATGAACCATCGGTTCAATCGCCAAAGTCATCCCTTCCTTCAATATTATTCCTTTTCCTGCGGGTCCAAAGTTAGGGATCGAGGGATCTTCATGTAGATGAGATCCAATTCCGTGTCCTGAGTAATCGTAAGGGATAGAATAACCGAAGGAGTAAACATATTCGCCGATCGCATGCGAGATATCGGTTAAGTGATTCCCTGCTTTCGCGAATTTAAGCCCTTCGTATAAACTGTTTTTTGTGACATCTAGAAGATGTTGAGCTTCTTTAGATATGTTTCCAACAGCATACGTCCAGGCACTGTCACCGTGATAACCTTTGTAACAAGCGCCAATATCGACTGAGATGATATCTCCTTCTTTCAAGACATAACTGGATGGAAATCCATGGACCAATGTATCATTGACTGAACAGCAGGTCGCCGCTGGAAATCCATTATAGCCTTTGAATGAAGGAGTGGCATCATTGTCCAAGATCGTTTTTTCAACCACTTGGTCGATCATCTTGGTTGTGATACCTACTCGGATCATGGCCTCTACGGCTTGGTGCGCGAGCGCGACGATTTCGCCGGCTCTGCGCATCAATTCGATTTCTCTGGGGGACTTCGATGAAATCATCGTAATAACCTCAGGATGGAGAAAATGTCCGCATAGACGAGATCCGGTTTACGGGATGCGTCTACGTTATGCACCAATGCCTTTTCACGATAGAAGTCTAAGACCGGTTGGGTCAAGACCATGTGTTCATGCAAACGATTGCCCAACTGCTCGACAGTATCGTCTGAACGATGCACTAAAGGTGAACCGCATTTGTCGCAGATGCCACTGACCTTCGGAGCAGATCCGATGGTGTTATAGATGGCACCGCAATTCTCACAGATACGACGTCCAATGACGCGTTGTTTCAAGTCTTCCAAGTGAACTGTCAAATTAAAGACAGCTTCAACGGGGCGACCGATTTCCTCTGCGATATCTTCAAACGCTTCAGCTTGAGCAAGTGTTCTAGGAAAGCCATCTAAGAGATAACCTTTTTGACAATCACACTGACTGAGACGTTCTTTGACCATTTTAATCGTTAAATCGTCTGGGACAAGATGACCTCTATTCATATAGGTTTCAGCAATCTTTCCCAACTCGGTCTGGGCTGTTATAGCCGCTCTAAACATGTTCCCAGATGAAATATGTGGGATATCATAGTCTAAAACGATGCGTGCTGCCATGGTACCTTTACCAGATCCGGCAGCTCCCATAAGGAGTATGTTCATATTAACCGAAGAAACCCTTGTAGGTCTTCTGTGTCAGCTGACCTTCCAAGTCTTTCATGGTTTCTAATGCGACCCCAACCACGATGATGATCCCTGTTCCACCAATCCCAACGGTATTGGGCAAAGCAGTGACAAACATCGGCAAGGCATAAGGCAATACAGCGATGAAAACCAAGAATGCGGCTCCCAAGACTGTGATTCGATTAAGCACTTTATGCAGATAAACTTTGGTCTCATTACCTGGTCTAATTCCTGGAATATAAGTGCCTTGTTTACCCAAATCATCCGCAATCTTTTCAGTATCGACTTGAAGATTGGTATAGAAGAAGGTAAATAAGACGACCAACACACCATAGATTGCCAATCCTGTTGGGGATTGGAAACTTAAGTTCGTTGTCAACCAAGAATAAACTGTTTCTACCGTCGAATTAGACTGAAAGAAACTCAATGCTGTCGCAGGCGCAGTCATGACCGCTGAAGCGAAGATAACTGGGATTACTGAAGCAGAATTGATTTTTAAAGGCAAATAAGTCACATCTTGTTTTTGCTTACGCAAGTTACTGGATGTGTACTGGATGGGAATCTTACGAATCGCCGTAGAGGTAAAGATGACCAACACGATGATGACGAAATACATCAGTAAGTAAATCATAAAGTTGAAAATCCCGGCAAACATGACGGCATTTCCACTAGTCTGATCGACCAACGTGTTGAATATGGAGTAAAAATCAAACGGAATATGAGATACGATCCCAGCAAAGATCAAGATGGAAATCCCATTCCCAATCCCAAACACAGAGATACGGTCTCCTATCCACATCAAGAACATGGTTCCTGCGGATAAAACAACAGTGATGAAGAACATGACTGAGAGATTATTGATGACAAGGATGCCATAATTGACCTCAAAGGCATAAGTTAAAGTGAAAGCTTGGAAGAGGGCCAATACGACTGTTAGGTAACGTGTGACTTTTTCCAATTTCTTCTTACCGGTGGCACCGGATTTCGTCATCTCCGTTAAAGCAGGGATGACATCCATCGACAACAACTGGACGATGATCGAAGCGGTAATGTAAGGTCCAACACCCATCGCAAAGATGGAAAATTTCTGGAGTGCTCCACCACCTAAAAGGTTCATCATACCAAATATGGCGTTGTCGCCTAAGGAGTCAGTCAAAGCACCTACATCGACCCCAGGCACAGGAATACCTGCACCTAGGCGATAGATAAAGAGCATACCTAAAGTAAAGAGGATCTTTCTTCTGATTTCCTTCTGTTTAAACAGACCGACGAACGTCTTGATCATATTAAATGACCTCGGCTTTTCCACCTGCTTGTTCAATAAGGACCAGTGCAGATTTCGAGAACTTATGAGCGTGTACAGTAAGTTTCTTTTCTAAAGTCCCTACCCCCAGAATCTTGATCCCATTGAGTTCCTTGCGAACAAGTCTTGTTTCAATGAGTAATTCTGGAGTAACGACGGTTCCATCTTCAAAGATATTCAGTTGAGCGACATTGACGACCGCATATTCAACCCGAGTATAATTGGTAAAACCACGTTTAGGAATACGACGCCATAAAGGTGTCTGACCCCCTTCAAATCCAATCGCAACACCGCCGCCAGTACGAGAGTTTTGACCCTTAGTACCTTTACCTGCGGTTTTTCCTTGTCCAGAAGCTTGCCCACGGCCCAAACGTTTGGTACCGCCGACTTTACGAGCTCCAGGAACGGAATGTAATTCATGTAATTTCATGTTGTCTCCTTTATCCGCGCACTTCTTCGCGTTTTAATCCGCGAAGTGCAGCCACCTGATCGATGGTTTTCAAAGCTTTAAGTGCAGCGACTGTGGATCTGACCATGTTGATGGGGGTTCTAGAACCTAAGCATTTGCTCAGGACATCTTCGATTCCCGCCAATTCAAGGACAGCACGAACAGGTCCGCCAGCGATAACGCCAGTACCTTCAGAAGCGGGTTTCAACAAAATGGAACCAGCTCCGTAGTTACCTACGATATCATGAGGGATCGTTTTGCCAACCATTGGTACCTTAAAGAGATTCTTTTTGGCATCCTCAATGGCCTTTTTGATGGCATCAGGAACTTCATTGGCTTTGCCGGTACCAAAACCGACACGGCCCTTTTTATCACCTACAACGACCAAAGCAGCAAATCTAAAGCGACGTCCGCCTTTAACAACCTTTGTTACACGGTTGATGACGACGACTCTTTCTTCAAATTCTTTTTCAGCTCTGGGGTAGCGCGGTCTATCATTTTTCTTTGTGTTATTTTCCATGAGGCCTCCTAGAATACCAGTCCGGCTGCTCTGGCAGCATCTGCCACAGCCTTGACTCTTCCGTGATAGAGGTATCCACCACGGTCAAACACAACTTCTTTGATGTTCGCTTTTAATGCACGTTGTGCAACTTCGGTTCCGACGGCTTTTGCAGCTTCGATGTTACCTCCGTTAGCCAATTTCAATTCAACACTGGATGCGGAACACAAGGTTACCCCTGCGACATCATCAATGATCTGAACATGAATATGGGCATTGGAACGGTAAACATTGAGGCGTGGGCGTTCCGGAGTACCGGATACTTTGGTGCGTACACGAGCGTGACGACGTAATCTTTCAGCGTTTTTAGCAACTTTCTTAAGCATCTTGTTTCTCCTTTCCCACTATTTCTTAGCCGCCGTCTTGCCTTCTTTGCGACGGACAACTTCACCTTTATAACGAATCCCTTTACCCAGGTACGGTTCAGGTTTACGAACGGCACGGATAATGGCTGCCCATTCTCCGACACGTTGTTTATCGATGCCGGATACCGCGATTTCTGTTGGGATCGGACATTCGATTTTAATGCCTTCTTCGATTTGGAAGACGACTGGATGAGAGTAACCGATTTGAATGGTCAGTGTTCTACCAGATACCGCAGCACGGTAACCGATCCCGACCAATTCCAATGATTTCTTATATCCGTTTGTGACACCTTCAATCATGTTGGCGATCAGTGCACGGGTTGTACCATGCAACTGCTTGTATTGCTTTTCTTCATTAGGACGGGTAACCGTAAGGATACCTTCTTTGATTTCGATTCCCATCTTGGGATTGAATTGAAACTTGAGTGTTCCTTTTGGTCCCTTAACAGTCACCTCATTCGCTGCAACGATGTCGATTTCAACACCGGCAGGAACGGTAATCGCTTTATTTCCGATACGTGACATTGACGTTCCCTTTCTTACCAGATATAGGCAACGACTTCGCCGCCTACATGGTGTTTCTTGGCTTGTTTGTCAGTCAATAGACCCTTGGAAGTCGAGAGGATGGCAACGCCCAATCCGTTCAATACGCGCGGAACAGAATTGACATCAGCATAGACTCTTAGTCCAGGTTTAGAGATGCGTTTCAAACCAGACAACACCTTCTCTTTATTAGGACCGTACTTCAAGGAAATGGTAATTACTTTTTGGACATCACCACTGACAACATAACCGTTAATGAAGCCTTCATCTTGGAGGATGCGGGCGATTTCTACTTTTTCTTTGCTGGAAGGTACTTCCACAACTTCGTGACGGGCACTAACCGCGTTACGAATTCTAGTTAGCATATCCGCAATTGGATCTGTAATGGTCATCATGGTTCTCCTCCTTACCAGCTTGCCTTTCTGACACCAGGGATCTGACCTTGATTGGCCAATTCTCTGAAGCAGATACGGCAGATCTTATATTTCTGCAAAACGGAATGCGGACGACCGCAACGTTCGCAGCGGGTATAGCCCCGTACGGCGAATTTCGGAGTACGATGCGATTTAACAATTAAAGATGTTTTTGCCATGTCGATGTCCTCCTATTTCTTTTCAAACGGCATACCTAAACCAGTAAGAAGAGCTCTGCCTTCTTCATTGGTCTTAGCCGTTGTGACGATGACGATATCCATGCCTCTGACGCGGGTTACCTTATCAAAGTTGATTTCAGGGAAAATCAGTTGTTCTTTGATGCCCAAGGTATAGTTACCACGACCATCAAATGCATTTTTACTGACACCACGGAAATCTCTGACACGTGGCAACGCAATGTTGACCAACTTGTCGAGGAATTGATACATTTTTTCACCGCGTAAAGTTACTTTACAGCCGATTTCCATCCCTTCGCGAAGTTTGAAGTTCGCAATGGATTTCTTAGCTTTAGTGATGATTGGTTTTTGACCAGAGATCTGAGCCAATTCAGCAACAGCAGTTTCTAATGCTTTCGCATCAGCAATCGCATCGCCGACACCGATGTTGATGACAACTTTGTCTAACTTCGGGGCTTGCATAACGGTCGTATAGCTGAATTCTTTGACCAAGGCAGGGACCACAGTCGTGTTATATTTTTCGTGTAAACGGTTCATGGTTCCTCCTTACTCTTTCACTGCTTTTTTAGCAGGTTTCTTCTCTACTTTTTTGTCTGCCTTTACTGCTTTTTTGTCTTCTTTGACGTCTTTCTTCGCTTTGGCTTTTTTAGCCTTAACTTCTACGAATACGACGTTGGACACGTGAATTGGGACTTCCTTTTCGATCGCGCCGCCATCTGGATTAGCCTGAGTCGGTTTTAAATTCTTTTTGACTAGGTTTACGCCTTCGACGATGACTTGATTTGTTTTAGGAAGAGCCTTCAGCACTTCACCTTCAGCACCTTTTGATGCCCCAGTGATGACTTTGACTTTATCGCCTTTTTTAATTTTCATGGGTGTCCTCCTACAGTACTTCCGGAGCCAAGGACACAATTTTCATGAAGTCCTTATCACGGAGCTCTCTGGCGACCGGTCCGAAGATACGGGTGCCTTTGGGGGTATTGTCATCTTTGATGATGACGACTGCGTTATCGTCAAACTTAATGTAGGATCCGTTATCTCTGCGAACACCACGGACCGTACGAACGATGACAGCCTTGACGACTTCACCTTTCTTAACTGTTCCGCCGGTTGCTGCTTCTTTAACAGTACATACGACGATGTCACCGATGTTGGAGTAGCGTCTACGGCTACCACCTAAACAACGGATGACCAATACTTCTTTCGCCCCGGTGTTATCCGCGACTTTACATCTTGTTTCATTTTGAATCATAGGTCCTCCGTTTAAACCACATCGGCCTTTTCAACGATCTTCAACAAGCGGAAATTCTTCGTAGATGATAATGGACGTGTTTCCATGATTTCTACGACATCTCCAAGTTTAGCTTCATTGAGTTCGTCGTGAGCTTTATATTTCTTTGAGTATTTGACTCTTTTTGTATACTTAGGATCGCGTTTTGAAGTATGTACTTCAACAACGATGGTTTTATCCATTTTATCGGAAACCACGGTTCCACGATAGACTTTACGAGCGATTCTTTCCATGTTGCGCCTCCTTAATTCTGTCCGCTGAGTTCGCGCTCAGTCATGACGGTTTTGATACGGGCAATCGTTTTACGGATTTCCTTCATTCTTCCAAATGAGGTGCCTTGCCCAGTGGCTTTTTGAAAGCGTAAGGTAAAGAGCTCTTCTTTTAAGACATCGATGTCTTTTAAGAGTTCGTTATTGCTTTTCTCACGAATGTCTTTAACGGTCATACGAGTTCTTCCTCACCTTTCTTTACAAATCTTGATTTAACGGATAGTTTATGAGAAGCCAAACGCAGCGCTTCGCGTGCAGTTGCTTCATCAACACCACCGATTTCAAACATAATTCTTCCGGCTTGAACGACAGCTACCCAACCTTCAGGTGCTCCTTTACCAGATCCCATACGAACTTCTAACGGCTTTCTGGTGAAAGCCATGTGTGGGAATATTTTAATCCATACTTGACCGCCACGCTTCATTTCGCGGGTCATCGCGATACGAGCAGATTCGATCTGGCGGTTACTGACGTAACCTCCTTCTTCCGCAACCAGTCCGTAGTCTCCAAAAGAGACGGCACGTCCGGCTTTCGAACGACCTTCATAGCTGACCCGGTGCGGTTTTCTGTACTTAGTACGATTTGGCATTAACATGTCAACTACTGTCCTCCTTCTGTGCTGCTTTCTGTTTTGACTTCAACTTTTGCTTCTACCGGTTTCGCTTCATTGCGATCAGGTCTTGGGCGACGATCTTTATTGTAAGGTCTTCTGTCTCTGCTTTGTTCAGGAGCGAGCTTCAGGTTCTTTTACCATTTCACCAGGTTTGACTTCACCTCTACAGATCCAGACTTTGACGCCTAGTCTTCCGTAGGTAGTAGAAGCTTCACACTTAGCGAAATCAATGTCCGCTCTTAAGGTATGCAAAGGCACGATGCCTTCTGCGTAACCTTCGCTACGGGCGATATCATTGCCGCCTAAACGTCCACTGACCAGAGTCTTAACGCCTTTGGCGCCAGCTCTCATCGAGTTTTGAATGGCTTTCTTCTGAACAGTTCTGAAAGACTGACGTTGTTCAAGAAGCTTGGCAATATTCTTAGCCACCAAGACCGCATCCAACGCAGGGTTGGCAACGGCGATGACCGTAATCTTAACGACTTTATCTTTTAAGAGTTTAGCGAGTTCAGCTTTGACAGCTTCTACGCCTGAACCATCTTGTCCAATGATTTCACCAGGCTTTGCAGCACGGATGATGATTTCGACGCGGTGTTTGCTGCGTTCGATTTCAACACGGGAGATGTCAGCCTTATCCAATTTCTTGAATAAGAATTTTCTGATCTTAATGTCTTCTAGCAATAATGAACCGTATTCTTTTTCGGCATACCAGCGGGATTCCCAGTCACGGATGATCCCAACACGCATTCCAATTGGATTTACTTTTTGACCCATATTGCCTCCTAGTTCTTCTCAGCGACGATCACTGTGATGTGGCTGGTACGTTTGAATATCGATGCAGCAGAACCTTTGGCTCTGGGCATAAAGCGTTTGAGGGTGACCCCTTCATCAGCATAGCAAGCCTTGACAAACAACTTGTCTTCGGAGAGCTGATGATTGTTGGTGGCGTTAGCCACGGCTGAATGCAATACTTTACCGACGACCAGTGAAGTCTTATTGGGTGAGAACTTCAATAGGGCTGCGGCTTCTTTGATGTCTTTACCACGGATCATATCCAAGGCAAGACGCACTTTACGGGGCTGTACGCGAACCGTTTTAGCTGTTGCTTTAACGTCCATGATTAAGCCTTCTTATCTTCGGATCCATGTCCGGAGTATTTTCTTGTCGGAACGAATTCACCCAATTTGTGTCCAACCATATCTTCGGTAACAAACACTGGAACGTGTTCCTTACCATTGTAGACTGCGAAGGTATGTTCAACGAACTGCGGGAAAATGGTTGAACGGCGCGACCAGGTCTTTATGACTTCCCTTTTGCGGGAAGCGTTTAATTTTTCTACTTTGGCCAATAAGTGTTGATCACAAAATGGACCTTTTTTCAAACTGCGACTCATGTTTTACCTCCCTTTCCTATTTCCCGTTACGGTGTCTAACAATTAATTTATTAGACGAGTTTTTGTGTGAACGAGTCTTAACTCCCATTGCTTTTTTGCCCCATGGGGTCATCGGCTGCTTACGTCCGACGGGGTTCTTACCTTCACCACCACCATGTGGGTGATCGACAGGGTTCATGACGGCACCACGTACGGTAGGTCTTACACCCAACCAACGTCTGCGACCGGCTTTACCCAAATTTACTAAGTTATGGTCTTCATTACCGACGACACCAACGGTGGCACGGCAATTCTTTAACACTTTACGAACTTCACCTGATCCTAAACGTAAGATGGAGTAAGGTCCTTCTTGACCTAAGATCTGAATGGAGACCCCAGCAGCACGTGCCATTTGGCCGCCTTTACCAGGTTTCAATTCAACGTTATGGACGATGGTACCATCAGGCATGTTGCCCAATTCACCAGCATTACCAACTTTGATATCGACGGTTGGTCCTGAGACAACGGTCATACCGACAGTTAAGCCTTTAGGAGCTAAGATGTAGCGTTTTTCGCCGTCTGAATAATGCAGAAGTGCGATGTTTGAGGAACGATTTGGATCGTATTCGATCGTAGCGACTTTGGCAGGAACGACGTCCTTGTCACGTTTGAAGTCGATGATACGGTAGAGTTGTTTATGACCGCCACCCTTATGACGGGTAGTAATCTTGCCGGTGTTTCCACGGCCGCCTTGTTTACCGAAGCTTTCCAGCAAGGAACGTTCAGGTTCATTACCAACGGTAATTTCCTCAAACGTCAAGCCGGTCATGCCACGGCGACCAGGGGTCGTCGGCTTATATTTCTTAATGGGCATTTCTTATGTTCTCCTTACGCAGTTTTTCCGGATATCGCGTAGTTCATCCGATATGTGACCTCAACTTAAACTAAGTTGATTTTTTGTCCGGCAGCAACTTTAACGATGGCTTTGCGGACGGCACTGGTCGTGCCTGTATATTTGCCGACACGTTTGGTCTTAGGGCGGCAGTTCATAATGTTGACGGACTCTACTTTGACATTGAAGATTTCTTCGATGGCAATTTTGACTTCAGTCTTATTAGAACCTTTTTTGACTTCAAAGGTAACTTTGTTGTCTGTATCTTGCAGTTTCATCGACTTTTCAGTGATGATCGGGCGAATGATGATATCTCTTGCATTTGACATTAGGCAAATACCTCCTCAGCATACTTGATGGCTGCTTCAGTAAATACCACTTTTCCGACTCTCATCAGGTCGAAGACGTTGATGTCTTCAACCAAAGCGAATAAAGTATTTGGAAGATTTCTCATACTCATGTAGGAGTTATCCCAATCTTCTTCACCGTGGAAGACGTACAGGGTATTGCCTGTGCATTGAATGGCGTCTTGAACCTTGAGGAAGTCTTTGGTTTTGATTCCATCAAATTTGATGGCATCAACAACAACCAATTCATTCGTCAAGACTTTTTCAGATAATACGGATTTAACCGCTAAACGACGTACTTTACGATTTAAGCGATAGGCATAAGAACGTGGGGTAGGACCAAAAGCACTACCGCCGCCTCTCCAATGCGGATTACGGGTTGAACCGGTACGGGCTCTGCCTGTTCCTTTTTGACGCCAAGGTTTCCTGCCGCCGCCGCGAACTTCAGATTTGTTTTTGACATCATGAGTCCCTTGACGCATCGAAGCTCTCTGCATCAAAACGGTATCAAAGATGGCTTGTTGATTCGGTTCGATCCCAAATATGGCATCGGCGATATCGATAGTATGAAGGGCTTTGCCTTCCTGATTGATGACTTGAATTTTAGGCATGGCTTAGACCTCCTTAACTTCTTCAACTACTTCAGCGACGACTTCAGCAGCAACGACCGGAGTACGGTTGATGAGTGTTTTTGCACTTACGCTGGCGACGGATTTAACCGTTGACTTGATAACGACGAATCCGCGTTTTGGACCCGGTACATTACCTTTGATTAAAATGACGTTTTTGTCGGTATCGACCAATACCACTTCTAGGTTCTGGTTGGTTGTTGATACACCACCCATTTGACCAGCCATGGTACGGCCTTTGTTGATGATCCCGTTATTACGACCGATGGTCGCTAAGGAACCCGGTGAACGGTGGAAACCTGACCCGTGTGAGTTAGGTCCCGTTTTTTGGTTGTTACGGACAACTGCGCCGTTGAAACCATGACCTTTGCTGGTTCCGGAAACGTCTACCATCTCTCCCGCAAAGAAGAGATCTGCTTTAACCAAGGCACCGACTTCGAAATGGCTTAGGCCATTTCCACGAATTTCTTTGATGAATTGCTTGGGTGTGGTGTTAGCTTTGGATACATGTCCGACCAGGGCCTTTGTTGCGCGTTGGGCTTTCTTTTCAGAATAACCTAACTGTACCGCTTCATAGCCATCATTCTCGATTGTTTTCTTCTGAAGTACGACATTTGGTGAGACTTCAACGACGGTGACTGGAACCAATGTTCCATCAACGGTGAAGACTTGCGTCATGCCGAGCTTTCTTCCTAATAGTCCTTTCATGTGTTCTCCTTACTATAACTTGATTTCGATGTCAACACCACTTGGTAAGTCCATACGGCTCAATGCGTCAATGGTTGCCGCTGACGGACCAATGATTTCAATTAGACGTTTGTGGGTTCTCTTTTCGAATTGTTCGCGAGCGTCCTTGTATTTGTGGACGGCGCGTAAGACGGTTACGATTTCTCTTTCGGTAGGTAACGGTACCGGTCCGACGACTTTTTTAACTCCAGTCATGTTGGCTGTCTCAACGATTTTCTTCGTTGCGAGATCCAAGACTGAGTGTTCATAAGCCTTCAAACGAATGCGAATGCTGTTTTTTGCCATGATTCCTCCTGTGGACTGCGCCTAAACGTTAAACGTTCACTTCGCTCAATATGAATTCCCTGACTTCTCACTGCTCATGACAACGCTTGTCAGTGTGTCAGCAACCTCATATCTCTTTGCGTGCGCTACAATATTATACAGAACTCCCATAAAAAAAGCAAATCTTTTTTGATTTACCATCTGGAACTCAATCATTCTCAACTTCTTTTTTTGCTTATTTATTTTACCACACTTTTCTGTGTTAAACTATCACCAATAAAAAAGCGAGGAACCTTTATGCAACTTCGATTTGCCAGACGTGTAGGAAATGCAAAAAAGTCATTCATCCGAGAAATTTTTAAAGTACTAGGCCAAAAAGACATGATTTCTTTTTCTGGTGGATTTCCTAATCCCAGTTCATTTCCAGTAGAAGGCATCAAGGCAGCTGCCATCAAAGTGTTGGATGCGGATGGTGCCAACGTCTTACAATACAGTTCAACAGAAGGTTATTTGCCTTTACGTGAATATATCGCTAAACGCTATCAAACTCGATTTGGATTAAAGGTCGATCCATCAGAGATTTTGATCGTCAATGGTTCTCAGCAAGCTTTTGACCTGATCGCTAAAGTTTTTCTAGATATCAATGATGGAGTCATCGTAGAACGTCCTTCCTATCTGGGAGCTTTACAGAGTTTTGGTTTCTATGAACCTACTTTTAAAGAAGTTGAATTAATCGTTAATGGACTAGATTGTGCTCAACTTGAAGAAGCACTTAAAGATAATCCCAAGCTGATGTATGTGGTCCCTAACTTTCAAAATCCGACTGGTTTAAGTTACAGTGATGAAAATCGTAAAGCCATCGCAGACCTAGTGCGTAAAACTGATACGATTTTGATTGAGGATGATCCTTATGGTGAACTTCGTTTTAAAGGCGAAGATCATTTACCCATCAAGATGCTTCTGGATGATCAGACGATCATGCTTGGATCATTTAGTAAGGTTGTATCACCAGGTATGAGAATGGGTTGGTTGGTCGCTAAAAAAGAAATCATGGAGAAATTGATCATTGCGAAACAAGCTTCTGATTTACACTCCAATTACTTGACTCAAAGAATTTTAGCTCAATATCTTGCCGATAATGATATTGATGCCCATATTCAAAAAATCAAAGCAATGTATCTGATTCAACGTGAACAGATGATAGCATCCATTAAAAAGTACTTTGATCCGTTGATCACCACAACAGAACCTGAAGGCGGGATGTTTTTATGGGCTACCTTACCATATGGCATCTCATCGATGAAACTTTTTGATGATGCGGTCATTCAAAAAGTAGTATATGTCCCTGGAGACCCTTTCTATCCTGTCAGTGTTAATGCCTCTACATTAAGACTCAATTACACCAATTCAACCCCTGAAGAAATCGATGAAGGTATTAAAAGACTCTCTGTCGTATTCAATAATGCGATTAAAACTAGATAAACATTTATAATTGGTCAAATGAAAAGCAGCTCAATCGAGCTGCTTAAACTATCCCCTTTGTAAAGGACACGGAAAGAAAAACAGATGAAGATCGACAGAAATGTCGGTCTTTTTTATGTAATCAACTGAAATTGATGAATCACTGCTGGTAATAATCGTTTCTGATGAGTTGGATTGGTTATATAATCGTCATATTCGTGAGGGGTCATCCGATTAAGATCCCATTGAGGTCGATCATAATTATAATAGTTGATGTATGAAATAAGGTACTCAGCCAATCGTTCATAAGAATTGATTTTAGATAATTCGAGTTCGGTTTTAAGCACGGCGTAGAAGGATTCTTGTGGGGCATTATCCCAACAGTTTCCTCGCCTAGACATCGATTGAGTAATGTCATGCTTAGAGAGAAGATCCTGATAGGCGATACTGGTGTAATGACTTCCTTGATCAGAGTGAAGGATGACTCCCATATGAAGTTCCCCACAGTAATTCTCCAGAAGCTGATTCACTGTATTGATCACGAAATCCAACTCAAGGGTCGATGAGAGCTGCCAGGCTAAGATCTTCTTAGTCATGGCGTCTTTGATGGTGGATACGTAAGCTCGCTTCCATTGCCGTAGGTGATATAAGTGATGTCGGTCAATAAGGTCTTCTTGGCACTGCCTTGCGAGAAGTTTCGATCTAAGATGTTACTGAAGACTTTGTTGCTGTCTTTGGGCTCTAAGTATCGCTTTGACTGGGTTTGCTTTTCGAATTGGACAGATTAGTTCGTACTTACTCATCAGCCGATGGATCCTTTTGAGGTTCATAATGACCTGATAATCCCTCTCAAGCCTCATTTTGATCTGTTTGGCCCCTTTTTTGAACCCTTCATAATCATAAGCTGCTTTGATTGCGATAAAGTCGAGTTGATCCTTCATTTCTCTTTCACCCATCGTTAGTCTTCGTTTCTTATAAGCGTAGTACCCAGATCGAGATACGCTCGCTTGGGTACACATATATTTTATGTCCAGTCGATTCTTTCTTCGACCTTCCATTTCCCATATGATATTGAATCGCTTTTCTGCGCTGAGTTTTTTTACTCCCCCTTTCCGGCGCTTTCAGCTTTTTTAAGAATTCATTCTCCTGTTCAAGGTACTCATTTCTGTCTTTTAGATATCGGTTCTCTTCCTCAGGGCTGTTAAATATTAGTTTCTTAGGTCGTCCTGGTGATTTGAGTCGCTTAAATCCTTCAGGTCGCTTTGCTTGTTTCCTTGCCCTCGCAAATATTGAGTTGAGTCGGTTTTTCCCAAAGAATTCTGAATCTATTCCTAAATCACTTAAGATTCGCTTTTGCGTTTTTCCTAGTCGACTTTCCCTTTCGATAATTGTTTTGAACTCTGATGTAAACTGAACCGAACTTTCAGATACTTTTACGACATATTTGTTTCTTCTTAACCTCTCAATTGTCTCCGCACTGAATTTAACTTTTCCCATGTTTGACCTCTTTCTTAAGTATAAGAAAACCCCACAGAACTGTCACGAGGTTTTTCTTTTCGTGTCTATTCTATGGGGTACAGTTTAGCTTTTTGATGGTTTTATAAGATTACTTAAGAATGGTAGTAACGTTACCAGCACCAACCGTACGGCCGCCCTCACGAATTGAGAAGGTGGTTCCTTGTTCAACAGCGATCGGGGAAATCAATTCGACTTCCATTTGAACGTTGTCGCCCGGCATAACCATTTCAACGCCTGCTGGCAGTTTAATGACGCCGGTTACGTCTGTTGTACGGAAGTAGAATTGCGGACGATAGTTCGCAACGAACGGTGTATGACGACCGCCTTCTTCTTTGGACAAAACGTAAACTTGGCAAGTAAAGGTCGTATGTGGTTTTACTGAACCGGGTTTAGCCAAAACTTGGCCACGTTCGATTTCTTCACGGTTGACACCACGAAGCAATGCTCCACAGTTATCGCCAGCCAATGCAGATTCCAACGACTTACGGAACATTTCCAAACCAGTAACAACGGATTTACGGGTAGGTTTGATACCAATGATTTCGACTTCTTCGCCGACTTTGATCTGACCACGTTCAACACGTCCAGTAGCGACAGTGCCGCGTCCTGTAATGGTGAATACGTCTTCGACCGCCATCATGAAAGGTTTGTCTGTTTCACGGGAAGGATTTGGGATGTAGCTGTCAACAGCGTCCATCAATTCCTGTAGGGATTTTTCCCACTTAGGATCGCCTTCGCCGCCTTTTAATGCTGAACCGCGAATGACAGGCGCGTTATCGCCATCAAAGCCGTTTTTGCTTAAAAGTTCACGAACTTCCATTTCGACCAAGTCAATGAGTTCATCATCATCGACCATGTCGCATTTGTTCAAGAAGACAACGATGTATGGAACACCAACTTGGTGAGCCAACAAGATATGTTCTCTTGTCTGAGGCATCGGTCCGTCAGTAGCAGCAACGACCAAGATCGCGCCGTCCATCTGAGCAGCTCCAGTAATCATGTTTTTAATATAGTCAGCGTGCCCTGGGCAATCTACGTGTGCATAGTGACGTGCAACAGTCGAATACTCGACGTGTGCGGTGTTGATTGTAATTCCACGGGCTTTTTCTTCAGGTGCGCCATCGATTTGGTCGTAACGCATTTCCTTAGCCATACCTTTTTTGGCCAGGTAGCGGGTGATCGCAGCAGTCAGTGTTGTTTTTCCATGGTCAACGTGGCCAATGGTTCCAATATTTACGTGCGGCTTGGATCTGTCAAATTTTTCTTTTGCCATAATTTGTTCTCCTCCAATATGGGTTGTTAGTAAGCACTTCTATTCTATTCTAAACAAGTCCCAAAATCAAGCCATTACTTTTCTTCAGCGTTCTTTTTAGCGATTTTTTCAGCAATGGATTTAGGCACTTCTGAATAGTGGTCAAACTGCATAGAATAGGAGCCACGACCTTGTGTAAAGGAGCGCAGATCGGTTGCATAACCAAACATTTCAGACAGTGGGATCTCGGCTTGGACGATGGTTGCGTTACCGCGTTCCACCTGGTCTTTGATCTGTCCACGACGTGAACTGACATCACCCATGACAGATCCTAAGTATTCACTAGGGGCTGTCACTTCGATGGCCATGATGGGCTCAAGGATAACTGGACTGCACTTTCTTCCGGCTTCTTTCAAAGCCATGGAAGCAGCAATCTTATAAGCCATTTCTGAGGAGTCTACATCATGGTAGGATCCATCAAATAATGTGGCTTTGATGTCGATGATCGGATACCCGGCGATCAGTCCGTTAGGTAAGGCTGCAAGCAGACCTTCCATCGTAGGCTTGATGTATTCTTTAGGAACAGTTCCCCCCACGATGTTATCGACGAAGGTAAAGCCTTTACCGACTTCATTGGGTTCAAACTTGATCCATACGTGTCCATATTGACCACGTCCACCTGACTGACGGATGAAACGGCCTTCACATTCTGCTGTACCGCGAATGGTTTCACGATAAGCAACTTGTGGAGCACCAACGTTGGCTTCAACTTTGAATTCGCGTTTCATACGATCCACGATGATGTCTAAGTGAAGTTCGCCCATACCGGCAATGATGGTTTGTCCTGTTTCAGGATCTGTATAGGTTCTGAATGTTGGATCTTCTTCAGCCAGCTTTTGTAAAGCAATGCCCATCTTATCGAGTTCGCCTTTGGTTTTAGGTTCAATGGCGATGTTGATGACAGGTTCTGGGAAGATCATCTTTTCTAGGATGATGAATGCTTTTTCATCACAGAGGGTATCTCCTGTGGTGGTATCTTTTAATCCAACAGCTGCGGCGATGTCGCCAGAGTAAACATCGGTGATTTCATTTCTGTGATTGGCATGCATTTGAACCAGTCTGGAGAAACGTTCACGATTGTTTTTGGTGGAGTTGAAGACATAGGATCCGGAACCGATTTTTCCGGAATAGACTCTGAAGTAGGTCAATCGTCCAATGAATGGATCAGTCATAACTTTGAATGCCAAAGCTGAAAACGGTTCCGAATCATCAGCATGTCTTACATCAGATGACCCATCTTCCTTGATGCCGGTAATGGCCGGAACATCCAGTGGAGAAGGCAAGTAATCGATAACGGCATCCAGCATCGCTGTAACGCCTTTGTTTTTATAAGCTGCACCGCACAGAACTGGGAAGAATTCTCCAGTGATGACGGCTTTACGGATGGCTCTTTTGATTTCCTCAACACTGAGTTCATCGCCTTCCAGATATTTCATCATGATTTCTTCATCGTAATCCGCAACGATCTCAACGAGTTTAGCGCGATATTCTTCAACGCTTTCTCTCATCTCAACAGGGATTTCAGTAAATGTATCTTCCTTTGACTTATCGCCTGAGAAGATTCTGGCTTTACGTTCGATGATGTCAACCAATCCATCAAAATAATTCTCAACACCGATCGGTAATTGGATCGGGGTCGCTTTGGCACCCAAACGGGTGATCAAAGTCTTGGCTGACATGTAGAAGTCCGCTCCAGTCGCATCCATCTTATTGACGAATACGATACGGGGGACGTTGTATTTTGTTGCTTGTCTCCAAACGGTTTCAGTTTGAGGTTCTACCCCATTCTTACCATCCAGAAGCGTTACGGCACCATCTAAGACTCTGAGTGAACGTTCTACTTCAACGGTGAAGTCGACGTGACCCGGGGTATCTATGATGTTGATTCGGTTGCCTTTCCACTGAGCCGTTGTGGCTGCGGAAGTAATCGTGATCCCGCGTTCTTGTTCTTGTGCCATCCAGTCCATGGTGGCCGCGCCATCATGCACTTCGCCAATCTTATGGGTTTTTCCGGTATAGAATAGGATACGTTCGGTTGTAGTGGTTTTACCGGCATCGATGTGTGCCATGATTCCGATATTTCTTGTGTTCGCTAGTGAATATTCACGTGGCATTAGCGGGTCACCTCCTTAGTTAAGCGCAAGCGCATATCTTACCAACGGTAATGAGCGAAGGCTTTGTTGGCTTCAGCCATCTTATGAACGTCGTCTCTTTTCTTAACGGAAGCGCCTGTGCCGTTTGCGGCATCGACGATTTCATTGGCTAAACGCTGTTGCATAGTTTTTTCGTTTCTTAAGCGAGAGTAATTAACGATCCATCTTAGTCCTAAAGTCAATCTGCGTTCAGCGGATACTTCTACCGGTACTTGGTAGTTGGAGCCCCCTACACGTCTGGCTTTGAGTTCTAACATCGGCATAACGTTGGCAAGTGCTTGTTCAAACACTTCCATTGGCTGACGACTTGTTTTTTCTTCGATCATATCGAAGGCATCATAGAGGATATTGGAAGCAACACCGCGCTTACCATCTAACATGATCTTATTAATTAAACGGGTAACCAACTTTGAGTTGTAGATCGGATCGATCAGGACGTCTCTTTTGGCTATAAAACCTTTTCTTGGCATGTTCTGTCGCTCCTTTCTTACTTAGCGGCCTTTTTAGGACGCTTGGCACCATAGAGGGATCTACCCTGTCTACGGCTGTCTACTCCGGCACAGTCTAAAGTACCGCGGATGATGTGGTAACGAACCCCAGGTAAATCTTTGACACGGCCGCCTCTAATCATGACGACGCTGTGTTCCTGTAGGTTATGGCCGATTCCTGGGATATATGCGGTAACTTCCATTCCGTTGGATAAACGGACACGGGCATATTTACGCAAAGCAGAATTCGGTTTCTTTGGTGTCATGGTACCGACACGGGTGCAGACTCCACGTTTTTGCGGAGATGAGATGTCAGTCGGACGACGTTCCAAAGTATTCAAACCTCTGTTTAAAGCAGGAGACTTTGATTTATAGACTTTGTTTGTACGGCCTTGGCTGACCAATTGATTGATTGTAGGCATTTCGTACCCCTTTCTTGCACACATTACCGGGTGTGCCATCTTTTCTAATTGAAGTTTAGTTCCGCTAAACGGAACGCATTCATCGATAAGCCTTCATATTCTAATGCGTTTGATAAGCAATGTCAATGATTAAATAGAAAAAACGGTTGTTTCCAACCGTTTTTAATGTTTATTCGCCTTTGTCTGACTTTTCCTGATCTCTCAGGATTTCTAAGGAGTTTTGTTCCTCTTCACGACGGGCATTTTTAGCATAACGAGCTTCTCTCAACAAGGCTGCTTTAGCCTGAATCAAACGAGAAGATTCGCGGTCTACTTTAGAGCCTGTTCCTGCTGGGATACGTTTACCGATGATGACGTTTTCTTTCAAGCCTTTGAGATGATCGATTTTTCCTTTGATGGAAGCATCGGTCAAGACTTTGGTGGTTTCCTGGAAGGAAGCCGCCGACAAGAAGGAATCGGTTTCAACGGAAGACTTGGAGATCCCCAGTAACAGAGGTTTGAAAGCTGCCGGCGTCTTCCCATTCATCAGATACTTTTGATTGAGTCTGGTGATGTGGGAGATGCTCATCTGTTGACCAATTGAGAGCTTCGCATCGCCGCCATCGGTGATGACGATTTTACGCAACATTTGTCTGATCATGACTTCCAGATGTTTATCGGAGATTTCAATCCCTTGGGACTGATAGACTTTCTTAACTTCTTTTAAGATATAGAACTGTACGCTTTCAACGCCTCCGACTTCCAAGAGCTCTTTAGGATCGATATGATCATCAGTCAGGTTTTCACCGGCTTCGACATATTCGCCCTTCTTAAGGTCTTGTCTGATGTGTTGGGTCAAACTCGCAAAGTGGGATACCACTTCGTTGGTGTTGTGGTTGGTAACGTCAATACGAATCAACAATTCTTTCGCATCGTTTTCTTCGCGATCGAAGAAGTCTGTGTTGACGGATTCGATGGCTGAGATGACGCCTGAGATCTTCGCTAATACAGCAGGACGTTTAGGACGTCTGGCTTCAAAGAGTTCTTCAACACGAGGTAAACCTTGGGTGATGTCTCCGCCTTCTGCTGCAGCGACCCCTCCAGTATGGAAGGTACGCATGGTCAACTGAGTTCCTGGTTCCCCAATGGATTGGGCAGCCATGATCCCAACAGCTTCGCCGACTTCGACTGGTTTGCCTGTGGCCAAGTTACGGCCATAGCACTTCACACAGATCCCATCGGTTGATTTACAAGTAAATACGTTCCTGATCTTGGCTTTTTTGATGCCTGCTTCAACGATCAAGGTTGCCATAGGTTCAGAGATGTAGGCATCGCTTTCAACCATGACCTCACCTGTCTTAGGATTGATGATGTCTTCTTTGGAATATCGGCCAATCAGACGATCTTTCAGATCTTCAATGACCGTGTTGTTTTTACGATCGCGGATGTCTTCAATATCATAGCCTTGATCGGTCTCACAATCTTCTTCAACGATCATGACATCTTGGGCCACATCGACGAGACGACGTGTCAGGTATCCGGATTCAGCAGTCTTCAAGGCAGTATCGGTCAACCCTTTACGAACCCCGTGGGTCGAAATAAAGAATTCTGACACATTGAGTCCTTTACGGAATGAAGAATATATTGGTACTTCGAAGACTGAAGGAATATAACGTGCTTCTGCCTTGGATAGATTGCTTAAAGCATTACCGATGACCTTCTCATCTTTCTTCTCTTCGCCGGCACTCTTAGAGGCCACGTATTTGAAGAAGGATTCTGGGGTTTCGACATAAGCTTCAGCGATTTTGATGGCTGCTGCATAGAAGGCATCTGCTGTATCAAACAGGTTTTTAATGTCTACGGTATTCAGACTCAAAGCGGATACTTTCACAGCTTCAGAGACGTTCTCTGGGCTCAAACCGCGTTTTACGACTTCTTTGAAGAGGCCGTTGAGTGCTTTTTGAACTTCATTGAGTTTCTTAATATACTGGACACTGTAATAGATCTTATCAATGGCTTGTTTATCGTTGGTGTAGGTTTCTAAGACAAATTCATCCCAAGCAGCTTCATCTAAAGGTGTGGTTTCTAATAGGCTCTTAGCTTTAGCCAAGACACTTTCATCACACGTCGCTAAGAGGAGATCTGCTTTGGTTTTGAGGTCTTCAGACAACACAGTGGTGAAGTTTTTTAATGGATCAGCATATTTCATCAAGCCAAGATCGCACTTTTCATCAAAAATCTTACGTACAAGTTCATCATACGAAGTCTTGATCTTTCCAAGTGATTCAATTTCTTGTTTGGTGAAGTTGCGTTCTACGAACTTCGAAGCCAAGGTGAAGTGATCCAACAAGGCAACCGGGATCTCAGAGAGCATCTTGATCTTATTGATGGATTGGAAGACACGGTTATCATCAACGACATCAAAGGCGATGTTGTCGATGTGCTTCTCGCCTTCTGATTTAAGTGTGATCTTTTCTTTGTCGGATAAGACATTGAGGATGATCGCATTTTCTTTCTTCAGAAGGAACTTGACGTTTTCATATAAGGAAGCTTGAGCTAAATCTTCTTTGGTCAAAGTATTGGTCAGTAAGGTTTTTGCTAAGTCGACCAAACCCTGTTTCTTCTCGGCCTGTTTGATTTGTTTCTCATCCAGCTTAACCATGATGAAGGGGTTTTTCTGATCTAAGCGTAAAGCAATACTGTCTTTTTGTTCCTTGATCCACAAAGCTTTATCGAGTTGAACGATCAATTCATCGGTACTGTTACGACCCATGAAGTTGGTGGTCAATTTTTCAAAACCTTGTTCAAATTCAGTTTTGGCAAGTTTGATGGCTTCGTTTTGAGTTGTGATCGTAAAGTGATGATCGCCTTTGACAGCGTCATTTTTGATCATGGTCAAAACGGTATCTTGATCTAGTTCGCCAGTGGTCTGCAGTTTTTCAACATTCGCTTGAACTTTTTTGCGAGCTTTGACGTTGAGGTCGATCGCATAAGCATTCAAGTGTTTGATTTGAGTATAGACATCCAAGGCTTTGAAATCTTCATAGAGTTCATAGAGTTTGATCTTTTTGGTTTCTTCAGCCAATTTGATGGCTTCTTCACGTTCTTTGATCAAGATCAATTCTGCAGGTTCCAAAGCAAAGTCTAAATAGTGTTCTTTCAATAAACTTCTGAACTCGCGCTTCTTGCCTTCCATATTCTGGGAGGTTTCAGCTTGGTGAGATTTTGTGGAAGAGATCGGTTTACCCATCAATCCACGAATACCAGCCAACTGTGTAAAGTGCGAGGCATTACCACGAGCACCGGAAGTCTTCATCATATTGATGGGGTTCTTACGAGGCAAGTGAGCTTCTAAATCTTTTCCGATATCGGATTTGATGCGATCCCAAAGGATGGTGACATGACGTTCCCACTCACGAGGGGTCAAACGGCCGGTTTGACGGAGATCCATCAATTTGGCTTCTTGAATCTTACCCATCTCAACGAGATTGGCTGTGTTTGGAGATACAACGATGTCGCTTAACGCAACGGTCATACCGGCTACTGTCGAATACTTAAAGCCGTTGTCTTTGATTTTATCTAAGATTTCGGAAGTCTTTGAAGTGCCATAACGGTTGAATACTTCAGCGATGATGGTCCCTAAGTCTTTTTTCTTGAAGTCATTGCTGATCTTTAAGGATTGGATGTATTTCTTGACGTTTTCACCAAGTGGGACAAAATAACGCTGAGGAGTCGCAATGAAATTCTCTTTGGAGACTTCATTGATATACGGTAAATCGCTAGGGAACATTTCATTGAAGATCAGTTTCCCAACGGTCGTGATCAAATAGGATGCATTTTGAGAAGCACTGAAACCATCTTTACCTAAAGATCTGGCACGAACAGCAATGCGGGTATGGATATGGATCTCTTTGGATTCATAGGCCATCAAGGCTTCATTGATGTCTTTATAGATATGACCTTCATTATCAGCAAAGCGATTCCATAACAGATAACCATCATTGTCGCCAAGTGCTTTTAAAAGCTCAGCTTTAGCAACAAATTCGGCAGCTGTTTCTTCCATATTCAGATAGAAGTTTCCCATGACCATGTCTTGGGAAGGGGTAACGATTGGTTTACCATCTTTAGGACCCAATATATTATTGGAACCCAGCATCAAGACTTCAGCTTCAGCTCTGGATTCTTCGCTCAACGGTACGTGGACGGCCATTTGGTCGCCATCGAAGTCGGCATTGAAAGCAGGCGTTACTAAAGGATGAAGACGAATGGCTCTGCCTTCGACCAATTTTGGCATGAAAGCTTGGATGCCTAATCTATGCAAAGTAGGCGCACGATTTAACAGGACAGGATGATTGTGGATGACATCTTCAACGACGTCCCATACACGAGGATCTTGTCTTTCGATTAACTTTTCAGCTGATTTTGGATTTGATGTCAATTGACGATGAACCATTTCATTGATGACGAAAGGTTTGAACAATTGGATGGCCATTTCACGTGGGATCCCACATTCAAACATTCTAAGATCTGGTCCTACCGCAATAACTGAACGGCCAGAGAAGTCGACACGTTTACCTAACAAATTCTGTCTAAAGCGGCCTTGTTTCCCTTTTAAGCTGTGGGATAAGGATTTCAGAGGACGTTGTCCGGCACCTGCGATCGGTTTTGATCTGCGGCCATTGTCGATTAAAGCATCGACAGCTTCTTGAAGCATACGTTTTTCATTTTGAACGATGATGGATGGTGTACCCATTTCGATCAAACGTTTTAAACGGCTATTTCTTGTAATAACTCTGCGATATAAGTCATTTAAGTCACTGGTAGCGAAACGTCCGCCATCCAGCTGTAACATCGGTCTTAAATCGGGTGGGATGACTGGTAATACGGTCAAAACCATCCATTCAGGTTCATTGTCTGAGTTTCTGAAGGCATCGATGGTTTCTAAACGTTTGATCAATTTCTTACGTTTATCGCCTTGAGCATCTTTCAATTCTTCAATGACACCTCTGTGTTCTTTAGGTAAATCGATGCGTTCGAGCAATTCTTTAACGGCTTCTGCGCCTGTTTTCGCAACGAAAGAACCTACGCCCCATTCACGGGTATAGTCTCTGTATTCCTTTTCAGAAATGATTTGTTTGTAGGAAAGATCCGTATCTCCAGCATCAATAACGACCCAGGATACGAAGTAAACGACTTCTTCCAGATTCTTAGGAGAGATGCCTAAAAGTAAGCTCATTCTTGATGGAATGCCTCTTAGGTACCAAATGTGGGCAACAGGTGCAGCCAAATCGATATGGCCCATACGTTCACGTCTAACGGAACTTTTGGTGACTTCGACGCCGCAACGGTCACAGACGACCCCTTTGTATCTTACTTTTTTATACTTACCGCAATAACATTCCCAGTCCTTGGAAGGTCCGAAAATACGTTCACAGAATAAGCCATCACGTTCAGGTTTTTGAGAACGATAATTGATGGTTTCTGGTTTCTTGACTTCGCCATGGCTCCATTCACGGATCCGTTCTGGAGAAGCCAAACCAATTTGAATAGAGGCAAAATTGTTGATACTCATTACATTAAGTCCTCCTGATCATCCGCACCGACAACGGCTGCTTCTGGGATCTCATCTTCGATCATATCAGGGATATCTTCATCATCCAAACCTAATTCAGTAGGTAAGATGGGTTCAACATCCAACACAGAGTTGTCTTCGACTTCGATCTTTTTCATGTCGACTTCTTGTTTGTCTTCATCCAAGAGTTTGACATCAATACCCAAGGCATTGAGTTCATGTTTAAGCACTCTGAAGGATTCTGGTACACCAGGTTCTGGAATATCTTTACCTTTGATGATGGCTTCATAGGTCTTTGTACGGCCCATGATATCATCGGATTTGATGGTCAAGATCTCCTGTAAGGTACTGGATGCGCCATAAGCTTCAAGGGCCCAAACTTCCATTTCTCCGAAACGCTGACCACCGTTTTGAGCTTTACCGCCCAAAGGTTGTTGCGTAACCAAAGAATAAGGACCTGTTGCACGGGCATGCAACTTATCATCGACCATGTGCGCCAGTTTGATCATATACATGACCCCTACTGAGATACGTTCGTCGAATTGTTCACCGGTACGGCCATCAAATAAGATGGTCTTACCGTCTTCTGTCATCTCTGCTTCACGCATGATGTCTTTGAGTTCTTCATTGTTGATGCCATCGAAAACAGGGGTCGCAAACTTCACGCCAAGTTTTTCAGCAGCCATTCCCAAATGGATCTCAAGGACCTGTCCAATGTTCATACGAGAAGGAACACCGAATGGATTCAGCATGATATCGACCTGACTTCCATCAGGTAAGAAAGGCATGTCTTCTACCGGCAAGATCTTTGAGATAACGCCCTTATTGCCATGACGGCCGGCCATTTTATCCCCTTCTGAGATCTTACGTTTTTGTACGATATACACTTTAACGACACGTTTGACACCTGGTGCCAAATCATGTCCATCTTCACGATCAAAGATTCGGACGGCTTGAACGATACCGCTTCCGCCATGAGGTACTTTTAAGGAGTTGTCTCTGACTTCACGGCTCTTGTCTCCAAAGATGGCCAAGAGCAATTTTTCTTCTGGAGAAATTTCGCTTTGTCCTTTAGGAGTGACTTTACCGACCAAGATATCGCCTTCTTTAACTTCAGCTCCGATCATGACAATGCCTTGAGCATCCAAATGACGGCAAGCATCTTGGGATACGTTAGGAATATCACGGGTGATTTCTTCATCACCGAGCTTTGTATCACGAACTTCAAGATCATATTCTTCAATATGAATGGAAGTATACACATCATCTTTGACCAAACGTTCAGACATGATGACCGCATCTTCATAGTTATAGCCATACCATGTCATAAACGCGATCTTGACGTTTTGGCCTAAAGCCAATTCACCAGACTGCATCGAAGGTCCATCCGCCAAGACATCTCCACGATCGACCATATCCCCTTTACGAACTAAAGGTGTTTGATTGATACAGGTACCTTGGTTGGAACGCTTGAATTTCATCAAATCATAAGTATGCGCCCCATCATCGGCTGTAACGACGACTTTATTGGCGTCGACATAAGTCACTAAACCTTGGTGATGAGAAATAACAGCACTGCCGGAGTCAGCTGCGATACGATGTTCAATTCCAGTTCCGACATAAGGGGAACGCGGTCTAAGCAAAGGAATCGCTTGACGCTGCATGTTGGCACCCATCAAAGCACGAGAAGCATCATCATTTTCCAAGAATGGAATACAGGCTGTCGCAACTGAAACGATCTGTTTCGGAGAGACGTCAGCGAGTTCAACTTGATCCTTCAAGACCTTAATATGGTCACCTTTATAACGGACAACGACTTCATCATGGGCTAATTTCCCATCGACGACTTCATTAGCCTGAGCAATGTTGTAGTCCATCTCATCATCTGATGATAGATAAATAACTTCATTACTGACAGTCCCGTCTTTCATGACTTTACGATAAGGGGTCTGAATAAAGCCATATTCATTGACACGGCCATAAGAGGTAAGGTTAGAGATCAATCCAATGTTTGGACCTTCAGGGGTTTCAATCGGACAGATACGACCATAGTGAGAAGCATGAACGTCACGGACTTCAAAGCCCGCACGTTCTCTGGTCAAACCACCTGGACCTAAAGCAGAAATACGACGTTTATTGGTCAACTCTGCCAATGGATTGGTTTGATCCATGAATTGAGAGAGCTGAGAAGAGGAAAAGAATTCTTTGATGGCGGCAGTCAAAGGACGGATATTGGTCAATGATTTTGGGGTTAAACCACCTAAATCAGCATTGATGGACATTCTTTCTTTAACGACACGTTCCATTCTGGATAGACCAATACGGAATTGATTTTGGATCAATTCTCCGACAGTACGGATCCTGCGGTTACCCAACTGATCGATATCATCGGTTTCGCCGACACCTGTATGTAAATTCAAGAGATAGTCATAAGAAGCGATCATATCGCTCATGGTGACTGTTTTCTTGATCAATAAAGGATCTGTACCGATGATCTTGATCAGATCATCATTTTCTTTGGCTTTGACATAGACTTGTTGAACAGCTGTACCAACCAACCAACATTCCGCATCCTTATCACCGAGTTCTGACCTCAATTCACGTTCTTTGTCGATGGATAAGACCATTCTGTCTTTAGAAGGTTCAAAAGTAGGAATCAAGACTTCATCTTTACTCATCGCATCTTTATCGTTGATCAAGATTCTGCCAATGACGAAGAGGCGTTGTCCATAAGACATGACGCTGTTAAAGTTAGCTTTGTTTAAAGTCAGTTTACGAGCGATCAAGCCTTCATAAACCAAGACTGTATCCACTAAAGTTTCTAAAGTCACCGCATCTTGAAATGTAATGACGGTGCCTTTATCAAGTCTGAAATCATTGATTTCAACACTGTTGGCTAAAATACGACCCACTAAAGCATCACGATCAACTGTCTTGACGGCAATCGATTCAGGGAAACTAAAGTAAGGATTAAAAGGCATGGCCTGCATATAAAGGCCTTTGTTTAAGACTCTTAATAAAGCTGCTTTTTCTTCACGGTCGATGATGACATCAGGTTTAAGAATGACTTCTTTACCGTCTTTATCAATATATTTGACTTCATTGCCTTGAGCATCTCTGATCTCCATGGCGAGTTTGTTGCCGACCATACGATCGACGACACTGAGTTTTTTACCTAATTTATAACGACCCGCTTTGGTGAGATCATAACGTCTGTTGTCGAAGAATTTCGACTTCATCAAATTCTTTGCGCCTTCTTCAGTCGCAATTTCATCTGCACGCTGATTGTTATAGATGTCATATAAAGCTTCACGCGTTGTTCTGACTTTATCCGATAATAAGGTATTGATCATATCTGGATATTCTCCAAAGAATGCTGTAAACATCAACAGATAATGGTTGATGAATTCACGTTCATCACCAAAGATATCTTGGCGTGTCGTGTTATATCCTAATGCCCCTAAGAAAGTCCTAAAGGCCGTTGTATCATAAGCATCTTCGGCTTTTTCAGTATCGAAAGAAAAACCAATGGCTTTAAACAAGATGGAAGATAAGATCTTACGCTTACGATCGATGGAGACATTGATCTGGAAGTCGGAATCCGCAAAGTTATTGTCTGCAGCAGATGCTTTTGAAGCTGCCGTTGTTTTCTTTACCGCAGACATGAATTCAAGCCAGGTTCCACGAGATGGGATCAGTTCTGAATTGTATTTGTCTTGTTGATTGCCTACTTTATCTTTAAGCGGTTCATAGTAGTAATAAGCACCAGGTGAACGAACGATCTGAGATACGATAACGCGTTCTGCTCCGTTGATAATGAAAGTTCCGGTTTCAGTCATCAGCGGGAATTCTCCCAAGAAGACATCTTCATGACGTTCCGTGATTTCACCGGTGGCGTTATTTAAGATTTCTAACTTCATGTGCGCTTTTAAGGGAGCTGCGTAATTGGCTTCCCTTTCTTTGCATTCCCCAACGCTATACTTGGGAGCTGCAAATTCGAAGGAGATAAAATCCAAACGGACATTTTCACCGTGATTGACGATGGGGTAAATCTCTTGGAATACTTCCTTTATGCCTTCTTTGGTAAACCAGTCGAAGGAGTCTGTCTGGATTTCAACCAGATTGGGTAAATCGAGGGTGCCGCTGACTTTGGAATAGTCTCGACGTGCTGCCTTTTTACCGTATTGCGTGATACGGTAGGATTCTTGTTTCTTCATGCGCGCCATCCTTTCGAAGTGTATCATAACGCTTAAAAGGGCTTAAAATCCCGTTTAATTTCGTTAGTTATGCAATTTATTATATTATCAAAGTTTATTCAATAAGTCAATCTTTATCAGATTTTATTATTTCATAGCCTTTATGGAGTTTGATTCTTGAAACAAGCGGGAAGATCGTTTGCAGTTCTTTGAAGCTGGATGCCGCCCCTTGTTGCCGTCTGACCACGATGATCAGCGACCCTTGAGGTTTTAGATGTTTGTAAGCATTGCGGTAAAGCTCAAAGATGGTTTCTTTTCCAGTGCGTATGGGAGGATTAAGTAAGATATGGTCATAGAGCTTACCTAAGTCTTCACGTGCGTCTTTCACTGTATAATTGGCTTCTAGTCCAAGTCTTTGGGCAGAAGCATTGGCACAATCCACAGCCTTGATATTGACATCGATCCCATCGATCAACACCGATGGATCGAAATGTTTAACCAATAAACCCACTAACCCATATCCACAACCCATATCCAAGATCTGTCCAGAGACTTTTAGTTCAATGGCTGTCTTGGCTAATAAAAGTGATCCTTCATCAGGCTTAGACTTTGAAAAAATCCCATCATCGCTGATAAAGGTCAAATCATGGCCCAAAAACCGGAAAGACAGTTCTTTCCGGTTACTGGGTGTGTTTTCTGAGTTTTTAAAGTAGTGAGTCAAGTTTCACCAGCACTTTTCAGTGACCGGATTACTTAATTTCGACGACGGCGCCGGCAGCTTCAAGAATTTTCTTGAATTCAGCAGCTTCTTCAGGTTTAACTTTTTCTTTGATTGCCATTGGGGTCTTATCGACTAAACCCTTCGCTTCAACCAAGCCTAAGCCTGTGATTTCACGAACAGCCTTGATGACGCCGACTTTTGAAGGTCCAACTTCTTTCAAGATAACATCAACTTCAACTGGTCCAGCAGGAGCAGCTTCGACAACTGCAGCAGCAGCAGCGACAGGTGCAGCAGCACTGACCCCGAATTCAACTTCAATTGCTTTAATGAGGTCATTCAATTCGAGAATGGTCATATCCTTTAAGGACGCAATTACATCTTGTGCATTTAATTTAGCCATGTTTTTTCTCCTTGTTTAATTAAACAGTTTTCTGATCTGCGATTTGCTGTAAAGCATAGGCGAATTTACGGACTGGTGATTGTAACATCCCCAAAATCTGTGAATACATGCCCTCTCTTGTTGGCAAAGCAGATACTTCAATGATTTTACCGGCGTCGCACACTGTGCCTTCGACGATACCACCTTTTAAGACTAACTTCTTGTGCTTCTTAGCAAATTTAGCTAAGATGCGGCTTGGTGCCACAGCGTCAGCGCCAAAAGCGATGGCGTTAGGACCTGTGAGGGATGAAGACAAAGCATCATAACCTAGATCTGTAGCAGCACGTTGAGTGAATGAATTCTTATAAACTGTGAATTCAATTCCTTCTTTACGTAGCTCACGACGAAGATCTGTTACTTCTTTGACACTCAGCCCGCGATATTCGACTACGACGGCAGATTTTGAAGTTTTCAGTTTTTCTGTAACTTCATTGACCATGACCTTCTTAGCATCGAGTATCGATTGGTTCATAGACTTACCTCCTTGTTGTTTTCAATACACCTACGTCATAAAAAACCCATGTCCTCAGACATGGGCAAAAAGTTTCTTAACTTTTACCTCGGCAACGAATTAAGCCAGATATTGGCAGTTGCTGTCTGTGGTATATTGAACACTACTTATTCTATAGGATTAAAAGTTAAAGTCAAGTAAAAGTTATGCTTAATGAGTTATGAAGCAGAAACCAGAGTTTTCTTTTTCTTACGCAGGATCAAAGTTTCAGAGCCTGCTGTAATAATGGCGATCAAGACCATGATCGAACCAAACTGGGCAACAACTTCAACTGTTTTAGTGATGTTAAAGGATGCGCCTAATCCGCCTCTATAGCCTCCAATGCCTTCTTCAGTTTCATCATGCTCAATGGTTTCACCTGTGGTATTTCGACCTTGGCCTTTACCACCACCTTTACCTTCGTAACCTTCTGGCCATCCGCTTTCACTTTCAACCAAAGGAATGACAGGAGATGCGATCCAAGGTAAGAAATCACTGTTGATAAGGCCAAATACTCCAAACACAACAGTACTTATCAATGCTACAGAGGCGAGTGGTTTGATGGCAAACTTAGGTATCGATACGATTCTTTTAAACATTGCCTTAATAAATGGCCAATGTAGACCTGTGTGGATCCCTACAAGAAGCAAGGCAAGTGCGGAGAAGAAATAATGAGCTGTCTTAAAAATTTCTACCTCTTCAAATAAATCTGGAAAAACTGCTTTAGACATGGTAATTCCGCTTAAGATGATGATCAAAAAACTGATCAACAGTAATACATCTAGAACATAACCAAGTCGAACTTTGAAAGGAACCTGTTTACTAAAGAATTTGCGTGTGAACGAGACAATCCATTTTGTATTCAATAACAGATGAATCATAAACATCCCAAATAAAACTAAACCAAAAATTTCATGAAAGGTTAATCCAACTGCTGCCACACTAAATAGAGTAAAAAGCCCTATCGCCATTACGATATCCAAAGCTAACTTGATCCAATTCTTTTTCATACCTGCTCCTTATGTTTATGGGCTTAGTATATTGATCAATTATGACAAATCTATGTCGAAAAATCCTTTAAATAAAAAAAGCGTTCACTTTTGTGAACGCTCGTCTTTTATTCGTGAGTGACTTTGATGCCAGGGCCCATTGTTGAAGAAATAACGACATTCTTCATATAGTTGCCTTTGACAGCAGAAGGACGTGCTTTGCGGATCAAATCCAACAAAGTTGTTAAGTTTTCTGCCAATTGTTCATCAGTGAAGGATACTCTTCCAAATAAGCAAGAAATGTTACCTTCTTTATCGACACGGTATTCAACTTTACCTTTTTTGATGTCTTTAACAGCTTTAGCGACATCCATTGTAACTGTTCCGGTCTTAGGATTTGGCATCAAACCTTTAGGACCTAAGATCTTCCCTAATTTACCAAGTTCACCCATCATATCTGGGGTAGCAACGATGATGTCGAAATCGAACCATCCGCCTTTGATTTTTTCAAGAATTTCTTTGTTTCCAACAAAGTCTGCGCCAGCTTCAGTAGCTTCTTTTTCTTTAGCACCTTGTGTTATGACCAAGACTTTTTGGCTTCTGCCGGTTCCATTAGGTAACACGACAGCACCACGGATCTGTTGATCAGCATGACGAGGATCTACATTAAGGTTCAATGATAGTTGAACCGAGGAATCGAATTTTTCGAAACATGTTTGTTTCAGAAGTGCAATGGCTTCTGTAATCTCATAACGTTTTTCACGGTCGACCAGTTTGGCAGCCGCTAAATACTTTTTACCTGTTTTAGCCATGTTGCCTCCTAGTTCTTGTAGCCTTCGATTTCAATGCCCATATTACGAGCGGTACCGGCAACGATCGCCATAGCACCTTCTACATCATTGGCATTCAAATCTGGCATTTTGTATTCTGCAATGCTTCTAAGATCATCAATGGAGATCTTACCGACTTTTGTGGTCTTAGCATTGGCTGATCCTTTGGCAAGTTTTGCTGCTTTAAGCAACATAACGGATGCTGGGACAGTCTTTAAAACGAAATTAAATGATTTGTCTTCATAAGCTGTGATGATGACAGGGATGATATCGCCTGCACGATCACGCGTCGCATCGTTAAATGCGCTGCAGAACTGAGGCATATTGACCCCAGCAGAAGCCAAAGCTGGTCCTGGGCGTGCTCCGCCGGCAGGGAATTGGAGCTTGACTACTTTAGTAATTTTCTTACTCACTGTACATTCCTCCTTATTGAATGAAAGCCGCGGTTTAAACGGACCTTACTGAGTCCTCCCACGAATTTGCCCATAATAGGCTTACACATTGTACACTATCAAAGAAATACAGTCAATGATAAAAAAACACCCGTTAGGATGTTTAGATGTTTACTTTTTCTAAGTCGATGTAGGCAATTTCAGTTGGGGTTTCACGTCCAAACAAGTTAATCAAGACAGCTGCTGTCTGAAGATCATTGTTCATGGATTCAACAGTACCTTCCATGCCCGAGAATGGACCTGAAGTGATACGAACTCTGTCTTTGAGACCAAAGCTTACGATGATCGCAACTTCTGAGATACCCAAACGTTTGAAGATGTTTTCCATTTCTTCTTCAGAAACTGGGAAAGGTTTAGCACCGCCCCCTGAGGATCCAATAAATCCGGTTACTCCTGGGGTATTACGAATGATATACCAAGCTTCATCCGTCATGATCATCTGAACAAACAGATAACCAGGGAAAAGATTGGTCATTTTAGCACTAGGTTTCTTATTGGGCTTGATTTCGATTTCTTCAACTTCTGCCACGAGGATCTTGAAAATTAATTCTTGGATCCCAAAGGATTCAACACGTGCTTCAAGATTTTCTTTAACACGGTTTTCATGGCCGGAGTAGGTATTTACAACATACCACTGTTTAGATTCTGTCATGTTAGGCAACGATTCCGATCCACCTTAATATGAAGGTAATGGCAAATTCAGTGAACACGAAGAAGATTCCAAAAGCGATTGTAAAGATCAAGACGACCGTAATGTTACGGCCTAATTCTGATCCCTTGGGCCAGCGGATTCTCTTAATTTCAGTAAAAATGCCTGTAAGACTAAACCATTTAAGCATACGATTGCCTCCTACTTGGTTTCTTTGTGCAGGGTCTGCTTGTTGCAGTGTTTACAGAATTTCATCAATTCCAAACGTGTCCCGGCTGAGGTTTTATTACGACGAGTAGAATAATTGCGATTGAGACAAATACTACATGTTAATATGACGTTTTTGCTTTTGTCGCTCATCAGTTCTCCCTTAGTTGCTTAATTACTCTAACATAGAGTACATTAAGTGTCAAACAGTGTGGGTAGTTTCTTCTTGATTTTCTGAAGGATGTTGTCGACGTCCTTTTCACTACATAATACCTTAGAACTTATTTCTTTATAACTGTATCCTAACGCATGCATTTGATAGACTTTCCATTCCAAATCACTCAATGTCTTTTTAATAAATGGAATCTGATCATGAGCCCAAGAGACATAAGTGGCATAGACTGGATCGAAGTCGCTTTTTGTACAGGCGACGGTATCCATCAAGACCAAATTGTCATCTTCTGAAACACTCATGTCTAAACTCATCGCCATCGACAGAAGACTATAGGAACCCGATCGATATTTGCGTAATAGAGATCGGATTTCTCGCTCGACACATACTCTGGCGAAGGTCCCAAAACTGGCTTCTCTGTTTTCTTTGTAGTTGTTGACAGCTTCTAGCAGTCCAATCAAACCTTCTTGATACAAATCATCCAGATCGATATAAGCAGGTCTGGGTGATGGTACCAAGGCATGAATAATAGCCCAAATGGTACGATGATATCTCTGAACAAGCAATGCTTGGCTTTCCTCATCATTTTGTCTAACGTAATAGATCAACTCATAGTCACTGACTGACGGATTCAAACCACTTCCTCCTTTTGGTTATTTGAGGGGATGGCGTTGATTAAGCACTTCGTAGAGTAAGACGGCTGTGCTGACCGATGCATTCAGTGAGGTCACTTGACCATACATCGGTAGTTTAACGACCACATCAACATGCTTGAGCAAGAGTGGGGATATCCCTTTCCCCTCAGACCCAATCACAAGACAAACTTTGCCTTTAAAATCAGCTTTGCGATAATCGATCGCTTTAGGACTGTGTTCAGCCCCAAAGATCCAGAAACCCTGTTTCTTTAAGGTTTCAACGGTTTGAGTCAAATTGACAACCTCAATTGTTTTGACAGATACTATGGCTCCAGTGGACACTTTCGCGACGGTAGGTGTCAATCGAACCGAACCATGTTTAGGAATGATCACTCCATCGACTTCAGTCGCATCGGCCGTTCTTAAGATCGCACCTAAATTATGCGGATCCTCTAAACCATCTAGGATGATCAAGAGTGCTGATTCTTTTAGGGTATCGGTGACTTCTTTCAATGAATAGGTCTTGAAGTCATCGATTTCAGCCACGACGTGTTGATGAAGGCCTTCAAATCGATCAAATTCCTTGTTGGTTAATAAAACAATCGTAACATTCTCTTTTTGAGCAATGCCTTGGATTTCTCGATCGGTTTTATCCTTACTGAGATACAGACGATTAATTTTGTTGTGATTGAGAATCCATTGCTTGACAACGTTTTTCCCATAGATGTATTGTGCCATACTTCTCCTAAATGGTTGTTTTCATTTGGTTCCAAATCTGTTCCAAGCGTGTTTTGTTTTCAGTAAGATACCAATAGCCAATCAAGGCTTCAAAGCCGGTTGCTTGACGATAAGTCACGACATCGGCATTTTTCGCAATACTGTCGCTGCGATGGTTTCTACCTCTTTTATAAATCAACAGTTCCTCTTCAGTCAGAATGTTTTCTGAAAGTAAGATCTGGACAAATTGAGCCTGTGCTTTTGCACTGACATATTTCGTACTGGTTTCTTGTAGGTCTTTGGCTTTAGTTAAGCCTGTTTCTAGTAGGTGTTGTCTGACATATAAGCTTAGTACCGCATCCCCAATAAAAGCCAATGAGGACCCATTTAAGAGCTCAGGTTGAATCATAAGAGATGTTGCTCAATCAAAGCCTGTCGATAACCATCAGCTGCACTAAAGTCTTTATCAGCCTTGGCTTGATTCCATTTCGCAAACAATTCTTTTTGAGATGATGTTAAAACGATGGGTTTAAAATCAATACCTAAAGTATCCAGCATTTTCCTTAGAGCCCCATAGTGCTTAAGTAGAATTTCCTCGGAAATATTTTTTTGACGCTGATCTTGATTCAATGCCTTAATGACATCAAAGATGATCTTCATTCCATTGGGTGTATTTAAATCATCAGATACAGCATCTAAGAACTCTTTAACAAAAGTCTCGTCTTGCATCTCTCTCATTCTTTGATTGGCGAGTTCATAGCGTATCTCTACTTGAGTCAAGATCGATTGGGCTTTTTGAAGTTCAGTTTTGGCTTGTTCAATGACTTCTTCACTGATGTTTAAAGGAGATCTGTAATGAACAGACAACATCATCCATCGAACAGTATTAGCTCCTACCTTATCGATGACATCTCTGGCACTTAAGACATTGCCGATGGATTTAGACATCTTTTCACCATCGATGTTCAACATCCCATTGTGCATCCAAATGTTGGCTAAATCATGATGAAGGCAAGCTTTGGCTTGAGCCAATTCATTCTCATGATGAGGAAACTTCAAATCCATTCCACCCCCATGAATATCGATCTTACCGTGGAAATGATGATCGATCATGACCACACATTCCGTATGCCACCCTGGTCTGCCTTTTCCCCAAGGACTGTCCCATTGAATTCCACTGTCAGTTTTCTTCCATAGACTAAAATCAATCGGAGATTCTTTTTCGGGATCTTCTTCAATGCGTGCTCCAACCATCAAATCATCGATACGTTGTTTAGATATCTCACCATAGTTTTCTGACTTCAAAACTCTAAAATAAACATTTCCGTTGATATTATAGGCATAACCTTCATCCACAAGAGCTTTAATGAATCCAATGATCTCATCCATCGTTTCAGTGACACTTAGACTGGCTGATAAGGTTCTGGTATTAAGTCTGGATTTAATCACGTTGTAGGCTTTGATATAACGATCTGTGATCGTTTTCTCATCAACTTTTTCACTGATGGCTTTATTGATGATCTTATCGTCGACATCGGTATAATTAGATACCATATCCACTTCATAGCCTTGAGCTTCAAAGATCCTTCTGAGCGTATCAAAAACGATAATGGGTCTGGCATTACCGATATGGATCTCATCGTAAACAGTAGGTCCACATACATACATTTTTACTTTACCCGCTTCAATGGGCTTAAACGTTTCAAGTTGGTTTGTTTTTGAGTTAAATAATCTCATGGTTCACCTGCTAATAATCATTATATCATCATCTCAGATCAATAAGAAAGACACGATAAGCATGATTTCCTGTGTCAACATGTTCATTTCAAGTGTATGATTAAATCAAAGGGGATCTTTATGAGCATCACAGAACTTAATTATGTTTCGTCATTTGATTCGCAGAAGCTGAAAGCGTATGTTTTTGATGTGGAAAAGCCAAAAGCCTTAGTGGTCATCTTGCATGGCATGGCTGATCATCAGCGTCGATATCGACCATTGGCGCTACGCTTAAATGAATCCGGATTTCGTGTATTGACGATTGATCAAAGAGGCCATGGGGAAAGCTTATATGATGGTCATCTTAAAGGCCATTTCGCAGATGAAGATGGATGGCTCCATAACCTAGAAGACATCCACAACATCATCCAACAGGTCAATGGAGAAGATTGCTTGCCAATGATCTTATTTGGACACAGTATGGGATCGATCGTAGCAAGAAGTTATCTGAGACATTACGGAAATGATTTGCATGCCTTATATTTAAGCGGATCACCGGATGAAAGTCCCATCGCAGCGATAGGAACTGTGATTGCGAAGGCCGTGGTAGCTTTAAAAGGCAAACGTCATCCTAGTCCATTATTAACGAAGTTATCTTTTGGTCCATTCAATGCAGGCATTGAAAATCCGAAAACACCCTTTGATTGGGTCAGTGTCGATGAAGAAAACATCATCGCTTATAATCAAGATCCTTTATGTGGATTTGATTGTACCGCTAAGATGTTTGTCGACTTGTTAAATGGCATTAAAGAAGTCTATCATACCAAAGATTGGACCATTCATAATCCACAGCTTCCCATCAAACTAGAAAGCGGAAGACTAGATCCTTGTCATAAACCAAAAGGAATCGAACGAGCAGCCAATCATTTAAATGAGTTGGGTTATCAAAGCGTTGAATATGCCTATGTCGAAGGATGCCGTCATGAGATCTATAATGATATCTCACGGGAAGAATTGATGGATAGCTTCGTTGAGTGGTGTGAATCAACATTATAAAAAAAAGGGATCTTACGATCCCTTTAAACTTATTTAACGAATTTTGCTTGAGTAGCTAAGAACTCAGCTGTTCTAACCAATTGATGGGTATAGGAAGCTTCGTTGTCATACCAAGCAGCAACTTTAACCAAGCAGACTCCGCCAATATTCTGGACTTTTGTCTGTGTGGCATCAAACAATGAACCAAATGCGATCCCAATAACGTCAGAACTGACGATTGGATCTTCGGTATAACCAAAGGATTCATCAGAAGCAGCTTTCATAGCCGCATTGACTTCTTCGATCGTACAAACTTTTTTAACGACGGCAACCAATTCTGTCAAGGAACCGGTAATGACTGGAACGCGTTGAGCAGATCCATCGAGTTTGCCTTTTAATTCAGGAATGACCAAGCCGATGGCTTTAGCAGCACCGGTTGAATTCGGAATGATGTTGGCTGCTGCTGCACGAGCACGACGGAGATCGCCGTTTCTATGCGGAGCATCCAAGGTATTTTGATCATTGGTATAAGCATGGATGGTGGTCATAGAGCCATTGATAATTTCGAAATTATCATTGAGGCATTTTGCCATCGGAGCCAAGCAGTTTGTGGTACATGAAGCACCAGAGATGATGGTTTCAGAACCATCTAAGATCGTATGATTGGTATTAAAGACAACGGTTTCAACATCGTCACCTGCAGGAGCAGAGATGATGACTTTACGGGCACCGGCTTTGATATGAGCACTAGCCGTGTCTTTCTTAGTAAAGAAACCTGTTGATTCAATAACGACATCAACATTCAATGCTGCCCAAGGCAGAAGTGAAGGATCCTTTTCCTTTAATACTTTGACGGTGTGTCCATCTACGATGAGATCATCGCCTGAATAAGAAACGGTATGTCCGTCGAAACGACCTTGTGATGTATCATACTTCAAAAGATGAGCCAAAGTTTTGGCATCGGTCAAGTCGTTGAGCGCGACGATTTCGAATGCCGGATTCCCCCACATAATGCGGAATGCCAAGCGTCCGATACGACCAAATCCATTAATCGCAATTCTTGCTGTCATGTTATACCTCCGTTTTTTTGACAATCTTTATTATAGGTTTATCCCTGCTTATTGTCAATTCATTGACAAGTCACTTTTAGCTTTTCTAGGCCGTCTTCTAAACAATAAAAGCAAGACTATGATACATGCTTCAAGAATACTCACAAACACAAAGATATAATCTAGTATCCCAACAGTTCTTAATTGAGTCTGACTCAAGAAATAAGTTGAGGTATGATCTAAAGCAAATTCAATTTGACCATTCTCAACCACAAGATCTTTTGAAGAAACAATCAGTTTATTGTTGGTTTTATCATAGTAATAAAGCGTTACTTTATCACCATCTTTATATATCGAGGAAACATAAAGTCTTAAGGTCGTGTTATCAGGCAAAGCTGTATTTTCTTCAAAATTCAACAAAATGCCTTTCGCATAATTGGTCAGTTCATCGATGTCTGCTTTATCTTCAGATTCAAATAAGACCAAGGTTTTAATGATGGTCGCATTGGTTATTTTAGAACCATCGATATACCACTCATAAATCGTCTTGCCTTCGACTTTATATACGACCACCAGAGTCTTTCCGCTGGTTTTAAGTGCTTCTAAGATTTCTATACTGATTTGCCCATTTGATGGAGCATTTAGTCCAATGGTTGGGGTAGTTACGTTCAATAGGGCTTCTATAATCTCATCTTCATCAACAGTTGGTACATCTGAACTTCGATTCACAGTAATCTTATAAGTCTTTACTGAACCGCTTTCTGCAGTCACAACGATCGTGATCGTATTAGGACCCACGATAAGTGGAGCTTTTGTTATTTTGACGTCTGATTTAGAATCTTCAGCCTTAGCTGTCAAGGTGATGTCTGTTACCAGATTTCCAACTTCCAGAGTATATTCTAATTGATCTTTGTTAAACGCTGAATTGAATGCATCAAAGCCTTCGATATGTATCTCTTTGAGATTATTGTTTGTAGAAGGAGGTGAAGCCAAGCCATTCGCATCTTTACGTTGAACAGTGATTGAATAGGTCCGTTTTGAACCATTTTCAGCCGTAACAACGATATTGAATTCATTGCTATAAACAGAGAGACTTTTAGTTCCTGTTCCAGATACCGATGAACGGCTATCTTCTGGTGTAGCAGCGATTTGAATTGAAGAGACACTATTTTCTACGACTACTGTATAGTTGCTTGTTGATTTATTGAAATTTAATGTACCACTAGATACAGTAAGCGCTTTTAAATAAGTATTATCGGATACCATTTTGACGCTGTCTGATCTTGTAGATGTGTCATTGATGTCTGATGTTCCGTTAGAGTACTGAATGTCTTTAATGCTAAAAACAGCGGTTTGTCCTAATGCAAAAGTGGTTTTTGCCTTAAAGACAATAGAAGCAATCCCAAAAGTACCTGATTTTGGAGTCGCTTTATCAACCACTATTTTTGACCCCAAGGTTAAGGTAAAACCATTTAAACCAGTAGAAGAAACAATCGATACCTTACTGGATTCATAAGTAAACGTAGCCGAGAACCCCATCATGTTTGTAACATTAGCGACTCCTACCGTTACAGTAAATTGTTGTCCTGCCGTAATTTGACTAGGTGCTGATATGGTTCCTGTAAAAGTCGCTGCTTTAACAGGTTGTATTGGTGATAAGAGAAGAAATAGGGTAAACAGTACAGGCAATAGTTTTTTCATGGGTCTCCAAAAATTTCTTAATTCATAGTGTTATTATAACGCATTGATGTAAAAAACAGTAAAATCACTTCTTTTCACACAGGACATTGTTTATCGATTAGGAATCTCGCCTTTTAAAAATGCACGTCTTTTTCTAAATTGAAGGATAGGTGCATCCCCAGGAATTAAGTTTTCACCCATGATGAACTCTGTCTTTTTAGGTAGTTGTGTTAATACGACATGGCGATCTTGGTGAAGGATATGCTTGTTTGAAATCTTAGAAAGACTGTTGACGAGTTGTTTTAAGCCGGGTACTTTCATGAAGCTTTGATAGAATCTAAGATAAAGCATGGTATGTTCATCATCGATTGGGGCAAAAACAGCAACGATCCGTATTTTATCGCTGATGATGTTTTGCCAAAGATTGGGCATTTGTAGTTGTAAACTGAACAGATTCTTATAATTAGGGATATCACTGGCTTTTTTAGCTGTGATCTTTCCATCATCCACCACATTATCCACATAGAACGTCATGAGGTTATCAACCCATTCAACGACAGGTCCATTAACAACTGTTCTGTTACCTCTGCCAATCGAATCTGTATGTACAAAAGGCAAGTGAACGACATCCAATTGATTTTCTACAGCGCGGGTATAATGAACGTTCCAGACTTCATGAAATCCACCATAAGAAAACCCTTCTCTTAATTCTTTAAAGAAAGGAATTTCTGGTGTTTCATCTTTAGGATCACCATTCCATAACCAAATCAATCCATATTTTTCAACTGCTTTATAAGCGTTGACTTTATAACGTTCTGAAATCGCAGCTGCTTTTCCATTGGCTGGAATCAAAACCACTTTACCTGAGGCATCATAAGCAAAGCCGTGGAATGGACAGTAGACATGATCATCTTTTACTTTGCCTGCAGAAAGTGCAGCCCCTCTGTGACAACATTTATCTGCGATACACGATATTGACCCATCTGTGTTGCGCCATAAAACCAACTTTTCACTTAAGCGAGTGACTCCAATAGGTTTTGAACCTTTAAGTTCATTAGAATCTAAAATGCCATACCATAGGTTTTTAATCATATCGTGCTCCTTTTAAATCAACTTTCTTTTCTTAAGCGGTGAACTGAGTAAACGCCAGCCTGCTTTCATATTGGATAACCACACAAGATGGGCATCGTTTTTTGTATTGCTTAAGATCTTTGGGACAAAGAAGTCCGCGACGGTTTCTGGAAGATCACCCAGATTATTGAATATAAACTGGAAGTTTTTACTTTGTAGGACTTCTGAAGTTTGACCATCAGGTGCTTTCGTAATGAAATCAGTCAACATCATGCCTGGAGATAAACGTCCTATCAAGACAGGTGTTCCTTGAAGTTCTTTTGCAAGTCCTTTTGTGAAATACGTCAAGGCATGCTTGGTCGTACCATACAAGACTGTTTTAACTTGGATCATGTTGTTTGAACCTAATCCTTCCATGTTCCAAATCTGTCCATGGCCTTGTTTGAGCATGTTTCTTGTCGCAACTTGTGAGCCATAAATCATCCCTGTTATATTGGTTGCGATCACCGCATGGGTATCTGAAGCATTGGTTTCATGAATTAAAAGATGAGGTGCATTTTGACCCGCATTGTTGATCCAACAATCCACAGAACCCCAATGCTCAAAAGCTTTCTCCCATAATCGTTCGAGTTGACCAATATCTTGAACATTACAGCTTACATATTGGATTTGAGTTGAATATTCCTTAAGTTCATCCATTAATGATGGATTTGCTTCATAACGTCCACTTAAAGTGACGTTACATCCTGCTTTTAGAAATGCTTTTGCCATAGCCAATCCGATGCCTCTGCTGCTGCCTGTGATGACGATGTTTTTCATAAACCTGTCCTTTGAGTTCTATAAACCATATAAAACACGAACATTAAAATAAGTGTTCGTGTTAATAAATCTTATGCATTCTCTCTGATCCAAAATGGAGCTTTAAAGGCATGCAGGGCTTCTTTGGTGCTCTTGACATTAAGTTTGAAGTGTTGATTAAACAAAGCTAAATCGTTGATCCTAAGCGAAGTATAGGTCTTAAGTTCCATTGGACAATTAGGTAATAGACGACTTAAATCCTCAGCTTGAGAAACTTTTAAAAGTAAATGAGGATTAGAATTGCCTAAAGCACTTAAAAGCGTCATCAAAGATTTTGTATCGGTATATAGGATCTCATCGATATCGATGTGTGAGGCATGGGGATAAATCATCGCATACGCTTTCAAAACATTGTCTGAAGTATACGATATGAACCTGCCTTTTTGAGCTTTAACTTCTTCAATCAATATTTTAAAGTCATTTAGATTTCTTAATGGGTTTCCATTAAAATGTTGGGTAAACTGATCGTATAGTTGCTTCATCGCAAAAGGATCTTCATGAAAACTGACACCTGTTGAACTCATGATGGGGATTGCTTTTTGATCAACGATAAACTGTCTTCTAAAGTAAGCATCTTCAAATCCAAAAGGCACATAGGCTTGTTCTTTATACCCTTGAATCAAAGTAAAAAGCTCAGTTGCGGATAAGATCTCAAGGACCCCATCCAACAGCTGATGCATATAACCTTTATGTTGATGCTTAGGAACTGTGATGATCCCTACGATAAAACTGGCTCTGTATCGTTCTTGATTGAACACAAGCACTTTAGAATGCACATTTAAACAAGATACGAGTTCATCTTGTTCGTCTGCCAACACATAGGTTTTTGCGGAAGGATATAAGAACTGAAAGTAGAAATCAGTATAGCCTCCATCATCAAAGGCAAAGATCTCTTTCCATAAGTTATAAATCACACGTTCTTCTGTGGGTTTAGCCAATCTTAGTTTCATGTCAGTTCCTTGATTCTATATTTTTCAATCATGGACAATGGATCTAATGCTCTTTTGGCTTGTCTTAAGGACTCCAGTCCCATATCATCTTCTCGATTGACTAAAATTGCATCAAGATAATAAGTATTAAGATACGCTACTTCTATGGCCTGATAGATCCCTCTAATGGATGGATCTCCTTTTTCAATGTTGATTTGAACCATACGCGAAGAACTCTTCGTGCCAATCAAGAAGGCTTTGATTTCATTGTCGATTCTTAGCAATAAACCTTTACATGGCAATTGTCCGATCAGATCCAAGATCCCAAAGACCCCTTCTTTTTCATATAAGAAATATTCATCTGTTTCATCGGTCTTCCATAAAGCTAAGAAAGCTTTGACTTCATCTTTATTGTCTTGGGTGATTTCTTCAGTTACAACTCTTCCATGATTGGTTCTAAGAAAAGCATTATAGTGATTGCGTCGTTTTTGAAGTTTGCCGCCTGATAAAGTTCTAAGTTTTTCACGATCATAAACATAGTCAGAAGCTTCACATTCCATGATGGCGACTGTATTGGGTAATAAAGCCAACGCTTTATCCTTTTCTTTCTGGGTAAAACAACTCAGTTCAAATGGAATCTGATAAAAGGCAAAGATACTTTTAGCTTTTAATATGGCTTCATCAAAGTATTTCGGTTCACACAAAGGCATGTAGGTAAAAAACTTATCTTTATGGACCCCTAAAAGTAATATGTAATGTTCATGGGTATATTTCCATAAAGGATATTGTTTGATCCACTGAAAGAAATTAACGATATTATGGTTGCTTTCTTCATAATCTGCTTTTAAAAGATAATGATGAATTAAGGGTATGTCTTGGGTCGTTACAGGGATAAAGTCGGCATCATTTAGATCCATCAGATTCACTTCTTTCTGTATAACTGGCATCAATCACATCACCAGCTTGGTCTTGACGAAAAGTTTCATAGTCTTGATTGGGAGGCGCTTGTTGAAAATCCTGACGAATGATCCGTCGGGCTTTGATGAACTGAAAGACGATGATTGCCAAGAGAACCAGCAGTAATGGCCACAGTACAGTCAACAGGAAGTAAGCTAGAATTAAGACAGCGAGTGTTTGTAGAATTCTCATATTTTTACCGTGTTTATTATATCATAAAGAAAAAGCGCATCGCGCTTTATGACTTTCTAGAATAGATCTTGTATACCGATCCCAAACCCATCGGCCAACTTCTGAAGTGCTTCAAATGATATGTTGCGTCTTCCGCGTTCAACATCTGAAATATAGTTACGATGCAATCGACTTCTGACAGCCAGTTCTTCTTGAGACAAAGCACAACTGATGCGCAAATACTTGACCCTAATTCCAAATTGGATCCGTAATGCTTCATAATCGCGATTCGCAAGCGGTTTTACGTTTTCGTATTTTAAGCTTTTAGCCATAGGTCTCACCTAACAAGGTCCTTAATTCAAGTATAGGACTGATTTTAGATAATATCTACACACTATGAGTGTGATTTGAGGCAATTATGAGCTAATTTAGCATCAAAATTACTTTAAATGTGGATTAGAGTTTGATTAATGATGCATGGTGAATATATGATGTGTTAAAAGAAGTTTACACCCTAATCAATTAGTAATCAATTGCCTACAGTTTCTTTCAATTGCATACTTTACCATCTATAATATGCAATTGAAAATGACACTTTCTGTTTAGAAACATCTAATATTCTTTTCTGTCTCATGGTACTCACAATCATATTTTAACTGCAGGGACTGTCCATATGTTTTCTTTACGGTTGACCGCAAAGAAACCTTTTTCATTATATGGGTTAAATCGATTATAGATCATGGGTTTCCCATTGATTTCTCTAAAGATGCCTCCTGCTTCTTCCACAATGATCTGCATGGCAGCTGTATCCCACTCCCCTGTTTTACCAAAGCGATAATAGACATCGGCTTCACCGCTAGCAACCATACACCCTTTTAATGCAGATCCTAATTGTTTATAGGTCTTGATGTGAAGTGCGTTTTCTTCAACAAGTTTCTCGTCTTCTTGTGTTTTATGAGATGAACTGCCAACCAGATTCAAATCTGTTAATTTGTCTGTTACACTGATACAACGATTGAATCCATCTTTACTGTCTTCGTAGGCTCCAAAACCATGTAATGCGTAGTATGTTTTCTTATATGCTGGGGCATGTACGACCCCTAGGATCGATCTTTGACGATGAACCAGGGCTATATTCACTGTAAAATTACCGTTGTGTTTGATGAATTCTTTGGTTCCATCCAGCGGATCGACAATAAAAAGCCATTCATGTCTTAAACGATTAAGATCATCTTTGGTTTCTTCAGATAGGATCAAGATATTAGGATAATGCTTCTTGAGTTCTTTGAGGATGAAGGCATTGGAAACTAAATCAGCTTTGGTTACAGGAGATTGATCTTCTTTAGTTTTGACCTCATAAGATGAATCATAAATCTCCATAAGCAATGCGCCAGCTCTGATCGTGATTTCCTTGATTTGATGAAGATCCATTAAGGACAGTTCCATATACCCACATTATAGGTGATAAATTATCTTTCGAAAATGTTTTACAAATTTTAAGAAAATGTTTTTTCGCAACACTTTTGGCACATTTAAGGTCTAATCTATGAAGCATAGAGGAAACTCTAGGAGAAAATGATGAAAAAATATCTTATTCCAATTCTATTCGCAGGTGGGTTATTGGCCCTTACCTTGGTGATCTTTGCCTTAGACAGACCTGTAATTGCAGGTTATCGAGTCAATGGTACCAATGATCAATCTTTATTGGGTAATCAGAACCAAGTCAATGGACGTGGTGGAAGAGGCGGTATGATGGGTGGTTACAATAACCAACAAGTGACCATCTCAACTGATCTTAGTGGAAGTGATTATGATGCAGCTGAGCTTAAAGCAGCACTTGATGTCTTATTGATGGATGAATACAAAGCCAGAGCTGAGTATGAGGCCATCGTTGAGAAGTTTGGGGATGAAAATCCTTATGTGAATCTGATCACTGCTGAAACAAGACATATTGAAGCCTTGACTAGAATCTATGATGCGTTTGATTTTACGGTTTTAGCTGATACAGGCAAAGATTATGTTGCCTTACCTACAAGTTTAGAAACATCTTATCAGATCGGAATCGATGCTGAAAAAGCCAACATTGCTTTATATGAAACTTACTTAGATACAGACTTACCGGATTCAGTAGAACGTATATTCCAGAATCTACAAAATGCTTCTGAGAATCATTTGGCGATCTTCACAGCTTATCAAAATGGTGATGAGATCTTGCCTTATCAAAATGGGACTCAGAATACAAATGGTTATAATTGCCCAATGGTTAACGGTAGACAAGGCCGTGGTTATCGCAACTAATGAAAACACCCTTCACAAGAAGGGTGTTTTTTTTAAGCATGTTTTCTTTTCTTATAGACTAGGAAGTAGTACAAGGCAAGAGCTCCTGCTAGAATCAAGAATCCACTGACATAAATAAGTGTCCAGTTGATCCCATAATAGGAGTTACTATCAACAAGGACCATCAGACTATGCGCTGCGATGGTCACAGTTTTACCAGAGATATCATTGATTTTCTTGGTCCCAGCTTTATTACTGTCGACGACGACGACCCAACCTGATTTTTCTAAGGTTGCGGTGACTTCAGTTTCATTGGCATTCATCAAGACTGTTATTGTGTCCCATTTATCCCCATTGGCGTTGTTGAGCAATTGATATGCCACAACGTTGGGTTCATTGGTTTCTATGAAACTTAGATTGGCTCTAATGTCTGCAGTGGTCGTCATTCTAAACGCAGGATGCGCTTGTCTAAGATCGATCAAACCTGCAATATAGGTCGTGTAGTCTTCATATTCTGCTTTTCTTAACCAATCTAGTTGGTTGACAGCATCAGAAGCATTATAGGAGTTTTCATTGCCTCCTTTGGTTCGATAGAACTCAGCACCAGCATGAATGAATGGGACCCCTTGTGAGGTCAATACGATCGCATTGGCCATTCTGTGCATCGCCATACGCTCTTCATCACTGGCATCCGGATTGGTCAAGAATAATTTATCCCATAAGGTTAAGTTATCATGGGCTTCTATGTAGCTTATGACTTGTGTGGGTGCTGTTGCATAAGCCCCTTTTGAATATTTGACCAAAGAATAATCAATACCCTTGGTCGCAACAGATGCAACGATTCCAAATTTAAGACTTTCTTCTAAATTTATACCACCATTGACGAAACCTTTATCGAGTTTCGTGAAGACATGACCCTTGATCGCATCTCGAATATCATCTGAGAAAACAGCGATGTCATCAAGCTTAGCGACGTTCACTTTAAGTGCTTTTTGGGCATCAGGTAAAGGTGATGTTCCACCGGTCCAACCTTCGCCATAGATGATCGCATTAGGATTGATGGCTTCTACAGCAGCTTTGATTTCATTCATCGTATCGATGTCATGAAGTGCCATTAAGTCGAAACGGAAGCCATCGATATGGTATTCTTTGACCCAATAGGCTACAGAATCAACCATGAACTTTCTAACCATGGCCCGCTCAGAAGCGATCTCATTGCCAACACCAGATCCATTAGAGAATTTTCCTTCCGCATCATAACGGTAATAATAACCCGGTACGATTTTACTGAAGTCAGAATCTGATGATGCTCCGGTATGATTGTAGACCACATCCATGACGACAGCGATTCCTGCATCATGAAGCGCCTTAACCATCTGTTTAAATTCACTGATTCTTGTTTCTCCGTGATATGGATCCGTAGAGTAAGAGCCTTCTGGAACGTTATAGTTCTGCGGATCATAACCCCAGTTGAAACTGTTGTTTTCAAGTTTGGTCTCATCGATGCTTCGATAATCAAATGTAGGCAGTAAATGAACATGCGTAACACCGAGTTCTATCAGATGATCGATCCCAATCTTTGATCCATTTAAGGTCAAGCCTTTTTCTGTGAAGGCAAGATATTTTCCTGGATTCTCAAAGTCTGCATCAGGATCACTTGAAAAATCTCGGATATGAAGTTCATAAAGAATCGCATCTGTATTATTATCTAGTTTGATGTATTTATCTTGAGCCCAGCCTGTTGGATCGGTTTTATCCAAATCAATGATCATGGCTCTTTTCCCGTTGACCCCAACAGCTTTGGCGTAAGGGTCGACCGCTTCATTGATTTTACCATTCGCGGTTACACTGAAAGTATAATAGACTTTATCCAAATCTTGACTGATCGTGAGTTCCCAGACCCCCTTCGCAACACGAACCATCTGGAAAACAGATGAAGGTTGACCTGTTGGGACAAAAACTTCTGCGCCATCACCATTCTTGAACAGATTTAGTTCAACAAATGATGCTGTCGGTGCCCACAATCTAAAAGTCGTTGATTCTTTAGCGTAAATGGCACCTAATTCATCTGTATACGTGAATTCAGTCTCAAAGGCTTCTGACTTGAAGACACTGCTGAATTGAACCTGGATCACATTGTACCCTGCATAAGACAACGTATAAGATTCTTTAAGATCTAAAGGATCTTGAGTAAACACTGTAAAATTACTGGAAGCTCCAGCTGCCGCACCTTCCGATACAAACACATAACGGATGGGCTGGTTGACCCCTTTACTATTTTTAAGGATCAGTCCTTCTAGTTTCTCATTGGTGAGTGGTATAGGGACAGTGGTCCTCACACTGATAAAATCTAATCCATTTAAGTTTGCACTTAAGAATTTCGGAGACATATCAATATCACTAAAGCGGGTATATACACGAGGATCCCCTTGGACGAGCCATACTTCCAGCTTGCCGTCTTTAGCTTTGGTGAGATCGATAAAACGATCGGTATCGATATCTTTCGCTAACCATTCGTTGAGTCGAATGAGGAAGCCTACTTTTGTGATGCCCTCTTCTGGTTTGATGTTGATGTTTAAAATCTGACCAAACGCATCAGAACCATTAAAGGTTTGGGCAGCTCCATCAAAACCAGGTTGCCACATCCATAAGTTCCACCCTGTATAAATCTTATCAAAACGATAATAGTGGATCTTAAGGGCGATTTCACCCAACTGCGGAGGAGGTGTCGTATCTAGCGAAGGTTTTGATGTATAAACGGTCGCATCGCCTTGTTTAAGCCATATTTCTGCTTTGCCATCGGTAATGTCGATAAAACGATCATCTGCGATGTCTTTGGATTCCCAATCATTAAGTCTTACGATAAAGCCAAAAGATGTGGCTGTACTATCGATGGTGAGTTTAGCAGTCTTCCCAAAATCATCGGTGCCATCATTAAAAGTATAAGCTTGCCCATCGGCACCAGCTGGCCATACCCATAGATTCCATCCTTCATACGTATTGTCTGTGCGATGATAGTGGATCGTGATCGACACATTCGTCGCTGCTTTCACAGTTTGGATAAATCCACTGAGCGGCATCAAAACCAATAGTAACGCAGTCAACCCTTTCAGTATTTTCTTGATCATGTTCATTCTCCTGATGGTTTAATTGTAGACTGTAAACGGTTTCATTGCAATAATCAGGACCGTAGAAAAACAACCTCCACAGGAAGTTGTTGATATAAGGGTTTATTTTCTCTTTAATTGTCTTAATCTGCGTTTATTTAGTAACCCTAATCTAAAGACAGGAATATGTTCTCGTCTAAGCTGTTTATAGACCCACAGCGCTTTCTTTAAGCCTAAATGATATTGGAAGGCCTGTATCACATACACTAAGGCAGGAAGTTCTAGTTGGCCGTAACGCTGAGCTGATATTTTCTCTTTGAGATAACGATGCAGATTTAAACCGATCTCAAAGCGTTGATCAAAATTCTTTTCTACACGGCTCATCGTCAATGAACCTGGAGATCTTGTGAGACAATAGATGGACTCTGATGAAACTTCGATCTTCTGTGCTTCTGCTCCAACTTTGGCTGAAAACATCACATCGTTAGAAACCATGGTTTCATCAAATCGTATCTGATGTTGCTTGATTAAGTCATGCTTAATTAACTTTGAAGTAGGGACATAGTAGGTAAAGCGTAAAGCATCTTCAGTTTTCTGTGATGGTTGATCCAGATACGCTTTTATCAAATCAATGAACTTGTCAGCACGATGCGCATCTTCTTGTGTGCCTATAAAGCGACTGATTGGCGTAAAATAAACCAGATCGATGTTTTTCTCTAAATATGGTTCTAAACATGTTCGATAGTCAGGCAACAAATAATCATCCGCATCACAAAATAGTAACGATTGACCGATAGCCAAATCCAATCCTTTATTTCGAGCTGAACCTGCGCCTTTTTTCCCAAAGTCATTTAAAACAAAAGTCACGTGGGCATAGGCAGGATCTTGACTTAAAGAAGTATAATTTTCTAGTTGTTTGGTGCTGTGATCATCCACCACAATGATTTGGGTATCTTCATAAGACCCAATGGAATCTAAAAGTACTTTTAGCAATTCTGGTGAATTGTAGTGAGGAATAATGATACTGATCTTCATGAGTTATCCTTGGGTGCCGATTTGTGTTTAAGGCGGTAATACTTTAGATGACTTAAGAAAACGTTTGGATTAAAAATATCTTTTGGTATACGTCTCAATCCGTTTTTCTTCATGAGTTTGGATGTCGCTAAAATTTTACTTAGGGGTAAATGGTTTTTAAAAGCACTGATCAAAATAGATATTGATTCGAAACGTAAGGTGTCAAATCGTTCTTTGGGCAATCTTTCTTTTAAGAATGTGACTTTGCGAATTAAGACATCCAAGCGGATATCAAAAATGGCTTCACTAAACGTCATGGTTTGAGAGCCTTTAGAACGGGTCACCACATACAATACACGAGGATCTACAATCATCTTCTTGGCATAATAACCAACTTTGGTTGCGAATAAGACATCTTCAGAGTGTCTGATCATATCAAAACGGATTTTATTTTCTTCTAAAAGTGTTCGCTTTATCAGTTTTGGATAAGGGGTAGGATGCATGAAACGCAAGGCATCTTCATTATCTTGAGTAGGTGAAGCAAGGAAGTTGTCGATCAAGGCACTATATCGATCACTACGATGTGCATCCGTGTTGGTGTTGAGATATACAGAGGTAAACTTGAAAATAACCAGGTCTTGTTCCTGTGATAAATAAGGTTCGATTAAATCCCATACTTTTGGTACAAAATAGTCATCTGCATCTGCACATAAAACATACTTCCCTTTCGCAAGATCTAAAGCTTGATTACGAGAAGCACCAGCACCTTTAACCTCTGAACCATTTGTGATAAACGTTACTTGAGAATATGTTTTTTTAAGCTTATCCAATTCTTCCAGATTCTTCGTGCTGCGATCGTCACATACAATGACTTGAATCGCATCTGAAAAAGGATTACTGTCCAACAGGATTTTTAAAAGATCTGGAGTATTATAGTGAGGGACAATTATACTGAGTTTGATCATAGTTTAACTCCGTATTTTTTTAGTGCATAAAAGGCATATTGAATAAAATAGAAACAGCTTTGAAAGAAACCTAAGCCTAGTGCTTTTCTATAATTGAACCATTGTCTTTTAGCAGCTTTTAATTTATTGCCTGAAAGTGATCCAGCATTGCCTTCAGTATATGTCGCCAAGATTTCATTGAGACCCTGTGCTTTATGACCACGTTTCATCAACATCAACCAAGTCAAATGATCTTGGCCTTTTCGATAATCCGGCATCACAAAATCTCCGGTCATTCTACGATCAACGATGACTGTCAAACATCCAATCTTATTATCGACAATCAATTGTTTATAGTCTAAAACTGGATCCGCCTTTATAATGCGTCCTTTATTGGTTCGATAAGCAGTAAATGTAAAGGCATAGGCATGGTCCTTCATAAAACTGACTTGTTTCTCAAGTTTGGTGGAATCCCAGACATCATCCGCATCCAGAAATGCAATATATTGACCACGAGCTCGATCGATCGCCAAATTACGAGCTTTGGCTGCCCCGACATTTTGTGTCAGATCGATCCATTGGATCCGTTTATCTTTACTCAGATAGGTTTTTGCGATCGTGGCACTTTGATCACTTGATGCATCGTTGACCATGATCAATTCCCAATTCGTATAGGTTTGATTAAGAATACTGTCTAGGGTTGTTTTTAAGGTCGTTTCTGCATTGTATACAGGGGTAATGATCGACACTAAGTCCTTGATTGGGTTCATTGTCGCTTCCCTTCTTGGATGCCTTCTGAACGAAGTACTTTGAATATGGTGAGAAAGAAGATTTTGGTGTCTAACCAAAAGTTCATATCCTTAACATACTGACCATCTAATTGTGCTTTAAGATCGATGGGCAATTCATCTCGGCCATTGATTTGAGCCCAACCTGTTAATCCTGGAAGAATATGATTGGCACCGACTTTTTCGCGTTCTGCGATCAAATCATCTTGATTCCATAAAGCTGGTCTGGGTCCTACGATACTCATGTCTCCACGTAAGATGTTGATGAGTTGAGGCAATTCATCCAAACTTGATTTGCGTAAAAAAGCACCTGAGCGTGTGATGAATTTTTCCGGATGATCGAGTAAATGTGTTGGCATATCTTTAGGGGTAGTCGAAAGCATGGTCCTGAATTTATAGATGTTGAAAAGACGTTTGTCTTTTCCGATCCTTCTTTGTGTAAAAAGAATTTTTCCTTTAGATTCACACTTGATGATGATGGCAATCAACAGTAAAATCGGACTCAGAACAAGCAGTCCGATCAAAGACAAAATAAAGTCTATGCATCGCTTAATGGGTTTATACATTTTTAGTTCGGTTGGGTTGATAAGTAGGGACACATTTGATCAAAGCTTGGATGATGGATTCATCATCAAGATCAACTACAGATTCCAAATGTTTAAGATCTTCTTCAATGGTTTTTGGATCGACCTTTATTGGAAGTGTGATAAAAATCAATTGATTGGGGGTAGAACTGACTTCTTCTTTGCTTAAGTGAAGCTCTTCATACAGTTTCTCGCCTTGTCTTAAGCCAACTTCTTTGATGTCGATATCCACATATGGTTCATAACCAGCCAATCTGATCAAATTTTTCGCAAGATCTAAGATCTTAACCGGTTTACCCATATCTAAGACGAAGATTTCTCCGCCTTTGGCGTAAACAGCTGCTTGAAGAACTAAAGAAACCGCTTCAGGAATGGTCATGAAGTAACGGATGATGTCTTTGTGGGTCAAGGTCAATGGTCCACCTGCTTCGATTTGGCGCTTAAACAAAGGTATGATCGATCCATTAGAACCCAATACATTCCCAAAACGTACAGCCATGAATTTTGTTTCACAAGAATTGGGATCGATCGATTGAATGATTTGTTCAATGAATCGTTTAGTGGCTCCCATGACATTGGTAGGATTAACTGCTTTATCGGTAGATATGGTCACAAAACGCTGGACCTTATATTTCTTGGCCACTTCAATCAGATTGACTGAACCAAAGATGTTGTTTTTTACAGCTTCTGAAGGCATATCTTCCATCGTAGGGACATGTTTATGAGCTGCCGCATGGAAAACCAAGGAGGGCTGATACTTTGCGAATAAGTGCTCTAATTCACTGCGTTCACGCATGTTTACGATCAAAGGAATCAGTTTGGTTTTATGATCTGGATTCTTTTTCATTAAGAAATCTTGGTGTTGATCATAGATCCCGTTTTCATTGATGTCGATCAAGATCAATATCTTAGGTTCATAGGCATAGACTTGACGAGCAAGTTCACTGCCGATCGATCCTGCAGCTCCCGTGATCAAAACCACTTGATCATGGATAAATTCATTCAAAGCTGAATTATCTAAAGTAATCGCATTTCTGCCCAACAGGTCTTCAATATTCAAGTCATGCAGATTGTTTTTGATTCCGCTTGAACTCATCATATCTTGGGTAGACGATAAGACCTTTACTTTACAGCCTGTGTTATAACATTGCTGAATGATGGCTTTTTGAACTTGTAAAGAGACGCTGGGCATGGCCACATAGATTTGTTGGATATCGAGTTTTTTGACCAACTCTTCAAGCTTATCTATGGTTCCCATGACTTTGACACCACCGATGCTTTTACCAGTTTTTGTTGGATCATCATCGATGAAGCCTAATATTTTGCTCTTATAGATATGATTTGTACTGACTTCTTTGAACAGTAAAGATCCGGCTGCACCAGCTCCAATGATGATCGTATTCAAATCATCTGCACTGCCGTTTTTTGATTTGACCGTGACCAGTTGTGTCATTCGTTTATAGAAACGGATGAATTCCAGAAACATGATCAAAAGTAATGCTTGGATCGGATAGATCCCAAAACGTAAACGAGGAATCAAACCTGTATATGAAATCAAAAAGTAGATGATGGCTCCTAATATGGCAGCGATGATGACCCGGGTAGCTTCATAAACAGAAGCTAGGCCTTGGATGGTTTTATCTAACTTAAACACTTTAAACACAATGAGATAGACCAATATAATGATCCAGCTTTGTTGAACCAAAAGCTGTAGGTAACGTTCTGCGGTAAATCCTAAGAAATCCTTTTGATAAAGCGAAAAATCAAAACGAACCAGAATTGAAAAGAAATAGGCGACAAGCACAGAGACAAGATCTGCGATGAGCCCGCTGTTTCTTTTGAGTTGATTGACAAGATCCTTCATTGATTTCATTGAGGAATGACCATATTATCCATTAAAGCTTTACGAGCAGCCAAAATCGATGATGGATCAAGTTTAAGGACATATAGATTTCTGTCATAACCCATGGTCAATGTGCCTTCATAAGCACTTGTGCCTGTTAAATCAAATGAACTGAGTTCCCATTTAAAGCTGAGATTTTGAATCTGAGTTCTGGCAATGGCCATAACTTCAGCTGGTAACATGTTGGTATCAATAGAACCTTGAATGGCGGTAACGATCGATTCGATCTTGGTCAAAGTCGAAAGTTCGGTTAGTTTAGCGATGATGCCTTTGATGACTTCTTGTTGATTCTTTACACGTTGTAAATCGCCCATCAAGAATCCATGACGTTGTCTGGCAAAATACAAAGCTTGGGCGTCATTAAGTTCGATGATGCCTTTGTCATAGTGATATTTCTTACCGCTGACATCTTCGGTAAATTCTTGAGCGTTATAAACCGTGATGGTCCCAAGTGCTGCAACGATTTTTCTGAATGAACTAAAATTCATTTGGAGATAATAGTCAATGTCGATGTTGAAGACTTTTTCAAGTGTGCCGATAACACAGTTGACCCCTGTTGATTTCAAACCTGCATGGGTCAATTTATCGAGAGTATTGGTTAATCCACTGTTTAAATTACAAGTTGGCTTATCCAAAGGTACATAGGAGTCACGAGGGACTGAAACCATCTTGATGGAATGGGTAATGGGATTGACTGTCATGATAATATTGACATCATTGCGTCCCTTGGTTTGAAGCTCACCATAAGCATCATTGCCTTCAATATAAACCGTAAAGGCTTCTTTTAAGACATCTTTTTCTGATACGATGGGTACCCGTTCAACGGTATTCTTGATGGCCCATATGACTTTTGTTTTATTTAGAAATTCTTCATCGATGGTTAAGATGGTATCGATATATGCTTCATCCATGACCAAAACATCGATCGTTCCTTCATAGAGCTGTGTAACACCTTCATAGATGCCTTCAAATGTTCCAAGGGTTTGTTTGTAGCCTTGTTTTTCTAGCTCTTTTTGGATGACCAAATTGAGTTCAGTTTCAACCAAACTGGATGATGAAATCTTTTTATTGATGGCACTCTTGACGGTCAAGATTGAAGAATTCTTAAGTGTAAAGAATGAGACAGAGTTGGTTTGCAGCGGATTATAAGTAACCAGTCTAGCGATGATGTTTTCTGAATACAAGAGTCCAAATGAACTGATGATCATAAGGATCACCACAAATATCTGGATGACTTTCCTTCTCCAAACCAAAAGCAGAAGTAGGATCTCTACAGCACCAATGACGATCAAATAGGTGACAGGCAAGATATGGTTACTAAACAACGCAACCAGTAATAAGATCAAAGCTAATGTTTTCATTAATAAACGAACATATTTCATAGGATTCCTCTTTTTTTGGTTTGGTAGCCAAAGCATTAACCCATACTCAAATCTTCAAATGTTGACAGGTCAACACCTATTTTACACCATTCCCATCAATTTGGTGAGACGATGTTTGATCCCTGACTTACTAATCGCATTCCCTGTTTCTTCTTCATAGAGCTCACAGAGTTCATTGAGGTTGGCTTCTGGGTTATCAAGACGTAAACGTGCAACAACCGCATATCGTTCATCCAAACGCTCAATAACGCCTCTTTTGATCAATCTTTCAATCACGGCGATTTGTTTAGATGCGGCAGCTTGAGTTTTCATCTCATTGGCGACTTCACAGTTATCTAGGCGCGTCAATGAATTATGAAAGTCTCTCTGAATGCGGATCTCTTCAAAATCTAGTACTGCAGAATTAGCACTGACGATCCTTAAAAAATCTGATATCTTATCTGATGCCTTTAAGTAAGTGACATGCTGATGTCTGCGTAGGATCGTTTTGGCAGGCAAATCAAAGCGTTTCATTAAGAATTCTATGAATTGGGCATGTTCTTCCTGTTGAGTCACGATTTCTAAATGATAATTTGATTTTTGGGGAGAATTGACACTGCCTGCCGCTAAGAAAGCTCCAGCCAAATAAGATCTTGCGCAACATTCTTTACTGACGATCTTTTTTGCAGGATGAGCTTGAATCCCTTTATCCGTCATCAGTCCTAAATCATTGAGGATCTCTTTGACTTTGGTTTTGATTTCTAATTCATAGATGTTGTTTTTCTTCAAGCGTGCTTTCTTTAGCACATTGAGTTCCATTTCAGGGGCATAGCTGTCTTTAAGCAACTTAAAAATACGCTTTGCGGTAGAGGCATTTTCAGAATGGATCATGAGTTGAAGCTGTTGTTCATGAATGATCAAAGAGGCATTGAGTTGAATCAATGCCGATAATTGAGCTTTATGACAGCACACTTTGATGGGCTGTTGGGTGATCTCTGTTTTGACTTCAGTAGTAAAAGACATATCAATCAAGTTCCTTTATGATATCTGTAATGGCTTTTTGGATGCGTGAAGAATCATGACGTATCAGATCATTTTGATAGGTCAACAGTTTTCTGCGTAATACTTTATAAGGATGAACCTTATCTTTGATGATGACTGGGAAAGCATTTTGAGTTGCATATTTTTCTCTTAACTTTTGAGGGATTTCATCACTATACACCAAGACTTCATCAATGGTGATCCCTGAATGTGTTTCTAGTTTAGATACATGATCTTCCATCGTATAGTTATCTGTTTCACCTTTTTGGGTCATCGCATTACAGAGATAAACTTTCTTCGCCTGCGTCTTTTGGAGGGCTTTACGGATGTCTGGAATGATGAGGTTAGCACAGATGCTGGTATACAAAGAACCAATCCCAAACACGATCAAATCGGCTTGTTCAAGAGCCTTGATGGCTTGTTTAGTGGCTTCAACAGGTTCATTATAGAAAACATCTTTGATGATATTTTTAGTTTTAGGAATGTTGTTTTCACCTTTGACAATGGTTCCATCTTCCATATGAGCGTATAAAGTAACAACTTGAGTGGTCGAAGGAATGATGTCTCCTTTGACATTGAGCACCTTAGAAATCAAGGTAATGGCTTCCATAAAGGATCCACTCTTGGTGGTCAGTGCCGTTAAAATAATGTTGCCTAAATTATGGCCGGCTAAATCATTTTCAGTCTGTTCTTCATTGGCTTCAAATCGATATGACATGAGCTCATTTAAAAGACTTTCACTTTCAGCTAAAGCCAACATGACATTTCGGATATCACCCATCGCTGGGATCTGATACGCTCTTCTCAGTCTTCCGGTCGATCCGCCATCATCCGCAACCGTCACGATCGTCGATAATTTGATATCAGGAATCTGTTTTAAACCTCTTAAGATAATGGATTGACCCGTGCCCCCACCAATCACCACCACTTTCTTGTGTGCTGTCATTGTAGATCTCTGTGCTCCTTGAAACAATGATATTTCTGTTTGTAAATCTCAAAGAATTCATCGACCAAGACGACTGAACGATGTTTGCCACCTGTACAGCCAATACCAACTGTAAAATGATTCTTGCCTTCTTTAACATATTCTTTAAAGGCATAATCTAAGAAACTTTTAAGCTTCTTTATGAAGATCTTTGTTTCTTCTTGTTTCATGACGAAGTCTTTGATGATGGGCTCTTCTCCAGTATATTCACGTAAAGTTTCATCCCAAAAAGGATTAGGCAAGAACCTCACATCAAATAAAAGATCGGCATCTAAAGGTACCCCATTCTTATAACCAAATGAAACAAAACTGATCGAAAAAGTTGGTTTTGAATTCAGACTAAACATCTTATTGAGTCGGCTCTTAAGTTCTGTGCCTTTTAGGAAAGTTGTGTCAATGCCTGTAAATGAGGTGTCTTTTAGTTTCTTTAAGTTTTCTTCTTCATAAGTCAAGGCTTCTTCTAAAGTCGTGACTTTATTGGAGATCAACAATGGATGATTGCGTCGAGTCGACTTATAGCGCTTCAACAGTTCATCGTGGGATGCTTCCAGAAAAACGACCCGCAGATCAATATCTAATCCACGAAAGGTTGAATAATAACTATCAAAATCTTGAAGGGTCATAGAAATGACCACATTATCAAAACGCGGATCTGATCCTTTTACGATCAAGTTTCGCAGGTCTTTTAATAAACTGATGGGGAATTGATCGATACAGTGATAACCCATATCTTCTAGGACTCCCATGGTGGTCGTCTTACCAGCACCAGAAATCCCAGTCAATAAAATGACGCGTCGTTTCATAGGTCTTACCTCAAATTTCATTGTACCACGCATCCTGGTGTTTCACAAGAACCCCCTCTTGTCTTCATGACTCCTGTTACTTTATTATAGCGATGACACTTCAGGTTTACTACACACGATGAGTGTGATATCTATACAATGTAAGTGTGTTAATACTTTAATTATTTCAAGAATCAATATTCATTATAAAAAGAGGATAAATCATAAAACACTGATTTATCCTCTATTGATATGCTGTTAAAACTATTGAGTATGGAGCAGAATCTAGTCAACCATTTTTTCTTGAATCGCTTGGAATGTTTTCTTATTCATTTCCAATGTACGATCTTCATTCAATAAGGAATACCCAGTTGTCAAAACATCCCCAATAAATATTTGATTAATTTCGCCGACAAGATTACCTCCTGTCAGAGGTGTGCTTAGCATTGACGTTAGTAAAATGATATCAGCCATTTTCGCTAAGGGAGATTTTTTAAAATTTGTAATTGCTATTACTTTTGAGCCATTCTTTTTTGCTATGCACACTGCGTGTATAAGGTCTTTTGATCTACCTGTACGACTAAATGCTAAAATTAAATCAGATTCATTTGCAGATACTGAATACATTGCTTGAAAGTGTGGATCTGATATCCCTTGGCACTTTTTCCCAACTCTGACGAAACGCCTTGCAATGATTTCTGCTGCTAGTCCTGAATCCCCAACTCCATAGCACAATAGTTTATTTGTTTCATTGATAAGTTTTATTGCAGCGTTTACATTATTTAACTCTAATATTTCAATTGTTCGGCTTATAGTATTCGTTATATTACTTTCTATTTGAGTTATAAAACTTTGTCTCTTTATATCAACCCTGTCAACACTCTCAATGTTGATTTGTAATCTTACATCCTGAAAACTGAGAAACCCAATTTTCTTACAGAACCTAACAATCGTTGCCTCACCGACACCGACATCTTCAGATATATCAGCTAAGGTTTTTTCCACTATATTATTTCCACATACGATATAGTAGTCAGCAACCTTTTTTTCACCATTCGTTAAGCTGTCATATTTGCTTTCTATAATGCTGATTACTTTCATACAATTCTCCTTTTAAGACTCGACATAACGGAGCATAAACACATGATGTCAACCCTCCTAGTGTGAGTTTAATTTTCATAAACATTTATTATCATTATTTTAAATCATTATCTGAATTTTTGTGAATAATTTTGAAAATCGACATAGGTTGAATATGATATTTTATATTAAAATCTTTATCAATTTAAAAACTAACCAACTTTTTTTGTTAAATCGGTTATAAAGTTTACAGGATCAGCATTTTCAAAAAGTCTTCTTGGTAAACAAATAACATCTTTCTCTACAAATATTAGGAGAATTTTATCTAGTAGAACGAAGTGCTCAATCCCTTTAACACTATACTTTTGTTCAAATGATTCACTATTAACACATATATCTTCAGAACCAAAATCAACATATGTGTCAACAAATTTAACTTTTTCTAAAATACTGGTTTTCATTCGTGAAACTTTGTTTTTTATCACAGCTTTCCAAACTTTTGAATATATCAAAAACCACAAAACTACAGTAATGATCAAGATAATTAACAAATCAAAGTCTAAGTATATCTTAAAGATGAGAACTAAAAGAATAATCAGCAATGGAACTGATAATCTTAGCCAAATTCTTATGGTTCTCAGTGATCTTGAATTTTCAAACTGAAAAAATACATGTTCTAAATACTCTTCGGGGGTTAATATAAATTCGAATCTTCTCATAGTTCGTGCCCTCTCCATATATATTAATTTATATCTTATTTATGCCTTTATTTACTTCGTTCATTATATCCTTTAAATTTAGGCATATGCTAAAAGGAAATGTGCAATTAAATTAAAATGAGAAAAGATAAGAATCCATCTTATCTTTTCTCGGTACAATCAACTATCTTTTGACGAAAACCAACTTGTGTTAAATTTGGTAAATCTTTCCGTAACGAGATGTGGACGTGTTATCGCTGTTCCGATTGTTACCATATCCGCACCTGCCTCTAACACTTTTTCGAAACCTTCAATATCCCAAATTCTGCCTTCAGCATTTATGGGTAAATTGATTTTTGATTTCAATTCTTTGACTAAGTCAATATCAGGCCCTGGTCCTAATACGCTCTTATCATTTTTGAATCTTCTCCCAGATAGAGTAGTTGATATGATATCTATCATTCCACTTTCAGCCATTTTAATTCCTTCTTCAAGTGTCGAAATATCTGCCATCAATGCAATATTGGGATAATTCTTCTTTATCTTATTAATCTCAATCATAACTTCTTCATAAGATCTGAATTCAAATGAACAATCCATTGCTACAATATCAGCTCCGGCTTCTATAATGCTTATAGCTGATTCATAGGTTGGGGTAATAAACACATTATTCTTTTTTCCTGAATCATCCACTAACACTTTATTTATGCCAATAATTGGCAAATCAGTAATTGAACGAATTGCTTCAATATCTTGTTTCCAACAAGCTCGAATACCGTTTGCTTTTCCGAGAATTGCACATTCTGCCATGATCTTCATGTTTTCTGGACCATATAAAGGTGTGTCCTCGTAAGCTTGGCATGAAATTATAACGCCATGAAGCAACCTCTCAACACTTTTATTCATAAATTTCTCCTTTTAAGAAACTACTCCTACAATCTTTGTAAAATAACCAATAATCGAAATAATTAGGAATAATAACATAATTTTCGTTACTTTCCACTTTTTGGTTTTCAACAAATAAAGCGTTAAAAACGCCATGCCTAGTACTGGTAGTTTTGGCATAATAGCATCTAGCATAGTCTGCAATTTAATGGTTAAATCACCAGATTTGAAGACAAAACCACTTTCAAGTTTTGAATACTGTGCACTAATATATCCGACTACTGTTAAGCCAACAATATCAATAGCATTTGTAACCTTATCTTTTAATCCACCAGCTAAAATCATTTCTGCTGCCTTAGCACCCAGGCTTACACCTGATGAGAATAGGAACCAAGTTAAAGGTAGCATGATTCCAAGGAACACAACGACGTAGAATATAGGACCAACGACTGAGCCGTCGGTTGATAAGCCTAAAGCAATCGCTAATAATATTGGAATTAAGGTTCCAGGAAGCAACGAATCACCGATACCAGCAAACGGACCCATCAAAGCTGCTTTAATGCCTGTGATCAAATCATCTGGAACATCTCCGCCTTTTGCTTTTTCTTTTTCCATACCAAGCACGATACCAGGAACAATTGCTCCTAAGTAAGGTTCAGTATTGAAGAAATTTGTGTGTCTTTGTAGTAATGCTTTTTGTCCAGCGGGATCATTTGGATATAATTCTTCTCTTACTGATGCAAGCATCTTTATGATTGATGGTCCTTGCATGCGTTCCTGATTCTGAACAGTAAGATTCCACTGCATCCATGATAGATATGCTTTTATAGCGCCTTTACGTGATAGAGTACTATCTCCTTTGTATGCCATATTAAACTCTTGCCTCCTTTTTACTGTTACTTGTTTTGAAATCAATATATGCGAGAACAGCCGAGAAAGCTACGGTTGGTATAATCGCCCAACCTAAAGCAGCTCTTAATATAAATCCAAATACGAAATAAATTAAATCAATTTTTTTCTTAAGAATTAAACTTAACAGGAGCATGAAACCTGTCAATGGTAACAATCTACCAAAAATATTTAAAATATCATTTAGCCATGCTGGAACCATTGAAACTAAGGTCGGAACGATTGAAGCTCCAACGAAACAGACAATAAATATCGCAAAGAATCTATATGTGAAGTTAGTGACTTGTCCGTAGACTGGAAGTCTTTCGGCCAATACTAAATTACCCTTCTCAATAGCATCATCTTGTTTGTGTACGAAATACAAATTACCAGCCTTAACCAATTGACTCCCAAACATGCCTACAACAGCTAACGGAACAGCTATCGAAACTGCATATTCAACAGGTGCTCCACTAACTAATGCTAAAGGTATTGCGCACCAAGTTGCTAAGTTCATATCTGGAGACATGGACCCACCTGGAGTAACGAGTCCAATATACAAAGCTTGAACAGCAGCCCCATACATTATTCCTGATTTAACATCTCCTAAAATTAATCCAATTATTGTCCCAGCAATTAACGGTCTTCCCATTGTATACCATCCACCAAGTCCTCCAAGCCAAACAGGAGCCCAAATGGATGTAGACCAACCAAAAAACGCGATTAATAAAGCCTGAAATATATTCATTTTTCCCTTTCTTTCGATTTCTATCGATTTTGTTTAACTATTCAGTCAAATTTTGACGCGAGATCTTTCCATTCAATCAATGGATTGCTTTGAGTTTGTTTAAAAAATACACGTACACCACTATTAACTAATTCTTTTATTGCTGCAACCTCTTCAGGAAGTAAATGTGCCCATCCTGTTGCAGGCGTTGCTCCCTTTTTACTACTCATTGGACCGATGTTAAAGTTATTTGGAAGACCATCAATCACTTTTCTCAATTCAACATAAACTTGTGGTGTCTTCATCAATATAAGTGTATTTTCATTGTTGATCATTGCTTCTTTTATAGGATCAATAGCTTGTTCAAGTGTATAGCATGATGCTTTCATATTGGAAGGTACAGCTGTTTCGAATACAACACGTAGAATAGCATTTGATGCTGTAAAATTATCCACAACAATGATCCGTTTGATATCATATTCTTTTGTTACTGAAATCATACATTGACCATGAATCAGTCGATCATCACATCTCGCTAAACTAATCATTTTATTCTCCTTTTTTGAACATCTCACTGATGTCAGTAATCTTAAGGCTGTCTCTAGCACTCTCAAGAGATGATTCAATTAACGCCTTATAGTCGGTGGCAAATTCTCTCTGTGTAACCAATTCTAACAACAAAGGCAAATTCACACCAGAAACCAATAAACAGTTTGTGTTTGCTAAAGCAACTGCACTTGTGTTAAATGGAGTTGCTCCAAATAAATCTACTAAGCAAACAACTTCATCTCCTTGCTCAAGATACTGGTAAACCGAAGTTTTTATTTTTTCACTAAATTCAAGAAAATCGTCACCTTCTTGAAATCCAAATACCTCAAAACCCTTTTGTATACCACAAATCATTTCAGTTGCCTCCTTCAAACCTTGAGCAAAATTTGAGTGAGTGCAAACAATTATATCTAAGACAGCTAACACCTCCCTTTATTATACCCAAATACGAGCGCTCTTATTTGGAGTATTTCCCATTTTAATTAATTTTTGGAGTATTTCACTCCACTTTCTAAAGTATAACATATTTTTAAATAAACCACACATATTTTCACATTTTCCACATCTAGAATTAGCTCTCTATGGAAAAAGGAAATGAGACTTGAAGATAAACGACCAAAAGATACATCGCTTGAATAAAAAAAGACCCTCTGAACTTTTGCCGGTAAAGAGAGTCTTTTTCTTTGTCTATTTAATGCTTTGGATATACAAGAAAGCCATTTGAGCTGCGACTGCACCATCTGAGACCGCAGTAACGATTTGTCTTAAAGGTTTGACACAGACATCGCCTGCACCATAGACTCCAGGTACTTTCGTAGCCATCTTTTCATTGACGATCATATAACCTAAGTTATCCAAGACATCCAGATGCGCAACCGAAGATGTGCTGGCTGTCGCACCGATATAAGGGAAGATACCATCTGTTGGATAATCAAATTCTTCTTTGGTGATGAGATCTTTTAATCGAATCGCAGTTACGTGATCTTCACCGATGACAGCTACTGGTACTGTATGACGAATGACGTGGATTTTTGGATGATTTAAGGCATGGTCTTGGGCAACTTTATCAGCTCTGAAGACATCTCTGCGTATGATGATGGTGACCTTTGTGGCAAACTGAGTCAAATAAACAGCTTCTTCTAATGCCGCATTACCGCCACCGATGACCACAACTTCTTTTTGTCTATAGAAAGCACCGTCACATACCGCACAGAAACTGACACCGTGACCTGTTAAACGATCTTCATTAGGGACTTCCATCTTATTCTCAATGGTTCCTGTGGCTAAGATCACAGCTTTGGCTTTAAAGGTTCGATCATCTTCGGTTTCTAAGGTTTTGATGATCCCATCATTTATTTTTTTGATCCCAACGAATTCTGTTTCAATCTCTAAGTTGGTGGTATGTTCATACATCTTCAAAGCCAAATCAACACCGGATACACGAGATTCTCCTGGCCAGTTGTCGATCTCAAATGTCTTGACTAACTTTCCGCCTGGGGCAGAATTTTCAAACATGATGATGTCTAAACCGGCTCGTTTGGCGTAAATCCCTGCGGTCATGCCTGCAGGACCAGCACCGATGATGGCTAAATCGTAGATCTTGTCCATGAGATGTCCTTTTCTAGGATGGGCAATAATTCCATTAAATCGTGGATCGCGATATTAGGTTTGGCATTTAAGATCGCATCTTTACGTTCAGGATGCGTAATCAAAGCCACACTATACATACCAGCTTTAGCGGCAGCCAACATATCGGTGTCGGTATCTCCGACATAGATCACATCGTCGTGATATTCTTTTAGATTCTTACACGCTAAGAGTAAGCCTTCTGGATCAGGTTTGAATTTTTTTACTTCATCATAACCCACGATGGTTGAGAAGTAATGATCCATTTGAGTCAATCTCAGTCCTAATTCAACCACATCTTTCTTCTTGGAAGATACGATACCCATCGTATAGCCTTTGGCTTTAAGCGCTTCTATGAGTTCTTTGGCGTTAGGCATCGGTCTGATGTATTCAGGATGAAGTTTGATGTTGAGCTCACGATAGTCATTAAAGGCGCTCTTGGCTTCATCTTCAGGTAAATACTTCGCTAAGGATTCATGAAGAGTAGGACCTAAGAAAGCAATTTCTTGATCACGGGTCAATTTTAATTCTGGTCTGTATTTCTTAAATATCTGTTTGAAGGTTTCGATGATGACAGGTTCGGTATCGAGTAAGGTCCCATCCAAATCAAACAGGATGATAGGTTTTTTCTTCTTGGTGAGTTTTCTAAAGACTCCTGCCCAACCCAATAATCCAATGAATACAAAGAGGATCGATAAGACTTGGGCTGTACGAATGAGGGTTCCCCAGACATACAAACTGTCACTTCTTAAGCCTTCCACAAAGAAACGGGTAATTCCATACCATACCAAATAACCATAGAACTGATCTCCACGTTTAACCTTGATGAGGTATTTTAAACCATAGGTAATGGCGAAGAAGCCAAGCACATTGAGGACTGATTCATATAAGAAAGTCGGTTCTCTATAGGCTCCTTCAATATACATCATGTCTTTGATGAAGGCAGGAAAATAAGTATAGAAAGATTCTGGTACGATACGACCAAAAGCTTCTTGGTTAAAGAAATTGCCCCATCTACCCATGGCTTGAGCTAAAAGTATGGCCGGTACGATCGCATCAGCAGCCCGTAAGAAGTTGATCTTGCGATATTTTACATACACATAACCAAAGATGACCCCCAGCATCAATCCACCTTGGATGGCCATTCCTCCATTCCAAGTCATGAAGATCGAAATCGGATCAGCTAAGTAAGAATCTAGGTTATAAAACAGGACATACCATAAACGTGCTCCGATGATGCCTGAAACCAGAGCACCAAAGAAGATATCTTCAGCATAAGATTTAGGATAGCCCATCTTTGATAGTTTATGTTCAGAAATAAAATAGGTAATGAATGCGCCAATTAAGATACATACCGCATACATCTTAATGGATAAACCTCCGATTTGGACGAATGTCGATATGTCTGGAAAGAATGTCATTTTGCCTCCTTGTTTTGCTTATTGATGAAGTCATAGACACGTTGTTCAAATTCTTTAGAACTGTTGATGCCTTTTTGTTTAAGATTGAAATTGGTGACTGCAGATTCTACCAAGACGGCGATGTTTCGACCTTCTTTGACAGGAATCGTTTGCATAGGGATCTTGACTCCTAAGACTTCATAAAACTGGTCCTCGTCTTCAATACCTACGCGTGTGTATTGTTTTTCTTCGTTCCATTTTTCTAGGGCGATCACAAAATCGATATCTGATTGAGCTAAAGTTGCGGAAGCACCAAACATCATATTGACGTCAATGATTCCAATGCCTCTTATTTCAAGCATGCCGGCTAAGAGTTCTGTTGATTTACCAAACACTGCATTATGATATTTATAGACATCAACGCGATCATCAGCGACTAAGATATGACCTTTTTTAATGAGTTCTAGAGCAGTTTCTGATTTACCCATTCCAGATTCACCGGTGATGAGAATGCCTTTCCCATAGACTGAAATCAAGACACCATGGACATTGGTATTAGGCGCCAGTCTTTCACTTAAGAAAGATATGACGTCAACCATCAATTGATACGTTGGTAACTGTGATCTAAAGATGGCGAAGTTCTTATAGTTTCCAAGTTCAATCAAAACTTCAGGGATTTCCACATCTTTGGAGAAAATCATACAGGGCGTATATTCATCGGTTAGTTTTTCGAAACGATCTTTAAGAAGTTCAGGAGACAAGGTTTTCATAAAGGAAGATTCCTTGTTGCCCATGATGATGATCCGTCGTGGTTCACTGTGGATAAAGTATCCGCTGAGTTCTAAACCAGGACGATTGATGTCGGGGATGATGACCCAGCGTTCAAGGGCTTTTTCTCCGCCAGAAACTTGTTCAAACTTAAAGAAATCTTGAAGATCTTTGATTAAGGCTTTGCCGAATTCTTCCATAGGGTTACCTTAGTACTTTCTGCAGGTATTGACCTGTCACACTTTTTGGATTTTTACTGAGGACTTCAGGTGTTCCTGTGCCGATCAGATAACCGCCTTCATCGCCGCCTTCAGGACCTAAGTCGATGATGTTGTCGGCATTTTTGATGATGTCGAGGTTATGTTCAATGACGATGACGGTATCCCCGTTATCGACGATACGTTGTAAGACAGGCAAGAGCTTCCCAACATCGAAACTATGAAGTCCAGTAGTCGGTTCATCTAAAATGAACACTGTTTTGCCGGTTGCACGACGTTGAAGTTCACTGGCCAGTTTGACACGTTGTGCTTCACCGCCGGATAAAGTCGTGGCGGATTGGCCCAGTTTGATGTAGCCTAAGCCAACATCTTGGAGGGTCTTTAAACGATGATGAATCTTATGGATGTTGATGAAGAAAATCAAGGCTTCATCAACGGTCATCTCCAAGATATCATAAATATTCTTACCTTTATAGGTGACTTCTAAAGTTTCGTTGTTATAGCGTTTTCCTTCACACTCTTCGCAAGGCACATAGACATCTGGTAAAAAATGCATGGAGATACGTTTGACCCCATCTCCTTGGCATAGTTCACAGCGTCCACCTTTGACATTGAATGAAAAACGAGATTTATCATAGCCTCTTACTTTAGCTTCTGGACTTAAGGCGAAAAGATCTCTGATATCATCAAATACCCCAGTATAGGTCACAGGATTTGATCGTGGAGTACGTCCAATCGGATCTTGATCGATCTCGATCAGTTTATCTATTTCTTCCATGCCTTCGATTTTTTCGACAGCCCCTGGTTTTACTTTAGGACGGCCTAAAAAATGTGCCAAGGATTTACCTAAGATGTCGTTGACCAAGGTGCTTTTACCACTACCTGATACGCCAGTGACACAATTAAACACACCTAAAGGAAAATCAACTGAGATTTTTTTAAGGTTATTTTCTGATGCACGGGTGATACGGATTGACTTCCCATTGCCTTCACGTCGTTTTTCAGGATAAGGATTGGTCAGAATTTTTGCGAGATACTTACCGGTTATGGTGGTCGGATTAGCGATCAGTTCTTGAGGTGTTCCTGCCGCAACGACTTCTCCGCCTTCTTTACCGGCTCCTGGTCCAATATCAATGATGTAGTCTGATTCCATCATTGTTTCTTCATCATGTTCCACAACGATCAAGGTGTTCCCAAGATCACGCATTTGTTTCAAGGTATTGATCAGTTTCATGTTATCGCGCTGATGTAGTCCGATAGAAGGCTCATCCAACACATAAAGGACACCTGTTAAGCGTGAACCGATTTGAGTCGCTAAACGTATGCGTTGGGCTTCTCCACCGGATAATGATCCTGCGATACGATCTAAGGTCAGATATTCTAGACCCACATCTTTTAAGAAATTGAGACGTTCTCTAATTTCTTTTAAAACAAGATGGGCTATTTCTGTCTGCATGGGTTTTAAAGCTAGGGAATCCATATAAATCAAAGCTTGTTTAACCGACATCCTTGTCCATTCATTGATGTTTTTAGGACCCACTTGAACACTTAATGCCATAGGATTTAAACGCTTGCCTGCGCATACAGGACAAGCACTTTCAGCCATAAAGGTCTGATACCATTCTCGAGCCATCGATGAAGTGGTTTCTAAATGACGTCTTTGAATCAAGGATTGAACCCCTTCGATGAAGTCGTTTTTACTGTATGAGTTACCAGAACGGGTTTCTATAGAATACTTGATGGGTTCGGGAGAACCGATAAGTAAGATCTGAAGTTGTTTATCTGAAAGTTGATTGATCGGTTTATTCAGATCGATCTTATAGTGTTTGGCTAGGGTTTCAAAGACTTGCCATTCTATGTTTTCAGTATTGAGTATATTTTTATAGTATACGATCCCGCCTTGCATGACCGATTTACTGCGATCAGGAATCAAATAATCGACATCGACCATTTGGATCGATCCTAAGCCTTTGCAGTGTTCACAGGCTCCTAAAGGTGAATTGAAGCTGAATAAACGAGGTTGAAGTTCAGGGATAGAGAAACCACATTTAGGACAGGCATAATTGCTTGAGAATAGCAGTTCTTCTCCAGAACTCACTACCACAGCTAAACCTTTGGCTAACTTTAGTGCGTTCTCAAGGGAGTCATATAAGCGAGATGTACTGTCGGCTTGTTTAACGATACGATCGACTATGACATCGATGGTATGCTTCTTGTTTTTCTCTAAGGTGATCTCGTCTTCCAACATTTTACTTTCGCCATTGACGCGAACTCTGACATAGCCTTCTTTACGAAGTTTATCCAAAACTTCTTTATGCGATCCTTTTTCAGCACGGATGATGGGTGCTAAGATCTGCAGGCGTTCTCCATCGGGTTCTTTCATGACCCGATCGACCATTTGACGAACGGTTTGAGCAACGATTGGTTCATGGTGGGTTGGACAATAAGGGGTTCCTACTCGAGCATATAAAAGTCTTAAGTAGTCGTAGATTTCGGTAACGGTACCTACCGTAGAGCGAGGATTGTGTGAGGTCGTTTTTTGATCAATAGAAATACTTGGGGATAAACCTTCTATGACATCAACATCCGGTTTTTCAGTATTGCCTAAGAATTGACGGGCATAGGCGCTTAACGATTCAACGTATCGACGTTGGCCTTCAGCGTAGATCGTATCGAAGGCCAAGGAGGTTTTTCCACTGCCTGAAAGACCGGTCATGATGACAAGTTTGTTTCTAGGAATGGTCAGTGTAATGTTTTTCAGGTTGTTCTCGCGAGCACCCTGAATGTAGATAACGTCTTTTTGCATAACTTATATTATACACCATGAACAAATTCAAAGGTAGTCTGTGCCCATAAGAAAAACCTCACATTGATGTGAGGTCTGATTTAAACGTGTTGGAGAGCACTTAATACTTCATCCAGTGACGGGATGGAAAGACTGCCTCCGCGCCGTGTCACTGAGATACTTGAAGCCATGGAAGCTAAACGTAAACCTTCTCTTAAACTCAAATTATGAACTAAGGCATAAACGAAAGCCCCATGGAAGATATCACCAGCCCCATTGGTATCAATGGCTTTGGCAGGAAAGGCACTGAGATGATGGATCTTGCCTTCTTCTTCATAGAGACACCCTCTTTCACCTAAGGTGACGATAGGATGAGGATTGAGTTCATGGAGTCTTTCAAACATAGAGTTCCAGGTTTTTGGATCTTGAATATCGATCGTGACGCCTGAGTAACCACTCGCAAAGGTTTCAGATGAAACCAACCAGGTCACATGTTTTGCGACTTCAACGGTGTTAGGACGAAATCCACCCGCATCCAGTATAGAAATGGTTTTAGGATGTTGGGCTATAAAACGCAAGGTGATTTCGGGTTCATGAGCATCCGTCAGCATAAACTTCACATCTTCTTCGATACTTAAGTCACTTGATGCAATGTTTCCCGGGCAATTAAAGATCGTTCTTTTCCCATTGGATTTATTGGTTAAAATGACGCTGATCGGGGTTGAGAATCCAACACAAGGTATATGGTTATGTTTAACCCCTGCTTTAAGCAATTTGCCTGCGATGTGATGACCATAAAGATCATCTCCCAAACGAGAAAACAAACTGACATCTTCACCCCACAGACCTAAAAGAAGTGATGCGGTGGTCGCAGGTCCGCCCGCTGATTCAAGTTTATCGAAAACGCGAAATTTTTCGTTCTCAATAATATCTTGGTCTAAAGGTAAACTGATGTCTAAAGTGGATTGTCCGATACATAAGATGTTCATAAAGTTCTCCTGATTCAATCATTGTTTATTGACTGCTAGGGTTGTTTCAATAAATCCATGATATATATCATATTATCATTTATCTAATCCAATAAGAATTTTCACTATGTAAATATTTCTAAGATACTATTGAAATGTTATGTCCATCGATCCTATTATTCAGCGAGATATACCATCTTCAAGCGGTTCATTGTTTCTTGGATCGATGTGTTTTCTATTCCGAGTTCATTTAACTTTTCATCATGATCCATGCAATTTTCTATAAAAAATACAACGTCATCTTTAATCAGAACAGGGACATCCTTTAAAGATTTGGCGGTCAAAAGTTGAACAAGTAAGTACACATCATTTTTATGCTTTTGAATATCGCCTTCCCTAATTTTAAGCCCTAATGCCTTCATTTTGGACAGGTCAATCCACGCTCTGATTTTAAGGGGGATAAGTCAAATCGCATCCGCAACCGGTAATCCTTCAATAATCATCGTGTTGTTTCTCAAAAAAGTATAAAGTTCGATGTTCATAACGATCGCTGAAAGACTAATTATCTCTTCTTCGATGCTCATTCTCGTAATACTTCCTGGATGAAGATACTCAAAAGAATCATTGACCTTAGAAAGGATTTCTATCATATAGGGATAGTCTGGATTTTGTGGTTTTGCGAATCGATAGAAACATGGTTTACCATCAGATTTTTGACTTATCTTGTATTCACCATCTCTTATGAATTGATGAAAGGCTATCGTAAATTCATGACTTAGTGTCTCGACGATCAAGACAATGTCTAAATCTTTTGTAGGACGAAAAGGTAATCCCACTTTGTTCATGACGACCCAACATGCACTTCCTCCAATCAATACATACTGATCTTTAAATCTCTCAAATCGCATTCTGAAGAGGTCAAGCCCCTTAATCATATCTACTTAGTTCTTGATCAAGTACATTTTCTAAAACCATTTTTATTCGTTCGTTTTTATGGTTCAGCATGGTTAAAACCAATGCAAACGGACTCACAATTCCGTTTTCACTCGGCACAGGGATTGACCATATTTCCACAATGAGTGAGTCATTCTCAAGATGAGGAATTGTGGTAAATTCATGCTTGATATTATTCCAATCTGAAACGTAAATTGCATACGATTCATTGAGTGGATCAGCCATTTCGCTTAATTCTTGTAGTGCACTTTCAGAAGTCTTAAAAAACACCAAGTTACTTAAAACAGGGTGATTTGAGCCATCAATGTAAATGAGCCGTTTAATCGGATTTTTGAATTTTGCACAGTTGTCTTTGAAAGTAGTTCTCCAGTTCTCAGGCAGAGTCATTTTTTTACTATTATCAGACTTAATGATTATTTTTTCTCGCATCAATTCTTTATACGCACGATGTAGTGTCATTCTTGAAATTCTTAATTGATTCGCAATATCATTCTGCTTAGAAGTAAAGCCACTCTTTATCAAAAAAAGATAAACTAAAAATGTAGAAGGAGAGAGTTTGGTAGAACTAGTCGTATAGGATGGGATATTACTGATGTAAGCTTGTCTTGATCTATTGGAGTAAATAACTCCTAAGAAAGGAGCAAACATTTGCTTGCCTGAAATGATGAATGCAATTTTGTATTCAATGAGTCTTTTGTTAATGTAAGGTGATGATTTTGATAATATAAAGATAATTTTATAATCGTTGTGCAAAGTTGTTTCTAGATTTCTATAGGTATTGAACAATTTTGAAAAAGTTACTGGTCCTATAGGAATAACAGCTAGAATGAATCCAAGATCTGTGCTAGCACTATAAAAATTAAAATTTGATGTTATGAACAATGGCATTGGTGGTACAGAATCCCATGGCTCAAAATGCATCTCTAATCCAGAGTAGTCATAGATATATTTCTGTGCATTTTGGATTTCCATCACTTTTCACCTTGCTTATCTGGTGAAAGTGTATCATATTTTATTATTTGTAACAACACACTATGTTACATATAATTTATACTGTTACATACTACAATAATAATGTATCAATTAAAGTTGAGATTTCAATTCAAGTAAGATGTCTCTGAGTTCAGCGGCACGTTCAAAGTCTAGGACTTTGGCCGCATCTTTCATTTCTCTCTCTAAATTTTCAATCAAACGTAATTTTTCACCCTTGCTTGTTTTTTCGTGTTTGCCTAGATATTCTTTCGCCATGGCTTTGGTTTCTTTGCCTCGTATGACGTCGTGGATTTCTTTTTTGATGGTGGTAGGGGTGATGTTGTTGGCTGTGTTATGGGCGATCTGAATGTCACGACGACGTTGTGTTTCTCCGATTGCTTTTTCCATAGAGTCGGTTATGCGATCCGCATACAGGATAACTTTTCCGTTTGAATTACGGGCAGCACGTCCAATCGTCTGAATCAAAGAACGATGTGATCTTAAGAATCCTTCTTTATCCGCATCTAGGATACAAACCAAAGAAACTTCAGGAAGATCTAATCCTTCACGAAGTAAGTTGATCCCAACTAAGACATTGTATTTACCTTTACGTAAATCATGCAGGATTTCAATGCGTTCTAACGTTAAGGTTTCATGATGAAGGTAAGCCACTTTTAAATCCAATCGTTTTAGATATGAGGTCAGTTCTTCTGCCATTTTAACAGTTAAAGTGGTGATGAGAACACGTTCGTCACGATCGATTCGCGCATGAACTTCAGAGATGATGTCGTCAATTTGACCGCGTGAAGGACGAATGATGACTTCAGGATCGACAAGACCTGTCGGTCTGATGATTTGTTGAACGACATCGCCTTGGGTCAGAGCCAACTCATAATCGCCTGGTGTAGCTGAAACGAAGATGACTTGGTTGATGATTTCTTCAAATTCGCTGAATCTTAAAGGGCGATTATCAAGGGCTGAAGGTAATCTGAAACCATATTCAACCAAGGTCGTTTTTCGTGAACGATCACCGTTATACATGCCTCGTACTTGTGGTACAGAAACATGCGATTCATCGATGACCAATAAATAATCATCTGGGAAGTAATCAAACAAGTTAAAAGAACGTTGGCCTTCTTTACGTCCATCAATGTGTCGTGAATAATTTTCAATACCTGGACACATCCCAAATTCACGTAAAGCTTCTAGGTCATATAAAGTTCTTTGTTTAAGACGCTGTTCCTCCAAAAGCTTATTTTCGTTATGTAAAACTTCAAGTCTTTCTTTGAGTTCTTCTTCGATGCGATCACAAGCTTCCAGCATTTGTTCTCTGGAGCGTGCATATTCGTTGGCTGGAAAAATGTTGTATACAGAATAAGCATTTTGGATCTTACCTGTGACTCGATCGACTTCGGTGATGCGTTCGATCTCATCCCCAAACATTTCGATGCGTAGATTGAATTGGTCCGTAAACCCTAATGAAATCTCGATGACGTCCCCATGGACTCTAAAAGTCCCTCGTTTTGGATCGATGTCATTACGCATGTATTGACGATCGACGAGTTTACGTAAGAGTTCTGCTCTTTTGATGTTTTCGTGAACTTTGATGGTGAAAAAGAGCTGACGGTAAAGTTCAGGATCAGATGATGCATAAATACAGGCTACAGAGGCTACGATGATGGTGTCTCGTCTTTCCAAGACTGCATTGAGGGCACTCATTCTAAGCATGTCAAGTTCTTCATTGATCATGGATGCTTTTTCGATATACAGATCTCGTGTTGGTAAGTAAGCTTCAGGCTGATAATAATCAAAATTAGAAACAAAATATTCTACTCTGTTTTCTGGAAAGAGTTCTTTGAATTCAGAATAAAGCTGACCGGCTAAGGTCTTATTATGGACAAAAACCAAAGTCGGACGATTGACTCTTTCGATGACCTTAGAAATGGTAAAAGTCTTACCTGTGCCGGTAGCACCCAGTAAGACTTGAGCTCGCTTTTGCTGGTTCAACCCTTCCACCAAAGCTTCTATGGCTTTGGGTTGATCGCCTGTGGGGCTGTAAGGTGAAACCAGCTTAAATTCATTCATTCATGATCTCCAAGGCTTTGATCATTTGCAGATCTTTAACATCTTTATTGAAATGCCAAGTCTTGATCATGGTGGACTGCAGAGAAGCTAAGACTTCTTTGGTTAAGATGCCATCAACACTAAAGCCCATATCCGTCTTGTATTGATTTAGAGCAGTTTGGGTTTGAACTGAGAAATAACCATCTGTTCGATCAACGGCATATCCAATGAAATCTAAACATAACTGAGCATCTTTTGTTGCTTCAGATACGGAATCTAAGGCAAAGGTTTCATTGCCTTCAAATTCATAGAAACTTGTGGTCAAGACAGGATGAAGTGATATATCGAAATCAGGGATGACACCGATCCCATGGATCGATTTTCCACTAGGGCTTAGCCAAGCGGCTTGGGTATACTTTAAAGCAGATCCATCTGAGAATTGGGCCATGGTTTGAACCAAGCCTTTCCCATAAGTGGTCTTACCGATCACAATGGCTCCTGCTGATTCTTGTAGGGCAGCGGCTAAGACTTCTGAAGCTGAGGCTGAATTATTATTGACGAGAATGATGACCTTATCGTAGGTATCAATGATGGTTCCTCTTGATTTGTCTAAGCTAATGTCTCCATCAACATCTTTCTGTTGAAGGATGACTGAATTGGCAGGTAAGAAATAACTGGCAATCCCCACAAGTGCAGTTAAGGATCCACCACCATTGTCTCTTAAATCGATGATGATCTTTTTGATGCCTTTAGCTTTGAAGTCTCTTAGATAGGCTTGGAATTCAGCACTGCTGGTTTCCCCAAAACTAGCCAATTCGATATAACCGATTTTATCTTCGATGGTTTTACCAAAAGCTGTATTACTGATTTTTCCACGAGTAATTTCTTTAGTGACTTCTTGATTGTCTCTAAGAAAGACAATGGTGACTTTAGAGCCTGCTTCACCTTTAACTAAGGCAACGAGTTCATCTGATGTTTTACCTGTTACAGTGACTCCGTTGACTTTATAGATGATGTCTCCAGATTGAACATCGGCTTTGAAAGCAGGTGAATTGACAAAGACCCGATCGACGATATATGAACCATTGTTTTCAAAGAAACTGACACCTATGCCTTCATAACCCAAATTGATCGAATTACTGAATTCTTCAAGTTCTTCTTTGGTGAAATAGGTGGTATATTTATCGCCAAGTTCATTGAGCATGCCTTTGATGGCATCATTGATCATGTCGCTTTCTAGATCATTGTGTTCATTTCCAAAATACCAGTTGGTTTCCAACACATCCATGATTTGTTGAAGACGAACCATTTTGTTGTCTAACACAACAGGTTTAGGTGCAAAAGCACTTGATAATACAAAACCAAAGACAAAAGACATCACTATTGCAGAGATGATTAATGCTGATTTAGCTCGCTTAGCTCGTCTGGCTCTGATTTCATCTGGCCAGAGATATTTCTTTAAGCGAATACGTGATTTGTTATCTTCCATAAGGCACCTCAATCTAACTTATTTTAACACAAAGCCAGTCACACGTGCGACTGGCTGCTTTTAATATGATTTACCGACTTGAACATTGAAGAAGGTAAGCGGATTTTCTCGACATGGTGGAGTGTGTCCATTATACTCACAGCGATAATTGAGCCCAGTTGAACCATTACGGGTCCCAAAAGTCAGATCACCTTTCCATGCATTGGCATAATATCCAACTGTGTTGGTTCCTAAATAGATGATTTCAACATGGACATGAGGTCCAGTAGAAGAACCAGACGTTCCAACTTTTCCAATGAATTCAGCTCCATCGACGATTTTACCAAGGGATAGTGCGGTATCTTTTTGAAGATGCAAGTAAGCAATCGCATAGGATTTATTGTTGACGGATACCATTAAATAGACTTGATTACCACCACCTGAACGACCAGGCTTTCCACAAGTACTGCCTAAGTAACCATAAGTAGGACAAGCATTACTGGAATAAATGACAACTCCATTGGCGACAGCCATAATGGTTGTTCCTAAAGAGGCCGCAAAATCTACACCTAAATGAACTCCGCCTTCAGGATAATACCATACACCGGCTGAGACACGGAATTTACCGACTGGGCGAATAAAACCACTGGAAGTTGGAACATTCTTCAGAGCCTCCGCAATGCCTTTTAAAATGGCTTTTGTTTCTGCGAGATCTCCTGCGATTTCTTCAGCTTTGGATTGGATGAGATCTTGTTGTTTACGATATTCAACAAGGATGGATGCGATACTGGTTTTAAGAGACTCAATCGTAGCTTGATTGGTTTCCATGTTGGCTTTGTTTTGAAGCTGAACTTCTTTTTGTCTTACGACTTCAGCTTTGTCTTGATTCAAGGCATTGACTTGTTCAACCAAAAGATTCATTTGATGACGATCATATTCGGTGATGTCATTGATACCTTGGATTCGGATTACCAGATCTGAGAAATCACTGGCTCCCATCATAAAGTCAATAAACGAATTCAAAGATACAAAAGCTTGCATCTTGACCATTCTGTCTTTGATGGTACCATCGATCGCATTGATATTCTTTGAACGAATGGCGACTTGAGCTTCAAGTTCCAGGATCGTAAGATCGCTGTTTTTAATGGCTTTTTCTAAATTGACGATGTCTTTTTCTAGTGCTGTGATCTGAATTTCATAATCCCCGACTTTTTTAGCCAAGGCGAGTATATTGCTTGATAGGTTCTTAAGATCAGCTTGGAGTTTCTTGAGTTCTGCTTCTGCATCTTTAACTTTTTGATTGACATAGGCCTGATATGCTGTACAGGCTGCAACGTTTTTTGCGGCTGCTGAAGACGAACAAAGCGCAGCATAATAATCCTCATTATCTTTGAAGTTATAGTCAACAGCGCTGACTCTTGTGATCGTGCTGCTTAACAATATAAGTGTGATAAACAGAAGCACCTTTTTTTTCATGGTTTTATGTGTAGGTATCTGGTGACGGAGATGAAACTTCCGATCAAACCGACGACTACCCCCAATATAGCTAATAAATAACTAATTTGCAAGACAAAAGGATAAATTGGGCGCAAAATAAACAATTCTGTGATTAAATAGCCTCCTAAGGCTTTGTATAAATAGGTGTAACCATAGATCGTTAGCGCAACAGGAACCAGTGATCCAAGAAAACCGATGACCAAACCTTCAAGGACCATAGGGGCTCTAATAAAGCTGTTGGTAGCACCTAAAGTCTTTAAGATCTTGATTTCATCGTAGCGTGATTGGATGGTGATCTTAATGGTATTGGCAATCAAGAAGATGGCCAATGAACCTAAAACAAGCACGATGATGATGCCGATGTCTCGAATACTATTCATCAGTTTGATTAATTTGAGGGTATTTTCTCCCCCGTAATTTACTTTTTCGACCCCAACAAAGTTTTCAATTTGCTCGGAGATGATTTTGATGTCAAAACCTTCTTTAATTTCTACGATATAGGCATTACGTAAAGGATTGTTTTCTCCACGATACATTTCGAAGATCGAACCTTCTGGTCCATAGGCTGCAATGAATTTATCAAGCTCATTGTTTTTATCTGAGAATACTGCTGTCTTGACACCGTCTATGATTTTGATTTGATCACCTAATCCTTTGATGGATTCAGTATCAAATGTATTGGTGATCGATACGTGAATTTGAACTTCACCTTGGACTGTTTCTGAAATCTGTCTTACATTGAGTGAAAGCATCAGAAATAGCGACATCAAGGTCAAAGTAATGGTTACGGCTAAGATCGATGAGAATGACATACCGGCATGTCTGATCAATCCAAAGAAAGCTTCTTTGATGTGTCTTGTTATTTTACGCATTACTATGATAGCCTCCTTCTTTAAGGTCAGCTATAAGATGTCCATCTTCTAATGCAATGGTTCTTTTACGCATGGTATTGACGATATCGACATCATGTGTGACAACCAAGACGGTCGTTCTTTCTTCACGATTGATGGTTTCTAAGAGTTGGACGATTTCTTTGGCTTTTGCGAAATCAAGGTTACCGGTTGGTTCATCCGCAATCAACAGTTTTGGTTTGTTGGCAATGGCTCTGGCGATGACACAACGCTGTTGCTGTCCGCCTGATAACTGATCAGGATAAGAGTTGGCTTTATCGCTTAGTCCTACCAAGTCTAAAACTTCGCGCACTCTTGTTCGTGCAGGCAATACTGCCATGTTACTGATTTCAAGGGCCAACATGACATTCTCAAAGACTGTTTTTCTTGGAAGTAATTTATAGTCTTGATAGACGACTCCAATATATCGACGATAAAAAGGAATTCTGCCGTTTCTTAGTTTTCCAATATTGATACCGGCAACTTCCACAAGACCTTTAGAAGGTCTTTCTTCCGCATCGATGAGTTTGATCAGAGTAGATTTACCGCTGCCAGTAGGACCAATGATGTAGACGAATTCACCTTGTTCAATGAATAAATTGACGTTATATAAGGCATTTACGCCGTTTTTATATGTTTTATAGACTTCTTTTAATTTGAGCATGTTTCCCCTTCTTTATGAACAGTATACTCTTTTAAACTTTATAGTCGAATGAAAAGCCATTGCCTTTGACTTCCATGGCATCCGTTACGACCACAAAAGCATGAGGATCGATCTTATTGATTTCTTTGATCATTTCTGGATATTCTACTTTAGAGATGACCGTCATAATAATATTTTTAGGGGCTTTCGTGAAGCCACCATAGCCTGAAAGCAAGGTTGACCCTCGATCGACTTCTTTCTGAATAAAGTCATTTACTTCATCTGTTTTTTCAGAAATGATCATGATACTTAAGGATTCCAAACTTCCAAATAATAATATTTTATTGACTGCGAAAGATGTGGCCCAAACAGAAATCAAACCGATCAAGACAGCTTCCACACCATAAGCAAACATCCCAAAGAGAACTGTAAAGCCATCTACGATCAAAATCAGCTTGTAGAGTTCAATGTGTGTATACTTGTTGATGATCATCGGCGGGACATCCATACCACCAGTAGAGGCTCCTGTCCTAAAGACCAATCCGACTCCTACACCGCCTATTAAACCGCCATATAAACTGGCCAACACAGGATCGATATTCATTGTAAAACTAAACTGATTGAGTACCAATAGAAAAAACGGATATAGAAAGGAACTGATGGCCGTATGGGTCATGAATTTTTTTCCTAAGAAAAGTGAACCAAGAATAAACATGGCTATAATAAGACCATTGACGATAAGATCAGCTTGAATACCAGACAACTTACTGACTGCTACAGCGATCCCGGCAACCCCACCAGATAATATATTATAGGGCAGAATAAAAAAGCGTACCGCGAAAGCGAGGATCAGATTTCCGAAGATGACCAAAAGTAAATCGATGACATATCTTTTCATAGGGTTTCATTCCTTACGGTTTTATTATATCATTGAGTGATATGAAGCACTTGAAAAAACACGCCTTTCTACTCTTGGCACTACTATGGACCATCCTTATCTTCTCATTTTCACTTCAAAGCGCAGATGAATCGATCATTACCAGCAATGTCCTGCTTGATTTTTTAGCGAGCCTTTTCCCTATTCTAAAAGATCCGACTTATTTAAATCTCGCCATTTTGATTTTACGTAAGACAGCTCACTTTACGGAATATTTTATTTTAGGTTATTTTTATACTAAAGCCAGCGAAGAAACCAACCAAGATAAGATCTTGCTTATCGGTTATTTGATCCCCATCATCGATGAATCCATTCAATTGTTTAGTCCAGGAAGATCAGGCCAAGCCTTGGATATGGTAATCGATATGGCAGGATACTTAACTGGTTTAGTTGTCTTTAAGAGTATTAATCGTTTTGTGAAGCTCATTAAGAAGAATTGGACAGGGAAATAAGTAAAATTCACTTTACTTAGAAAGTTACAAAATATTCTAAGTAAAATATTTGGTTGTTTATTTTACTTAAAAATCACATGTAGATTCATCATGTGACTTTTTGAAATAATGATTCTACTTAGTACGTTGTTCCATCATGCTCTTTAAATGGAAATTTTTGTTAATAGGTGTTCTGATGAGGTCATTGGAACTATTGTTTGGCATCTTAAAATGTTCCCAACTCCATTATCCTATTTTCCACCCATACTGCTTCTAGAAATTGATTATAAAGGTTAGATCCACTGATCATTCTAAGATGCTTGATCTGTGTTCTATTCAAGAAAGACGCTCTTACTTCTCTTTCATTGAACGAAGTAAGATGATTAAAGAAATTCTCCTTGCTTTCACAAATTAACATGATTAAGCATCTGTAAACATCCATGGCGCAAATAATGGCATCATGAAACCTGAAATTTGTAGTTGTGAAATAACCAAAACCAATAACTCCTCTTTTTAGTAATTTATACATTTCGTGATCCCCAAACTTACCATCGGATAAAATCAATTTACATGTATCAATCGAATCCCTCAAACAATGTTGATAATCAACTCCTTTGAGCTCGCGATACTTTATTTCCCTGTTGCATATTTCAATATATGTCTCTTTGACTAAAGCAAAATCTTTAGAACTCCTAAAAAGCTTTGAACAATCAAATAGTTGTTTGATAATTTCAGTGGTTTTCATATCTTTGTATCTTATCCCAACTGTATTTGGAGCGAATGCAGTTAGTTTATCACCAAGCATTTCTTCGACAGAAGGAATTTTGACAGAACTCAATGGTGTTATTGTGTCAAGTAGCTCAATGGCTATGTCCTTAGTAGTCAATTTTTTATACGGATTATCATCGACGACGATATCCAATAAAACATAAGGTAAAACACCATTGTCAGATCTAATTACAGATTGGTAATAAAACTTGTAATGGTGTTTTTGAAGAAGTGATGGTTTTCGAATATCTTCTGTGATTTTGATAAATCTACTATTTAAGTGGTTTCTTATGGCTTCGCTCAATTTCGCATAATTGTCTTCACTGATCAAAATATCGATATCCACAGAAAATCGATGAAATGACTCAAACTGTAGAAGTAAGCTGCTGCCCCCTTTGAAAACAAAATCGATATCAAGCAATGATATCGATTCAAGAAGATGAAAAGCAGTGATGACTTTTTCAATTATTTCAGATTGACCAGGATTTGTTTTGCTTTTTTGAATAATCCAATCTTTACTAAAGCTTTTCTCACTGATCATAGAACTCCCCGGTATCTATATCAAAGCTTAAGTTACGCTCTATATATTCCTTCATAACATCTTTTTTATTTCTACTTCGAGCATATGAAAATAAAGTTTTGAAGTTAACCGCATAGTCTCTAAGTATGTTTTTAAAAATCAAATCCCTTTTAGAATCATCAATAATGGTGAGTAGTGGCTCTACAAACAAATCCATCATTATTTTTTCGATCTTAGGTGTAGACAGTGACGATTTATCACCGTGATAGTTAAGGTTAAATCCTACATGCTTACTAAATCTTTTTTTATGGGTTGGGGCTTTATAGATCAGTGTCCTAAGAATGATGGTTGAATCTAACCCTATAAATGATTCTATCTGCTCAATATTCGGTTTTAATAATATATTAAATTGTTTATCTCGACTTAACCTTTCTAAAACAATAGACTCAAAGCCCTTTTCAACTTCCACAAAGCAAACATTTTTAAAAATTTGCATTTCAAGAAACTGATTAAGAGACTTTAGTTCCCATACACAAATCTCTAGTTTTGGATAAATTAAACTTAGGTCAGTCAATGCAGGCAAAACGATTGGTGAAGGTTCACTTCTGTACGTCTTTCTAGAAGATATCTTATATTTGTCAGAGCTTAGTTGATATATGATGTTCTTGCTTGTCAAATCAAAAATCGCAAAACTTTTGCTTCTGGAATTTAAAAGATCAGATTCTTCATCGATAAATTGATTTAATGTCTTTGAATCAATAACGAACCCTTCAGGGAATCTATTCTTTAGTTTTTCAATGGTTGATTTTCTCATACATCTCCGGTATGGTTGAATATTCTTGTTTTTTCAACTATACCGATATTTTAAATCTTGAATCGTGATATGTCAAATCGGTATGGTTGAATATTCTTTTTTTTCAACCATACCGATAATAGTTTTGAGATTTTATATTAAATCAAGCTAGAGGAATGATAAAGCTGAAGTGAGTTCCTTTATGGATTTCACTCTTGACTTCGATTTGGATCTTATGACGATCAGCGATTCTTTTACATAATGCCAGTCCAATCCCATTGCCTTCGGTCGTATGATAGCGTACAAACAAGGTTTTGAGCTGATCTTCACTGATGCCTTCTCCTTGATCCATGATGCTTAGGATGACCTTGTTTCCTTCTTGGTGAGCTTTTAGGGTTATGGTTGAACCACTAGGGCTGAATTTAACGGCGTTATCAAGCACAATCATCAGCATCTGTCTAAGTCTTTGATGATCAGCTTCAATGCGCCACAAGCCTTCTTGAGTCTCACAGGACAGTTTTAGCTTCTTGGTTTCTAGTAGTGGTTGAACAGATCGGCAAGTATCCGATAAGAGATCATGGATCTCAATGGGTTGTTTGTCGATGTTGAAATCAGGATCTTCGAGTTTACTGAGTTCAAGCAAGTCTTTGATCAGTCTTTGCATGGCTTGAGTTTCGGTGATGATTTGTTCACTGACCGCAATGGGATCTTCATAGAGACCATCTTTGACCCCTTCAGCCAAACCACGGATGATGGTGACTGGGGTACGTAGTTCATGGGTGATGTCTGAGATGAAGTTTTGTCTCATCTTTTCAAGATTGTCGGATTGGGTCTTGGCTTTAGAAAGACGGCTTGAAAGGATGTTGAGGTTATCTGAGAGTTGACCCAGTTCATCATTGGAGGTTTTGCTTAAAGCTAAGTTATAATTTCCAGAAGCTAAGGTATCGATGGCGTGGTTGGCTGCTTGAACAGGTTTGATGAAGTGTTTGGATAAGAAGTAACCCATGAGTGAAGCAATCAAGATGCCGATCAAAGTTGCCATCAACATTTGTCGGACCGCAATATTACTAATAGAGCTTATCGCATTAGAAGAAGCACTGATGAAGACAGCTCCGATGATGGTTCCATTGAATGAGACAGGTGAACCTATGGTAAGGGTATCTTGATTAAAGACGCCTCTTAAGCCTTCTGAACTGATGCGTTGACCGGCTAATACTTTATCGATCATATTACGTGTCGCTGAAGCAAAAGCAGAATAATCACGCATCATGCCCATGCCCATTTTAACAGGGGTTAATCTTGAGATCTTGCCTGAAGGGTCTACGACCCATACTTGGACATCGTCTAAGGGCATACTGGATAAAACAGAGGATATCTCTTCTTTAGTAGGGGTTAAAGTTGCCTTGTCTTCCATCAGTTCTACGATCATTTGAGATTCATGAAGAAGACTGGTTTCTATGCCTTCTTTGGTTTGTCTGCGATAGGAGAAACTAAAAATGATACTGATGACCACAGCGAAAGATAAGATGACTAAAATGAAATAGGTGACCAGTTTACGGGTGATGCCTGATTTCATACTTTTTCCTCTTTTTCGAATTTATAACCGACACCCCATACGGTCTTTAGAGACCATCCAGGATGATCATAAGCATCGACCTTAGATCTAAGTCTAGTCATGTGTGAATCGACGGTTCTGGAGTCTCCGTAATAGCTATAGCCCCAGCATTGATCCAATAGATTTTCACGAGAGAAAGCACGGTTAGGATTGTTGGCTAAGGTATATAAGAGTTCGATTTCTTTCTTGGTGAGTAAGAGTTCATGGGAATCGATCAAGACTTTATAAGCATCCAGATCGATGTGTAAAGAATCAATCGTGAGTTGTTTTTTATCGGTGACTTTGCCTTCTAAGCGACGCATGATGGCTTTAACACGAGCCATGACTTCAGCTGGTGAGAAAGGTTTGACGATATAATCATCAGCCCCAATATCTAGACCCATGATCCGTTCATAGTCTTCACCTTTAGCCGTAATCATGATGATGGGAATATTGTTGGTTTGACGGATTTGACGACAGACTTGAAAGCCATCCATCTTAGGCATCATCACATCCAATAAGATCATATCAAAGTCTTCTTTTTCAACTTTATTTAACACATCAAAACCATCGAGTGCGATGGTGACGTTATAACCTTCTTTACGAGCATAGGTTGCGAGGATAGAAGTGATTTGTGGGTTATCGTCTGCGATGAGTAGGTTCATAGATCTCCCTTACAAGAACATTATAGGGGGAAGATGTGACGAAAGTGTAAAGAATGAATATATTAAGTAGGTAATCCTCTAGAAGTATTTGATAGTTTGTTTATCAATTCAATTATCATTAGCTTTTTTCTGAATTCTTTAGCGAATTTAATAAATTCATTAATTCAACAACTGATAAGGCATCACTCATAAGGAAATCTCCAAGGTTAGAGAAACTATAGAATGAATCCAATAACCGCATGAACCAGAATATATTCTGCGATGAAGACTCGTTAATTTTCTTGCTGATATATTCATGTTATTAAACAACGACAAAAGTCTATTCTCGTTGAGAAAATCGCTATGATGTTGTTCAACACAGTCGAATAGTTTATTCCCCCCCAGGATTCATCTTCTAGAATATGAATTTGGTATTGCGAATATTGTCACTAGTTGTATCTATTTAGAGTTGTGATAAGCTAGCTTTATTGGCCTAATACTAATAAAAAACTGAATTGATATTTCTGTTTATAGATTTTCATTATACCGCTTAGAATATGGGAATATTCAAAATCGAAAATGTTAAACTCTACTGGGATACTCTAACCCCATAAATGACACAAAAACAAGCATTCGAATCTAGTTAACACTTTGCATTAATATTTAGTTTACTAATAGTTTTGTTTGAACACATTCTGTAAAGCATGAGTTCCTAATATCTGTTTCAATTTTATGACATCAAGATTCAGTTCACGATATCGTGACTCGCACACCTTTTCTCAACTTAAAAATAAAGGTTAATTACTTATATTGTTCCAATGCAACCAATAATTCTTGTATTATCTCTTGTCGTAACGAAGCCGGTTCAAGGACTTCACAATTTTTCCCAAGAGAAAGTATGAAACCTTTTGTAATATATTCGCCTTCCATTTCAGTCTCGAGGATCAATGTTTTTGAATCTAGATAGGTAATCCTTGGATTGTTCCCAACTATGATTTCATCTACAAACCCACTATCTCGGATTTTTAGTTTCACTTTATACAATGGCAATGAAGTACCCTTTGTTACGTGAAGCGATGTCTTTAAAAATTTCTCATTCATAATCTCAAGATTTACTATTCGATTGAGTTTGTAGTTTCTCTTTTGATCAGGATTATCATCCTTTACAGCATTGAAATACCAAGCATTATTTCTTTTCGTTAACTCAAACGGTTGAACAGTATAACTTTCGCTTTCGTCTGAATTAGGCTTATGGTATATTATTTTAACTTTAAAGCAATATTCAATCGCGTAGAGGAGTTGATCATAATATGTTGCCAGTTGTTCCTTTGGCATCGCTAAGGGAAAACCATTTACAACAGAAGAAATTATGTCTTCAGATGCTCCACTTCTTTTCGATATTTTCTCAAGTGTGCGAATACAATCTTGTTGATTAAATATTGAGGTATCCTTTTCCATCAGTGATTTAATATTAAGTAATGTCTGATAGTCTTTTTGTGTAAATGGTATTCGTTGAAAAATACTTTTATTAGCAATATAGTATCCTCCATATTTTCCTTCATATTCTTCGATTATTGCGCTCTCGTCATTGATCGCATCCTTGAGTCTCTTAACAGTTTTTGAAGAGACTCCTAAATGGTTTGCCAGTTTTTCCTTTGGTATCGGATCTGCTGAGTTTAGTAAGTGGTTTATTAATAGGTTGTAGAGTTGATAGTCTGACATAGATTCCTCCAAACCATACCCGTTTTGGGTATGGTTAAAGTATACACTATACTGTGAGAAATAGGAGTGGATTGTCGATGGAAAATTGCAAACTGGACTTATTTAGTGATTTCGCAGAAGAAAAGAGAACTAATTCTCTCAGTGTTGTTAAGCTAGACTTTATTGAAAGCTTCAATTCCAATTGGATGGATCTGTTTATGGGTTATAAGTTTTTGCATGCCATTACATTTTCATCACAATTATCATTTATTGAAAAAGTCATAAAGGAGTTCAATTATGTTGAAATAATTTTTGGAAATGAAACAGTAATTGGCGAAGATATTTCTGCTGTACTTGCTTATCAACACCAAGTGATTACTCAAATAAATAACGCTCGTCCAGATATTAGGAATGAAATTATCCAGAGAATAGAAGATGGATCACTTGTGTTATGGGTTGCCAAGAAACAGCTTTCTCATGAAAAAATCTATTTACTGTCCGGTGATAAAAAAGTTGTAATTACTGGCTCAGCTAATTTGTCTTACGCTGCCTTTACAGGTCGACAGAGGGAAACTATCAACGAAATTACTGGTGATCTTGCATACAAGTATTATTTTGAACAGTTTGAAATTCTTAAGTCGACTTCATCAAATAAAGTTGAACCAAGGCATATACGAGAGTATAAGACAAACATTATTGAAAATCTTGACAAGTTACCTATATCTGATGAAATTAAGGAAAAAAATACTGTTGAAATAATTCAAGCTGATCCACAAAATGAATCAATTTTCTCATATTCCGTTCTTAAGGATCAAGAGAATCTAAAGCGATACATACCGCTTGATAATGTGAAAGCTAAGCTTTCATTTCCAAGTCTTATAAACTGGCAGAATAAGTACAAAATGAATAATAGTTTTAAAGATGGAGTAAAAACCGAATATCTCCCTCAACTAGAAATTGATTTTAGTCAAAAAAAGGTATTCTTGTTAGGCAGAGAACTTGATCTCCATCCACCGCTCGATGAAGTAAAAAATGATCTTCAGCTCTTCAAAGAATTCATGAAGGGTTATGATTCCTTTAATGGTACAAAAGAAGAGATAGAGTTAGCTAAGCAAAGATATTACGCCTTTGCAAATTGGTTCTTTATTTCACCGTTATTAAGTCATTTGCGTTTACTGGCTTACCGACATAATAAGAAGCCAGATTCATTCCCAGTATTTGGTTTGCTCTTCGGGAACAGTAAAGCAGGTAAAACATCTTTTCTATCAACCCTACTTTATTTCATGATTAAAGGCGATCCAAAGAACCCGGCACGTGATTTTACAGCGAAGACGATCAATGATATTCGATACACTGCAAAGGGCACTCCTATCATCTATGACGATATGGTTGCGAGCCGATTTAATGCACATGCAGGTGAGGTTGTCAAAAATGACTCTTATGGGTTGAACGAAGGATTAAACAACTACCCAGCAATTGTTATAAGTGCAAATGAAGATGTCAAAGTTGTTACACAGGATCTTGCACGTCGAATTGTTACCTATCGAGTCTCAATAGGACTAGATACAACTGAGGCTATGAAGAACAACTCAATTCGACGTATACAGAAAAACATCACAACTGCTCTATACCGTCATTTCTTGGGTATAGTTTTTGATCGCCTAGATAATTTTATATCGCCGATGTACGACGAACATAAAGATGAATCAATTGATGTCTTCAAGTTCTCATCTGAAATCCTTATGGAGATTTTCGAAACTCTTGGTAAAGATGATATCCCTTCTTACGTTCGTAATTTAGTTATTGATGATTATTTTGATGAAAAAATTACGAGTACTTATGCAATAAAGGCAATACAAACTGCTTGGAAGTACAATCGAGATCGATTTGTAGTAAATAAAAAGCGTAATCTTTTAAGATTTAGCCTTAGCGAACAACACGAACTTAATAGAATTAAGAAGGAACTTCCCGATTCACTACAAGCAAAAGTATCTCATGATACATTGATTATGGATTTGGCCAAAGCTGTAGAATTCTTCGAAATTGATTTTCATAATTCGAACATTTTTGACCGACTACTAAATAATTAGTCTCCCATTTCTATATATAACTTGAGTTATCACTAGATTGCTATAATATCTTATACTTTAATTGACTATTTGTGAGCTCTCTGAACACTATATAAAGTTATATATTAATTCATCCTTTGGAATATGGCTTAATCAACTTGCGTTGGAATCAATGAGCGCTTGATCGATCACAGAAAAATCCCCACATAGATACCATGAGATTTATTTTCGTGTCTACTCTATGTGGTTAAATTTATTCAGTATAGCTTTTAAGAAGTCTCAAATAGATTAAATTCCTCCTTATTTCGTTCTGAAAAATGCTCTCTTTCGTGCGAAATTCTTGCATGTAATTGACTTAATAAATTAATTGCATATTCGTGAATTTTTGAATTTCTACTTTCAACAATATATTGAACTAGTGGAATTCGAGATGTTAATACGTCAGGTAATGTTTGATCCCAACTTCTTGGATATATCCGATCAATTAAGTTTTTGATTATTTCTAGATTCGAAGTATTTTCAGCCTTTGAAATATAGAGTAACCCAAGATTTGTCCACGAACATTTTCCTTTGTCAATATCGTTGAATGGCAAGACGTACTTCAATAGCAATTCATAACTATTATTCGTTTGTACCCACTTGACTAGAATCTCATCATCGATAAATGAAAGTGGACCTTGATGAAATCCATAAAACCCAGTTAAGAAATCATTTAGAAAATGACCTGAGTTTTCTGTATCATACCGGATAAATATATCAAGAAATTCTATTGGATAGTTCCTTATTATTGGCTCAAAAACTTGATTTAAGTCACTAAACGATATGTACTCAACTTTTAAACAACTGTATAGTTTTTCGAAAATTTTTCTGGCTTGAACTTCATATTTATTTGAACCAAAAGTAGCTTTCGAGACAATTGAAAATTCATAGTTGATATGAGTATTCTTTGAAAATCGACTATCAAAGCGGTATCTCGATATAGAATCAGCTGATAAATCCATTAATCTATCGTCAAATTTCGCCTTACTAATCGAAACACTTATAATGCTTATTTGAAGTTCAATTCCTTCATTAGTGTTTGGTACAAATTGAAAGATATCTATCATCTCTTCGATAGTTAGATCAACTAAAGTGTAGGCCAAATTCTTGAACTGTTTTAAAGATGTAGAGTCACCAACAAGTCCAGTTTTAATGAGTTGAATAATATCACAATCAATTCTCACTGAAGATAAAAGATCTGGAAACATTCTTTTGGTTTTATCACTTGATAAAACCATTTGCATCGCTTCCTTTACTGTTTTCTTATCATCGATTTTTCCGCTTATCATACCTTTTAGCAACATAGGAGTGTTAGTATAATCTGAATTCGAGATATACTCAAAGACAGTATTAAAAAGTAAATCAAATGGAATATCTGAACAAACAAGTCCCCTTCCAAAATATATCATTCGATAATTGTCTGACTCAAGTAACATAGAAAGATGTCTCTGAAAAAGTGTGAAATCCTTCGCAAACTGTTGGCCAATAGAAAATGCTTTCTCATCTATGTGTCTCTCATTTATATCCAAATCATCTTCTGAAATATAAACTCTTCTAGAGTTTGAAATATATACATTAAATTCATCGATTAAGTTATTTGGTTTTGTTTGTTCAGCCAAGCATTTAAGTCTCAAACGAATTGACTCTGGAATGTCTTTACCACCAAAATGAAGAGTCTCTAAAACACTAATCCAGATTTCTGGCCAAGTTTCAGTTGTAATAACATTATTGATAATATTCTCTAGATGTCCCAACATTCCCAATTCCGTTAGTCCGGTAAAGTTATTTGATATTGTTTGTTTAAAATCACCTCTCAAATAATTATTTTCAATTTTTGATTGACAATAATCAAGAACTTTCTGGTACCAAGTTAATTGATCACCATATGTTTTTGGTTGATATCCATAGTCACGTTTCATTGCACCGAAATCAAAATTGTATCCATAAAAACTCGATGTTTTTAACATTTCATTAACTAGATGTAAACCAAAATCTGTCCGATTTGAATCGTCAGAAACAACTATTTCCTCTACAGCCTTCAATCTTTGCTCAACTGTAGCATATGTTCCTGATAAAAATAGATGAAATAGATTTTCTACTCTATCTCTAATAGAGTATGTGTTCTCATTCTTTCCCTCCGAACAAGCGAATCTGAGAAGCATAGAGATAACATCACTAAATCCAACATCATCATATCCGAGGAAAATGAGAATGTTAACAAAAGTATTATAATTCTCATTTTTTCTAGAAAAGAATTCCGGATTAGTAATCGTCCCGATTCTATCTTTAATGACATCTGGGATTACAAAGGTGAGATTATAAATGATTTCAATATAAGAAGAATCGATGTTTTCAAAATCATCAAAATAACCACTTTTATTAATAATCTCTTTTGAAGTGTTTTTTGCCTCGGTTGATGAGTGAAGAAATTTAAGTCTTCTTGAAAACGACAAAAGAGTTCTCCTATTATGCAGAAATACTTTTACAACTTCATCAGACCTATTCGCTTTTAAACATTTAATGGCCAATGCGTTTGCGAGAGCATGTGGAAGAACTGCTCTCATATTTCGTCTTACTTGAATTAACTTCATATCAACTAACAAATTAACATTCTCATAAACGTCTCGTGGGGAAATTCCGGAGATATTCGATAATATTCCTAATTCATTCTCTATGTTAAATGAAAATAGAAGTGAACACGCTTCCGCGGTCCTGGATAAAGGAACATTCAAAATATTCTGATTCATGAATAATCTGTTGAGTATTTGACTGCTGTTTAGAACCCCAATTGTTTGACTCTCGTTAATATTTGATGCCAAATATTTGGCCATTCTAAAATTCCCCCCCGACATGGAAATGAGTGTTTCTAAATTCGCGGCATTAATGTTCCCGAAATTCGATTTTATAAACATCTCTATAGTGTGATCTGAAGAAACAGACATATAGTAATTTGTCGTATCAACTAAATCATCTTCTTTTGCATCGAACTCTATAGTAAGTAATGAAACTAAACTATTTGGGCTCTTACAGAGGTCGGATAAAACTGTATGCATATTCTTCTCACAATTATCAACTACAAGAATAATACGTTTATTGAGTTTTAGTAAATATTGAATCATTGTGATTGGTTCAGGGGTTGGATTATTGCTCATATCACAGTAAATTAGTATGTTAGCATCTTGAAAATTATCACCTTCATTGTTTGAGAATAATGAAAAAGCAAATCTCGTTTTCCCAACCCCGGACAATCCAGCAAGCCTAACTATAGTACTAGGTTTTGATAATAAAATTCGAATTTCACTCAATGCAGAAACAATATCTAACTTATCAGCATCATTATATGAGTCTCTATATAGGCAAGACTTTTCATCAAAGACCCATTCCTTTTTGAAACTAGTATCAGAATTTGACCATTCAACAAATGATAGCCATCCTGTAACATTTAGTCCCGTCCGATTTTGAACCCAAATGCACAAAGAAGGATACTCATTTACCCAAGAAACAATTTTATTGCAATCATAAAATGCAAAGGAAATTTTGCTTTCAGGATCAATGTCTACTAGACTGCAGCCAATTGCATTTTCGCGCAATATTTGTTCACGATATGTTACATCTGATCTACTGCTTGCAATAATATATTCACCATTATTTTCACGTAAATACGTAAAAATTTCGCGAATTTTCCCATTAGGCTTTATTTCCTCTAAAATTTTCCTATAGGTCATGTTTGGAACCTTGACCTGGATAATAGTGTTTGGATTTGAAATATAATCTTCAAAATCAAAACTGTTAGTTGACTTAACCAATACATCGACACCACCATCTTTTGCATCCTGGTTTCCACCATAATATACAGATTTCGAATTTATACCATGTTTACTTAATGTTGCTTCGCATAGTAGACCGATTAAAATCCTCAGATCTTGATCTGATAAATTTTTTATTTCAGTTTTAGTAATTTCGAACATACATACTTACCTCAAGACATAATTTGTCTATTTATAACGTTTATTTATGGTCTGTTTCGGCTTTTTGTGGAGTAATTTTGAAAACATCCCTTAACTCAAAACCACTTATTAATGCTCATATCCAACAAACATTAAAATGATGTCATCTAAGTTTTTACTCATTGTTTTTATTGTACCACACGAATGCTAAACACTTATGCCGGCTTAAAAAACTCATCACGGTATCGCATTCACTCTTGGAGGAGCGTTTGGATCATACTAGCACTCACACACATTCCATTACACTTTTATTACGACTTTTATGTAAATTGAAATTCATAAAATTGTATTGTAAAAATCACAACTATTTGAAGCGGATCCACAAAGGATTCACGAAAGCAGAAAGTGAATTGAATACCTAATTTAAATCCCAATATCGCACAGAAAGCTAAATCAGTTTACACAAGATTTCTGACACTATATTCTGTTTTGCTACTCTCTTAATTTGGTACTTAACAAATAGACACTTAATAATTCAAATCATTCAAGTATAATATCCTTATGCCCACCATGTATCCTGATTTTCTTCCTAAACCACTAGAAGAGTACTTAAGGGGAGAAGCTAAAGTGTTCGAAGCTTTTAGAAACCAGCTTAGTAAAGACTGGATTGTTTATCATTGTGTGAACTGGCATATTCCTTCAGATAAACACAATAGACAACGAGATGCTGAAACCGACTTTATCTTAACCCATCCACAATATGGAATCTTAGTGATTGAAGTTAAAGGCGGCGTTCAAATTAGATATGTTGCTGAACATAATCAATGGTTGAGTACAGACTATCATCTTAAAGTTCACGAGATCAATGATCCTTACCTACAAGCCAAACAAAACAAATACAATGTAATCAATGAATTGCTTAAAATTCCTGAATTGAGTTTCTATGATAAACAAAGTTTAGATAATAAAATTAGTATAGGATATGCTGTCATCTTTCCAGATGTGACCATTGTGAATGGATCTTTACCTGTAGAAGCAGCTACCGAAATTACTTTGACCAGTAATCACTTAAGTCACATTGAGGAAATATTGATTTCTTTATGTACTTATTATGCTTGTGGGAAACAACACAGTACTGCTTTAGCTTTTCAAGCTCACTTGGGTTTAAAGAATCTATTGGCTCCTTCCTTTACCATTGAAAGAACACTGACAACTTGGTTTGAAGATGAAGAGAGAAGAATCATTGAGCTTACAGATGAACAATATAACTTGCTGAATTATATAAGACTTGTCAAGAAAGCCAGTATCTATGGTTGTGCTGGTAGTGGAAAAACGTTGATTGCGATTCGTAAATCAGAATTGTTAAGTCAAGAGAATCAAGGTGTCTTGTTGGTATGCTTCAACAACATCCTTGGTAAACACTTAGAACATCACTTTAGAAAAGATGAGAATGTCGTTGCAGGATCTTTTTATAATATCCTTTGTCAAGAGTTGAAACTACCCATGACCTATGATAACGATGCCCTACTTAAAACCAAGATCCTTGAAGATCATCCTGGTTACTTTGATGCGATCATCATTGATGAAGCTCAAGACTTCTCATCATCTCAACTTGAGATCATCAAACTATTGCTTAAACAAGATGGCTTGCTTTATTACTTCTGGGATGATAATCAACAAGTCATGAAAAGAGACATCAATGTTGAGTTTGATAAAGATGCTTTCCCACTGATCTTATCCACCAATCACAGAAATACAGCCAAGATATTTGAAGCAGTTAAACAACATTTCCACAAAGACATAGACATCACTCATAAAGGGGTGGAAGGTCGTAATGTTGAGGTTTTAGAACCTTATAAACACAAGAATGCGACAGTATTGTTTGTTCGTCTTAGAGAGATTCTAGATCGCTTGATTGATGTTGAAAAGATCAATCCAAAAGACATTGTTATCTTAACTTTCAAGTCTAAAACAAAATCACATTTGATTGATTTTAGTTGTGTATATCCAATTTGTCTCTTCAGTGATGAAGCTCAACCAAATGGGGTAAGAATTGATACAGTGCGTCGTTTTAAAGGCATGGAATCAAAAGTAGTTATCGTTACTGAAATGGATGATGAGCGAAGCTTAAAGGATCCAATGATGTTTGAAGATATGTGTTATGTATCTTTCTCAAGAGCTGTTCATCACTTGATTATCTTGCCTCCGGATAATGCTGAACTCTTTTTATCTCAATCAAAATGATTATAGACACTTTATACCCAGGTAATTATTGTAAAATGTAAATATGAACCAGCATTTTGATTATATTGATCAAGTTCTAGGCAAATACAATTATTCTCGTATCGAAACTTTTTACTATTATCCTCAAGATAAACAAATAGTTTCACTATTTTATGATTCTTCTGATACTTGTATAATCATCGATATCAATATATGTGATCAAAGGAATCCAATTTTCAACTACGAATTCTACACACAAAGACAAAACGAATATATGGCTCAATATTCACGCTGCTTTAGAATAGTTTATGATGAGAATCTTGAGCGTAAAGTAGATGAACTTTTAAATAACAATAAAGTTTTAGAGTTCTCTAAAGACTCCTATAGTCAAAGAGATACCCAATATATTGATAACTCCGCTTTGGAATCCGAATTTGAGAATCGTTTTATTGATGTTTATGGTACTGAAGCTTTGGAATTTCTATATAAGGAGTTTGGATTCTTAGATTTTGAAGGAAAACAGACTTTCTTAGATTTTGTCTTGAATACAGAAAATGGTTATGTTGCTATCGAAGAAAACGGTGTAGGTTTTCATCATCCGCAACTTATTGGTTTGGAAAAATACCAGAAACAACTTGATAAACAGAATGCATTTTGTTATTTCGGGTATAAGCTGTTCAGATTTTCTTCTATGGATTGTGTTAACCGGGACAAAATTAACGATAATATTCGACACTATTTCGGTGATATATCCAAGTTTAAGAAAAAAGAATATGTCATGGGTACACGTGATGTTGAACTATATGATCACCAAAAACTGACATTATCCAAGATCATAGAAGACAGAAAAAACGGGAAGTATAATTTCCTCGTTGTGTTTCCAACTGCCGCAGGAAAATCGAAAATCATTGAAGAAGATCTGAGTAGTCTTCTTGTACTCAACCCAAAATTGAAAGTTTGCATCGTAGCACCGAATAAACCCATTGTTGAAGATTGGAAGGAAAGAGTTCATAAAGTTCTGCAATCTCTGAAAATGAATCTGAGTGTTGGAGAAGGTATTGAAAATCAAATCATTTGTGCTTCATATTATGCACTATGGAATAATGCTTATACAATACGTCCAGATTTCTTTGATTACATTGTTATTGATGAGGCCCATCATGCTGCCGCACCGATGATGAGAAGAGCACTTCAATACTTCACACCAAAATATCTTGTTGGTCTTTCAGCAACACCTGAGAGGATGGACCTACAACAGATAAGCACCATTTTTGGTGAGTACCAAACTCCATTAACTATTGAAGAAGCTATGAAAACAGGTGTCATTTCCAAAGCAAGAGCTTATCGTATAAACACTAATTTAGATTTATCTGAAGTTCGCTTCAATGGAAAGTCATTCAATAATTCCGATCTTGAGAAAACGATTCGTGTTAAGTCCAGAAATGAATTAATTGCGGATGTTATTGAAAGATATTTTACAGAGGGTGAATATGGGAAGTTACAGGGCATTATTTTCTGTACGAGCATTGCACATACTGAAGAAATGGAAAAAATCATGAATAGACGTGGCATTCCAACTCTAGCAGCCCATTCCTCTAAAAGAGAAGATCCTATAAAACAATATTCAGAAAAGAAAATCCGTTTTTTAGCCAGTTGTGCTCTTATTTCTGAAGGATGGGACAGTCCTCAAACCAGCATCGTTGTTATGGCTAGACCAACCTTATCAAAAGCTCTCTACCTGCAACAGGTTGGTCGAGGTTTTAGAAGATATCCAGGTAAAGAAGCTCTTTATGTTATCGATGTTGTGGATCAGTATGGATCATTGGCTATCCCTTGGTCAATCAACGCTATATTTCACAACCCCAATTATGTTCCATTTGGCGATCCATCTAAACAACCACATCTTGGAGATATGATTACTGTAAATGGTATTCAAGAAAAGATTCTAAGTATTCAAGAAATCAATATCAACACATTCGAGAAATCATATGGAGACATGTTGAGTAGTGAACAAGCCGCTAGAGAACTTTATACTGGAACAAACACGCTTATCAATTGGGTTAAAAATGGAACAATCAAAGCCGATCTCGTTATCCCCTTCGGTTCTTCGAAACTTTACTTCTTCAAACCGGATTCTATTAAAACGATTCGTGATCTAAAGAATCTTGGTGTTCATGATGATTCAACACTCTTTACTGACTTTTTTGAGTTTATTAAAGACAAAAAATTTAGCTTCTCATTCAAGATAATATTCATGTTGGCATTAATGAAAAACATTGACGTTAATGGTGAAGCTATGCTTGATAATGTAAGGAAATTGTATGTTCAGTTCTATCTTGACCGAATTGAAAAGGGTCTTAAAGTTGATCGAGATAATTGTATTTATACCAAGGAATATCTAAGTAATGAAAAGATCGTTGATAATAGTATTCTATCTAATCCATTTGAGAAATTTGAACGCAAACGATTTGTCTTTTACAGCAAAGATCTTTCACGCATATCATTTAATCAGACACTTTGGCTACAACTAAAAGAAAGCCATTTTATTGAGATTGAAAAAATAATGGTTAACCACCTGATAGAATATTATAGAGATATGGATGGGGTACAAGATATCCCATACCTTAGGAGATTTTAAATGAGTTACAAATATTACGATGATCATGCTGAAGAATACTACGAGAGTTCTTTCAATGCCAACATGAGTGAAACGATGGAAAGATTCTTGCACTATGTCCCAAAGGGTGCCACCATTCTTGATGCTGGTTCTGGTACAGGCAGAGACACAAAGACCTTGCTTGATCTTGGCTATACCGTAAAGGCATTTGATGCTTCTATAGAAATGGTAAAGATGAGCGCTCTATATACGGGAATTGAAACTCTACACGCAAAGTTTGAAGAGATTGAATATTGTGATGAATTTGATGGGATATGGGCTTGCGCATCTTTGTTGCATGTTGATAGGCACAGCCTTGATCATGTTTTCTTTTTGCTTAAAAAGGCACTCAAGAAAGATGGGATTCTATATTGTTCTTTCAAATCCCGGGAAAAAGACTACATAAAGGATGGACGTCATTTCACTTGTTTTACTAATGAGAATCTCGCTAAATATTTGGAAGGAATTAATCAGTTTTCGATAATCGAAATTTGGGATTCCAGGGATGTTAGGGAGGATCGAAAAAGTGAAGTCTGGGTTAATTGTATTCTCAAGAATGGATCACAAGTTACTAAAAAGTAGATTTGTATATTTGTAAATAAAAGGACTAGAAGTAGCCCTGTCTTCCAAAAATAGTATCAGTTCATCAATGGTCTGGATATTCTCATATGCGGGTATTTTTAACACAATCATTTCCTTACTAGGCTAAACTAGTTATAGTCTAGTATTCCTTTATTCACCTAAATTGTTAAGAAAATGAAACCCAAACTTTTAATAATAGGAAACTTTAGTCTAGCCTATTTTTTATATTGATGTCCCACTCTAGTGAATGGTGATAGGTTAATATAGAGTGTATTGACATCACCTTTTTCCCATTGGCGTTTTTCTAATGTTTTGAACAAATCTTCCTGTCGAGGTTGACCCAAGGTGAGCCGATACAATGACAAAACATTAATTAATCGGTCATATTTGATTTTATCTTGACTATATGGGTACATAGGAACAATTCTTTCGATCTTGACCGAGAATGGGAAATTCTCGGGTAAACACCAGTATGGAACCAAGTCCGAATTATTTCCCTTCAATTCAATAGAAGCCTTAGCAAGCATTTCTTCCCAGACGTTTTTATGGAAATCCATTTTACCAAAATTGCTGTTGGCAATATTTTGTCGTATAGCATGACACATATATCTGTTGATGCGCCCTTCGCGCTGTTCCAAATCAACAGGGTTGGATGGGAGGTTCCAGTGCATGATTTTTCGGCTATAGCTATGAAAATCAAGACCTTCTTGACCTATTGAAGTGGTGGCCAGCACGAAAGGTCTAAACGGAGAGTTAAAAGCGGTCCTGATGTTTTCAGTTCGCTGAATGGTTACTTCACTGATGGTCGCATTGAAATAGCCAGTCGCAAAATGGGTGCGCATGTTGACTTGTGACTTGTTTTGCTCGAATTGTTCTCTAGTCTTGATCTGTAGTTGGACAGTATTTATAAAAGCCCCTTTCATGGAGTTGAGCAATTGCTCATCCTTTTCTCCTAGGACATAAGCGTATTCATCCAATACTGCTTGAAGATTGCCCTCAGCACAATAGCTGAATACATTCTCGTAATAAAACTCATCTTTTGTCTCATATATAAGATCGATGATGGCAATTGACTCAGGTTTATTGAATAAGGACACAAAACTTGCAGCTAGGTTTGAAGCATATACTTCATTCTTGAAAATTCTCAATGCACATACTGCAGGGGAACCGATCGCCATAGTTGCTAAGGTTTCAGCTGCATTTGATGTGATGGTTAGAAGTTTGTCTGTTGAAGGCTTTCCATCCAAAATTTTCAGAAGTTCAATCAACTGGGTTGCCCCACCGCGTCCTGCCATGATGTTGTGTTGTTCTGCGATCAGATCAATTTTTAGTTGAATGATCTGTGTCAATTCTCTTTTAAGTTGAGACAATGGCTTATCTTTGTGATCAAGTGGGGCATAGAGACTAGCCAAATATTGTGAGGCATATTTAACCAGATCTTCAGTCTCTCCCTTAAGTCTTGCCGTAATTGCGCGTCTTATTTCACTAGCGAAGTATTTTGTGTCGATATTTCCAGTTTTCTGATTGAGCTTACCAACGGTTCTTCTTTCAGCTTCATAGGAAGTGAGAACAGCAATCATGCGGGGAACCATTTCCCAACTTGAAAACACCAGTAATTTTGAATAATCTTTGTTTTGGTGGAAGTAGCCTTTTGTTTGATAGTAAGGTAAAGACGCGGGAATCCATAGTAAAAGTTCAGGTCCGCCTTTATCCAAAGGGAACACTTCCTGGAAGAGCATGTCTAGACGCGCATTGTTGGTAGGAATGAGTTTATAGTTATTGATCCTATTCTTTCTGATTAGAGCGGTTTCTGCTTTTTGAAGCTGAGTGTAATTTCCACTCTTTTTTAAAGCATCAACAACTTTCTCATTGACCTTATATTTCCCCATAATCGATAAGAGATAGGGGGAGGATTTTACATATTCGATTGGAAAGTTTCCAAGTTCCAAACTTATCATGAGTTGTTGCATTTGAATGTAAGAATGGATGTCTTCAGGCGTTATCGACATCTCCTTTACTTTAGAAGTGTCGATCATCGCATTATTCATTCTTTCGGTTCGACATACGTTTCTGTAAAGTTCATCCTCAGCCTTTTTTTTCTGTACAATCAGAACTGTGATGTCATCGGATTTCAACTCTCCTAAAACAGCCGAATAACTACTCCATACTTGGTGGAAATACTCCTTCTTTGTTTTGGTAAATAACAGGAAATCCATTACGTCGATGAACTCTTTATAGTGTTCTGTCTCACCATTGGATAATTCCTCTATGGTTGTGTAGGGTTTATACGGGGTTGCTGATAAGAGCAATACTTTAGTGTTCTCATTGAAGAGAAAACGGTTTGAAAACATAGATCTTTCGTTGCTTTGAACAGCATTCTGGTTGTTATGGTCAGCTATTAGATCTTTGAAGCGCTGGAACTCATCCATGATGATAAGATCAGGCTCCAATTTTTCCAAACTGATTTGAGCAAAAAGCTGTCTCAGTTCAGTGATGATTTTTGAGCGCTCTGACTTTTTCACCGCAAAAACATCGGTCAATTGTACAATGGAGAGAATCTTTTGGTACAGTGTGTCCGTCATTTTTTTATTAAGCGCCGTTATCATGTCGTTGATGTAGGATCCGTGTTTATTGTCACATAAGGTCACTTGCTTTTCATACCATTGTATATTGGATTCCCAATATTTCATGTTTTCTAAGTGTTGTAAAAGATCATTTAACTTGCTCGAGTATAAACCTAAATCCCTGAACCGGACCAAAAAAACGTAAAGCAATGCCCTTTCCCAATAAGTTCCTTCGCCATTTTTCATAAAAGATGTGGCTGGAGTTAGTGGTATCAATTGGCGTGTGTTGTTTTTCTCGCCGGCCTTCTGATATATTTTAAGATGGAGCATAGATAAACGACTTTCGGCGATATTTATACAATCATTCTCATCCACACCAAGTTTGCGAAAATTCTGATTAGCGATGTTCATATTCGAACAGACATAGATAATCCTAAACATAGGGTCTTTCATCTCGGTATGCCAATCATAAACTTTACGCACAACTTCTCTTGCAATGATTGTTTTCCCCAAGCCGACCTCGTCGGCTAATAGGACACGATTTTGATGATCATCTCTGTAAATCTGCAAAATCCGGTCCGCTGTCGCAATCTGAAAATCCTTAGCATTTATCATAGTTTAACCTTCTTGGCAGCAGTTTTGAACATTTCCAACATGACTCTTAATTCTGTTGTTGCGACTTCCGGATCCAAACGGTTCATTACTTCTTCAATCTCTGATATTTTCTTGGGATCAGTGACCACCGACTTCAATAATCGTTCATACAAAGCAGAGGGAATCATATCTTGCTTCTGTTCCCCTGTTAGAAATTGTCTCTCAAAATAGATTTGCTGTTCCAACGAGACTTCTGCATAATTGTCAGCCAGCATAAAAGTTACATAAGCAAGGAAACCACCTTTATCTTGGATAACTGATTTGTAAATCATGTTGTCGCGTTCAAAGATGGGTATACCTTTTGTTTGAATTTTTATAACAGCAAAGTCCTGAAGATGATTGATGACATAAAACTCCGATAAATCAACCAGTTTTAAACCGGAAATATTGGTTTCCCTTTCCAACTTGACAAAAGCATTAGGAGAAGTGATTGGTCTGATAAACACGGATTCAGAGGGCTTACTACAAATTACTTTAATTTGGTATCGATCCCCATCTGGAGAAACAATGGCTCCAGTAAAACTACGCAAGACGTCAATTAGCGGGGAACTGATTTCTTCAGATTCTGGATCAAGTTGCTGATCAAAAGATTCGAGTTTTTCAAATGGACAAGGTTCAGTCTGAAGCAAGTCTTTACTCACTGTATAGAAACTTGTAACGCCAGATTTGAATTTTAACCCAACCATGAACTCTATGTTTCTATGAAAGGCATTTTCTGAGGCATTAAGGGAACCTAAATAAAGATAATTACCGCTGGCGGATCCTTTAAAGTAAATCTTGGCATGAATGTCTCGTCTTGAAGTTGCTTCCAGAACATCCTCTTCAAGAGCATCCAGATCAACCATACCATCTTTAACGATATACACTTCTTTGAATTGATCGAATATCTTTCTCGTGAGTGAACTCTTTCTAGTAATCAATATTTTATCCTTGGGTCGTTTAGTTATCCGATCTATAGTCCCTTCAGATAGGAAAGGGGAAATAACGATGAGACTGTTAGCATCAGCCAGCAGAGTTTCCGCCTTTACAGAATTCTTCAAACCAAAATGATGAAAACTGACTTTTTCAAATTGACCCAAGCCTTCAAAATTAGATACATTTAAAATTTCGTTTGCGAGAGTTCGAATTTTCTTGGCTTTGGTTGAACTTGCATGGTCTGCCACGAAATTCAACAATTCCGATAATGGATTATTATCATCATTTTTCTTAGCATTTTCCTCAGATGTTGGTCTACCCGTAAGTTCAACAGCAATGTCCAAACTACGATCGAAAGTGAGATTGCGACTCAAAGTAATAATTTTAATAAGTGAATTACCACTTTTGTTTACATATTTCAAAAACCAAATTTTGGGGTGGAAGTTGGTATCTTTACGCAGTTTTATTTCAAAGACGCTTTGCTCAAGTAAGGTGAATACTGAACGATATTCTTGAGGAACTTTGATTGAACCAAGATTACAGAACACAGCGAGTCTATCGCTGCTTTTTCTAATAGCCTCAAGCAAAAAGAATGGGTTGTTTCGGTGAGTGCTGTCAAGATCATCCATCATGCCCAATGAAATTGGTATACCAAGAAGTGCCTCTAAATCCAAAGAATAAGTAAGTCCTACCGCAAACTCTAGTTGGAATCCAGGATCTGGTTGTAATATATCCCCCATGTTTAGACGATTTATTTCCTGATGAAACAATGTGCTAGCCATGTTGATCCAATCCTTTTAAGATGTCCGTGACGATTGTTAAAACCGTCGGATACCGGTATGACAGTTTATAGTTGTGAATTGGATTTTTATATCGATTGTCGCTGCTGTTAGAAAGCTTTGCTCGATCACCTTTGATGAGTTTCTCTCGTCGAATAATTAACCTCTTAGCTTCCTCAAGATTGTTTGTTTTTATGTTTTCGTCGAATCTCCTTAGAAACTCCGAAGTTTGGCGTGAACAATGAGTAATCCGTATCACAGCCTCGAGGTCAATAGACTGATAGTTCTGAAGCCATTGATCAAAGAGACTTACGATGTTTGAGTCTTTGCCTTCCGAGTAGATGACATTGAATAGCAAATGTGCACCATAAATAAAGTTTGCAAAATCTTGAGCCAAGTGAACTAATCGACCCATCTCTTCTGGCAAGTCATTGGGGTTGATGTTCTCAAAATTATTTGGTAATTGTTTTTTACTAAGAATATTTGACAAAAGTGTATCTTTGGTTTTTGGTGAGTTTACAATTTGCTGATAAAGAAAGTTTGCCTCTTCCTTGGTTAAATCAATCGAGGCATCATTCATGAAGTCATAATCTGGGGTTAAAGGAATAAACACTTCCAACCCATCATAACGACTATCTTTATCATCAGCAGCATCTTCAGATGTTTCTAATTTTAAAGAAAGATCATGTGATCTCTTTCTTTTTAGTGTTATTAGTTGACATGTATCATCCAATGAAATGTCATTATTTGTAACGATCCCTAAAACTCTCAGTCCGTTCCAATAGGTGCCAGATGGTTTATACTTCACAGAACCACCCTCGTTTAGTTTACGAGCGCCGATGATCCCACTGGTGCCTGCGACTGAATTCTTAACCAATGTTACTACAAGATCGTTCTCTCGATCTTCAATCCATTTTCTAACCTTACCACTTTCCACTCTCGAATCGGTTTTTGCCTTTTGAAAAAGATAAGGGATCAAGACGAAATATTTAGCTCTAGTATGCAAGGTTGATATACCAGGAAACATCAGATTAGAAAAAGCGTCCCTAATTGTACCAATCCCCAACTCATCGAGGGCAGTTTGGTTTCTTATATTTCTGAGTATATAAAGAATCTTGTTGCGTTCTTCTCTTGAATAATCGACCCATCCTAATTTCATGTGCTCCCCTTCATTAAAACCATCTCTAAAGACCATTATACTATTTGATTATGTCAATTTATTTTGTATAACAGGGAAATTCAACCTTGTAGCTTAAACTTTTGGAATTTATTAGATTTATAGGAGAGCAGTCACAGTACTATCATGCTGTAAGAAAATGTTAGATACCCTTATACATATAGTTTAGTCGTCTTTCGGTGGGTGAGTCAAATCTTATCTCTGATAGATTACAACAAAAGCTATCTATTTCATTAAGAAATATAATTCATATTGAGAGTTTAGTTTCACTAAACTGTTTATAATTGTTCAAATTTAACGAAACATTTTTCAAAAAATTGAGTTATTCAACCATGCTACTTTTCTTCTTTTTTATGTAACTTTATGTTGAGCTTTCCTAACTGCTTTCCTAGTTTTTGGGCTAGATCTTTAGTTGTGTCCATCGTTTCTTTTGAAATGTCCTTGGTAACTTTACCAATCTTGTCCATATTCTGGGCTAAGTTTTTAGTTGTATCTATCGTTGCTGCAGATAAATCTTTTGCGAAGTCTTTGGTAGCTTTTTCAAATTTTTCTTTCGCTTCTTGTTTTTCTTCTTCTTTTTTGATCTGTATAGATTTGCTTTCTAAAATGACTTCATCCGTTACATAATAAAGCCAAACTCGTTCACCATTTTTTAGTTTCGGCCCGATTTTTTGGTTATTTGGATAAGTGACTCTTGTAACCTGACCATCTTCTTTATTCGCAAAACTTAAGTTGGGTGTTTCAATTTTCTCAGAAACCCTTAAGCCCAAACTTTCAAGATCTTCTCGTGCTTCATATCTATTAAGCCCAATGACCATTGGAATACTGAACTCACTTAATGCACTTCCCAATAAGTCTTTACTCTTTTCAATCACTTCTTGAGTGAGATAGTAAACCTTAACTGCTGTTCCTGGACTTACTCTTGATCCAAACTTAGGTTCTGAACTCGTAACTTTGTTTTCACTCTCATCTGCATACGCAATATTTGGTTTCGCAATGGCAAATGTTGGAAGCAAGTGAAGTTCATTAAGAACTCGAGTTGCTTCTTCAATGTATACATCCTTTAAATCTGGAATTTTAATGAGTGCTTTCTGTTGTTCATAGGCATCAGAACCTATTTTCAAACCTAAATCTATAACTTCCGGTACTTTTTCTGCAAGTGCATCTACACTTTTTAATGCTGACTTAATCAAACCCATTTTAAAATCCCTCGCTTTCTAAAGTAGTTAAATGGTCATATGTTAAATTAATCATAACACCTCGAATGTTAATTTGGACCATATAATAAAAGTTTAGATCTCATTCATATACCAGATTGAGTAAAGAAAAAAACATAATAAGTTCACCTATGCAGTTTAGTAATTTTAACTACACAATTTCAAATGTAAAATCTATAATTTGGAATGCTAATCTCGTTATAATGAATTCCTTCTTCTTGGTTCACCTTGATTGATTGCATTCTTCATCAATGCTGCAATGATATAAAGTGGTAACAACACTATAACTATAAACACATTTCTTAGAAAGGTTTTCATTCACGGTTTCCTTTGTGGGTTCATATCACTATCTTAGAATGTTTTGGTGTTCGCATTTTGGAATGTCCAAATCAAAGGACATTATTGCTTTGAGAATTAATTCATTCTGGATAAGAACTGCACTCCATAAATGGGAAGTTAAACATACTTACTTTCAGGAATAATATACTTAGAATCTTTTTCAAATTCAGAAGAGGCTGGGAACCAGTTCAATCTATAACATAAAAGGACCCATGATAAATCTTGGTTCCTTTTTACTACAATTTATTATCAATCAAATCAATGATTTATCTATACACTATTTTGGGTAATGGTTATTGATATGCGTTAAAATATAAGAAAGAAATGAAAGCGTTGGGGTGAATGTGAAAAGATTTGGGCCACCTATTGGGAAAGAAACACTGATAAGGTATCTGTGGAAATATAAATTCTTGTTTATTGTGTCTTCAATTGCAGGGATAATTTTTAATACAGCTGTAGTTTTGGGACCAATATTCCTGGGAAGACTGATTGATGCTTCTGCAAGTTCAACAACACAAGTCGTTTACCTTTCAGCCTTGTATTTTGTAGGAGTCACTGCTTTTTTTCAGTTCTCACGTTTTATAAAACGTTGGACCATGAGAGATCAGTTTAATCGTGTGGCTTGTGACTTAAGACAAACCCTTCTGGATCGAATATTGAGTTATAAACTACCTCAGCTTGATCAAGAAACCGTTGGGGATCTGATGTCTAGAACGGTTGGTGATATTACTTTAGTTGTGGATACGGTGATGTCTACGATCAATGAAGGATGGGACACTTGGTTATTGATGATTTCTTATTTTGTGGTCTTGATGGTTATGGATTGGAAGATCACATTATTGGCTTCACTTATGGTTCCAATTACATTAATGCTTGCCCATACGATGCGCAATCCCTTATATCGATGTTCTTTGGATGCGAGAAAATCAGCTTCTGCAGCCAATACAGGACTTCAACGCTATCTAAGTGCCATCTCTGTCCTTCGCTTATTTGGCAGAGAAGAATCTGAGACTGAAAGTATCGTTGAGGCTTATCGTCAACAAGCTCACTTTAACATCAAACAGATTTTACTTGAACAATCGCTATTACCGCTCTATGCCCTTTTAGCGGGTCTAGGGGTCGTTATTGTGATTGGGTTGGGTGGAGCAAATGTACATCAAGGAATATGGACTGTAGGTTCCTTTAATGCCTATATGGTGATGTTTATTGCTTTCTCAGGAAGAACCAGAGTGGCTGCACAAGTATTTAATCGTTGGCATGGGGCAAGAGCTGCTTGGCAACGTGTCAAAGAGAAAATGATACCTGTGTCGTACGTTGAAACAGATCATAAATCTGTTGATTCATTAAAGGTAAATCAATTAAAAGTAGCTCATCTTAATGTCTCCTATGGTTCTAAGCAGGTCTTAAAAGATCTTTCTTTTGAAGTAAAATCAGGTGAGATCATTGGCCTTACCGGGGCTGTAGGCTCTGGTAAATCCTCTTTGATCAATGTGCTGACAGGTCAATACCCTTATGATGGGGACATCTTCCTAGACTCTAGATCCTTAAGAGAACTACCTGATGAAAGCAAACAGTCGATGATTGGTTATTCTGGTCATGAACAATTCTTGTTTTCTATGAGTATTGAAGAAAACATCAAGCTGTCACTGAACCCTCAAGAAGATGAAAATAAGATTACTGATTGTTTGATCACTTCTGCTTTGATCGAAGATTTGGATCGCTTTGATGAAGGGTTAAAAACTCAAGTCGGTGAAAAAGGGCTTAAGGTATCTGGAGGTCAACGGCAACGTATATCTATGGCTCGCGCCATCTATCATAAACCTGCCATTGTCTTGCTGGACGACCCTTTTTCAGCTTTGGATATCGCTACTGAACAACGCATTGTTAAACGCTTAAAAGAAGATTTTAAGGATCAGATCGTGGTGATCGCAACGCATCGCTTAAGTGCTTTTGAACATGTCGATAAGATACTCGTACTTGATCAAGGGTGTTTGATTGAAAGCGGAACCCATCAAGAATTGATGCACCAAAATGAGCTCTATCATGAAATTTATAGTGCTCAGCAATTTATGGAAAGAGGGCAAGCTCATGGGTCGTAAGAAACAAAGCTTTAACTTCTTGAGAATTGCTCTTAAAACTGTTATCAAACGTCATCGTTTAATATTCTTACTTTTGCTTATTACTGTAGGTTTGGGGGCTGTTGTAACGGTATGGCCTTCTTTGGTCTTAAGACAAATCGTTGATGGTCCTTTAACGTCAGGACAAGGTGTTTTATGGAACTTGGCTTTTACTTATTTGTTGGCTGTATTGACGATTGGGATTCTTGATTTTATCAGAGGGATCAGTGCCACTGTGATTGGTCAACGCATGCTTTTAGATTTGAGGCAACAAATGCTTAAGCATCTTCAAAACTTGCCTATGAAATTCTATCTTAATGTCCCTGTTGGAGTCACACTCTCTAAGTTTACTGCGGATGTAGATGCCGTAAACACCTTGTTTTCAGCAGGATTGATTAGTGCAAGTGCGGATCTGCTTAAAATCTTTGGGCTCTTGATCACTTTGTTTTTGCTCTCTAATACACTAGGAATTCTTGCGATGATTTCATTGCCACTCATATTTTTACTCTCCAATTTCTTTCGAAAGAACATCTATAAAAAACAGAGAATAGTAAGGAAAAAGGTTTCAGACATCAATACCAGTATTCAAGAAATCTATTCTGGTGTAAAGGTCATCAAAGTATTTGGTAAAGAACCTTTGTTTTCAAAACAGTTTGAAGATAAACTTGAAGCACATCGATTGGCCATGAATGGAAGCAGTATTTATGATGCTTGGTTCCCTTGTGTCATGCAAGTCGTAAGAGCCGTTGTGATTGCCTCAGCTTTGGTTATAGGAGCACGAAACAATGGTACAAGCCTTGCCTTAGGTTTATCTATTGGTACTTTAGCTGCGACAGCTGATTTATTTATTCGCTTGTTTGAACCCATTGATGCGATTGCCTCTGAATTATTGACCATTCAACAAGCCATGGCAGGTTTGGATCGTATTGAAAGCTTCTTTAATGAACCTGTTGAAATTAATTTGAATAGTGAGCATGTCAATGCTGGTTCAATCCATCAACCAACTCATGGTGACGTTGTGTTAGATCAGGTCGACTTTGAATACGTTGAAGGAATCAAAGTCATTGATCATGCATCTTTGATTATCAAAACCGGAACTAAAGTTGCGATTGCCGGAAGAACAGGTTCTGGTAAATCAACCTTGATGTCTCTGATTGCTGGACTTTATCCTGTAAAAAGCGGATCGATCACCATTGGTGGCTTAGATCCATTTATGCTTCCCGCAACTGAGCGACGGAAGTTAATCGGTATCGTACCTCAAAACATCCAATTGTTTAATGGATCCATTCTAGATAACATCACCCTTAGAGATAAAAGCATTTCGGTTGAACAAGCTTGGAATTCTCTAGAAACCGTTGGATTAGATCAAGTCGTCAGAGAACTAGAAATGGGCATTGATACAAAGATCGGTGAAGGTGAATCAAAACTGTCTTATGGTCAAACTCAACTGCTTTCACTGGCCAGAGCGATCGTCACAAACCCACCTTTGCTTTTATTAGATGAATTAACATCAGGGCTTGATGCCTTAACTGAAAAAACCATATTAAAAGCCATTAGGCTTGTGAGTACCAATCGTACCATCATTACCATAAGTCATCGATTATCTGGAGTCATAGATGCTGAAATGGTTCATATCATGGATTCAGGACGAATCATGGAAAGCGGAACTCCTCAAGAGCTTACTGAAAAAGAAGGATGGTACGCTATTTACAAACGATTAGAAACACTGGGATGGAAGTTGAACTGAAACTATAAGAACCCAGTTTATTTCATTGATTATTAGTGTTCTTATATGAACATGCCTATAATGTATACACGACATAATGAAAAGTATTTATTCAATATCTTGTTTTTGATTTACTCAAAAACAACCTACTATTAATCGTTATATCGATCGTGTTACTTCTTTTGCTCTCTTTTGTTTTGAATGGATTTCAAAATTTCATCTAAATTTTCTTTAGTGATCTTTTCAGTAGAATTTTTTTCAAAATCAATCAAAGCAGCACGATTCTCAATTTCTTCAACTCGAATTTGTGAATACAAAGATTCGAGGTCCCCATTTTCGATGATTTGATTAAATAGATTCCATGTTGATGATTTAACTCTATCAAGAGTGCCATACAGGATAAGCACAGCAGCTTTAATTTTTTCTAAGGTTAGCGGTTCATTTTGGTTTCTACTTTCATGCAGAATTCCAACGATGTCTGAAATGTCGTTCTTATGCATTCTTCCTGCTACCAATTTCATGGCAACTAAAAACTCTGCCCGAATCGTTCTGACCGAAATTATATTTAGATAGTCATTATAGTGTACCGAGTTTATTCTCAGTTGATTAGAATAAGATGAAGACTTCACAAAATCAGAGTTGAGCCAGTGAGGACTCAAATTATACTTCTCTGCAACTACCTTAATAGCATCCTTTAAAACATCAGGTGCCAAAAACAAACCATCAACATCCGTCGTTGAAATTCTAAAACTATAGTTGAGCAGAATGGCTGCCCCACCGATCAAAACAATTTCAAGATTGGATGCATTTTTCTTTGCTATCCGTTTATAAGTTTTGGCCAACTCATAAAAATACTTTTCAAGATCTTCTTTGGTTATTTCTTTCTCAAATGACATTGCGAATCTCGTTTTCTACGATGTTGAATCGTTTAAATTCAGGAATCGAAGCTTGGTAATAATCAGCTACGAGTTGTTTGTTTTGTTTAAACTCCTTAGCTACGATCAAACTTGCTGGATAAATGATTCTATTCAATTTTGATTTTCTTAAGTTTTCATATTTAGAATAGAGCGGAATATCATTTAAACGGCTCAGATAGTCCACCATAGCCAATGTGTAAAGTGCCTCTGGATACCATTTTCTTTCCATATAGGTGGATATGAGGTCGGACTTTAAAGTATTTTCAATAAAGGTCAAATCATCTGTCTCATGTATTCTATGTTTCATATTGCTTTTAAACGTTTCAAGATCTGTTCTGAAGGGTTCATCATGCGTATTAGTGAACTCGATCAATGCCTCAACTGTCGTATTTAACGTTTTGGCAATCTTATATACAACTTCAGTCGATGACTTATTTAAACTCGTTTTCTCATTAAAAAGATCCGAGATTGTAGAATAAGGGATTTGAGTCAAATTTGAAAGTTGATACTTGGTTATATTCTTTTCTTCTAAAAGTGAATTGAGTTTCATTGTCAGTCATCCTCCTTAACATCACTATAACGGTATGCCGTTATAGTGTCAACACAAACGTTTGGTTGTTAATAATTATATCCTACTTACTAGATACGCAATAAATCACCGATCTCATAAAAACAGACATCGTTGGATGTCTGTTAAGTGTCAATTTTTACTAGAGATTAAATCAACTTCGCAAATCTTAAAGCAAACAGGAAGATGAAGAAAGAGACACTGGTCAATAAGGTAGAGAATACAAGGAGTTGTGAAGCCAACTCATGATCATTATTGAATTGTCGTGCCATGGCATAACTGGTAATCGCGGTTGGTGAACAAAGTAGCGTTACGATAACGATCAATTGTGCTCCTCTTAAACCAATCATAAAACCCAAAACCAAGAAAAGTGCCGGTAAAACTAAGAATTTCATAAAGATGGTCCAAAAGATATAGACCTTATTTTCAGCGAAATATTCGATCTTGAAACTGCCTCCCAAAACGATCAATGCGAAGGTCGTGGTCATGGATGAGATATCACTGAGGACTTTAGCGATAGGAAGTGGAAAACCAATCTTGAATACCGCAAAAAAGATCCCGAGCAATGATGCGATGATCAATGGATTCTTTAGGATCGAAAGCACGACTTTACCTAGCTTTGGTTTTTCGCCTCCATAGAAAGATAAAATAACAACGGCTAGTAAATTATAAGTAGGAACCATGAAGGAAGCCACAAACGCTACGATGGCTGCGCCTTGAGGTCCTACGACACTTACGGTGACAGGTAAACCAAACAACAGGTAATTGGCTCTAAAAGTCGCTTGGATGATGGCTCCAATTTTCTTCCTGTCTTTCACAAACATCGGGATGAAGATGACATAGGCAATGATGATGATAAATATCATCGATACAACAAATAGCATGAGCTTCAAATCAAAGAATTCACCTAGATTTGATTTATATACACTGTTGAAAAGTAAAATGGGCAATAAAAACTTTCCCACCATATCATTGGATACAGATAAGAAATGTTCATCGACGGACTTTGTTTTCTTTAATAAAAAACCCAGAACCATGAAGATGATCAAAGGCAATACGATATTGATGGAGAAGATTAAATCAGCCATAAGGAGTCTCGCTTTCTAAAGTTACTTATTTCTTTGAAGCTTCCAGAGCTTCTTCATAGTGTTTGATCAAAGCTTGGGTCCCTAAGGTTTCATAGCCTTCATCTAATAAATCTTGATACATCTTCAATACATTAAACAACATTGGGAATTGGGCACCTTGTCTTAGTATTTCTTCTTTCGCAATACCCATATCTTTCACGAAATGTTTGATATAGAAACCTGGACGATAATCTTCTGCTAAGATTTTTGGAGCTGTGCTTTTTAAATGATAACTGGCTCCTGAGCCTAAAGAGATCGCCTCAACAACTTTAGCAGGATCTAGTCCTACAAGCTTCGCATAGACAATCGCTTCTGTACAAGCTGCCAGTGAGCCTGCTACAGCGATTTGATTGGCCATCTTTGTGTTTTGGCCACAACCTGCAGATCCCATGTAGAAAATACTTTTTCCCATCAGATCTAAACACGGTTTGATGGCTTCATAGGCACTTTGATCTCCACCGACAACGATCAATAAGGTAGCGTTTTTAGCACCTGTTTCTCCACCTGATACTGGGGCATCCAAACATTGGACATTAAACTTCTTGCCTTCTTCATAGATTTCTTGAGCCACTTGAGCAGAAGAAGTCGTCATATCGATCGTGATCGTATTGGGTTTAACGTTTTGAAGGATACCTTGAGGCCCTAGATAAATGTCTTTGACATCTTGCGGACTACCGACCATGGTGAATACCGCATCTGCATCTTTGACAGCTTGAGCTGTAGAATCAGCCCACAAAGCCCCTGCATCGATCAAAGCTTGTGCTTTTTCTTTGGTTCTGGTCGTAATGGTCAATTCATAGCCGGCACTAAGCAAATGTCCTGCCATTTCTTTACCCATGATACCCGTCCCAATCCAAGTTAATTTCTTCATTGTGGCTCCTTTATTTAAGTTTTTTTCTATTCTGTGATGTATATACATCTTAAGCACCCATCATAGTTTATCACTAATTTTACGTTAGGTCGATGCTCACTATACAACTTCAACACTCTAGAGTAAAGCCTGATTTTGCACTAGCGATGGTGAACTTAAACACCTTCATAGAATTGATGTTTTGTTTGAATAAGCATGGGTAGTCAACTACAATAAAGTCGAACGCCATAAAAATCTTGACAGGAGACGCCGTGAGTAACTATAAATATCGTCAACATCAGATCCTAAACTTCTTGATTAAACAAAATGCACCAGTCAGCAGCGAGTACTTATCTAAAGCCATGGCTATTTCATCTAAGACCATCAAGAAGGATATGAGTGAGATCTCTGCTGCTTTGAGATCCAACGGAGCTGTGATCCAATCTAAAACTGGTGTGGGTTATTTTTTGACCATCAGTGATCCGGAAGCATTTGGCCGTTTCACCAACTTTGCGAAACCAGAACTATCCACTTCAAACAATACCCCATTCTTCTTTCAACGCTGTCAATACATCATTCGACGTTTGATTGCAGAACAACGCTACATCAAAATCAATGATTTAGCAGATGAACTTTATACTTCACGTACAACGATCACCAATGATATGAAACATGTGAAGAAGATCTTGGAAGAATTTGACATACGGATTGAACAAAAACCCAATCATGGTTTATTAGCCATCGGTAGTGAACGTCATTTCAGAATGTGTTTGATCGATCAGTTTACTCATTTTGAGAATAATGATCTGTTTGTAGAAGAGACCAGCTTTAGTCAGCTCTTTGCGATAAGTCCACAAACCTTTGATCAGATTGAACAAGTCATACTGGATGCCCAAAACTTCTTTGCCCCAGTTGAGATCCCTTATCAAAACATCAAGAAACTGGTTCGTTTGATCATCTTATGCAGTCGTAGAAATAAACATGACCTTGCCTCTTCTTTTAATGAAGATGAGACTGTTTATTTGATGAAGCGCAGTTCTTATCAAGTTGCCAAATACATTTGTAATGAAACGGCACCTTACCTTGATCAAGCACTTACCTTCCACGATTCACTTTTGATCAGTATCTATGTGGGATGCTATCGTAACTTCAGTTCAGTTGAAAGCATCAAAGATACACGTCGTTTTTTAGAATACCATCATTTAGCAGAAGACATCATTAAACATCTTAGTGATCTTAATGATTTCCTATATATGAAATATGATGCTTCATTAGCGAATAATTTGGCACTGCATTTCTTTCCAATGATGCAAAGAGTCAACCATAAAGTAAGATTTGACAATATTCCCATTCAACACATCAAACAAAGCAGTCCAACAGCTGTAGAACTGGCGATACAAACAGCCACTTATCTTAAGCAAACCAGAAACCTTGATTTAAATGAGAACGAGATTTGTTTCTTATCTTTGGTTTTCTATCCGATTTTTGGTAGATATAGTGCCAAACTTCATCGTAGAAACATCATCATCGTCTCCAGCATTAACAAATGTACAGGAAATATTATTGGAGAACGTCTAAGAAGAAATTTCTCTGACTACATCGATCAAATTACTTTACTAGATGTCTATGAACTCAAGCATTTTGATTTCAGTGCTTATGATTTGATCTTCACAGATCTCTTACCTAAAACATTGATTCCAACACCTATTCCCATCATTCATATCAGTCCCTTCTTTAATACTTCATCCAAAGATGATATTAAGAACATCTTGATGTTGAATCATTCTAATTTTGAAAGTATGATTCTTAACTTTAAAAAAGAGTACTTCTTCAACAATGTTCATTTTAAGGAAAAAACAGAATTCTTCAGATTCTTTATCGATAAACTCAAAACAAAGCAAACCTTACCCGATGGTTTCTTAGAAGATCTGATTCAAAGAGATCAGATGTGTTCTGCAGAAATCGGAAATAATGTTGCTTTGCTTAAGACACTTCATTCGTATGATTTAGAGCCCTTTATTTCTGTCACGATTGTTGAGAAGCCTTTTATATGGCTTTATGAGAATGTTCAGATCATTATTGTTTGGCACTTGGGAAACCACAATGAATTAAATGCTCGTTTTTTAGAAAGTGGTTTCTTTGGGAATGTTATTAAGTCGATCTTTGGTATACCCGATAAAACAATGGAACTGCTTCAAAATCCAAATTATGATCAATTGATCGAACTGATTCGCAAACAAGTCGACATCAAGAGTATCCAAGACCAACCACACTTATAATCAAAGATAAGTAGCAAGCTGATCAATGACTTTTTCGATGACACCAACAGGCGTCTTTGTCGCATTGGCTTCATGACTTCCGGTTTTAAATTGATCGATTGAAATCAAATATCCTACCATTTCATTGGCATAACCAAAGACCATACAACGAGGATTACTGGATTGATCGATGATTTTCTTACCTAAACAAGCGGATAATTCTCCTGGGATGATGACAAACTGAACTTCACCTAAGGTATAAACAAAGATCTTGATCAAGAACTCTGTTTTACCTTGATGAAGCTTTCTTTCTAAACCAACTAAACCAGAATCAATCAAACGCAAACGATCATTTGAAACAGGATGCTTTTTCTCTTCATTCATTTCAGCAATTCTTTTAGTTAGATCAGCAATATCTGGTTCATAGACAACTGGATATTCCAATTTTGAAACTTTAAGTGAATCCAGGTTAAGTTTTACACCATCATTCATCTTTTCGATTTGAGCGAATATACCACTAACGGTTCTGTCTAATTCAACTTTATCATTGCTTAAGCGATAGAGACGATTGGACATATCTCCACTAGCCCCTTGCATCATCAAAGGATATACGCCATATTTTTTGTGATAACGATGACGCAGATTCCCAAATAAGTCTCCACTCAAAGCTTCATTCTCATGATTCAAGATCGTAGAATGACAAGCCATATTGATTAAAGCAGATACTAATTTCTGATCTTTATCTCTAAACTCAATCACATGAACTCTTTTTTCTGAATAATCATCAAGGCTGTTTCGATTACTATAGAAGCCTTCGATCTGAGTTGTTTTATAAGTTGCTTCAACCTCAACCAAATCATCGAAACAAGATAGTGCTGTATCTAAGATTTTTTGAGTCAAATAGATACGATAGGACAAGTCGAACTCAGGAAAGTTCCAGCGATTATTGATGACAGGTCCGGAATGGGTATGACCTGAAGTCAAAACGATATTGTCTGGACTGATGGGCTTGATTTTTGAGATGGTGCTTTTGATGACTTCTGTCAACTCTTCATCGGTTCCAGATAGATCCATATTGATGATGAGCAACTTTTCATGGTTGATTTCAAGTAGAGTTGCCACCAACATCAAATCATCTAAGATCCCGTTGTTTTTTCGTTGACGTTGAATATAACCCGCCATATAAACTTGGGTTTGAGGATTGATACAGGTTGATTTTGATGAAAGACGCATGATCAGTTTCCACCTTGAATGGGCTTGTTGATCAGACTCAATAAATGCTTGGCTGTATCAACGATCTTATCGTGAGCATCTGATTTTAAAATCGTCATATTCAGTTCGTAGCATTTGACCTGATATCCTTCTTTAGACACGATATAACCGATGGTATCGTTGGTATAGCCGCTTACGATCGTGTTTTTACATAAGGCCTTAATATCTCTTCCAATTTCCGCAAACGTATCACCAGGGATCCCAAACCATGTGCAAACCCCTAAATCTAACACTTGCATATGCGTATGAACTTGTTTGAAGTTGATGTTTTTCTTCATGATGGATTTACGGGTAATGCCTTGAAGCGTGACATAAGCTTTTCGAATATCACTAGCTGAGGCTTGTTTAGTCTTAAGGTCATCTAGGAGCGCTTGTTGCTGGGCAATACTTTGTTCATATTCTTCATCACTTAAGAAATCGATGACGTTAAAATCAATGTCTGATACTGCCCCATTGACTTTGATGTCAGATGTTGTTTCAATCGTTGTTAAAACACGAATGGTTTCCGCAACCAGTTTCTGTGCTAAGCGATCAGCTTCTTCATAAGTACTGGCTTTTTTAGTGTAACGGGTACTGATGCTTCCTGCACAACCTTGGGCGAAAACGATCTCTACATTTGGATAATAAGCTTCCATATGTTTACGAAATGCCCCTGGATAATCCGCTGTAAACAAGAAATTTTCATGGTTGAGTACGGTTGGATGGGCTGTGTATTGACTAATTATGCCAACCAAATTGCCATCAAGATCATCAATCCTAATGATGTTGGCACTGTTGTCTGCATAGGTTGCCGGATCATTACGATTGGTGCTAAGTCCTACAACACTGCCACTTCCAAATCCAATCTTCGCATCTTTTAATTCACGGTTGGCCCATAAGATCCCACCTGCAATTTTTTGAATCAACATGTGATAATAAGCCTTATTGGTTTCAGGATCAGTTTGAATGGTTGGTAGATACTCAAAGGCATGAAGACGTGTTGCGTAAGGACCTGAATGCGTATGGGTTGCCTGAATCATGATATGGTCTGCTTTGATGTCAGATTGTGATGATACGATCTGTCTTACAGCATTGGTTAAATAAGCATCAACATTGATCACATCACAAATGACGATCGCGACTTTATTTTCTCCGTCATCTAACACAAAACACTTCGCACACAAATCATCATGAATGCCTTCTGCCCCATGATCTCTTTCTGAATAACCAGCCATCTGCATACCTACGGCAGGCGTAATATCTACTGTTTTAATGGATGCTTTCATAATGTCCTTTCCGATTAAAATAATCTTGACTTGTTATAAGTATTTTATCATTTATACGCTTGATTTTATCGATCCCAAACGCATTGTCTATACAAGATATGATTTCAAATTCAAGAAGATCTTTTCCACTTCCCCATCCCACAAGACATTGATCATTCGTTAAATACTTGACTACTTCTTTTTTCCAAATAGACAGATCTTTTTCGATGCCCATTGAGGCTATTTGTATCTTTTCAGCCATTAATCCAATGTTGGTCAATCTCTGTTGAAGTTCAGTTGGATCTTGCGTATGAAGCAATGGTAAAGCTGTGGATCCGTTTTTAATGCCTGTCAATTTTTGTTGTTCTTTGTTGACCACATAAGGTGTATAGATCAAACCTTGCTGAATCAGATGATCGATGAATGATGATCCGTAGATCTTCTCAATATGCTGACTTAACTCAGATAAAGTTACAGAAGTGTAGTGTTGGTATCGAACGTTATAACTAAGTTTACCGATGATCTCAATGCTTGAAATACAATTCTCAGTGATGATCTCTCCTAAGTGTTCATAAAACAAAAGAACTACGATTTGATTTCTTTCTTCATCTTTATAAGCTGTTAATTTTTCACACACGACTTTACATTTGATCTTGTTTGTTTTCTTATCAAAGATTGGAAATATGATGACTTCAGTTCCGTTGATGGTTGTATTTCCAAGATTCAAAATACCCGCTTTTGGAGTGCGGGTATAGTTGAATATCCAATGCTTTGTTAAAGAAGAAGGTGCCTTTTGAATAAAGATACGATAGGCAATCCTTAAGAAATCATCAAACATCGGAAGTAGTTCCAAGACATATTGATCTTGGGATTTCCGACTGATCTCAAAGGTCACTTCTGGTAAGACTTGAATGAGTTGATTGATCATGAGCTGATTGACTTCACCATATTGGTTATTATCGATCATCTGTCGAATCATTGAATCATTTTTTTCAAACCATGTCCAGAAAAGGCTTGTTTTAGTATTCAGTGACATAAGACACCTCCTTGATTAAATCGTTAAGCTAAAACTTTGAAATAGGCTGCAATAACAGAAACGATGATGATGACCCAAACCATTTTGGTTGATGTCATATTCTTTTTGCCTAAAGCCCAGTATGTTGAAATAACAGCCAACAATGGAAGCATATTAGGCATGATCTTATCGAAGATATCACTTAGTTTAGTTGTAGATTCCCCAATTTTAAAGACATAAGGAACAACTACTCTGACATTGGAAGCAATGAGTGCCCCAACAACGACCAAACCCATGACAGATGCTGCATCCGTTAAACTGTTTAATCTGCTTTGACTAGAGGTAATGAATTGTACCCCTTTGACATAAGCAATATCCCACATTTTAATACGGACCAAAAACATAATGGCTCCTATAGCACCTGCTAAGAATACACCGGTATAATTGCCTTCAATGGCCATGTATGCAGCTAGTGCACCTAGTACGGTCTTGGGCAATACAAAGAAGATGGAGTCTCCTAAACCAGCAAATGGACCCATAAGCGAGGTTCTGATGGCTGATCCTGTTTCGATTGCATTTTCTCCGCCTGTTTCTTCAATGGCTAAAGCAGCACTTAAAATAATGTTACCCATCCAAGGTTGTGTATTAAAGAAACGGAAATGTGCTAATAAAGAAGCTCTTAAATCATCTGGTTTGTTGGCATAGATCTTTTCAAGGCAAGGACCAACAGCGTAAACAACGCTGGCAGACTGCATGGTTTCATAATTGAAACAGATCTGAGCTGAAGTCAACCAACGGTTTCTAGCATTATTTACATCTTTTTTAGTTAGAATGTTACTCATCTTGATTGTCTCCTTTAACTGATGAACCAGAACTCAATTTAGCAAAACGTTCATTTTGACTATAAACAATGGCTGCTGCGACAAATCCAAGAATCGCAATACTCATAACAGACATCTTTAAGAATGAAACCAAAGTGAATCCGAAAACAGCATAAACATAGTATTTCTTGATCGGCAAGAACTTAAGCAAGATTGCAAAACCAACAGCAGGCAGTAATCCACCAGCAACGACCAAACCTGTGCTTAGCCATTTTGGCATCGCAGCCAAGAGTTGGGTAATCAATTCTGAACCGGCCGTCATTGCGATAAGAACAACAACTGCACCTGCCAATACACGTGGGAAAGTACCAGCAAAAATCCAAGCATACATCCCCTTTAAGTTCAATTTTTCAGCATTGCCTTGAGCTTTATGCAAGAAGAATGAACCAAACATTTTTCCAAAAACATCCAATTGTACGCCTAAGGCAGCAACAGGAATTCCAACTGCTAAACCAGAATCGATCCCACCACCTGAAACAGCTGAGAAAGCTACTCCGATCATGGCTCCTAAAGTATAGTTAGGAACAGAAGATCCGCCATAACCCCCTACACCCAGTGACATCAATTCCATGGTTCCCCCAATCAATAAGCCAAGTGGAACGTTACCCATGATCAAACCGGCAACAAAGCCTGTGATCGTAGTTCTTCCATAAGGCAAGATTTGAGTATGATAGGTATCATATTGCATAACGATTGTAAACAAAGTCATACTGACAATTTCAAAAATTGAAAACATAGTCTCTCCTCCTTTATTTCTTTTGTGCTTTGTGAAGCATATCCATAAAATCCTGCTGAGCATCTTGAGGAACCAACTGATTGATGATCTTAGTTCCCTTAGATGATAATTCTTCTAAAGCAGCTGTCTCTGCAGCATTCACAGAAACTGTTTTAGCCACTTTTAATCGATCGGCTGTATAAGTAATGTTACCCATATATACCGCATCGACTAAAATCCCATTTCTTTGTAATTCCATAAACACTTCAGGTGTTTTTGCGATGGCGAATACCCTTTGTGTTTCATAATTACCAGCTTTGATTCCCACAACTGCTTTTTCAAGCGTCAATACTGATAAACTTAGTCCTGCAGGGCAAGCCATTCTCAGTGATGTTCTAACAAGATCACTGGCACTGGCTCCATCATCTATAACCATGATGCGAGTAGCTTGAAGCGAATTGGCCCAGTATCCCGCGACGATACCGTGGATCAAGCGATCATCTACCCTATAATTAACGATTCCCATATTTATCCTCCTTATACTTCGGTCATGACTTCCGTCGGATAGCTCAATTATAGGAAAAAGCCCTCTTGATGTAAAAACAGGAATGTTCTCTATTGATAATGTATAGCGCTTTCATTTAAAAACAGGCTTATGCCTGTTTATTCATCATCACTGTTTTTCTGTGCTTGATATCGATTGACTAAAACAAGTGATTCTTTACTTTTATCGATCAATTCTGCCAATAAGTCTTCGTTTAAGTTCACATCTTGTGGTAAAACTGAAAGCTGTAGAACCATAGGTAAGTTAAATCCAGCGATCAAGTACGTTTTTGGGCGAGACATATATGGCATCATCTTCTGATTGACACTGCCTCCAAGCAAATCACTTAAGATCACCAACTCATCATCTTCATCAACTGTGGCCATGAATTGTTCGATCAATGTATCAACGGATACATCACTCATAAAAGCACTGATGGCTTTAAAAGGATTAAGTTCTCCTAAAAATAGATTCAAGGTATTGACCATGCCTTCAGCCAATCCACCGTGTGAAATAAGCAGATATTTTCTCATTTTCTTCTCCTTTTAGTGATTTAGATCTTTATAGAACAGATTTAGTGAACAAGCATCTTTTTAGTTCCTTGTTATTATGAACGACACTTAAGCAAAACAAAACAGTACCAGTATCATCATTATTAGGGAAATAAAGTTTCTTCATACCTATAAAAAACAAGACTTTGTTAGAGCCTTGTTTATTTTGCTTTTTTGGCTGCATCTTCAGCCAGTATCTTTATGATATGCGATCTTCTGTCTGAATCAGATAAATCATCCCATTTAATGTCCGTCAGTTTCAGTGAGATCATTTTCTCACCACATTCTGGACATAACGGTAAATCTTTAGGTTTTATTGCCCATATCGTTTGGCAGTTTTTACAACCATACATGTCTTTCATTTCTGTCCCTCACAAATCTTAAGTGTCATTATTAATTTAACAACTTTTTATGGGTGTGACAAGCAGAAATGGTTAAGTTGCATTATTAGTTTATCTTTTTATCTCCTCTTGAGCATCTTGAAGCTCTTGGAGACGTTTTTTCTCTGCCAGACGTTCTTGTTCTTCACGTAACCCAATGGCTCTTAAGCGTTCTAGTCGATAATCTTGTTCCAAAAAATAGAAGGCATAGAAACAAAATCCAGCTGGAACCAGCATGATCAACATCGACAAGATGAACTGAAATGCACTGTTCATATAGAAGATACCAGCAAATAAGGCAAAATAACGATTTTCAAAATGATAAGCAAGCGCATTAAAAAGCAATCCTGGAGCAATCACAACCAAAAATACTGCAAGCGAAATCAGCATGTACAGTAAGGGGGTATCCCCTTGGTCTAGAAATTGGTGGATGATCATATACAGGTAAAGCATACTGCCAGAAGCCAGTGCGATACCCAGTGATGTTTTCCCTTCCATGCTTTTCTCCCTTTGATCGACAATTAAACAACCAAATATACCATCTTATCTTTATTAGCATCATATCATAAAAGGTCACAAGTACACTTGTGACCGCTTAAGAAAAGATTTATCGATGACTTACCTAATCCATTTTGAGATAGGTATACGCTAAGATCGCTAAAGGAGCAACCATGACTAAACTTAATGGGATAAAACTGATGATTGAAAATAAACAGAAGATTGCTGCAACCAAAACGGCTGTTTTCTTCAATTTAAGATAAGCAATCAAATTAAAGATAAAGGCGCCGACTAATGCTAATGAGTGAGGAATCAAAGGTTTGATGCTTTCTAGTAAATTGGACATATCTAAATCATTCAATGCCCCTACTTTTAAATACGCAATATACCCTACCATAACAATCAGAGAAATCAATATTAGTGTTTTGTTTTTCATGTTTCCTTTTTTGCCTGTTTATGATCAGGTCTTCTCACTATTTACTATACAACATCTTCCCTTTTTTGGGACAGTTGAATCAAAAACTCATTTAGAGTGATACACTTATGTCATAAAGAAGAGGTAATTATGGATCCACTACAAATCTTCATGATCGCTTTATTAATCATCATTCTTATCTTGCTTATTTTATTATTGATCAAAAAACCAAAAGTAACCATCCAAGATGAACTTAAGACATTCAGGAGCGAAGTCGCAGATGAAAATCAAAGAACCATAAAGACTTTTAATGATGTGTTTGTAAGTACGAGTCAAAGTACAAATACCATCGTTGATAAGCGTTTGTATGAATTGACCAATCTACTTCACTCCAATCAACAAGCCCTCAATAAGACAGTCTCTGATTCTTTGCTTCAGATCCAACATTTGCTCAATAACTCAGCCATTCAAAATGAACAGAAATTAAATCAAGTCAGAGAAACCGTTGAGAAACGTCTCCAACTCCTACAAGAAGAAAACAGTAAAAAACTTGATGAGATGCGTATGACTGTTGATGAGAAGCTCCAAAAAACTTTGGAAGAGCGTATCTCTCAATCCTTTAAACAAGTCACAGATCAGCTGGAATCAGTCTATAAGAGCTTGGGTGAAATGAAAAATATTGGGATCGAAGTTGGGGATCTTAAGAAAGTATTATCTAATGTGAAGACCAAAGGCATCTTGGGTGAGATCCAATTAGGAGCCATCTTAGAACAGATCTTGTCTCCTGAACAATATGTAAAAGATACTGCGACTTATCCTGGATCACGAGATCGCGTAGAGTTCGCTGTTAAGTTGCCTGGAGATGAGAATGGTCATGTGTTATTGCCAATCGACTCTAAGTTTCCAACTGAAGATTTCGTAAAACTGATGGATGCCTATGATGCCGGTGATAAAGTTCTTGTTGAACTTCATCTCAAAGCCCTTGAAGGCAACATTCGTAAATTTGCCAAAGACATCCATGATAAATACATCAAAATTCCTTATACCACCGAATTTGGAATCTTGTTTCTACCGACTGAAGGTTTATATGCAGAGGTTGTACGAGGTGGCATGGTTGAAGCATTACAACGCGACTATCAAATCAACATTGCTGGACCTACCACAATGGCTGCCTTACTTAATAGTCTGCAAATGGGCTTTAAGACCTTGGCCATTCAAAAAAGAAGCGGGGAAGTTTGGAGTATCTTGTCTTCTGTCAAATCAGAATTCCAACAATTTGGAAGTGTTCTACAAAGTGCACAAGATAAACTTTCTAAAACAGGAGAAGAATTGGATAAACTGGTTGGGGTTCGTACCCGTATGATCCAACGCAAATTAAAGGATGTTTCTACCTTAGATGTCGGTAAATCACAACTCTTAGAAACTGAAGAAGACGAAAAAGAAGCTTAAACCGGGAAACCGGTTTTTGTTTGAGCCTTCAAAATACTCTATTTAGATTAAATTATGCAATATTTTTAAAATCTTGTTGACAAACTTAGAAAGTATTGTACTATTGTATTAGGTGCTTAATACAATAGTACAAAGGAGACACATGGACTCATTCCAAAACACCCAACCTATTTACCTGCAAATTATGATGTTGATGAAACGGCAGATTGCGACATCCGTTTTAAGTCCCGGTCAATTATTGGATACTGTAAGAGATTTGGCACTGACTTATCAAGTCAATCCAAATACTGTCCAAAGAGCATTAAGCGAATTGGAAAGAGAAGGATTGGTTAAAAGTGACCGTACGATCGGCAGATATGTCACCCACGACCTTACTTTGATTCAGAAGTTGCATCAAGATCTATTTGATGAAGCTACAGATGACTTTATCAATACGATCAAAGCATTACACATGTCAAATGAATCTGTCATAAACGCCATCACAAACCGTTTGAAAGGGGAAAACACATGATTGAGATTAAGAATGTTAGTAAACGATATGGTCAAAAAGTAGCCTTATCGAAAATTGATCTTTCTTTGAAACCTGGAAAGATCATTGGTTTATTAGGTCCTAACGGATCTGGTAAAACAACACTGATCAAAATCCTGAATGGATTATTGAGAGATTATGAAGGTGAGGTCACCATCGAAGGTCATCCCATCAATGAGATTACCAAAGGCTTGGTTTCCTATTTACCAGATCGCAATTATTTGCCCAATTGGACCAATGCTGAAGGCGCTATCAAAATATTCAGAGATCTATATTCAGATTTTGATGAATTAAAAATGAGAAGTCTACTGGATAAACTAAATCTTAATCCCAAAGAACCTTTGAAAACAATGTCTAAAGGGATGAAAGAAAAGTTTCAGTTGGCGCTCGTTATGAGTCGTAATGCTAAAATATATATCTTAGATGAGCCAATTGGTGGAGTTGATCCAGCCGCACGAGAATTGATTCTAAAAACGATTTTGGAGAATTATGCTCAAGATTCCATGGTTTTGATTTCTACCCATCTTATTGCGTACATTGAACAAATCTTTGATTCCGTAATCTTCTTAAAAGAAGGAGAAGTTGTTTTGAATGATGATGTTGACACCATACGTCAAACCCATGGCATGTCGATTGAAGCGTACTTCAAGGAGGTCTTCAGATGCTGATAAAATTAATCAAACATGATTTAATGGCGACTTACCGTGAGTTTATTGGACTCTACATTGCATTACTCTTGCTTTCCATCATAGGTCCTTTCGTTGTTAGTACAGAAATAGAATGGGCTATGTTTATCGTAATGTTTGGAATCTTTGGGGTTTCAGTTGCTACACTGGTTGTAACTTTCTTAACGATTATTCGTCTCTATAGCCGCAGACTCTTCTCTAATGAAGGCTATTTGACACTGACACTACCTGTCAAAACACGTGATACCATCATCTCTAAGGTCATTACGGGATTTTTATGGTCAAGTTTTTCAGCATTGATATTTATCGTTTCTGGAACCATCTTTAGTGTAATCCTATTTAATATTCCTTCAGTCTTTAGTTCTAGTTTGGTATCTCTGTCTGCTTTGTTCAATGAAATATGGAAGACCAATGCCATTTGGGTCTATATGCAATCCCTTTTGGTTATCCTACCTTCCAGCTTACTTGAATCCATTTACAGTTTGATATTGTTGGTGTTTGTCATTACTTTGATCAATACTTCCTTCATAAAGAAATACAAAGTTGCGATTGGCATAGTGACCTACATACTCCTAAGTTTAGCTCTTAATTCACTACTAGGAAATCTTCACGGAGAACTCTTAGTCTTCTCCCCCATTACAACTCTTGACAATGAGTTCTCATTTGAATTATTGAGACAACTCAGTTTTACAGTCAACGGGATCAATTATGCGATCAACTTCATAGGGTATCTGCTTTATATCGCTGGTCTAGGATATGCGACTTGGTGGTTATTAGAAAACAAATTAGAGATTGAATAAACAAAAAGAGCTTGCGCTCTTTTTTCTTGAAACAATTTATAACGTTACGACAGTATATGTTTCCCCAAAGGTTTCAACAGTAACCGTCGCCATAATTTGATTTTCTTTAGGACGATCTTGAGCACCGGTTGAGACAGCAGCGATCCGATCAACTTCTTCGATTCCACTGATGACTTTCCCAAAGGCTGCATATTGACCATCCAAATGGGATGAATCTTTATGCATGATGAAGAATTGAGAACCGGCAGAATCAGGATGTCCTGATCTGGCCATTGAGATGACTCCTCTGGCATGTTTTAAATCATTGTTGAATCTATTGCTTGAGAATTCCCCTTTAATGCTGTAACCTGGACCACCTGTTCCTTTGCCTAAAGGATCTCCGCCTTGGATCATAAATCCTGGGATAACTCTATGAAAGATAAGTCCATTGTAGAAGCCTTTTTGAGCCAGTGTGATAAAATTGGCGACTGTGTTTGGGGCAGTCTTAGGAAATAATTCTAATTTGATGTGTTGACCATTGGCCATTGTAATCGTTACGATTGGGTTTTGCATGTTTTCTCCTTGTGTGCATCTTTATGATACTTGAGCATTACATAAGATACAAGTTCATTACACAGTTTAGCCCTATCTTTTTGACACTGAATTTGATCAACAATCTTATCTAGATTAGACAAATTCTCTTAAGACAAGAAAAGACCTTTATGTTAAACTTGGTGTGTCGAGGACACATTATGAACCTACCCTATGTACTTAAAAAAGTTAATCATACTGTTTTAATTTCAGATCCAAGCATGATCCAATATTGTATTGGAACTCACTTTCATGTTGGAGAACGCTTCTTAGGCTTATTGATTCAAGATCATCAAGCCACCTTATTTTTAAATCAGTTATTTCCTTATGAAAACAAAGATCTTAAGATCATTCGTACCCGTGATGATGAAGATCCTATTTTAAGACTTGCTGAATTGTTAAAAACCAACTCTTTAAGCGTTGATCATTACTTGCCCAGCGGCTTTCTATTACGACTAAGGGACTTAAAACCTGAGGAAACTTTTGAACTTGATGCTCAATTAGATGCATTGAGATCCATTAAAAATGAACATGAAATCCAATTGATGATAGAAGCCAGCCGACTAAATGATTTGGTTATGGCACAAGTTCCTAGCTTATTAAAAGTTGGAGTTTTGGAAAACGAAGTCAAGGATAGAATCAAATCGTTATTTAGTGAACTATCTGACGCTGTAAGTTTTGATCCGATCGTTGCCTTTGGGGATCACGCTTCTGATCCTCACGCTTTTGCGACAGATCGTCCACTCAAAGAAAATGAAGCCATTGTGATCGATATGGGCTGTGTCTATAAAGGATACTGTTCAGATATGACACGTACATTCTTTTTAAACAACAATCCCATGAAGACGATCTATGACCTTGTCTTAAAAGCTAATCTAGCAGCCATTTCAAAAGTTAAGCCTGGTGTATTGTTAAGTGAGATCGATAACGCTGCTCGATCCGTTATTACTGAAGGAGGATATGGTCCTTATTTTATTCATCGTACAGGACATGGAATTGGAACCTCAGTTCATGAGCCTTATCCTGTTTCATCAGAATCACACGTTGTTTGTAAAGAAGGGATGATTTTTTCAATAGAACCTGGAATCTATATTGAGGGCTTAGGTGGCATACGAATTGAAGATCTTGTGTTGGTTACGTCGACCGGTGTCGAAGTTTTAAATCACGCCCCTAAAGATCAGGAAATCATTGTTGCATAAAAAAATACCGGCCTAAATTGGGGGAAGAGCCGGTATACCCTCAGTAAGTTAAAAATGGGTGGGGGATATCTTACTGAAGGTGGAACTTACGTTCCTATTAATATTATAAATCATTATTTTTAAATGTATACTAAAATGAAACATATAGTGTGCAAAATAAGATGAAACATCGTTCACAATTCCCTTATAAAAGGGCTAAAGACGAAATTTATACCTTTGATTCACTAAACAAAAACCAATCTGTTAAAGATTGGTTTTTTTACTACCTATATCAATGATTTAAGATAGGCATAAATGAATTCATCCAGGCTTCCATCCATGACTTTTTGAAGATTTCCTTCTTCATAACCTGTACGATGATCTTTGACTAAAGTATAGGGCATAAATGTATAGGAACGGATCTGTGAACCCCATTCAATGGCTTTTTGTTCACCCTTGATGTTTTTAAGTTTAGATTCTTGAGCTTCGATTTCAAGTTGATAAAGCTTAGATTTCAGCATGTTCATGGCTGTTTCACGGTTATTGAGCTGTGAACGTTCAGTCTGACAGTTGACAACGATTCCTGTAGGGATGTGTTTCAATCTTACCGCAGAAGAAACCTTATTGACATTCTGGCCCCCAGCACCCGAGGCATGTCTGACTTCAAGTTCAATGTCTTTAGGATCGATGACAATTTCTATTTCTTCATTGAATTCAGGCATGACATCCAATGAACAAAATGAGGTATGACGACGGCCGGATGAATCAAAAGGTGATACACGAACTAAACGATGAACTCCTCGTTCAGCTTTTAGGTAGCCATAAACCATATCGCCTTCAATTAAGAAAGAGACTGACTTTATGCCGGCTTCTTCGCCTTCTTGGTAGTCGAGGACTTTGACTTTCCATCCGCGTTTTTCCGCAAACCGAGTATACATCCGATACAGCATTTCTGCCCAATCCTGAGATTCTGTTCCGCCTGCTCCAGGATGAAGTTCTAGGATCGCATTATTATGATCGTAGGGATGAGATAATAAGAGCTTGATTTCAAACGCATCAAAAGCATTTTGGGCCAAGTTATATTCATCCTCAACCAAAGCTTTCATTTCTTCATCATAGTTATCTTTTAAAAGTTCAACTGTTTCTTCGAGTTCAGAATAGGACTTGTTGAGCGATGCATAAGTCGACACCAAGTCATTTAATCCATTTCTTTCTTGGATGAGGATCTGGGCTCCTTTACGGTCATTGTAGAAGGAATCCGTCATCATCATCTCGTCGATTTCTTTTATTCTGACTTCATAACTAGCGAAGTCAAAGTGAGTCACCCAACTGCTTGAGTTTGTCCCTAGTACTGAGGACTCCTTGTTTTAATTCATAATATTCCATTTATCTATCTTCCTTTATTTCAATTTTCATACGCATACAGAAGTTAAGCACTTCAGAAGCGATGGTATTCATCATGTCTTCAAACAGCTGGTAACCTTCTTCTACATAGGCTTGTAGAGGTTTAGCTTGAGCATAAGATCTAAGATGGATGCCTTCTCTTAATTTACTCATGGTATCAATATGTTCTTGCCATGAACGATCTACGATGGTCAATACGACATTCTTTTCAAATCCAAGACCAAACTGTTTGATGGGCTCAAGTTTAAGTTCATAAGATGCCCATGCTTTGTCTTTACAATATCCATGCACTTTATCAATATCCATCGAATTTAGTTCAGCTTCGGTAAGATTTAGATCTTTAAAGCCAATCTTCTCTAAAGCCGTAATTAAATCCGCAGCTAAAATCTTTTCTTTTCCGTCATGGGTAATGTGGACATTAACCAAGTTATCGATGACTCGAGTAAACATTTCTTCGATCAATGAATGAACATCATCATGTTCAAGGATATAGTTTCTTTGTTTATAGATGATTTCACGTTGTTGTCTTAATACATCATCGTATTCAAGCAAAGTCTTACGGACATCAAAGTTGACGCCTTCAACACGTTTCTGTGCATTGGTGATCGAGTTGGTGACCAATTTAGATTCAACAGCTTGATCGCCTAATCTTGAGAAAAGTGATTCATAGCGTTCTGAACCAAATCGAACCATCAGTTCATCTTGAACAGAGACAAAGAAACGAGAAAATCCAGGATCTCCTTGTCGACCTGAACGACCTCTGAGCTGGTTATCGATACGACGGGATTCATGACGTTCAGAACCGATGACAGCTAAACCGCCGACTTCACGAACACCTTCCCCAAGCTTAATATCGGTACCACGGCCTGCCATATTTGTCGCAATGGTTATGGATCCTTTTTGACCTGCTTTAGCGATGATTTCTGCTTCACGAGCATGATTCTTAGCATTTAAAACTTCATGTCTTAAGTGATTTTGAGTTAGGATCTTACTGATGAATTCTGATGTTTCAACTGCGATGGTTCCGATCAAGATCGGTTGACCCAAAGTATGTCTTTCTTGGACTTCAGCCAATAACGCTTGGAATTTTGATTTACGACTTCCAAAAACAGCATCAGGCATATCGATACGGATCACAGGTTTATTGGTTGGGATCGCAACGACACGCATATTATAGATCGATAAGAATTCTTCTTCTTCGGTTTTGGCAGTCCCGGTCATCCCGCAAAGTTTCTTATACAATCTGAAGTAATTCTGATAGGTAATCGTCGCCATGGTTGAAGTTTCTTGTTTGATTGGAACTCCTTCTTTGGCTTCAATGGCTTGATGCAAACCATCCGAAAAGACACGTCCAGTCATCATACGTCCGGTGAACTGATCAACGATGACGATTTGTCTGTCTTGTACGACATAATCAACATCCAGACCCATGATATAGTTGGCTCTTAACGCTTGATGTAAATGATGAACTAAATTTGTATGTTGGATATGATATAAGTTTTCGATCCTAAATACTTTTTCTGCGTGGGCTACTCCCTTTTCGGTCAATTGTACTGAACGAGCCTTTAAATCGATATCATAACCATCACCTTCTTTTAAGCTTTTTACGAAACGATCGGCTAAAAGATAGAGATTGGCTGTTTGTCTTTGTCCACCTGAAATGATCAGTGGTGTTCTTGATTCATCGATCAAGATGGAGTCGACTTCATCTACCAAAGCCATATTTAAAGGACGCAAAACACGATCCGTTATCTTAGTGACCATATTGTCTCTTAGATAATCAAAACCAGCTTCCGCATTGGTTGTATACGTAATGTCACAATTGTATTGGGCACGTTTTTCACTGGGCACCAAACGTCTTAAGTTTAAACCTACAGTTAACCCTAAGAAACGGTGAATGGCTCCCATCCACTTAGAGTCACGTTCAGCTAAGTATTCATTGACTGTGATGATGTGGACACCTTGTCCACCTAGCGCATTCAAATACACTGGTAAAACAGAAGTTAAAGTTTTACCTTCACCTGTTTTCATTTCTGCGATATCCCCTTGATGCAAGACGATACCACCCATGATTTGAACCAGATAAGGATATTCCCCAATCACACGTTTAGCTGCTTCACGGGCAACCGCAAACGCTTCCACCATTAAATCATCCAAGGTTTCTCCTTGGGTGAGTCGGTTCTTAAATTCTACGGTCTTAGCTTTTAATTCATCATCTGATAAAGCTGCGGTTGATTGTGCTAGAGCATCAACCTCTAGCGCTTTCTTTTTTAACGATTCAAGTTGTTTGGCTTCTCCACCAAACAGTTTGTCTAGTATTCCCATGTGATCCTCCGAAATTCCATTGTTATTATAACATTATAATTATGTGAGCATTATGGCAATAAACCAAGTCTATTTCTGCAACAAAAAGGTTGGACTTTCGTCCAACCTTTATGAGCTTATATCTTTGTGATATTTTGAGCTTGCAAGCCGCGATCTGTCTCGACTTGCTCGAATTCAACATCAGCGTTTTCTTCGATTGTTTTGAATCCGTCCATCTTCAATTGTGAATAATGGAAGAATACATCTTTACCGTCATTATTGACGATGAAACCGAAGCCTTTTTCTTTGTTGAACTTCTTAACTTTTCCTTGCATCTAATCCTATACCTTTCCCATGTAGATAATACTACACTACGTGTTCATAATAACACAGTTCTAAATAATTGCAAGAATATTCGCTCACAACTTTATATGATCTGGATGCATGGCCAAAACGATGACGATTATCGAATTGGCCAAGGGTTTAAGCAGATCTATGCAAGCTTTAATTGAATACCCTGTCGTACATACATCATCTATTAGAACGATATCCTGTCCAACAACCAGCTGTGGATGGACCAATCGTATGTGGTTTTTAATCTTAGATCTTTGTGATACATTACGTTGACTTTGTTTGATGTCGTCCTTTTCAAAGGGACAGGTCAACTCTAACTCAACTTCTTGAAACATACATCTTAAGGCATCAAAACCTCTCGAATCTGTTTTCTTACGTGAAGACGGCACCAATACTAAAGTTTTATTTAGACAGCGTTTTTTTAAATCACGGACATAAGGATGAAGAAAGATTGGAGCGAGTGTTTCATCTTTGTTTTCTTTAACCTGATAGATCAACTTTTCAAAGAACGCATCATAGACATAATACGCATATACAGACTCACCTAAGACTTGAAACGATTTTCTGATCGGATTGAATTGTTGTCGACAATACCCACATAAGATGTCTTCTTTTCTAAACAGATCCAGTATGCCTAGCCCATCTGTTAAGTCACAGAAACAATTTAAGCAGACAGGTTGGCTCTTCGTAAATCGCTCAAACATTTCCTTAAAGCGTTTGACATGCGAAAGCACAGGAACTTCACCTCCCCACTTGGATAAGCAGGATCTCTACCCACTCTACCTGCAATCTGCGTTAAGACCGCAGTATCAAAAACCTTATGATCAGCTTGAAGGACCGCAACTTGAATATCACTAAAGGTCACACCTCTTTCTAGTACCGTTGTACTTACCAATCGTTTGATCGACTTTGATTTAAAGCCTTGAATCAGTTCATCAAGATTTTCTTTAGAAGCATGTACAAACGGAAGCCGAAGCACTTTTGAAAGATGTTTCCCAACTTTTAAACTTGGGACAAAAATCAACCATGCCTTTTGAGAGCGTTTTAAAATGATCATCAGAATGATCACCTGAACCCAGAAAGGAGAGAAAATGAGTTCAGGGACCGGAAGCGGCATGAGATGGGGACGTTGATTGAGAGTCAGCATTTTTAGTTTGCCCTGTTTGACTTGCCTCATCATTTTTTTATCGGGTGTCGCAGTTAGATAAATGATGTGGCCTTTTACTGCTTGTCGCATAAAGCCTTCTAAAACCGGATTGTTTCGATAAGGAAAGGCATCTGGTTCATCTAGAATCAAACAATCAAACATCTTTTTGAATCGATAAAGCTGATGCGTCGTCGTGATGATCAATTGACCTTTAAGATCTTGTGTATGACCTTCACACACCACAATAACTTTAATCGAAGGAAATGCATCTTTGAATCGCTGAAACAATTGAAGAGCGACTTGTTTTCTAGCTACCGCGACACCTACACTAAGTGATCGATTAAGATGATCCTGAATGGTTTCCATGACCAATTCTGTTTTGCCAGCACCACAAACCGCCCAAATTAAGACATCACTGGTCTTCACCAAAGTTTTTGTTTGATTTGAGATATCCATTTGAGCTTGAGTCAGTTTAAACGCTAGTTTGTAGTCAATAATGTCTTCATTAAAAATCGTTTGAGCATCATCGCCTTGATATCCAATACAACGTCGACAAATCCATTGACCACGAATGTTGACGAAAGTTCTAAGATCTGTGTTTAAACAACGTTCACATGTGGGCATATTTCTTTATAAGCTCATCAAATAACTTTTCCTAAAAAAAAGACCTTAACGGTCTGTAAATGGCCAAGGCACGATTTGCGTACTGTTAACCAGATATGCTTTTTTTGAATATCTTGCCAGAGGTGTATCAGATAATGAATCTGAATAAAATTCGTCAATCTTACTTAAATCATAACTTTCTGAAAATCTCTTAACCTTTTCAGGTCCCCAGCAATTTTCGCCTGACTTTCCTGTTTTTTGATCAACAATGCTCGCAATCAGTACACAGCCCCATTCATCAATCAAAGGTTGAAGTAAAAACGTAGGTGATGCTGAAATAATCACATCATCTGTTTTCTTTTGTCTAAGATAAAAGTCGCGCAGATATTTTCGATGCGTGATCCAAAAACCATGAACGCGATCATCCATATCCTTAATGGTTTTCATATAGACATAAAAAACTTGTTTCATTTGGGTCTTAGGAATGAGTTTTAATTTATATTTCATCAACGCAACAATTTGTTTAGGAAAAAACCGCAATAAGGTCCAATCTTTCTTTAAATTATAAACATAGAAGTCAATCGAGGAATCTCTTGCGTAGATTGTTTTATCAAAATCATAAACATTCATAATTAGAGTGCCTTAGGTTCGTTGTCTGTAAAGTCTGTATTTTTAGGTGTTTTGTATAGATTCACGATTGCAAAGGTCATGCTGGCGATGACCCACACATGGAATATCGCATCGATGATCCACTCCAAACCACCAAATGAAGTATAGACATATATCATGGCAATCGTATCTAGAATATAGATAACTAAACCTAGAATCATCATTTTTGGTTTCTTTGCTAACGCAAGATAAGAACCCAAGAATCCTCCAAAAATTAACACAAGGATCGATATGTATATAATCGCCTCTAACATATAACCTAATTGAATACTACTGGTTGCCCACGCTCCCAACAACAAGGGTGTAAACATTGAAAAAGGAAATGAAATACTCATTTTTAATAAGAATAAGACATAATTGACAAGTGTGAAAATCATAACCAAAGCCATATTGGCTTTAGCTGACTGCAATGCGGATTGTTTCTTAAACATATTGGGTCCCCTTTAGTGATTTAATCCCTCTAAGTATATTGTATAAGATATAGATATGGTAAGTCATTTTAGTCAAAAAGGAAAGTGCAAACCTTAAATTTAAAATCAAGATAAAAAAACTTCCTCTTAAATCAAGTGAGGAAGTTCTACTTCGAAGATGGTTCCTTCATTTGGCTTACTGATCGTATTGATCAAGCCAGAATGACGTTGAATGATATTAAGGACCAAGGAGAGTCCTAAACCTAATCCTTCCTTATCTGATCCTTCGACCCGATAGAAAGGCTCAAAGATATGGTGCAAATCTTCTTCTGAGATGCCTTTACCTGTATCAGCGATCGTTACTTTAGTTCCATGTTTCAAACATTCAAGTTTAATGTTGACACGGCCTTCTGGATGATTGTATTTTATACCGTTTTCGATCAAGTTATAGAATGCTCGATAAAGTAAAACTTGATTGCCTTTACTGGATGGGCATTCTGATAATTGTTGCTCAATATGAACTTGATGTTGCTTGGCATAAGGTTGGATATCGGTGATCACATCCATTAAGATTTCATCCATCATGATGTTGTCATCGATGGACGCTGTGGTCAATACACTGCTATCCAATAAGGTTTCTATGACCGCATTCATCTTTTGAAGGCTTTGATGGATGATGGCGATGGTTTCTTGATAGTCTTTGATATCTCTGCCTTCTAGATGATTTAAGACATCGATATGAGCTTTCATGATGGCCAAAGGGGTTTTTAGTTCGTGGGCAACAGATACATTAAAATGCTTCTGGGCACTTAATGCCCCATCTAACTTACTGAGCATTTCATTATAGGTTTGAGATAAAGTCTGAACTTCATCGCTGCTGGCATTAAGTTCAGCTTGTTTACCAGCTTTGACTTGTTTGGTGAGATCTTTGATGGGTCGATTGAAATGCGCAACGATCAAATATGCGATCCCAATTAAAACCAACATAGAAACACCAGTAATGATGGCTGTGTTGATGACTAGGTTTGTTTTAAAAGAATCCACATCAACTGTGATGATGATTCCGCTTTTATTCGTTGTGTTATCTTGGATCACTGAATAATCAAAGTCGTTTTGAATGGCTTCCTGTTGGCTCTTACGCGTCATTTCATCATGATAAAGACCAACTAAGGTCTTGGTTGCGAAATCAACGCTCATCAAGTAGAAAACGCCACAGGTGAATATGGCGAAAGCTAAAGCGATAAAGGTTTTGGTTTGTATTGATTTTTTCATGGGTGAGGGGTGTTAGGAGTTGAATCGATAACCTACGCCTTTAACCGTTTGTATGACATCATCACGCTGTGTCGTTTCCTGTATCTTCTTACGCAACGCATAAATATGAACGCGCATTGCTTCACTGAAGGGATCTGCTTCATCATTCCAGCATTTCTCTAAGAGTTCTTCTGAACTGATGATACGATCCCTATTTTGAACCAAATAAGTAAATATCGTATATTCCTTAAGTGTTAAAATCATTAATTTATCTTTATAGGTAATCTGATGCAGATTCAAATCAAATCTGAAATCATCTAAAGTCAAGATGTTGGGCTGTGAGATAAAATCCCGTCTCAACAAAGCTCTGATCCTGGCTTTCAATTCTTGGAAGTCAAAAGGTTTGGTCAGATAGTCGTTGGCTCCTAAATCCAAGCCTTCGATTCTTTGTTCAATAGAACGATTGGCACTGACGATGATGATCTTAACCGATTCGTTTAAAGCACGAACTTGTTTAAGTACTTCGATCCCATTGAGTTTAGGGAGATTGATGTCAAGCACGATTAAATCATAGGTATTGATCTCACAAAGTTCAACGGCTTCAAGGCCATCTTTCGCAGTATCAATCGCATACCCGTCTTGTTTCAAGCCCTTCACATAGGCATTCAGTAGCTGTGTTTCATCTTCAATCAGTAATAGTCGCATAACCTTCCTAGTTCTTTTTAATTTTACGGTTGAGTGCAAATCCTAAGACAATGAGCCCCAATGTTGAGCTGATGACAGAGACAGTGACCATAGCGGTATCTTGTGGCGCCTTTGGACCATTCATATAGTAGATCCCATCTTCATAAACGCCATCTTGAGGGGCCATAGCATTTACACCAAGACCCATTGTGGCCATTAAGATTAAACTGAATAAGAATACTGTAATTTTTTTCATGATGTTACCTCTTATGGCACAACTATATCATAGCGTATATTAAGTTAGTATTAAGTCAAAATGATAAGTTAATTTTACTTGATCACTTCATATGTCTGTTTTCTTACCCATCGATATGGTGCCTTTATTGACGATTTTTAGAACTAAAGGCCCTTGTCTTAGCTTTGGTCATTCCCATTTTAGATTCTCTCATGGTTAGAAAAACACTAGTGTTTATTGACCACCAGTGTCTTTTTTATCGTGTCAATTTTTAAGATATATATTCTTATTCAGTTCTTTATCTTGAGGCATCAATCATCAATTGTGCCAATTGATTGGAGAACTTCACAGGGTCTTCTAATGTAAATCCTTCAATCAGTAAAGCTTGACTATAAAGCAATTCTGCATAGTCTTTGACTTTATCACTTGGGATCTTACTGAGTGCACTGATCAAAGGATGGTCAGAGTTGAGTTCTAGGATGCGTTTGGCTTTTAGTCCAGGAGCCCCTTCAGGCATCTGTGAGAGGATTTTTTCCATCTCTAAGCTTAATCCTTCATCGGATACCAAACACACTGGATGTGTCTTTAAACGGCCGCTTAAGCGAACATCACTGACTTGATCTTTTAGTGCTTCTTTCAGAGATTCCAGTAAAGGTTTATTGGCTTCTGCTTTATCTTGAAGAGCCTTCTTTTCTTCTTCTGAACCAAGGTTCAGTTCTCCTTGATTGATGGCTTTAAAGGGTTTATCTTTATACGTCCCAAAGACTTGCAGTACAAATTCATCCACATCATCAATAAGATATAGAATCTCATAACCTTTTTCTTTGACCCATTCTGTTTGCGGTAATGCATCACACTTTGCTAAACTCTCGCCACACACATAATAGATTTCTTTCTGATCTTCTTTCATTCTTTCAACATATTCTTCTAATGAAATCATCTTTAATTCTTTTGAAGATCCAAATAAAATCAAATCTTCTAAGAGTTCTTTATTGGCTCCATATTGAGCATAAGCCCCATATTTGATCTGTAAGCCAAAGTTTTTATAGAAGGCTTCATACTTCTCACGATCGGTTTTAAGCATGCCTAAGAGCTCGCCTTTGATTTTCTTTTCTAAGCGAGAAGCTATGGCTTTAAGCTGACGATCATGCTGAAGCATTTCTCGGGAAATATTAAGCGATAGATCTGGGGAATCAACCAAACCTCTCACAAATCTAAAAGCATCCGGCAACAAATCTTTTGCGTGATCTAAAATAAACACACCACGGCTGTACAGCTGTAATCCAGCTTGATAATCTTGAGTGTAAAAAGCAGATGGAACATGAGATGGGACAAACAACATCGCATCAAAACTCAATGCCCCTTCAAGATTGGTATGAATGACTTTCGCAGGAGCTTGGTAGTCATTGAATTTATCTTGGTAGAAACTGTTGTAGTCTTCTTCTTTGATGTCGTTTTTGTTTCTTTTCCATAAAGGAATCATAGAGTTCAAGGTAAGTTCAACTTCTTTAGAACCGGTGACTTCGCCTTTATCATCGTAGTCTTTTTGTTCCTCCATCATTTTAATGGGATAACGTATATAATCAGAGTATTTCTTAACGAGGCTCTTGATGTGGTAATTTTCTAGATAAATGCTGTAGTGTTCGCCTTCATCATCTTCTTTCAGATGAAGTTTGATGGTGGTTCCTACAGGTTGTTTATCGATCACTTCGATTCGATAACCATCTTCACCTTCTGATTCGAATTTGACACTATCTCCGCCCTTGGCACTTTGTGAGATGACTTCTACTTTATCCGCAACCATGAAGGCAGAATAAAAGCCTACCCCAAATTGACCGATAATATCGATTTCACTTTGCTGGTCTTCTTCTTTCAACCCTTTCTTAAAGGTATTGGATCCTGATTTTGCGATGACTCCTAGGTTATCTTCGACTTCAGCTTGAGTCATCCCGATCCCATTATCACGAATGATCAAAGTACGAGCTTTCTCATCGATCTCTAGGGTGATCTGTAGTTTAGTTCTGTCGATATCCACTTCATTGTGTAAAGATGCATGATAAATCTTATCCAAGGCGTCAGAGGCATTGGAGATCAATTCACGCAAGAAGATTTCCTTATGCGTGTAGATTGAATGGATCATCAGATCCAGCAGTCTTTTTGTTTCTGCCTTATATTGTTTCTTTTGGGCCATGCGGTTCTCCTTTTAGCACTTCGCTTATGTGAGTGCTAATTTATTGTAGCATAACTTTCTTAAAATTCAAGCACTCAAGATGCTGCTTGTTTGATTTTTTTAAGCGTTTATACCACAGTATTTTTATGAGTTCACTTCTAAACGAAGGATACTGTCAACGGTCAAATCGATCATTGCCTTTGATGACACAGAATTCAACACATAGACGTTAGGTGTTTCATTGGTAAGTGAGAGTTCACCTCTTCGTTCATCTTTTGAAATGTTGACTGTGATGGATTTTAGTTCTCCATTAAACATCTCAGGCTTAGCTACAGCCATAAGCGCAAAGGAATCATGTAGGTGGATTCCTTCACCATTCTCTTTATGTTTATTTTTTTCTACATAAAAATCAATGAGGTCGATAAAGATCTTTTGAGTTGGATTAGGAGATTTGATTTTCTTTAAGATGTCTTTGGGTGTAAACAGAAGTGATCTTGTGATGTCTAGTCCTGCCATCGTCAATGGTAACTTAGAATTCAACACGATGTTTAAAGCTTCAGGATCACTATAGGCATTGAATTCCGCATAACGGGTAATGTTGCCTACAGATAAAGAACCCCCCATAAAACTGATGGCTTTGATCTTAGGCAACAGTTCAGGATGATTTTGAATCACGTGCGCCACATTGGTCAAAGGTCCGGTTGCGATGATCGTAACAGGTTCAAGTGCTTCACTCAAAAGTTTGATATACATCGCTGATGCCAACATCACATGTTTCTCAGTTTCAAGTTCAATCTTCAATCGTCCAAAATCCTTAAGCGAATGAACTTCTCGATTGTGTAGTATCTTATTGACCATCGGATAAGCAGAACCTTTGGATATAAGCACTTTAAGATTTAATATCTTTGCGATACTGCGGGTATTACGATAGGTCTCTTCTATGGTTCCATTCCCATAAACACAAGCGATGCCTAAGAGCTGTAAATTTTCTTGATTGTTGGCTAATAAGATTGCTAAGGCATCATCAATTCCTGTATCTACGTCCATTATGATGGGGATTTTATTCATATTTGTCCTCCTTCAAGGAAACATGCTATACATTCAGTTTAACCCTTACTATAATGAATGTGGGAAGTGTTTTCATTTTAGCTAAGAAACAGAGCTTCAGGAACTCTGTTCTAAATGAGACAAAAACTGCATGAACTCATGCTTTGATAAGGACTTTTGGGTGTTGGGCACACCAGGTCCTTGGCACTTCAATAGTTTACACAAAGACTGCAATCCGTGTTATAATCATGCGGTATGTCAGCACAGAAATGAGAAAAAATGAAATTTAACGAATTAAGCATAAGCAGTGAAGCACTAAAAGCCATTGACGAGATGGGCTACGAAGATTGTACCTATATCCAGGAGAAAACAATTCCCCTGATATTGGAAGGCAAGGATATCATTGGACAAAGTCAAACCGGAACCGGTAAGACAGCGGCTTATGGCATCCCGTTGATTGAGAATCTTCAAAAGCTCGAAAGACGGATCCCTCAGGTATTGATCCTAACCCCAACCCGTGAGTTAACCTTACAGGTCACCAACGAACTCAGAAAGTTCGCTAAATATAAAGAAGGCATACGCATTGTTTCAATCTATGGTGGAGAACCCATCAGTTCACAGATCCGCGATCTAAAAGGTGGCGCCGACATCATTGTTGGGACCCCTGGAAGAGTCATGGATCATATGGAACGTAAAACCTTACGTTTCAGTGACTTAAAAGCCTTTGTCTTAGACGAAGCCGATGAAATGCTGAAGCTTGGCTTTAAAGAAGATATCGAAGAGATCTTAAAATCTTTACCGACAGAAAAACAATTCTTATTGTTTTCAGCCACGATGCCTCGTGAAATCCTAAACATCACGGATGAATACCTGAATCATCCAATCCACATCAAGACCGCTCAAAAAGAAATGACCGTCAACTTGATTCAACAAGTAGCCTATGAAGTCAGCCAAGGTTCTAAAGCCGATACACTGGTTCAGCTGCTTGAATTCTACAGACCTGATTCATGTATGATCTTCTGTAATACAAAGAAGATGGTCGATGATATCGCCGCTCTGTTGGGTTCAAAAGGCTACAACAGTGCTGCCATTCACGGTGATTTGAAACAAGAAATGCGTACGATCGTTATGGATCGCTTCAAAGCCAAGAAGTTAAATATCTTGGTATGTACCGATGTCGCTGCTCGAGGAATCGACGTTGATGATTTGGACATCGTTGTGAATTATGATGTTCCTCAAGAACTTGAATACTATGTTCACCGTATCGGTCGTACAGGCCGTGCTGGTAAAGAAGGTCTCTCTGTTACTTTGATCACACCGCGCCAACGCAACGTACTGACCATTTTAGAAAGATTGACCAAAGCCAGCATCACTAAGAAGAATTTACCTTCATTAGCTGAAATCCAAGCTGTTCGTTTTAACCATTTAACTCAAGACGTCATGAAGTCTCTACAGAAAAATGACATACCTGTAGAAATCAAAGCATTGACCGAGAAGTTGATGGATGGAGGTCTATCCCCAATTGAATTGGCCCATGCGTTATTGTTTAAATTGGTAGGTAATGATATCTTCACCGAAATCAAAGAACCCATCAATACGACCAAACGTGCTAAACGTGTTGCGACAGCCACTGTCCAATTGGATGTTGGACGCAAACACAATGTTGCCCCTGCTCATATCGTATCCGCAATTGCTGAATCCACTGGCATTTCTGGACAAGATATCGGCAAAATCCGCATCTCTGAAAACAATACAACGGTAGAAGTTCCTCTGGAATTCCTAGAAGATGTATTGCGTATCATGAATGAAGGAACGATTAAAGGCTATAAGATCAAAGCCTTTGAATTAAAGAATCCATCTATGGAACCTAAACGCCGTTATGCGAATGACAGTCATGGATCCTATCCGAATAAACACAGCTTTAAAACAAGACATGGAAAAACCGAGTAACAATTACTCGGTTTTTTTAATTCTTATTAACCTAGATCCTTTATGGTCATCTTATCTATTTCTCTATTTTTTGTCTGTTTCTTATGAAACTTCTTATATATTGCAAAGAAAGTGATTGTCAAGCCAATAAACAGTACTAAGAAAAATAATAGACTAGAAAAAACTTCTCCATCACCATTGACTGGATAGACAAATCCAACCCAAATATATAGAATTGTAATCGATAATGTGAGAATTGGTAGAATCAAACCTGGCCAATTCGCATCCATTTTGCACAATTGAATCTGTAGAAAAATAAAAGCTGCAAACATCCCCACCATCAACAAAACTACACCAATAAAAACCGGTAGATTAACTGACATTTAAACCATCTCCTTTTTTGATTTTTTATATTCATTGATTAAGAGTTTTGCGGTATCGATATCCATCTTCTCATTGACTGCCAAACGTTTAATCAAAGCCACATATGGCTCACTCGATGATTCTTCACTGATATGGATCTTTTGAATCAAGCGATCTAGCTTTAATCGAACTGTAGGATAGGTTACTGAATATAAGGATGCCAGTTCTTTTAAAGATCCGGATGCCAATAAAAAACGTCTTGTAAAGGTAAGATCTTCTTCATCGAGATTAATCATCCATTCTGGAATGACTTCGATTGCCATAATAACCTTCTTTCTTTAATAATATTAAGTTTAATCTTTAATATTATTAAAGTCAATAGATAACTATTACTTTAATTTTTCATTATAAACCTTGAGTATTAAAAAAGCCACGATTGTGGCTTTAAGAATCAATTAAGCTTTTAAGACAGGTTGGACACCAAACGCAAAGCCTGTGTGTGCAGCAACGCCAGCCGGCAAGACAATGAGTTCAAATTCATAACCTGGATCTTTGTCATTCAAATAATTTTTGAATGCTTCTACGCGATCTGGTGATTCACAATTTGGAATATAGATTTTATGTGTTTTCGGTGAATTTCCGCGAGCTTTCATATCTTCTACAATAGCTTGGAACAATTTGACATCGGTTCTTGCGGTATCGAGTTTTTCGATGGATGGAACTTCGTGGTCAATCTTCAACAATAATTTAATTTTCAATAAGGTTCCCAGTAATGCTGTAGCACCTTTGACACGACCGCCATGAATCAGTTGTTCAAGGTTGTCCGGCAAGATGTAAGTTCTAGAATCTTTCGCAATGATGTTGACGATGTTGACGATTTCTTCAACGCTTTTACCTTCATCAGCCATTCTCTTGGCGACGATGGCAGCGTGTTTATTGGGTCCGCAAATCGAAAAGGTATCAATGATGGTGGTCATGCTTTCAACGCCTGCATTGATTGCGCCTAAACGGAAACTTTGATAGGTCCCAGAAAGTACGGAAGACAATGAAACAACGATGATGTGATCATATCCTTGTGCTTTTAAACGATGAAATAGATCCTCAACATAACCAACATTGGGTTGAGACGTTTTAATGTCTTTTTTAGTTCTGAGAGCTTCAATGATGTCTGTTGGTTGAAGTGTTATAAAGTCAAGATATTCTGTACCATCGATAATGATTTGTAAGGGTGCTACGAATATACCTAGTTCTTCTGCTTGTTTTGGGGTAATGCTGGTCCCCGAATCGGTTACGATCGCTATTTTACTCATGTGTTCTCCTTGGTTTTGTGTTTATCATAAAGAAAGGATGGTTAAATGTCAAACATTACTCATTTTTAACAAATCAAAGTTTTCCAAGTGCTTTGGCTCGTGCTTCAGATTGATGCACAGCATTTACGATTTTATCTTCAACACCATCATCTCGTAAAGATCTGATTCCTTCAATGGTTGAACCATTGGGTGAACATACTCTTTCTATTAAATCCTCTGGATCCATCTTGTTTTCCTGTAAGTATGCAACGGTTCCAGTGATGGTTTGATAAAGCATTCTGTACGTCTCTTGATCATCAAATTGTCCAGAAGCCCCCAATTTCATCGCATTGATGAAGTAGGCTAAGAAAGCTGGACCACTTCCAATCAATACAGACCCAATATCCATCTTCTGTTCATCTACCAAAACTACTAATCCTACTTTTGAAAACATAACAGCGCAAATATTTAAATTTTCAGGATCCAAAGTATGTGCCTTGCTTAATAAAACGACCCCTTCTAAAACTTCAACCGCTAAATTTGGCATGACTCTGATGACTTGCGTACTTGGATCACACATCGTAACTAACTTCTCTGTGGTGATTCCTGCCGCAATCGAAATAATGGCTTTATTTTTTAAGTGACTTCTTAAGTTCATCACGATTGCAGGTAAGATCTGTGGTTTGACAGCCAAAAGAATGATGTCGCTTTTATCACACATCTCAAAGGCATCCAAACAAATGTTTATTCCAGGATGGTCTGATTTGGCTTTTGGTGATGAATGAGGCGTATAGACAAAAAGATTGGTTTCATCTAAAAATCCTTGGGTTATCAACCCATCGATCAATGCCTTTCCCATCTTTCCGTAACCTAATAATCCAAGCTTAAACGGTTTCATAGTGACCCCTCAATTCTATTTTAAGGTATACTGCTTTAAACTTCATTAACTTTTGTTAAAATAGATGTATGAACAATCCACTAACTATTTTAAAAGACAACCAAACCTTCGCAGTATTAGGTGTAAATCAAGATTTTGATTCTTACGCCAATAAGATTTTACGCAAACTTCGTGAGAAACATAAAACTGCATATCCAGTCAACCCAAAGTATACAAGCTTATTTAACGAAATCATCTATGAACGTTTAGAAAACACCCCAACGGTTCCTGAAGTTGTGGTATTCGTTGTTAATCCAACGATTGGAATCCAGTATCTTGAAACCATTAAAGATCTTGGTATCAAAACCATTTGGCTTCAACCAGGAACCATCAGTGATGAACTGCTCGCTAAGGCAAAAGAACTTGATCTTGAAGCCATAGATGCATGTGTTTTAGTTGTCAGTCAGTATTTATAAGCTCGTTCACAGTTTTATCAAATAAACTCTGATTTTTAACTAAGAAAGGCCCCACTATGACCCCTCTTAAAGAAATAGCGCTTATTTTTCTAAAATTAGGTACTTTTGCCTTTGGTGGACCTGCTGCTCATATTGCCATGATGGAAAAAGAATTCGTTGAGAAAAGACAATGGTTGACTCAAGACGAATTTTTAACCATGATGGGGTTCACAAATCTGATCCCTGGACCTAATTCAACCGAGATGGCCTTACATATCGGTTATTTGCGCGGTAAAGGAAAAGGGATGCTGGTTGCTGGGATCTCATTTATTCTGCCTGCCACACTTATGGTCCTTGGATTAACATCACTTCTGGTTGAATATGGTTCTATTCCTTCTGTATATAGTGCCCTCTTAGGAGTAGGTCCAGTTATGTTGGGCTTGATCTTAAGTGTCATCATCAAGTTTTCTAAACCTATTTTAAAGAATGCGATGCAATGGTTTGTTTTGATCGTTGCTTTTGGTGCTTCTTTTTATATCAATGAATTGGCGATCTTACTTATGACTGGTCTTCTGTTTTATCTGTTAAGTAAAGGAAGAACCTATGTTTTAGAACCCATAAGTCTATGGACCTTGTTTATGATCTTTCTTAAGATAGGATCGATTTTATATGGAAGTGGTTATGTCTTGCTGGCTTTCATTAAAACTGAATTCATGGATGTTCGCCAAGTATTGACTCTAAAGGAAATCATGGATGCTTTGACCATAGGACAATTGACACCTGGTCCAGTCTTTACCACCGCAACCGCAATTGGTGCCTTACTACATGGATGGGTTGGTGGTTTAGTCGCAACCGTAGGTATTTTCTTACCTGCTTTTCTTTTGGTTTACTTCTTACATCCTTTGTTTAAGAAATTGAGCCAGAATGCCTCACTTAAAACATTCTTGGATGGTTTAAAATTAGCATCGTTGGCGCTTATGATGAAAGTTGCCTTTGATGTCGCATGGAGTTATCGAGATAACTGGCTGTTAGTTTTGGCTCCACTTTCTATGATTCTATTGATTAAGACAAAAATAAACCCCACGTTTTTGATTATCGGTGGGGTCTTAATCGGTTGGTTGGTTAGTTTTCTATAGGATGGCTTTTCTTATAAATCCATTGGCTTTCTCAAGACGCTCTAGTGCGTCTTTTTTTGTACATCCTGTTTTGATCATCACAATGGCCAATTTAGGTTTTTGGTCACATTCCTTCAATGTTTTTTCAGCTATTTCTTCAGAACATTCTGTCGCACTCATAACGATACGTTTCGCTCGATCAAAAAGTTTGATATTGACAGGGATCACATCGACCATAAGGTTAGAGTAAACTTTACCCAATCTGACCATGGTTGCGGTAGACAACATATTTAACACCATCTTTTGAGCTGTCCCTGATTTTAATCGGGTTGATCCTGTCAGTATTTCTTGACCGACTTCTACATCGATCGATACATCTGCGATTTCAGACATTTTTGAATTTGGATTAGCAGAAATCCCTATGGTTTTTCCGCCCAATGCTTTACCATATCGTAAACCAGCAAGTGCATAAGGGGTTCTACCTGATGCGGCAATGGCGATAAAACAATCTTTGCTTGATGCATTAAGTTGTTTCAAGTCTTCCACAATCGCAGTTTCTGAGTCTTCCACGCCTTCTACAGCGTTTCTTAATGCAAAGTCACCACCTGCTACGATTCCTTGGATTTCATCTTTTAATCCAAAAGTTGGTAAACATTCCGAGGCATCCAATACCCCTAAACGACCTGAGGTTCCTGCCCCAAAATAAAGACAACGACCTCCGTTTTGAATGGTTTGCGTCATCAGTTCGATACCTCTTGCAATATGAGGCAATTGAGCTTTAATGCCTTCTAATACACATTTATCCTCATCATTCATCAGGCTTGCGATTTCTAAAGGACTCATCTGATCCAAATTCATGCTTCTTGGATTTCGGCCTTCAGTCTTTAATGCGTTCAATTTTTCACTCATAAAGGTCCTCCTTATAGATTAACTCTTTTATAAATGGCATCTACATGTCTTAAGTAAAATTCCAGTGTAAAACAAGATTCTATTTCATCAATTGTCATTATGGATGAAATTTCTTCATCCTTAATCAATAGTCCCTTAAAATCAATGTGTTGAGTCCAAGAAATCATCGCTAAAGGTTGAATCAGATCATAGGCTTTCTCTCTAGAATAAGCTTTCTCATCGATCAGTTTATTCATCACCCTTTGGGCAAAGATAACACCTTGGGTCAATTCTATGTTTTTAAGCATGTTGTCTTCAAAGACTTGGATATTGTTGATCAAGCTTGTCATACGATTCAGCATATAATCCATCAGAATGGTCGCATCAGGAAAGATAATGCGTTCTACAGATGAATGTGATATGTCTCGTTCATGCCAAAGCGGTATGTCTTCATAAGCACTCATCATATAGCCTCTGATAACACGTGATAATCCTGCAATGTTTTCAAATGAAATGGGATTACGTTTATGAGGCATCGCTGAAGATCCTTTTTGTCCCACGCTGAATCCTTCTTCAACTTCTCTAACTTCAGTTCTCTGAAGATGCCTGAATTCTAATGCGATCTTCTCAAGACTGGTTGCGATCAAAGCTAAAACACTCATATAAGCTGCATGCCGATCTCTTTGCAGAGTTTGCGTAGAGATAGGTGCACTTTGTATCCCTAAGATCTGACAAACTTCATCTTGAAGCTCTACGCCTGTGTATAAACAATTCCCAACAGCACCAGATATTTTCCCGCATTCAATGTCTTTGCATGCTTCATCAAAACGCTTAAGTTGGCGATTGAATTCTTCAACCCATAAAGCAAACTTTAAACCAAAACTGGTGATTTCCGCATGGATCCCATGGGTCCTTCCCATACATGGCGTCATCTTATACTTCAAAGCTTGTTTCTTTAAACCTTCTTGTAGAGCTAATAAATCTAACCTTATTAACACATTAACGTCTTTCATGATCAAACCTGTTGCGGTATCCACCACATCCGTACTGGTCAAGCCATAATGGATCCAACGTTTTTCTTCACCAAGGCTTTCAGAAACAGCACGTGTAAAGGCAACCACATCATGTTTGGTTTCTTTCTCTAATTCATTGATTCGATCGATTGAAAAACTTGCTTTGTTTAAAGCCTCAAGTTCTTCTTTCGTTATTTTCCCATCATGGGCAAGCACTTCGCATACAGCCAATTCAACTTTGAGCCAGGCTTTATATTTAGCCTCATCTGTCCAAAGTTCACTCATTTGCTTTCTGGAATATCGCTGTATCATCACTACCCCCTATGGTATACTTGACATAGATGTCGTACCGTATACATTTTAACACACGCAATATCTTAAACATTAAGCACTCTGAATTTATCACCCATCTTGAGCGTGTTTTTTCATTTGAGGAAGCCAAAGTTTTATTAGCCCAACTTCGTTCACAGCATCCTGAAGCCACCCACATCACCTACGCCTATCGATCAAGCACTGAAGAAAGAACTGGTGATGACGGCGAAGTACCGGGCACAGCCGGAAAAACTGAACTCAAAGTCCTGAAAGAACAAGACATCACCGATATCCTTGTTGTGGTGATCCGTTATTACGGTGGTACCAACCTTGGGATCAATGGTCTTATCCATGCCTATATGGATTCAGTCATTCAAGCCTTAAAAACGACACAGTTATGCGAATTGGTCAAGATGAATGAATATATCGTCTGTATCCCTATTGAAAAGATCGATCTGGTTCGTAAGTTCAATAAAGAGCTCCTTAAAGAAACCATTTTTGAGGAAGATGGGTTTAAAGCTAAGATGCGATTTGTGTCTGAACGTAAAGATCTTATGTACATTTTAGGCAACCAAACACTAGGAACGGCACAGCTCATCCAGCACCAAGAAATCCTTGAGGAAAGATTGATGAATCATATATAAAAGGTGACAGATTAGTTCTGTCACCTTTGTCTTCTTAAATTAAGTCAGTTTAATCTCCAGAGTTCACTATAGGCAATGAAGGTCACTGAGTCTGCATTTAATTTGGCTTGATGTCTTTGCTTCTTCACATCTCCACCACATTCTTTATCCAACAGATGACGATTCATCATGGTTTGAACATATAAAACTTTCTTCATCAAAAACCAAGAAGTGACTGCTTTATAAATCAGAGGTGCACGATGTTTATGTTCTTTGAAGTCTTCCTTGATTTGTATTTGCAGGGTTTCAGATTCTGCTTTGACGAGGGTCTTTAACGCATTGAGATCTGTATAGTATTGTGCGTCAATCAATCTTTGGGCTGACCCGCATTTGATTTCACCTTTGGTCAATTGGGCAATGACTTTTAATCCAAACTCGTTGAGATGAGCGACGATAATGTTGTTTCTGAGACTTTCTAAGAGTGCTTTATTTTCAGTGATCGCATAATATAAGCCTTTTAAAATGGTATATGTTTCGGCTGTTGGTTCTGAAAGTATAAAGCCAACAGGTTCGTCGTTGGTATCAAGTCCATAAATAAACATGGGCACTACAAAAGGATGGGCTGGAAGCTTGGCGATATCTTTATAACGTATGATCTGATTGGAAACTGCTTCTGCTTGTATATCGAAATGATAGCCAATCATGATTCTAAAATCGGGATTTAAAGCAACTAAAGTCCTTAGTGTTTCTCTGATTGGACTTTCATCTATGATCTCCAGGTAATCTTCAAGAAAACCATTGAAAGCACAGGCATGATTGCCTTTTCTTTCATCGTTAATCTCAGTCAAGAAAGTCAGTTCAGTCATAATTACCTCTTTTTAATTTTACTCCTATTCTGGGTCCAAGTTCAACCACAAAAACAGCACACATCATTAAAAAACCACCCATTAATGTGTTTTGACTGAAAGGTTCATGCAAAATAAGGACTGCACCCAAAGCTCCAAACAAAGCTTCAAAGGCCAATAGGATTCCTGATATCGTAGAGTTGACATGTTTCTGACCAAAAATCTGAAGTAAAAACGCTAAACCGCTAGCAAATAATCCCGCATAGATCACATAGATCCAGCCTTCTGTTGGGATAACAGGTTGCGTAAAAGCAGAGATTCCAAAGCCTAAGATACTTACTGTGAAGACTTGAATGAGGGTCGCTGCCATAACGTCATTGTATTTAGCTAATTTCTCTATAACGATGATATGTAAGGCAAAGACAACTGCACAGGCAACCAGTAAAACATCTCCTAATTGAAAAGTAAATGATTCATTTAGCGTTAAAAAACCAGTTCCGATAACAGATAATCCAACACCTAAAATGACACTGTTTGTAATTTTACGTTTCCTAAACATCAATAAAGGTATAAATACGACATATTGTACGGTGATGAAAGATGCATTTGAGACCGTTGAATAGATTTGTCCATAGGTCTGGAATACAAAACCAACAAACAAGACAACACCTGCTAGAAAACCATACAGCATTAATCCTTTATTACGCCAAAAAGGTCTTCTAAAGGCAACTAAGCTAATTGCGGCTGAAGCCAATAAGCCCCTAAATGCCAATAAAATAAAAGGTGTCCATCCTCGATTAAGTGCTTCTTGAACGGCCACAAATGAAATACCCCAAATAAGTGCGGATATAAGTAATGCGGTTTTGCCTGTGGCACTGTTTTTATTGATGGACATAATGGACTCATTATACTGGACTGCTCAGTAGTTCTCAAGAGAGATTGCTGAAAGAGTTAGCATAAACTCATACCATATCACTTAACTTCAACGAAGGACTTTAAAGCCAATGAATACATGAATGCTTTAACAGGTTTCTCTGGATGCATTTGTTGAAGAACACGAATGTAGTCTTTGAGTTGATCACTATAAAGTTCAAGTAAGGTTGATTCATTATCGACGCGATCTGTCTTGAAATCGACAAGAATTGTTTCTTCTTTGGTAAAGGCAACCATATCCATATAGCCATGAATAACTTCATTTCCTAGTAAGGAATAAAATGGGAATTCATGATGGATCTCACCTTGTTCAATCTTCTTATAAATGGGATCTGTATAGAAAGCTAAGATAGAATGGATATCTTTTTCCTTGATGTCTGGTGATAATGCCTTGATTTGGTCTTCTGTCACTGAGCTCTTTGGCAGTTTCTCAAAAAGCTCATGAATCAACGTACCGTGGTTTGATCCAACATTCGTATCGAAATTGAGTTTGAAATGTGTAAATGTTTTATGGGTTGAGGATGGAGCTTTGAACGTGATCTCTGTTTTTGGTTTAGATGTCACAATTAGTTGTTCCTCTGTATTCAAAGGTGGATTGTGCATCAAAAGTTCAGAAGCTGCTGGAATCGTTTTACGTTCGAAAGTATGGTGGCGATCAAGTGCAGCCATCATCCATTGAGTTGGTCCCAAAGCATTAAGGATGTTTGTATAGTGATTGTTTGTGAATACCATGCTTGGTGCTTTATCAACAATGATCAAACGTTCTTCAGCACGTGTCAAAGCAACATATAAAAGTCGAACTTGCTCTTGAACATCATCTCTTATGGTTTTCATTTCCATCGCTAACCGATTGGGATTAATTCTCGTAAAACGCTTTGGAAACTCTAAGGTCTTTAAGCTGAATCCCAAATCTGAATCGATCAATAAAGGCTCTTTAAGATCCATGATCGACCCTCTCAGTTGTGACCAATAAAAGACAACTTTAAATTCTAAGCCTTTGGATGCATGAATTGTCATGACTCTAACGACATCATCTTCATCCGTATACGGAATGGCTTCACTGCTGTCTTCTTCTGTAACATGTTTGATCAGCATCAGGAATTCAGTTCTTGAGATGTTTTGTTGAGCATACAATTGAGCCTTTTCACTCAACAAATCCAGATTGGCTCTCTGTTGGATCGAACAGGAATCTTCATAATAATCATTAAAAGTGTAAATACTTCGCAATAATTCAACCAAGTCTGCTTGAGCAACACCTTCTTTGAATAGTTCAAGTGCTTGTGACGTTTTTGGATCAAACGTTTTGATGGATTGACAAAATGGTTGATACTTTTGAGTCATCAACTTCAGATCTGCGATTTTATTCTCGGTATAACCAATAAATTTTGATAAGAGTAAACCAATGAAATTGATATCATCATTTGGATCTACTAAGTAATTGATCATTAATATTACATCTTGAACCGCATCAGAGTTAAAGAAACCGGACTTGATACTGATATGATGAGGAATACGTGCTATCTCAAAGACAGCTTTAACCTGTTCTTTGATTGAGTTGCTTCGCACAAGTACGACATAGTCTTTGTAATTCTTAAAAGGTGTCGTTCTGCGCATATCTTCAATCATATTTGCGATATGTACCGCTTTGGGTTGGATATCATTTAAGGGTTCCGCTAAAGGATCTTCAGTTGTCTCATCATTCGCTTCATCAGAATACGGAGGATTGATCTCGCTTACAAGGGGTTGGTCTTTCTGAGCATCGACCAAACTCACAAAACCCTTCGAATCGAGATTAGGTTCAATGAAATGAAACTCAACCTTGGCTTCTGTGTCAGGGGCATCTTTTCTACCTGCCTCAACTTGATCATTTTGCGTGTATGAACTGTCCAATTCATCGAAATTCATCAATCGAGCAAATAAGTGATTGTTGAAATCTACGATTGTTTTGGTGGAACGGTAATTTTCAGTCAGGTATAGGACTTGATGACGATCATCATCGATTTTCTTCATGGCCTGCATCATTTCAGGTTGTGCATTTCTAAATCGATAGATCGATTGTTTAACATCTCCTACTCTGAATACATTTGTGCCATTGGATAGCAACTCAACGATTTCATTTTGAACAAAGTTTGTATCTTGGAATTCATCCACCAAGATCTCAATATACCGCTTCTTAAGATCTTCATTGACTTTAAAATGTCGATTTCGTAATATTTCTAATGCGAAGTGCTCCATATCGTCAAAATCAATGGCTTTGTGTTCAACTTTTAAGCGCGCATATTCTTTCATGAAGTTTTGAGTCAATTCAGCAAATGTGATGATGACTGGTTTTATTTTCTGATGATCTAAAAACCATTGTTCTTCATCAAAAAGTTCAAGAGTAAGACTAGTATAGTCACCTTTAAGTTTTTTGATGGCAGCTGCAACTTTATCATCTTTACTAACTAAAGGCGGACTCATCAATCCATTCTCAGCAAAAGAAAGAACCAGGGTCTTAAATTGCTCATAATTGATTTCTTGGGCTTCTTGTCTTGCCAACGTCAAAGCATCAACCATCAATTCGATGTGATCATAGTAAATAGACAGTTTATCCTTATCAGTTGGTTTGCTAATGAGCGCTTGATAGTGTACATTGATCTTGATATCAACAACCGTTTGCTGAGCCAAGTTAATTAGATTATCAATCTTCCACACATAATACAATCTAACATAATGCTGGTGCTGAAAAGGCATGGCTGAAAACGAATCTGTATCGTAGGCTGAGATGGAACGATCGATCCATGATTGTGGATCAACGATTGTTTGAAGTTTTGCCGCTAATTTTATGACATTTGCTTTCAGTTTCTCACGATCTTCGGGGCGAGCACTGAAGTAAAACACCAGTTTTTCATATTCAGAGAACTTCTCTTCAGGAATGTTTTCGTAAACATTTTGAAATGCTTGATTCATCAAGTCCGTCTTTTGTGTCTCATCCAAAACGTTTTGGGCTCGTTGGGGATCAAAATTGACAACATAGGCATATTTCTTCAAGAGATCCAAACAGAATCCATGAATAGTGGTAATTTGAGCTGAAGGCAATAAACTGATTTGTTGGTTAATAAAATCGTTGTGCGTTTCTGCATAACGTTCATTGAGACTCTTCTCAAGACGCTTACGCATTTCTTTGGCTGCCATTTCGGTGAAGGTAACGGCCATGATTTGGCTTACCGATACATGGTCAATTTCCATACGTTTGATGAGTCGATTGATCAGAACTGTTGTTTTTCCTGCTCCGGCTGAAGCACTGACCAATATATTTTTACCTAATGCATCGATGGCTGCTTGTTGTTTAAAGCTTGGTGAAAATTTCGTGCTCATGTTATCTTAATACCGTCGTTTCTTTGGTGATCTTTGAAGTTTTTGTGACTGGTCCTTTGAATTGACAGAAAGATTTATACTCACAGTACTTACATGAATCTGCCTTGTTTCTCTTTACGATGATGCCATTTGATAGATCGTCGATGAGTTGTGTATAAAGCTCACTCATTCTTTGTTCAATGGCTGAAGCTTTGTAAAGTCCGCCTGTGAAGGTATACGACTCATCTTGCTTTTTAGATAAATTGGTGTGATGTGTCCCATCAACATCAACCGGATGCGGATCGTCAGTCAGCCAACCATTAAATCTACGATCTTTCTTCCAAATCTCATCTCGATTGTTTTCATTGGCTGTATTTAGGTTGATGTTGTTTTGACCTAGGCTGAAATAGAAGGCACCATAAGGCGTTTTTAAACCAAGATACTTTTCCCCCATCCAAAGATAAGTACAGAGCTGTAACTGAGTTCCTTCCATCACATCAGACTCCTTGAGCTTTGTTGTTTTGCTCTTGTAGTCAATGATCATGAATCCATATTCAGTTGTATCGATTCGATCAATGGTCCCCACTAAATGTAATGGGTACTCCCTTCCACAATCTATGACTTCATCGAACCGCTTTTCACATGCGAAGGGTTTGAATTCTGTGTTTCGCTCACGATCATCCAAAAATTCCAAACTTAATTTCAATAAGACAACAGCTCTATCCCGCATAAGTTCTATTGATTTCTTCTGGTGAGGTAAAAAGTTGATGAGTTCTACAAACAAAGGTTCTAAGCGTTTTAATTCCTGACCACGTAGCAGTGTCGCGTATTGTTTCCCGTATTCACTGACACCTTGATCTAAAACATAATGCATGAGTGTCCCCATTTCACGATTGGATAAACCATAGGAGTCTTTGTTGCCCAATTGAAGTCCAGTATACAGGAAGTATTGATAAGGACATTTAAAGTAACGTTCAAAGGAACTGATGCTTCCTCTTAACTCATGATCCGTAAAAAACATCTGTCTGGCTAACTCGGGTTGTAAAGTTGGTTTTATGATGTTTGGCTCTGGGTATTTCTCAGCAATTCTCCATGCTTGGGCTTTGATTTTGTTTACTTCAAAATAATGTTCAAGTTCATAGGGCAATTTCTGTGCCTTACCTTCATAACTTCCTAGCGGATAGGAGTAAACCACTTCATCAAACGCCACTCTTAAATCTGCTAAGCGTTGCATATGGTAATCATAGCGTGCCTTAGGATCATAGTTTTCGATTCTACTCAAATAATCGTCATCAAACAACCCTGAGTTTGTCGCATATTGAGGATATCCATCTTGTGTACAGCCTAAGAAATATACTTTTTTCTTTCCATGAACAAAGGCAAGTTTCAAGTCGGTTAAAATAACGCCTGTTTTTTGTTTGGTCGACAATGTTTGCTTATTGATAAGATAAATCAAAATCGAGTATGGGTCTTTCAGTTCTTCTAAATAGGTATTCCCATTTTCAAGAATCGACTTTATGGTATTGATGCTTTGAACATCGTCTTCACTCAATTGTTTGAACAGTGATACATAACCTTCAAAAAAAGACTTAATGAAGGTTGAATAGGATTGGATATTTAAATCCATCACGTTTTGAAGTTTGATGCGAATTTGGCTCAATTCTTTTTCAGCTTCTTTTTCGAGTCGAATAAAGGATCTCTCATTAAAAATTTCTTTCAATAATGGTCTTTCAAAAGCGTGTTGAACATGACATAAAGGTTCAAGACATGCTTGCACATCATTCCTGAAGACATTCAAATACTCGATGAGATTTAATCTTGATGAAAGATCGATGCGATCATTCTCAATCAACTTCAATAAATGAATGTTGTTTGGTTCCAACTTCATTTTTAACAGATCGACGAAAAGCTTAAATGCCGCACTTGTTTTATGTTCATTAACTCTAAAATATGGAATATCATAACGAATCAAGAACGACTCAACTTGACTTTGAAGTCCTGCCTCCAAACAAACGATCACATGCTGATCATACGCAAGATCGTCCCCCAATATATCCTGCACACATGCTTGAGCTTCTGATCTTGGATTCTTAGCAAACTTAACTTGAATTTTCGGATTCTTTTTAGGTAAACGTGTATAAGTAAGACCCTTCTTTTCAAGGTTCATCAAGCGTTGGTGAATCGCAAAAGGATAAAAATGATCATAAACCTGGATAGAACTTGGCTCTGTTTTATCCATAAATTGTTCCCACTGTTGAGCTCTTCGTTGAAAATGTGGCCACAAAATCGACAGAATATCTTTTAAAGCTCTTTCTTTTGGATTTAAAAGCGGCAAATCATCAAGTGTCCAACCTTCATCAATCATGGTCTGAATGAATGACATCATATGATCGATACTGATCGGATAACGCAAGGTGGTTTCTAGTATACCCCCTGCTTGGGCATGGTCTTGAAGTAGTTTGGCGCATCTAAACCAATCTTCTTGTCGCTCATCCCGGACTAGTGTCGATAAGAAAACTTGAAGTGATACAAAACTTGTATTCGTTATGGATGGCTGCTGTTCTAAAAGACCCATTAATATGCTTTGACGGGTCTGCTTTTCCAAGATGACGGTTTTATTCATTGTGGTCATAGGTTCACCTGATTTTATTATATAGGATTTACTTGAAGGTGCGAGTGATGATTTTGATCTGTCCAAAATTATGGATAAAGAAAAGAGCTTACGCTCTTTACTTGTATTTGATTTTATAAGCCAATACGGTTGAAGATAAAACTAGAGTAAAACAATTGGCCATGATGATCGCAACATCGCGGATGATGATCCCATGGATGATCCATAAGAATACCCCTATCACAAACATAGAATACATAATCAAGGAGATCCCTGATGTATCTTTGGTCCTGATGACTTGTATGACTTGAGGGATAAAAGATAAAGTTGTAAGAAATGCTGCGATTAAGCCGATGTAAGGGTCCATTTTATTTATCGTTAAAGAGGTTATAGATCTCTGAAACAGAGGTATGATGCTGAATGGCTTGAATGGTTTTTGCCAACATATAAGCTATGGAGATCTGTTTGATCTTTGGTTCAGCACGTTTAGCGTCATCAAGAGGTATGGAGTTGGTCACGACCAATTCTCTGATTCTGGATTCACGGATACGCTGCAGTGCAGCACCTGAGAGAATACCGTGAGAACAGGCACAATACACATCTTTGGCTCCATTCTTATACAACATCTCTACTCCGCCTAATAAGGATCCGCCTGTATCGACGATATCATCGATGATAACTGCAATCTTTCCATTGACGTCCCCAATCAGATTGAGGGCTTCCGCAACATTGGGTTGAGTTCTTCGTTTATCGATGATGGCGATGGTACTGTTATCAATGTATTCAGATAAATTTCTGGCACGGGTTGCACCCCCATGATCCGGAGATACAATGACCACTTCTTCATTGAATTTCTTTGATCTGAAATATTGGCCAATCATAGCCACCGCAGTCAAATCATCAATTGGGATATTGAAGAATCCTTGAATCTGTGGGGCATGAAGATCTAGTGTAATGATACGATCTGCACCTGCTACTTGTAATAAATCTGCAACCAATTTGGCTGTAATAGGCTGTCTGGGTCTTGCCTTACGGTCTTGTCTTGCATAACCGTAATATGGCATGACTACTGTGATATATTCGGCAGAAGCTCTCTTAAGGGCATCTAAAGCAACAAGCACTTCCATTAAGGTTTCTGAAACAGGAGCACAGGTAGATTGAATCAAGAAGACATGCTTACCGCGTACGGTTTCTTCTGGTTCAACGATGATTTCTCCGTCTGAGAAATGTTTAACTGAACACTTACCTCGCTTTACGCCCAAATGGACACAGATTTCGTCAGCGAGATCGACAGAAGATGATAGTGCAAAGATGATCGTGTTATTCATGTTGTTCCCCTATTTCTTTTGAATATATTTCAACCCTAAACCGGGTTTATTCACTTGTCTTTCACGAGCGATGCCCATATCGTTATCAGGCACATCGTGATCGATCGTACTGCCGGCTGCCAACACAGCGTTTGATCCGATGGTGACAGGCGCAATCATATTGACGTTGGAACCAATGAAAGCATGGTCTCCAATCTTGGTCATAAATTTGTTTTTACCATCATAATTGACCGTAACGACACCGCATCCGAAATTGACATCTTCACCAACTTCAGCGTCCCCAATATACGTCAAGTGGGCACATCGTGTATTCTTTCCGATTTTCGCATTCTTCATCTCAACGAAGTTACCGATACGGGTTCCGTCTCCGATTTCAGTATGGCCTCTTAAATGCGAAAAAGGACCGATGTTGACTTTATTCCCAACGATACTGTCGGTGATGCGTGAACTGTCAACGGTCACATTTTCACCGATCGTTGAGTTGATGATGAAAGATCCAGGCAAGATGGTCGTGCCTCGTTTAATGTGATTTTTACCTTCTAAATAAATATTTGGATAGAGAACCACGTCTTCTTCAAAGGTTGTTTCTAAAGAAACATAGGTTCCTAAAGGATTGATAAAGGTAACACCTTTATCGATCCAAGCATTGTTGATGCGTTTTTGGATCCAGCGTTGAGCGTTCAATAAATCTTGACGATCATTGATGCCCATGACTTCTTCATTGTCTTTAACGGAAATGGCTTGAACTCTAAGTTCGTGGTTAATGAAGATCTCAACCAAATCGGTGATGTAGTATTCGTTTTGAGCATTATTGTCTCTGAGTTCTTTGATGTGTTTGATCAGTTTTTCGTTTTTGAAACAATATATCCCGGTATTGATTTCTTTGATGTTAAGCTCACTCTTCGTACAATCCTTGAATTCTACGATTTTCTTGACTCGTTGTTTTTTATCTCTGACAATACGGCCATATTTAGCCGGATCAAAAAAGAATGCGGTAAGAACGGTCAAGTCATGATCCTTATTGGATTCAAAGAGCCACTCAATGGTTTCACTTTGTACACAAGGACAATCTCCATATAATAAAACAGTATCTCCGTTAGGATCCAGTTGATCAATGGCTTGCATGACCGCATGTCCTGTTCCTTTTTGTTCAGTTTGTAAGGCAAAAGAAACCTGATCTTTCAGATAGTCTTGAATCATTTCAGCGCCATGCCCAACGACCATGATGTTCTTATCGGTATTGACTTCTTTTAAATGGGTAATGACGTGTCCGATCATCGGTTGACCCAATATCTTATGCATGACCTTTGGTAAAGTCGACTTCATTCGTGTACCTTTACCGGCTGCTAATACGATCGCATTTCTCATGTTTACCCCTCGTTTCTATTTTAACTAAAATCCGCTCTTAAATAAAGTCAATCTAGAACTTTTGTGATTTTAACGAAACGATATTGACTCTTTAAGTATTTAGCAGCACGCTGTAAGATGTCTTCTTCTTGAGTAAAGCCCATCACGACTGAACCACTTCCGGTCATCATCGAATACTCGCAACCATAATCCAGCAATTCCTTCTTGATCAAATTGATTTCAGGTACCATTTCTATGGCCCTGTTTTCTAAAGCATTGCCCATCTGTTCATAGAGTTCAAACTCATTGCCTGTTTCTAAAGCCTTGGCAATCTTTAAGATATCTGGGTGATCACACTTATCGATCTGCAAATCTTTGAAGGCAAGCTTCGTAGAAACGCCTTTATGAGGCTGAACCAAAATCAAACTCATGGGATTTTTAACTTTGAAGAAACTTAACTTTTCTCCGATCCCACTGACAATTGCTGGTTTATTGAATAGACAGAATGGGACATCAGCCCCTACTTTAAGTCCCAACTCGATCTTTTCTTCCATCGATAAGTTCCATTTAAAGTAATCATTGAGATAATTGATGACGGCTGCCGCATCACTGCTGCCTCCACCTAGACCAGCCTGCGAAGGGATCGTTTTATGAAGATGGATCCTGAATTGTTCACTAAAAGGTCGTGCTTCTCGACATACTTCAACCGCTTTAAGCAAGGTATTCTTTTCAGGAAGGATACGATAAGGCGGGATACATCTAAAAAAAGCTTGAGTCGAAGGTTCAATATCGATCAGATCATACAGTTCAATAGGAAGCATCACCATATGAAGCTCATGATAACCATCATCACGTTTACTTAAGACATCCAACCCTACATTGATTTTTGCGTACGCTTTAATTTTCATAGATCCTCGTATAGAGTTCCCACCATTGAGATGGATCAATGGCTTCAGCTCGAATATCGATTCGATGATTCAAGGCAGCTAAATGATCTTCTATGTTTGGGATCGATTTTAAATTGTTAGTTAATGTTTTACGACGCTGTGTAAAGGCTAACTTAACAAACTCAAAGAAGGGCTTAAGATCCTGATTGGATTCTTTTCTGATCAATTGAACCACAGAAGAATCTACAGTCGGTTGAGGCAAGAAGACATGAGGTTTGACTTTCATGATGGTTTTAACGTCACATAAGGTTTGAATGATGACCGATAAGGCATTGTAGTCTTTGGTTGAAGGCTTGGCACTAAAACGATCTGCGACTTCTTTTTGAACCATGATGGTGATGATCTTGATGGATGTGAGTTCTTCCAACACATGAAAAAGAATGGGCGTGGTGATGTAGTAAGGTAAGTTACCAACCAAGACCTTCGCCCCTGTTTTTGTAATATCTTTTGATGTGACCATTAAGAAATCTTGCTGAATGATTTCGACATTGGACTCAATAAAACTCTCATGAAGCAATTTCACACAGTCTTCATCAATCTCATAGGCAATGACTTTATCCGCAACCAAAGCCAATTGTTGGGTCAATGCACCAAGTCCTGGTCCTACTTCGATCACGATTTGATGTTCAGATTGACTTAAACGCGCAATTTTTTCGACAACTGATGTATCGATGATAAAATTCTGCCCGAACTTCTTCTTGGCATGTAAATTGTTTTCTTTAAGTTGACGTGATGTTTCACGATGTGTACTGATGTTTTTGGTCATAAGCACATTTATTATACCATTTAAGGCATCAAAAAACGGAAACCGAAGTTTCCGTTTAGTTCAATATAATAAGACTAAATTGCTGAGAGAACGAAATTCAAGACGAAGAGTAAAGTCGCAACCAATAGAATTGGATGAACTTCTTTGATCTTGCCTTGGACCAATTTAATGAGTGTGTATGAGATAAAGGCAAATGCGATCCCAACGGTGATGTTATAAGCAAAGGCCATCATAACAGCCGCAAAGAATGCAGGTACAGCTTCTGAGAAATCAGACCAGTTGATATCGGCAAACGAAGAAGCCATTAAGACCCCAATGATAACCAAAACTGGACCAGTTGCTGAAGCAGGAACCAAACCAACAAACGGAGCAGCAACGATGGAAACCAAGAATAAAACCGCAACAGTAACGGCTGTTAAACCAGTACGTCCGCCTTCTTCGATCCCAGCTGCTGATTCGATATAAGTCGTTGTATTGGAAGTTCCCAATAAGGCCCCAATAGAAGTCGCAATAGAATCAGCAAACAGCGCTTTGTCCATACGGCTTGAGAAGCCTTTACCGTTTTCTAAAGCATATTCATCTTCTTTACTAAAGATACCTGAACGACGACCAGTCCCAATGAAGGTTCCAATGGTATCGAAAGTATCGGATAAGCTAAACGCAAAGATAGTGGTCAAAACGACCGGAATGCGTGATGATGTTGCGAATAAGGAAGGTAATCCTTCAGTAACAGCTTTACCAAAAAGTGCGCCTAATGCAGTAAATGCAGCTCCAATGGATGATGTATCCAAACTTGCGGCTGTAATATTAACAACTTTCAAAGGAATACCAATTAAAGTGGTCAAGATAATGGCAATCAACATAGCACCTTTGACTTTTTTAGCCATCAAAACAACACACAGAATCAAACCGATGATGAATAATACTTGTGGAGCTGATTTGAACGCTAAGAGTTCAGTATAACCTGTACCGAATTCATTGAATGGAGACAATAATAACATCTTGGCATCATTGAATCCAATGAAGGCAATGAATAAACCAATACCGCCACCAATCGCATGCTGTAAAGACACAGGAATCGATTTAACGATGTGTTTACGAATGCGGGTAACCGTAATCAGAATATTGATGATCCCACATACAAAGACCATAGCAAGGGCTTCATAAGGAGTGAATCCTAAACCAAATACAACAACGAACGTAAAGAATGCATTGAGGCCCATCCCCGGCGCCAAAGCGTAAGGAACATTAGCGAATAAACCCATAACCAAGGTCCCGATCGCAGATGCGAAGACGGTAGCCAAGAATAATGCTCCTTTGTCCAAACCGGTATTTCCTAAGATATTCGGGTTGACAATCAGAATGTACGCCATCGTAAAGAAGGTTGTAAACCCAGCGATGATTTCGGTGCGAACATTGGTCCCGTAATGCTTAAGCTTGAAAAACTTTTCCATTTCTTTCTCCTTTTTCTTTCTGTATTGAATATTAACTAACAAATAAAAAAAGTCGGGAGAAACCGACTCAATGAACACTAAAAGTGTCTTTATTGATCGTTTTTCTAACCACAGTAGTAGGGTCGTTTACGGTAACCCTGTAGAGACTCCCTCACCATATTAGAGAGATTATATCGTTGGTCAATATTAATACCGTTTAAGTATATAAAAAGATGGCCTTTTAGTCAATCTTTTTAGAGATAATGATGTCCATAAGCTGAGATTTTTGGATCCCTAATGCACATAATCGTGCATAGAGTTTTTTAGTATTCACATCGCTTAAGTGAAAGTGATGCGCAACAAGATTTCTTAATGCTGAAGATTCAGGATGACCACTTAATCCAAGCTCATATAAATCGCTGAAGGTAAGATCACTGGTGAATTCATTTAAGGTATAAAGGTTCGATAAAGCATTCAAAATAGATTCTGATGAGGCATGTTCGATCCCAACTTTATGTTTATGTCTAGCATCTTTACTTTTTAGATGAGCATGCTTGACCAATGGACAAGCCTCTGAGATCTTTTGACGAATTAGATCACCTGGTGTATCAGGATCGGTAAAAACAATGACCCCTCTTGTTTCGCTGTTTTCTTTGATGGTGTTTATAATTTCATCGGATATATGCATCCCGTGGGTGATGATGATTTCAGCATCGATGACTGTCTTTAGTTTATTTAGATCATGGATGCCTTCCACGACGATCAGTTCTTTGATTTTCATAGGTCTATTATAAAATAAAACAAAGCAAATTAGTTGTTTGCCTTGTTTATAATCATCGCTAGTTGATTTTCTCCATCTCTCCGGATATATATTCTGCAAAAGCTGTGAAATGACTACTCGAATCTTCTGGTAAAACAGCATAATAAGTTAAGTCAATCCTATCACTATGCGGATCGGAATCCAATTTAAATCCTAAATTCATGATGGACCAATCAAATGTAGGTAAAACGCGATAATCTTTATTTTTGAATGTAAAAGTAATGACATAATCGTTTTGGATTTCCTTAGTTTCATCCATATGTAGCTTTAGAAACCCTAAGCCTTCAATTCTTAATCCAAGAATTTCGTCACCTTCAACAAAATACATACTGGTTTGACCGCTAGGATAGCCTGGCTCTGATCGAGTCCAAGTGACGTTATATGTACCTGCCCATTTCATTGTTTCGGTGTATACCCAATCTTTTAAAGTTAAGTTCCATCCAGTTTTGAAATCATATATAGCATCAAGCGTGTAGTCAGCTCCAACTGTATAAAAGTCATCGGAATACTCTTCAGAAATAACGATGGTCATCATCCCAGATTCTTTGCTTCCCGTTGAAGAGGTTAATTTATACTCAGCTGAGTAGCCATTCCCCCAATGATTCAACAATCTTTCACTGATTGGTTTAATGATGGACTTAACAGCTTGGGTAACCGAAGGATCACTTTTTGCACTGGCAGAAACAATATTGATGGTATTTCCTGAAAGAACCCATTTGCCATTTGTCTTTGTATAATTCAATATGATATTTGCTTTCGCAAAAGAGTTGTATGATTCCAGAGTTGTGTCTAGTTTATAAGTTAGATTGGTTTTATCTTGAACCTTTTCGATAGTCGTCAATTCATTTATATCTGTAACCAATGCTAAATCCTGCAAATTCAAAATATCGTCCTTAAGTTGCTTGTTGCTTAATCCAGAATCACCACACCCACTTAATCCTGTAGCCACCATCAATATTATAGTTAATATCCAAATTGTTTTTTTCATGATGAATCTTTCCTGAGATCCCCAATTGTGAACTCATTTTATTATTTGATTCTAAATCATAAGACTTGCTTCTCTGCTTGTATCACTTAACTATAGAATACCCTAATTCTTATTTGATTGTAAACAGAATCGTAAACACTTTTTACATCTGCCTATGCAAAATAAAAGTAAGCTGTTAGGCTTACTTTGCGCAGGTCATTTGACCTAAACTGTTTCGCTTCCACTTCAAGAATCCAACAACCGTAACCTTAGTGCCTTTAGAATTGGCATTGTGGATAACGGTATCCAAATAACCTTCAGTTCCAATGAAGAAGTCTAATCGATTGGTGGTTATCGCACCGCCTCGATCAGCGACCAGTACTTTGAAGGGAACCCCTTCTTTAATACCGCTTCCTGAAAAATGATGATTTGAGATTTCTAGAACAGTACACAATGGGAAGGCTTTATCAGCAGCTACCATATAGTAACCATCATATGTAATCCCGTTTTTCCATGTTCCATTGCTTTGTCTGACCGCTGTGGCCGAGACTTTTAATAAACTGGCCATAGTGGCCGTTGTAGCGCCAGGTGCTTCACAGCCAACACAATCAAACCCGTAGCGGGAGATGGTTCTGGCATAGAAGTAAGCGCCTTTGGTGACTTTAGCACCATACTGATAGGTAACAGGGACAGCTTGGATAAGCTGTTCTGAACCTGGGATTTTGACTTTAGATAGAATATTTCCATCAAGGTCATAGGTAATACGATAGGTAGTTGCGAGTTGCGAAGGGCTACCCGACTTTACTTTCGAAATCAACCATCTATAACCTGTTCTACTGGAAGCGTAAGCTAATTCAACGACTTTTTGTGTTGCCACAACTTCATATTCTGTAATTTCAACAATCTTGTAGGGCACCGTATCATTGACACTCAGAAAAGCATTTTCCTGAGATTGTTGTAATACGATGTTTGTAGACTCCAATGTTGAGCATGATGCAAGCATCACAATCATTGATAGTCCAATCAGTCTTTTCAAAGGGTACAAACAATTCCTCCTTGATAACGGGAGTATTTTTACACAAGTTTATGAGTTTGTCAAATTTTCGGGCTTAAAACCAGGGTTTTTTGACCATTATGGGAATTATTCAAAGAGTTTCACATAGTTTCTTTCGAGGATTTCTTGAAGTTCACTAGAGCTTATCCCACGAAGTTCAGCGATTTTTTCTCCCGTATGTTTGACATAAGCACTCTCATTTCGATGGCCTCTGAAAGGATGAGGCGTAAGGTATGGACTATCTGTTTCAATCAATAAATGATTTAAATCGATGCCTTTTGCGACTTCAACTGGGACATGAGCATTTTTAAAGGTCACTGGACCTGCAAGCGAGATCATATATCCTAACTTACTAAATTCCTTGGCCATTTCAAGTGAACTCGAGAAACAATGCATGATCCCTTTACGTGTCACAGGATGGGCTTTCAATAAATTATAGGTCCTTTGGATCGAATCTCGTGAATGAACGAGGATGGGCTTGTTTAAAGCATTAGCCAATTCAATTTGACGAATAAAAACAGTTTCTTGAATTTGATGATGAATGGGATCTTTATCCCAATAAAAATCTAGCCCAATTTCACCGATGGCGATCGTTAAAGGATCCTTCATCATGATTTCCATTTCATCCCATTCTGCTTGTGTTAAATTCAAGACATCTTCAGGATGAAAACCAACTGCGACTTTAAAAATTGGATCTTTCTTCGCTAAGGCTAAAGCTCGCTTAGCGCCTTCGATTTGACAACCAATCAATATGATTCTTTTTATGTCATTGGTTTTCGCTCTGTCTATGACTTCTTGTATATCATTTTCAAATTCTGCTTCTGCCAAATGGGCATGTGTATCACTCCAGCTCATTTTATTTACCCAAACAGAATCGAGCGAACAATTCATCAGCGATCGATGTGTTGTTTTCAGGATCGGTCAATGCGCATATGGATTCATATGCCGCGGTAAGATCGATATTGATGAGGTCAACCGCGACTTCATCTTTGATCGCAATAAGCGCTGAATCCATTGATTGTAGGGCTTGTCTAACCAGTCCTACCATTCTTTCATTGTTTAAAACAGGCTTTGTGAAAACAAATTGGTCAGCTTCATAGCGTTCATTCAGTTGATCGATCAAAGCTTTGATGTCTTTATGAAGGGCACTGACTTCCAGTCGATTTGATTTTGAATTTAGATCTTTTTTATTGTAGATGATGATGGTTTTATTTGGATCTAGTTTTGATAAGACCTGTTGTTCATCTTGATCTAAAGGTTTTGAGCCATCTGCCACAAACAAAATGAGTTGCGCATCTTTGATGATCTGGTATGTTTTTTCGATCCCGAGTTTTTCGATTCGATCTTCACTTTCACGTAAACCAGCGGTATCCATCAAGTGTAAGGTAACCTTATCTAGTCTGATGGTTCCTTCGACCACATCTCTGGTGGTCCCTGGAATTTCAGTCACGATGGCTTTATCTTCATTAAGTAAGGCATTGAGTAAAGATGACTTCCCCACATTAGGTTTCCCAATGATGGCTGTTTTGACCCCTTCTCGCATACGCTGTCCGCTTTGAGCTTCCTTAAGGATATGAACCAATTTGTCTCTGAATTCTACACATAAAGGAAGAAGTTGTTGACGTGTGATTTGTTCAATATCGTATTCGGGATAATCGATGTTGACTTCGATGTGGGCGATGATCGCTAAGAGTTCTTCTTTTAAAGGTTCGCTTAATTGCGATAAGGAGCCTTTGAGCTGATTAAGTGCCAGCTTTGCGCTTTGTTCGCTATCTGCTTCAATCAACGCATTAACACCTTCCGCTTGGGCCAAATCGATTCTGCCATGTAGAACTGCCCTTTGGGTAAATTCACCTGGACGCGCCAATCTTGCCCCTGCACCAATGATCAGCGATAAGATTTTCTGGGTAACGTAAACACCACCATGTGTGTGGATTTCAACCACATCTTCTCGTGTATAAGACTTAGGTCCTTTCATGACTAAAATAAGGACTTCATCGATTTGTTCATCTGTGAGCGGATCATGAATAAAACCATAGCAGATGCGATGATCTTGGTTTTTAAGGTTGAGATGAGTCAGTCTTTCAGCGATTTCGATGGCATCATCACCACTGATTCGACAAATGGAAATGGCTTGCGTCTGTAAAGACGTCGCCAAAGCCACAATAGGGTCTAATTTCATGTCAGTCTTCAATGACTCCCATAAGTTCTAGTAAGCGGTTTAAATCATCATCATCTTGGTAGTTGATGGTCACGGCTTTGTGATCGATCTTAACTTTGGTTTGAAATTTGTTGGTCAGTAATCTTTCCGCATAACTATAGTCTGTGGTTTTGATTTCAGGTTTGGTTGAGGTCTTTTTATCTTTGACCAGTTTTTCAACATCTCTGGCACTCAAACCTTCTTTGACGATCTTTTCGGCTAAGGTTTGAATCTTGTGTGGATCATCTAAAGTAATCAAAGGTTTAACTTGACCCATCGTCAATACTTTATTTAACAGTAAATCTTGGACAGACTTAGGTAACTGTAAAAGACGCAAAGTGTTGGTGATATGAACCCTGCTTTTACCTACTTTTTTCGCTAAAGTTTCTTGAGTCATGTTCATGCGGGTTAAGATATTATCATAAGCCTTGGCTTCTTCGATGATGTTGAGATCTTCACGCTGTATGTTTTCAATCAGTGAGATTTCCATCATTTCTGATTCTGTAAATTCTAGAATGATTGAAGGAATGGTCTTAAGTTGAGCTACTTTAGCAGCTCTTAATCGTCTTTCTCCCGCAATCAATTGATAACCGCTTACTGCTTTTCTTATTAAGATTGGGGTAAAAACACCGTGTTCACGGATGGATTGAGCCAATTCTTCGATTTTTACTTCATCGAAATGGATCCTGGGTTGATAAGGATTAGGATGTATCAATTCTAGTGGTACTTCTTCAGAGTTATTGGCATGTGAGCGTTGGATCTCTTCCAATACTGTACTGACATTTTCTCCAAAAATGGCTTCTAGGCCTCTACCTAGACGAGGTTTTTCATCAGCCATACTTATTCCTCCTTCTTGTTGGCAGCCAAGACTTCTTTCGCTAATGCAGCATAAGCTTTGGCGCCTTCTGATCGAACATCATATTCAAATATGCTTTGTCCACGTGATGGGGCTTCTGATAATTTTATGTTTCTGGGAATAAATGAACGATAGACCCTTTCTTTAAAGTACTTACGAACTTCTTGTTGAACTTCTAAACTCAACTTGGTCCTTGCATCAAACATGGTCAATAAGAGTCCTTCAATGATCAGCTTATCATTGAATAAACGCTGTACCAATCTTATGGTAGAAAGCAATTGAGTTAAACCTTCCAAGGCATAGTATTCACATTGAACAGGGATAAGAACAGAATCTGCAGCCGTCAGTGCATTGGTATTTAGTAAACCAAGTGATGGAGGACAATCAATGATGATATAGTCATATTCGTGTTTGATGACGTCGAGTTTATTCTTAAGCAAACGTTCTCTGCCAACTTTATAATCAGCCATTTCTAGATCAGCTCCAGCTAAATCAATGGTTGCTGGAATCAGCGTCAATGGGGGATGGATCAATTTTAGCGCAACTTCTTTGACAGTATGATTCTCCATCAAAACATTGTAAACACTGAGCTTGATGCTTTCTCTAGGTGTTCCAACGCCTTGGGTGGTATTGCCTTGCGGATCAAAATCAACCAAAAGCACTTTTTGGTTAAAGTAAGATAAGCCAGCAGCTAAATTGATGGCTGTCGTTGTTTTACCTACTCCGCCTTTTTGATTCGCAACTGCTATGATTTTGCCCATACGTCTCTCTTTCTACTTTTTGAATCGGATCACGAATTCGATCGCATCCTCTTTATCGGTTTGTTTATAATCAAGTTTGATCCCAGTTCTTTCAATCATTTTGATTGAAGCAATGATCGTGTTTACAGCAATCTGTAGGTTTCGTGTAATGCCTTTAGTCGTTGGTTTTCTTTTAGGTTCAGTCGCATGATGTTCAATCAAAGCTTCGGTTTGTCTCACATTTAGATTTTGACCGATCACTTTATTGAAGATGCCTAATCTTTCTTGTGGATCAGCCGCCAATAAAGCTCTGGCATGTCGTTCTGTGATTTGATGAGTAGATACCGCATCTTGTATTTCTTGAGGCAATTGAAGCAAGCGGATCTTGTTGGCGACAGAAGATTGTGACTTACCCATTTTTTGAGCAATCTTATCTTGAGTCAAAGCTTGATTTTCAATCATGACCAAGAAAGCTTTCGCTTCTTCGATGGCAGACAGATCTTCGCGTTGAATGTTTTCAACTAGAGCCATTTCTGCCAATTGAGTATCATTAACTTGTGAAATGATACAGGGTATGGCTGTATATCCAAGTAAAGTCATGGCCCTGAACCGGCGTTCACCTGCGATGATTTCAAATCCTCTTTCAATCGGTCTGACCGAAATCGGTTGGATCAACCCGTTTTCTTTTATGGATGTGGCCAGTTCTTTCAATGTATCGTCGTCAAAATTCAAACGAGGCTGATAACGATTGGACTGGATCAAATGGACTGCAATTTCACGGGTTTCCTGCATAACTTCTCCTATAGGGGGTTCTTTTTGATTTGATTGTAAGCTCTAGGATAACTGGCTTTGGTTGTTTTGGTTTTTTGAAAGACAAGGTTTACTCTTAATCCAGCAGTAGGTAGTGTGACAGGTTTTGCCTCTAGTACAGTGAGATTCAGCAATCCTATTGCTTTTTGAGCCTCATTGAGTTCTTCAAGTGCTTTTTGGCCTTTCATCGCGATCATCAGACCACCAACTTTAATCAAAGGTACACAAAGTTCAAGCAAGATGGAAAGCGATGCGACGGCTCGTGCTGTTACCACATCGTAAGTTTCACGAAGATGTGTGAGTTCTTCAGCGCGTTTGTTGAGCACTTCTACGTTTTTTAAACCCAATTCATCGATGACTGTTTGTAGAAATAGACATCGTTTTGTGGTGGGTTCAATCAAGGTAACTTGGATATCATCACGAATGATTGCTAAACACAATCCAGGAAAACCAGCACCAGAACCTACATCAGCGACTTTATCACCTGCTTTTATGTGAGGTGATATCAAACAACTGTCTAGGAAATGTTTCTCAACGACTTCCTGTGGATCGATTATGGCCGTTAGGTTCATCACTTTGTTGACTTCGATCAAACGATCTAGATAGGTCTCAAACTGAGCCATAACGACGTTTAAATCGCGAGTAGTGAACACGCTAAGTTGGTGTTTGAAAGTTTCCTGATTCATATAAGAATTATAACAAATTCCACTCTGCTTTTTTAGTCTTTGTCTGATTTGTTTTTCCTGATGGCCAAGAAATTGACCAGCACGGTGATGTCTGCAGGATTCACTCCAGAAATCCTTGAGGCTTGGCCTAAAGTCAGAGGACGAATTTTTGTGAGTTTTTGGCGACCTTCTATGGAGAGATGTGGAACTTGCGCATAATCAAAGGTAGGATCCAGTTTATAGTTGTTGAGGGTCTCATGACGCTTAGCTTCTTTTAGAGCTTTTGCGATATAACCTTCATATTTGATTTCAATCTCTGCTTGATCGATGACTTCTTGTTCAAAAGGTGTGAAGTCAAAGAAAGGTTGAAGATCTAGATTGGTGATATGCGGGCGTTTAAGGCATTCATAGGCACTTAAGCCTTCTGTCATGTCGGTATAGCCCTTTTCTTTCATCAATTCGTTGACTTGATCTTTAACAGTATATCGAACTTGCTTAAGCAGTGTGATGAGTTGTTGAGTAGAGTCGGCTCGTTGGCGAACTTTTTCTATACGATACTGAGGTAATAAACCAATCACATACCCTTTTTCAGATAATCGTGTTTCTGCATTGTCATGTCTAAGCAGTAATCTGTGTTCTGCACGCGATGTCAATAAACGATACGGCTCTTGCGTTCCTTTGGTGACCAGATCATCGATCATGACCCCAATATACGCTTCATCTCGCCCCAATATAAAAGGTTCTTTACCTTGAAGTTGAAGGGCCGCGTTGATACCAGCTACTAAACCTTGACCTGCTGCTTCTTCATAACCGCTGGTCCCATTGATTTGTCCTGCACAGAAAAGATGCTTGATGGTTTTAACTTCTAGGGTTGGGTAAAGCTGAGTTGGTTCAATCGCGTCATATTCGATCGCATAGGCATACTTATCAATGACACAGTGTTCTAATCCAGGTAATGAACGAATCATCTCGTCTTGAACCTCATGAGGCATAGAGGTTGAAAAGCCTTGGGTATAGGTCGTATCTAAAGATTTTGATTCTGGTTCTAAGAAGATTTGATGACGATCTTTATCCGCAAATCGAACCAGTTTATCTTCGATCGATGGGCAATAACGAGGTCCTACCCCTTCAACAAGCCCTGAATACATTGCAGATCGTTTGAGGTTCAGTTTGATCACTTCATGTGTTTTGGGCTGTGTATAAATTAGGAAACAAGGCACTTGTTCTTTTGGAAATTTCTCTTGTGGGAAATCCATTGAAAAGTGGATGAATTGTTGATCACCAGGTTGAAGAAGACCTTTTGAGAAATCAATCGAGTTCGTTTTGATGCGTGGAGGTGTTCCTGTTTTTAACCTAAAAGTCTTAAGACCTGCATCTCTAAGCGATTGTGATAATAAACTGGTGGTTGGTTCTCCTTCAGGTCCACTGATGGTTGCGGTCGATCCAACCAATATCTTTGAAGACATGTAGGTTCCAGAAGTCAATATGACCGACTCACACATTAGTGTTTCTCCACTTTCAAGTAATACACCTTGAGCTTTGTTATTTTCAATCAAGATCTTAGTCGCAAGACCTTCTTTGACGTGTAGATTTGGGGTATGATGAACCACATCTTCCATCATTTTTGAATAGGCCACTTTATCAGATTGAACTCTTAGACATTGAACGCCTGGTCCTTTGTTGGTATTGAGCATTTTAAACTGTATGGCTGTAAAGTCTGATGTGATACCCATCTGTCCGCCTAAAGCATCGATTTCACGCACGACAATGCCTTTGGCAGGTCCACCAATCGAAGGATTACAGTTCATGATGCCAATACGATGTTCATTGCTGGTTAAAAGAATGGTTTCAATTCCCATTCGTGCACTTGATAGAGCCGCTTCTATTCCGGCATGTCCTGCTCCTACAACGATAATCCTCATGTTTGTCCTCGCTTAACTATTTTAGCACAGACCTGACACTCGCAAACCAAGTAGCGCATTATGGTGCTATAATTTTTGTGAGGTGAGTTATGATCAGCGATAAAATAAAAAAAGATATTTTGAAGATGCAGGAAGGTGAATTGACAGAGTATCATATTTATACTGCCATCGCAAAAGGCATGAAAAATGATAAAAATGCTGAAATCATAGCCCGTATTGGGAAAGAAGAAAGAGCACACGCTAAGATTTGGGAAATTTACACCAAAACTGAAGTTAAACCCAATATGAATAAGGTAAGATGGTATGCCTTTCTTAGTAAAGTGTTTGGATTTACCTTTGCGATCAAATTGATGGAAAATGGAGAAGGCGATGCCAGTATTGCTTATCAAGAAATCGCCAAAGAAGTTCCTGAAGCTTTAAAAATCGCTGAAGATGAAGATAAACATGAAAAAGCTTTGATTGATTTACTTGATGAAGAACGATTACAGTATGTAGGTTCAATGGTATTGGGCCTTAATGATGCCTTGGTTGAATTAACAGGAACTTTAGCTGGTTTATCCTTTGCCCTACAAAACACAAAGCTCATCGCTTTGAGCGGCTTGATCACAGGGATCTCCGCAACTTTATCCATGATGAGTTCTGAATACTTATCTGCGAGATCTGATGGAAATCCACATCCTTTCAAATCAGCAGGGTATACAGGGATCATGTATATCGTGGCTGTCGTATTGATGACTTTACCTTATCTATTACTGGATGATTATAGGATCGCCTTGGCAAGTTTATTGATTACTGTTGTCTTGATCATCTTGGTCTTTACTTATTATGTCTCAGTTGCCAAAGATTTGCCTTTTAAGAAACGTTTCCTAGAAATGGTTTCAATCTCAATGTCGGTTGCCTTGGTTGCCTTCATCATTGGGGTCATCGTTAAACAATTCTTAGGCATCGAAGTATAAATAGCTGATCTTATTATGAAGTCTAAAAAACGGAGATTTATTTCCGTTTTTTACGTCGTTTCTGTTTAGGATTCATAACAATGATCAGTAAATATCCAAATCCAATCAAAGCCACCTTCCCGATATCGATGTTTGTATCCGCAAGTGGTGCACTGATATGAGGAAGAAAAACAAAGTATCGAATCTTGATTGGATCGGTCCCATCTGGTTTGATGAATAAAGGTGATCCAATGACTGTTGATGTCCCGCTATAGCTTTGATGATCTACGGTAAACGCATAACCCAAACTAAAGGTATAACGATTGGGGATAGGTCCTGAACGTTCCCCCATGATGCGACGATACTCTGTGATGATGCCTGTTGTTTGAGCTCCAAAAATCCCTAATGCAACTTGTGTGCAGGCAACCAATATCATGGCTGATCCGATAAAGGTAATGATCATACGCCAGAAATTCTTTTTGAGCCACGTCATCTGTTATCACCTTTCTGGGCTTTATGACCCTTTCTTTACCTATACAAGATGTATCATTAAGTTGACAAGATCATTAAACATTTGAATGAATTTCTATAATGTTCATTATACCTTCTAAGCAATCCATTATCTTTGATTTATGAAATCTTTGCGAACCATTTGACAATTTGGATTAACTGTATTAGTATAGTAATACAGTGATACAGCAAGGAGGACAGTTATGATTGTTGTAAACGGACAAAGCATTACACCGATCTATCAACAGATCATCGATCAGATTCTCGCACAGATTGCCAGCGGGATCTTGGTTCATGATGACCCGTTGCCTGGTATACGAACGATGGCTAAAGATTTAGGGATCAACCCTAACACGGTGGTTAAAGCGTATACCGAACTGGAAAGAGAAGGATTCGTATATTCTTTGACCGGTAAAGGTTACTATGTATCTAAGACAGAACAAGACCACAGTGAACTAAAAGCTCAGAAACTTGCCGAAATTCGCAAAAACATCGAATATGTCAAACATTTCGGGGTGAGTGAAAATACACTGATTGACTTGGTCAACACCATCTACAAGGAGAATAAACAATGATTGCCTTAAAGAATATCAAAAAATCCTTTGACAATAAACTTGTCCTTGAAAACATCCATTGGGAAATTCCAAAAGGCTCTATATATGGCTTAGTAGGACCCAACGGTGCTGGAAAAAGCACCCTTTTACGTTTAATGAGTGGTGTATTAAGTCCAGATGCGGGACAAATTACTTTAGAAGGTGAGATTGTTTATGACAATCCTTCTGTCAAAAAGAGAATCATGTTTGTTCCAGATGATCCCTTCTTCTTGACTCAATCCACCTTAAAAGAAATGAAGAAATTCTATCAGATCTTTTATTCTACATTCAATGAAGAAATGTATAAAAAACTGTTAGGTCATTTCAAACTCAATGAGAATGATAAGATCAATGATTATTCTAAAGGGATGAAAAGACAAGCAAGTGTGATATTGGCCTTGTCTTGCGATCCTGAAGTCTTACTCTTGGATGAAGCCTTTGATGGGTTAGATCCTGTCATGCGTTTGATGTTTAAGCGTTTGATCACCGATGAATTGATGAATCGACAAATCACAGTCGTTATATCCTCCCATAACTTAAGAGAATTAGAAGACATCTGTGATTCGATTGCACTATTGGATCACCATACGATATCCATCCAAGATGAAGTTGAAAATATACGTTCAAATTATCATAAGTTGCAGATCGGTTACACCAAAGAACAAGGTTCCGACATCTTTAAAGAAATCGCACCTTTGCATCTTGAACAGCGAGGTCATGTTTATCTGATGGTCGCCAAAGGCGATATCAGTTCAATTAGAACTTTGATTGAAAGTACTCAACCTGTCTTATTGGAAGAAATCCCAATAACAATGGAAGAAGTCTTTGTCTATGAAATGGAGGCTAAAGGTTATGGTCAACTTGTTTAAACCAAGACTTCAAACAGAATATTTAAAATTCTTACTTAAACGTAATGCTCGATATATGCTGATCATGAGTATTGCGATGCTGACCCTTTATCCTGTATTGGCCATTACGGTAAATATTCTATCCAGATCTAGTGGTTATGATGGGATTCGTGAAACAGGGATGTTTTTCAACATTGGATTATTGTTGCTGACCTCTTTTATGATTCCACTACAGATCATGAACTATATGAATTCTAAAAAGAATTTAGATGTGTTTCATGCCTTGCCGATCAAACGTTCAGATTTATTGTTGACGTCTTTGATTGCAGCGATCTTGATCGTTATTGTCCCATTTACAGTCGGTTGGTTTAGTGGCGGCATATTGACCATGACATCAGAAATTAATTTCTTGGTCATCTTAGAACGTTACTTTGCTTTGATTGGTATCTCGACAGCTATCTTAAGCATCGTCTTGTTTACGATGATGAACACCGGAACAAGCTTAGATGCCTTCTTATACTCTGTGGTATTAAATTTCTTGCCGATCTTAGCCTATGGCGCATACATCTTATTTGTTCAAACCATCTTATTGGGTTTCTCAATTGGTGATTTAACAAAGATCATTGGGATCATCTTCCCAATCTATGCTTTGTTTGAAAGTGGCTTTGAGTTCAATTCTAGGATGTGGATGAATGGTTATGCGAATGGGGTCTATTGGCTCATCGTTGCCAGTTGTATTATCCTATTAAGCAATCAGTTTTATTTAAGACGTAAATCAGAAAAGGCAGAGAAACCTTTCACCAACAAGACCTTCTTCCCTACAGTAAGCGGTTTGTTGATCATCTTGTTTATCATCTTCTTATACTGTGTTATCTATAGTCTAAATTCAATGACTTTCTATACTTCGTATTATTCTCCCATTAATTTCATATTCCCTATTTTCTTCAGTATGGTTTTGTATCTGGTCATGGATGCGATTGCGGAAAGAGGATTTAAACATTTGTTTAGAGCCTTCTTGAATTATCTGATCATCGCAGCAGTTGCCTTCTCCTTATTGATTGGAGGACTGGTAACCAAAGGCTTTGGTTATGCTTCTAAGATTCCTGCTTTATCCAACATTGAATCGGTTGATGTCACCATTGACGATTATACTGATTTAATCATCCCTTCACCTGATGCTTCAGCCGGATTTACTCGTGATCCACAACGTGTTTTGAGTTTCACGATTGATGCCGACATTAAAGCTGTTTACGATTTACATAAGATCATTATTTCAGAATATAAGTGGATCGACTACAACTATGGTTACTCAGATAGGGGCAATCTTATAGAGATGATTGAAGACCAACCTGGTTATCAAAAGTCATATGTCCCTTTACCCTTCATATCCAATGAGTATAATGCATCCATCAATCTTACGATTACTTATCATTTAAAAGGTGGAAGTACTCAAAAACGAGAATACTATGTGCCCATTCAATGGGCTGGAGTTCTCTTAGCTCTCAATAATTCTCCTGAAATCATCAAACTTACAGCACCAAACTTATCCGATATCAACACTTATTCTGTGGTAACGGTTGCGAAATGGGCTTCACTCATATCTGGTTCAAGTGTCAATGTGAGTGCGTTGAATCTTCAGGCTTTGAAAACGGCTTATCTTGAAGATCTCGCTTCCTTGAGCGATGCTCAAATCATCTCAACAGAATACACAGCATTAGGTTATCTCTCACTGGAGACTTGTAAAGATTCAACGAAAGTGAGCTGCATTAATTCAAGCATCGATGTTGATACACGCTATACAAGAATTGTTGCCTACCTTGAATCTAAGGGTGTGCAATTAACTCCTAATCCTGAATTGATCACAGAGTGGCCAAAAGCAGCCTTATTACTGCCCAACGAAAGTACTAGTCCTTTACTTAAAGACAGTGCCTTATTCAAAGTGGCTATGTCTGGCTCATCCATGAAATCAGTTCAAGAAATGTTTTACTACAACTATGAAACCTCTTCTCCATACCCATTCACTTACGTTGAGTTAACTAATGCACAGCTTCTGGCACTCTTGCCTTATGTCTCTCAAAAGGGTGTATCAAGTGTCCCGTTGATGTCTTTAGCACTACAAAATGGTTATGGTAACCTCTTGGTTCAAGCCCAGTATACAGATGAAGTCTTAGCGATCATTGCTGAGAATCCACGTAAAACAAGCACAGAGCTTTATACCATCTTTGATTCCATGATTAAAAATTAAGCATCAAGTAAAACCCTCACACTAAATTGGTGTGGGGGTTTTCTTATGTCATTTCAGTTTATGCTTCAGTTGATTTAGATGATAATACATGGTGCTCGCCAAATTGATGCCTAATCTTTGACTAGTATGTGCGACCCATTGATATCTTTTGTAGTTTGGATAATTAAGCAATTCTTTATGCTTGATCAATTCATCTAGGATGATTTTTTCTTCTTTAGCCTTGTTTAGGATTCTAAAACTAACGATGCTGGTAAAATATAACTCACTTGTTCTATGGATGAAAAGATCCAAAGCCTCTTTATCTTGGAAGTATTTTGGTGCTTCTTCAAGCCAATAAGCACTGATTTTAATACGATCCAGAATTTTCTTTAGACTTAAACTGCCTGTGATTTGATTGGTTCTGTTTATACGATAAGCATAAAAGTATAAGGGGATGTAGAGCACACGATCCAAACTCAACAAGACTTGAAAGACCCACTTCATGTCTTCAAAATATAGCCCTTCTTCAAACTTGATGTGATGTTTGATCAGTTCTTCGCGTTTGACGATGAATCTGAACACAGCGACATTCATATGTTTGTTGATCTTAAGTAAACTAATCACGAAATCCTTTCCATTAAGTGCTTGTTTAGTGTGAAAAGTTCGGTCTTGATCCATCTCAGTCAATTCACCTGTTAATTGATTGAGTTTTATATAGTCAACCATAAAAACTTCACAGTCTTTATTTCTATAAATCTCTGTTTTAAGCTGTTGAAACGAGTTTTCAAGCCAATAGTCATCTGAATCCATGAAGATGATATATTCCCCTTGAGCCAACTCAAATCCAGTGTTACGGGCAGCCGAACACCCACGGTTTTTAGTGTGAACAAAAGTTACGTTTTTATATTTTGCTTGAGCATTCTGACAAATTGAAAAGGATGTATCGGTTGAACCATCATCCACCAAGATGACTTCATCATGTTCATCAATTTGACTTATGATGCTTTCTATACATTGCTCTAAGTATTTTTCAACATTATAAACAGGAATGATGATTGAAAACTTAAACTTGCTCATATAAGAAACCCCCTTATTTACTATGATGATCGAATGTTAATCTATTGGAAACGGAATATTCTCTTTTGAAAGACTGGCTTCCCATAAATAGAATGAAGCATATGTTTGATAAGGCGCTGTTTTTTGATAAATCTCAGCGAAGAATTCTTTTGATACCTTCTCTAGATGATATAGACGCATGATGCCTCTTCTAATGGCCAAATCATCATAACTCATCACATCCATCTTCTTCAAACTAAAAATAAGGACCATTTGTACAGTCCATAGACCAACACCTTTAATTGGTAATAATGACTCAATAATTTCTTGAGTACTCATGGTTTGTAGTGCGTCCCATTTTATGGAACCATCCAGTTTTGTTTGTGCGACGTTTTTTAAGTAGGATGCTTTTGAGCCAGATAAACCTAAAGTTCTCAGCTCTTCGATTGGTGTGTCTATGATGGCTTGTGGATCACCGTTAGGAAATCGTGCAAACACTTTCTTTCCGATAGATTCAGCAGCTTTACCTGATACTTGTTGAGCTATGATGCAATCAAGGGTTGAAACATAAGGGTCTTCAAGGGTACTTCGACTTAAAGAACCTGTTTTCTTAATGAATGCACCTAAAATACCATCTTGTTTACAGAGAAATTCAATGGCTTCTTGACTAACTGTGATTTGTTCTTGACTCATCGAATGTTGCCATTTTTGAGTGTATGTAAATGAAGGATCTCGAGTTGGTCTTGTTCTTCACCAACCAACAACATGCCGCTAGATAAGACCCCTCTTAATTTAACAGGTTTTAGATTTACGACGACCACAACCTGTTGACCAACCAAATCCTTAGCTTCAAACTGAGGACGTAAACCACTAACGATTTGTCTTACTTCTGGTCCAATTTGTACTTGAGAAACCAAGAGTTTATCAGAGTCTGGATGATTTTCACAACTTAAGACCTTACCGATTCTCAGATCGATCTTATTAAAATCATCGATACTGATCTCTGTTTTAACTTCAAGTTTAGCTTGCGTTGGTTGAAGTTTCTCTAGGATCACTTTCGCATCTAATCTTTGAAAGAGTATTGTAGGTGTCTCTGTGATTTTGGTCTCATTGACGATCCCGTTGAATGAGTTTAAAGAAGCTAAGTCTCTAGCCTGAGTATTCAGTTGGTTCAAAATTGAATCTGCTGTTTCAGGAATAAATGAGTGTAATAAAACAGCTGAAAACCGTATGGCTTCACATAAGTTATAGATGACGGTTTTTAATCTAGGAAGATCTGCAGGATCTTTCGCAAGATTCCAAGGCAATGTTTCATCGATGTATTTGTTGGATCTTCTTAAGAGCTCAAAAACATCATCGATCGCATCTTGGACTCTTAGATGAGCCATATGTTCACTGACTTTCACAGGTGTTTCTAAAGCCAAGGTGATGAGTTCTGAATCAAAAGGACCTGAAACTTCAGGATTTTCTAAAATGCCTCCAAAGTACTTATTGGCCATCGTGAGTGTACGATTGACCAAATTACCTAAGATGTTGGCTAAATCAGAATTGATCCGTTCAATCATGATGTCATAAGTCAAGGTCCCATCTTGAGCAAAAGGCATTTCATGAAGCATCAAGTATCTGACTGAATCTACTCCAAACAGTTTAACCAAATCATCTGCATAAATCACATTGCCTTTAGATTTGCTCATCTTACCTTCACCAACCAAAAGCCATGGATGACCAAAGACTTGTTTAGGCAAAGGAATATCTAAAGCCATCAACATGATTGGCCAATAGATCGTATGGAAACGTAAGATATCTTTACCGATCAAATGGAGATCAGCTGGCCAAAAGCGCAAGAAATTCTCGCCATGCTGACCATCCGCATCATATCCAATGCCGGTGATATAGTTACTTAAGGCATCGATCCACACATATACAACATGCCTTGAATCAAAAGATACAGGAACGCCCCATTTAAATGAAGTCCTTGAGACAGCGAGATCTTGAAGGCCTGGCTTCAAGAAGTTATTGATCATCTCATTCTTGCGGCTTTCTGGCTGAATGAATTCAGGATGATCTTCGATGTGTTTGATCAAACGATCTGTATATTTACTGAGTTTAAAGAAATAGGATTCTTCTTTAGCCTTTTCAACAGGTCCACCACAATCTGGACATTTGGCATCTTTTAGTTGTGTTTCCGTATAAAAAGACTCACAGGCTTTACAATACCAGCCTTCATATTCGCCTTTATAGATATCACCTTGATCATAAAGTTTCTTGAAGATCTTTTGAATCTGCAGCTCATGATCCGCATCTGTCGTACGAATGAACTTGTCATAAGAAGTATTCATCAGATCAAATAGACCTCTGATGACTGCCGCAACTTCATCGACATAGACTTTTGGTGTCTTTCCAGCTTCTTTAGCCTTGTCTTCGATCTTTTGGCCATGTTCATCGGTTCCAGTCATAAAGAAGACATTATAGCCTTCTTGGCGCTTGTATCTTGCAATCGAATCCGCTAAAACGATCTCATAAATATTCCCAATATGAGGTTTACCTGAGGTATACGCAATCGCTGTCGTCATGTAGAAATCTTGTTTTGTTTTCATTGTTCCTCCTGTGCAAAAGAAAAGCGCCCGCTAAGGACGCTTTCACGTGGTTCCACCTTAGTTCACCGTCATACGACAGTGCACTCGATCCCATATCGCCGGGTCGCGCTGATGGTTAATAAGCCCATACTTGTTAGGTTCATGACCGGTTTTCACCAAGCACCGGTTCTCTATGCAATCGCCAAACATTCATGCTCTCATCAAGATAGGTCAATTATAAGAGTTTAAACCGATTTTGTAAAGGCAAGACGTGTGTAGAGTCTTAGGCTCTAACCCACTTTTATTTATTTGATTTTTGTAGCGCTTCCAATATTTCCGTCATAACTTACCGCAACTATTTCAGTTGTAACATTATTTTGATTGGCATTAAACCTTAATTCTAGGAACATCACATCATTAGCTTGATTTCCATATTTGAATGTGATGAAGCGAGTATTATATAGACCTTTGCTTTCATTGAGTTTACTTAAGGTTGCTGGTAGATTATAGGGACTTCCAGCTCTTTTAAATTGTACATTGACACTTCTGTCTTCATCTTCCACACCATCACTATTTTTAGTAAACGTCATTTCCCCGGAAATGATCAAAGTCATCTTCTCGTTAACAGCATATTGTGTTTCTTTACCATAATCGCCCCACTGTATGACCCATGTCCCCTCCCACTTTGTGGTTTCTTTGTAGGACCAACTCTCAACAGTGTATTTCCAACCTTCTTGATAATCGTATTTCGCTTTGACTGTAGAGGTCAGTTTTGATGTCCAAAGATTGACAGTTTCATTTCTTTCAAGCACATAATTTGCCTCACCACGCTCTAAATTCAAACTCTTTGATAAGATGACTGGTTCAACTGTATTGATGCCTATTTCAAATTGTTTGTTGAGTTCAGGATCGACTTTAAATTCTTTTAGGACCTCTTTCTCATCCGTTTCATTTTTAACACCTACCGCCTTATAGGTAAACTGTGTATTAACAGCTTTCCATGTTTTTTTATCCCATTCATAATTGATGATGATTTCACCTGACACAATGGCTTCCCCATTATCATAGGTCAAATCTGCGATGACCAGTGCTTGGGTTCCCTGAACTGCTTGAGTATTTACTTTAATGGAGACTACTTTTTCAAATTTTGCCTTTATTAAATCCAAGACGACTGCGTCTTGTTGAATTTGTTCAATGGTTACTTGTGTTGTTGGTTTGGTGGAATTTGTACATGCTGCCATGCTCATGATCAGGATGGCAATGATTCCAACTTTGATAATTTTGGAGTTCAATTTGTTTCCTTAAGTGGTTTTATAGGATTTATAAAATCAATTGTGAGTTTATTTTAACACAATCTGCGCTTAACTTTTTAATTTTTTCACAATGAGGGGGATATAAGAAACCTGCACCAAATCGGTGCAGGGCTCTTATTCATAGATTGTATAGGACAATTGTGACAGATTCAGGATACTGAATTCATAGGCTTTGAAACTATCAATACAAAGACTTCCGGCGAATTCATTAAGCCCTATAAAAGCCTCTTCAGGGTAAATTGATGCGGTTTGAGTTAAGTTTATAAACCCTTTACTGAGTTTAAGCCTTAATTTAAGATCAATTAAACCTACTTTAATGAGACCGCAATCAATATGGAAATCTTGACTGAACATCTTTATTGGCTCTTCCCTTAGAGTTTCTCGTAAAGTCGACACATGCGATTTTGAATCAAAGATGAAGTTTGTTTTCTTACCATGGACTTCAGCCACCATCCCCAAATGGCCGTTGATCATTTTTAATGGGACGATTTGTTTCTTCATTCTGGTCATGAGTAGTGTTTCTATATCGTCAGTAGGTTCACAAAATTCCGTCTTTATATGATCATATTTACAACTAAACAATACTTTGACTTGAGACAGGATGTCTTGTCCAATCATCCCATCAATGGGTAATCCTGAGAAACTGCGATATCTTTGAAGTAAAGGGCTTCCACTCAGTTGATATGTTTTGTTGAGGATGGTTACTTGAGAAACATCTCCTATAGAGATGGGAAGATCTGTTGCGATCAAGAAACGTCCTTCAAGACATTCAACGATCGGTAGTTTCTGATAAACTACACGCATTTCGTCCATGACTGAAAATTTTTCACGCCAATGATTAGAAATACTTTTTGAGGAACGATATGATTTCACACTATCTGATACACTTTCAAAAGCATCAACTGTTTTTGATTTATCATAATTGGCTTGACGATCTCTGGCAAAACCCATTCTGTCCGCATCTTCTCCTCTACTGAGATCTGCGCCAAGATAAATGAATTCCCATCCGTCAACTTGATTTTTATGATGAATCAACTCGCGAATTTGCGCATAACTATAATGATGACTGGCATTTTCCATCCCATCAGTAATGATGACGAAGATGGCCCCTGAATTATCTTTTGTTTTTCCTTCTTCCAAATGAATGGCCTGAAGATCATATACAGCTTTCCCAATCGCATCCAACAAAGCCGTTGAACCCCGTACATAATATTCATTTTTCGTAATGGGACACACTTCTCGGATATCTAAGCGTTCATGAACGATTTCATATTCACTATCAAATAAGATCGTAGAGACGCGCGCTTGACCTGTTTCATTTTTTTGTTTCACTAAGAAACTATTATAACCTCCAATCGTATCGCTTTCCCTGCCCCCCATACTACCTGATCGATCTAAAATAAAAACGATATCAGTTATGTGGTTTGAGGGTTGAATGATATGATCTTCTGTTTTTTGTATCATTGTTTTTCCTTTGTTGTTTGAATATAAAGCGGTTGTTTAATACGATCATAAAACGCAAGAACTTTCATATGCAAAGCAGGAGCCAATGTCGTCATAATGATTTGGTCGTAAAGTGGTTTTGGAATCGGTCCATAAAATGCTTCTGCGATACCACCCGCAATGGCAGCTTGGGTATCACTGTCTCCACCAAGCGAGACAGCTTTCTTTATCGCATCCAGCACACTTGTTGAATCTAGAAAAGCTATGATGGCAGGTGGAACAGATCCTTGGCAAGTGACGTCAAAGCTCACATAGGGCCTGATTTCTTCTATGGTGTGAACAAGGTCATAACAGAATTGTTTTGAGATGGTTTGGCGTATCTCATCTTTCGTTGCCCTTTTTCTAGCCATGAAGATCGATAATGCCACAGCCTGGGCACCTTTGATGCCTTCAGGATGATTATGTGTGACTTCAGCTGATCTTTTTGCTTCAGAAAGGACTTCTTCGGCTGTCTCAAATAACCAACCGATGGGTGACACACGCATCGCAGAGCCATTCCCAAAGCTATTGTAGGGTTTTGTTTCACGATGATGAACCCAAAGATTAAAGCTTGATCCATAACCGCGATGAGGATAATTCAAGGTGTACTGTTGATAAGCTTGGTTAAATGTCATACCGCTTAGGTAAACATCCATAGTCGCTACTGTCAATACACTGTCATCTGTAAACCTAGAGTTTTCACTCATCAATTCAAACATTGTCGTCTTGATTGGCTTGTGTTCATAAGCACTTCCGATGATGTCCCCTAAGATTGTCCCAATCATGGCTCTTCCTCCCTTTTTATTTAATCTCAGTATAAATAAACCGCAAGTTCATATTTTAATGTGTCCAACAAAAAGGACAGATATTAATCTGTCCTTGGTCTATTTGACTACCTTTTACTTAAGGTTGAGTTACTTTTGCGTGACTATGATCGATGCTTATGGCATAGAACAAAGCATTGACCGAGGTCACTCCTCGATATTCCTCTTGCCCATAAGCGAAAATAAAACTCTCTTTCTCTTCAACCCCAAATTGAATGTTGATTTGATCTATGAATTGCCCCAAAACCAATGATGGCTTTACTGTAAACTTTTGTTCTCTAAATGTAACCTGTGCATTTAAGGTATTTGATACAATTTTCGAGCTTGAATCTAAACTGCCTGTCGCTCTGATTTGACCTGTAAGTTCAAGCGTTGTGGATTCGTTGTTGGCATAATATGTTTCCCCATCCATGATATCCCACGTTAAGTTATACACACCATTATAGGTATATGTCGTATCATGTGTACGTTCTGCTACCTCAAAGACCCATCCTTGAGGATAATCATAAGATCCAACAACTCTGATGGTTCGATAACTGATATAGGGTCCTTCTGATACTGTGTATGCATATGTAAAGCTTGATAGGCCATGGGGTAAGTCAAGGGTTTGATCTATAAATAACACGTCTTCGATCGGATAAGGATTCTTATTGATGCCTTCAAACCAACGTGCTGTTTGAAGCAAAGCTTCAGAACTGGTAGGAACTTTCGTAACTGCTGTTACATTGGTTGCTGAAAAATAGAGGTTACTCAAATTCCATTTGTTGAACTGATAGTCATAAAGCAAGGTATATTTTCCACTTAAAGTACATTCTTCATTATTTAAAGTTAAAGTCCCATTGATGATCCAGTGAGAATCTGTTTTCTTCTCAATGTTGTATACATTTTTATCAATGTTTATGACATTGAATTGTCCATCAAAAATACTGAGCACTGCCGCTCTTATTGTTTCATCTTTTAGATCAGGGATCTCTGTTTCAGGTTTTGCTGGATCACATGCACTTAAACTTAGTAACATGACCAAGCATAAGCACAGTCTAGTTGCTTTCATGAATATTCCTCGCAGTATAAGTTTAAATCTTATCGTTAGGAAAGTAAACAACTTGAATAAAAGACAGGTTTTCTAAACTGTACCCCATGTAAAGGACACGGAAATAAAAACCGCTTAAGATCGACAGAAATGTCGGTCTTTTTTATGTTTGTAGCTGAATTTGTGGAATAACTGCCGGTAGATATCGAATATTGGACCTTGGATTTGAGAGAACCTCATCGTATTCATGAGGGGTCATTCGATGTAGATCCCATTGAGGACGATCGTAATTATAGTAGTTGATGTATGAAATGAGGCATTCAGCCAATCGATCGTAAGAATTGATTTTGGAGAGGTCCAGTTCTGTTTTAAGCACGGCGTAGAAGGATTCCTGAGGGGCGTTATCCCAACAGTTTCCGCGCCGAGACATCGACTGAGTAATGTCGTGTTTTGAGAGAAGATCCTGATAGTCGATGCTGGTGTAGTGACTCCCCTGATCAGAATGAAGGATGAACTTCATATGCAGTTCACCGTGATAATTCTGTAGAAGTTGATTCACCGTATCGATGACGAAATCCAATTCAAGTGACCCAGACAACTGCCAAGCCAAGATCTTCTTGGTCGTGGCGTCTTTGATGGTGGATAAATACGCTCGCTTCCCGTTCCCATACTTGATATACGTGATGTCCGTCAATAAGACCTTCTTGGCTGCGCCTTGCGAGAAATTTCGATTGAGGATGTTACTGAAGACTTTGTTGCTGTGCTGAGCTTTAATGATTGCGATGATCGGGTTCGCCTTGCGGATCGGACAGAAGAGTTGATATTTTCTCATGAGTCGCCGGATCTTTTTGAGGTTCATATTTATGCCGTAATCCCTCGTAAGCCTCATTTTAATCTGTTTTGCGCCTTTTTTGAACCCTTTGTGGTCATAAGCCGCTTTGATCGCGATAAAATCGAGCTTGTCTCTCATTTCTCTCTCACCCATCGTCAATCTTCGCTTCTTATAGGCGTAGTATCCCGATCGTGATACTTTGGCTTGGGTACACATATACTTAATGTCCAGTCGGTTCTTCCTTCGACCTTCCATTGCCCAAATGATCTCAAATTTCTTTTCTGCGCCGAGTTGCTTTATTCCCCCCTTTCCAGCGCTTTCAGTTTTTTTAAGAATTCGTTCTCCTGTTCAAGGTATTCATTTCTATCTTTCAGATACCGGTTCTCTTCTTCAGGACTACTGAATGTCATTTTCTTCGGTCGTCCTGGTGATTTGAGTCGCTCAAATCCTTTCGGTCGCTTCGCTTGTAGCCGCGCTCTATGAAAGAGGGATTCCAGTCGCTCTTTCCCAAACAACTCCGAGTCGATACTAAGCTCTTTTAAGATCTGTTTCTGTGGCTTTCCTTGCCTACTTTCACTGAGGATGATTGCCTTGAATTCCGGCGTAAACTGAACTGAATTTTCTGTCGCACTTAAAACATATTTATTGTTTCTTAATCTTTCAATTGCTTCTGGACTAAATTTCACTTTGGCCATCTTTTTACCTCCTGTTTAGTATATTAAAACCCCATAGAACTGTCACGAGGTTTTTCTTTTCGTGTCTATTCCATGGGGTATAGTTTATTCACCTGTCTTTTAACTTTGTTTAGTAGTTTCTGACATCCATTGAGAAATGAGACTGAGGTTCTCCACATACTGGACAAATCTTTGGTGCTTCTGTGCCTTCGGATTGATATCCGCACACATTACATTCCCAAACCACTTTTTCATCTTTTTTGAAGACTTTGCCTTCTTTAAGGTTGGCAAGAAGATCGTTATAGCGTTCTTCATGACGTTTTTCTATGATGGCAACTTGTTCCATCTGGAAAGCGATCTTATTGAAGCCTTCAGCTTTGGCTGTTTCAGCAAATTCTTTATACATAGTTGTCCATTCATAGTGTTCACCAGCAGCAGCATCCACTAAATTAACAGCAGTTGTTGCAACTTCTCCACCATGGAGCGCTTTGAACCACAAGAACGCATGTTCTTGTTCATTGCGGGCTGTCTCTAGGAAGAAGTCTTCCAGTTGTCTGTAGCCTTCATGACGGGCTTTAGCAGCATAATAGGTATACTTATTGCGGGCCATTGATTCCCCGGCAAATGCAGCTTCTAAATTCTTTTCTGTTTTTGAACCTTTCAAATCCATAGAGTTTCTCCTTTGTTTACTAAGTCTATTATACGCATAAATAAACATGAATTATAAGATATAAATGAACACTTGTGATTAATTCATAAAAAAAGGCAAGTCTTAGGAGACTTCGCCTTTATTGTGGTAAGCATTATAGAGCTCATGTTTATTCAACCCTACTTCTTTAGCGACTTGTTTGATGGCTTCGGAAGCTGTTATTCCACCATCGACATAAGCTTGGATACGTTCATTGATTTCAGTCAAATCAATGATTTCAGGTTTTTCATCGATGTTGCCTTCAATGACCAAGACCATTTCACCTTTTAGTTCATCTTCGATGTCTCCTAATTCACTGAGTTTACCTCGTAAGAATTCTTCAAATTTCTTTGTCAGTTCTCGTGCGATCACTGCTTTACGATCACCTAAGATGGGCAATAAGCGGGCAATGGTTTTTTGGATACGATGAGGTGCCTCATAGAATATCAAGGTATAGGGATAAGCCTTGAGTTGATTGACGATTTGATTGAAGTCTTTGTCGGTACTGGGTAAGAATCCATAGAATAAAAAAGGTTGAGTTACTAAACCAGATGCCACCAAGGCATTGAGCACAGCGCTAGATCCTGAGATCGGAATGACATTAAATCCTGCCGATATGACTTCTTGGACGACGATATAGCCAGGATCTGAAATCAAAGGATATCCAGCATCGCTGACCAAAGCAACATCTTTGCCTGATTCTAAGAGTTTGATGATCCCATTGGCTGATTCTTTTTCATTATAGGCATGATGAGAAATAACTTTAGTTTCGATTCCAAAGTGTTTCAGTAAAACTGAGGTAGTGCGGGTATCTTCGCATGCGATGACGGCAACCTGCTTTAAAACCTCAACGGCTCGAGGTGTCATCTCATTGAGATTACCGATGGGAGTTGCGACCAAATATAGACTGGTCAAATCATTTTGAAAGCTTTTCTGTCGTTTCATTGGGTTCTTTTTTTATGTAGTCCTTAAAGGCTTCATCGAAGCCTAAGTATAAGGCCTCTTCTCTATTCTCTAATTTACATTGTTTGGTCAATAGATTCATTGACGTTACACGATACTTCTTACCGTTATAATCGATCAATTCATTTTGCTTAGGACAATCTTTTTTCATACACTTATAGTTTTCATCTTCATACTTTAAACAACACATGAGCTTACCGCACTGTCCAGAGAGTTTCTGAATGTTTAAGGCAAGGTTTTGATTCTTAGCCATATTGATTGATACCACGTCAAAATCATTCAGGTAGCGTGAACAACAGGTTTCCATACCACAAGTTCCAATTCCGCCAATGATTTTCGCTTTATCGCGTGGACCAATTTGTCTTAGTTCGATTCGACAGTGTAAGTGTGATGCCAATTCTTTTAAAAGTTCTCTGAAATCAACGCGTTCATCAGCGACATAAACGATGATAATCTTAGATTTATCTAAGGTATATTCAGCGGATATCAGCTGCATGTTTAAATCAAGATGTTTCACATCTTTTTCGCAGATCTTAAGGGCTTCTATGGCACTGGCTTGGTTTTGAATGTGATGATCTAGATCATTTTGAGATGCTTTTCTTAAAATTGGTTTAAGTTCAGAATGAATGTTGACACTTTCAGTCAAACGCGCATCAGTAATGACTTGTCCTAATTCTAATCCGCGTGAAGTCTCTACGACCACCTTATCTTCTGCTTTGTAGAAATCGTCATTGGTCCCAAAAGAATAAGCTTTCTTATTGCCTTCAAACCTGACAGAATACACATATTTATAGACCTGACTTTGTTCAGTCATCATTGGCCTCCTTCAGTTTATAGAGCACAGAATCAATCAGTAATGCTAAATTCGCATTCGTGTTGATTTTATCCTCCGCATCATTAAACAAATTAAATGCCGTCATTGGATCCATAATGGGTCCAATATGATTCATTCTTGTTTTCCATACAGGAGAATGAATCGGCGTATTAAACATCATATCCTTGAAAAACAACATCCCGATCTTAAAGAAAAACGAGAGTCTTCTTCGATCTACGACTGGTCCTTTTTCAACCGGTTCTTTAGCTTTCTTCTTATCTTCTGGCTTTGAATCACCCATATCGGGTTTTTCAACTTCTTTGCGTTTAGCCAACAACTGATTTTGAACAAATATCTCACCTAAGAAAGGTGCTTTGACATATTCATCCACGAAAAGTCCAAACATATTCAAGGCATGTTTGAAATCGTCATTGATTTGACGATCCAACATCCCTTCCGCATTATCAACCAATTGACTCAATAATTGGGTCTCATAAGGATCATTGTTTTCAAGATCGATCTGAGCCATAAGTTCTTGTTTATTTTGAGCTTTGAAGCTTAAGGTTTGACAGCGCGATATGATGGTTTCTAATAACTGCTCCGGATGAGTTGAGATCAAGATCGCATAAGTATCCGATCCGCTAGGTTCTTCCAGAAATTTAAGCAAACTGTTTAAGGCTTCTGTTGTGGCATTTTCAGCCGCATTGACAATATAAATCTTTTTACCGTAGATTTCTAGTGCTGTCTTAGAAAACTTCTCTTGCATATCTAGAACTTGATCTTTTTTAATGGAAGTCATACTTCCATCTAAGATAATCAAATCAGTAAAATGATTCTCTTGTATTCTAACACAGATCTCACAGGTTTCGCAGGCCCAAGGATCACGATGAGGGCAAACCAAGGATTGCGCAAAAAGAAGCGCTGTTTCCAACATCTTTGTCCCTTTGGATCCAGTAAAAAGATAAGCATGCGAAGCTTGTTTATGTTTTAGGGCATTAAATAAGACCCTTTCAACAATGGGTTGGCGCTCTTTGAGCACTTCTTTAAACATAGGCTTTAACCTTCTTCAAGACAGCCTCATAGGCTTCTTTCTGAACGGTTTTTATCTCCTGATCCGCATTGACCACAACGATTCTATCGCTGAAGCGACGTTTTACTTCTTGGTAGCCTTCAACGACCAATTCATGAAAATTGATTTTCTCTTGGTCTAAGCGATCTAGAAACTTGCGTCCAGCAATACGATCTAGTCCTGCTTGGGCTGATAAATCAAGATATACGGTCAAATCAGGCAAGTAGTCATCAATTGCGAAACGATTGATCATATAGACTTCATCAAATCCTACGCCTCTGCCAACCCCTTGATAAGCCAAGGAACTGTCTACGAAACGATCACAGATTACAATCTTGCCGGCTTCTAAAGCAGGGAGTATCTTCTCGATCAAATGTTGTCTACGACTGGCAGCATATAAAAGCACTTCCGTTTTAACATCCATCTTGGTATTTTTTGGATCCAAAATGACATGGCGGATTTGTTCAGCAATGTCGACACCCCCAGGTTCTCTGGTATGGATGATATCATAACCCAAGTCTAGTAACTGTTGGACCACATAACTGCTGACTGTGGTCTTTCCGCTGCCGTCGGGACCTTCAAATGTGATAAATAGACCTTTTTTCATCGAGCTTACCCCGTGTTTTCATTATACCAAAACTCATGGTCCCCTTCAAACAAACATAGGGGTCATGTTATACTATCCCCATGAACTTGATCGAAAAGAAATTATCTGGCAATCTTAAATTTAAAGGAAAGATCATTGAGGTCCATCATGATGAGATCTTATTGCCTAATGGTGATCAATCCATGCGTGAGATCGTTAAACATCCTGGTGGCGTTTGTATTGCGGCACAAAATGAAAAAGGTGAGTTTTTATTGGTTGAACAATTTCGTTATGTCTTCGATCAGGTCTTATTGGAATTTACGGCTGGTAAATTAGAAAAAGATGAGAATCCTTTAGATGCTGCCAATCGAGAACTTATTGAAGAGACAGGCTATGAAGCCTTAGAAATGATTCCTCTAGGTACGATTTATCCTTCTCCTGGTTATTTAGGTGAAATCATTTATCTCTACTATGCCCCAAAAACAAAGTTCGTCGGTCAAAAACTCGATCATCATGAATTTCTAAACGTTAAAACGTACCTTTTAGATCAATTGATAGAATTGGTTATGAATGATCAGCTCAACGACTCAAAAACCATCGCTTTGATCATGAAGTTATCACAACTGAAGCCATCACTTATAAAAGAAATCTAGACAGATTTCTTTTACTTTTAAGCAATCCTTGCTTGAATCCAAGACGGATTGTTTCATTTTAGATCCTTTAAAGGCTGTGATCTAGTGAATAAGGTGGATGCTTTTACACAAATCATCAAGAAACTAAGTATTACTTTAGATATGATCGACTTAGAAAGGATCGACACTGAGATAAACAATGAAAAATCTACTGGTCATAGCTTCAGCACTAGAAGTTGTTGAAGATAAATTAAAAGAGCCATTGTCGGTAGAGGAACTGGCGAAATCTTGTTATGTATCTGTATCTGGTCTTCAAAAACTTTTCAAATATGTTTTTGGATGTTCAGTAAAAGAATACATTTCTAAGCGAAAATTATCATTAGCCGCATACGATTTGATTCATACCCATCAAACCATTACCGAGATTGCCATGACTTATACCTATGATTCACCTGAAGTCTTCTCCAAAGCTTTTAAACGATTTTGGGGTGTTTTGCCTTCGATATATCGTAAACAACATGATTTTTCAGAACTATTTCCTAAATTCAGAGTCGAATATGATGAACAAGTAATTATGGAAGATCGAAGAACTGTGGATGTTTCCCAACTTTATGAAGAACTAAAGTCTTTAGGAGGCACAATCATTTTATGTACCGACATTGTAGATCTTAGAGGAATCAATGAAAACTTTGGTTATGCAGCAGGTGATTTGGCCATTGCAGAATCTGCAAAAAGAATAGATAGAGTGATTGAAAAAGATATGCTTATGTTTCGCATTGGGCGAGATGAATTTGCCATCATCACAAAACTTCATAACCTTGATGACGCGGTCAAATTAGCGAAAAAAATAAGTGCATTTAATCATCAGACATTGTCTATGAACGATAAGAAATTCGATTTATCTTTAAGGATCGCCATCAATACGATTCCTTCTGGTCCATTAAGCTACAAAGAAATTTTAGATTCAATGTTTAGTACCCTTCATCAGATACGTGAAGACAAATCCGTTATTGGAATTGGCCATTAAGGTTATCACCTTTGAGATCGATTTGATTTGTATAGGTTTGAATATTTATATGGTTAAATATAATACATCGGTTCATCTTGGAGATATGTACTTAACTCATCTAGTTTAATCGAAGTCAATTTTTGAATGACAGCTTGGCTTAATGGTTGATAAACCTGTTCATCCAGAATCAAGCCCAATGATTTTTGTGTTTTCGTTGTGTTTTCAACAGGTGCTAAACTTGGTTCAAGTATGGATAAGACATCATACACTGTTAAATTAGCTTCAGGTTTGATCATATATCCACCACTGGGTCCTTTTATAGAGACCACAATGTGGTGTGACTTTAAAACAGATAGGATCTGTTCAAGATAGAGTTTAGACAAGCCTAAAATTTCAGATATGGATGTCAAAGACATAACTTTACCTTTGTTTTTATTGAGTGTTACAACGACAGCTAAACCATAGCGTCCTTTAGTGGTCAGTTTCATAGGGTATCTTCCTTGACGACGGGTCTTTCCTTAAGTATAATGTCATTATAACATATATAACATAGTATATTACTATGTTTAGGAGAAATGATGACAAAGATTGCACAAAACATGACCGAATTGATTGGGAATACCCCTTTGGTTCGTTTACACAGATTCGAAAAGCTTCATGGTTTAGATGTCCAGTTGTATGGAAAAATCGAAGGATTGAATCCTGCCGGTTCGGTAAAGGATCGCATTGCTTTAGCTATGATCAATGCCGCTGAAAAATCAGGTCAATTAAAACCAGGTTATGTGATCATCGAACCTACCAGTGGAAATACAGGTATTGGTTTAGCAGCTATTGCAGCCTCAAAAGGTTACCGCATCATCTTAACGATGCCTGAAACAATGAGTATTGAGCGAAGGAAACTATTGAAAGCATATGGAGCTGAAGTGATCTTGACAGAAGGCTCTAAAGGCATGAAAGGTTCCATTGCGAAGGCTGAAGAGCTTTTAGCAATCACCCCAAACTCATTTATGCCCTCTCAATTTGAAAATCCAGCCAATCCAGCTGTGCATGCCGCAACGACAGGTCCAGAAATCTTTTATGCGCTTGATGGGTTAGTGGATATCTTGGTGGCAGGTATCGGAACTGGCGGAACAATCAGCGGTGCCGGTGCTTACTTAAAAGAAAAAATCCCTTCCGTTAAAGTTATCGCCTCTGAACCTTTTGATTCTCCAATGTTGTCTGAAGGCCGAACAGGGCCACATAAGATCGCAGGATGGGGTCCAGGTTTTATCCCCAACACTTTGAATACATCGATCTATGATGAAGTATTGACCGTTACGACTCAACAAGCCTTTGATAGAGCTCGTGAATTGGCAAAGAATGAAGGCATTTTAGTTGGGATATCCTCAGGAGCAGCTTTACATTCAGCCTTAGAAGTCGCAAGTCGTGCTGAAAATAAAGGGAAATCGATCGTAGTTATCTTTCCTGATGGCGGTGAGCGTTATTTATCTACTCCGCTGTATGAGACTGATACAGTATAAAAGTACTTACTTCAATGAATTCTAGAGACGGTCATATTAATATTGACCGTCTTTTTTTATTATTTTGTAGCCGTATTCTAAGGATCTCTTTATCATTTGTTTAATGTAATTTTAATCCACTCAACGTATACTATGTATAGAGGTTTACCATGCGTATCTTAATCGTAGAAGATGAAAAAGACTTGAATCGTATCATCACTAAGAAATTAGCCCTTGAAGGTTGGATATGCGAATCTTGCTTTGATGGTGAAGAAGCCTTATTGTTTTTAGAAAGCAATCTTGTTTTTGATGCGGTCATCCTTGATGTTATGATCCCAAAGATTAATGGTTTTGATGTTTTAGTTCGTTTACGAAACCTTGGAAGAAATGTTCCAGTTTTGATGTTGACCGCGAAAGATGCTGTCTCAGATCGTGTTATGGGTCTAGATCTTGGGGCTGACGATTATCTTGTCAAACCATTTGCTTTCGACGAACTTATGGCTCGTCTACGACTTATAACCCGTAAAAGCAGTGGAGTTAAAACCAATGTCTTTACGATTTCTGATTTAAGTTTAAATGTCTTAACGAAAGAAGTCGTCAGAGGTGGCCGCAGAATTTACTTGTCCGCTAAAGAGTTCGCAGTTCTTGAGGTTATGATTCGAAACAAAGGAATCGTCTTAACAAGAGAACACATTGAAGATCGAATCACCAGCATTGAGAAAGAATCAAATTCTAATGTTATCGATGTTTATATCCGTTATTTAAGAAAGAAGATCGATGATGATCATGCGGTAAAACTGATTCACACAGTTAGAGGCAGTGGTTATATCTTAAGAGATGAAACATGAAGCATTTATCCATTAAACTTAAAGTAACCTTGTGGTATACCTTTTTGATGATCTTGGTGGTTGGTTCAGTTTTAATATTCATGATGCTGATCAGTAATACCATTGTTACCAGAGATGTCAAAGCCCAACTTACAGCTACGGTCAATTCGATTGGAGACTCATTATCTATGGATGATGAGAAGCTCGATCTGGATTTTGAATTCAGTTTATTTCAGAATCAAGTGTATACCCTTTTGTATGATGATCGAAAAGTCTTGCTAAAGGGGAACTATCCTAATGCATTTGTCAGTGAAGGATTGGCATTTGTAAATGAGTCAACCAGGACCATTGTAAACGAAGAGGTGACTTATTATGTTTATGACCGTCTTTATAATGTGTCTGGTGAAGAAGGCTCTGTTAAAGTATGGATAAGAGGCATTATTGAAGCAGATAAGTCGCCTAATCTTATGAAATCCTTGTTTGAAACCGGACTTTTTGCCTTACCTTTTATGGTACTGGTTGCATCTATAGGTGGCTATCTTATCTCAAAACAGGCTTTTAAACCCATAGATCAACTTATGAAAGCTTCCAATGACATTAAGAATGGCGGAGATTTATCAAAACGTATTGGTCTTGAAGATAATCATGATGAGATTGGAAAATTAGCATCGAATTTCGATTTGATGTTAAGCCGTCTAGAAAGTTCATTTGAAGCAGAGAAACAGTTTACTTCAGATGCATCACACGAATTAAGAACACCCATCACAGTTATTTTGGCACAAACAGAACTGGCTCAAAAAAGTGCAAAGACCATTAAAGAGCACCAAGAAGCACTCCGTGTGATCCATCACCAAGCCACAAAGATTTCGAAACTGATTGCGCAATTGTTGTCTTTTAGCCGTTTGGATCAATTACCTGATGATTCTAAGTTCTCAGATATTGATCTATCTGAATTGGCTTTAGCCATTTGTAGTGAACAGATTGAAGCGTGGAAATCCACCATTAAATTAACCACTGACATTCAAAGTACCATCCATATGAAAGGTGATCCCATACTTATAGGTCGTCTTATGAATAACCTGATAGATAATGCTTATCAATATGGAAAAGAAAACGGAATCATTAAGGTTATCCTTAAGAAACAATCAGATTTCATCATTTTAACAGTAGAAGATGATGGGATTGGGATCTCGAAATCTGATCAAGGCAAGATCTTCAATCGCTTTTATCAAGCAGATTCTTCTAGAACTACCAATGATCGAGGTTCCATCGGTTTAGGTTTAGCGATGGTCAAAAAGATTGTGTTGATTCATGGGGGTGACATCATCGTTGAGAGTGAGATTAATCGAGGAAGTAAGTTTATTGCTAAATTTCCAATAAATTGAACAATTCTAATGTGGTTTTAATCTTACATCGTCATAATGGGTCCTAACATAGAGAAAGGAACTCATGTTATGACCAAAAACAAAAAAAATATTAATCGTCTTGCAGGATTAGCAATCGTTGGGATTTCCGCAATAGTGCTTATTGGCAATTTAGGTGTAAATGCCTTAACCTCAGATACAAGTGCCGGATCAACAGCTCCTAAGCCTACACCGACACCTACTCCAACGCCAAAGCCTACTCCGACTCCTACTCCAACGCCAAAGCCTACTCCGACTCCTACTCCGACGCCCAAGCCAACACCAACGCCAACACCTACTCCTACACCTACACCAACCCCAAGTACAGATTTGGCAGGACTGGAATTAGCTAAGACAACTGCATTAGCTGACGCAGGTTTAACTGGAGTTGATGTCACTTTTGAAGAACTGGAAACTGAATCAGAAGATGGCGTCATTGTATATGAAGTTGAATTCAAATATAACGGTGTTGAATATGAATACAAGATTAGTCAAACTGGTGTAATCCTTAAAAACGAAAATGAAGTGGATGAAGACAAAGAATATAAAGATGACTCTAAAGACATAAACAACAAGGATAATGATGACCAAGGTGATGATGATCACCAAGATTCAGATCGAGACTAAAATTAATCCTAATTGCATACGAAAACACCTCTATCTGGGTGTTTTTTTGTGGATTCTTCATAATAATGAATAAACTCTAGTTTCAATTCATTTAGTCAAAATGAATGCATTACTTGTTTAAAGGGTTACAATGAATTCATGATAGAACAACCCCAATACAAGCTTATCAAACAAGAAGGATCTTATGAATTGCGCCATTATCAGTCTTTTACGATGGTAGAGGCAAGCGATAAAGATTTGCGAGGCAACCAAGGTTTTAACCTAGCCTTCAACTTTATTCAAGGTGATAATAAGCGCGGACAAAAAATTGCCATGACGGCGCCTGTCGTCAACAGAATCAATGAGAACGGAATAAGGACAACAGCTTTTGTGATGCCTCCCAAAATGGATCACGATGATGTGCCAGAACCACTAAATCAAGATTTACAAAAAATCCTGGTTCCAGATCGTCTATGTGCCGTATATCGCTTTAGCTTTACTCCAACCATGTCTACGATCAGAAAATATGAAGAAGATCTTCGAACTTGGATTCAAAAAGAAGGATTGACCATTCTTGGTGACGTCCAATTGGCTCGCTATAATCCCCCTTTTATCCCAGGTTTCTTGAAACGTAATGAGCTTTGGTTTGAAGTGACTGAGTCTAAGTAGACGATCATTAAGATACCTAGACTTCTCATCCATACAAAAAGGTACACCTAACTATAGATGTACCTTTTTTAGCCCCGAGACACTTTATGATGTCTTTTTATTTCTTTTCGATTAAGCTTTCTAACCAAATTGGATCTTTTTCTATCCCTAAGAGGTCTGTGACTGTTGAAGCAATATTAGCTAAACCAAAGTTTCCAAACTTCAATTTGACATCTGCCCCATATATAAAGAATGGGACTGGACTTAAGGTATGAGAAGTCTTGGCTTTTGGTTTTGAGTTAGGATCTTTTGATTTTTCATACATTTCATCCGCATTGCCATGATCGGCTGTGATGATCAAGATGCCATTGTATTTTTTGATGACCGGTAGGATTCTTGCGATCTGCAGATCTACGGTTTCTACCGCAACGATTGCTGCTGGATACGATCCAGTATGCCCAACCATATCTCCGTTGGGATAATTAACTCTTAAGAAATCATATTTCTGAGATTCTATGGCCTGAATCAATGTATCTGTAATGTCGGCAGCTTTCATCCAAGGACGTTGTTCAAAAGGAACGATATCTGATTTGATTTCAACATAGGTTTCTAAGTTTTCATCAAATTTCTCAGTTCTGTTGCCGTTCCAGAAATAGGTCACATGACCAAACTTCTGGGTTTCGGATAATGCATATTGCGTGAACTTATGTTTGACCAATAATTCAGATAAAGTATTGGTGATCTTTGGTGGACTGACTAGGAATTTCTTAGGGATCTGAAGATCTCCATCATATTGAAGCATGCCTGCGTAGAATACCTTAGGGACTCTGATTCGATCGAAGTATTTGAATTCATTGCCTTGTTCAAAGGCTTTTGATATTTCAATGGCTCTGTCTCCTCTGAAGTTAAAGAAGATGACCGCATCATTGTCTTGTATGGTTCCTATAGGTTTACCATCTTTGGTAATCACGAAAGCAGGCAAGAATTGATCCGTAACGCCATTCTCACTACGATAGGTCTCTATGGCTTCTTTGGCACTGCTGAAGCCTCTGCCTTCACCTAAAACATGTGTCTTCCATCCTAATTCAACCATGCCCCATTCAGCTTCATAGCGGTCCATGGTGACCTTCATACGACCTCCGCCAGAGGCTATCAACGCATTGAAGTTTGGTCCATTAAGTGTTGATAAAGCGTTTTCTAGTTTTTCAACATACAGTAATGCACTGGTTTCAGGAACATCTCTTCCATCCAATAAGATATGGACTCTTACTTCTTTGATGCCTTCAGCTTTAGCTTGTGTGATCAAATCTAAGAGTTGATCGATGTGGGAGTGCACATTCCCATCAGATAATAATCCAATAAAATGTAACGTATGAGCTTTGGCTTGAGCACTTAAAGCAAGCCAAGTCTCTGATTTATAAATATCTTTGGTTCTCATCGATTCATTGACGAGTTTAGCACCTTGGGCATAGATTTGACCACAGCCGATTGCATTGTGTCCTACCTCTGAATTACCCATATCTTCATCAGATGGCAAGCCTACTGCAAGGCCATGGGCTTTAATGGTGGTAAATGCAGCTGTTTTTTGAAGTTCATCCAAGGTTGGTGTATAGGCATTATTAACAGCATTTCCATAACTGTTGTCTGTATATCCGATTCCATCCATCACAATCAATACAACGGGTCTTTTCATAAGTCGCTCCTTATTGCGTTATCATTTTATCACTTTAAGCTTATGATTTACAGAGGGATGCCAAGGTTAAAAAATGAGCGAACCTAAGTTCACTCATTTTGCGGCTTCATCTTGGAAATAATAAACCTTTTCAGTATCCTTAGACAACATATAGATACCTCTGGCATAACTGATCACATAATCGGTATCTAAGAGTTTATCTCTTTGAAGGGTCAATTGCTCGTTTTCACTGATCAAGGCATCTAGTTTTGAATTGACATCATCTAAGGATTTCTTGAGAGACATGGTGGTCATGATCTCATCGATGATTGGAACCAATAAAAAAGCAGATGCGGTCATAAAGATCAAAAAGATCGACAGAGATTTGTACTTGAAACGTTTTCTTGTTTTGGTCATAGTAAACTCATTATACCTTTCAGTTCATCTTAATCAAGTGGTTTAGCTTGAGTTTCATCAACTTGAGGGTAAATTCTCTCATCAATTAAGATCTCATATAGGGTCATTGATTGCGCTTTTTTAATCGAATCAGCCAATTCTAACACTTTTACTTTAAGATGACGATGGCCAAAATAGAGGTCGATGATGTCCCCGATTTTGACTTCTTTTGAAGGTTTCGCAATCTTATCGTTGATAAGGATGCGATCTTGATTGGCTAAAGCCTTAGAAACAGGTCTTCTCTTAACCAAACGGGCTATTTTTAAATATAGATCAAGTCTCATGTTTAACTCCTTTGGGGCACTTTCGATGAAGCGACCAAGACAGATGTGGCTAAGAAAAGCCAATCATCTTGTTTAGGGATGATCAAGACAATTTGTTCATGAAGATACTTTAAAGTGATTGAAGGTGAGATCGAGTTTATTTTTTCGAAGAGTTTGACCCCATCGATGGTAGAAGACCAGTGCTTTGTATAGGTCAAGGTCATCTGATGTTTCAATTCTTTCGCACTTTCAATGATTGGGGAATTCAATAAGAGTTCCCACCGTTTCTTTTCGAATAAAAGCTGAACTGATTTAGGCAATTTACCATAAAGATCTGTTGTTTCTTCTTGTAGTTTACGTAAAGCACTTTCAGTATCGGCTTTTTCTATGGTTTGATATAAACTGAGTTTTTCAAAATCTTTGTGTTCAAAGCTAGATGGGATATATCCATCGATGCCCATAGGGGTTTTGATTTGAGGTTCTTTTTCTTCAGTAATGATGCCTGCACGTTTGTCTTTGATGGCCTGCTCCAACATTTCAATGTACATGTCGATCCCAACCGTATCGATAAATCCGCTTTGCATATCCCCCAACATTTCACCGGCACCGCGAATGGTCAAATCACGCATCGCAATTTTATAGCCTGATCCTAATTCGGTGAATTCTTTGATGGATTGAAGCCGTTTCGCTGCGATCTCTGAAAGTTGTTTTTTAGGATTATACATTAGGTAAGCATAAGCTAACCGATCTGATCGACCAACTCGTCCTTTGATTTGATAAAGCTGTGATAGACCAAAGGTATCCGCTTGATCAATGATCATCGTATTCGCATTTGGAATATCGATGCCTGTCTCAACGATGGTCGTACACACCAAAACATTGACTTCATTGCTGGTAAAACGCATCATCACATCTTCGATCTCATCGCGATGCATTTGGCCATGAGCCACAGCGATTTCCGCATCCGGCAGGTCCTGTTTCAACTTGAAGGCAACTTGTAAGATGTCTTCAACCTTGTTGTAGAGATAGAAGACTTGACCTTTTCGTGCCAATTCCCTTTGAATGATGTCTTTAATAACTGCTCTGTTCTTCTCTATGACATAGGTCAATATCGGAAGTCGATTTAGTGGTGGTGAATCCAGTTGTGATAAGGATCTGACCCCAACCAAAGACATCTGTAGCGTACGTGGAATAGGGGTCGCACTGAGTGATAAGACATGGACACCAGTTTTGATTTCCTTGATTTTTTCTTTATGTTCAACCCCAAAGCGTTGTTCCTCATCGATAACCAAAAGTCCAAGATCTTTAAATTGGACATTTTTTGATAATAAGCGATGGGTCCCAATCAATACATCGATCTTGCCTTCTTTTAAGGCGTGTAAGATGACTTTGACTTGATGATCAGGGACGAAACGATTCAATAAAGCAACTGAAATGGGATAGTTCGCAAATCGATGCGAGAAAGTATGAAAATGCTGGGCTGATAATACCGTGGTCGGACATAAGAAAGCCACTTGTTTATGTTCAACAACAGCCTTGAAAGCAGCTCTTATGGCGACTTCTGTTTTTCCGAATCCAACGTCTCCACACAATAATCGATCCATAGGAACAGTGCTCATCATATCGCGCTTGATGTCGTTGACTGCGGTCGTTTGATCATGGGTCAAAGGATACTCAAATTCAGCTTCAAAGTCGATTTGCATCTGTATATCAGGTCCAAACGCATGGGCAATGTCATGTTCGCGTTGGCCGTATAGATTGATCAAGCGTTCAGCCAGATCCAACACATTTTCTTTGATTCGAGCTTTTGTTTTCTTCCATTCATTGGAACCAAGGGTATGTAGTTTAGGTACGACACCTTCTTTAGATACAAATTTACGTACCAATTGAAACTGCTCCAAAGGTACATAAAGGGTCGCATCGTGACGATAAACGATGTGCAGATAATCTCGATGTTGACCTTCGCTTTCTTTGGTGATGATCCCGATGTATTTCCCAACCCCATGTTGATGATGGACCACATAGTCACCAGGCTGAAGATCTTGATAGGAATGTAAAGTCTCAGCTTCTTTGAACTTAGTATTATATCTGCCAATAAAGACTTTATGATTGAACAATTCTTTCGAACTATAGACCACAATATCCTGTGATATCAACTCAAAACCTTCATCGAGATCTTGAAGTAAAAGTATCAAATGATGCTGATCTAAATCTTTGAGTTTTAAAGAATAGGTCACATGCTGTTCTTGCAGGATGGGGATCAATTGCTTGATTTCAGCTTCTTTTAAACAACATACGACTGTTTTTGTCTTAAGATCTTCGATGATCATTTTGACATGATTCAATAAAGATTGAGATGGGATATCCAGTTCTCTAAAGGGTAAGTGTAAGTTATGTGTCGTCTCAAAGCGACGTAAATCATTGGTTCTAACTTTCGTTACGATCTTTCCATAATCCGCGAACACTTCAAAGATCGGTAAAGCTTTATGATCTGTGACCATTTCTAAAAGGTAATCTAAAGTTTCCTCATGAAGGATCTTATGATGTTCTTTGATGTCTTCAGCATTTGATGCGATGACCAATGGATCATGAACATAATCTAAAAGAGTCTGACTATCATCCAGTAGAGCTCTATACCGATACAGATGGTTCTCTTTTAATTTGAGACGCATCAACTCTAAATCATTCTCAATTGTTTCTTGAAGAAACTCAAAACCTTCTTTGGTTTGTCTTTCATTCAGCATGCTTCTTATTCTTGTTTCCAGGATAATGATTTCTTCATCAGTAAACAAAAGATCACTGGCAGGTTGAACAGTAATGGAACTTAAGGGTTCAACTGAGCGTTGAGAGGATATATTAAAAGAACGGATACTTTCGATCTCATTATCGAAGAATTCTATTCTGATCGGTTCTTCACAGTTGACTGGGAAAACATCGATGATGCCGCCGCGATGAGCACTGGTACAGGGTTGATCGACACGGTTGGTTTCGGTATATCCCATGCTTCTGAGTTTTTCAAAAAGAACTTTAGGTTGAATGATCTGATTGACTTTGATGTCGATCGTCAATGCTTTGAACGTTTTAAGCGGTGGTAAATATCTTAAAAGTGCCCCTAGATGGGTAATGATGACCTTGGGTTTATCATTTTGAACTTTGGATAAGACATCGATTCTACCTACATTGAGCTCTGGAGAAGCCGCAATGGCCTCTACTCTTAAAGACTCTTCAGCTGCGTATAAAACAACGTCATCCCCTAACCATAACTGTAATTTCTCAACCAAATGTTGAGCTTGATACAAATTGGGTTTAACGACGATCATGTTTTGCGGGAAGAATTTGAAAGACGCCGCAATCAATAAAGATTCTTGAACCAAACTGAGATGCGAAAAAGTGACTTTCCTTTGAGAAAAGTCACGGATCAAGGATTCATTTTTTAATCGTTCAAGGATGGCTTTCATTCTTTGTTGTAGCGGTTCATCAGTTCCACAAAGCTCATCATCGGAAAATCCAGTGCCGCTTTCTTTGATTTTAAAATGACTTGAACCATGGTTTCTTCTTCTTGTTTATTAAATCTTCCTAATACATAGTCTTTTGTATCATAGAATGGATTCTTATCGATACCGATCCTTAAGCGAGGAAACGACTCAGTTCCCATATGTTGAATCAAAGATTTCATCCCATTATGACCACCTGCACTGCCCTTTTCACGTAACCTGATTTTACCTACCGGAAGATCCAAGTCATCATAGATGACCAAGATGTCTTTAGGATCGATCTTATAGAAATCGATGACCAATCTGACTGCTTCTCCAGAAGCATTCATATAGGTATGCGGCTTAAAAAGGATCACCGCTTCAGCGTTGATGTTGGTTTGCGCTATTTCCCCTTTGAATTTGGCTTGTGTTTTCAAGTTCAAATCAAGGATCATCGCATTAACGACCATGAACCCAACATTATGTCGCGTCAAGGCATATTCTTTTCCTGGATTTCCCAGTCCGACGATCAGTTTCATACGCTTATTATTATAACCGAAACTTGACCTTGTTGGATGACATCATGATTGACTCAAAAAATATAATCATACGATTCATCGCAGTCTTACTTTGGGGATAAAAGAATTTGGTATGAAAACTATGCGGAAGCATTTCCTTCAAAGGGTAAAAATCATAGACATACGAAACTTTCTGTTCAATGAATTTTCTTCGCATATGTTGAGTTTGAGGCATTAGAAAATCCAATGCTGAAGTCATTAAATAAGTTGACGGAAAATCAGATGTGACATAATGAAGCGCTGAAGCTTGTGGATACAAAGGTGCATTTCTAAAGTCTTGACGCATAAAGACTTCAGCCATGGTGGCTTTTTTTAGTGGGACCCAATAAAGTTCTTTTAAAGTCGTTTCAACGTCATATACCCCACAACTTAGCCCACAGCCTCTTAGTTTAAAATCAAAGGCAAAGGGATACTTCTTTTTTAACTCAGGATTGGTAAAGATCGCAGCCATCAAGCTTGATAGGGTTGCCCCTGCTGATTCACCCACCAAAAATACATTTTTGAGATCGCAATGATAGGTTTCTGCTTGATCAATCAAAAATTTCAATGCTTGAAATAAATCTTCCAGTGAAGCAGGAAAAGCAAAATCCCCTGATAAACGATAATTGACATTGGCTACTAAAAAACCGCGATTGGCTAAGCGTGAAGCATAATCGATGTAGTATCGGGTATGATTCCCACTGACAAATCCTCCCCCATGAACCAACATGATCACCGGATAACTTTCTTTTTGATCAGGTGGATATACAAGATCCAAGCTTTGATTGTCCTTTGGATAGTTTGTATAACTTAGATTTCTGATTACCGAGACATCGCTTTGATATGTATCCAGTAAAGATATCTTATCTTCCATATCATTCAGTGAGTTCCAGAACTTATGTAGAAATTTGTTTCGCTTCATACTTTCATTATAAAGAAAAAAGCGAAACACAGGAGGTTTCGCTTTAGTTTTTGTTTTTATCGTAAACGATTTTGAGACGGCGTTGATTGCCTTCCCCAACGGATTCAGTTTTGATGTGGGGCATTTCACTTAAGTATTGGTGAATGACCTTGCGTTCATCATTGGGTAAAGGATCTAAAGTCGCGGTGGTCTTTGACCTTAGGACAGATCTTGCGACTCTGTCAGCCAAGGCTTTGACCTTTTCATAACGATCTTGTTTGTAGTTGTTGATGTCAACAAGGACGTTGTATTTGCCTTTGAAGTGCGAGTTGACAGCACCTCTGACAACAGTATTGATCGATTGTAAGGTTTGCCCTGCTTTACCGATCAAGATCGCATTGTTTTCAGCATCCAACATGACACTGAAGCCTTCAGCTTCTTGTTTGACCAAGACATTGACTTCAAGTTCGATGTTTCTAAAATAGGTTTCCAGATACTCTTGGACAAAAGCCATGATGTCTTCTGGGCCTGTGACTTCGATGGTGACTAAGGTCCCCATCCCTAAGAATCCTGTTTTTTCTTCAGTTTTGGTATAACGTAAAGCCGCTGCTTCAACACCCAAATCTTTAGTCGCTTGGGCTAAGCAATCGTCCAACGTTTTTCCGCTGTAGCGTTTCATTAAACCGCCTCTTTCTCGATGTAAACTTTCTGGATGTAGTAGGTTTGTACGATTTGTCCCATTGAACTAACAAACCAGTAAAGACTCATCGCTGTTGGCCATGTGAAGGCAAAGAATAAGATCATCCCCATTGAGGTATACATCATCATATCCGTATTAGGAGCTTTGGTGGCTTTTTCCCCCAAACGAACCGGTTGTTTCTTCGCATTTGCTTTAGCCAACCAAGCTGGAAGTTTCATCGATACAAACTGAGAAACACCCATCAATATGAAGATCACAAGGAACAACCATTGGCCATCGCCAATGGCATTTTGAGGTGAATTCGAAAGTGCATATCCAAACAAGGAACTGTTTTTAACCGCATCCGCATGTTGAACCGCTTGATACATCGCAATGATGACCGGGAACTGGATAAACATGGTTCCGATGGCTCCAAAAGGATTGATCTTATGTTTGGCATACAGGCCGTTCATTTCCTGAGACATCTTCATCTTAGATTCGTTGTCGTTCTTGCCTTTGTATTTTTCTTGGATCTTGTTGAGTTCAGGCTGTAAAGTCTGCATCTTTTGTGAAGCAACCGTCGATTTGACCGTTAATCCAAAGGTCAGAAGTTTGATCAGCAAGGTGACCAATACGATCGCGATGGTGACTGTCACATACGGTGTCAACCAATTTAAAGCTTGTGCCAAAGGATATACGAACAGGGCTTCAAACCAGCTGTTGGATCCCATCCACATGTCACTAAACGGTGTATCTAAGGATATGATCAAATCCTGTGCAATACAACCGCTCAGCCCCAATAACACAATGAGGGACAGAAAGATTTTTTTGTTTTTTAATAGTCGTTTCATAGATTCTCCTTTTTAGGGTTTTGCATCTTTATTCTAACTGTATTCAGACATTTTTCCAATTCTTTTTTATTAAGGTCAAAGGAATATTTTAAGTATGCACCTCTGACCAAAATGATACAATCGAAATTCTCATGAAAATCAGTAAGATCTTGAACCATCATTCGTACTTGACGTTTGACATGGTTACGCTGGACGGCACCACCCAGTTTTTTTGAGACCGATAGTCCGACGCGACTGACGTCTTCTCTTTTCGGCGAATAATACAGCGTTAAAACCGGACAACTCACAAAACGCTTCACGCTCATGATGCGCTGGAATTCTTGGTTCTTTTTAACGCGGTATAATTTTTTCATAGATGAATAAAAAAGTCACCAGGGGTGACTTTTAAGCCGACAAAACTTCTCTGCCTTTGGCACGACGACGAGCCAGCACTTTGCGGCCACCCGCAGTCTTCATTCTCGCTCTGAAACCGGCCATTTTCTGATGTTTTCTTTTGCTCGGTTGATAAGTTCTCTTCATTGTGAGCCACCTCCACTTCTTATTTGATACGATTGAGCAATGCTCATAGATTATAAACAAAATACTATGTAATGTCAAATAAAGTTTATACGACCTTTTTGAGCTCATATTTTACATAACATCTTGTTTCTTTGTAAGCTCAGAGGTACAATGCAAACAATGCCAAACTCAATCTTTATCTCGTTTATGCTCTATGCATTCTCGACCGCAATAACCCCTGGTCCCAACAATTTCCTTACCTTAAATACTGTCAGTCGTTTTGGCTTGAAGAAAAGTTTAAGGATGATGTTGGGTATCATTTGTGGAATCATGATTATTTTAACGATAACCGCGGCTTTAAGCTTTGTGCTGATCCAATATATCCCCCAACTTACTCAGATCACTAAAGTTTTAGGCGCAATATATATCCTTTATTTGGCATATAAGATTTATACCAGTAAACCTGTAGAACTCGATTCAAAAGTCAATGAACCTACTTTCTTAAACGGATTGATCTTACAATTTCTTAACGTCAAGATTATTTTATATGCGATTACGTCACTTAACAGCTTTGTCTTGCCTTACACGACTGATTTAATTCAGATCATCTTATATGCCTTGCTTTTAACATCAATCAGTGTGGTGTGTTTATGGGCTTGGGGCTTACTGGGTGTCTTATTAAGCAATGCAATGCAACGTCATTACAAGCTGATCAATACGATATGTGCACTTATTTTGATTGAAAGCGTCATTAGTTTGTTTTTATAAGTTGTCCACAATAGTGTGCAGTGGAAAATTGAACTGATTTACCACATAATAATATGACACTTAACCACCGATTTGTTGAATCGTGGATAAGTCATTCACAGCTTTTAAAATAAGGTGATTTTGATACTTATATGCTATGGATAAGTCGGTCAATATAAAAATGTATCCACAAATTTTCCAGTTACCCACAAGTGAATAAAGTTATCCACAATCATGATGGATAAAAAGTTGGGGATTATTGTGGAAAACTCTTTAATTCACAGCAATTTAAAGGAATATATGACAGCTTGTTTTGTGGACAACACACTATGAAAACTTTTACATCAGCCATGACCCTGATAACTTGCTAAAATAATGAGTACACAAGGGGTAATGCATATGACCGGGGTTGAACATTACTATCAAGACATTTGGAGTAAGGCAAAAACGATCATTCGAGATGACAGTTCCATCGACAAGATCGTTTATGATGCTTATTTTGATGAATCAAATTTAGTTTATCTCAATGATGATAAAGCTGTTATTACTGTGCCAAGTTTTGTCCAGAAAACGGTTTTATCTCAAAAATCAAATTTAATTAAAGATATCTTAGAAGGCATGGGATATTTAGTATCAGTTGAGATCCTTTTAAATGATGAATATGGCGATAAATTACCAGAAAAGCAAGTTGTTCATAACGATCAAGTTCGTGCTGAATATACGTTTGATAATTTTATTGTCGGACCAAGCAACAAAGAAGCACATTCAGCGGCTTTGGCTTGTGCTTATACCCCGGGTAAATTTTATTCTCCTTTGTTTGTCCATGGTAATTCAGGTTTAGGTAAGACTCACTTATTGAATGCGATTGGAAATTATATCAAAAAACACCATCCAGAGATGAAAGTACTCTATACATCAGGCTCTGAATTTGTTACAGCTGTGGTTGATTCCATCACCAGCAAAACAGAACCCATAGAAACCTTTAAGAAACGTATGTTTTCGTTAGATGTGCTCTTGATCGACGACATTCAGTTCATCGCAGGAAAAGAAAAATCACACGAGATTTTCTTCCATATCTTCAATGAACTCGTCAACAATAAAAAACAAATCGTTTTGACTTCTGATCGCGATCCTTCTGAAATCAAGGGCCTTGAAGAACGTTTGATCAGCCGCTTCTCATCTGGGTTAACTGTTGGTTTGGATTCCCCTGAATTTGAAACAGCTTTAGCCATCTTAAAATCTCGCTTAAATACGCAAACATTGGATGGATTAGGAACTGTCGATGATGATGTATTGAGTTATATCGCAACCAATTTTGCGAAGGATGTTCGTAAATTGGAGGGTGCATTAAATCGCTTGTTGTTCTATGCCGTTCAGTTTGGAAATGGCGGAAAAATCGACTTTAAATTGGCTATGGGTGCCTTTAAAGGGGCTGGAGCTGTAGCTGAAAAAAATGAAGTTTCAGTCAATAAAATCAAGCGGATCGTGTCAGATTACTTCGGATTGACCCGCCAGCAGCTTATCTCAAATTCACGAACTAAAAATATCGCAAGTGCCAGACATATTGCAATGTACTTAAGTCGAAAATTACTAGATCTTCCTTTCATTAAAATCGGTGAAGAATTTGGTAAGAGAGATCATTCAACCGTCATGAATGCTTGTGAAAAAGTTGAAATCAATTTAAAGAAGGATATTCATTATAAAAACATGCTCAACGAGTTGGAAAAACAGATTTTACAGACTTGATTTATGCACATCAATTCACTATGAATTAACACTAAAAAGTGTTAAAATATCATTAGAATAAAAGACTTTTTAAGACTTATCCTACTTATCAACACGCTTAATAATAATTATCCTAAAAAGATAATTATGAAGGAGGAACCGCAATTGAACTTCAAAATTTCTAAACGTATTTTCTTTAATGCATTGTCGGTCGTATCTCGTGCCATATCTGCAAATTCACCTTTGCCATGGTTAACTGGGATCAAAATCGCAATCAAAGACGGAGAGTTGACTTTAACTGGAAGTGACTCTGATATTTCAATTCAGAAAGTCATTCAAAAGAATGATGAAGAATTTGTTTTTGAAATTAAAACAGAAGGATCTATTGTGATCGAAGCCAAATACATTTTGGATATCGTCAGAAAAATAGATGCAGATGAAATAGTATTTCAAGTTTTGGATGGTAATTTAACAAAAATCAGTGGTCATTCAGCTGAATTCAACATTAACGGAATGAAGGCTGCTGATTATCCAGCCATTGATTTTACGATGCCAACCAAGCAATTTGAAATCAATGCGGATCAACTTTTAAAAATCATTACACAAACAAGTTTTGCGAGCAGTGATAAAGAAACACGACCTGTTTTAACAGGCGTCAACTTCAAATGTGAAGGAAACACGCTAGATTGTGTTGCGACAGATAGTTTCCGTTTAGCGAAGAAGACCATCAAATTAGAAAGTGAAAATCATTTTAACGTAACAATTCCTGCAAAGACTTTAGGTGAAGTTGCAAAAACGATTGAAAAAGATGTCAAAGTATTGGTTTGTATCAGTGATAAAAAAGCTCAGTTCTGGATCGACAATACAGTTATTCAGACACGTTTGATCGATGGTTTATATCCAGAAACATCTCGTTTGATCCCTCAGGAATTCTTATATGAATTGACTCTGGATTCAAGAGATATCTTAAATGCAATCGACAGAGCATCATTCATCAAATCTGAAGGCGTCAGTATCATTAAATTGAGTGCTAGCGGTAAAGAAATTTTGATCAGTTCCAAGTCTCAAGAAGTAGGTTCTTCACTTGAAAAACTGAATGCAATCCATTATAAAGGCAATCCTTTAGAGATCTCGTTTAGTGGAAGATATGTCTTTGATGCCGTTCGGGTTTTAAATGGAACGGTCGTCAAGATTGAATTCAGCGGAGAAATGAAACCCTTCATTATTCGTAATGCTGAAGATGACTCCATACTACAGTTGATCTTACCTGTCAGAACCTATTCTTAAGGTATTATGAAAGCATTTGAGCCCTGTACTGCAGGGCTTTTTATGTGTTATACTTTTCGCAAATAAACACAGACAAGAGAGTGAATAATATCCAACAGCTTGTCTAAGGGGGTTTCTTTTGGAGTCGGTAACGCTGCCTGTAAATCTCATAAACATCATAAATATTACGCTTATTACCTTGATTATTGTGTTGGGTTTGATTGGCTATTTAAAGGGTTTCATATCTCAAGTCTATGATCTTTTAGTCTTTGGATTAGGGCTGCTTATTGGGTGGGCAATTTCACCAGCCTTAGCGAAAGCTATTTCTTTAACACCTTCGTCGATTAATTTTGATGATGTCCCGTTTTTTGGAGGGATTTTAGTGACCTTGATCGATCAAATCTTATGGACCATCATCGTTGTCTTGGTTATGATGATCATTGGAACTATTTTTAAAGGTTTATTGATTAAAAAAGTATTTAGATACAAGAAAAAAGTTCTTGCAGATCGTATTGGTGGAGCTGTCTTCTCGATCGTTCCGGTTTTATTTATCGCTTTGATGTTGGCATTGACTTTAAGCATCCCTGTATTCTCTAATGGAACAACGCTTTTGAAGGCCACTGTCGCTGCTCCTTTGGCTCCGATTGCCTCTGATCTCATCTCTGGATTCATTGAAGATAATCCTGCGATTAAGCTTGTAGATAAGATCAGTGAGGGTGAACCTTTAGAAGAAAGTGACTTTGAAGTCATTGAAGATACCCTCAAAGATATGGGCTTTCCTGAAGATGTTACCGAAGTAGCATTAAAATTTGTCAAGAAAGAAAAAGTATCTAAAGCAGATATTGAAGTCTTAAAAAACTACGCTGAAGAGAACGATATCACTCCTCAACAAGTAGAATCTTGGATGAAGGATTTAGGCTTCTCAGACGCACAAATCAAAGCTTTGATGGATCAATACAAATAAGTGAAAAACAGCGATTTAAAGCCCTCTACACCCTGTCAAAAAGGGTGTTTTTATGGTATAATTAAACAGGAGTATTCTGAAAGAAGGAAGGCTTTATGATCAAACTTACCAGTCCTTATATTACCCTTGGACAACTGTTAAAATTGACGGATTGGATTGCTTCTGGCGGAGAAGCCAAGAGCGCTGTCAAGACCTTAAAGATCTTGATCAATGGCCTGCCTGACGATCGCAGAGGCCGTAAGATCTATCCTGGTGACACGGTCATCATCGAAGATAAAACGTACTCTATCGGTCAATGAAAATCAGAACGCTTTCGCTTCGCGACTTTCGCAATATCGCTTCGCTGAGCGTCTCTTTTCATGAGTCCATAACCGTACTTGTGGGAGATAACGCCCAAGGCAAAACCAACCTGCTTGAAGCCATTTACTTCTTGTCTACAGGACGATCTCATCGAGTCAACGATGAACAAGTCTGTATACGATTCAGGTCAAGAAAGTGCCCTGATCAAAGGAACCATCGAAGGATCATGCCCCCTTTGAACTCAAAGTCGTTTTACATCCTCAAGGCAAGAGTTTATTCTATCAGCAGACTTTGCTTAAACGCAGTTCTGAATTCATCGGAAAAATGAATGCGGTTTTATTCTCACCAGGGGATATGGAACTCTTTGATGCCTCGCCTAAAGCAAGACGCCGTTTTATGGATACAGAACTAGGCAAAATAAATCCTGTTTATGTCGATTTGCTGAGTAAAACCATGAAACTTCTTAAAGATCGAAATGCGATGCTTAAGGAAAAAGTCGTTGACCAGACTTATTTAGAAGTGGTGACACAACGAATGATTGGGTATCAGGTCGATTTGATTCGATTAAGAACGGCCTTTATCGATCGACTCAATGTCTCGCTTAATAAATATTTTCATTTATTATCGCTGAGTCAAGAAAACAGTGAGATCCAATATAGCGGACCCGTGGCTTGGAGCGTGGATTGTGAAGTCCAATTGAGCGAAAGATATGCGAAACATCTTGAACGTGACCTGTTTATGAAGACAACAGGCATTGGGATCCATCGCGATGACTTAAGTTTCAGTATGAATGGGATCCCTGTTGCTGAAATCGCTTCTCAAGGGCAAAGAAGAATGATCGTTATCGCACTGAAATGTGCTTTATTGGATGTGATCGAAGAAACCATTGGTGAAAAACCAATCTTACTTTTAGATGATGTGTTTAGTGAACTGGATTCAGCACGGCGTAAAGCTTTATTTACGACCTTGCATCAAAACACACAAACTGTGATCAGTACGACAGACCTAGAACACGTTAAAGAGTGGCTCAGTGAAGCCGTGAGTATTTATGAAGTTTCCGCAGGGAAGATCAGTGAAAGGAAGCAGTTATGAGCAACAGAGTAGAACATTCTTATACAGCAGACGACATTCAAGTCCTAGAAGGCTTGGAAGCCGTTCGTAAAAGACCCGGAATGTATATAGGGACCACTTCTTTAAGAGGTCTCCATCATTTGATTTGGGAAATCGTCGATAATTCAATCGATGAAGCATTGGCAGGGTATGCTGATCGTATTCAAGTCATCATCGACAAAGATAACGTCGTTACGGTTGAAGACAATGGCCGAGGAATGCCGGTTGGAATTCATGAGAAAACAGGGAAATCTTCAGTAGAAACGATTTTTACTGTTTTACATGCGGGTGGCAAATTTGGCGGAGGCGCTTATAAAGTCTCAGGTGGATTGCATGGGGTTGGTGCTTCAGTCGTCAATGCCTTATCAGAATGGCTTGAAGTCAATATTCACTTAAACGGAAAAGAATATTTCATGCGTTTTGAACATGGGGGAACGGCTGTTGCGGATCTCAAAGAAATTGGGGTGACTGAAAAACATGGCTCTATCGTACGTTTTAAAGCCGATCCTACGATCTTTACAGAAACCTTGGAATATGACCATGATACTGTCAGAGATCGCCTACAACAGATCGCATTCCTTAATAAAGGCATTGCAATCGACTTTGATGATCAACGTTATGGACAAAAACCAGTAGAGTTCTTATATCGTGGTGGATTGAAAGAATACATCACTTTCTTAAATAAAAATAAGTCACCTATTCATCAAGATGTCATCAATTGTGAAGGGGAAGAAGATGGGATCCAAATCGAAGTAGCTTTACAATACAATGAAAGCTATTCACCCAATGTTTATTCCTTCTGCAACAACATCAATACCCATGAAGGTGGAACCCATGAAGAAGGGTTCAGACTGACCATCAACCGTATCATCAATAAATTCGCCAAAGAAAAAAACTACATCAAAGATGGCGATGAAAATCTACAAGCTGACGATATTCGTGAAGGTTTGACAGCGATCATATCGGTCAAACATCCAGATCCTCAATATGAAGGACAAACCAAAACCAGACTAGGTAATGCGGAAGTCAAGAAGGTCGTTTCGGATACTTTTGGGCCATTATTTGAACGATATCTCTATGAAAATCCAACCCAAACAAAGATTATCCTAGAAAAAGTCATGATGGCAGCCAATGCACGCATTGCAGCACGTAAAGCTAAAGAACTGACACGTCGTAAAGGAGCCTTGGATTTCGCATCTTTACCAGGTAAACTGGCAGATTGTTCAAACAGAAACCCTGAACTTTGTGAAATCTATCTGGTTGAGGGAGATTCAGCCGGAGGTTCAGCCAAATCGGGACGTAATCGTGAATTCCAAGCGATCTTGCCTTTACGCGGTAAAGTCATCAATGTTGAGAAAGCACGTTTGACCAGAGTCTATGATAATAATGAAATACGGACCATGTTTACAGCCTTTGGCTGTGGATTTGGAGAAGAACTTGATCTAGATAAGCTCAGATATCATAAAATCGTCATCATGACGGATGCGGATGTCGATGGTGCACACATTAGAACACTCTTATTAACTTTCTTCTACCGTTTCTTAAGAGAAGTTGTCGAAGGGGGTTATATTTACTTTGCCCAACCTCCGCTTTATCGCATTTCTAAAAATAAAGTTGATAAATATGCCTATTCTGATGCGGAACTTGAAGTTTTAAAGAAAGAATTTGGCGATAAATACAGCATTCAGCGATACAAAGGCTTAGGCGAAATGGATGCCCAACAGCTATGGGAAACCACTATGGATCCTGCTGTGCGCATCTTAAACCAAGTAACCATCGATAATGCCATGGAAGCTGACATGGTTTTTGACATGCTGATGGGGGATGAAGTAGAACCCCGACGTAATTTCATTGTTGAAAATGCACACTTTGTCAAGAATTTGGACATCTAGGAGGAACCCATGACACAACACGATAAAATCAGACAAGTCAACATTTCCTCTGAAATGAAGACCTCATTCTTAGATTATGCCATGAGCGTTATTGTAGCCAGAGCTTTACCAGATGTTAGAGACGGCTTAAAACCTGTTCATAGACGTATTTTATATGCGATGAATGATTTAGGCATCACATCTGAACAGCCACATAAGAAATCAGCCCGTATCGCTGGGGAAGTCATTGGTAAATACCATCCTCATGGAGAAGGTTCGGTCTATGATGCGATGGTTCGTATGGCTCAAGATTTTTCTTATCGGTATATGTTGATCGATGGTCATGGAAACTTTGGGAATATTGACGGAGATTCTGCAGCGGCCATGCGTTATACCGAAGCTAGAATGTCTAAAATTGCCATGGAAATGGTACGTGATATTAAAAAAGATACCATTGACTATGTAGATAACTATGATGGGGAAGAAAAAGAACCCTTGGTCATGCCGTCTCGTTTTCCTAACTTGTTGGTCAATGGATCAACAGGGATCGCGGTTGGGATGGCCACCAATATTCCACCTCATAATTTAGGAGAAGTTATCGACGCAACCATTGCGATCATGGATAATCCTGACATCACCATTATGGAACTACTTGAAAACTATATAACTGGACCTGATTTTCCTACAGGAGCCCTTATTTTAGGTCGTTCAGGCATTAAACAAGCCTATGAAACAGGCAGAGGATCGATCCTTGTCAGATCTCGCGTAGAGACTGAAGAAATGTCCAATGGGAAGCATCAGTTGATCGTTACAGAGATCCCATATCAGGTCAACAAATCAGAACTTATCAAAAAAATAGCTGTCTTGGCAACCGATAAAGAGATAGAAGGGATCACAGATCTAAGAGATGAATCTTCTGAACGAGGCGGCATCAGAATCGTTATTGAACTTAAAAAAGATGTTCAAAGCGAGGTTGTTTTGAATCAATTGTATCGAATGACGGCCTTACAGACCTCTTTTGGGGTCAATATGTTGGCTTTGGTCAATAATAATCCAAAACAGTTGAGCTTAAAAGAGATCCTTCAGCACTATATCGACCACCAAGAAGTGGTCATTCGCAGACGTACACAGTATGATTTGACCAAAGCTAAGGAAAGAGCCCATATTTTAGAAGGATTACGTATTGCCTTAGACAATATCGATCGCATTATTACCTTGATTCGATCCTCTTCTAACGATGATGAAGCCATGAATGGATTAATGAGTGAGTTTTCTTTGACCGAGATTCAGGCAAAAGCCATTCTTGAGATGCGTTTACGTCGTTTGGTTGGCTTAGAAAGAACCAAAATCGAAGATGAATACCAAGCTTTGGTATTGGCGATTGCGGATTTCTTAGATATTTTATCCAATCAAACAAGACTGATTGGTATCATCAGGACTGAATTAACCGAAATCAAAGATCGTTTCAATGATAAACGTCGATCCGAGATCATAGAAGCAGATACTGACATTGAGGATGAAGATTTGATTCCTCGTGAAGACATTATTATGACAATGACGGTCAATGGCTACATCAAACGTACCCCAGTGGATACCTATCGCACACAAAATCGCGGAGGAAAAGGCATAAAAGGAATGACAGTTAATGAAGAAGATGTGGTCGATCAGTTCTTGACCATGTCGACTCATGATCAGTTGATGCTATTTACCAATTTTGGTAAGGTTTATCGCATCAAAGGTTATCGTGTTCCTTCAGCCAGTCGAATTGCGAAAGGATTACCTGTTCAAAATCTCTTGAATTTGGATAAAAATGAAAAAGTTAGAGCTTTAGTGGCACTTACACCTGAACATGACGGAAGATATTTGTTCTTTGTCACCAGAAAAGGTTTAGTTAAACGTGTTGCGGCCGAGGAATTTGATTCAATCAGACAATCCGGTAAGATTGCGATAGGTTTGAATGAAGACGATGAACTGATTGCAGTCAAAGCAACCAGCGGAAATGACGAAATCATCATTGCTGGAACCAATGGAAAAGCAGTCCGCTTCAGTGAAGACGATGTTCGCCCAATGGGAAGAAATGCAGCCGGAGTCAAAGGTTTTAATGCAGATGGCAGTGATGTTGTAGGAATGGCTACAGATAAAGAAGGCCAATATATCCTATCTGTCACCCAAAACGGTTATGGAAAGAAAACACTTTTAACAGATTATCGATTGACCAACCGTGGGGCCAAAGGGGTCAAAACCATAAATATTACGGATAAGAATGGACCCTTGGTTGTTGTAAAAGCAGTGGCAGGTGACGAAGATCTGTTAATGGTAACAGATACTGGAACCATCATACGTATCTCACTTGAAAACGTCGGTGTTTATGGACGTGATACTCAAGGTGTTCGAATGATCAGTGTCAATGAAGGCAGTTCCTTATCCATGGCAGCAGTTATTGAAAAAGAAAGCATTGAAGACGGTGAATAACCGTCTTTTCTTTTGCTATTTCATGTTTATGTTGTAAGATAGATTTATGTTCAATCTTCATTTACAAACCTTTTTAATTGTCGTCGAAATTTTAACGGTTGTTTATCTTATAACCACACTTTTTATCTATGTTGTTCGTCGACATCGCATTCATCTTCTTTTTGCTTATGCTTTGTTGTGTTCTCTTTTAGCGATTGTTTTAATACATTTTTCGCTTGATGGGCCAACGACCTTGGTGATCGTTATGTATAATGTATTGATTCAATCTACCATGATGCTGCTTATTACTGGATATAGGTCGTATTATCAAAAAAATTCCTTTTCATATCGATATTTGCTTTATATTTTGGTAAATGGTTTACTGATTTGGATGTTTACTGAACCTTTCCATTCTTATACTGGGCGTGTTTGTGTGAGCATTTTGACTTTGATTCTTTTTATTGCAGACGGGGTATTTGAAACTCTGAAAAATATCAAAAATGAAATAAAACCGCTTAGGTATTCCGTTTTGGCAGTTATGTTGGTTCTGATTTTTGGATTTTCTGTTAGATTGATTACCACCATCATCACTAATCCACAGTTGGATCTGATGGAAAGTATGGCCTCCACAGCTTATTTTGGCGGTTTTGTCGTCATTATTGTGTTTAGCTTTTGGATTTCCTGTTCTTTGTTGCTAGAAACCAATTCATCGATGACGATGTTGAAATCGAAATCTCAAACAATGGAAGAATTGGCTATGCTTGATCCGTTAACCAAACTCAGCAATCGGAATCGTTTAGAAACAGATATGCAATATTATATCGAAGTTGGTAATCGTACGGGAATAGATACGTCGTTATTGATGATCGACCTTGATCACTTTAAAGAAATCAATGATGTCTATGGGCATGATGTTGGGGACAAGGTTCTAACTTCGGCCGCAGAAGTTATAACGAGTCTTTTACGTTCGGATGACCGAGTGTATCGTTGGGGTGGAGATGAATTTTTGATTTTGGCATCCCATACAGATTTGTCTGGGGCGTCACATTTGGCACAACGCATTATCGATCAGTTGACTAAAGTGAATTTCATAGAAAATAAAACAATGACAGCCAGTATCGGCTGTGCGCAGCATTTTCGTAATGAAAACAAGGAAGACTGGTTTAAACGTGTTGATTTAGCACTATATAAAGCCAAACAAGCTGGCCGAAATAGATTTGAAGCTTGGCCAAATACGGAAAAATTACCGCTTACCATCACTCGCTTAGTATGGAACGATTCACTCAATAGCGGTATAGATAACTTAGACTTCCAACACAAAGCATTACTAAATCTTAGTAATGAATTGTATGAACGATTGATATCGTCCGATTCTGTAGCAAATCTTGATTATATTTTGGATCAAGTTCTTGTTGAACTTCGAGAACATTTCATTTATGAATCAAGGCTGATGAAGGAGAAGGATTATCCTGCCGCTGATAATCACGCAAAAATTCATAACAAGTTATTAAACGATTATGATCAGTTGCGTTTACATTTGAAAACAGGGGAAACCAATCTCAGCTCATTTTTTAATTTTATCACTGTGAAAATTATAGCCGAACATATCACAAAAGAAGATACTAAGTTTTTTGAGTTCTACAAAACACTTTGAGCTTGACTTGACAGGTTCACTTAGGCTCTCTACAATGTAGTCATAAACAAACAGGGGAATTAAAAGGCGTGTTTTTAGTAGAGAAATACCGTTTTGGTGAAAGGTATAAAGGCATCCTTATTTCCACCCCTGAGTGAAACTAATCCTTTCCGGGCAAGACCGTTATCTCTATCGAGTGGAATGTTTCACGTGAAACATTCAACAAGGGTGGCAACACGATCTTCGTCCCTTATAGGACTTTTTTTATTTTAAGGAGGAAAAACGATGCTCGACATCAATGTAGTGCGTAAGAATCCCGATTTGGTCAAAGAAAACATGCGTAAGAAGTTCCAAGACCACAAGTTAAACCTCGTCGATGAAGTAGTTTCTTTAGACTCAACTTATCGTCAAACCAAAACCAAAGCTGATGATTTGCGTGCTCAACGCAACAGTCTCAGCAAAAAAATTGGGATGTTGATTGGACAAGGCAAAAAAGAAGAGGCTGAGCTGACCAAAGTTCAAGTTTCCGTGATGGCTCAAGAATTAGCTGATTTAGAGGCTAGTGAAGAACCTTTACTTGATCAAATCAAACAAAGGATGATGCAGATTCCGAATTTGATCGATCCAAGTGTTCCTCTGGGTAAAGATGACAGTGAGAATGTTGAGCGATATCGAGTTGGAGAGGCAACAGTTAAACCTTTTGACGTCCCTTACCATATCGACATTATGGAAAGTTTGGCTGGAGTAGATTTAGATGCAGCTCGAAAAGTCAGTGGGAACGGTTTTTATTACCTTATGGGAGATGTAGCACGCTTACACTCTGCAATTTTAAGTTTTGCCCGTGATTTTATGATTGATAAAGGGTTTACTTATGTCATTCCTCCCTTTATGATACGTTCTGATGTTGTCACAGGAGTTATGAGTTTTTCCGAAATGGAAAACATGATGTATAAAATTGAAGGCGAAGATCTTTATTTGATCGGTACCAGCGAACATTCGATGATTGGTAAATTTATCGACACGATTCTTGAAGAAGAACAATTGCCGTATACATACACTTCTTACTCTCCTTGTTTTAGAAAAGAAGTAGGAGCTCACGGGATTGAAGAACGTGGTGTCTATCGCATCCATCAATTTGAAAAACAAGAGATGATCGTAGTGTGTAAACCCGAAGACAGCCCTAAATGGTTTGAATTTTTGTATAAGACGACGGTTGAGTTTTTCCGCAGTCTCGATATCCCTGTGCGAGTATTGGAATGCTGTTCAGGAGACTTGGCTGATTTAAAGAGCAAATCGGTCGATGTTGAAGCCTGGAGCCCGCGTCAACAGAAATATTTCGAAGTTGGAAGCTGCTCAAACTTAACAGATGCTCAAGCACGCAGACTTCAGATCAGAGTAGCTGGTAAAGAAGGTAAATATTTCGCCCATACACTCAACAATACTGTTGTGGCACCTCCACGCATGTTGATTGCATTCTTTGAAAACAATTTAAACGAAGATGGTTCGATCTCTATTCCTGAGCCACTTAGACCCTATATGGGCCAAAAAACTGTATTGATCCCTAAAAAATAGTTTCACGTGAAACAATTCAGAGTATTTAAACAGATAAGCTCCTAAAATCAACTGGAATCAAACTATTCGTGGATTTCTTAAGTTTCATAAGTACACATCTAATAATGCATTTGAATTCGTCCACCAAATTAAGTATAATTAACATGCTGCCACAATGGAATCCTTCGAACCAGGTCAGGGTCGGAAGACAGCAGCCTTAAGAGGCTCTTTCATGTGTGGCAGCCTTTTATTTAAATGAACAAACACGAAAAATACATGAGATTAGCCCTTGTTGAAGCACTAAAGGCTCAAACTAAACAAGAAGTTCCAGTTGGAGCTGTCATCATTAAAGATGATAAGGTTATTGCGCGCGCTCACAATCAACGAGAAAAGACACAAATCGCAACTGCCCATGCTGAACTTTTAGCGATTGAAAAAGCATGTGCGAAGTTGAAGTCGTGGCGTTTGGATCGATGCGTTCTTTATGTAACACTAGAACCGTGTGCCATGTGTACAGGGGCGACAATACTCTCTAGAGTGGATGGCATTGTTTATGGGGCGACTGATCCTAAAGGTGGATGTATGGGAACGGTCATGGATTTGACTCAAATCAAAGCTTTTAATCACCAACCGTGGGTTATTTCGGGGATCTTGAAAGAAGAATGCGGACAACTCCTGACAAGCTTCTTTAAAAACAAGAGAAAACAAGGATGAGACCTATAAAACAGAGTGCCATTTTGGTATAATAGGAATACAGAAACTTAAGAGGTTTTATGAGCTATAAAGCGTTGTATCGTACTTATCGGCCACATTCTTTCGATACCGTTGTCGGACAAAGACATATCGTAAAGACACTTCAAAATGCACTAAATCAGCATAAGGTTTCTCATGCATATTTATTTTGCGGACCGCGAGGAACAGGAAAGACGACTGTTGCGAAATTGGTCGCAAAATCCGTTAATTGTGAGAATCCCAGTGAAGCACCATGCAATCATTGTGAAAACTGCATCGGTATTCAACAAGGAAACCATCCAGATGTCATAGAAATTGATGCTGCAAGCAATAATGGGGTCGATCAAATCAGAGATTTGATTGAAAAAGTTAAATATGCCCCTCTGCAAGCCAAATATAAAGTCTACATCATCGATGAAGTACATATGCTTTCCCAAGGTGCTTTTAATGCATTGCTTAAAACCTTAGAGGAACCACCATCACATGTTATTTTCATTTTAGCGACCACCGAACCGCATAAAGTGTTGCCTACGATCATATCCAGATGTCAAAGATATGACTTTACACGAGTCAGTCAAAAAGACATTCAATCACGAGTTGAAGAAGTATTGACCACCGAAAAAATTAAATTCGATCACGAAGCAACCCGTTTGATCAGTCAATTGTCAGATGGAGGAGTTCGTGATGCTTTAAGCATCCTGGAACAAGTCATTGCCTATAGTGAAGACAATTTAACTGCTCAGCATGTCAATGATATTTACGGAATTGCGACAACACAAGACAAACTTAAGCTTTTGACAGCAGTACAAAATCAAAATGTTGCCTTATTGATGGAAGAAATAGAATCTATTACTCAGAAAAACATTGATATTCGACGTTTAACCAATGATTTGATGGAACTCTTAAAAGAATCTGTTATTTATGCATATACAAAAGATGCAAAACTCTTAATGAAACTGACTGTGGATGAAGCGAAAACACTTAATGCGATTTCACCTCCTGTAGCATTAAAGATGATCGACGATTTGATGGAGACAGCTGAAAAATACAGAAGTGCATCAGATGTCTTGTCGTACTTTGAAATTGGCTTGTTGAAACTGATTGGTCATTTAAATTTACCCAAAATAACTGAAAGTGAACCTGAGAAGAATCTAAAATCAAAGAAAACGATTGAGAATGAAACGCCTATTGACAATAAAAAGGCAACTAAAGATCCAGAACCAGATTTTAAAGCAAGTGAAACGTTGATTATTGAAATTCCGACAAATACCACTAGACCGGTTGAACCAAAAATCATTGTCCAAGGGGATGCCTTGGCAATGGATTTAGATGTTCCTGAAATAAAACCCACCAGAAGAGCGAAAAGTGTCGAGTTAAGCGATGATTTCATATTACAGTTGCTTTTAAGTGCAGATAAACAACTCAGGATCAAGGATGCTCAGTCATGGGACTCTGTAAAAGCGTTGACCAGAGACTTAGATTTTGCCAAAGCGGCCAATATGGTCATCGACTCAGTTGTTCAAGCTAGTGGGAATGAATTCAATTTGATTACTTTTGATAATAAACTTAAAGTTAGTATGGTCAATGAGCCTGCAAACATAGAATCTTTATCTTCCCTAACAGAAAAGGTGATAGGTAGGCCAACTCGACTCTACGCATTGAGCCTTAAAGAATTTGAGCGGATCAGAGATTTATTTGTTCAATATCGTAATGAAGGAAGACTACCCGAAAAAGAAGAATTGGTGTTCTTTCCGAAAAAATCTAAATCCAGTAAAAAAGAACATGAATCTTTAACTAAAGCCAAAGATCTGTTTGATGGTAATTTAATAACCATTGAAAGTGATGAACACTAATGTATCCTAAAGCTCTACAAAATGCGATCGAGCAATTGAGGAAATTGCCTGGTGTTGGTCAAAAAACAGCTGAAAGATATGCTTTTGCCTTATTAAACTACACTTCTGAAGAAATTCAGGATTTTTCAACTAGTATTTTAGAAGCAAAGATGACCTTACATCCTTGTCCTATTTGTGGTAATTTAGCGCAAAATGATAAGTGCGATATCTGTGTCGATCCGCGACGAGATAGAAGTCTCATCTGCGTGGTTCAAGATGTCAAAGATGTGGCTGCACTTGAACGAATGGCTGAATATAGAGGACTCTACCATGTGTTAGGAGGAGTCATATCAACCCAAAAGGGTATTCTACCTGAAGACATCAATCTTGAAACTTTGATTCCGAGATTGACTTCTGATGTCGCTGAAGTCATTATTGCGACCAATCCGACCATGGATGGTGAAACGACCGCATTATATCTCGCTAAACGTCTAGAAAAGCAGAATTGTAACGTAAGTCGACTTGCCCATGGGATTCCGATGGGCGGACATGTAGATTATGCAGATGATATGACCTTGATTAAAGCCATGGAAGGCAGAAAGAGATTAAAATGAAAACAGATATTGAAATTGCACAGTCTATCCCGATGGAACCGATTGAAGTCATTGCCAGTAAAGCTAAGATTGATACTAAATATATTGAATTATATGGTAAATACAAGGCCAAGGTTAGTTTATCCATCAATAACCAATTAGAATCCTTAACAAACGGACATCTGATTTTAGTTACAGCCATGACCCCAACCAAAGCGGGCGAAGGTAAATCAACAACGACGGTTGGTTTAGTGGATGGTTTATCGCGTCTCAACAAAAAAACAATTGGTTGTATGCGTGAACCGTCTTTAGGACCAGTATTTGGCGTTAAAGGTGGTGCAACAGGGGGCGGAATGGCTCAGGTCGTTCCCATGGAAGATATCAATCTGCATTTTACTGGAGATTTACATGCGGTAACCACTGCCAACAATTTGGTAAGTGCCATTATCGATAATGTGCTTTATCAAGGCAATCCTTTAAACATAGATCCTGAACGGATTTTATGGAAACGGGCTATGGATATGAATGATCGAGCTTTAAGAAGCATTCGTGTGTCCATGAATGAGCCTAAAGCCATCGAAAGACAAGACGGTTTCAACATTACAGTGGCTTCCGAAATCATGGCTGTCTTATGTTTATCTAAAGATTTAGAGGATCTTAAACAGCGTATTGGAAGAATTATCGTTGCGTTCAATCTTGATGGAAATCCTGTGACCATCAGTGATCTTAGAATTGCCGGATCAATCGTTGCCTTACTTAAAGAAGCCATCAAACCCAATTTGGTTCAAACTTTAGAAAAAAATCCTATGTTTGTCCATGGGGGACCTTTTGCGAACATTGCGCATGGATCAAACTCGATCATTGCGACAAGAATGGCACTTAAGTTAGCTGATTTTGTGGTGACTGAAGCAGGTTTTGGGAGTGATTTAGGTGCACAAAAGTTTATGGATATCACTTCCATCAACGGACAATTCAAACCATCAGCTGTTGTCTTGGTTGCAACTGTGCGTGCATTAAAGTTACATGGCAATGAGTTATATGAGAACTTAAAAACTGAGAACTTAGAAGCTTTACACAAAGGCTTACCAAATCTAAAGAAACATACCCAGATCTTATCGACCTATGGGGTACCTTTTGTGGTCGCGTTAAATCGTTTCTCTTCAGACACCAAAGCAGAGATAGAGATTGTTCAGAAATGGTGTGAAAACAATGCTATTCCGTTTGCTCTTAATGAATCCTGGGAATATGGTTCAGCAGGAGCTGAAGCTTTAGCCCAAAAAGTCTTGGATTTGGTTAAGTTACCTAATAACTATCACACCATACTTGATCCAAAATCTTTGGTTTCTGAAAAAATCGAAACGATTGCTAAAACAATTTATGGGGCGTCTAATGTTGAATATAGTGAAGTCGCATTAAAACAACTTGAGGATATTGATCGCTTAAATCTCAATGAACTCAACGTCTGTATTGCTAAAACTCAGGCATCGATCAGCGATGATCCAAAACGTTTGGGTGATCCAACCGGATTTGTCCTAAAAATTAGAGAAATTCGCTTGTCTGTAGGTGCTGGATTTGCGGTTGCGATTGCCGGACCCATCATGACGATGCCTGGTCTATCTAAAGATCCAGCTGCTTATCATATCGATGTCGATCAACAAGGAAAGATCACCGGACTCTTTTAGGTCTAAAAACAACCATGTCTTCAATCGCCTACATCACGGATAAAAAAATGATCGAATTTCATCGTTTGAACGGGAACTCTTCAATTAATTTTTGGAGACCATCCAGTTCAAAGCGTTTTACTGACTTTCATCCCGGTGATTTATTGTTTTTCTTAGCTAAGGGCACCGAAAGAGGGCCTCAGAAAGAAAAAGGCTTGATTGGATATGGACGTTATTCGCAAGCTGTAAAATTATCTTTTAAACAGATGTGGAATCAATATGGTCTGCTCAATGGATATCCAACTGAAGCAGCCTTAAAAGAAGCCATATTAAAGGTATCAAAAGAAAAAAACTTGGCTCATCAATTCAGTTGTGTTAAGCTTACCAACATCGTTTTCTTTCAAAGTCCGGTGTATTTAAGTGAGCTAGGTGTACATATTTCCTCAAATCTGGAAAGTTATCTGTATTTAGACAAAGAATTTCCGCAAACGACAGCCAGTATCTTAAATAAAGCAAAAGAAGTAGGGATCGATTCTTGGACCTCGATCGTTTCTAAAAATGCACCATCTGAGCGAGTATTTGAGGAAGACTTAATCCGCCACGTTTTGACAACCAAAATCAATGATTTACCTGATCATAATCATAAACCTGAAGATCAACGCAAAGCGCTACGGCTTTTGACGACACATCAAAAAAACAACCCTGAAATGCATTGGTTGAATGATCGAAAACTAGAATTGTTCTGTTTTGAGGGAGATCGCTTATGGATCACCTGCGCTTTAGTTTCGAATAAGTCAGATTTTACCCAAAGACTTTTGTTTATGTTGGGTAAATTCCAGGTCATATCTAAACAAGCGTATGATATTGAAAGTTTTAATGGGAAAAGCATATCTTTTAAAATCTTGACAGATGTTGAAGCCTCCAAAGCATGGGAAGATATCCTCAAAGCATACAATATAGAAATTCTTACCCAAGCTTTATCTGTGTCGACAGACATCGTTTGATTTTAGAATCACAATTTGCAGTATAAACAAGGTGAATCTTAGATAAAAGGGTATTGAATTCCGCAAGCCCTTTTTTTTCGTCGTCATCTACTTCATACTCAAGCTCATAATCTGTTTGTCCATTATATATATTCTCATCCAGACACAAAAGGCCATATCTCAAATGGATGCTTGTACGCAATGTTTGTAGGGTTCCTTGATGAATTAAAGGAGAATGTACACCAAGTTGATGTATAAAAGCCAAAACATCTGTGTTTGTGAAAATAGTTTTTGGATCAATGTGTTCAAAAGTGAATTCATTCTTGCCCACAGGTCCAGGTGTTTTAAATGTCAGCTCTGATTGATCGTTGATGGTTCTTATTCGACATGATATGTGTTTCTGACGTAATGAAAAATCGTGAGTATCATAATAAAAATTGGTTTGTAACACTTTTTCACCATCAAACTGTAAAGAAAGTTGGGTGTATTGGTCTTTTGAAATCAGAATCTTATATTCAATTTCGAGGTTTTGCTTCATATGACTTCCTTATGCTCCTATGATACAATAAGAAAGAGCCTAAAAGGAAGATACAATGCGTAAATTTACCTTGATATGTAAAGATGATCCAACGACCTACAGTCTAGTTGGAAACATTAAAAATTCGCTTATTGATAAAGGCTGGGAGACCAGTGATGATGAACCGGAAGTTGTTATTTCTGTGGGTGGTGATGGAACTTTTTTAAGAGCGATCCACACACATCAAGATCATCTTCAAAACTGTTTCTTTGTTGGGATCCATACTGGAACACTGGGTTTTTTAACCAACTACGCCAGTGATGAATGTGAAGCACTCATTGAAGATATTGATAAAGCATCCGTAAATTTGGTTGAATTGCCTTTGCTTGAGATTTGTGTAGAAACTGAAGGAACCTGTCGAACTGTTTATGCAGTCAATGAGATGCGAATAGAGAATGTAATTCGAACTCAGTTGTTGGATGTATCCATTGATGGTAAGCGTTTAGAAACATTCAGAGGCAACGGCTTATGTGTGTCTACTCAAGCTGGATCAACCGCATATAATCGTTCCTTAGGTGGCGCCATCATCCATGAAGGCATCAATGCGATGCAGCTGACTGAAATCACAGGGATCCATCATCATGCCTACAGATCTCTAGGATCGCCTTTGATCTTAAGTGAAAAAAGCATCATCACCTTAGAAAGTGACAACTTCAATCAAGCCATCCTGTGTTATGATTATTTATCTTTACCGCTCAATCAAAAAACACGATTAACAGTATCCTATTCTCAAAGAAAAGCAAAACTGATGATTCGCGATAAAAAATCGTATATAGATCGACTAAAGAGCCTATTTTAATAGGTTCTTTTTCTTTTATTGTTTGAACTCATCACAAATAAGATCGCTAAAGCAGGAACATAAGATAACAATGAAGATCCTCCGGCAGAGATGAAAGGCAAGGTTATACCAGTAATGGGCATCAATCCAATGATCATGCCCATATTTTGAAATTGTTGAAACAACAGCATACCAATAACCCCGGCAACCAAATATTTTTCACGTCGGCCTTTAAATTTCATGGCAATGGAAATAATTTTAAGATCCAGCATCAATTGAATAAGAATCAAGAAACTAGCCCCTATAAATCCGAAATCCTGGGCAAATACCGCAAAAATAAAGTCATTCTGTGGTTCGATCATATTGATCACGACAGACTGCAAACCATGTCCAAAAAGTCCTGAAGACCCAACAGCCAATAATGATTGATAAAGCTGAAGTCCGTATGAAGAAATATATTGTTCGGTACGTAACCACCCATAAAAACGATTGAGTCGATAAGAAGCTCCTACGATATTGATCAAAACCTCTTCAAAATTAAAGAACAGAAACAAAAATAAACTGACCACGCCAATCAAGAGCAATCCACTATAAAAGATCCATTCTTTGCGTATCCCGCTGATGGCCAACATCACTAAGATACCAACCACGATGACGATTGGAATACCTGTATCAGGCTGAACAACGATCAATAACAAGGCAGGAACGACATAAAGGGCAATTTTAAAGAAAAGTTTGATATCATCGGTAAAGGTTGCAGAAACCTTGTTTTGATTGTGTTCATGAATGATATTGGCACATAAAATAAGCAACGCAATTTTCATAAATTCACTGGGTTGAAGGGTACCTAAACCAGGCAAAGTAATCCAAGCAGTTGTTCCATTAACTGGTGAAATCAAAGGCAAGTCAATCATATATTTATCGACCAATAAAACAACCAACAAAGCAAATAGTACCCAATAGATCACCTTGATCGACGTAAATAGTCGATCCACACCTAAAATAATCAAAACAACCAACAAAATAATCGCGATGATGATCCAAAGCACTTGTTTAATGATCAAATCAAAACCACTACGTCCAGTTGCCAACAAAGGTAAGGCACCATATATTGCCAAAAGACTAAGCGCACTTAAAACACTTAGCAATAGGATAAGCAGATAGTCGGGATGGAAAGCTATTTTACTGGGTCGCTGCAGTTTATTGGGCATGTTTGTCTTTCGTTGAACAGTTGACACTATAATGTTATCATAGAAAGGAGGTATTCCTATGAGAAGATGGCGTAGTTACATTGAGATCACCAGCTTTCCCATCAAGGTTGTTTTTATCGCCACCATCATGCTTGGCTTAAGCACGATGATTCTTAATCCGAATTTTGTGACCTTAGTTGGATCCATTGATGCCATAAGTATTGGTGCTCGGATCTCTAAATATATCGCATCTTCAATTATCGGAGCTTTCCCGCTGATATTTTTGATGAAAATCGTACATCGAAGAGATGATGACCCCATGATCACAGCAGCAGCTTTGGTTGGGTTCTTGACTTTACATATCATGACGATGTTTATCAATTCTACAGAACTGAACTCACAAGTATTTCGCTCTACATTGGGTCTTATTTTAGACACAACAGCCTTAGGTAATAATGTATTGGGTGCTGTCAACCCTATTTATACAGGCATAATAGGTTCACTCATCGTATTTTTTACGACGCGTGGTGCCAATAAGATGATCAGCAGAAGATCTGAGTATAGTGTATGGAATTTTATCGATAAACAAAGTGCCTTGATGGTCTGGACTGTGATTTTTTCGGCCATAGGTGGGGTATTGGTTGCTCTTACATGGCCATTTGTGGTCCAGTTCGTCATGTCGATTTTCTATTTTATCGCAAGTGATTTAAATAACCCTATTCATATTTTTATTTATGGAATTGTCGATCGAGTCAGTGATGTTTTAGGACTCCATTTATGGATCCGTAAGCTGTTTTGGTTTGGAGAATTGGGTGGTTCATGGTCAGATGCCTTTGGAGTCTACCATTTGGGTGATGTTGCCATGTGGACAGGCCAAATTAAGAGTAGCTTGTTTAATTTAGGAAGCGGAAGATTGATCACGCCTTACTATATACTCAATATATTTGTGGTACCTGCCTATTTGATCAGCATCTACCAAGTGTATACCGATAAAATCGAGAAAGTTAAGATGAGAATATTCATCGTCATCGCAGCTTTAGCTTCCATCTTGTTTGGAACTTTGTTGCCGATCGAATTGTTCTTGTTGTTTTCGGCTCCATTGCTGTATGTCTTCCATTTGGGGATGACTGGCATCCTATTTGGTTTATTAACGTCACTTAAAGTTCAAATTGGATATGCGTATACAGGAAGCGTCATTGGGGCAACCCCTGGCAGTTTGTTTGATTTGATGATCTATGTTCGTAATCCTGCTTTGCAGAAATCTCTTTTGATCTTATTGCTGGTAGGCATCGTTACTTTCTTAGCTTACTTAGCGATGAGCACTTACTATTATCGTAGAATTGCGGTTAATTTTATAACCGTAAGTGAAAAGGACAGTATGATTGAAGAATTGCTAGATTGTTTAGGTGGTTTAGAGAACATAAAACTCTTCAACTCAAGTCTTTTTAATCTAACAATACAGGTCTATGATCGCAATATGGTTGATTTCTTAAAAATCAATCATCATTATATAACGCGTATCGTTGAATCAAAAGCTGGGTATTCGTTGACTTATGGGGCTTGCAGTCATATCTTATGGATGGAAATCCAGCACAGACTCAAAGAATTGTCCTATCAACAAAGTGCCTGAGCACTTTGTTTTGTTAAGTCTAAAGAGGTAACCTATGGAAAAGCTTACGCCCATGCTCAAACAATACATGGATGTTAAAAAAGAATACCAAGATGCTTTGGTCATGTTTCGCTTGGGAGATTTTTATGAGTTGTTTTTCGATGATGCTAAGATTGCTTCCTATGAACTTGATTTGGTATTGACAGGACGAGCTGCAGGCGAATTGGGCAGAGCTCCGATGTGTGGAGTCCCCTATCATGCAGTCAGTTCTTATATTCAAAGATTGGTCAATAATGGTCATAAAGTTGCGATCGTTGAACAGATGGAAGATCCGGCCACAGCACAAGGTTTAGTTAAGCGAGATGTCGTCAAAGTGGTGACACCGGGAACTGTCATGGATGAGATCTATGACGATAAGACCACTGTATCGATCGCATCGGTTACTGAATTTGCGTCTAAATACTTTGTGGTCAGTGCAGAATTGGCCTCTGGTGAACTGAAGTCTGTGACTTGTTTAAAAGATGAAGCTCACTTAAAAGAAATCTTATATAAACATCAAGTCAAAGAAGTGGTTGTTTCATCAAAACTATCTCAAACCTGTCTTAAAATCCTGCGTGAAGCCAGACAAACCATCTCGATCTGTGATGAGATTGAAATCGATAAGAGTTATATTTCGCTTTCTAGAGCCATCAATGATCCTGTGAGTCTGGAAACGTTTGGGCGCTTATTAAATTACTTACTTTTGACTCAAAAAAGAAGTTTAAGACATCTTCAACCGATCATTGATGAAGATCAAGATCAATGTTTAAACATGGATATGGCGACCATACTTAACCTGGAGTTGGTTGAAAGTTTACGTGCTAAGACAAAAAAAGAAAGTCTGTTTGGTTTTCTGGATGAATGTCAAAGTGCAGCAGGCTCACGTCAACTTAAAAAGTGGATCATACGTCCTTTGCTTGATAAAACTCAAATCCAAACCCGTCAAAACCAAATTGCTTATTATGTGAATGCCTTTTTAAAGCGAGATGAACTTAGAGTGGCCTTAAGACAAACCTATGATATTGAACGCATTATCGGTAAGATCGCATATGGTTCTGCAGGTCCTGTCGATCTTTTACGCTTATCTAAAACACTCAATCAAGTTCAACCCATTATGGCAACCTGTGATCCTAAGATCTATGAAACCTATGTCTCACTTGACCCCATGGATGAGCTCAGAGACCTCTTAAATAAAGCCATAGATGAAACTGCCCCAGCACTCTTAAAAGACGGTAATGTCTTTAAGAAAGGCTACAATGAGGAATTGGATGCATTACGTGAACTACAAGAAAACAGTGCCCTCTGGTTGATTGATTTTGAGAACTCTGAGAAAGAAAGAACTCAAATCAAGAACTTAAAAGTAGGCTATAATCGAGTTTTTGGTTACTATATCGAGATTTCTAAAGGCAATGTTCATCTTGTAAAACCTGAATTTGAATATCATCGCAAGCAGACCTTAAGTACTGGAGAGCGCTATATCAATCCTATCTTGAAGCAAAAAGAAGAAGATATACTGGGTGCTAACGATAAAGCACTGCGTCTTCAGCAACGTCTATTTTTAGAACTGATTGAAATCATAAGATCTAAACTTGATGCTTTGCAAGTTTTATCCAAAGCATTATCTGAACTTGATGTATTCCAAGCTTTGGCAACCATTAGTCATCAAGGTAACTACATCAAACCTGAGTTTCATGATGGTTTTGAGTTAAACATCACAGAGGGACGTCATCCGATTCTAGAAACAAGAACCAAATATGTCCCCAACTCGACCCATTTTACTCAAAATCATCCCATACATCTGTTGACAGGTCCCAATATGGGAGGTAAAAGCACCTATATGAGACAAGTTGCATTGTTGGTTATCATGGCTCAAATGGGTATGTATATTCCCGCAAAAAAAGCGGATTTATCGCTCATTGATGCGATTTATACTCGAATGGGGGCCAGTGATGACATCCTTGAGGGTCAATCAACTTTCATGGTAGAAATGATCGAAGCCAATAATGCCCTACAAAAAGCCAGTTCTAATGCGTTGATCTTATTTGATGAGATCGGAAGAGGCACCTCGACTTATGATGGGATGGCTTTGGCTCAAGCTATGGTGGAATATATTGCGACCGTCATTCAGTGTAAAGCAATCTTCTCAACGCATTATCATGAGCTCACCAATTTAGAAGGTCCTTTACCCAAACTTATTAATATGCATGTGGAAGTCATCGAAGACAAACATGAAGTTCATTTCTTATATCGTGTCAAACATGGTAAAGCAGATAAATCCTATGGGGTCAATGTGGCTCGTTTAGCCCATCTTCCTGAATCTGTTTTAGAACGTGCCAGTATCTTGCTCAAAGAACTGGAATCTAAGAAACGTATCGTTCAACAAACCCTAGACATCGTAGAAATCGTAAGAACCCCTAAAGAAGTCCAAGCCATCATCGATCAACTCACTACCCTAGACATCAATGAAACGACCCCCATCGAAGCTTTACGCTACCTCAATGACTTCAAAGAAACACTGAAGGATAAAAAACATGGGAAAAATTAGACGTCTTGATGATCATTTAACCAATATGATCGCAGCCGGAGAGGTCGTTGAAAGACCCATGGGCGTCATCAAAGAACTGATTGAGAATGCACTGGATGCCCATGCAAGTGCTATTGAAATCCGTATCGTACAAGGCGGTATCGAATCCATAGAAGTCAATGATGATGGAGAAGGTATGGATGAAAGCGATCTCTCCATGGCCTTTGAACGTCATGCGACCAGTAAGATATCAACAGCCAAAGAATTATTTGCCCCTAAAACCTTAGGGTTTCGTGGTGAAGCTTTACCATCCATCGCATCGGTTGCGAAAGTTACTGCCACAAGTTCTAATGGGCTAAGTTCCAATCAAATCATCATCGAATATGGAACCATTCTTCAAAAAAGAACGTATGATCGACCTCAAGGAACAAGCATACTTGTTGAAGGCTTGTTTAGAAGGACTCCTGCTCGTTTAAAACATCTTAAAACAGTGAGTTATGAAAGTGCTTTGATTACAGATCTTGTAGAAAAAATGGCCTTATGTCGAAAAGATGTGGCTTTTAAGCTCATAGCAGATGAACAAGTAGTTCTACGAACGACAGGACGCAATGATTGGCTAGAAACATTAGCGATGACTTATGGGAATCGTTTGGCTCGTTTAGCTCATCCTTTTATGTGTGCTGATCACGACTTCAAAGTAGAAGGTTTATGGTTGGATCCTCAAGAAAATAAGTCCAATAATAAAGCCATATTGATTTTTTTGAATCAACGCGTCATACGTTTTTATCCCATTCAAAAAGCGGTGACCGAAGCTTATCAAAACGTGATCCCACCTCATCGTTACCCCATGGTCATTTTAAACATCACAGCCGATGCTTCATTGGCCGATGTGAATGTTCATCCTTCGAAATGGGAAGTTAAACTCTCTAAGGAACAACAACTTTATTACTTGATCGTCGATGAATTATCTAAAGCCATTCACGATTCAATGAATGTGAAGAATTTTGAACCTAAAAATTTAGGACCCATCGTATCTCAGGAACAACTCTTTGAACCCTCTCATTATCCACAAGCACAAATCCAAGTTTATCCTGAAGTTAACTCAAATCCCCGATGGGATATCCAAGAAACACCGTTAGAACCACCCATAAAACATCCAACCTTCCCTGTATTAGATCTAATTGGACAAATCCATGGCCGTTATATCATCGCCAGTGATCCTTTAACGGTCTATTTCATTGACCAACATGCGGCTAAAGAACGCATCAATTATGAAAAGTTACTAAAACAGATCGATAAAAAAATCTCTTCTCAGCAAACCCTTCTGATCCCTTTGGTCGTTGCCTTAAAACCCAGCCTAAAGATTCGCTTTGATGCGTTAAAAAGCGAACTTCAAAAGATAGGAATCACGATCGAACTCTTTTCAGAAAGCGATGTGATCATCAGAAGCATCCCTTTATGGTTAAAAGAAGGCACCCAAGAAGCTTTCTTAAGTGATCTTCTTGAGCGTTATGAAGATGAACGAAATATCAGTACTGAAAGCTTAAGAAAAGCAGCTTTAGCGACCACGGCCTGTCATAAATCTGTCCGTTTCAATCAACAATTAACGCTTGAAGATATGAAACAGATCTTAGATGAATTGAGTCACTGTGATCAACCTTATCACTGTCCCCATGGCCGTCCAACTTTGATCAAAATCGCCACCAAAGACCTATGGCGTGACTTTGAGCGATGAAAAAAGTACTGGTCATCGCAGGTCCTACTGCGAGCGGAAAGAGTGCCTTTGCGATAGAATGTGCCTTAGCATTTAATGGGGAAGTCATCAATGGTGATTCTCAGCAAATCTATACCCAACTCAATATCGGGACCGCAAAGATCACAGATGAAGACAAAAAAGGAGTCGCTCATCATCTGTTAAGCATCTTAGATTATAGCCAGTCTTATAGTGTTGCGGATTTTCAAAAAGATTGTCGAAAAAGCATTCAAGAAATCTCTGACCAGCATAAGTTACCTATCTTATGCGGTGGGTCAGGCCACTATTTAAAGTCAGTCCTCTATGATTATGATTTCCCAAAAGAAACTTTTCCTAGTGAAACCTATGACTTAATCAGTGATGAAGAACTCTATGAACGATTACTTAAAATTGATCCTATTGCGGCACAAAAGATCCATCCCAACAATCGAAAAAGGGTCATAAGAGCACTCAATATGGGATTAAGCGGTACATTAAAATCAGATCGTGAAGCAGCTCAAAACCATCAGCCGATCTATGATGTGTATATGGTCGTACTAGATCTTGAACGAGCTCATTTAGTTGAACGTATCGAAAAAAGAGTCGAAGAGATGTTTAAACAAGGCTTAGAAACGGAAGTCAGGACTTATTTTAGTTCTCAAGATGCACAATGCTTTCAAAGCTTCCAAGGAATAGGGTATAAAGAATTCAGGGAAGTGCTCAATGAGAATAAATCAATAGAATTGGCTAAGTCTGCCATCATCACACATACCCGTCAATATGCGAAAAGACAGTTGACATGGTTCAGACATCAATTCAAAGCTCAATGGGCAAATCCAACACATCAAGAATCCATGAAACAAGTCATGGAAGACATAAGCCATTGGCTTCACAAGGAGAACATATGAAAAAAATAGTAATCGGCGGTGGTTGTTTCTGGGGCGTTGAAGAATATTATCGACGTTTAAAAGGCATAGAAGCCACCAGAGTGGGTTACGCTCAAGGCATTACTGAAAACCCAAGTTATCAAGATGTTTGTTCAGGCAAAACCAAACATGCGGAAGTCGTAGAGTTGGTTTATGATGAAAATATCATCACGCTCAAGAAGATCCTTGAACATTTATTCAGATTCATCGATCCTACGACACTTAATCGTCAAGGTCACGACATCGGAACGCAGTATCGCGTTGGTGTTTATTATGAAGATGAAGCAGATGCTCAAATTGCCCGTGACTACATCCAAGAAAAGCAAGCCAGTTATAAAAAACCAATCGTACTTGAAGTTGAAAAGACTGGGATATTTTATGATGCGGAGACCTATCATCAGAAATATCTGATCAAGAATCCAGGTGGGTATTGTCATGTGAATATGAACTTGATCAAACCCGAAGAAATGAAAGTCAAAATCTAAACCCGAAAGGGTTTTTATTTAGGAGTCAACAAGATTTCAACATACAGTGTAGTGAGGATCAAGTATGTTGAACGTAAAAGCAGTCTCAAAAAGTTATCATCGCAGAAAAGTATTGGATGAATGTAGTTTTACATGTGAACCCTATCAGATCATGGGTGTTTTTGGGCATAATGGTTGTGGTAAGAGTACTTTATTTCGAATCATTTGCGGTATTATTAAGCCCGATCATGGTGAAGTCGTTGTTGATAAAGATATAGTTGGATATATGCCTGAACAAAGATCTTTATTGATCGATCTTACATTGACTCAGCAAGCAAAAATGTTGGGTAAACTAAGAAATCTCAATGAGATTCAAACCGAACGATCTTTACATGAACTATTAGACACATTTAAATTTAATGAAATGGCATACAAACCCATGAAGACCCTTTCTAAAGGTAATCAACAGAAGGCACAATTGATTCTGTCGATGATTCATCAACCCAAAGTGCTCATTCTAGATGAGCCTTTTAATGGCTTGGACTACTTAAGTCAAATTGAATTATCACGATGGCTCAGAAACTATGCTCAAAAAGGAAATGCGGTGTTGATATCATCGCATCAACTGGAACATATGGATGGATTATGCGATGAGATATTGATTTTAGATCACGGAAAGACCATCAAACAAGGTCATCTACATGCATTGCGAGAACAACATCAACAATACTCTGTAAAAGTCAATGCCGACAGTAATTGGAAGGATTTTAACTTTGCCTATGCGTCACTGACAGCTGTTGATTCATGGATCGAAGTTAGATTTACTACTTTGAATCAAGCAAAAAAAGCAGTTGGTGTCTTTCTAAAGGATAAAAGTGTTCAGTCGCTTCACTTAGAAATGGTCGCATTAAGCGAATTGATCCAAGTATGCGATCTTTGATTCTGTTTTCGCTTAAAAGAAGGTTTTTAAATCCGCTCGCAATATCTTTGCAGATCCTTTTTACGATCGTATTGATCGTTTTGTTTAATCTGGATCATCTCAGTGACACTTATCATCTGAATTTCAGCACACCTTATCTAATACAAGTGGCTAGCGAAACGATGGATGAGTTGTTGCCTATTGAATATTGGGAAAAGCAAGGCTTTATTTTGGTTGAAGACAAAGCCCAACTTTCAATTGATTATCGAAATGGGATTTATGAAGTAAAAGGAGCCGCTTCTTTGACTTTACAAGCTAAAATCTATGCCTTATTACTTCAATCCCATCAACAAAAAATACTCAACACCAGCCATCCGTCAGTTTCTGAATTCATCATGAACTACAACTCTGTTCCCCTGGTTTTTGATTCTCCGATCGATCCGCTTGAAGCCATTCAAAGCAACTTGGTTTTTGCGATATTGACATCAGTCTATTTTATGATTTTGAATTTTATCTCTGTTAACTCTAATGAGATCATTCAAGAAAAAACATCTAACGTCCTAGAGTTCATATTGACCAGCATTACCCCTTTCCAACATTTTTGCGCCAAGATTCTGTCTGGATTGATTACGGTTTTGGTACAAATTGGACTAAGCATAGGTATTTTTAGTGGTTTATTGATACAAAGACTCAATATGGATCAAGGTAAGGGCTTGTTTATGCTTGCGAATAAGTACTTTAACCTTGAAGGCAGCGGAATCAATTTTGACATGATTTCTAATGTTCTAAAATTTTCACCCGATATACTTGTAAAAATGATTTTTGCTTTCCTATTTCTAATACTTGGTCTATTGATTCTTCAAGTCATGATTTTGATACTTTCTTCTAGAGTCAAGACAATTGAAGAGGCGGCATCAATTCAAGGACCTTTCTATTTAGGGCTACTTGCGATCTACTATGTGTGTTTGATTTTGAACACACCACAGCAGCTTTCGACAGGTGTAGGACGCATTTTATCACTTGTTCCGATAAGCTCAATGCTGATGATGGGGATGAGAATATTAAGTGCGAAAGTTGCATACGATGAGTTGAGTCTATCACTTTTGATTTCATTTTTATCACTGTTTGGGATAATGGTGTGTGGTTTTCACTGGTATAGAAAAGGGCTAGTAAATGAATAAACAAGATCACTTGTGAAAATACTAATTTATTGACACATAGTTTGGTGAAATGTGTTAGACGTGTGAAAATTAAGTCGTTAAAAGTGAAAGAAGTGCGATGTTTAACTTGATTGTTACTTGTGAATTTTTTATAATAAGTATGTTTCAAGGAGGAAATGAAATGAAAAAAGTATTAGTTGGTTTACTCGCAATCGCGATGCTAGCCATTACTCTGACTGGCTGCACTACAGAGAAGACTTACAAGTATGGAACAGGGATCAGTATCAAAGTTACTGGAGCTGCTGCAGTTCCTGCTGCCGGCGAAGTTGCTGCTAAAGATGGCAATTATGCTGTAAACACCGACATCGTTACCGTTGTTTTAGACAAAAATAACAAGATTGTCAGCGCTACATGGGATGTTGCTCAATCCAGCAATTTGAAATTTGATGTTACTGGCTTATTAAAAGTTGACTTGGCTACATACTCCATGAAGACAAAACTTCAAAAGGGTACAGAATACGGCATGTCAGCAAATTGCGTAACAGGCCAAATTTGTAAAGAATGGAATGTTCAATCAAAATTCTTCACTGACTATTTAGTTGGTAAGACTGTTGATCAAGTTAAGGCTATTGAAATGGTTGATGGCTATGCAAAAGATGCAGCAATCAAAGCTGGAACAACTGTCCACATCAATGGATTCTTCCCAGCATTCGAAAAAGCTGTTGCTAATGCAGTAGAAGCTAAAAAAGTTGCTAAATTCGGTGTTGGTATCAGTATCAAAGTTACTGGTGCTGCTGCTGTTGCTGCTGCTGGTGAAGTTGCTGCAAAAGATGGTAACTATGCAGTCAATACAGACGTTGTTTCAGTCTTGCTAGACAAGAATGACAAAGTCATCAGTGCTGTTTGGGATGTTGCTCAATCCAGCAATTTGAAATTTGATGTTACTGGCTTATTAAAAGTTGACTTGGCTACATACTCCATGAAGACAAAACTTCAAAAGGGTACAGAATACGGCATGTCAGCAAATTGCGTAACAGGCCAAATTTGTAAAGAATGGAATGTTCAATCGAAATCCTTCACTGACTATTTAGTTGGTAAGACAGTAGCAGAAGTTAAGGCTATTGAAATGGTTGATGGCTACGCAAAAGATGCAACAATCAAAGCTGGAACAACTGTCCACATCAATGGATTCTTCCCAGCATTCGAAAAAGCTGTTGCTAATACTGTCGTTATCAAATAATTCATAAAAGTTAAATTAAGAAAAAGACCGATTCATCATGAATCGGTCTTTTATTTATATAACTGTAATTTATGTTTTGGTTAAATTGCTTCTACATCAACTTGGATGATTTTAACGTTTTTATCTCTTAGTTGTGTTAGGTGTTCTTCTGATGCAGAACTATCTGTGATCAAATAGTCGATTTTATTGATTGAGCTGCTGACAAAGCTATGATTATGACCTACTTTGGTGCTGTCTGCCAACACAAATCGTGGTCCGGTACATTGTCTCAACATGACCTCATTGATTGCGACCTCAGCTAATACAGCGGTTGTCATACCGACTTGTGCACTGATTCCGCTGCACCCAATAAAGGCTTTATTGGCGCTGACTCTTGAAAGGTTGTTATAAGCAAATTCCCCAACCATTGATTCTTTTGGCTCTCTGAGTTCTCCGCCTGTCAACAGAACACTGATCAAGTTATCCTTTTGAATGAAGATCGCATTCGCATTATTGGTTATCACGTTGACTCGTTTATGTTTGATGTATTTAAGGATAAGCAAAGCCGTGGAAGATGTGTTGACGAAGATGGTGTCCCCATCGTCTACGAATTCCGCTGCTTTTTTAGCGATGGCATTTTTCCTAAGTTCCTTTATATCATTCACGTTACAGGATTGTTGAAAGGATTCAATCAGTGTAGCGCCTCCATAATGACGTGAGATCCGCTCCTTATCTTCCCAGAACTGAAGATCTCTGCGGATGGTCAAAGGGCTGACTTTGAGTCGATCTGCCAACTCATCCACTTTGATGTTTGGACTGATGGATAACTCAAACAGGAGTTGGTTACGTCGTTCATCGACGATTTTTTTGTGTCTTTTCATGTTTTAATTCCTCGTATTTTTGTTGTGCTTTATCTTTAATGACCATTTTATTAGCAATTTTAATAACTGTTTCATAATGACTCAATGCATCCGATACATTACCTCTTTCAGTTTCCACATTCGCCACTAAATATAGATGGTGAGCCTGTTCGCGAGGGTTAAGAGCAGTCGTATTGGCTTTTGAAAGGATACTGTTGGCTTCTTTTGAATCGTTGGTCAGTAAGGCGTATTCGGCTTCTATGTCAAACCATGCATATAAAGGACTTAGCTTTTTACCTTTACCCATGAAATCTTTTAACTTAATCAGATCAGCATAAGCTTTTTTTATTTGAGTCTTATTGTTTAAGATCACATAAGCTTTATAGAGTGAATAATTCTTGATCAAGATCATATCTTTGCCAGACTTGGTTAATTTATTATCCTCGGCAAACAGATCTAGTAATGCCTGTGCATTTTCGGTATCAATATAAACCAGTGAATTAAAGGCAACATAGGGTACATTGTATCCTCTAAATATGTCCCATTTCTTTAAGGTTTTCATGGTCTGTTCACCTTTAAACGGATCACATTCAACTGTCAATTGATAAATGGCTTTCTGGAAAAAGAAATTCAAAGTTTCTTTTAGAACCAAAGAACCCGCGAAGAAGACGGTGATGATAAGTATGAACATAACGCCCATCCATTCAGACTGCTGAAGCATTAACGAAATAGAATAACCAACAAATATCGCTAAAACAACGATATTCATATAGAAATTTGTTTTTTCTCGTTTTGTATAATAGCGTTTAATGGCATTCATAAAGGTATCTCCTTGAAATATATGATTAATATACAATTAAAAGTTCATATAATCAAATGAAAACGCTGACAAAAATTTAAGTGTTCATATAAACGCCATAAAATTCATAAAATGACCTTGTTTAAATGAAAACTTTAGAATATTATGGGTGCATAAACGAAAGAATAGAGGTTAACTATGGCAAAAATAGATGAAGTCACCCGCGAATCTTGGATCCTGAGTTCATTTCCTGAATGGGGAACTTGGCTTAATGAAGAGATCGACCAAGAAGTCGTTGAAAAAGGCAAACTCGCCATGTGGTGGTTGGGTTGTGTCGGCATTTGGTTTAAAACTGAAAACAACACCAACATCGTTATCGACGCATGGTTCGGTAATGGTAAACGTACAAGAAAAGTCCAAGAGATGGCACCTTTCCATCAAATGAGAAACATGACAGGCGGAAAACTGCTTCAGCCTAACTTGAGAGGCGTTCAGATCGTTTATGACCCCTTCTCTGTTACAACTGTCGATGCGGTTCTCTCTACGCATTATCATGCAGATCATATCGATATGAATATGGCTGCAGCCGTCTTACAAAATGTTAAAGCAAAAGTTCCGTTCATCGGACCTAAGAAGAGTGTTGAGATTTGGCGTAAATGGGGCGTACCTGAAGATCAATTGGTCACGGTTAGACCAGGCGACGTCATTAAAATCAAAGATACAGAAATCGTTGTCTTGGATTCCTTCGACAGAACCTGTTTGGTTACAGCTGATGAAGACATCCGAGGTGTATGTCCTACCGATATGGATGATAAAGCGGTCAATTTCTTGATCAAAACACCAGGTGGTAATGTTTATCATTCTGGAGATTCCCATTATTCAATTTATTATGCAAAACATGGTAAAGATCATAAGATCGATGTGGCTTTTGGTTCTTACGGTGAAAATCCTGTCGGTAATCAAGACAAGATGACTTCCATCGATATCCTAAGAATGGCTGAAGCTCTGCAAACCAAAGTCGTTATTCCTTTGCATTATGATGTTTGGACCAACTTTAAAGCAGATCCTGCTGAAATACTGATGTTGTATGATTTCAAGAAATACACCTTGCAGTATCAATTCAAACCGTTTGTTTGGGATGTCGGCGGCAAATTTATTTATCCAGATGATGCCGATAAACGTCAATTCCACTTCCGCAGAGGCTTCGAAGATGCCTTCTCAGAAGAACCGAACGTACCGTTCAGATCGATCTTGTAATATGCTTAAAACTTTCGTTGAAAAGAAGCATACCTGTTATCATCAAAGTTTTCCGGATTGGGAAACGGCCATTCAAGCCAGTTGTGTTCCATTACTAAACGACAACACCATTACTCAAAAGTATGTGGATCTTGTCATCAAATGTGTTAAAGATTATGGGCCGTATATCGTTATTGCCCCAAACATTGCGATGCCTCATTCAACCGAAGGGGCTGAAGGGGTCAATGATACAGCGATCAGTTTTATGAAAGTTGAAGAACCTGTGCATTTCGATCTCAACGATCCTGAAAAAGATGCCCGCTTGTTCTTTGTATTAGCTTCAGTCAATCATGATAAGCACTTAGAAAACATGATGGCTTTGGCTGAAATGTTGATGAATGATGATGTAGTCAGTGCATTACTTGATGCCAAGAATGATGAAGATCTCTTGCGTATCCAAAAACAGTATTTATAAGAACATGAGTTCTTTATAAATAAGAAAAAAGGAAAGGAGAATATTTATGGATATTATCATTAAAGGTTGGACGTTCTTTGCAACGAACATCCTGACTGTTCCGGCTTACTTTATCGGGTTGATCGTTGTAGTGGGCTATGTTCTACTGAGAAAACCTTGGTACGAAGTATTGGCTGGATTCATCAAAGCCACAGTTGGTTATTTGATTTTGGGGGTTGGTTCAGGGGGCTTGGTCAACAACTTCCGTCCAATCTTGGTTGGATTGAAAGACCGTTTCAATCTTACTGCAACTGTTATTGACCCATATTTCGGTCAAGCAGCTGTAACTGCTGGGTTACAAGCGATGGGGAAATCGTTCTCAGCTGTTATGGTTCTCTTGCTTATTGCTTTCATTTTAAACATCGTATTAGTCGCTTTGAAGAAATGGACCAAACTGCGCTCCATCTTCACCACAGGACATGTACAGCTTCAACAAGCTTCTACAGCGTTCTGGTTGATTTTGTTTGTTTTCCCAGCATTGCAGGAAACACAATACTTAATCATCATGGGCTTAGTATTGGGCGTTTATTGGGCCGTTGGTTCAAACTTGACCGTAGAATATACACAAGATTTAACTGAAGGCGCTGGCTTCTGTGTTGCCCACCAACAGATGTTTGGTATCGCATTATTCTCAGAATTATCAAAGAAGATGTTTGGTAAAAACAAGAAGAGACTTGAAGATCTTGAATTGCCAGGTTTCTTATCGATCTTTAATGAAAACATGGTCGCTACTGCTATCTTGATGACCTTATTCTTCGGAGTCATCTTGTTGGTTTTAGGTCAACCATACTTGGTAGAAAAGAAATTCTTAGCAGCTACTGCTTCATTCCCATTCTATATCTTGACCACATCCTTGAATTTCGCTGTTTACTTGGCGATCTTACAATTGGGCGTTCGTACATTCGTTACCGAATTGACCAATTCTTTCCAAGGAATCTCGACACGTTTATTGCCAGGAGCTGTTGCTGGTATTGACGTAGCTGCAACTTATGGATTTGGTTCTCCAAATGCCGTTACCATTGGATTCTTGTTTGGTGCCATTGGACAATTCTTGGCGATCGTGAGTTTGATTTGGTTGAAGAGCCCAGTCTTGATCGTTGCCGGTTTCGTTCCTGTCTTCTTCGATAATGCCACCATCGCTGTATTCGCCAACAATAAAGGCGGAGTTAAAGCAGCTATGCTGATGCCGTTTATCGCTGGCTTATGCCAAGTTTACGGATCTGCAATCATTGCATCATTCGTTGGATTGACTGCTTACGGCGGTTACCTTGGTATGTGGGACTGGGCAGTTATTTGGCCAGCCTTCACCTTCTTCTTACATTTCATGGCTCAATACGGAGACATCGTCGGTTTCGTCGGTGTTGGTATCATCGTTATTGGGATGTTGGCTATTCCTCAGATCCAGTATGCTCGTCATAAAGACACATACTTCTTGGTCACAGAAGATTATCCAGCTTACTTAGCAAAAGTTAACAAATAGTCTTATAATAATGACAACAAAGGAGGATTAATTATGAAAGTGTTAGTATCCTGTGCCAACGGTGCCGGAACAAGTCTAATGATGAAGATGAGAGTTGAGAAGGCTTTTAAGGATTTAAACGTCCCGCTTACAAAACTCCATCACTGTTCCATTTCGGAAGGCAAGAGTTCTGCCACTACCTACGATGCTGTCTTCTGTCCGTTAAATTTCGTTTCGATGTTTAAAGACGCTGAAGCTAAAGGGGTTATCATCATTGGTTTGAAGAATGTTCTTTCCGATGCGGAAGCCAAAGAGAAGATCTTAGCCAGCGGACTTCTAGAAAAGTTTAAAAAGTAACAAATACCGGGCTAATACCCCGGTATTTGTTTATCTTATCCATAAGGAGAAAACTATGAAAGTACAAAAAATTCACTTAGATGAGATGTTTCGTTGTTATGCGACATCAGCCATTACGTTAGATGATCAACTTCATCTCTTTTATGCCAGCGAAGAAAAAGATTATCCTTGCTTTGCTTATAGCGGTAAGGATTTTAAAGATAAAAAAGTTGTTTGGGAAAAAGGCGGAGGAACCATGTCGATGATTCCGATTCCCGGACGCAAGAATCAGTTTTTGGCTGTCAATGGGTTCTATTTAAAAGAAACACCCAGTGGTGCACATTTGACATGGGTCACTTATGATAAACAAAAAGGGTTTATTTTAAAAGATATTCTGCATTTGCCTTATCTGCATCGTTTTGACCTTTATGAATCACAAGGGAAAGTTTACTTTGTTGGGGCAACCATTGCAGAAAGCAAAGAGCATAAAGAAGACTGGAGTAAAGCAGGCAAGATCTATGTAGCTGAGTTGCCAAAAGATCTCAATGAAACACTAAATCTTAAAATCATCGCAGAAGGAATGTTCCGTAATCATGGTTATACCCGTTCACACCAAAATGATGGTGGTTATTTTACATCTGACCAAGGTATTTTTAAAGTAACTATTCCAGATCATTTAGGAAACTGGAAAGTAGAAAAGATCCTTAATAAACCAGTTGGAGAAATAGCGGTCATCGACATCGACAATGATGGCCAAGAAGAATTGATGACGATTGAACCTTTCCACGGAAATGTGATCAAGATCTATAAGAAAATCAATGACACCTATAAAGATGTTTACAGTTATCCTTACGTGATCGATTTTGCGCATACTTTGGTTGGCGCTAGAATCAGAGGTGTCAATAGTTTTATTGGTGGAGTACGCCGGGAAGCATCTGATCTATTCATGGTTCAATTCATCAATGGTAAGTTTGAAACAACATTGATTGATAAAGGTGTAGGTCCTGCTAATCTTAATGTGGTCAATTTAGAGGATTGTGATTTGATTCATTCCAGTAATCATACTCAAAATGAAGCTGCGGTCTACGTGATCACAGACTAGGAGCCACTATGCTAGAAAAACTTAAACAAGATGTCTTAGAAGCAAACTTACTTTTACCTAAATCAGGATTGGTTGTCTTTACTTGGGGTAATGTATCAGCCATCGATCGAGAAGCAGGCATCATCGCCATTAAGCCATCAGGAGTCGAATATGATGTCTTAAAGGTTGAGGATATCGTACTGGTCGATCTATCTGGAAAAGTCGTAGAAGGGCACTACAAGCCCAGCAGTGACACAGATACCCATCTTGAACTCTATCGAAATTTCCCGGATATCAAAGGAGTCGTGCATACACACTCTCGTTGGGCAACTATTTATGCTCAGGCCAAATGTGGCATCCCTGCCTATGGAACCACTCATGGCGATTATTTCTATGGAGAGATCCCTTGCACAAGACTCATGAGTACTCAAGAAATTGAAGGGGATTATGAACTCAATACAGGGAAAGTTATTGTAGAAACATTTAAAGCTAAAAAAATAGATCCGAATTATGTACCCGGTGTTGTCGTTGCCAGTCATGGTCCTTTCACTTGGGGGAAAAGTGCAATAGATGCCGTCCATCAAGCTGTTGTCATGGAAGAAGTTGCAATGATGGCATGGCATGTTCAAACAATGAATCCAGAAATCACGCCTATGCAACAAGTCCTACTCGATAAACACTTTCTAAGAAAACATGGAAAGAATGCTTATTATGGACAAAAATAAGTCGTATCAGCTGGGTCTTTATGAGAAAGCATTGCCTTCAAACTTAACTTGGGAAGAAAAATTAAGTGCTGCTAAAGTTAGTGGTTTTGATTATCTTGAAATCAGTGTTGATGAATCAGCCGAAAAACTATCAAGACTAGATGATGAAAAGATTGTTGAAGAAATTCAAGCAGCCATCAAGAATACAGGGATTCCTATACTGTCTCTATGTTTAAGTGGTCATCGTAAGTATCCTTTAGGATCTCACGATGAAAACATCAGAGCCAAATCATTAGAAATCATGGAGAAGGCGTGTATCTTAGCTGTAAAGTTAGGGGTCCGTTATATCCAGTTGGCAGGCTATGATGTGTACTATGAAGATCATGATGAATCGACTCAACTCGAATTTGAAAAGAATCTGAAGAAATGTGTCAAATTGGCTTCAAAATATGGCGTTATCTTAGCCTTTGAAACTATGGAAACACTGTTTATGGATACCGTTAAAAAAGCCATGAGATATGTTGATCAAAACAACTCACCTTATCTTCAAGTCTATCCAGATGTTGGGAATTTGACCAACGCATCACGCATCTCCAAGATCAGTGTTGAGGATGATTTATATAGCGGTAGAGGGCATATCGTTGCGGCACACCTAAAAGAAATCATTGAAGGTCATTATCGCGATATTCCATTTTCAACCGGTGACACTCATTATAAAGAAGCTGTGCGTGAACTAAAAAAACAAGGGGTTGCCTTGTTTGTAGGAGAGTTTTGGTTTATTGGTAGTCCAACTTGGAAAGAAGATCTCGTATTTGCGAACAATTATCTTAGAAATATCATCGAGACAAATTAGATTTAACCTGATCAAAATAAGAAGATTCAAGCAAATAGGCGACTTGATATTGAAGTGCCAAGTCATATAAAAACTGTTTGATTTCTAAAAGTTCAGTCTCTTCATTTAACCAAAGACGAAGTTCATTATCAAACTTCGTTTTTTCTTGTGTCGTACAGATTTTTTTAAAGTAACCCCAGACATGCTCAAGGGCTGTTTGTTGATGGCCTTTATGATCGGGCTGATGTTTCGCGATTTGAATGAGTTCTATATAGGCATGTTCATCTGGCGATGTTTTGTTTTTTAATAAAGACCGTATCTTTTGATAGGTTGCAGGATCTTTCTCAAGTATTTCATATTTTAAGATCGCCCATTGTTTTTCTAAACGAGCAATAGGTTTTTCATTCATCATATATATCCAACCATCATCCATACAAGGAAACCAAATACAGAAACAACGATCACATTGCTTAACAGATTGACCATATTATTATCTAACCATGCAAAGCCATGGATCAGTTTAGCTTGTTTGTAGTGAGGTGTTTCGATAACGACTAAATGCTCATCAAGATACTTTGCTTGAAACAGTTCTCCTAAAACGCTATCCACGATAGAACCCATAAATCCTCCAAACCAACACATAAGCGACATTATCAGTAAGTTTATATGATATCCACTAATTAATGACATCATGACTAAATAAGGTAGTGAAATCAAAGCACTGCCCCACAATGAAGCCCATAATCCTAGCTTCGTAACCCCTCCAGATAATCCTTTGGTGATATTTTTACGGCTGATCAATCCATATGGAAGATCAGAACTTATTGAACCAATTTCAGAGGCCCACGTATCTGAGGTTGAGGCGGCCATAGATAATGCAGCCATAAAGATAAGAAGCTGTGAAGGCGTAAAAAAGTAGATTAGACTAATGATTCCTAATAACCCACCATTGGCGAAAACTTGGATCCAGTTTCGTGGTCCATGTTTTACAATCAGTACTTTTCCCGGTATCACAACACCACTTATTTTCTGAATCATCAGCGATGACATAAAGAAAATCATCAACCATATAAAGAAGATCCAAGATCCAAAGCCATAAATGATCGTTCCTAAAAGTAAGGCACTATAAAAACCACTTAAGGTCAGTTTCGATTTTCTATAGGCAATAAATGCCACCCCAAAACTTAAAATGAACCCAATGAATAATTGTGTTGTATTCATAGTATGGACAAGATAAAGCTGATTAAGCTTACCAATAAAGGAAGGCTGAGATTATCAATTCCATTTGGTGAAAAAAGCTCAACGACCATGGCTACAACCCCAACAATCAAACTTTTTATAAACCAGAAATTTGGTGAATAGATATAAAAGAAAATCCCTGAAATAAAAATACCAAAACCCAATACAACACTGGCACCTTCTATACTTTTCCCAAACCACAAGCGATGTTTTCCATACTTTCTTCCAATTAATGCCGCAAAACCATCCCCATAACCCATAATCAAGATCCCGATGCCTCCGATATATGCTAAATCAGCCGCAAATGTTACATAAGTCAAAATCAACAAGGAGATCGCATAATAGACAGTCCCCCATTCTTGTCTACCTGACTTGCGTTCCATGGCTGTAAAAATTTGTTTCTTCATCGAAAGCGTGTTAATGAAAACAAACATCAATGGGACAAAACTGGCCCATAACGGATCATCAAAAGTCAGCATTGCTAAGATCCACCAATTGCTGACAGCGATATGAATGAATTTGCGACTGCCTTCATCACTAAGGATCTTTTTCTTATTTAAAATGGTAGAGATCCCAATCGTCATGAAGACAAACACAAAGGATAAAACGATACCAATCAGGTTGTTCATGAGATCTCCTTTCCACACTCAACTAATGACTTCGACATATATTTCTTACAATCAAAGATAGCCTTCTATTTCAATGCCGCAATGATCAGAACTGAGATTAAGATCAGACTGACCCTTTTGAGTCAAAATGAGCTCAATGCTTCCCCCAAGACCTTCCTTGATGGTTTTGATCATACTGCCTAAGTGAGGCGATCTGAGTTCTCCGCTGACTGGAATATGGGCAAGCACTTTTAGAATTGTTGAACCTTTTTTGAGTGCAAATTCAAAACCATCTTCTGTCTTCTTTAAAGAAGTCATCTTAGAAAAGGTATAGGTCGCAAAACGATATCGTTTATGAGGCAAATCCAGTTGGCAAATCAAACCTTCAAAAGAAAGTCCTAAAAAAGGAATATGGGCGATACTGGCCATAAAACTTGTTTTTGGGTCTTTAAAATGATTGCCTTGAATCCAGATGTATTTCTTTGGAAATGATCTTCCCCAGTCTTTTTCAATATAACCTCGTTCTTGTTTAAAGGTATAAAGATGATGATTGATGTTTAAGGTCCCGTTAACGTGATGGTTCATACTGATGACCCCATGATTACATTCCATATTGGGAATATAGGCAAAAGGACCCATGATGTTGGGCATTAAGGGTTTATGTTCAAGGGTTTGATGATTTGTATAATATAAGATCCCATCGATGATCAAGCCTTCTTGGTGTAAATGAAGTTCTAATTCATGTAGACTAAAACGATTTTTATCTAAAGTGAATCCTTCCCCATCAACTTTAAAGGCGTCTAGAGGAAATTTATAATAGGCTGTAGATAAAGGATTTGACTGTATGACTTGTACAAAACTATGCGGATCTTGTTTACCAGTACTGATCCCAAAAATAAAACTGATGGTTTTGTCTTGTTCGAGATGAACCTGTTTAAAATACCAGCCTTCGAAATAATTGGGTTTGGTCAATGATCCTTGAAGTTGAAACGGATGTTTGATCTTAGAAAGTGTGCTCTTCATGAGAATATTATACCTAAAAAGCGTTCGTTTTGATTTTAGAATGCATATAAGGTATAAATAAGATACATGATTAAAAAAATACTCAAAGCTTTTTTATTTTTATTGATTTTCTTGATGATACTTCCGTATTTCATCCCAACGGACTATTCTAAGAAAGCACCTGATAAACCTTATGAGAATTCGGTGTTTTTTACGACCGAAAGTGGACTTAGACTACACACTCAAGTATCTTATGCGGTAGGGGAAGAAAAAGGAAAGATATTGTTGATCCATGGATTGATGGCATCCACCTTTTCATATCGTAAAAACATACAATTCTTGAGCGATCAAGGATATACCGTTATTGCAGTTGATTTGCCTGGTTTTGGATATAGTGATAAACCGTCTGATTTTAAATATACTCAAGTTAATTTTGCGTCGTTTTTGTGGGAAATGTTGGATGATTTTGATGCTCAGAATAACAGCCAAAGTGCTTGGCATTTGGTGGGTCACTCCATGGGAGCTTCTACGACCTTAGCGATGGCTCTACAGAATCAATCGAAGATCATAGACATCACGATGATCGCAGGTGCAGCAAACCAAGGATCGAATTCAGCTGGATACTTAATGGATACGCCTATAGGGGCATGGCTTAAAGTAGCGTTAAGATATTTTTTGCTCAATGAAAAGAATTTTAGTAATTTACTTAAAGATGTCTATCAGAAAGAAGTTCCTCAAGAAGCGGTAGATGGATATCTAGAACCTGTTTTAATTAAAGGAACGATCAATGGTTTGCTTCAATTTGTGAAGACTTCTAGGAATGTGACGATCGATGAAGTAAAGGGACTTAATCTAAAAATCAATTTGATATGGGGTGGAAAAGATACGTGGGTTCCTGTAGAAAACATGCAGATCATACAAGAAACAGTGACTGTAGCACAAACCTATATATTTGATGATGCTGGACATACTCCGCATGAAACAGAATCAGGATTCAATGAAGTTTTGTTGAATATGATTCAGAATTGATATGAACAGTTATCATATTTGACAAAATAACGTTCTAACGCTAAAATAGTCGCATACTGAGCAGGCGATGAACCGATAAGGTTTGTGGGGCTGGGCCATTAAGGCAGTGGAATTCAAGTGATCCACGGGACAGAATGTGTTTCGTGGGTTTTTTATACCCAATAGGAGAAAATGTATGTCTATTTCTGTTAAATCAATCAAACGTATTCTTTGGGTCATCCTATTTGCGAACGTCGCGGTAGCATTGGCTAAAATCGGATTGGGAACACTAAGCAATTCTGCTTCTATTTTGGCAGATGGATTTCATTCCTTGACCGATGGGTCCAGTAATGTCATAGGACTGGTTGGGATGTCTTTGGCGAGCCGTCCTGTCGATGATGATCATCCTTACGGTCATGGTAAATATGAGACCCTAAGTTCCTTACTGATTGTCGGGATGCTTTTCTTCTTGAGCTTTCAAATCATCAGTGAAGCCATTTCCAAGTTTTATAATCCTGTTATGCCTACTATTGATATCATTACCTTTGTGGTCATGGTTTCAACCTTGATCATCAACTTGTTTGTGACAACGTATGAATATAAACAAGGCAAGAAACTTCATTCAACGCTACTCATGAGTGATGCGATGCATACACGAAGTGATGTGTTTGTTACATTAGGGGTTATTTTATCTCTTATCTTGATCAAACTTGGTTTACCGATTTGGATCGATCCTTTGGTTTCTTTAATCGTTGCAGGCGTTATCTTGTTTGCTGCCTATGAGATTTTTAAGATGGCCAGTGCTATTTTACTGGACTCCAAAGTAGTCGACGAAGACATCATCAAAGAAGTCGTCATGCGTTTACCTGAAGTCAAAGGGGTTCATCATATACGTTCAAGAGGTACATTATCCAATTTGTTTATTGACTTGCATGTATTAACGGATGCCCAAGTGACTTTGATCGATGCCCATTATTTATCACACACGATTGAAAGGGTACTTCAAGATCATTTTGAAGATTCAATGGTGCAAGTCATTACACACCTAGAACCTTTTAATCCCAAATATCAATCAGATTCACCCCAACAGCCATAAGGCTGTTTTTAATATAAATAAATTTATACAATATATGTTGCAATACTACATACATAGTGATATATTGGACATATAAGGAGAGAAAACCATGAATGCACAATTTAAAAAAGGCGTGTTGGAACTCTGTGTGTTAGCACAATTAGCTAAGAGTGAACAATATGGCTACGAGCTGACAGAAACTATTTCTCAAGAAATGAGTGTCGCCAGCGGGACTTTATACTTACTACTGAGACGTCTAAAAGATGAGCAGTATGTAGAAACCTACTTGGTTGAAACTGCTGAAGGACCTGCTCGCAAGTACTATAAACTCACACCAAAAGGTCTTGAATATACCGAATTATTGAAGCATGGCTGGATGGATTTCATTCAGCAAGTCGATCGGTTGATCCAATAGAAAGGGGACCATCATGACACAGAAAGAATACTTAAATCAATTAGCAGAAGCATTGGATGCTTTAAATCCACAAGATAAAGATGAACTGATGGCTGATTTTAAAGAACATTTTGATATCGGACTCAGTGAAGGAAAATCAGAAAAAGAAATCATTGATTCATTGGGACCTGTAGGTGAGTTGGTTCAGTCACTAGATCTCAAACGATTGGAAAATCATAAACAAGAGTCGCATGATTCTAGAAAAGTATTCGGCTCAACGATCCAACGTGTCGTTATCGATGGTGTGCATGCGGATGTTACCATCAACGCTTCTCAAGATGATCAAACTCACATCGATTATGAAATATCAAAACGAGTTTTAGGCAAACTATCTACACAAGTAACGACCAAACAAGAAGGCAATACACTTTTTGTAACAGTCACCAATGAAAATCGACTCTTTAAACATAGTGTTGATCCTGTCGATCTTAGCTTTGAACTTCCCAAGACATTGGTAGAATTAATATGTAAAACAGCCAGTGGAGATATAAGAATCGATGATTGTGTTATAGAACACCTAGATCTTCATAGTTTGAGCGGAGACATCGGTGTCGATGATTTGAAAGCAAAAAACATCAAAGTGATCGGAGTTTCTAGTGACATTGATCTCACTGCGATCAGCGGTGACCTTCAAATCAAAACAGTCAGCGGAGATGTCAATATCTTTGAACATGATGGCGATGCTTGCACGATTGAAACGGTAAGCGGAGATATTGAATATGATGGAAGTGCTCATCAAATGCGAATCAATTCAACTTCTGGTGACGGTAGTCTAAAAGCTCCTGATGTTTATACCTTAAGCATCAATACAGTGAGTGGTGACTATGAACTAGAGTTGGATATTGAAAAGAAAGGATGCTCGATTGCCTTCATTTCCAATAGTGGATCCCTAAGTATTGGAGATGCCGAATATGATACGCCCAGACATAATCAAACCATCACGATTGGTGATGGATCAACCAAAGTCAATCTAAAAAGTGTCAGCGGAGATTTCGAAATAGAATAAGTAAAAGGTCCAATTTTGGACCTTTAGTTATCTTAGGGTAATCGTAGGATAAGTTTTCTGCTTTCTTGTAAGACCCTCATAATATATTTTAAGATTTTTAGGCAATTGATAAGGCGATTCATCAATCGTATTCACATCATCCATATGTTTAAGAATTGCTTCTTTGATCATGGCTTGAGGCGGTTCATTGGTGATCTTACCTTCATAAGACCAGGCTCTACAATTAACTTGATCGCCACACAGATCTCCGCAATCGACACATAAGGTTTCATGGCCGCTGAGGTCGATGTCATGGTGATTGACACGAATGGTTGGTGAGCTGATAAAACGATATTTTTGGGCCAGTTGAATGGAAGACATTTTGATTTTGTTGAGTTTGATTTGATAACCATCTTTTGATAATTGCTGGGTTACTTCTTCAAGGACATGCTCAAGAATATTTCCTGTCTCAATACAACGCTGACATGAATGTAAGTCAAGATATAAAAAATCGACAATGATTGCTTTGGACATCGTTAGTCCTCTCTTTACGCAAATTTATTTCTGTTCGCTACTGCTAGGATCCACTAAGAATTGATGGACTTTTTCTAAGACAAGATCACGAATCAAACGCGTTCTGGCCATTCTTTCCTCATGCGTTCCACTTAATGAGGATGGATCCTCAAGATTCCAGTTTAGGGTCAGTTTTGCGCCCGGAAAAATTGGGCATTGTTGACCGCTCATTGCATCACATACTTTAACTACGTAGTCATATTTTTTACCAGCTTGATGAAAATCAAAGACAGATTTAGTTAGGTTTTGACTGATGTCGTAGCCGATTTCTTTCATGGCTTCAACGACGAAAGGATTCAATTTGCCAGGTTCTAAACCAGCGCTTTCAGCCACATATTTTCCTTCACCCAAATGATTCAAGAAAGCTTCTGCCATTTGGCTTCGAGCTGAATTGTGAATACAGATGAATAAAACTTTTTTCATGTTTTCTCCTTGGATCTATCGATCTTATTTAAGTGCTAAACCAATGCTTTGTATTGTTGGCGATCTTGACCAGTATCAACATAACAGGGACTTCTGTCAATACCCCGACGACTGTCGCCAAGACTGCCGGAGAGGTAGTCCCAAACAATGCAATCGCAACCGCAACAGACAATTCAAAGAAATTAGAGGCGCCGATCATCCCAGCAGGTGCTGCAATATCATGAGGTAATTTTAATCCTTTACTTGAGAAATAAGCGATAAAGAAGATGAGAAAGGTCTGAATCGTTAAAGGAATTGCAATCAGTAAAATATGGAAGGGATTTTGTAAGATGACTTCACCTTGAAACGAGAATAGTAAGATCAAAGTCAATAAGAGCCCACTAACAGTCACATTATCAAATTTAGGCAAGAAATTCTGATTAAAAGACGCTAAGCCGATTCGTTTGATCATAAAGACTCTAGTAAATATTCCAGCCGTCAAAGGAATAACCACAAACAAGACAACGGATAAAATCAAAGTATCCCAAGGCACCGCGATTTGACTGACTCCCAGTAAGAATTTAACAATAGGGACAAAGGCAATCAGGATGATCAAATCGTTGGTAGCTACTTGAATAATGGTATAAGCAGGATTTCCTTTGGTTAAAGTACTCCAAACAAACACCATGGCTGTACAAGGCGCAGCCCCTAATAGAATGGCTCCTGCGAGATATTGTTGAGCCAACTCAGGACTGATCCATTGACGAAACACGATGGTAAAGAAGAAAGCTGCAATCGCAAACATCGTAAAAGGTTTGATGATCCAATTAACGACCCAAGTCACATATAAACCTTTAGGATTTTTACCCACATCTTTGATGCTTTGAAAATCAACTTTCATCATCATGGGATAAATCATGACCCAAATCAAGATGGCAATCGGAATAGAAATATTCGCAAACTCAAACTGATTGAAGAAGGATACAAAGGCAGGAAATGTTTGTCCAATAAAAACACCTAAACCCATACATAAGGCAACCCATAAACTTAGATACTTCTGGAAAAAATTGATACCTTCAGTTTGCTTGGATTTCATCTAGTTCTCACACGTACAATCTGTAGATTGTTTGTCCTTCAAATTCATCAGTGTCTTAAGTTCTTCTTGAACTTGAACACAAGCCGGTTCATTTAAGGAATAATAAGTCCATTTACTTTCCCTTCGTGCATGGACTAGCCCGCTTTCAACCAAGAGGTGCATATGATGAGATAAGGTGGATTGTTTAATATTGAGCTTTTCCAAAAGATCACAGGCACATCTTTCCCCGTAGGTAAGATGATCAATGATCTGTAAACGTTGTTCATCGCAAAAGGCTTTATAAATGCTGACTTGTTGAGAAAGATTAAGTTCCATAAGGCTCCATGTATCGATATTTGTCGATATATGTATTGTATCTTATGTATTGATGGATATCAATACATATCATCATAAAAGAAATCCAATATGGATTTCTTACTTCAAGGATTTAATGTCTTTGGTTCGTTTGATTTTATTAAGTTCATCTAAATTATGTTTCAGGGTATTCTCATAAGGTGAACTTTCATTGGGTTGATAAAATGGCAGATTCTGTACCCCATCGGGTAAATATTGAATCTTTGCCCAAATATCAGGTCTTCCATAATCATACTTATCATCATCTTTCATATTGACTGGAGTTAAACGCAAATAAGGAGGAACAGGTAAAGGATGATTTTTAACCTCATCCAAAGCCTTTGAGATCGCATTGACGCCGCTTTTAGATTTTGGAGACAAGGTTAAATCAATGACGATATCACCTAGTGGAATGATGGCTTCAGGAAAACCGACTCGTCTTGCGGTATCGATGGCTGCTAAAGTTCTTCCAACCAAAGCAGGATTAGCTAAACCAATGTCTTCATAGGCAGTTACTAAAAGTCGTCTTTCAATGGAATCCAGATCTTCCGCAACGATCAATCTCGCCAAGTAGTAAAGGGCTCCATCAACATCTGATCCTCTAATTGATTTTTGAAAAGCACTTAAGGCATCATAATATCCATCATCTCCTGAATCAAAATTCTGATTAGAAGATAGATGTAAGGTTTGTAGTTCTTCTGGGGTGATCACCTGATTGGGATATACGATACTAAGGACTTCCAAGGTATTTAAAGCGATTCTGACATCGCCGTTAGACATCTTGACCAATGCTTCTTTGACCTCACTGTTGACCTTTATGCCTTTGAGATCAGCTTTAGGATTGATCAGGGCTTGATCGATGGCCAACATCATGTCTACATCACTTAAGGCTTTGAATTCAACTAAGATACATCTGGAACGTATCGCAGGATTGATTGAAAAATAAGGATTTGTAGTCGTAAGTCCAATCATGATGATTTTTCCATCTTCTACATAAGGTAAAAGCAGATCTTGTTTATCTTTGTTTAAGCGATGGACTTCATCGATCACCACGACCAATTGTCCAGCAATCTTAGATTCAGAAAAAATCTCATCCAGATCTTTCTTATTGCCGGTTACCGCATTAAAATCTTTCAAAGGCAAATCAACCGCTTTCGCTAAGATCGATGCGACTGTGGTCTTACCTGATCCAGGAGGCCCAAAAAAGATCATTGAGAAAAGACGCTTTTCTAAAACACAGCGTTTTAATATGCCTTTTTCATTTAAAAGCTGACTTTGTCCTAAAACTTCATCCAAAGATTGAGGGCGTAAGCGATAAGCCAAAGGTTGTTTCATCAATTTACCTCATTCCTATTCTAACAAATCCAAGAGTAGAGTAAAATGAAAGTATGAAGGTCCTTGTTCAAAAAGTAAAAGAAGCTAAAGTTTTGGTTAATGGATTGACTGTTGGACAGATCAAGACAGGTTGTGTATTATATGTGGGGTTTTCCACAGACGATACTTTACAACAGGTCATCAAGATGGCCAACAGGATTCCTTTAGCACGTCTTTTTGAAGATGATCAAGGCAAGATGAATTTGTCAGTGAAGGATATTGGGGGATCGCTCTTATCGATTTCACAATTTACTTTGATGGCAGATACCTCAAAAGGCCATCGTCCTTCCTTTACTCAAGCCATGGATCCACTTCAGGCAGAAAAGTTGTATGAAGCCTTTAATCGTTTGTTAAGTGAAAAAGTACCTGTAGAAACGGGCGTATTCAGAGCCATGATGGAGATCCATCAGGTCAATGACGGTCCAGTCAGTATCCTCTATGAAAGCTAGGTGACAAACATGTCCATATTACTCGATGGTAAGCAGTGTGCATTAGACATTGAAAATCAACTCAAAAGTCAGATCGACTTGATCAAAGCTGCAAACAAACGTTTGCCTAAGTTGGTGGTTATTTTGGTTGGAACCAATCCAGCTTCCATATCTTATGTGACCAACAAGGCAAAAGCTTGTAATCGAGTTGGTTTCTTATCTGAAATCATTCAGTTGCCTGAAGACAGCACTTTAGAATCTGTAATCGAAGAAGTAACAAAACTCAATCAAGATGATAAAGTCGATGGCATCTTGGTTCAATTGCCTTTACCTAAAGGCCTTGATTCAAAAGCTGTTATAGAAGCCATTGATCCAAGTAAGGATGTCGATGGTTTACATTCTGTCAATGTTACTAAACTGGTCATGAATGAAAAAGGTTTTGTGCCCTGTACGGCTAAAGGCGTGGTGACTTTACTCAAGACCTACAATATTCCCCTCCAAGGAGCCCATGCGGTCGTCTTGGGACGTTCACAGTTGGTGGGTCGTCCTTTAGCTCAATTGTTGACCAACGAGAACTGTACGGTCACAATATGTCACTCCAAGACTGTAGACATTCCTCAATACACAAAGATGGCAGATATTGTCATTGCGGCCATTGGAAGACCTAAAATGATTACCCGTGAATATCTCAGTGAAAAAGCAGCTGTGGTAGATGTTGGGATCAATAAAGTCGACGATAAATTGGTAGGCGATGTGGATTTTGAGAACGTGGTTGATTTGGTCAAAGCGATCTCACCTGTCCCAAAAGGTGTCGGTCCAATGACCATTGTCACTTTACTTCAAAATACTTTTGATGCGTATCATTTAAGAACAGGAAAATAAACATGGCTCTTTATGATTTAAATGACATCGTCGAGATGAAAAAAGAACACCCCTGTCATAAAGCCAAAACTTGGAAAATCATTCGTATGGGGGCTGATATTAAAATCAAATGCTTAGGTTGCGGAGCAGCTGTTATGCTGGATCGCAGCGATTTTGAAAAGAAGTTAAAGAAAGTTGTTCAAAAAGCAGAAAGCGAGACACACGAATAATGCCTCTAACCGCCGGAATCGTTGGGTTGCCCAACGTAGGGAAATCGACCCTCTTCAATGCGATCACCCACGCTCAAGTGGAAGCCGCAAATTATCCCTTCGCTACGATCAATCCCAATGTCGGAGTCGTCGAAGTCAAAGATCATCGAGTTGATGATCTGGTCAAGATCTTTAAACCAAAGAAGACCATTTATACGACGTTTGAGTTTACCGATATCGCAGGATTAGTCAAAGGAGCTTCTCAAGGAGAAGGCTTAGGCAATCAATTTTTATCACACATCCGTGAAGTGGATGCGATTTGTCATGTGGTAAGGTGTTTTGATGATCCCAACATTACCCATGTTCATGCGAAGATCGATCCTCTCAACGATATCGAAGTCATCAATTTGGAACTCATCATCGCTGATCAGCAATCCATAGAAAAATCACTCAGTAAAGTAGAACGTAAAGCCAAAGCCAAAGATAAAGATGGACTGATTGAATATGCCTTATTGACCAAAGTCAACAATGTCTTATTGGCAGGGCAATCCGTAAGGACCTTATCTTTAGACAAGAATGAACAAGATCTCTTAAAAAGCTATCATCTATTGACCGCAAAACCTGTGATTTATATTGCGAATATGTCTGAAGAAGAAGTCAAACATCCGCAAGATAATGCCTATTATCAAACTGTTAAAAAATTTGCGGAATCTGAAAACAGTGACGTTATTGCGATCTGTGCCAAGATCGAAGAAGAACTTTCTCAAATGGAAGAGGAAGAGAAAGCATTTTTCCTTGAAGAATTGGGCTACAGTGAAAGCGGCTTAGATAAAATCATCAAAGCGACTTATCATTTATTAGGTTTATGGTCTTTCTTAACCGGTGGACCCGATGAATGTCGAGCATGGACTTTTAGAAAAGGCATGAAAGCCCCTGAATGTGCCGCTGTCATTCATACTGATTTTCAAAAAGGATTCATTAAAGTTGAAGCGTATCATTATGAAGACCTCATGAAATATGGCTCTGAACAAGCGGTCAAAGATGCGGGCAAATTAAGGATCGAAGGTAAAGAATATATGGTACAAGACGGGGATATATTGCATTTTCGTTTCAACGTCTAGGGAGTGTTGTATAATTAAGATACAAGGAGGTTATATGAAACTCATAATCGCGATCGTATCTAATGAAGACAGCCATACTTTACAGAGTTCGCTGACTAAAGCCAATTTCTCTGTTACAAAATTATCCACGACAGGCGGATTCCTAAAAATAGGCAATACGACCTTCCTGATTGGAACGGATGAGAATAGAGTAGACGAATGTATCGAAATCATCAAAAAAGAAAGTCAGACCAGAACAGAGATCGTTCCTTCTACCGCTTCTTACGACTTGGGAAGATATGCCTCATTCCCACTGGAAGTCAGTGTTGGGGGAGCCACCATCTTTGTGGTAGACATTGAAAAGTTTGTTAAAATCTAAATTATCTTGCATTACAAATAAACCACTAGCGTAAACGTACGTTAGTGGTTTTGATTTTATCTAGATAACAACTATATATCCAACTCTTTATAAGCCAAAGCCTCTATCTTTCAAAGTAACGTCAATGATTAATTTCCTGATAGAATAGAAGAAATTATGTGTCTGTAAACATAAGAGGAATTTGTGAATCCAAACAAATAACAAATGCATTACTCTCTAAGGTTGTCGAGCTTTATTAGTTCTGCCGTTTCTTCTAGATTTAGAAAACGCGAATTTTATAGAAGAATATGTTAAAATGAAGTTATAAAACGATGAAGTTTAATACCAATGATATACTTATAAAAATAATTATGTTTTTGGTCTAAAATTGATATAAGATTAAATTTCGTTGTTAGAAAGAGGGTGGGATTTCTATGGGGGAAATGTTTTTATAAATGAGTTCTTTCATTTATTAAAATCATTCTTATAGGTAAAAATAATCATTAGCAATATTGTTAAGCACACATATATAAAAGTATGTTTTTGAGTCAATAATTTTTAGTATTTTGAAGTACAGGTTTTGATTCAATAATGAGTAGAATTCAACGGCGACAAGGTAGAAATGCCTTGCTAAGAAGGAGGCTTATTTAAGATGATTAAGAAAGCATCATCATCACTATTAGTTATCATTTCAGTGGTTCTATTGGCTTTTTATATGGCATCAGAACGCATTATCAATCTTGATTATTTGGGTCAAGGGAAACTGTGTTCAGTCACCATCATTGATAGTGGATGTTATACTTCTATTTGCGATGAGGGAGATTGGGAATTGACAATAACGGATTCTGATCAATTAAAGTCATTACAATCGGTTTTCTTTAATAAGATCAGAGACATTACACATGTCACCAAAGAAGGTGGAAATATGCTTTTTTTATTTCATTATGAGAAAACAGATATCGAATTTCAGGCTGCGATACAAAGCGGGTTTAAAAGTGGGGTGATTTATCTCACATATCAGTCAGCAACGTATCATTTGACCAAAGAGGACTTAAAACTGCTTAGTATGCTATTTACAATAAGATATTGATTAATCAATTGCTTTGTACGATTAAAAAATCTAAAGGAGATTAAATGAAAAGAATAAGAATGTTTATTGTTTTATCATTCTTCCTCTTCAATTTGAATGCGATTACTGTGCAAGCAGCAATGACAGATGGAATTTCAATTATCAAAAGTGATTTTGCACAAGAATACTATGCTAGTTTTCTAAAAGAAGTTAGCAATGAATTAAATTCTACTGAAGAAATCTCAGCTGGTGCATTTCTAGATAATGAATTCAATTTGCACATTCTTTTGAAGGCAGATACTAGTGTGGTCAATTATTTAAAAGATCAGTATGGTATTAGAAGTACAAATTCAATTACATCTTTTAATGTATATATTGAGCAAGTTCAGTATTCAGAAAGTGAAATAACGGATGCGTATCAATCGGTTATTGACTCTGAACTCGTGCAAAAGGGGTATTTAAATGAAGTATCAGTTAATTATAAACTAAATGGAATTGAAATCGGTTATTCATCATCGATAATAAACGCCATAGAATTAGACTTAGCTCTGAAGAAAGTATTAGGAAGTTTTGAAAATTTCAATTTAGTAGAAAATGAGAATTTCGCACATCCCACACTAAAATACAATATTTATGGTGGTTCAAAGTTAGAGACCTATAGTCCAGATATGTGTTCTCTCGGTTTTGCTGCCACAACTTCTGATGGCAAAGTTGGTTTTGTAACAGCTGGACATTGTTTTCCTGTTGGAGGGATAATTAGGTATCACAATTTGTCTCCTGAACAAATGGACGAAATAGGTTTTGTTACTATCCGAAAAGATCAGACTAATGTGGATGCAGAATTCGTTCAACTATACGCAGGTTTTGTAACACCGAATGCCGCGAAATGGTCAATTTATATTAGAGAGTATACAACTTACATAAAAACGAAAAGCCAAAGACCAATACAAGGTTCAGCAATTTCGATTTATGGATACCATGATAGATATATAACTGTGCTTACTTCGAATGATGCATGGGTAATGGGACTTTTCTATTACTGGGATCATATGCTAAAATTTCCAGAGGTTAGTGAAAAAGGGGATAGTGGAGGGGTTATTATATGTAATGGCTTAGCAGTAGGAATTCTTCGTGGAGGATCTGGTAATGATTATGGTACACCAGCGGATTCAATAGTAACGAGTTTGCAATTAGCATATTAATGTATTTGAGATTTCATTTATAACCCGGAATTCGAAATATCAGATACTGGGTTTTGGTGTAGAACACAGTTCATTACCTAACTTTTAGATTAATTTCTTATTTCAATTGGCAATTATCGTCTTAAGTCGTGTTGTTCTAAATCAGATTGGTTTCTTATTCTGCACATTTTAATATGGTAAGGCATAAGCAAGGTAGTAAAATATCTTGTGTAAAAGGACTCTTCTGCTTAGGACTTTTACACAAAGATAATCTATAGAATATTCTTTAAGTTTATACTTTTTTATCGTGCAACCCATGCATTTATAAGCGATAATGAATATGAAGATTTATCTAAACGTATCAAATTAGATCTGAATGGAGCACTATGAATAAGACATCCCTAAAATATGAAAGATATTTTGAAAGAATATTTAAAGCCTATGAACTTGAAGTCATACGTTTTGCGAGAATGACGCAAGGCAGTGTAAAGACAAGAGAAAGAGTGTATTCATCTCCCCAAAATGAAGCTGATGGCTTGATCAAGATCGTAGCGAACATTGATTATTCTGACTTTATACTAAACATCACCTTTTTACCGCAACTTGAAAAATCCTACCTACCTTCGTGTGTCATCAAAATGGATTTCACGCTACAAACAGATGGCCAGTCTTGGACTTTTCCTTTTGATGCGATCATGGATAAAGATGACTTGTCACCTTTTTATGTTTTTGATTGCTTATCAGACAACTTGGTCATTGAAGCCATTGAGGCTTTATTGAGTTTATTTAGAAGGTATCAAACGCGTTTAAAAGAAACAGCAACCAATCCCGATAAAGTAAAACATTTATTGAATGCATTGATTGAAGACCATGTATCTTTGATTGGACCACTTGATCAAATGACACCTAGTACCAATCAAGATGTATTGGATCAAAAAACAGCACTTATGATGATCCCTGCCTACAAGCAATTTCTGCTTAGACTAAATCAAGAAAGCCTAAATTCTTATGAAGACAGTAAGTTTTCTCTAAGCGCTTATGAACTCAACATCATCCAAACATTGAAGTTTCGCCTAAGCTTGGGATCACAGGGTGAATCTGATGATTTACCTCGCTTGATCACTGCGAATTATCGCTACATGGATTCAACAAAAAAAGATAAGTATCATCAACAAATGAAAGCGAGTTATGCTTTGTCTTATTTGTTTATGGTGGTCGTGATGGCAATCGCAGTTTATTTCGCGATGGGTTTCTCACATTGGATCATTACCTTAGAAAGTCAGTATAAAACAACAGTCAACTTATGGATTGGGATCATCCCTGTCATCATTTCGACGATCTTTGCATCCCTATGGGGTATTCCTTTAGCCCATCAAATGCTTTATCCAGAGGATAATGTTTACTTTAAAGGTTATCACTATCGATTTAAGCACAGTTTAAAAGTCAAGAGGTTAAAGCTTGTTTCTGCATTAGCCATTGTCTTGATGCTTCTGATTGGCGCATGGAACGGAACCAACATCCTTGTCTTCTATCATGGTCATTTTACACTTCAACCATCATTCTTATGGCTTCCACCTACTCAAGATCAATTCTATACTCAGTTAGCGCAAGTTTCTTATCGTGAAACCTTAACAGATGCCCAAGGTAAGACCATAAACTATGATCATTATATTTTGGTGTATAAAGATGGTAAGATCGTTCAATTGAAACCTTACCTAAGTGCTCTAGAGTGTAAAAATGTATTGGTGCCTTATCTGGATCGTAAAAATATAAGGCTGAAACCTTAGTCAATGAAGTAAACTAAAAAACCGAGTCTTCGGTTTTTTAGTTTATAGTTCTATTCGATAAACCGTCCAGTCATTCATAGCTTGTGCTCCTTGTTTAAGGTAGAACTCGATTGAAGGCTCATTCCAATCCAAGACTGACCATTCCATTCTTCCACATCCTTCTGTTTTTGCGATGTGGATACAGTGTTGAAAAAGGGCTTTACCTATACCTAGTTTACGTGCTTCTTCTATAACATAAAGATCTTCAAGATATAAACCTTTCTTAGCTAAAAAGGTTGAGAAATTATAGAAATATAAGGCAAATCCAACAACTTTATGATCCACTTCAGCCAATATAACAAAAGCTTCTTGTCTATCAAATAAAGCTTTCTCTAGCTCTTCAACAGACGCAGAAACACGATCTGAGAGCTGTTCATACTTAGCTAGGTCTTTGATCAAAGATAAGATGATTGGGGTATCTGATGGCTTGGCTTGGCGTAATGTGATGTTCATTGTAGCTCCGCGATCACTGGATAATGATCAGAAGGATAATGATCATCAAATCGAGTAGGATCTGTTTCTATGGAAAGAAAATTTAAGTTATTGGTGTATATAAAATCAATGGCAGATATCCCACAAGGATCTTGATAGGCATGGAAGGTATTGGGACGTTTGATCTTGAGGGTCATATAAGCTTCCTTATAGTTTTCTAGAAAAGGTTTATGAAGGGGATGTGTGATCTCTGAATTAAAGTCACCCATTAAGACAAAAGGAATCTTGGTGTGCTCGAAACGTTTGATGTATCTGAATAAATATTTACCATTATTTTCAATGGCTTTCTGTGATCGATAAGCCAGATGAACATTAAAGATCCGTGTCTTTTTTAAGCTCTGCTTATCCTGAATCAACACCATCGTACAGATCCTTGGGAAGCCTTCTTCTTCATCTTTATTGCCTGCTTCATAAAAGTCTCCGTTGAGCCAAACCGTTTCTGACTTAAGTACTTTATATGTGTCTTTTTTTATCATGACACTACAGCGTTCACCCAAACGATTGCTTTCTCGACCATCACCACAGAATTCATAGGCTTGGAAATGTTCAGTAAGCTTGGCATAGATAGTGTCTGTGGTTTCTTGAGTCCCAATCACATCGGCTTGATGTTTATGGATCATTTCTAAAAGTCTGTCTTTTCTAGAAGACCAGCTGTTGATTTTCTCATCAATATCAACTCTAAGATTAAAGGTCATTATTTTCATGGACTTATTTTATCACAGGAACTCAAAACGCTATCACAACACAAAAAAACAAAGCATAAAGATGAGATGATATAATGATAGAGCGAGGCCACTATGAGAATTGGACAATCTACAGATATTCATCCTTTGGTAGAAGGCAGACCCCTGATTTTAGGGGGTGTTTTAATCCAACACCCTAAAGGTTGTTTAGGACATTCAGATGCGGATGCGTTGACGCATGTCATCGCAGAAGCAATTTTAGGAGCTTTGGCTCTGGGTGATTTAGGAAAACATTTTCCAGATACAGATCCACAATACAAAGGCATACGTTCATTATTGATCCTAGAAGAAGTTGTGAAGATGATGAAAGACAGAAACCATAAGATTGGAAACATCGATGCGTTGATCTTGATTGAAAGACCTAAAATGGCACCCCATATCTTAGCCATGAAAGAAAACTTATGTGCGATCTTACAGTGTCAAAGTGATCAACTCAACATCAAAGCCACTCGTGGAGAAGGATTGGGTTTCATTGGCCATGAAGAAGGGGTCGTATGTCAAGCTGTGGTCCTATTGGAAGAAATATGCTAAAGAAAACAAACGAATCCAAGGTCTTAAGAGACCCTATCCATGAATATATTCATATCGAAGATCAGCTCATCTGGGACCTTTTGGCGTGTAAAGAAGTTCAAAGACTCAAACGTATCCATCAGTTGGGAACGACTTACCAGGTGTATCATACGGCTGAACATTCACGTTTTTCACATGCTTTGGGTGTCTATGAGATCGTACGCAGAATGGTCACTGAGATCAATGGGATCAGTGAGATCTTAAGTGAAGAAGATAAGATCGCAGTCATGGCGGCAGCTTTGCTTCATGACATTGGACATGGTCCTTTCAGTCATATATTTGAGGTGATTTCTAAAGTTCACCATGAAGACATTACCCAAAAAATCATCCTTGAAGATTCAGAAGTACATCGTGTATTGGAGAAAGCACAAAGCGGCTTATCAAAAGTCGTGGCTTCGATCCTTGATCATACGCATCCTAAAGCGGTCTTAAGTCAATTTGTATCCAGTCAGTTGGATGCGGATCGAATGGATTATTTATTAAGAGATGCCTATTTCACAGGTACTTCTTATGGGAAATATGACATAGAACGTATCTTGAGAACTTTTGTGGTCAACAAAGATAAATTAACTGTGAAAGAAAGCGGGATCCATAGTATCGAAGACTACATCATGGCCAGATATCATATGTATTACCAAGTTTATTATCATCCAGTTGGTAGAGCCGTAGAAGCCATTTTGATTGCCTTCTTTAAACGCTGGGTCGATTTGAGCCAAAGCGATCCAACCATCATCGATCGTTATCCCATGTTTAAATTCTTATTGGGTAAAGTTGAACTCGAGCTGTTTTATCACCTTGATGAAGCGACTTGTTTTGCGGGTTTCCATTTGGCCAGTATGGATCAAGATTTGATCTTAAAAGATCTGGCTGAACGTTTATTGAATCGAAGATTGTTTGGTTATGTGGATGTTAAAAACGAAGATGAACGAAACGTCATCCGACACAAAGTTGAAAAGATGTTTGATAGTCGTTATTATTTTTATCAAGATGAGATGTCTTCTCGACCCTATAGTCCTTACCAAGAAGATGAATCTTTGATTTATATTACGTTACCCGATGGCTCCATCAAAGAGCTGTCTCAAGTATCCAATATCGTCGCAGCCATCGTTGCGGCTAAACCCAAAGACGATAAAAAAGTCTATTTCCCAAAGGAGATCCTATGAACAGATGTGTAGAAAGACGTTTAGATGTATTAAAATCCATGGATACAGGAAGTATTGCGGTGTTCTTTTCAGGTGATCTGATCAAGCGTTCCGCAGATTCAACTTATCCTTTCAGCGTCAACCGCAATTTCTTTTACTTAACAGGTCTAGATGAAGACGGTTTGATCATGATCCTTTTAAAGACACAGAGTGGACAAAAAGAATTCTTGTTTATTAAAGATGATAATCTTTTAATGGAAAAATGGATTGGGAAATCCATTAAAACCGAAGAAGCAAAAGCCATCAGTGGGATCACTCAGGTCATTGCTTTATCAGCGTATGAATCAACCTTAGGAAGACTGATCGATCGCAATGATTTAAGTCAAGTTTATATTGATACCGAAAGAGATTCACTCAACGGTAGAATGATGGAAGGTGAAGCTTTTGGTCGAAAGATCCATAAACACTACCCTGGCCTTAAAGTCTCCAACCTCAATCATAAAATCAATGAACTCAGAAGCATAAAAACACCAGAAGAAATCGATGCGATCAAACAAGCCATAGAAATCACCGATAAAGCCATTGAGAATGCTTTATCCAAAATAAAACCAGGATGCAAAGAGTATGAAGTCGTCGCTGATTTTAATCATACCTTGGCCTTAGAAAACAGCACCAATGCGTTTGAAACGATTGCAGCTTCTGGTGATAATGCTTGTACTTTACATTATGTCAGTAACCAAAAGACTTTGGTTGATGGCGAATTGATTTTACTGGATCTTGGAGCCGCATATCATCATTATTGCGCAGATATCTCGCGGTCTTTCCCCATCAATGGAAAGTTTACCGAACGTCAAAAGACCTTTTATTCCATAGTCTTGGAGGCTCAACACGCGGTATTTAAAGCCATCAAACCAGGTCTCACTTTAGGTGAACTCAACATGGTCGTTAAGCAAGTGTATGCGAAAGAATGTGTTGAAGCCAAGATCATTGAAGATGCCTCTAAGATCGATACGGTCTACTACCATGGTGTTTCTCACTTCTTAGGTCTTGATACCCATGATGTAGGACAAATCGAAGGTTTGACTCTTAAACCAGGTATGGTCATTACGGTTGAACCTGGACTATATAGCTTAGCAGAAGGCATAGGGATCAGAATAGAAGATGATGTCTTGGTGACTGAGTCAGGATGTGACATATTATCATCCCAAATCCTAAAGTCGATCGAAGACATTGAAAATTTTATGAATCAATCCAAAGCGTAGTTTTTATACGCTTTTTATAAAGGCAAGATTATACTAAAATAGATATGAGTTGTGTTTAAAAGTACTTAAAATCCATAGGAGGAAAATCATGGCAGTTATTGAAACCAAAAAGCTGACAAAGTATTATGGAAAGTCTAGGGGTATCATTGAAGTAGATCTTAGTATTGAAGAAGGGGAAATCTTTGGATTCATTGGACCTAATGGTGCCGGTAAATCTACCACCATTAGAACATTGTTGGCGTTGATTCATCCGACTTCTGGTTCCGCAACCATCTTTGGGAAAGATGTGATCACCCATGCGAAAGAAATCCATCAAGAAATAGGATATCTTCCATCAGAGGTTTTTTATTACGACAATATGAAAGTTAAGGAACTGTTGAATTATTCGGCCAGTTTCTATAAGAAAGATTGCAGTCAACGCATCAAAGATTTAGCAGCCCGTCTAGATTTAGATCTCAATAAGAAAATAGATGATTTATCCTACGGTAATAAGAAAAAAGTAGGCATCATCCAAGGTTTGCTGCATTCTCCAAAACTCATCCTTTTAGATGAACCGACATCAGGATTAGATCCTTTGATGCAGAATATTTTCTTTGATATTTTGGCTGAAGAAAACAAACGTGGAGCCACTGTTTTATTCTCATCCCACATTTTATCTGAAGTTCAAAAGTTGTGTCATCGCGTCGCCATCATCAAAGATGGACGCATCGTAAAGATCGACTCTGTCCAAAACATGAAAGAAGAAGCTTATCTTAAAGTTGGATTTGAAAGCAAAGTTCCTGTTGATGTCACAAATCTAGGTTTAGGTAAACTCAATGAATTAACTCAAGCTGGCAATGAAGTATCTTTCTTATATAAAGGTGACATCAATTTATTGATGAGAAAGCTGTCAGCTTTGGATCTTGTGAGAGTCAACGTTCACGAAGCTGAACTGGAAGAGATCTTCCTTCACTACTATCAGAAGGAGGCTTAATATGAATGTTTTTAGATTTGAGTTTAAACAAACGATAAAGTCGACCCTATATTGGTGTTTTGGATTGGCTTTACTGATCGGGATCTTTATGAGTTTCTTCCCGGTTTATTTTGAAGAAATCGAAATCATGAAACCCATCTTCGAAAGATTACCTGAAATCGTCTTAAAGAGCTTAGGGGTCCATATTGATACCTTGTTTACAGCACTGGGCTTCTATTCATTTATCTTGATGTATCTGCATTTGATAGTTTCAATTCAAGCCATTATGCTAGGACTTGGGATCGTAGGTAAAGAAGTGCGCTTGAAAATGTCTGACTTTATATTGACCAAACCAATGTCACGCTCAAGTATTTTGATTCAGAAATGTTTGGCTATTGGGGCTCATTTGGCCATCACATGGGTCTTTGTCTCGATCTTGTCCTACATCATGTTGAATAGTGTTGAGAATCAAACGTTAAACTTTCAAGCTTTTTTCCTCTTAAATCTCTCCACGGCCTTGATTCAAATCTTATTTGCTGGCATCGGGGTTTTTATCGCTGTATCGATTAGAAAATTGAAATCGGTCGTAGGGGTCAGTATGTCGGTTGTCTTTACATTGTTTGTGATGAATTTGATGCAGGCAATCTTAGAAGAACCTTGGTTAAGATACATCAGTCCTTTTCAATGGTTCGATAAGAACTACATCTTCTATAACAGTTCATACGAATGGCCAATGCTGGGCATGTGGGTTTTGGTAACTGGAATATCACTGGTGGGTGCTTACGTGATCTATACGCGTAAAGACATCCATGCGGTATAGGAGGACCTATGAACCTATATCTTCAAGAAATTAAATCTTATCTAAAAACGATGTTGTTTTGGATCTTAGGGATCGTATTTATGGTTGGTGCCGGTATTGGTAAATATGAAGCTTTCTCTTCGGGAGGCAACATGGATATCGGACAACTTATAGAAACCTTACCTAAAGCTTTCTTAGCCATTTTTGGTTTAGCAAGGATCCCCATCGATAGTTTTGGGGGATTCTATGGGATGATCTATGCCTATGTGACCATCATGGGTGCTGTCTTTGCGATCATGATTGGATCAGGTATCCTAGCTAAAGAAGAACGCGATAAGACTGCTGAATTTTTAATGGTCAAACCTATCAGTCGTATGAAAATTCTATTGGTAAAATTACTTGCCGCAACGACCCTCATGTTGGTGTTTGTAGCTGTTACGTGGGGCACATCAGCAGCCATCATCAATACGGTTTCACCCACAGATACCATTTCTGCTGAACTTGCCTATATGATGATCGCAATGTTTCTGATCATGATGTTTTATCTCTCGATCTCATTTTTCATGGCTGCTTTCTTAAAAGATGCGAAGAAATCATCACAATTATCATTAACAGTCATGTTGACCAGTTATATGTTAGGTGTCATTATGGGCATCATTGATAACACTGACTTTTTAAGAATACTTGTGCCTTTCCAGTATTTCAGAGTGACTGAGCTCTTAGATCTTAACTTAAATATGTTTTATTTAGCGTTTACCATTGTGGTTAGTTTGATTGCGATTGCAGCGAGTGCTTACTATTATCCAAAACGAGATTTGATGATTTAATCTAAGTGCACTGAAAAGTGCGCTTTTATTTAGAAATGAACCATCGTGTCTAGACAACAGCAGGTAAGTTTAATATACTTTGAGTATCTGGCATAAGCCACGGGGACGACGTATGAAAAAGAAAATAATGTTTGCGTTCATTGTGAGTTTAGTGATTTTAAGTGCGTGTGCTAAAAAAGAACCTGCAATTGTTCAAAAAGTTACAGAGATTGAAGCAGGCAGCAACATTTCTTTAGAAGATTTAGTTACTGTTAATCCAAAAGTAGAAAGCGCTGAACCAAAAGGAACCATCGAAACTGTTATTCCTGGAACCTATGATGTTGTCGTTATCGTTAAAGAAAAAGATAAATCTGAAGAAATAACCATAACCTATACCGTTGTGGATACGACTGCACCTGTCATATCTCAAAGTGAAATCCCCAAGGTAAAGAAAGATTCGGAGTTGGTATTTTCGGATTTTATTTCAATCATCGATAATTCTGGGGAAGATTTATCAGCTCAGCTCAATGAAATCAAAGTAGATACTGCTCAAGCGGGAGATTTTGAAGCAAAATGCTCGATTAAAGATTCAAGTGGTAATGTTGGGACCCTTTTGATTAAATATACCGTGATCGCGGATACCCCACCTATCGTTATCCAATACTATGTGCCGACCATCCCTCAAGGGTATTCAATGAAGCTTTCCGACTTCTTAGGAGTTGAGGATGACTCAGGCGAGGATTTTATTGAAGAGCTCAACGCAGTCAAAATGGATACGTCAACCATCGGTAAACATGAGGTACTTTTTAAAGTCACAGATTCTGCTGGAAATGAAGGATCTTTGGTGTTTAAATATACCGTTGTTGCGCCGAATGTATTTGTTTCTGGGTTTACCTATAATGTCAGCTACATGCCCGATTACGGAAAGTTATGGGAGATTCAGGTTAAATTTAACGCCTTGTCTATTGTGGATAAAATTGGAAGTTTGGCTGATATTTCTGGGTATAAGTATGTAGTGATGGACCTAACAATTAAAAATACCAGTGATTACGCATTTAGTGAACGCATCTTTTATACCACAGAATTTTCTGAACCTGTTTATATCGCACGGGAAATCACTTTCTCTAATGGAGAAAAAATTGTAGTTAACCCTTTTGATATGATTTCAGTTGATTCTAAAAAGACCTTTGATAGAGTGTGGGATCCAGGAGAATCTTGGAGAGTGTATTACTATATCAGTGTTCCAGATGATAATGCTAAACTTAAATTCGAAATCAGTGTACCGATTGGTTGTACAAAATTCTCCTATAAAAAATAGAAAATTATCTATCTTTCAGCTTGATTTCAGAAAAAAATTAAACATTAACTTTAATTAATAATGATAAAGTGATGAGCATATCACATGTATCAAAGCAGAACCCACAATAAACTTCACCCAATATTTGTCTTTAACTTGACAACTGGTGTGGTTTATTTATAATGCTTACAGGTAAAAGGTTAACCAATGAGTAGTCACTCAGTTATTCTTCATATTCAAATTATCGATCATCTTGATCGTGACACAACGCAGTCTTATGATCTTTCAGCTATTAGTCAACCCCAACCACGAATGTTAAGGTACATTGAAAATGACAAAACGACTCATGTGGAGTTGATAATCAACCCAGATGAACTCATCCTTAAACGGTCTGGACAGTGGCAAACACAACTCATTTTTAAACCTTCTTCAGTTGGATCCTTCAGCGTCGTTAGTGAACAAGGTGAGATGCGAGGAGAAGTCAAGATTCTTAAACATCACATCGATGAATCAAATATTTCTATTACATATAAACTGATCATGGATGATTCTGTGATCACTTATCAAACATTGACATATACCATGAAGGGGGCACAAGCATGAACATGATTGAACAAGCTTTAAAGACAGAGCTTCAGCATGCGGTAAAACAAGCTTTCTTATTGGATCTACCCTTTGAAGACATCATCATAGAAGTCCCTAAGCTTAAAGAACACGGCGATTATTCTACCAATCTTGCGATGAGACTGGTCAAAATCATAAAAGGAAATCCAAGAGCGTTGGCTCAAACTTTGATCGATGCGATCGATTTTAAAGTTGCTGGAATTAAAAGTGCAGAGATCGCAGGCGCAGGTTTTGTGAACTTTAAAATGGATGAGTTGTTTCTATCTAAGTTTATTGGATTGATCCTTGAAGCTGATATCTCTTATGGACAAACCATTCAAGATAATCCACTTTGGTACAACATAGAATATGTATCTGCTAATCCAACCGGAGATCTTCATCCTGGACATGCCCGTGGTGCAGCCATCGGTGATTCTTTAACACGGATCATGAGTAAAGCTGGCTATAAAGTCACGCGTGAGTACTATTTAAACGACGCAGGCAATCAAATCAACAATATGGCACGTTCATTACAGGCTCGTTATCTACAAGCTTGTGGAGTCAACGCTGAGCTTCCTGAAGATGGTTACCATGGTAAAGATCTGATTGAAATTGCGGCTGATCTAAAAAGTAAAGTCCAAGAAAGCTATAAAGACTTGCCTTTAGATGAAAGTTTAACTCTGTTTAGGAACTTTGGATTAGAAGCCGAAACCAATAAATTAAAGGAAGACCTAAAGAAGTTTAGAGTCGAGTTTGATGTCTGGACTTCTGAACAATCGCTCTATGATCAAGGACTTGTTAAAAAAACACTTGACACCCTTATCTCTAACGGGCATACTTACACTTCAGAAGGGGCTTTATTCTTAAGAACCACTGATTATGAAGATGATAAAGATCGGGTCATAATCAGGTCTGATGGCTCTTATACGTATATCCTTCCTGACATTGCGTATCACCTCAATAAGAAACAAAGAGGTTACGATAAATTGGTGAATCTGCTGGGGGCAGACCATCATGGGTATATTGCCCGTCTTCAAGCGGCTTTCCAAGCGCTTGGTTATCAAAAAGAAGATCTTAGCGTCGACATCATCCAGATGGCCCGCATGATCAAAGACGGCGAAGAATTTAAACTGAGTAAACGGACAGGCAAAGCTGTGGCCCTTAAAGATCTGATCGATGAGGCCGGTGTGGATGCCTTACGGTATTACTTTGTTTCTCGTGCCAGTGATACGCATATGGATCTTGATTTGGATATGGCTGCAAAGCAATCCAGTGAAAATCCTGTCTATTATGCGCAGTATGCGCATGCTCGGATGTGTTCGATCCTTAGACAAGGAGAATGGACCATCCCTTCATCCTTTGAATGTATTACCCATGTGAAAGAAATCGATTTGATCAAACTCATGGCAGATTTCCCCCAAATGATCTCGGAATGTGCATTAAGCAGAGCCCCGCATAAAGTATGTTTATACATACAAAAACTGGCTACTGCTTTCCATGCCTTCTATTCCGAATGTGTTGTCCTTAAAGAAGAAGAACCTTTAAGATCTCAAAGACTGGCTTTGGTGAAAGCTACCCAGATCACTTTGAGAAACGCTCTAGACTTAATTGGCGTTGAAGCTTTAGAAAAAATGTAGGAGGGTTCATGACCAGTCGATCAATGTGTGATGTTGCATATGAAATTCTGTCGAGCAATACTAAAGAAATAGCGTTTGTTCAGCTATGGAACGATGTCGTTCAGCAGATGGGATTTACGCCTTCTCAAGCAGAAAACAAGATTGCACAGTTTTACTCAGCACTTATGCTGGATGTACGATTTGCACCGCTTGAAGGCAATGTATGGGATCTAAGGACCAGAAGGACCTATCATGAAGTCCATGTGGATACCTCTAAGATCATTATCGAAGAAGATTTTGGTTCTTCAGAAGACGATGAAGATTATATCGTCAATGAAGATGAGGTTGATTTCGATAAATCTAAAAAAGAACAAGAGGATGATGAATAAAGGGCACTGCCCTTTTTTCGTATAAGGCATACTTAAGAAAGAATTTCAGTTTAATTCAGCCATAAAACCATCTTTCACAAAACTCACATAATTTTAAGTTTGAACAGACTGCATTCATAGTGTAAAATAATAAAGGGCAGATGCCTCCATAAGATTTGGGGCATCTTTTATTTTTATCCCACGAGAGGAGATGAATTTCTTTGACCAAATACATATTCGTTACTGGCGGTGTCGTCAGCGGAATCGGTAAAGGCATTACCGCAACTTCTTTAGGACGCTTGCTTAAAAACAGAGGGCTTAAGGTCTTCATGCAGAAATTCGATCCTTATATCAATGTTGACCCAGGAACCATGTCTCCATATCAACACGGTGAAGTCTTTGTGACCAAAGATGGGGCTGAAACAGATTTAGATTTAGGCCATTATGAACGCTTTATCGACGAAGAATTGACTCAGAACGCCAATATTACCTCAGGGCGTGTGTATATGAATGTGTTGACCAAAGAACGGCGTGGTGATTTCTTAGGCGCTACAGTCCAAGTCATTCCACATATTACTGATGAGATCAAAGCTAAAGTTTACGCTGCAGGAGCAGAATCTGGAGCAGATGTCGTTATTACTGAAATAGGCGGAACCGTTGGGGATATTGAGTCCTTGCCTTATTTAGAAGCTGCCCGTCAAGTTCATTCTGAACATGATAAAGATGAAGTTGTGTTTGTCCATATGGTGTTGATCCCAAAAGTTCCCGGAAGCGGAGAGCTTAAGACAAAACCGACTCAGCATTCATATAAAGAACTTATGTCTTTGGGGATCAAACCCAATGTGATCGTAACGCGTTGTGAAGAACGCATTACGGATGAGATGAAGAAGAAAATTGCCTTATTTTGCGATGTACGATTCAATGCGATCATCGAATCTGTCAATGTCGAAAATATATATGAAGTGCCTTTGCGTTTTCAGGAACAAGGCTTCGATGATTATGTCTTACATAAATTAAACATTGATCTTCCTCCAGCCGATATGAGCGAATGGAAAGACATGATTTATAATGCGAATCATCTTAGAGATAAGGTGACCATCGCCTTGGTCGGCAAATATGTTCAACTTCATGATGCATATTTATCTGTCGCAGAATCTTTGAAACATGCAGGATTTCCGATTGGTGTAAAAGTGGATATCCGGTGGGTCAACTCTGAAGAGCTGACCGCTCAAAATTTAATTGAACAGCTTTCAGGTGTTGATGGGATCTTGGTTCCAGGAGGATTTGGAGGCCGTGGTATCGAAGGAAAGATCGCAGCTGCTAAATTTGCCCGTGAACGTAAAGTGCCTTACTTTGGGATCTGTTTAGGTATGCAGATTGCGATGATCGAAATTGCGAGAGATGTATGTGGACTTAATGGTGCCAATTCTACGGAATGGGATGAAGGCAATCCGCATCCTATCATTCATATCATGCCAGATCAAAATGGCGTTACCAACATGGGCGGAACCTTACGTTTAGGTAATTGGCCGTGTAAAGTAGAAGAAAATACAAAAACATACTCTGTTTATCAACAAGATCTCATTTTAGAAAGACATCGTCATCGATATGAATTCAACAATGATTATCGAGACATCATGGCCAAAGCAGGGGTCGTCTTCAGTGGTTTATCACCGGATGACTATCTGGTTGAAATCACCGAACTAAAGGACCATCCGTGGTTTGTGGGCTGTCAATTCCATCCAGAATTCAAGTCTAGACCCAATCGTCCTCATCCGCTTTTTGCGGGATTTATTGGGGCTGCATTTAAGTATAGTCAAGGCCAAATATGATTTAAAACAATGTAATGTGTTCGCACATTACATTTTTAAACTATAATAGGGAAGAGGTCTTATGAATCAAAAAACACTGAATCGACTTATTGTTGCCCTAAGTGCCTGTTTGATCAGCCTTGCTTTTACGCTGATCAATACCACCATGATTACTAAAGAACAGGTCCTGTTATTGTTACTGATCAACCTACTCAGCGTTATCGCTGATGCGGTTATAATGATTGCTTTTTACTTTGCCATACAGGCGATATTCCCCCACAAGACGACTGTTTCTGTTCTTATCTCAGCGTTGGGTGTCGTAGTTATATTGCCCCTTTGGTATGGCTTTAAACTCTTTATATTTGAAGGTGATTTTAATCTAGGCGTTATTTTTAATTCTTTGTATGTATTGTATATCAATAATTTCCTAGAGAAAATCGTTAAGGGAATCACGACCTATTTTGGCGTTACTTTGTTTAATGCGCCAGATGTTGTGAATCAATTCTTCACGTTCTTTTTGAAAATTACGACAGATATCGTTAATTTCTTATTGATTCCTATTTTGCCAATCATACTTGCGATACGCGATGCCATTGTTGGTAATGAAGAATACCAGTTCAACAATGAAAGCATTGAGAAAAAACATGATCCAGAAGTTTGAAATGGCTGGTTATTTTGCCGAAACCATCAAACTAAAACGCAGTCAAAAAGGTTTTCTAGAAAAAATTGGTTTTAAAATCACATCATTTAATCTCAACGATAAAGATCATGTATTATCACTCAAGATATCTGTTGCCTTGGAGTTTGATGATGTGAAAGACAATCAAGTAGACTATATGATTGGATATGTTCTTACAGATCTTGTGTTACAACATGAGATCTTAGCTTGTATCCAAGACAAGTCTCTTCATGAAAATAGTCAAATCAATGAGATGGTCAGCCAAATGGCTGTTGTGGCATATCCGTTTATTAGAGCTCATTTATTCAACTTGACCTTAGATAATCGACATCCTATACAATTGCCTTTATTTGATCTTGGGACATTGACTTTAAAGAACGGACTAGATTTTAAACAAAAGAAGCCAGATTTTACAAAAATTAATTAAAAAACACAAATTTGTCATATTTAACTTGTAATGTAGGTCTTGTAAGAAAGCTTACAGAAGGATGGTACCCGACATATGATGTTTAATAATTTGCGCGACGGTTTCAGACCGGACTATTTCTCAGGATCCATGTGGATCGTGATGGTCTTGAAGATCGTTTGGGTTGTAGCAGTCATCTTGTTTATCATTTGGGTCGTAAAGAGTTTGATCAAAGCCAACAAAATAACGGAAGCCAGAGAAGTTAAAGTCATTGATACACATTCAAGTGTTGATGCCTTAAGAATCGTTAAAGAACGTTATGCTAAAGGTGAGATTACGAAAGAACAATACGATCAATATCTACTAGATTTGAAATAAAGAAAGTGAACGCTGTTAATCAGCGTTCTTTTTTTGGTTATTTGTTATAATAGAACTACCACAGGTGAGCTTTGTTTGATTTATTCACTGAATTGATCAAACAAGACTTCTTATTTCTGTGTCTTAAACTAAAGAAAAGGGTAACTATGCAAGAAGTACTTAAAATCGAAGGAAAACATCTATTAAATGGCACAGTCAAAATAAGCGGTTCTAAAAATGCAACTGTAGCATTGATTCCTGCAGCGATCTTAGCGGACGGTCCAGTCACGATTTGGGGTGTTCCTAATATATCAGACGTTGGATATTTGGGTGAGTTGTTAGAAGTCCTAAATGTTCGCTTTAAACAAGTTGCAGATGATCAACTTGTTATCGATCCAACAAACATTCAAAACATTACCCTGGATCATGCAGCTGTAACTAAACTTAGAGCCTCTTATTATTTCATGGGTGCTTTATTGGGCCGTTTTAAAAGTGTATCGATTAAAATGCCTGGAGGATGTTACTTAGGACCTCGGCCGATCGATCTTCATCTCAAGGGATTTGAAGCCTTAGGAGCCACGATTGAGTTTAGACAGGGAACATATCATATCAATGCCCAACAATTGATAGGAGCTAAGATTTACCTGGATATCGCATCTGTAGGGGCTACCATTAATATTATGATGGCTTCAATACATGCATTAGGTAGAACCATTATAGAAAATGCTGCTAAAGAACCTGAAATCATAGACGTTGCGAATATGCTCAATAAGATGGGGGCTCAGATTCGTGGTGCTGGAACCAATGTCATCACCATCGATGGGGTCAATGCCTTACATGGTTGTCAGCATGAAATCATTCCTGATCGTATCGAAGCAGGTACTTTCATTATTATGGCTGCAGCAGCTGCCCAAGAAGTCACCATCGAAAACATCATTCCTCAGCATTTGGAATCCTTATTATCAAAACTTGAAGAAATGGGAGTCAGTATCGACTATTCATTTGATAAAGTAACGATAAGAAGGGCTGAGCATTTAAAGCCTGTCGACATCAAAACCTTAAGTTATCCTGGCTTTGCGACAGATCTGCAACAACCTATTACCCCCTTATTAACTCAAGCAGAGGGCAAATCCGTCATCAAGGAAACGATCTACGTTGAACGTTTCAAACACTGTTTAGAACTTCAAAGAATGGGTGCCAATATTGATTTGGTCCCAGCTCAAGCAACCATAAACGGATCTACTCAACTCTATGGAGATAAAGTCATCGCAACCGATCTCAGATGCGGAGCTGCTTTGGTTATCGCAGGCTTGATCGCAGAAGGAATCACAGAAATACACGATGTCTATCATATCGATCGTGGCTACGATAATATCGATGCCAAGCTAAAATCTTTAGGCGCAAACATTTGGCGAGAAACAATTGAATAATTAAAAAGCCTGTGGTATTATAAACACGCACTTACTTTGAATCTCATGGATTCAAGGCGGAAGGAGATCTGTATGAAACAAGGAATTCACCCAAAATTCAACACAGTTAAAGTCCATTGCACAGCCTGCGGCGCGGAATTTGAATCCGGCTCAACTCTGAAAGACATCAAAGTTGATACCTGTTCAAATTGTCATCCGTTCTACACTGGCCGTCAACGCTTTGCTGCTGCTCAGGGTCGCGTTGAAAAGTTCAACCGTAAATACAACATCAAATCAGAAGAACAAAACTAAGCACTTCAAAAAGTGCTTTTTTTATTCTTTTGAATCTTAGTGAGTCAAGTCGATAAGCAAGGTTCATTATGATACAATATAAACGTTAAAGAGGGCCAAATCATGATGTATCAAATGTATAGACCCGGCTATATCGAGGTCATTTCAGGCTGTATGTTTGCCGGTAAAACTGAAGAACTGATTCGTAGAATCAAAGTTCTGGAATTCGCTAAAAAGAATGTGCTTGTTTTTAAGCCAGCACTAGATAACCGTTACAGTGATACCAAAGTCGTTTCTCATGGCGGATCTTCCGTCGATAGTATCGTGGTTGAGAATGCACGTGCCATCTTAGATTTTGTGAGAGATGATACAGATGTCGTTGCGATAGACGAAGTTCAATTCTTTGATGCGGAATTGATGATGGTGTGTGATTACTTAGCTAAAAAAGGTGTGCGTGTCATGGCAGCCGGTTTAGATACCAATTTTAAAGCCGAGCCCTTTGGAATTATGCCAAACTTAATCACGGATGCAGAATTCATCACAAAGTTGACTGCAGTTTGTATGAAATGCGGAGCACCTGCCACCAGAACACAACGTTTGGTCAATGGAAAACCTGCTTCTTATTTTGATCCCATCATTTTGGTTGGAGCATCAGAATCTTATGAAGCAAGATGCAGACATTGTCACGAAGTATTAGATAAACCAGAAATCAAGCGATAGCTTCGCTTTTTCACAGTAGACCATTCAAGTAACCTATTTTAGGTTGCTTTCTTTTTGAAGGAGGAAAAATATGGAAGCCTATGATGTCATGATCGAAAGATGCAAAACACTAAAATTAAGATACCACGACTTGGAGCAGGAATTAATGTCTCCGGCACTTTTAGCCAATCAAAGAGAATATGCCAAAGTCGCAAAAGAACAAGCCACATTAAGACAGATCGTAGAAGCCTATGAAGATCTAGAGGGCTTGAACCAGCATATGCAAGAAGCATCAGAAATGATGAAAGAAGATGATGAAGAAATCAAAGCCATGGCTCAGGCTGAATTAGAAGAATTAACACTTAAGCAAGAAGCACTGGTTTCACACCTTCATCTTTTATTGATCCCTAAAGATCCCAATGATGATCATAATGCGATCGTAGAAATAAGAGGGGCTGCCGGAGGCGATGAAGGAAATATTTTCGCTGGAGATCTTTATCGTATGTATGTACGTTATTGCGAACTCAATGGTTTTAAGGTAGAAACCTTAGAAGCCAGTGAAGCTGAAATGGGAGGTTATACCCTCATTTCATTTTTAGTCAAAGGCAATGAAGCCTATAAACATTTTAAGTTTGAATCAGGAGCACATCGAGTTCAACGTGTCCCCAAGACCGAAACACAAGGCCGCATCCATACCTCAACTGCCACAGTTTTGGTGATGCCTGATATTGAAGAAGCAGAGTCCGATATCAATCCAGCCGATTTGACGATTGAAACTCATCGATCAAGTGGGGCTGGTGGTCAGCATGTTAATAAAACTGATTCAGCCGTACGCATCACGCATGTTCCAACAGGAATTTCAGTGAACTGTCAAGATGGCAGATCACAACACGACAATAAAGCCACAGCCATGCGTTTGATCAGAGCCAGAGTCTTTGAATACATGGAAGAAAAATTCTTAGCTGAAAAAGGTAAACTTAGAATGGAAAAAGTTGGGACAGGCGATCGCTCTGAAAAGATCCGTACTTATAACTATCCACAAAATAGAGTCACTGATCATAGAATCGGACTGACCCTTCAACAATTAGATCGTATCGTTGAAGGTAAATTGGATGATGTGATCAACGCACTGCTTGATGAAGAACAACGTCAAAAGCTTGCGGGAAACGCATGATTTCACAACTCTTACGTCAAGCTGAAAAACGACTTGAGGCATCAGATATCCCAGGCAGTTATGCCAAATATGTGCTCAATGAACTGATGTTGTCTCAAAACAGAAACCTGTATCTAGAGATGGATCGTGAGTTGGATATCGAAACAAAGGCAACATTTGATCGAATGATGGATCGATTGGTCAAAGATGAACCTTTGGCCTATGTGTTGGGCTACCAAGTCTTTTTGAATTACCAAATCGAAGTCAATCCTTCGGTACTGATACCGCGACCAGAAACAGAAGAATTGGTTATGCAAGTTCTGTTGGAACTTGACAATGATTATGCAGATCATCCTCAACCGACATTGGTTGATATCGGATGTGGAAGTGGAGCCATCGCCATTGCCTTGAAGAAGGAAATGCCTAAGTTACAAGTCATCGCATCAGATATCTCTGAAGTGGCTTTAATGCAGGCAAAGCATAACGCAAAGAAACTAGATGCAGACATCGAGTTCTTTCTTGGATCATTGGCAGAACCTTTGATTGAATCCAATCGTAAAGTGGACATCATTGTATGTAATCCACCTTATATACCTGAAAACGAAAGTGTTCAAAACAGTGTGATCAACTTTGAGCCGCATGTGGCTTTGTTTGGTGGGAATGATGGATTAAAGTTCTATCGTGAAGTTTTGATTCAAGCTCCACATATTCTAAATCATCCTGGCATTATTGCCTTTGAGATCGGTTGGAATCAGAAAGAAGCATTGACATCTTTAGCGAAAACGCTCCTAGAGAATCCTTTAGTGACCTGTTATCAGGATATTCAGGGCAAAGATAGAATATTGATCATCAAAATAAAGTAAACTTAGTTCAGGAAGGTAACCGTATGAACAAGATCGTATTTTTATGGAAGAGTGATAATCCGATTGATGTCAGAGACATGATCATTCCGTATATTACCAACAGTATCAAAAAGAAATGGTGGGATGAAGTTGAAGTCATCATATGGGGTGCTTCTCAACAATTCGTTGCGGATAATGAAGATGTACAACTCGATATTGCGGGTTTATTGGTGGATGGCGCAAAGGTTTATGCCTGCAGATCTTGTGCAGACAGCTTATGCTTGATCGACAAGTTGACCGAACTTGGAATCGATGTTCAAGCTACCGGTAAAATGCTGACAGATCGCCTACAAAGCGACGTTAAAGTATTGGTACTTTAGCGATATAACTATCCAAGACTGATGATTTGATCAGTCTTTTTTTATGCTCATACAGGTTAAAATGTGAGTGTTCATTTGATGAAATCCTTAGCTAAGTCTTTATCGATAAGGTCATCTGTGATAGAATATTGAAGATAACAGGAGCTTGTATGGAAACACGGATTCTGAGCCAAAACCAGTTGAATGAAGTGGTCCACGATCTTAAATGTGACGGTGTGGTAGCTTTCCCAACCGATACTGTGTTTGGTTTAGCCGTACGCATTCATTCTAAACAAGCCATTCTTAAATTAACTCAAGCTAAAAACAGACCTCAAGATAAGCCGTATCCACTTTTAGTATCTTCGATTCAGCAAATCGAAATGTTTGCCCAACTTACTCACCGGGACCGTCAACTCATTCACCAATGGATGCCGGGATCGGTGACTTTTGTATTTAGAAAAAATCCTAAACTCAATGAAGGTTATTTCGCAGACAGCTCAACGATCGCATTCAGGATGCCAACTGATCCTTGGATCAAAACATTACTGGATGAAATTCAAGAACCTTTATTGTTGACCAGTGCCAACATCTCTGGTGAACCAGCTGCCATTAGTTCAGATGAAGTCTTGGCAAACTTAGCTGGAAGAATTGAAAGCGTGGTCAGTGGAACAGCCGGTTGCGGTATTCCTTCAACCATCATCGACGCATCACGATTTGATCTGCAAGTGATCAGAAAAGGAACCATAGATATGAAAGACATAGAAGCAAAATCAAAAACAGTTGCCTTAGCGTGTGACCATGGAGCTTATCCGCATAAAGAAGCCATTAAAGCTCGATTGACAGAATTAGGATATAAGGTTGAAGATTTTGGGACCTTTGATAACGCAAGTGTTGATTATCCAGACACGGTTTATCCAGCCGCAAAATCTGTCAGTGAAGGTAAAAACACATGGGGCATCGTTATGTGCGGCACAGGAATTGGTGCCAGTATTACTGCCAATAAGGTTCAAGGCATACGCTGTGCTTTGGTGTTTGATAAAGAAACAGCGCATATTACCCGCGAACACAATGATTCCAATGTCTTGGCGATGGGCGGTCGTTTGGTTGATGTGAAAACAGCGGTTGAAATTGCTGAAATTTGGCTTAATAGTCCTTTCTCCAATGATGAACGTCATATACGACGTATCTCAAAATTAACAGATATTGAAGACAAGGAGAAAACGCATGAAGGATAAAGTGTTAGAAGGTTTTATTCAACAGGAATCCATACGTCAAAGTAACAACATTGAACTCATCGCTTCTGAAAATTATGTCTCACAAGATGTATTGGAGGCTGTAGGTTCTGTTTTGACCAATAAGTATGCGGAAGGATATCCACATAAACGGTATTATGGTGGTTGTGAAGCCGTTGATGAAGTTGAAGATCTTGCGCGCAGTAGAGCCCTTGAACTTTTTGGGGCTGAGCATGTCAATGTTCAACCTCATTCTGGATCTCAAGCCAATATGGGCGTTTATTTTGCGGTACTTAAACCTGGGGATACGATTTTAGGGATGGATCTTAATGCGGGCGGACATTTAACTCATGGGCATCCTCTAAACTTTTCTGGGCTCTTGTATCATATCGTGCCATATGGAGTCGATCCGATCACCTGTCGCATCGATTATGATAAACTCCGTGACATTGCGTTAGAGTGTAAACCAAAACTGATCGTTGCAGGAGCTAGTGCTTATCCTTTTATTCTTGATTTTCCTCGCTTTAGAGCGATCGCTGATGAAGTCAATGCTTTATTGATGGTCGATATGGCTCATATCGCAGGTTTGGTTGCTTCTGGTGTTCATCCATCTCCTATTCCTTATGCGGATTTTGTCACAACGACAACTCACAAAACTTTAAGAGGACCCCGTGGTGGCATGATCCTATGTAAGAAAGAATATGCTGAAATCTTGGATCGCAGAATCTTTCCTGGTATACAAGGTGGACCTTTGATGCATGTGATCGCGGGTAAAGCAGCCTGCTTTTATGAAGCACTTCAACCTTCGTTTAAAACATATTCTCAACAAGTTCTAAAAAACATGCAAGTTTTGGTTAATACTTTGATGGAAAACGGCTATAATATCGTAGGCAATGGCTCAGAAAATCATCTGTGTTTGGTCAATGTCAAAAGTTCAGTCAATTTGACTGGTAAAGTTGCTGAAAAGATTCTAGATCAAGTTGGGATCACATGTAATAAAAATACAGTTCCCTTTGATACCGAGAAACCATTCACCACGTCTGGAATTCGTTTAGGCTCAGCAGCGATGACCACCAGAGGTTTTGGCGAAGTTGAATTTAAACAAGTTGGTTTATGGATCGCGGAAGCCTTAAAGAATCATGAGAATGAAGCTGTATTAAGTCGTATAAGATCGGAAGTCAGCGCTTTGACACAGCGCTTTCCCATAAACTTTTAAAGGAGAACCAAAATGCTGAAAGTACTAAATCATCCCTTGATTACACACAAACTGACTCAGATGCGTAAAGTGTCCACAGGAACAAAGGATTTTCGTGAAAACCTAGACGAAATCGCAGGTTTGATGGCCTATGAGATCACACGTGATTTGCCAGTGAATACCATCGATATCGTAACACCAGTTGCTCCAACACAGGCTCAAGAACTCGCCAAAGACATTGTCTTGGTTCCCATCTTAAGAGCCGGACTAGGCATGGTCAATGGGATCCGTGATTTGATCCCTACTGCAAAGGTGGGTCATATCGGTTTATATCGCGATGAAAAGACACTAGAACCGCATGAATATTTCGCTAAATTCCCATCAAATATGCCAGATGCGGTTGTGATGGTTCTGGATCCTATGTTGGCGACAGGTGGATCAGCATCTGCAGCAGTAACGATGCTTAAGAAAAGAAATGCCAAGGTGATTAAATTAGTGTGTTTAGTAGGTGCACCAGAAGGTGTTAAACGTATGCAGGAAGATCATCCTGATGTCGATATTTATCTAGCTGCACTCGATGAGAAACTCAATGAACATGGGTATATCGTACCCGGACTTGGTGATGCCGGCGATCGAATTTTCGGTACTAAGTAAATTTTTAAATAGCTCGTATAACACGCTCATTGTCTTATGTGCTAAAATAGTATGGCCTTAATGGCGCAACTATGAACACACTATTTGGAAACAAAACAAAGATCGTCTATTTTGGTGGATTACTCATCGGAGCACTGATGAGTCTATACAAAATCAGCTTTGGTTTAGGATTCTTATCCGGCATGCTGATTTCGATCATCAATACGCTTCTGTTGGAGTATCACACCTGGAAAATTCTTAAACTAAGAGTATACCGATTTTTCTCTGGTTACCTCTTCTATCTTTTCAGAAGTTTTCTCTTGGTGATTCCGTTTATATTGGCACTTAAGTGGCCAGACACGTTTAATGTCTTTACGGCAGTTCTGGGTGTTTTATATTTTAAAATTATTTTGTTTGGATCTGTTTTATACCCTAAAAAGGAAGCATAATGTTCAATTTCTTTGGTATTCAGTTACAAGTCGAACTCGTAAGCATCCTGATCGTATTGGGAGTTATTTTTACATTCCTAATTTTGATCAACCGCGAAATCACGAAAGCTGATCCCTTAGCAAAACCGTCTAAATTTTTAACGTTAGGCCTTGTCTACTATAAAATATTCAAAGGTTTAGTAAACGATAACATGGGTAAAAGAGCCAATCCAAATTATGAGCCCTATATCGCCGCAATTGCCATGTATCTGTTTTTTAGCAATATCCTAGGCTTATTTGCCTTACCTTCTCCAACTGCCAACTATAGTGTTACGTTAACAATGGCACTAATTACCTTTGTTTTGATCCAGTATACCAAGATCAAGACCAATACATTCAAGGGATATTTGTTGGGGTTCTTTCAGCCCTTCCCACCTTTTGTGATTATGAACATTTTTGGATTGGTAGCTCCCTTGATTTCCATGTCTTTGCGTTTGTTTGGAAACATCACCAGCGGATCGGTATTGATGATGTTGTTTTATACTTTTACTCAGTGGTTATCAAGCCTTATTTTACCTTTCTTTAACTTCAATTTTATTGGTATATTGACAGCCCCTTTCTTACATTTGTATTTTGACTTGTTTGCAGGGCTAATTCAGACGTATATTTTTATTAGTTTAACGACGATCTTTATTGGGATAGAACTACCCCAAGATTGATAAAAAACCATAAGGAGGATTATTTATGGATATCGGAAGAGGTTTAGTCGCTATAGGCGCTGGCTTAGCCGTTATGACCGGTCTTATGACCGGGATCGGACAAGGACAGGCAGCTGGTAAAGCAGTAGAAGCCGTTGCTCGCAACCCGGAAGCAGAAAACAAGATTCGTGCGATGCTGATCCTTGGTGATGCGATTGCTGAAACTTGTGCGATTTACGGACTTTTAGTTTCATTCCTTTTAATGTTTGTTTTCAAATAAGAGATGGTAACACTAAGGCGGTGATGGTATGAATCTAGATATTGATATTCTGACAAAGCTTTTTCCTGACATAGTAACCATGGTGGCTCAACTTGGAGCGACTGGACTTTTACTGTGGGGATTTAAAAAGTACTTGTGGAAACCAATGACGACCTATTTGGATAAGCGTGCTGAAGCTGAAGACAATGCTTTAAGAGCAGCAGATGAAGCCAATAAATTGGCTCAAATCAATTTAGCGCACAGCGAAGTCACATTGGTTGAAACCAATCAAGAAATCAAAGGTCTCATCGAACAAGGCAAAGAAGAAGCCAAGCAAATCAAGGAAAAACTGATGGCTGATGCGAAAGCAGAAGCCGATGCTAAACTTGATGCTGCTCGCCGTGAGATTGAGCATCAAAAAACTCAATTACGCAAAGACATCGAAACAGAAATCATCGATGTGGCTTTGATTGCAGCCAAGAAATTGATGGAAGACAAAGTAGATGAAGTTCATGACCGCCGTCAGGTTCAACAAATCATTAAGGATGTACGTAATTAATGGATAAAGTATCATCTCGTTATGCTGAAGCCCTTTTGGGGATTGCGATTCAAGTCAAAAGCTTAGATGAATTCAAAGCCCAAGCGAAATTGATCAGCAAGATCTTAAAAGACAATCCGGAGTTTACTCAGTTGTTTGAAAAGACACAGATATATTCGGATGAAAAGAAGGTTTTATTACAAACCGTTTTTGGGTCGCAGATCGATGAGATGATCATTAATCTCATGTGTTTATTGATTGATAAAAAACGAATTCGTTTGACTGAGACCATCTTTATGGATTTTATCCATCTGGTCAACATCCATCAATCCATTGAAGAAGGCATTGTCTATTCGATTAGACCCTTATCAGATGAAGATATATCACAGCTTGAATCTCAACTTTCATTAAAACATAAAGTAAAGGTTGAGCTGATGAATAGAATAGATCCTAGCCTGATTTCGGGGCTTAAGATCAAGTTTAAAGAAAGTGTGATCGATGCCTCTCTATCGGCACAGTTAGAAGCTTTAAGAGATACATTGCGTGAAGGAAGGTCGTAAACATGGAATTAAGACCAGAAGAAATTAGTGCCCTGATCAAAGAGAAGATTCTACACTATAAAGAACGTGTAGAAGAAAAAGACATCGGGGTCGTCATTAAAGTTGGAGATGGGATTGCCCTCATCAATGGTTTATCCAATGCGATGGCAGGAGAACTTTTAGATTTCGGTAATAGTGTCTTTGGCATGGTTATGAATCTTGAAGAAGATCATGTCGGTTGTGTTCTTTTAGGTCAAGATAGCCTGATCAAAGAAGGCAATACTGTAACTCGTACAGGTAAGATCGTTGAAGTACCTGTTGGGGATGAACTCCTAGGTCGTGTCGTCAATGCATTGGGCATTGCGATCGATGGTTTAGGCGAAATCAAAACCACGAAAACAAGACCAATTGAACGAGTGGCACCAGGTGTTATGACACGTCAGTCTGTTTTTCAACCTGTTCAAACCGGCATCAAAATCATCGATGCGATCATTCCTATCGGCAGAGGCCAGCGTGAATTGATCATTGGTGATCGTCAAACTGGAAAAACTGCCATTGCGGTAGATACCATCATCAATCAAAAAGATCAAAACATGATCTGTATTTATGTTGCAATCGGACAAAAGGCTTCTACTGTAGCGCAAATCGTTGAAAAGCTTAGAGTTCATAAAGCTATGGACTATACCGTTATTGTTTCTGCGACCGCATCAGAACTTGCACCTTTACAATTTATCGCGCCTTATGCCGGATGTGCTATTGGTGAAGAATGGCTCGAAGCAGGCAAAGATGTCTTAATTGTTTATGATGATCTCAGTAAACACGCAGTGGCTTATCGTGCCATGAGTTTATTACTTAGAAGACCACCGGGACGTGAAGCGTATCCAGGCGATGTTTTCTATCTGCACTCTAGATTATTAGAAAGAGCCTGTAAGCTTAATAAAGATTACGGAGGGGGATCATTGACGGCTTTACCGATCATTGAGACTCAAGCTGGGGATATTTCAGCCTATATCCCGACCAATGTCATATCGATCACAGATGGTCAGTTGTTTCTACAAACGGAACTCTTTAATGCAGGAAATCGTCCTGCAGTTGATTCAGGTCTTTCTGTGTCTCGTGTTGGAGCCACAGCTCAAACCAAAGCCATGAAACAAGTCGCATCTTCAATTAAATTTGAATTGGCTCAATATCGTGAACTATTAAGTTTTGCGCAGTTTGGATCTGACTTAGATGCCTCAACAAAGGCAGTCATTGAACATGGAACACGCTTGACCCAACTGCTTAAGCAAGGTCAATATACCCCAATGAATTTAAGTCAGGAAGTCATTGTCTTGTTTGCAGCCAAACATCGTTTCATCAAAGATGTACCTGCAGAATTGATCCTGCCTTATCAAGATTTCTTGCTCAGAATGTTTGAGAATGAACATCCTGAAATCATGAATGAAATCGAAACAAAGAAGATCATCAGTCCTGAACTTGAAGAAACACTTCACACTGAAATGGATAAGATTACCAAGCAGTTTATTAAAATGAGAGCTCAGTAATGGCAGCCAACAAACAAGCCTTAAGACGTCGTATCCGTTCTGTTAAAGCCACGAAGAAGATTACTTCGGCGATGGAACTGATTGCGGCATCTAAACTACAGAAACAAAAGAACTTGATGGAGGCCAATCGTCTCTTCTCATCGACCTTACATTCAACATTGAATAAGGTCTTATCGAGAGCGACTTTGGATGATGTTAAGTTTCTAAAAGAAATACCTGGTAAGAAATTGACCTTGGTTTTCGTGTCAGATATGGGCTTGTGTGGAGCATACAACTCAAACATCTTAAATTACTTGAACAATCATCCTGATGATCAACAAATCTTTATGGTTGTTGGAACCAAAGGTCAAGTTTGGTTTAGACATCATGAATCACAACTGATCATGCGCTTACCTGAAAGCGATAACTTAAGTTACAGTCAACTATCTAAACTTGGTGATAAAGCGACCCGTCTTTTCGAAACCGGAGAGATCACATCCTTTGAGGTTCTTTATACAAAGTTTGTCAACAGTATGACCTTTGAACCTGCTGTGCTTCAACTCTTACCACTTAAAAAAGAAGTGCTTACCAAAGAAGAACCCATGCATCAAGATCTTATCTTAGAACCCAATCCAGAAGAACTCATCGGTCAGTTGATGCCGATGTATATGAATTCTTTGTTGTATAGCTTGTGGCTGGAATCAAAAACCAGTGAACAAGCTGCTCGACGCTTAGCGATGGATAACGCCACCGATAATGCTGAAGACATCATTGAAGAACTTGTTCTTAAATACAATCAGTCAAGACAGGCTGCTATTACCCAGGAAATCACGGAAATCGTGTCTGGGGCAGAAGCCCTATAGGAGGACCTATGGCACAAAACAGAGGTGCGCTTACTCAAATCATTGGACCAGTACTCGACGTTCGTTTTAACGAAGGAGAACTGCCACAATTACACAATGCGATCGAAATCGATGTCTTTGGACGACGCTTAGTAGCAGAAGTTGCCCAACATGTCGGCGATGACGTTGTGCGATGCATTGCCATGGCCTCAACGGATGGCTGTGTCAGAGGCATGGAAGCTTTGGATACCGGAAGTCCTATTATGGCTCCTGTAGGTCGTGAAGTCTTAGGCCGCATGTTTAATGTGTTAGGTGAAGCCATTGATGAAAAGCCCAATATGGGCAAAGAAGTCAAACGCATGCCCATACATCGTGAAGCCCCAGCCTTTGATGAACAACAGACTACCTCAGAACTGCTAGAAACAGGCATCAAAGTTATCGACTTATTGTGTCCTTATGTTAAAGGCGGAAAAGTTGGTTTATTTGGTGGTGCTGGTGTTGGGAAAACAGTTGTCATGCAGGAATTGATTCATAACATTGCGATTCAACATGGTGGTTTATCGGTTGTTGCTGGTGTCGGGGAAAGAACCCGTGAAGGCAATGATCTTTATCATGAAATGAAAAACTCAGGTGTACTTGATAAAACAGTCTTGGTCTATGGACAGATGAATGAATCTCCTGGAGCCAGAATGCGTGTAGCGTTGACTGGATTGACCATGGCAGAATACTTTAGAGACCAAGAAGGTCAAGATGTCTTGCTATTTATCGACAATATTTTCCGTTTTACGCAAGCTGGATCAGAAGTTTCTGCATTGCTTGGACGTATTCCTTCTGCAGTTGGATATCAACCGACTTTGGCGACAGAAATGGGCCAACTTCAAGAACGTATTACTTCCACACAACGGGGATCCATCACATCAGTTCAAGCCATATATGTGCCTGCTGATGATTTGACCGATCCTGCACCAGCGACAGCGTTCTCGCATTTGGATGCTAAAACCGTATTGGATCGTAATATTGCTGCATTAGGTATTTATCCTGCCGTTGATCCACTAGAATCAAATTCCAGAATGTTAGATCCTTTATTGGTTGGTGAAGATCATTATCTAGTTGCACGTGGAGTACAACAGATCCTTCAAAGATATCGTGAACTACAAGATATCATTGCTATTTTAGGTATGGATGAATTGAGTGATGAAGACAAAGTCATCGTTAATCGTGCTCGTAGAGTTCGTAACTTCTTATCCCAAGCTTTCTTTGTTGCTGAACAATTCAACGGCATCCCTGGCCAATATGTTAAGAAAGAAGACACCATTCGTAGTTTCAAAGCGATCTTAGATGGTAAAGCAGATACTTTCCCTGAACAAGCCTTTATGTATGTCGGAACCATTGAAGAAGCAGAGGCTAAAGCGGCAGGCATGAAATAATGTTCCTCGTCAAAATCATTACACCTCAGGCTAAAGTACGCCTGATTCACACTTCGATCCTCAATATCGTAACCCCAAGCGGTGAAATGGGTCTTTTAAGTCACCATATGCCAATCATTACGATGATCAAGATTTCAAAAATGAGTACGATCGAAGAAAGTGGACGTCGCGTCTATGCGGTTGCGGGTGGGGTCCTATTCTATAAAGACAATGAGGCAACTTTATTGGCTGAAGCAGTTGAAAGCCAAGAAGAAATTGACTTGGCTAGAGCTATAGCCGCAAAAGAACGGGCTGAACAACGTTTATCATCTTCTAGTTCTGAAATTGATACCAAGCGTGCTCAGATTGCTTTATCTAAAGCGCTTAATCGGATCAGTTTAAAGGAATGATATGCTGGAAACTGTACTAAGTCTTACGGTCTTTGCCTTAAGTTTATGGGCTTTGGATGCATTAAATTTCAACAAACTTTTAAAATCGAACCGAGTTATGCAGGCTCAGGTTCTTTACTTATTCTTAGCCATGGCATTGACTGCACTGGTTGTTCAATTCCTTTTGGCACTGAGAATAACGAATTGAAGTATGCTATAATATCAATGCTTATTTAATGGAGGATAACAAAAATGGTCTTTTCAAAACATGTCGGTATCGATTTAGGTACAGCCAATACATTAATCTATGTCAAAGGCGAAGGAGTCGTTTTAGATGAACCTTCTGTGGTTGCTATAGAATCTGATACAAAACGAGTCTTAGCTGTTGGTGCAGAAGCTAAAGCCATGCTGGGAAGAACTCCTGGCAGAGTTCAAGCGATTCGTCCACTCAAAGATGGCGTCATCGCTGATTTCGAAGTCACAGAAATTATGCTTGATTTTTTCATTCGTAAACTAAAACTTAAAGGTATGTTTGCTAGACCTATTATATTGATTTGTTGTCCATCAAACATCACCTCAGTTGAACGTAATGCGATTCGTGATGCTGCATATCGTTCTGGTGCAAAACGTGTATATATCGAAGAAGAACCAAAAGTTGCCGCTATTGGAGCAGGACTTGATATTTCGCTTCCTACCGGTAATATGGTTTTGGATATTGGAGGCGGAACCACTGATGTGGCCATCTTGTCTCTCAATGATATCGTGACCAGTACTTCACTCAAAATTGCGGGTGATAAAATGGATCGCGACATCATCAAATACATCAAAGATAACTATAAATTATTGATCGGTGAAAGAATGGCTGAGGATGTCAAAAAGAATATTGGTACAGCTTGGCATGGATCTCGTACTGACTCGATGGAAATTAGCGGACGTGACTTAGTCACAGGCTTACCACACTCCATTACCTTAACTTCAGATGAAACCGAATTGGCCATGCATGAATCTTTGGCTGATATCGCTAGAGCATGCAGAACTGTCCTTGAACAAACTCCACCAGAACTTTCTGCTGATATCATTACTCGTGGTGTTGTGTTGACTGGTGGCGGTGCATTATTACACGGCATCGATCAATTACTGATGAATGAACTAGGTGTTCCTGTATTTGTTGCCGAGAATGCGCTGCGTTGTGTCGTAGAAGGCACAGGCATCATGCTCGAGAATTTATCTCATATCAAATAAATCATCCGAAAGGATGATTTTTATTAGGAGTAAAACAAATCATTTCGAATCAGTGTAATATAGGAGAATTCCATATGATCACTGATCCCATAAGTGTCTTGCTTACCATCAATAATAACGCAAATGAACTGCAAGTTCATGATAAGGAAAACTTGATTCATCATACCCTGGAAGCTATGAAACATTATATCGAAAAGCAGACACCCAAAGAAGCAATCAAGATTCTCCTAAGTACCCAGAATTACCTTAAACGAGGTGCTCTAAAATACAATGAACATTTACCTTTATCTGTAGGAGATATTTGTTATATCGATTTTGGGCAAGCATATTTGAATGAAGCGGGCTATCAACACTTCGGATTGATCTTATCCATGATGAATGGGAAAGCCTTTGTAGTCCCAATGACATCAAATCCCTTTACCTATGATCAAGCTTATGACAAACAAACCAATCCTTGCGGAAAAGTTCATTTGATGAGAATTGGTCAACTAAGAGGATTGAATAAACCTTCAGTGCTCTTTATCAACGATGCAAAATACATCAATACGACACGAATTATTGAAGTTAAAGGACATTTAGACGTAACAGAACTCTTGTTTGATCGTATTCGACGTCGAGTTTATCATTGTATTTTTGAACAATAAAGTGAGTCACTGTGAGGGCTAAGCAACTGTTTGAGTGAGAAGTGATATACTTAGATTATGTCAATTTCAAATGCATTATTATCGTTTCAAGATCAAACCTGGGTCATTGGTGTATCGGGTGGACCTGATTCAATGGCTCTATTAGATTTAGCTAAAACAAGCGGTGTACAGTGCTTGGCTGTCCATGTGAATTATCATAAACGTGATACTGCTGATCGAGATATGTTGATCGTTGAAAACTATTGTGATTTAAACAAGATTCCCTTGTTTATTTTTGATGCCTGGGAAGGTACAGGAAACTTTCAGGACTTTGCCCGTAGATTCAGATATGAGAAATTTACTGAAGTTGCGAAAAATCATCATGCTCTTGGTGTGTTGGTAGGCCATCATTTAATGGATGATGTTGAAACCTATCTGATTCAAAAACAACGTCGTTCTCAAGTTACTTACTATGGTTTGAAATCTCAAACAATGATCAACGGGATTACAGTTGAAAGACCTCTTTTGAAAATCCAAAAAGAAGATTTGATTACATATTGTAATGAGCACAATATTGAATATGGTATTGATGAAAGTAATTTTAGCGATGATTATCTGCGCAACAGAATCCGCAAAGAATTAACTAATGATGAACTTCTTGGAAGAATCTCAACGATACTTTCTGAAAAAGAAAAAGAAAATCAAGATCTCAACGCCTTTAGAATTCAATATCAGTATCAATTGCAACAAGACTACATCTCACTGGAAGCATTCAATACACTAGAATATCCTGTTCACTACTTACAGTTGTGGATTCGTGCCCATGTACCAATGAAATATCTGTCAGAGGATCACCTTATTGAGATTTATAGGCAGATCCAACAAAGTCAAAACTTCAAGCAAAAGCTTAATTCTTGGCGTTTAATAAAACAATATGGGCAAATTGTTTTATTGCCTCCACAAGTATCGTATACTTATCTTCTGAAAGAGATGTGCAATTTAAAAACACCTTATTTCGAAATTCTTACGCAAGCAGATCCCCAACATGTTTTTGAGGTAATTGACTCAGACTTCCCGTTGACCATAAGAAATGCCAAAAATGGCGATACTTATACCATTGATGGAAAGTCACATAAACTGTCTCGGTGGTTCATATCACACAAAATCCCACAGGGTGAACGTGAAACTTGGCCACTTGTCCTCAATTGTCACAACGAAGTCATTCATATTGCCCGTATTCGAATACCGAGGAGTCTAAACACACACAAAACGCATCTTTATATGATAAAATAATTCTATTATGGAGGTCTTTATGCATCAGGATGTAAAAAAGATATTGGTATCCGGAGAAGAGATTGAACAAAGATGCCGTGAATTAGGCAAACAAATTACTGAGGATTATCGCACAGACGGAGAAATTCCTGTCTTAGTAGCGTTATTGAAAGGCTCTGTTCCTTTCTTGGCCAAATTGGTCACCTATATTGATTTAGATCTTGAATTTGATTTTATGGATGTGAAGTCATATGAAGGCACGGAGTCTATTGGAGATGTTCGTATCATCAAAGACCTAGATCGTTCAATCAAAGGTTCTTCGATCCTATTAGTAGAAGACATCATTGATACTGGCCGTACCCTTCATGAAGTAACCAAACTCTTGAAAAATAAAGGTGCTGGAAAAGTAAAAATCGTAAGTTTGTTGGATAAACCAAGCCGCAGAGTCATCCCCATTGAAGCGGATTATACCGGTTTTGTGATCCCCAATGAATTCGTAGTCGGCTTTGGATTGGATTTTAATGAAAAGTATCGTAATTTGCCCTATGTAGGGGTATTAAAAGATGAGTGTTATCTGTAAAGGAGTATAGAATGCGCAATCAAAAATTAACAACGTTGATTCCTTATATTATTGTGACCTTGGCTGTAATGAGCCTGGTGTTCATGAATTTTGAAGGATCGACCAAAAAACTGACCTACTCTGAGTATGTCGAATTATTGAACCAAGGTAAGGTTACAGAATCTAATGTGACTGTATCTACCGTAGTCATCAAGATCGCTGGTAAGTATACAGAAGGAACCACAGTCTATGACTATACTTTAGTCGTGCCCAATACCGAAGCTCAAAACAATGGATTGATGGCCGAAATTTATGATTCAAGCAGTGCCGTTAAAATCATAGATGCCTATGAAACCAATCCATTCATGGACTTCATCTTGAATTTCGTCCCTTATATCTTAATGGCAGGTTTGTTTTTCTTCTTTATTTCAAGAATGCAAGGCGGTAATAACAATAAAGCCTTTGAGTTCGGAAAATCTAAAGCAAAATTAGAAGGTGCCATCAAGGTTCGTTTCGATGATGTAGCGGGTTGTGATGAAGAAAAAGAAGAAATGATGGAACTCATCGACTATCTTAAGAATCCTAAAAAATTCGCTAAGATGGGTGCTCGTATCCCTAAAGGGGTATTGATGGTTGGGGCTCCAGGTACTGGTAAAACCTTATTGGCGAAAGCTGTGGCAGGCGAAGCTGACGTTCCTTTCTATTCGATCTCAGGTTCTGACTTCGTAGAAATGTTTGTTGGGGTCGGTGCTAGCCGTGTCAGAGATATGTTTAAGAAAGCTCAAGCGACTGCGCCTTGTATCATCTTTATCGATGAAATCGATGCGGTGGGTCGTCAGCGTGGAACTGGTTTAGGCGGCGGTCACGATGAGCGTGAACAGACCTTAAATCAATTGTTGGTTGAAATGGATGGGATCGGTGATAATGCCGGAATCATCATCATTGCGGCTACCAATCGTCCTGATGTCTTGGATCCTGCTTTATTAAGACCAGGTCGTTTCGATCGTACCATTACCGTATCTTTACCTGATCGTAAAGGACGTGCTGCAATTCTAGCCGTTCATGCGAGAAATAAGAAGTTGGCAGACAGTGCTGATTTAGTTGCGTTAGCCAAACGTACACCTGGATTCTCAGGTGCCGATCTTGAGAATGTACTCAATGAAGCTGCAATCTTAGCCGTTCGTGAAAATGCAGAAACCATTACGATGCATCATCTAGATGAAGCCATCGACCGTGTTATTGCGGGACCTGCTAAAAAATCAAAAACTTACAGTGATCGTGAAAAACGTTTGGTTGCCTATCATGAAGTTGGACATACCATCGTTGGATTGATGTGTCATGATTCAGATATGGTTCAAAAAGTTACCATTATACCTCGAGGTACAGCAGGTGGCTATAACCTGATGACCCCGCGTGAAGAAAAGTTCTTGATGACCAAAACTGATTTGATTGCGAAAATCACCGGCTTATTGGGTGGTCGTGTCGCAGAAGAAATCGTATTCAATGAAATTTCAACCGGAGCTTCTGGGGATATCGAACAGGCAACAAAGATTGCCCGTGAAATGGTTATGTCGTATGGGATGAGTTCCTTAGGACCGATTCAATATGAACACAGCGGAGGCAATGTCTTCTTAGGCCGTGATTATAACGCCACAAGAAATTACTCCAGTCAGATTGCTTTCGAAATCGATAAGAGCATTCGTGCTTTGATCGATGAAGGATATGAAAAAGCCAAGGCATTGATTCTGCAACATCGTCCTCTGATGGATAAGATCGTTGAAGTCCTTATGGAACAAGAAACATTGACCAGCGAACAGATTCAAAATATCGTCGAAGGCAAACCCTTTGACACCCCAGTCATAGAAGTTAAAACCGCATAATCAAACATCCCCTGATTTTCAGGGGTTTTGTTTCAAGGAGACCCATGGATACACTCGTTAAAGCCATGACTAAAAACGGAGTGATCCGTATCATGGTCATCAATTCAACTCAGACGGTTCAAGAAGCCGCCTCAAGACATAAAACATTGCCTACAGCCAGTGCTGCTTTGGGGCGCACTTTAAGTGCGACTGCTTTATTGGGTGCTCAACTCAAAGGTAAAGGCGAAAGCGTGACTGTTCAAATCAATGGGAAGGGTCCATTAGGAACCATTCTTTGCGAAGCCAATACAAGCGGAGAATTACGTGGATTTGTTTCAAATCCAGATGTTCTACTCATCAATGAAGAGACACATAAATTAGATGTAGGGGCTGCAGTCGGCAAAGACGGGACCCTTCGTGTTATTCGTAATACGCACATGAAAGCTGACTTTACCGGAACAGTAGAACTTCAAACAGGTGAAATTGGAGATGATTTTGCCTACTACTTTACCGTAAGTGAACAAACCCCATCAGCGGTTTCACTGGGTGTTTTGGTTGGGAAAGACAATGAAATATTAGCCTCAGGAGGACTCCTGATCCAACTGTTGCCTAGTTCTACAGAAACGGATCTTTTAATGGCAGAAGACGTGGTGAAGCATCTTCGTCCCATCTCAGAAATGATTCATGATGGGATGACTCCAGATGAGATTGCATTAGCTTTATTTGATGAAGTTGAAATCATGAGCGTCACAACGATTCAATTTAAATGCAGCTGTACTAAAGAACGCTTAAGAGACGCTTTATCGACCATTGACAGCGATGAGATCGAACTCATGATCAAAGAAGATAAAGGGGCAGAAATTACCTGTCACTTTTGTAATACGAGCTATCATTTCTCAGAAGAAGAATTGACTCACATCCATAGGAATAACCATGAGTGAATGGAAGATCAGAGACTTAGTCATCAAGAACCAAGTGGTCATTGCCCCAATGGCAGGGATATGTAATCCTGCTTTTAGATCGATTCTAATGCTTTATGGACCAGGTTTGATCTTTAGTGAGATGATCAGTGATAAAGCCATTTGTTTCAATAATATAAAAACATTAGAGATGTGTAAGGTTTATCCTAATGAACATCCTATTGCGTTACAGTTGTTTGGAGAAGATATCGATTCTATGGTTACAGCTGCGAAATATCTAGATGAACATACCGATTGTGACATCATCGACATCAATATGGGTTGTCCTGTTCCTAAGATCGTAAAAGGAGCCGGTGGTGCATCGTTACTTAAAGACCCGCAAAGAGCCTTTGCGATCGCGAAAGCCGTGGTAGAGAACGTTAAAAAACCCGTTACTGCGAAAATAAGAATCGGTTGGGATAAACAAAGCATCAATGCGGTAGAAATGGCAATTGGATTAGAAAAAGCAGGTATTTCTGCAATCACTGTTCATGGTCGAACACGTAGTGCCATGTATTCAGGGGATGTTGATTATGGCATGATACGACAAGTCAAGGCCGCGGTATCAATACCTGTTATTGCCAATGGCGACATCAAGACCTTGGAAGATGCACAAAGAGTCCTTGAATTTACAAAAGCAGATGCGATCATGATGGGTCGAGGGATATTAGGTAGACCATGGTTTGCTAAAGAACTTGTGGATGGATTAGAAGACAAAGAAACATTATCCATCGATCTGATCGAACGCTTCAGAATTGCTAAACTACATGCCTCACAGTTGATAGAACTTAAAGGCGAATTGACCGCCATGAAAGAAATGCGCAGTCATTTTAATTGGTACATCACAGGCTTGCCTTTCAATCATAAAGTACGTAATGACGTTTCTCTGATGACAAGCTATGCCCAATTTGATAGAATTATCACGGACTATATAACACTATTAGAAAACGGAGGTTCTTTATGACCCAGAATTTAACTGAACAGGAATTGGTGAGAAGACAAAAACTGGAGAGCCTCAAAGAAAAGGGGATCGAACCTTTTGGGGAAGCTTTTAAGACGACTCATCATAGTAAAGATATATTCGATACATACCAAGACAAAACCAAAGAAGAATTGGCTGAACTCAATATTCCTTGTGTGATCGCAGGAAGAATCATGACCAAGCGCGATATGGGTAAAGCAGGATTCATGCATCTACTGGATCGAGATGGTCAGATTCAAGTCTATTTAAGAAAAGATGTTTTAAGTGAATTGGATTTCGGATTGTTTATGGATGCCGATTTAGGAGACATCGTTGGGATCAGCGGAACGATTTTTAGAACCAATCATGGGGAACTGTCCGTCAAAGCTGAACATTATCATCACTTAACCAAAGCACTTCGTCCTTTACCTGATAAATTTCATGGTTTGGCAGATGTGGAAGAAAGATACAGAAGAAGATATGTTGATTTGATCGTCAATGAAGAAGCACGTAAAGTAGCCTTCACACGACCAAAGATCATTCGTGCTCTGCAACATTATTTTGATGGGATAGGATTGATTGAAGTTGAGACACCTGTTCTCCAACCCATTTTAGGCGGTGCAGCAGCCCGTCCTTTCGTTACTCATCACAATACCCTAGATATGGATTTCTACTTGCGTATCGCCACAGAGCTTCCCTTGAAGCGTTTGATCGTTGGTGGAATGGAAGGGGTCTATGAGATTGGCAGACTCTTTAGAAATGAAGGCATCTCTAATCGTCACAATCCTGAATTCACCACCGTTGAAGCCTATGTTGCTTATTCTGATATGCCAGGCATGATGACTACTGTTGAAAACTGTATTGAATCTGTTGCGTTGGAAGTTCTAAAAACGACCGATGTCCCATGGGGTGAAAACACCATTAATCTCAAAGGTCCATACAAAAGAATCCATATGGTTGATGCGATCAAAGAAGCTTGTGGAGTAGATTTCTTTAAAGTCACAACCCTAGAAGAAGCATTGGCTTTAGCGAAAACACATCATATCCCAGTCGCCAAGCACCAACAATCCTTCGGTCATATCGTCAACCTATTCTTTGAAGCAACGGCTGAAAAGACTTTAGTTCAGCCAACATTTGTCTTTGGTCACCCCATTGAGATTTCCCCATTAGCGAAGAAAAACAAACTTGATCCACGTTTTACCGATCGTTTCGAACTCTTTATCGATGGACGAGAATATGCGAATGCTTTCTCAGAACTCAATGATCCGATTGATCAAAGAGAACGCTTTGAGGCTCAAATGAATGAAAAAGCATTAGGCAATGATGAAGCCAATGAGATGGATGTCGATTTCGTAGAAGCACTAGAATATGGTATGCCTCCTACAGGTGGTTTAGGCATTGGGATCGATCGACTGGTCATGCTACTGACCAATCAAGAAACCATCCGTGAAGTCATCTTATTCCCGCATATGCGTAATCGCGAATAAAAAACAAAACACCGAAAGGTGTTTTTTGGTGGTGATAGTTGAATCTCAAGCTATTTTTGATTTAAAATTTTATCCCAAAAAAGTTCAAATTCTTCGAGTCTTACAGATAAACCTGAATATTTCCTCTCATAAACTTGGCTTTGCGTTGCTTCAGGAAATTTAGCTAAACCACTTCGACACACAAAATGCACTTCATTATTTAAGTATGTGATCCTAAAACAGTCGCCTTTGACCTCATAGGGAGCACTTAAGAAAAACATTAGGTGAAAATCTAAGTTTGATAAATCTGTTAGAAGAGGTATCTTATCTTTGTCAGAAATAGTTTTAGCCAAGTTGTACGTAGTTGGATCGGTTGAGTCTGGCCATTCTACCATTTCAATTTGAACAACATCTTGCGCTGTACTGACAAAATCTATGTTTCTTGGAGCAGGCGGAGTTAAAAACCACATGACGACTAAAGCCCCCATGATAAGAAAAGGCAAGAAATAGATAAAAATGGCCCCTATCATCACTTTACTATAATGTTTATCCAACCAAGCAGGACTAAAGAGTTTCATAACTTTATCTTCGTTTTCTTTAAAGTTCCGTCTTTTCCCATGGCTCTTATTAATCCATGGATTGGTTTATCAAACCATGGTCGATCATGAACTGCGGCCACACTCCACATGATTCCCGTATAACCGTTGGGATCTCGGCCATCAAGAAAATACGTATCATTGAGAGTAATAAGAATATCGATCGCAGATTGCGGACTCTCACTCCACAACAGAACCATCTTCGCCCAATACATTCTCAAATAGGAATTCAAGTATCCATCTTCTACGACCATCCTTTGGCATCTGTTCCAAAGTTCATCATGTGTCTGAGCATGCTCAAATTGATTAAGGGTATAGTGATATGGTCTTTGATCAAAACGATGCGAATTTAATGTGACTTGTGCCCATGGCCAAGCACCTTTAAGTGAATCATAGGCTTCTTGATAGAAACAATAGTTTTCTGCCAGTTCACGGCGAACCATGGCTTCTTCTATAAATAGAGCTGCATTTGGATGATTGGTCTCTTTAACAGTTCTAATCATTTTAAGTGGGGATATCATCCCGAAGTGAAGATAGGCTGATAAATGAGATTGACCTTGAGAATCGATTTCATTTCTGTGATCGTAATTCTGAAGTCGATTCTGAACAAAGTCATCCAAGACTTCATTGGCTGCATCTTCTCCAGGATTGAGGCTGGATAAACTTAGCTGTTTCCAATTGTGTTTAGAAAGAATCAATTCCACATCCTTAACGGTAAAGCATTCTTTAATGAGAGATGGATAAGGATGACTAACTAAAGGATACGTCTGTTCAAGATAGGGGACATATTGATTCATGATTTTATTTCGTATTGTTTTTGCGGAATACTCAAGTTTAGGCGATGCAATCCATACTGGGATCACACAGGCAGTGTTGACTTTCGTGAAAGATATTTTATGTTGATGAGCCCAAATACCGACTTGCTCATGCATTGCCTTGATGGGTCTAAGTACATGATGTTCTGTAAAGATCGATCGTATCTCAACCTTTTGATTTAGTTTATCTAGATTCGATAAGATATCACCTTGCATAACAAGGGTAGGAATATTCATTACTTTAAGTTTAAGAGATACTTCAGCCAAACCTTTAAGCAAGAAATCCATATTGCGTTGATTGGCATAAGGAAAGTTTGCGTGCAGATTAAAAAACACAAGTAAAGGTTCGTTATATTTTAGTGCTTCTTGCTGAGCAGCATACAAAGCTTGATTATCAATTGTACGTAAAGCTCGGCTGATCCAATAGACAACATGTTTCATGCCTTTATCATATCAAATAAAAATCCCTTTTGTACTGACCCCCTAAAAGTGGACAGTTAAAAAAAGTCTTAAAGAGATGATAATCTAGTCATCTCTTTTTCTTTGAATGCAGCTGGAGTCATCCAATTTAGTCCTTTCTGACGTCGTTTATTGTTGTAACGGTAAATGAATTTGTGGATTTCTTCTATAAGTTGTTTATCGTCGTCAATTCGAATATGATGATTATAGACAAGTTCAGACTTCAAAATGCTGTGGAAGCTTTCAATCGGTGCGTTGTCCGTCGGCTTACCCCTTCGAGACATACTCTGAATGAAATTGGACTGAGCGAGTCTGTCTTGTATCTCGCGATTGAAGTACGGCGTTCCCTGGTCGGAATGTATGAATGTTCCGTATTCAATCGCTTTTTCTATAACTTGATTGATGGTATCTTTTACGAGCTCAGTGGTCGGATGATAAGCGATCGAGTATGCTTCGATCATCTTGGTATACATATCTTTGATGGAAGATAGATAGACTCGTTTTGTTCCAATCCTGAATTCTGTGATGTCAGTATAGAGTTTATCGAAGGGAACTGAACACGTATGATTTCCGCGAATGATGTTATTCTTTTCTTCGCCGTCGTATTTTTGAGTATGCTTACCTGCTTTATGATGTCGTTTTACCACCGATAAAAGGTCATATTTTCTCATAATCCTGAGACAACGCTTGTGATTAATCTTCTGTCCGTCATCCAGACTAATTGTTTTGGCCATTGCCTTAGCGCTTAATGTATATTCATTTTCTTCCTGTCTGAATCTAATCAAACCCGATATTGCTAAATCGTCATAGCTGAATGCCGATGGTCTTGCGATCCATTTGTAGTATCCGGATCTGCTGACTTTACAGTACGCACACATACGGCTGATTCGATATTTTTTCCGTAGTGAATGAATCGCTGTAAAGATTATCTCTTTATCAACTTCTTTCTCAAGGTTGATACTTTTTTTAAGAGGTCACGCTCCATTTTTACCTGCTCTAACTCTTCTTCTACTGAGCCGAAAATTGCGTTTTTTGGCTGACCTTTTCTTCCCCGTGTTTCTTTGGTGAGTTCCTCAATACCGCCGTGTTGGTACTTTTTTATCCATCGTTGAATTACACCTTTATACACACCTAATTCTCTAGACAATTTTAAAATTGATTCATGCTCGTCAATAAATCTAAGTACTGTCCTAATTTTCACTTCGATTGGCTGAGGGTGTTGTTTAACCATTAAAAAACCTCCTTATACTATTCAGTATAACGAGGTTGTCTTTTTTTAACTGTCCACTTTTAGGGGGTCAGTACATTCGGGATTTTTAGAGACCACATTTAAGTTGGGCATTACAGTTGGTGCATGTGTTGCATCCACCAATTTCTTCAACGACACCTTCTAGACAAATCGGACAGATGTCGCCAACTTCGACACCAATGTTTCTATCCATTCGATCTGCGCGGAGATCTGTTTTCTTATCATCGGTTTGTTGTTCTTTGACATTGACTCCAAAGTCATGGACCAAATCCATTTGAGCCCAATTCTTATCTTCATCATTACTGAGTGAAAGCACTTGAGAATCACGGCTGCCATCGACATATACCGTTCCGCCTTTGGCTTTTCCGTTGTATAAACGTTCGTAGATCTTTTGAACTTCGCGAACTGAGAATCCTTTTGGAGCATTCACAGTCTTAGATATGGAAGAATCGATCCAACGTTGAATGGCACACTGTGTATCTGCGTGTTCTTCAGGGGTCAATTCCATCGCTGAAACAAAGAAATCAGGTAAAGTTGCTCTGGTATATTCAGGATGAATCGCAAGCCAGTCTTCTACGATTTGAGCATTGACTTCAATGAATTTTCCAAGTCTTCCGCTTCTAAAATAGGAGAATGAGAAATAGGGTTCTAGTCCTGTTGAGACACCCACCATGGTTCCGGTAGAACCTGTAGGCGCAATGGTCAATAGATGAGAATTACGGATACCATGTTTGAGGACACCATTTCTGATATCATCATTCATTTGTTTCATATAGCCGGTATTGATGAAAGCTTCACGGCTGCTCAAGAATGGGAAAGATCCTTTTTCGGCAGCCAAATCAATGGATTCAGTATAAGCTGCTTCAGCGATGGTCCTAAAGACTTCATCAATGGTGACCAGTGATTCTTGTGAACCATAACGTAATCCAGCCCAAATCAATAAATCATGTAGACCCATGACACCTAAGCCTACACGGCGTTCACCAGTGGCTTGTTTTTGATTGGGTTCTAGGAAGTAAGGTGTATCATCAATGACGTCATCTTGCATACGTACACAGATTTTAACCGTATTGGCAAGTTCGTTATATAAGATTCGACCTGTTTTACGATCTACGAAATTGGCTAAATTGATGGCTGCGAGATTACAAACGCTATAAGCCGCTAAAGGTTGTTCACCACAAGGATTGGTTGCGACAACTTTTTGTCCATACGCTTTCGCATTGGTCATGTCATTGGCGTTATCAATAAAGAAGATTCCTGGTTCTGCAGAATAAGTAGCACAGAAACTAATGAGATCCCACAAATCTCTGGCTCTGATTTTACGATAAACCTTAATGGGATAACCCATGGCTTCCCATTCACGAACATCACCGACATCTTGCCATTTGGCATCATAGTCGTCTTTTTGTTCTTTGGTATAATTTTGAAGATCTGGGAATCGAAGTTCGAAGTCTCGGTCAAATTTAACTGCATTCATGAATTCACGGGTCAATGTCACAGAAATATTTGCACCTGATAAGAATTCAGGGGCGTGGACTTCTAATTTTCCGCCATCCAGTAATAATTCTCTGGCATATTCGATCACTTGAGGTGCAGCAGTCTTACTTTCCGCAACCGCTTCATAAAGCTCTCTTTCAACTCTGCTTAAAGGAACAAATTTAAGTTTACGTCTGGCTTCTTCTACGATCTGAGGGTCTTTTGAGTTTTCAGTCAACCATTTCAATACCTTGGCATTTTGCATCTTAGCCACAATAAATTCAATGATGTCAGGATGCCAATCTGCCAACATGATCATTTGAGCGCCTCTGCGACTTCCGCCTTGTTCAACCAAGTGCGTTAAATTCGCAATATCGTTGAGCCAGCTGACAGCCCCAGAAGATTTGCCACCAACGCCTTTTGCGGGGGCACTCTTAGGTCTTAAGGTTGATCCATTGGTTCCAACCCCTCCACCTCTAGACATGATCTCCATGACTTCTGCACGGTGATTGGAAATACCACCACGACTGTCATGAATAAAGGGCATAACGAAACAATTAAAGTAAGTAACTTGCGTACCACTACCTGCCCCATATAAAACACGACCAGCAGGAATAATATTCATTTTTGCGAGTTCATCTGCGAAAACAGCACTGAATTTTTCTTTGAGCTCAGGAGTGCTTTCTGTTGAAGCTAAAGATTTCCCGACTCTTTTACCGATTTGTTCATAAAAGATTTCTAAAGGTTTCTCAATTTGTTTAAAAGGACGCTGAATCAATCCTGTTTCAGCCTCTTTTTCATCCTCTAGGATCGATCTGAATTCTTCATCTAACTTAAGGGTAACGAATTCTTTCTCGTAGTTGATTGAGGTTACAAAACCAATTCCACGAGCGGGGAATTTAGGATCTTCTTTAACAATCGTCACGACAAGGTCATGGACCCCTAAGGTCTTCAGACTTCTGTCTTTTTGGGCATATCTATCGAGCATCACCAAACGGCTTACCCCCGAATGAATCAGTTTAAAATGTGATTCAATCGGAAAAATGTGAGGAAAATGCGTGGTGATGTCGTGATTAAGTTTATGGATTGTCTCTTGGTTATACATATGATTTCCCATCCCTTCTGTTGAAAAACTACGTGCTACTATTTTATCATATTATGAGTTAAGTTCATTTTCATAATGCTTACATTTTATCCGACCAAAACAAAGACATAGTCTGAAAGCCTATTCATAAATATAAGTAAAGATTCAGGCAAGGGATTTTCTTCATGAAGACGAATCAAAGTTCGTTCTGTTCTTCTCACGACGGTTCTTAAAACATTGATTTGCGCATTCTTGGGATCCCCATATGGATAAATAAATCCATTATAGTTTTCTCGTTTTGAGAGGATGGTTTTTTCAAGGTCATCAGTGATGTCTTTAAAATCAGGGACATCCTTGAATCCAGCCAAATAGGATCCAATCTCAATCAGTTTTTTGACAGGTCTTTCAAATAACTCCCGATCCAATTGAGTCAAAGATTGAGTTAGAATCATATTCGCAATCAGTTCATCGATGGTTCCAATACTTTCGATCGTTAAAGATCCTTTTGAGACAACCTTGTCTTTGAGATAAGTTTTGCCTTTATCTCCCGTTTTCGTAGTGACGATGCCCATATCTGTTTTCCGCCTTTCTGATCAAATGTGTCAGGATCTTATTGATGGGTTCAAACAGCAATAAGATCAAGGTATAATTTGAAAATCCATGAAGTAAATCAAAACCGATACCCATGATCCAATACGATATGCCCATCGACAATCCATACAATAAGGCGTGTTGTAATGCAAATAAGAAACCGAAGGCCAGGCCAAACAGGCCTCCCAGGATGGCCATTCGGTGAGCCTTTAGTTGAGTTATCGGACGTGTTAATTGAACCAGTATAACTAAAATGCTCCAAATCCACAAGTACCCTAATACCCAATCCGCAAAACCCCAATACAATCCTTCCAGAAGGGTAAACAAGATGATGACCAAAATACCATCTTTTAGCTTAAAAGAACAGGCAATGCTCATAATGAGCAAGCTTACCAATTCTACATTAGGCAAAACGGCCAATGACAATTGGGCTAAAAAAAGCATGCCAGCCAATAAGGCCAAGATAAGGTATTTCAGTAAAGGTCTCATCAATAACCCATGCTTAGAGAAAAGGTAAAGACATCTTTGTCATGAATTGGATTGACATCAATTCCGGCACAATATCCAGCAGCCACACATTCGGTGTTGTTTGTGGAGGCATAGACCCACCAAGGACCTGCTGCATCTGCTTTCACATCATTGATTTGAGTGATATAGCGGCCATAAACATCTGTCTTATTACCTTCAAAAACCATCGCAAACTTCTTGTCTTCAATCATTTCATCCAATAGATCGCCTAAGGTTTCAGCATCTGTTCTTACGACCTTATCAAAAAAAAGCTTTTCAGATTCATCGTGAATGATGATCTGGATCGATTTTGAACCCTGATCACGCAAACGGTCGTTATAAACTTTATAAGCACCTAACCCAAGCACCAAAACCAAGAATGCGATCCCAATTCTTACTGCATTTTTCTTCATTGTGCCTCCTTAATAAAAACACACATCTAAGGGATGTGTGAAAAAAGACAGGCTTGTCTTTTTATCTTTTTCCCAGAAGATAAAAGCGTTGCGGATATAGGGCAGGTCTACTGGCTGGTCTTTCTTCCTTGAGGAACCTTCCCGTTTTCACAGTGGTATGTCTCCTCTTGTCCGGACCTACAGTTGCTGGGACAGCTTCGTTTTATCGAATTCCCTTTTAAGCTTTGGTAAAGCACCGTATTTCGCAAATTCATTATATCATTTCGTTTTACGATTTAATCAGACAAAAAAGAAACATGGGTGAAATCTCACTCATGTCTCATTTAAGTAATTTATGAAAGTTAATAGATAAGATTTTAGTCATCATCTTCTTCGTCTTCATCATCCTCTTCGTAAACGTCATCATGATCGTCTTCATCATCCTCTTCGTAAACGTCATCATGATCATCTTCATCATCCTCTTCGTAAACATCATCATGATCGTCATCATCATCATCACCAATGGTTGCCGTAGAACCTGTGTTCGTATCGACCCCATTGGCTTTCAATAATGCGGTCAATTCAGTTTCCAACTTATAATAATCGGGTTTGATGGTTAATAAAGCTGCTTCATAGAACGATACATCGACGCCTAATAATTTCAACTGTTTGATCATGCCTGTGAGTTCTTTGATCAAAGCATCTTTATCTGCTTGAGTGATTGTGGATCCTGTCGTTGTATCTACTCCGTTTTCTTCAAGAAGTGCAACCAATTCTTTTTCAATGCTTTGCAGATCGGCAACATCCGTAGCTAAATAAGCTTCATATCCTGACACATCAATACCTAGGGCTTTTAATTGAGCCAAGAGATCAACGATAACTTCAGACATGGCGACTTTTTCGTCATCTGTTAAACTTGATCCTGCTTGTGTATCAGAATCAAGCGAATTCCATAAGGTCAAAACTTCTGCTTTCAAAACCGCTAGATTCTCACCATCTGCAGCTGCGCGAGCTCTGAGTGATACGACATCTACACCTGCTCTTTCAAGTCGATCTAGGAAACGTTCAAGTAATGAACGGGTATTTAGTGTGGTCTTCTTGACGATACTTGAGATGGTTTCTAAAAGTTCTAGGTTATCTGTGCTCTTTAAGAAATCGGATATAGACATCATGACACCATTGTTGTTTACTAAACCATTGACAATGAACAATCCTAAGGGAACATCCTTATCTTTGGCAGCCATGAGTTGCTGTAAAGTGGCTTTGATCAGTGCGACATTGACATCATCACTAACCCCTTCTTTTTCCAGGTTTTCAAGAATCAATTCATAGAGTTGATTTGCATCATTCTCATCACCTGATTTTGCTGGAGCTGTAGTAACCACAACATAATCTGAATCTGTTAAATATCCTGCTTCTTGTGCTCTCAAGATCAGTGTTTCAACCACTAGAACTGCATCTAGTCCTTCCAGATCATTTATTTCTATGCTTTCAGCATCATCATTTTCAGCGATGATCTTAAGTACTTTGTTGTCTTTGTCAACTTCAAGTGTAAAACTTGGATTGATGTCAATTGAAACAAGGGTCGTTATTAAACTGGTCACTGGAGCTTTTTTATTTAGCCCATCAAAGAAAGAACCAAATAAAACCAAACAGATCAAAGTAAAACTGATCAGTCCGTTTCTTAACCAAAAAGAGCCTTCGCTATTTTTCGGTTTCTTTAAGCCGAGATCTTTTCTAAGTTGTTGAAGTATTTTTTCTTCACTCATGATGTTGAGTGATACTGCTTTGCGTAATTTACTCATCTTATTCTCCTTTTTGTACACTACTATGATAGAGAGAACTTAAGGTGAAATAGTTTCAAAAAAAGATCATTTCTGATCTAGTTTTTCCTTTAGGGTATGAATGGCTCTATAATAACGTGTTTTTATGGTGTTTTCACTCAATTCAAGTTGTGTGGCAATCTCATTGAAAGTAAGGTCATAACGGAATCTACCACCTATAATTTTCTGATCCAGTATGGATAAGTTCTTAATCTGTTTATAGATTAACTCAATAGTGCTTTTATCGATGATTTCTAGAGCCAAATCCGTATTATCAGGGATGTTCTCTAAAAGGTTTAGTTCATCATCACTTAGAAGTATGGCTTGGTTTGCCTTATCCTTATAATAAAGAGCCAACTCATTCGTAGTCATACTCATCAAATACGCTTGAGGATTATCTATGGTCTTATTTTTTTGTATGACAGATACATAGTAATGGGCATATACATTTTGTACGATATCTTGCGCATCTTCAAGAGATGCAACTTTGAAAAACACATGTCTAGATAGCGTGTTAAAAGTTGCATGATAAATATTTTCGAAAAGTTCTTGTTTGGAGAGTGTCATTTCGAACCTATTCTATGCCTAGGCCTAGTACCGGTCAAGTAAAGTGAATTTTTCTTAACAATGATATTCAATTTGTTTGGATTATGCGAGTTAGCACTGATTGATGAACCAGTTATTCATTACAAATCAGACCCTTTTGAGTAATAGAAAAAAGTGATATGAGATGATGTTTTGAAGGTTTACAATCAGAGTTTAGAATGTTATAATCTTAAAACGAGTAGATAGTCTTTATTTACTCCTTGCCTGAAAAGGCCATAAGACCAAAAGGAGGTGACCACATGAGAAAATATGAAATCATGTACATCGTCAAAGCTTCATTGGAAGACGCAGTTCGCAACGAACTCATCGCTTCTTTACACGGTATCCTAACCAGCAATGGTGGGGTAATCAGTAAAGCAGATGATTGGGGCGTTAAAGAATATGCTTATCCGATCGACTTTACGACGAGAGGTTACTACATGGTATTGAACGTAGAAGCAGAACCCGAAACCATCAAGGAATTCGACCGCTTAACACGTATTAATACAAATGTAGTGAGAACACTCATTATCAATTTAGAAGATAACTAAGGGGCACATATGATCAATCGTGTTGTCGTCGTTGGGAACCTCACCAGAGACCCAATGTTCAGTAAGATTTCCACCGGAACATCTAAAGTGATGTTTAGTATTGCGGTCAATCGCAAATACAAAGACCAGGAACAAACCGATTATGTTCCCTGTGTCGCATGGGGTCAATCCGCTGACTACTTGAATCAATACGCTAAAAAAGGAAACACGGTCGCAATCGAAGGTCGTGTCACATCCAGAAGTTATGATGATAAAGATGGACGTAAAGTTTATGTCACCGAAGTCAATTGTGACAATGTCCAACTCATCAAAGCAGGTTCTTCACCTGCTCCGCAAAACGTCACTCAGACGTCTCAACAAGCACCTAAAGCCACACCTGGCTATTTCCCTGATGAAGCTTCCGTCAATGATGACGACTTCAATACAGGACCTTTGCTGGATATCTCCAGCGATGATCTTCCATTCTAAGAAAGGAGACTTATGGCAGTCTACAAAAAACAAAGAATTGGCCGTAAAAAAGTATGTTATTTCACTAAAAACAACATCACGGTCATCGACTATAAGGATATCGAACTCTTGAAGAGATTTATCTCTTCCAATGGTAAGATCATTCCTCGACGCGTTACAGGTACCAATGCTAAATACCAACGCATGTTGGCGACAGCAGTTAAACGCGCTCGTCAAATGGCATTACTCCCTTACGTAGCAGACTAAACGCAAAGCTCCACCTTAGGGTGGGGCTTTATTTAAATGAAATGAAAAAACAAGTACGAGCGGTTACCGAAGGCGCCATGATGTTGGCGATGGTTGGTTTATTTCTATATATCAACAGATTATCGGGACATGCCTTTGATGGTATCCTGTCTTTTATGATGCCTTTACCGGCTATTTTTTACATTGCGAAATATGGTTTCAAACAAGGATTGATATTAGCGGTTTCGATGATTTTATTAGGTTTGATCATTGCGGATCCCATCAGTTTGTTTTATGTAATTACGGCCGTGGTGGTTGGATTGGTTTATGGATATGGGATCTATAAAGATAAAGATAATGGATGGCTCTTATTATGGACAACGGTTATGACCGCCATCAGTTTTTTTATAGAAATGGTATTGTTGGCGAATTTCTTTGGATACAATTACACCAATGAAGTAAGTATCCTAATCGATACTTTAAAAGGGATGGGAATGCAAAACATGCCTGATAATATAGATACACTAATATTATCGATCTATCCTCTTGCGATGCTGATGACAGCCTTTGTACAGGCATTGGTAACACATATTTTAGCGACCATCCTTTTAAAACGTCTCAAGATCAAAACGCGCTCAATGAAGCCTTTATCACAGATATACTTACCTAAAAAAATTGCGTTACTGTTTGCACTAGGATTGTTTGCGAACTTCGGGGTGAAAATGACCAGCGATGAAACCATACAGATCATCTTAACAAACATTGGTGTCTTCTCAATGTTGACGTTTTGTATAGATGCCTATGTTTTTATGCTGATCGTTTCCAAAATTTCAAAAAAATCATACTTGGGGATACTTTCAGTTCTACTGTTTATGTTTATCCCATATGTGGGGGTCGCCATTGGGATGTTTGACAGTTTTACAGACCTAAGAAAAAGAGTATTATATACATATGCACAACCAACTGACTAAACTGAGAAAAAACATAGCATGGATATTAATCTTTGAAACCATCGTTTTGATTTTTGCTCATGTGCTTTTAAAACAACCTGTTAATTGGTTGGATCTTGTCTTGGTTGTGATCAATTTATTGCTCATCGTAGGACTGTCTGAACTCTTTGAATCAAATCTAGCCAAACGCAACTTTTCTTTATCACAAATCATAGGTGAAGAAGCTCATCAAGCTTTTATCTTTGGGAATATTGGATTGATGACTTATGACAGTAACTTAAATGTTACTTGGGCCAATGAATTCCTACTAGAAAGATTTGAACAACTCATTGGAAAGCAAATCAGCAGTTGGATTCCTGAAACTCAACCTTTGTTTAATTCAGAATCAGATTTGATCACCGTGACTTTGGATGAATATACATATGAAGTACGAAAAAAAGAAGATGGGCAAACCCTATTCTTTAGAGATATCACGGATTACTATACTTTGCGTGAACTAAGCACCAATCAACAAATGGTCATTGGATATGTTCACTTAGACAACTATGAAGAAACTGCGTTATATTCTGATGATAAAACAACTGGTCAAATCGACACCAATATTCGTCAACGTATTATTGAATGGGCACGAGGTCACGGTATTTTGGTTCGTCGCTTAAGAACAAATAGATTAATGCTGGTCCTTAATCAACAACTCTTTGAGAAACTCATCAACGATAATTTTTCAATCATGAAAATAATCCATGAAGAGGCAGCAAAATTAGATGTTGCGATTACTTTGTCGATTGGATTTGGAAAAGGTTCGAATGATGTTCAGATGTTGGATGAAATGGCGCTCAATGCTTTAGAACTGGCTCAAAGCCGTGGTGGAGATCAAATCGCCATCAAAGCCTATGATCAAGAAGTAGAATATGTTGGTGGCGGATCACAAGCGCAAGAAAAGCGCAGCAAAGTAAGAGCCCGTATTATCGCTCAAACCTTGAAGGATTTGATTCATAAATCAGATAATGTCATTCTTGTCGGACATAAAGAAATGGATTTTGACTGTATGGGTTCAGCTTTAGCCATGGGTAATATTGCCCGCAGTAACGACAAAGAAGCTTATTTTGTCATCGCAGGAGGCATTGAAGCAAAATTGCAGAATGCCTTCAATGAATATAGAGATGAGTTATCTCACACCAATGTGTTTGTTGATGAAGATCAAGCTGGTCTTTTATTGAAGCCAAAGTCATTGGTGGTCATGTTGGATCATCATAATGCCAATCAATCCAGCGTTCCTTCACTCATCACAAAATCACGCAGAGTCGTTGTCATTGACCATCATCGCAGAAATCAAGATTTTAACTTTGATCCATTAATGGTCTATACTGAGACCGCTGCTTCTTCATGCAGTGAATTGGTCACCGAACTGATTCCATATCAGCCTAAACATTTTGATTTGACAAAAGAAGAAGCAACGATGATCCTAACAGGCATCATCATCGATACCAATCGTTTTAGGATCAGAACAGGAAGCCGTACTTTTGAAGTGGCATCATTGCTTAAACAATACGGTGCTGATCCAGTCAAAGCCAATGAGTTTTTAAAAGATGATCTTGAGATCTTTGAACAAAAAGCCAAACTCTATAACAATATTAGCGTAGATGAACATCAATTCGCGATCACATCGATCCAAAATGAACAGATCAGTCGTTCAGTCATGTCGCAAACTGCTGATATGATGTTGGCCATAAAAGGGGTAGAAGCATCCTTTGTTGTGGCAATGGATGACAACAATGATATTGCTGTCTCTGCTCGCTCAAACGGAAATGTGAATGTCCATGCTATAATGGAACAAATGAATGGCGGCGGACATTTTTCTGCAGCCGGTCTACAAAGATCAAATACCACAGTTCAAGATGTACTGGCTGAATTAAAGGAAGTACTTCAAAAAAGTGTCGCCAAGGAGGAAAGAAACAATGAAAATCATTCTACTGAGTGATGTTAAAAATGTAGGAAAAAAAGGGCAGATCTGTGAAGTTGCGGATGGTTATGCTCGTAATTATCTGATCAAGAATAGGTTGGCAGTTCCTGCATCTTCACAAGCAGAAGCCATCTTAGAAGGTCAGAAACAAAAGAAAATCGATGATGAAGTTAAGGCTATCGAAGATGCACAGATCCTAAAAGAAAAATTATCCCATGTCACCGTGGTTTTATCGCTTAAGACTGGAGATAAAGGTCGTGTTTTTGGATCGATCGCAACCAAACAAGTAGCTGAAGAACTACAGAAACAACATAAACTCGTCATCGATAAACGAAAGATACTAGAAAGTGATCCCATCAATGCGGTAGGCATGTATGTGCTTAAGGTAGAATTACATAAAAGTGTTATCGCTGAACTCAAGGTTCAAGTCAAAGGAGTATAGCCATGACCATAAAACGTCAGCTGCCCAGCAGTTTAGAAGCCGAACAGGCTTTACTGTCCAGTATGATGGTGTATCCTTCTGCCGTGAGTACTGTTATAGAACTAGGTCTTCGGGCTGAGGATTTTTATGCGGATGCACATAGACGTTTATTTCAGATCATGATGTCTATGCAGGATGAAGGTAAGCCAATTGATTCGGTGAGTTTGATTTCTCGATGCAATGACCTTAAGGTGCTCAGTGCTGTGGGTGGCGTCAATATGATCATGGAATTGGCGGATACTTCAGTATCCGGTGCCAATACAAAATACTATGTTGAACTGATTCAAAACAAGGCTTATTTAAGAAACTTAATTGCGGCTTCTCAGTTGATAACCGAAGATGGTTTTAACTCTGAATCTGACATAGATGAAGTCATGGATCGAGCAGAAAAACAGATCTTGAATGTCACGAGAACCCGTCGTACCAGCGAATTTAGAGATGCTAAAGAAGTGGTTACCCATGTCTTGGAGAATATCCAAAAGATGAGTGAACAGCACTCCAACATAACCGGAATAGCTTCTGGTTATCGTAGATTAGATCGCATTACCAATGGTTTCCAAAGAGGAGACTTGATTCTTTTGGCAGCCCGTCCTTCTATGGGTAAAACAGCTTTTGCCTTAAATGTTGCCTTAAATGCATCACAAATCAGTGATAAAGCAGTAGCTCTGTTTTCCTTGGAAATGCCAGCAGAACAGTTGATCACACGTATGCTTTCGGTTAAATCAAGAATCAACGGAACTGAGTTAAGAACAGGTCAATTTAAATCCAATCAACAATGGAATGCGCTTAATGAAGCAGCGGCTGATCTAAAAACAACTAAGATCTATATCGATGACTCTCCTTCGATCAGAGTCGCTGAAATCTTTTCAAAGTGTCGTAAACTTCAAAGTGAACATCCTTTAGGACTGATCGTTATCGATTATATCCAGCTGATCAGCGGAAGCGGTAAGTCTTCTTCTGAAAATCGTCAGCAAGAAGTTTCTGAGATTTCACGTGCTTTGAAAGCCTTGGCACGTGAACTAGAAGTCCCTGTTTTGGCTTTATCACAATTGTCCCGTATGGTTGAACAAAGGGCTGGTAATAAACCTCAGTTAAGTGATTTAAGAGAATCTGGATCTTTGGAACAAGATGCGGATATCGTTTTATTCCTATATCGTGAATCTTACTATAAACGTGAAGAAGAAGAAAAAGCCACCGAAGTCACAGAAGTTTTGATTTCAAAACACCGTAATGGAGCAACAGGCAGCATCAATCTTGCGTTTGAACGCAACATCAATGCCTTCTACAATATTTCTGAATCTGCTCAAGGTCAAGGTGAATAAATGAAAAAAATCATTACGATTTCCTTTGCGATCATTATGAGTTTCTTGTTGATGTTTGCAACTGAAACATTTGGATCAGCCAGTGGACGCATCACCTCCATCAACATAAAAGAATCTAGTCTTTTAAATCAACCTGTATTGGCCGTCAGTGTAGCACCTCATCAGGTCAAAAAAGTTTATCACAAAGATGTCTTGATTGGTGTTTTAAGTAGCTCAGAAGCTTTAGAAGCCTTCCTTAAAGAGGTATACATCGAGCGATATCAAGCGGACTTTCCCAATACTGAACTAGGTCTAGGTAAAGATATTTTTATTACCACTGAAACCAGTTATATGTCTTATGATAATGTCGATGAACAGATATTTGATTATCTTAAACAAAACGATTTATTCTCTGTTTTGGTGTATAAAATTAAGTTCTCCAATGGAGCCATCATATATGTTAAAGACACAAAGATGTTTGAAGAAGCAAAAGAACAATACTTGCTTAATTTCGTCTCAAGAAGTGCTTATGAGTTACTCAAGAAGAAACAATTACCAGCAGATCTTACGACCTATGGTACCCGAGAAATTGGCATCACAGTTTTAGAAACAGCTGAGACATCCGTGGCCTTAGCATCTATTTCTGAGATTCTAAAGACAAAGTCAGAGATCATCTATTTCCTAAGTTATGGCTACAATGATGTCTTAAAGACCTATACGGTCAAAACCTATGACACCATTGAATATATCGCGTATCAAACTGGAATGTCAGCCCAACAATTGGTCAGCATCAACAGTGACAAACTACAATCAGAAAATCAGATCCTAGTTCCAGGAACTATCTTGAATGTCAGTTATTTTGATTCGCCTTTAAGTGTTGTGGTTACCAAAGAGCGTTTTGCGAAAGAAATCGTATATCCTGCAGTTACTCAATATGTCAAAGACGATTCTATTCGTGAAGGAATGTCAGTCATCAGAACACGTGAAAAACCTGGTTCAAAAAACGTCAAATACATTGAAAAATATGTCAATGGGATCTTGGTAGAAAGCACAGTCAGCTCTTCAATCATAACCAAACAGCCCATCCGTGAAGTTGTTTTAGTGGGGACAAAAATCATACCTCACATTGGTTCAGGGACCTTACGTTGGCCGATCGGATATCCTAGGGTCCTTACCTGTAGTTTCCATTGTTATTATCGATTTGGAACCTGGCATACTGGTTTAGATATGAAGTATACCACCATCAAAGATGGACCTATTTATGCAGCTGATCGTGGTCGCGTCGAAGATGTAGGATACAATTCAGTATCTGGATATTATGTTAAAATCAACCACAATAATGGAATGATGACCTATTATGCACATATGAAATATAGAAGTTGGGTCGTTGAAGGCATCGTTGTCAACAAGGGGGAAGTCATTGGAACTGTAGGAAATACCGGTTACGTTACAGGTACTCATCTTCACTTTGGGGTCATCGTCAACGGCGTTTATGTCAACCCATGTAAATATCTGTACTGCTGATGAAATTTACAGTTTTATGCAGTGGATCAAAAGGCAACAGTACTTTGGTTGAAACAGAACAGATTAAAATTCTACTAGATTGTGGTCATTCAAAAAAGTATCTGACACATTCTTTACACAATTGTGGTGTAAAATTTCATCAGATCGATGCGGTGATCATTACCCATAACCATATCGATCACGTAAGCCAGCTGAAACTTTTCAAGAGTCAGCCGGTTTATGCACCGTGTTGTTTGAAAGGTAGAGAAGATACAATCATTCTAGAACCTTATAAATGGTTTAGCTTAGGTGATTTAATAATCTTATCGATTCCTTTGTCTCATGATGCAGAAGAAACCTTTGGCTATGTGATCAAACACAACGAGGAATCTTTGGTTTATATTACAGACACAGGTTATTTAAAAGAAACTGACTTTGAATACTTAAGCAATGCGGATCATTATATCTTTGAAAGCAATCACGATGTAGAACTCTTGATGAAAACCTTAAGGCCGTATCCTGTTAAATCTAGGATCTTATCTGACAATGGCCATCTCAGTAATGAAGACAGTGCGTCTTATCTGGCTCAACTTGTCGGTCCCAATACTAAGACCATCTTGTTGGCACATCTATCCGCTGAAGCCAACACTGAAAGACATGCTTTACAAGCTTTAGTAGAAATATTTGAAAATCAACACGTCATCATCAATCCAAATCTCATCTTGGATTGTGCTAAACAAAACGAACCTGTTACAGGAGGAAGCATATGAAAAAATACGCATCACTGATCATTGCTGGACTATTGGTCTGGAACTCGGTACTGACTTTTGAGTACCTAGGCATCAAAAATCTGTTGGATTCACTTGAAATCACGGGAGAGATCAAAACCATCCGCGAAGTTGTTTATGAGTTCAACACAAATGTAACCAGAGTCGTCAGCGAAAACATCAGTAAAGTAGTTGGGGTCTCAAATTACTATCAAAACAGAGTAAATAGCACAGGCAGTGGTGCCATCTATTTAGCCCAAGAAGGAAAAGTATTCATCATCACCAACAATCACGTGATCGATGGGGCTACTAAAGTAACGGTAACCTTTGCGAATGGCGAAGAATTGGAAGCCGAAGTGGTTGGTTCTGATCAATTCACGGATTTGGCCCTTTTAAAAGTTACTGTCGACTTTTCAGTCGTAACTTTTGATTTAGGAGATTCTTCGTTGGTCAAAACCGGAGAAACTGTATTGGCTATTGGAAGTCCTTTAGGCTTTGAATTCTCGGGTTCTGTAACCATGGGGATCATTTCTGGAACCGATCGTGTCGTTCCTGTAGATTTAGATAATGATGGGGTCGATGATTGGGACAGTATCGTCCTACAAACCGATGCAGCCATCAATCCTGGAAATTCAGGCGGACCACTCATCAATATGGCTGGTCAGTTGATTGGGATCACTTCTATGAAAATTGCAGACAGTAGTGTTGAAGGTATGGGGTTTGCGATCCCCATCAACGAAATCATACCCATCATTGAACAGTTAATGGCCAATGGGCAAGTTGTTCGACCTGTACTTGGGGTATCTGCAGTTTCGCTTGAACAAATGACTGCAGCTCAAAAGAGCTTCTATGGGATACAGCTGGACCTCGATGATGGAATCATGATCGTTAAAGTTCAATCTGGTTCACCGGCTGCTAAAGCAGGTCTTAAAGCTAAAGATGTGATTACTCATTTTGATGGGACTGCTGTTATATCCTTTAAACAGTTTAGAAAATTATTGTATGAAAAAGCCATTGGGGATGAAGTTGAGATTACGTATGTCAGAGGTTCTAAGACGTATACCACCAGTGCTAAACTCGAATGATCAAACTGATTTGTGTCGGTAAACTAAAGGAAAAGTCTTTACTCAGCATCAGCGAGGATTATATTCAACGCATATTACCTTATCATAAACTTATTGAACAAGAACTTCTAGATGAGCCAAACTTTGAGCGTGATTCACTAAATCAAAAAGCCATTGATAAAGAATCCAAAGCCATCTTATCACTCATACAAGCAGACGATTACGTGGTGCTGTTGGATCTTAAAGGCCAAGCGATGAGTTCAGAGCACATAGCTCAAACCATACAGAATGCATTTAATCGGTCTCTCAAACAAATCGTATTCGTTATAGGAGGATCTCTAGGAGTCAATGATGAACTTAGACAAAGATCCAATCTTATGTGGAAATTATCTGAGAATACTTTCCCACATGGTTTGGTTAGGATCCTTGTTTTGGAACAGATTTACAGAAGCTTTAAAATCTTAAACAATCAAACGTATCATAAATGACGCAAAGCGTCATTTTTATTTTATAATAGGGCTATGATACGCGAAATAGCCCCTCATGTGTATGAAAGAAGGGTATATCCCGAAGGTGTAAATTGGTTTCTCAATACTTTTTTGATTCGTTTAGATCAAGCCAATGTTTTTATTGACAGTGGTTTAGGAACACAAGCCATAGTAGATTTTGAGAATTTCCGTGATCCAAAAAAACCAAATATCCTGATCTATACGCATCATCATTTCGATCATGTGTGGGGAACAAAAGCACTAGATTTCGCAAAGATCATTGCCTGTGAACCCTTTAATCGCTTACTTCAAGAAGATTATGATTTATCTTATGCCTACTTCAAAGAGTTGAAAGAAGGCGATGTAGGCTGTGTATTTGCGGATACCTTGATTGAATATCGGACTCAGATTGGTCCATTGACTTGTTATCCAGCACCTGGACATACTCAAGATGGTCTTATGATTCATTATCCAAGTTTAGATCTGCTATTTATGGCAGATAATCTTCCTGATCAAGGCAAAGGATTGATTCCTGAACTGCAAGATCATGAGGCTTATGTTAAAACCATACAATTGGCAATTAGCTTACATGCGAAAACAAACCTCGGTTCTCATCATGAGCCTATGAATGAAAGTCAGCTTGAATCCATACTGAAATCGCTTACATCTAAGTTGAATGTTTAAAGTTTATTGTTGTAAAGCTAGTGATTTTAAGATACAATTAAGCCAAGAGCAGGAGGTATTATGTTATGAAACAAATTACAGTGTTGGTCGTCGATCCAGTTGGATTGCATGCTCGTCCAGCCACCGTGGCCGTTAGTGCCGCGAGTCGCTTTAAATGTGACGTGAAGGTGGCCTTCAAAGGTCGTTCTGTAAATATGAAATCTATCATGGGCGTTATGTCACTCGGCATTCCGACTCAGTCCGAAGTAACGATTTCGTGCGAAGGCGATGATGAAGAAGATGCTATCAGAACCATCGAAGATGTACTCAGAACCCAAAAGGTCATTAAGTAAAACACAAGCGTAAACAGAAGATGATCTCATCTTCTTTTTATATGAGGACGATATGAACAAGAAAATCAATCATTGGAAGAATTTTAAGGCACTCGATCCCACTCTCAAAGTTCTTTTAGAGAAAGCATCTGAATCAGAACTTCAAGATGCTTTTTATACTGATTTAGAATTTGGGACAGCCGGGATGCGTGGTCTCTTAGGTGCGGGAACCAATCGGCTTAACATCTATACCATTCGTAAAGCCAATCTGGCTTTTGCGAGATACTTGCTTCAATATCCTAACGCAAAAGAACGCGGTGTTGCGATTGCTTATGACAATCGTCATATGTCCAAAGAGTTTGCCATGGAATCCGCAACCGTCCTGGCTAAGAATGGAATCAAAGCCTATGTCTTTTCTAGTTTAAGACCAACCCCGGAATTATCTTATGCGGTCAGGTTGTTGAATTGTGAAGGAGGCATCGTCGTAACGGCTTCACACAATCCAAAAGAATATAATGGTTATAAGGTTTATGATGAGAATGGCTGCCAATTGGTACCAGAACTCATCGATCAAGTCATAAAAGAAAGCAAGGCCATTGAGGATGAATTATCCATTGATGTATCCTTATCTGATGAACAAAAGAAACTCATCCATATCATTGATAAAGAAGTTGATGAACCTTATTTAAAGGCTGTTTTAGGATGCCAACTCAGACCTGATCAAGATAAATCCAAGGTAAAACTGATATTTACCCCGCAACATGGAACTGCCAATATTTTGGTTCGCGAAAGTCTAACCAAAGCAGGATATCATTTTGTCCCTTTATTGAGCCAGTGTGATCCTGATCCTGATTTCTCTAACACGAAATCTCCTAATCCGGAAGAAAAGATCGCCTATGAAGGCGCAATTGAATTAGCGAAACTTGAAAAAGCAGATGCGGTCTTAAGCACAGATCCTGATGCGGATCGCTTAGGGGTCGCGGTTCTTCATAACAATGAGTATGTCTTATTGACAGGCAATCAAACTGGATCGATTCTAATTGACTATCTGTTTATGACACGCAGAGAACTGAGTAAAATGCCTGAGTATCCTGTCATGTTTAACACGATCGTGACCTCTGACTTGGGTGAAAAAATCGCAACGCATTATGGGGTTGAAACCGAAAAGACCTTAACTGGCTTTAAATTTATCGGAGACAAGATCGCTAAGTATGAAATCAATCAGAAAAAGAACTTTGTCTTTGGATATGAAGAATCTTATGGGTATCTGTTTGAACCTTTCGTAAGAGACAAGGATGCGATCCAAGCATGCTTGATATTAGCAGAGTGTATTACCTATCATAAAAACAATGGAATGACCTTGGTAGATGTCTTAAATGGTTTATATGCGAAATTTGGAACTCATCTTGAAGATCAAGTATCTTTAACTTTAAAAGGTGAAGAAGGGGCTCAACGCATCAAAGCCATTCTTGATCATTTCAGAACGGAAGTCATTGATGATTTTGCAGGTATCAAAGTTGTGGTCAAAGAAGATTATATGACTTCTTTAAAGATAAGCAAAGATCAAGTAACAGTCTTAGATTTCCCGAAATCCGATGTGATCAAGTATTTTCTAGAAGACGGATCATGGATCGCCATACGTCCTTCAGGAACAGAACCAAAGTGTAAATTCTATTTCTGTATCGTAGCGCCTAATCAAAGTGCCGTACAACATAAATTTGAATCCATTAAAAAAGATTTGCAGAAGCACTATCAATAAAGGAGAAGCTCATGCGTCAACAGATCATCAGACAGTTTCATGAAGGACATTGTTTGGATGCTCATAAAGTATATGGAGCTCATTTTGAGAAAGAAAATGAACAAAGTGGAGTAAGGTTCAGTGTTTTTGCACCAGCAGCACAACGCGTTCAAGTATCAGGTTCATTTAATTCTTGGAGCGAGATCGATCTTGATCGTGAAGAAGATGGAACATGGACTAAATTTATCCATGGCATTCAAGAATGGTCATTGTACAAATATAAAATTCAAAAGAATGATGGAACATGGATCGAAAAAAGTGACCCCTATGCTTTCGCAAGTGAAGTTCGTCCTAAGGTGGGTAATCTCGTCGTTGATTTAGGCGGTTTTGCCTGGGGCGATAAAACATGGATCAGCAAACGCCGTAAGCATTTTGATGAACCCATGAACATCTATGAACTGCATTTAGGCAGTTGGATGAAACGTGATGGTTTATTTTGGATGAATTATGAAGAATTGGTTCATCATCTCATCCCTTATATCAAAGATATGGGTTATACCCATATTGAACTAATGCCTCTGATAGAACATCCTTTTGATGGAAGCTGGGGTTATCAGGCCCATGGTTATTTCTCCCTTACTTCACGCTATGGGACACCTAAACAGTTCATGCATCTTATCAATCAGTGCCATATCAACAATATTGGCGTCATCCTTGATTTTGTACCTGTTCATTATGTCAAAGATGATTTTGGACTAAGATATTTTGACGGATCCGCCTTGTATGAATATCCACATGAAAAAGATGCGAACAGTCAGTGGGATACCATGAACTTTGACTTAGGTAAAGAAGAAGTCAGATCCTTTATGATGTCTTCTGCTTCCTTTTGGATAGAAACCTATCATATCGATGGTTTACGTGTCGATGCGGTCAGTAATCTTATTTATTGGCACGGAAATAAATCAAACGGGTCAAATGAAGGGGCTGTCGCTTTTATTCGCAGACTCAATTATTACCTCAATGTGAGATATCCTGGAATAACCATGATTGCGGAAGATTCTTCTGATTTCCCTAAAGTGACCCATCCTACCACAGATATGGGTTTAGGCTTTGATTATAAATGGGATATGGGATGGATGAATGATACCTTAAGGTATTATGCCCTAGATCCGATTTATCGCCAATTTCATCATCATCAATTAACTTTTTCAATGGCTTATTTCTACGCTGAGAATTTTATCTTACCACTATCTCATGATGAAGTCGTTCATGGGAAAGGGACCATCATCAATAAGATGTGGGGCTCTTATGAACAGAAGTTCTCGCAAGTACGTAATCTATATTTATATATGATGACCCATCCAGGCAAGAAATTGAACTTCATGGGCAATGAATTGGCTCAGTTTAAGGAATTCGATGAGAAGGTAGAATTGGATTGGTTCTTGATGGGCTTTGAAAACCACAACAGGTTTCATCGTTATATAAGAGACTTAAATCACATCTACTTCTATCACAGTTGTTTAAGCAAAAAAGATTATTCGCACAAAGGCTTTAAGTGGATCGATGCGGATAATGCGGCACAAAGTATTTATTGTTACTTCAGAGAAGATGAGCATTCTTGCATCATCGTTATTTTAAACATGACTCCTAATGCGTTTGAGCACTATCGAATTGGAGTACCATATCCTGGTCTCTATACTGAAATCATGAATACTGAAAAGGATATTTATAATGGCAATAACATGTGTAATTACTTCCCAATCAATACGGAAGACTATCCTTCGCATGGCTATTTACAAAGCATCAACGTCAGGATCGCACCTTTTGCTGGGATCCTGTTTGAATGTCGTCGATAATAAATTGAGTGTAAGGCACGTTTTATGATAAAATTAGCACGTGCTTTTTAAGGAGGTCCCAGATGTTTAAGGACAAATATGAATTTAAGCGTGATTTTACACAACGGGTTATAGAGAACTACGGCCGTTCAGTTGCGGAGTCGCATCGTACGGAACGCTATATGGTATTGGGCGAAATGGTCAGAGATTATGCTTCTATTCACTGGAAACACACCAAAGAAGAAGTGGCACAATTAGAAGCCAAACAGATGGTCTATTTTTCAATGGAATTCTTGATTGGGCGTTTATTGACCAATAATCTTATGAATTTAGGCATCTATGACGTCGTCAAAGATGGGTTAAGTGAACTCGATATCGATCTTAATCAATTAGAAGACATGGAATCTGATGCGGGCTTAGGTAATGGTGGTTTAGGTCGCCTGGCTGCATGTTTCATGGATTCATTGGCTTCTATGAGTTTACCGGGTCACGGGAACTGTATTCGTTATGAATATGGTCTTTTTAAACAAAAGATCGTGGATGGATATCAAGTTGAAGTTCCTGATCAATGGCTTAGGTTAGGTAATGTATGGGAAGTTCGTAAACCTAAACATGCGGTAGAAGTTAAATTCTGGGGCAGAATCGAAATGCAGAAAGGCGAAGGTCAAGAAATCATATTCAATCATGTTGGATATGAATCTGTTTTAGCTGTGCCTTATGATATGCCTGTCGTTGGGCGAGGTACAGATACCACCAACACTTTACGTTTATGGTCTGCTGAAGCTTCAGACAATTTACCGACCGATCTTGACTTTAGAAAATACATCAATGAAGTCCGTGAGATCTGTCAAAATGTTTATCCGGATGATTCTACTGAACATGGCCGTTTCTTACGCCTCAAACAACAATACTTCTTTGTATGTGCCGGTATTGGTTCAAACATCAAAGCTCATTTAAGAGTGTATCCAGATTTAACCAATATGGCAGATAAGCTTGTTTTTCAGCTTAATGATACCCATCCTATTTTAGCGATACCTGAATTGATGCGTGTCCTTATGGATGAACATCACTTTACCTGGGATGAAGCTTGGCCGATCGTCTCTAAAATATTTGCCTATACCAATCATACGGTCATGGCTGAAGCACTTGAGAAATGGCCGATCGACACAGTTCAAAGATTATTACCCAGGATATATATGATCATTGAAGAAATCAATCGTCGCTTTATTGAAGGTGTACGTCGTCAATATCCACAAATGAATGACCTTATTAACCGTGTTTCCATCATTCGCGATGGACAAGTTCATATGGCCAGTTTAGGTATCGTATCTGCTTTCTCAGTCAATGGGGTTGCGAAACTACATACCGAAATCTTGATTCAAGATGTCTTCAAAGATTTCTATTTACTCTTCCCTGAGAAATTCAACAATAAAACCAATGGGATCACCCATCGTAGATGGTTGGTTTATTCTAATCCGCAACTTAAAAAACTTTTAGATGAAACTATTGGTTCAGATTATATCTATGAACCTGCCACATTATCAAAATTGATGGCTTATGTTGATTCACCCCAAATCCAAAAAGCATTCTTGGAAGTCAAGGCTCAACGTAAACAAATCTTAGCTGCGCATATCGAAAAAACTTTAGGCATTAAAGTCGATCAAAACTCCATCTTTGATGTTCAAGCGAAGAGATTACATGCTTATAAAAGACAACTTTTAAATGTAATGCATATCATCTATTTGATTCAAAAGATCAAAAAAGATCCAAGCTTTACCATGACCCCAAGAACCTTTATCTTTGCGGCCAAAGCAGCTCCAGCTTACTATTTTGCGAAGAAAGTCATTAAACTCATCCACAGTGTTGGCCAAGTCGCTAACAATGATCCAGCAATATCAAAATACATCAAAGTAGTTTTCTTGCCTAACTATAATGTTTCAACAGCAGAGATATTGATGAATGCAGCAGATGTGTCTGAACAGATCTCAACAGCAGGTAAAGAAGCCAGTGGTACCGGAAATATGAAATTCATGATGAATGGGGCCATTACTTTAGGAACCTTAGATGGGGCTAATGTGGAGATCCATGAACACGTAGGTCCAGAATATGATGTTATATTCGGATTGAAAGTCAATGAAATTCAAGATCTTAAGTTTAAAGGCTATAGTGTGTGGGATCAATACAACAATGATCTTGAACTTAAAGCGGTCATCGATGCCTTGATTGATGGTTCTTTCCATGAGAATCGCGAAGAATTCAAGATGATTTATGATGAGCTGATGTTTAGAAATGATGAATATTTCTTGTTGGCAGATTTTAGAGCCTATGTCCAAGCACAAGAAGAAGTTCAACGCAGATATAATGATCAAACATATTGGGCCAAGATGTGTCTTGTCAATATCGCTCAATCCGGCTTCTTCTCAACTGATCGTACGATCAAACAATATGCAGATGAGATCTGGCATATAGAACCTTTAGAAAACTAAACAGCGAAAGCTGTTTTTGTTTCTATGAGATATAAACCAAGCTTATAATCACCTTGTATTGCCTTTAAAACAAGGTATAATTTAACCGTGAGAAAAACAGTTCGCTATGAGGCCCATCTTGATGATTATGGCCTGATTACGATATACCTATCCCGCCAGTTCTATAACGGCAAATCCGATGTTTTTTATTTGAAGAAACCTGATGGTGCTTTAAGTAAGTGCCAGATCTTAAGCTTTGAGTTCTCTCAAGGTGACTACAACAAATACACCATACAAACCTTAGAATCCATCGAGATCGGTCAGCCTTATGAGGTCACTGAGGAACATGGACTTAAAGTCCCTTTACAGTATTCTTTGATTACGAAGACTGCTCGATTTGATCAAGAGTTCTATTATGATGGGGATGATTTAGGAGTTCATCCTTCCAAAGAAGCGACTGATTTTGCGTTATGGGCACCAACAGCGTCACGTGTTACTTTAGAACTCATCGATAAACCTAGAAAAAGCTATGAGATGGAAAGAACCGATAAAGGAGTCTTCCGTCATCATAGTTCCACTAATCTTCATGGGAAGAAATATGTATACAATATTCTAGTGAATGGCTCTTGGAATACCACCACAGACCCAGTTGCGAGATCGGCGACTTCCAATAACTCTGCCAGTGTCATCATAGACTATAGACAAGTTGAAGTAGAGCGTTTTAGTCAGAATTTGCCGCTCATGTCTAAAGTGACCGATGCGATCATTTATGAATTGAGTATACGTGATTTTAGTGCTCAACCGGAATCTGGGATCAGTGCCAGAAGTCAATTTTTAGGTTTGTGTGAACTTGATACCAAGACCCCTAACGGCTCAAAAAGCGGTTTAAGCCATATCGTTGATTTAGGGGTAACCCATGTCCAAATCATGCCGATGTTTGATTTTTCAACGGTGGATGAAGACAATCCTTCAACCTTTTATAACTGGGGATATGATCCACTTCAATACAATGTGCCAGAAGGCAGTTTTAGTTCTGATCCTAAGGATCCAATTAAACGTGTCTTAGAGGCAAGGACCATGATTCAAGCTTTCCATAAACAAGGCATTCGAGTCATTATGGATGTGGTCTATAACCATGTTTATGAGATGGAATCCAATGCTTTTGAGAAAGTCGTACCTTATTATTATTTCAGAAGATCTGCTTCAGGTGCCTTATCCAATGGTTCCTTCTGTAACAATGATGTGGATTCAAATCGATTGATGGTCCGCAAGTTTATTCTAGATAGTTGTAAATGCTGGATGGAAGCTTATGATGTTGATGGATTCAGATTTGATCTTATGGGTGTTTTAGACATCGATACGATGAATGCAATTGAAGCTCAATCTAAAGCACTAAAACCAGACAGTATGATCTATGGTGAAGGCTGGAATATGCCGACAATTCTACCTGAAGAAATGAAAGCCAATATGGGTAATCAATCCAAGATGCCACATATTGCACATTTCAATGACTTCTTTAGAGAACATGTTAAAGGTAGAACGTCACCCAATGAGATCACGATAAAAGGATATTGTGCAGGAGACACTTCATATATAGATGCCATGAAAGCAGCTATGACAGGCAATTGTTTACCTGGTTTAGTTAAGATTTTTGATCAACCAACTCAAAGCGTCAATTATGTAGAATGTCATGATAATCATACTTCGTGGGATAAATTGAAAGAGTGCTGTAAAGAAGACCCACGTGAAATTAGAATCAAGAAACATAAACTGATGATTGGGTCTGTTCTATTAGCTCAAGGCATCCCTTTCTTACACAGTGGACAAGAATTCTGCCGAACAAAAAATGGACAACACAACTCATATCGAAGTTCTGATGCGATCAATCAAATCGATTGGATCCGTAAAGAACGACACATGGATGTGGTTCAATACACCAAAGATATGATCGCATTGCGTAAACAGCTGCCTGTATTTAGAATGAAAACAAGTTCAGCCATTGAAAAAAGAGTCTCCTTTAGAAACTTCGATGGGATGCTTGTGATTCATTATCTTTGTGAGAAGAAAAATCCTTATCATGAAGTCTGGATCTATATCAATCCTACCAATCAAATCTATTACGAAAGATTTGATGACTATGTAGAAATATTAGCCAATGAGGCTGGGCTAATAGAAGATGTCAAAGTTCAAAACACAACGATCAATCCATATACCTTAGTTGTATTTGCTAGGTAGTAAATATAATCATTATTAAAATAAAAACAGTTTTTCTTCTTTGATTTGATGTTTATGCAAAATCCAGTTTAAACATTTATAATACAGTTAAACAATAAATTAGAAAGAACTGGAGAAAAAATGACTAAACAATGGTGGATGACCTCGGTTGGGTATCAAATATATCCTAGATCATTTTTTGATTCAAATGGTGATGGTGTTGGCGATCTCAAAGGGATAATCGAAAAGCTTGATTATATAAAATATCTAGGTGTCAATTTAATCTGGATTGGTCCTTTTTATAAGTCTCCAATGGATGATAATGGTTACGATGTGAGCGATTTTTATGATGTGGATCCACTATTTGGAACAATAGAAGATGTTAAAACTTTGATATGTGAAGCTCATTCTAGAGATATTAAAGTCATTTTAGATTTGGTTTTGAATCATACATCAGATGAACACCCCTGGTTTATTGAGTCACGCTCGTCATTGGAAAATGTAAAACGCAATTATTATATTTGGAAAGAAGGCAAGATAGATTTAAAAGGAAATCGAATTCCACCCAACAATTGGGGTAGTTTTTTTGAGGGCTCTGCATGGAACTACGATCCTAATACAAATCAATATTATATGAAGATTTTCTCTGATAAAATGCCGGATCTTAATTGGGATTGTTCTGAAATGCGTGAAGAGTTATATAAAATGGCAAATTGGTGGCTAAATATGGGTGTTGATGGATTTAGGGTTGATGCTATTGCCCATCTTGCTCGCGATTTGACTTTTTCTGATAGTAGCATGAACCCCAATGAATATAATGTTGCACCGGATTGGTCAAAATTCTCAAATAGACCTGAGTTATTTGGCTATCTTAAAGAGTTCAATGAAAAGGTCCTCAAAGGAAGAGATGTTATGACAGTTGGTGAAGTTGGTGGTGGTGCTTCAGTTGATGAAGCCATTCGCTATGCAGGTTATGATGCCCATATATTTGATATGGTTTTTAACTTTGATTCATGTTGGAAAAATAATATTTTTGGGAATGATTCATTAAGTGAGGAAGAAGTTGTCATTAATGTGGATGACTTAAAAAGAACAATAGCATTTTGGATCAATGGAATGAAAGGCAAAGGATGGATGCCTCAATACTGGCTCAATCATGATCATCCGAGGGTTATGAGCCAATATGGTGATCCAAATAAATACCACAAAGAATCTGGCTCTATGTTGGGTACGATTCTGTTAACTTTGCCTGGAACACCTTTTATTTATAATGGTGAAGAAATTGGGATGACCAATGTCGATTATGAAGAAATAGAAGATTTCACTGATGTTTGGGTTAAAAACTACTATCAAAAAGCAATTAAAAGATTGAGTAAACAACAAATTTTGACACATTTAAGACGAACATCAAGAAATAATGCAAGAACACCTATGCAGTGGAATGATCGCAAGTATGCTGGATTTTCAGTAACACAACCACACCAAAAAGTTGTAAAAAACTATAAAGCAATTAATGTTCAAAAGCAACTCAATGAGTCTGATTCAATCTTGAATGCCTATAAAGAGTTGATTCATTTGAGACTAAAGAGTGATTATAAAGAAGTTTTGATTTTTGGTGATTTCAATTTGATAAATACTAAAGCTAATCAGATATTTGCGTTTTATAGGTGTCTTGATGATATAAAACTTTTGGTGATATGTAACTTTGGACAGACAGACTCTGTTTTTGATGAACCTGTGCTGATTGACAACCTTTTGTATCATAATTATAAAGATCGTATGCTTGAGTTTCCAATTCATTTAAGACCTTATGAATCATTGATTATCAAGGTTTCCGTATGTTGACCATTTTCTTATCAACTCCAGACACACATCGTGAAAGTGATATTGAAGCTTTTTGTTTAAGCTATGGTCATGAATTTGTATGGTTAGATGATTATACAGCCAAGTTCCAAATCGAACAAAGCCAAGCCATTCAACTCAGAGTCTTATATGAGCCTCTTAGAGATGATTTGGGTATAAAGTTGACCATGATCATCGGATTTGATTATGAGCCTTTGATGCGTCTGGCATTGGCTTTGGCAAGTGAATCATATGCGGGTAAAGTGATGGAAATCGGTGATGTGTTGGTTTTAAACAGTTCAAGAGGAGATCAAAGACTGGTAATTGAACTTGATCACTTGTTATCAAAAATTACTAAAGAAGTCATGGATTCAGCTCGGATGTATTTACTGACCGGCGGGAATTCTGTACAAGCAGCACGACTACTTTATGTCCATCGAAATACCTTCTCTTATCGTTTAACAAAATTCATCGATCAAACGGACATCGACTTAAGAGAACCTAGTCTTGCCTACTTCTTACATATCTTTTTTACCCTTCAGCAAACCATCAATCAATAATTTGTGCACACTGCACAAATCGTGTTAAAATCAAAGTGATAGAATGAAAATGAGGTAACACACTAATGGCAACACTCCAATTAAAAGGCATCAACAAAATCTACGACAATAATGTCCAAGCCGTCTTCGATTTCAATCTAGACATCAAAGACAGAGAATTCATCGTCTTGGTCGGTCCTTCAGGCTGTGGTAAATCAACCACCCTTAGAATGATCGCTGGACTTGAAGAAATCTCTTCCGGTGAACTGTTCATCAATGACAAGTTCTCTAATTTAACTGCACCTAAAGACAGAGACATCGCGATGGTATTCCAATCCTACGCTTTGTATCCCCATATGACTGTTTATGAAAACATGGCTTTCGGTCTTCGTTTAAAGAAACTTCCGAAACATGAAATCGATGAACGGGTCAAAGAAGCAGCCAGAATCCTAGAAATTGAAAATTTCTTAGATCGTAAACCAAAAGCTTTATCAGGCGGTCAACGTCAACGTGTTGCGTTAGGCAGAGCGATCGTTCGTAATGCCCAAGTCTTTTTGATGGATGAACCTTTGTCTAACTTGGATGCGAAACTACGTGTTCAAATGAGATCGGAAATCATCAAGCTTCATGAACGTTTATTGGCAACCACGATTTATGTAACCCATGACCAAACAGAAGCCATGACCATGGCCACACGTATCGTCGTCATGAAAGATGGTTATATCCAACAGATTGGTACCCCTAAAGAAATATATAATCATCCGAAAAACATGTTCGTTGCGAACTTCATTGGAGCACCAGCCATGAACTTCATTCATGGGACATACAATAAAGGACGTTTCGAAGTCGACAATAAATCATTTATGGTACCTAAGATGTTCCATGATAAATTAAAAGACCAAGAAGGTAAACAACTCGTCTTAGGTATCCGTCCTGAAGACATTCATTATGAAGGTATCGTTGCTGAAACATTCCCAGATACACCGTTTGATTTCAACATTGAAGTTTCTGAACTTTTAGGTCATGAATTCATCTTGCATGGACGTTTCGGTGATCAACCGATCTTAGCTAAAGTATCAGCCAGAGTCGATGTACATGCCCATGAAACCATTAAATTGGCTATGGATGTCACAAAGCTTCATTTCTTCGATAAAGAAACTTCTCAAGCCATTGTATAGCTAATAATTTTAACAGCTTGGAATAATTCCGAAGTAGACGTTTAAATTCACAAAAATGAATAAATTGTCTACTTTTTATATGTGTTCATAAATAATAGTTAAAATATTATGAATTCTATTACTAAACTGTTGAATAGTGAAATTTATGTGAACATATCAGTGGAAAGCACTAAAAATGGGTGGTATAATTAAAATGTAACCACTTACATTGTGGAAACATAGGAGGAATTAAATGAAGAAGATTTTTGTATTGATTATGGCCTTGTTGTTAATGACTTCATTAACAGCTTGTGCTCCAAAGAAAGTAGTAACTCTAAAGGTTTGGGGCTCACAAGAAGATCAAGTAATGCTCCAGGGAATGGTAGATGAGTTTATTGCTGCCCACAAAGACAAGACCTATAAAATTACTTTAGGCGTTGTCGGTGAACCAGATGCCAAGACAAAATACTTGGAAGATCCTGAAGCTGCAGCTGATGTATTCTCATTCCCGAATGACCAGATTTCTGGCTTCGTTGATGCTGGAGCTCTGTATGAAGTCACATTGAATAAAGCAGCAATCGTTGCGGCCAATGTTGCTGGCTCAATTGATGTTGCTACCGTCGGTGGTAAACTCTATGCTTATCCTGTAACTGCCGATAATGGATATTTCTTATATTATGATAAGAGTGTTTTCACAGCTGATGATGTTAAATCATTGGATACAATGTTGACCAAAGCTGAAGCAGCCGGTAAGAAAGTATTTATGGATGTTTCTAATGGTTGGTATATTGCTTCATTCTTCATTGGAGCTGGAAATACTTTCAAGCTCGTTAATGGTAAAAAAGCAATCGACTTCAACAATGCCACTGGTTTAAAAGTTGGCGAATATATTAAATCATTTACAGCTAATCCAGCTTTCGTTACTGGTGATGATGCTTATTTAAAAGGCAATATCGGTACAACGATTGCGGCAGGTGTTTCTGGAACATGGAATGCTGCTGATATTTCAACCGTTTTGGGCGCAAACTATGCTGCCACAAAACTTCCATCTTATATGCTTGGGACAACCTCAACTCAAATGGGTAGTTTTGCTGGATATAAATTGATGGGAATCAATGCACTTACAAAATTCCCAGAAGAAGCAATGGCATTGGCAGAGTTCTTAACAAATGAAGCCAATCAGATCAAACGTTTCCAAGCTCGTAAATTAGGACCAAGCAACATTAAAGCTGCCACAAGCACTGCTGTAGTTGCAGACGTCGCGTTGGCTGCTTTGGCTGCTCAAGCACCATTTGCAATCAGCCAGAATTTTGTCCCAGACACATACTGGGGTCCTGGAGAAGCTTTCGGCTTAGCCATGGAAACCAAAGATTATTCCAAGTCAATTCAAGAATTGCTTGATGCTTGGGTATTACAAGCAAACGGCTCTTAATTCGATTTAAGAAGTGAGCACTAAGGGCAATAATTTTATTGCCCTTAGTTTTAATTAATAAGAAAAGTGGGACAGATATGATCAAAAAAATCATGAATTCGATTAAGGCGAAGATCAATCAATATGTTTATTGTTTGAAGAATGGTGATTTAGCTACAAAACTATCTTCTCTGATTATGGGTTATGGCAATTTCACTAAAGGTCAAATAGTTAAAGGTGTTGCTTATCTGACGACTCAAATTATATTTATACTCTTTATGATTTTTAGAGGGTTTAATTACATCGTTGGACTAAGGACATTGGGCACAGTTGGTCAAACCCGGATATTTGATGAAGTCAGAGGTATATATGTAGTATATCCAGGAGACAACTCCATGTTGATGTTGTTATTTGGGGTTGCAACTTTATTTGCGGTACTTGGTTTCGCCTTGTTGTATTTATCAAATATAAAAAGTGCTTACGCAAATCAAATAACGATTCAAAAGGGACTTAAACCAAGAAATTTTAAAGAAGAAATTAATTACTATTTAAATGATAAATATCATGTAACGATTTTGACAATACCTGTTGTAGGAACGTTTTTGTTTACAATACTGCCTCTGATTTTTATGATTTTGATTGCATTTACTAATTTTGATAAAAATCATCAACCACCGGGAAATTTGTTTACCTGGGTAGGGTTTGCGAATTTTAAGGATGCTCTTTGGAATGATCCTTTAAAGTCTTCAACATTCTTTGGGTTGTTAACTTGGACTTTAATATGGGCTGTTTTAGCAACAGTTCTGAACTATATATTGGGTATGATTTTAGCCCTTATGATTAATAAAAAAGGAATCAAACTCAAAAAATTCTGGAGAACAATTTTTGTTATTACCATTGCTGTTCCACAATTTGTAAGTTTGTTGCTTATGTCTCAGTTGTTAGCAGATCAAGGAACATTTAATGTCTTCCTAAGACAGATTGGGGTCGTTAAGGACTTTTTCCCCTTTCTATCAAACGGAGATGTTGCTAAATTTACAGTCATTGTTGTAAATCTTTGGGTAGGTGTTCCTTATTCCATGTTAATCACTTCTGGAATTCTAATGAATATTCCGACTGATCTTTATGAGAGTGCTAAGATAGATGGTGCTAATGCGAGAGTACAATTTTTCAAGATTACCTTGCCATATATGTTGTTTGTAACAGGACCATATTTAATTACACAGTTCATTGGTAACATCAATAATTTCAATGTAATATATCTTTTAACAGGCGGCGGCCCATTGACTTTAAATTACTATCAGGCTGGAAAAACAGATCTCTTAGTTACTTGGTTATATAAACTTACTGTGAATGAGCAAAATTACTCATTAGCATCCACAATTGGAATTTTCATATTTATGTTAAGTGCATTCTTCTCTTTGGTTGTATACAACAAAACATCAGCTGCGAAGAAGGAGGATGAATTCCAATGAGAAACATGAAAACTCAAGAAAGAGTAACGAATGGTATTATCCATACAGTTCTCGGATTCTTATCATTCATATGGATACTTCCGATTTTGTGGCTAGTCTTGGTTTCCTTTAGAAAAGAACCTGGATCATATACTTCGTATATTCTTCCAAAAGAATACACTTTTGATAATTATATAAAGCTATTTACAGACACAAGCATCTTTAACTATCCAAGATGGTTTATGAATACGTTGATTGTAGCTATTTTCACAGCCATCATTTCGACGATACTTGTTTTAATGACAAGCTATGCTTTGAGTCGTCTTAGATTCAGAATGAGAAAGCCGATGATGAATATTGCATTAATTCTTGGCATGTTTCCTGGCTTTATGGCCATGATTGCTATTTATCATATTCTTAAGGCATTTGGTTTAACCCAAACATTGTTTGCTTTAGTTTTGGTATATTCTGGCGGAGCAGCAATGGGTTATTATATTTCTAAAGGTTTCTTTGATACGATTCCAAAGGCGATTGATGAGTCAGCTATGCTGGATGGCGCCAATAAAAATACAATTTTCTGGAAGATAACTTTACCATTATCGAAACCAATTGTTATTTATACAATATTGATGTCCTTTATGGGACCATGGATGGATTTTATTTTTGTGAGTGTCATTATGAAGGATAGTTATCAGAATTATACGGTAGCTTTAGGGCTATATCGCATGCTTTCTCGTGAAAATATATTTATGTATTTCACTCGATTTGCAGCTGGCGCTGTCTTAATCGCCATTCCAATATCGATCTTATTTATTTACATGCAGAAGTTCTATGTCAGTGGGATTACAGGCGGATCAACTAAAGGTTAATATGAAAAACAAAATTCTTTTAAGTCTGTCATTAGTTTTGTTTTTTGCTTGTTCAAGTCCAAAAATCGTTGTTAATCAATCTAGTAAAAATTATGTTTATTATGAGATCTTTGTTGGTTCGTTTTATGATACAAACGGAGATGGTTTAGGAGACATCAATGGTGTTACCGAAAAGTTAGATTACTTACACTCCATCGGTGTTGGCGGTATTTGGTTGATGCCAATTATGCCTTCACCGACATATCATAAGTATGATGTAACAGATTATTATTCCATTGATCCAAAGTATGGAACACTTTCCGATTTTGAAACTTTGGTTAATACAGCAAGGGATTTAGATATTGATATCATCATCGATTTAGTACTAAATCACACAGCCGTGGATCATCCATGGTTCATTGAAGCAAAAAAGAATGTATTAAATGGAACCTGTGAAAATGAACTTTCTTATTGTGATTATTACAATTTTACTACAACACCACAAGCGGGTTACTCAGCGGCAGGTAAAGGATATTTTTATGAAGCGCGGTTTTGGAGCGGAATGCCAGACTTAAATCTTGATAGCGTAGCAGTACGAAGTGAATTTAAGAAAATCATAAATTTTTGGCTTGATAAAGGTGTCAAAGGATTTAGACTCGATGCCGTCACTTCTTTCTATACTGGAAATACATCAAAAAATGTTGAATTTATGACTTGGTTAACTCAAACCATAACTGAAATGAAGGCAGATGCGTATGTAGTGGGTGAAGCTTGGACTTCAGATTCCGCAATATTTGATCTCTATGAATCAAGTATCGAGAGCTTATTTCATTTCCCGTTTTCCCAACCTGAAGGCAAGATTGCGGCGAGTATTAGAAATAATAAAGGGTTTGAATTATCCTCAGCTGTAGTGTCATATATTAACGAAGCTAAAAAATCCAACCCGAATATGTTGGATGCAGTATTTTTATCAAATCATGACCAAGGACGAAGTGCTGCCTATTTCTCTGAAATCGATATACACAAGACAAAATTAATGGCCTCTATTTATCTTTTAATGCCTGGTCGATCATTTATCTTCTATGGGGAAGAAATTTCTCTGCGCGGTAGTGGAAAAGATGAGAATAAAAGACTTCCAATGATTTGGGACATCAAAGATAAAACAGGGCAAACCTATGGTCCTTCTGGATCAGATTATATATGGGAATACAAAGCTGGGGTTGCTCAGGCCCTAAAGAACAAGTCATCATTACTTTCACATTATAAAAGAGTAATATCAATCAAAAATGAATTCGATTTAATTACAGAAGGGACTCTTGAAGCGCTAAATGTGGGGGCAGAGATTTATGCACTCAAATCAAGTAATGATTCTGAATCTGTAATTGTCGTTCATAATCTAGGAGCACAGAAGAATGAACTGGATTATGATTTCTCATCTTATGAAATTGCGTATCAAGTTTATAATTATAAACAAACTGCAGCATCTTTAACAAAAGGAAAACTAAGTGTTGCAGCCTACAATACAGTTGTCCTTCGTTCAAAATAAACACAACAAGCTTTATATACGATAAAACCATGATTAAGGATAGTTCTCATTCCTAATCATGGTTTTTTAATTAAAAGGTAAAAGCTTTCTCTATTAGACTATAACGTAATCTCAAATATTTTAACTTCACCTTTTTTAAAATGAATCCATAGGTTATATGCTGTATCTAAAATGACTGGATCTTGAATGACTTTCTCAGAAGAGAAGATCTGTTTGACCACCGTGACGTCTTTTAAGAAACGTTGAGGTAGTGTTGAACAACGTATTTGATGTTGCTTATCATTGAAACAATCTGTGTTGGCAACAATCAGTGTGATTTTATCTTTGCTTTCATAGGCAACACCGGCTGCTGTATCCCAAGGTGCTCCAAATCCAAGGTAATGGGATTTCTTTAAACAAATGATATCATCGATTAAGCCCTTTCTAATGGTGTTTGCTTCTTCCAAGATTTCAATCATTTCCCACCGTTTTGGGTGTAGATAATGGAAGGCATAACGATCAAACAAAGCCAATTTCTTATAGAAGGGATCGTTTTCAGGTAAAGCTAAGATTTCTTCTGGGGTACAATCCAATCCTGTATTCATGGGTTGTCTTTCAAACACTTCCTGACCGCTATTTAAGAAAGGAATCGTATTTGGAATAAACAGATTGAAGACACTTAACATCTTGCTTAGGACTTCGTTGCCTTTGCGATTCGCAAGGCGAGGTGTATCATGAGTTTCACCACATGCAAAGACAGGGGATGCTAAATCTTTGGCCGAATAAACAAATTCATTGAAACTTCCTTGATCAACTCTAGGTTCCATCATAAAGCCATTCCCAATGATCATGTTATAACCCTTCTCAATCGATGCTTTGGCGTTGACAGGATCCAGTTCTTCCGCAATGAAACAGAAGTTAGGATCTACAGCTCTGGCGTTTGTGATGATCATATTGATGAGTTCAACAGGTAATGCATGACCCATATCGATACGAGCTCCATCGATCCCAAAGTTATTCTGATAGAAAGGAATGATGCCAGACAACATATCCCATAGGGCTTTATTAGGCTTCTTTCCTGGATTCAAAGAACTCTTAGCCACATCAAATAACACATAAGGTTCAAACTCTCCCAATTCCTTTAAGAAAGGCTGTGAGTTGATGGGATGATCAAGATAAAGCCTAAAGTAGGTAACATCGCTCCATGCTGGTTGAGGATCATTGATATGATCAGAGAAAGCAGGGGCAACGGTAAGATTAAATGTTTCTCTGACCGCATCCAGTATTTCTTGTTTAGATGGATCAAAAGACTTAACCATTTTAGCCCACAATTTGGGATCTGTATCTTTAGGATTCTTTTTAAACTTATGCAGATGCTCTTCGACTTCTGGCGATTTAAACAGTTCCTTAAAGTACTCTACTTTAGGTGGTAAACAAGCCTTAAGATCTTCTGCGACAGGAGGTTTATAATCAGCTAAATCTTCTAAACCGATCCAATAGAACCAATCTGGATGATCCAGAATCATATCTGAATTGACACTATTGGTTCTAGGGATGATGTCGATGATGACTTTCATATCTAAAAGATGAGCTGCTTCAACAAACGCTTTGAATTCATCCTCAACGCTTGTATCAGGACTCAAAGGATCTTTTAAACCTGCATCTAAGGCATAGAAATTAGAGACACCATAGGGGGATCCTAATTCTCCCTTTTTATCCTTAAGCGAATACTTCGCAATCGGTAAAAGATACAGCACATCAATTCCCATCCGTTTTAATGTGGGAAGATACGCTAATGTTTTAATGAAAGTTCCTGTATCTTTTAAACCATTCAGATTGATGTTTTCTAATAAACCTGTACGATCATGATCGAAGGATCCTGAGGATCTGATCATCATAGAGTAGACATTGCTTTTCTTGATCCAATTCCCATTGGATAGTTTCTTTTCAACTTTATGATTTAAGAAATAAGGTGATAAAGGTTTGTCTTCTTTAGATAAAAAGACCTCTTGTATCAGTGCCTCATAAAAAAGATATGGATTAACCAAAACATGCCCATCATGGACTCGGATATGTTCCATACTTGGATTAGATCCAAACCATAAATCAGGAATTGCATAGTTCATCAGTCCTGGGTTAGACTGTCCTTGCTTATGCAAAGACTCAGCGATTTTTCTTAGATTATTACTCATATTGGTCTCCTAACACCTTAAGTTTATCATAAAAAAGCGCTTACATACAGGGATAGGATTATTTGTATCCGATATGACAAAGTACATTTTAACTGTGTATAATAATATTGTTAAGGAGAACACCATGCGCAATATCGCAGCTCTACAAGAAATAGCGTTAAGGGTCCGCAGAAACATCATCAAGATGGTCACAGAAGCAAAATCTGGTCATATCGGCGGTTCTTTCTCAGCTACAGAAATCGCAGTCAGTTTATACTTTGAAGAAATGAACATCAATAAAGATAATGTGAAAGACAAGGCCCGTGATAAATTCGTATTATCAAAAGGACATGCCTCTCCTTTATTATTCGCAGTTCTTTGTGAGAAAGGTTTCCTTGAAGAAAGTGAATTGATGACATTCAGAAAGATCAATTCTAAACTTCAGGGTCATCCTAATATGAACTATGTCGATGGGGTAGATATGTCCACAGGTTCTTTGGGACAAGGGCTATCTGCTGCCGTAGGCATGGCTTTATCTTATAAGATCCACAACCAGGATTTCAGAGTTTATTCTGTGGTAGGGGATGGAGAAAGTCAAGAAGGCATGATTTGGGAAGCGGCTATGGCTGCAGCTCATTATAAACTAGACAATCTATTGGTGATCTTGGATCAAAACGGATTACAGATCGATGGAGACATTACGAAAGTCATGAATCCTTTACCTTTAGATGAGAAGTTCAAAGCCTTTGGGTGGCATGTCTTGTATGTTGATGGACATGATCTTAACCAATTGTTAGATGCTTATGCAGTAGCCAGGACCATTAAAGGTCAACCTACCTGCATCATCGCCAAGACCGTTAAAGGAAAAGGCGTCAGTTTTATGGAAAATCAAGCCGGTTGGCATGGTGTAGCACCAACCCCGGAACAGGCCGAAGCCGCCTTGAAGGAGCTCGTTTAATATGGCAAAAATGGCAACCCGTGAAGCTTACGGCAAAGCTTTAGCTGATTTGATTTGTAAGAATGAAAATGTTGTTGTATTGGATGCGGATCTTTCTAAATCGACCAAGACTTATGATGCAAAGGCTGTTTGTCCGCAAAGACACTTTAATGTAGGGATCGCAGAATGCGACATGATGGGCATTGCGGCTGGTTTAGCGACCTGCGGCAACATTGTTTATGCATCTTCCTTTGCGATGTTTGCGACAGGCCGTGCTTACGAAATCGTTCGTAATTCGATAGGCTATACACATCTTAATGTTAAAATCTGCGCAACGCATGCTGGTATTACATTAGGAGAAGATGGGGCTTCTCATCAATCTATCGAAGATATATCGTTGATGCGTGGGATTCCTGGGATGACGGTCATTCAGCCTGTAGATGATGTTGAAACAACTCAGGTCATTCATGCGATATCTGAACTTAATGGACCTTTCTATGTTCGTTTAGGTCGCTTTGCGGTCGATACGATCAATGCCCCTGATTATAAGTGGCAAGTTGGAAAAGGTGTTGTGTTAAGAGAAGGTAAAGACATCACCGTCTTTGCGACAGGGGTCCTTGTTCAACAAGCCCTCATAGCGTATGATGCTTTGAAAGCAGAAGGTGTAGAAATCACTGTTGTCAATATCCATACAATCAAACCGATCGATGAAGAATTGATCGTCAGATTGGCTAAAAAATCTAAAGTCATCATCTCAGCCGAAGAACATTCCAAATACGGTGGACTCAGTTCAGCCATAGCCGAAGTCTTGGCAGCCAAGTGTCCAACCTTGATGGAAGTTGTCGCCATCAACGATACTTTCGGAGAAAGCGGAACCCCGCAACTCTTACTTGAAAAGTATGGTTTGACTTCAAAAGAAATCATAGCCGCTGTTAAAAAACACATCTAAAAAAGAGACTGCATGAAAATGCAGTCTTTGTTTGAAAGCATAGGTCATATTTGGTAGAATAAGGACGCACTTATGGACACTCGACTTCAAAGACTCTTCTTGAGTTTGATCTTATTGATCAGTATACTTACCCTATCTTTTGCCTTTAGAGGTAAAGGTTGTACACCAGACGGACTGACCGTTTGTTTTGATGCGAAGAAAAATGCCTTTAAGATTGAAGATGCAGCTCAGCTTAAAATATTGGTACCCAACTCAGAATATGGACAAGCCGTGGTCGATTATTGGGATTGGTATCATCCTGATCATAAAGGTAAAGTTACTTATGAATTGATCAATGAATCAGCAGGATCTCAGGATGTCTTTTTCATCACTCAAGTTCAAGCTGGTCGTTTATATGAACAACTTTATCCCTTAAGTCCAGTCCTTACAAAGAATGTTGACTTAAAGAAAGTCGCAGCGCTTAACTTAGATCATCTTACATATGTTCCACTTACCGCAGAAGGATTTTCCTTCTTGATCAATAAGACAAGACTTGAGCTATTGGGTTTATCTCTTGAAGATAAAAATAAAGATGGCTTGATCGATACTGTCGATACATTTGAAAAAATCATTGAATTAAAGGCCTTGTGGGATTCTCTTCAAGTCGAAGTCTTACCGATTGCGTTAAATGAGCCTTATTCGTTTTATCCTTATTTAACTGCAGGTGATTTTAGGATCTTTAAAGAATATGATGCGTTAAGGCCAGGTTTTGATGGCCCTGAGTTTAAACAAAGTCTACAACTGATCCAAGACCTATCACAGATCAACTGGAATCACAGTGAAACCAACGCATCTGAAACCTATACATGGAAATTGGATGAAGTTTTAGTTGAAGATAATTTTGTGTTTACAGTGGTTGGATCATGGATGGATCTCAATGAAAGTGATGCGGCTGTTCAAAGTGAATGGATTGCCTCAAAATTCCCAAGCTATCAAGGAAATGAATTATCGCCAATGGTCAGAACCAGCGGTTTAGCCATCAATGTGAATACGCTTTATCCAAGTGCTGCCCACGAATTGATCCGTATATTGAAGTCCATCAAAGGCTTACAGCTCTTGATTGATACAACAGACAAGATTCCCTTGGTCAATGAGACAACCTTTCCTTATTTGACTTTCAATGATCTTCATCGATCAGAATTGGCATTTGCTTATCAATATTCTGTTGGAGAACCGATAATTGCCTTTGCGGGAAATCCTGAAAATTTAGCGATCGAGTTGTATTATCATATGGATTTAATGTCGATCATTCGTGATCTGTGGGATCAAAAGATCAGTATCGATGAAGCACAAAGTTTGATCGTTGCAGAAGCAACACGGGTCATAGAAGTTTTAAATAAGAATGAGGATCTTAGTGATGAGTAAAAATGAAAAATTATTGTTGATGACCAATGCTTTATATTTCATGTCATCAACTATGAGCAGTGTGTTTGTGAATGTTTATCTTTATGCCTTTACAGGATCGTTGGTTGAAATGACGATCTATGCGATGGTGCGTTTTGGTTTTTTTCCTTTGGGATTTTTAATTGGAGGCATCTTAGGTAAACGAACACGATTGGCGACCTCATTGACCATCGGGTTGATTTTTATCATATCGACTTTGGCTTTCTTACTGACATTTAATCATTTATTCTCAACGAATTATTACCTGATTCATTTGATTGGGATGGCTTTTGGGATCGGTGAAGGTATGTATTGGTTTTCTACCAATAACCTAAGTTTGGCTATTTCTGAAAAGAAAACGCGGGCACAGTTCATCACAACTATGGGGATCACCAATTCGATCTCTGTTGTATTGGCACCTTCGATCGCAGCCCTCATCGTCAGTTTCTCAAAGACAGATACTCAAGGTTACCTATTTATTTTCCAACTGGTTATCTTACTTCATACGGTGACAGCCTATATCTCCTCTAAGATCAGTGTTTCCGCAAACAAGGATAAGTTTACCTTAAGAGATAAGTTTGATTTGACCAAAGATGCGCAATGGCGTTATATGATGATTTCTCACTTCTTGTTTGGGATACGAGATTCCATTACCTTGGTTGTGATGGGTTTGATCTTGTATGCAGCTCTAGGTTCTCAAGGGTCTTTATATTCAACTTTACTCATCCTGTTTTCAATCCTGGGGATCATAGGTTCAACGATCGTACGAAAGATCCAAAGACGAGATAATCGAATGGCACTTTATACCTATGGAGCCTATGCCTTATTTACGGCTGCGATGATTTTAGTACTTATGCCAAATATTTATGGGGCTTTGATTTATGGGGTCCTAAACTCCTTATCGGCACCTTTCTTTATCAATCCTTATTCCATCATTGTGATGAATGCAATGCAGGATTATACTGAAAAGGGAAGTGTCTATGGACATATGATCGTCAAAGAAGTGTTACTGAATGCAGGAAGATTATTGGGAATGGGATTTATTCTATTGGCCTATGTACTCTTACCTGAAAACATCTATTTGATATGTGCTGTCTTTGCTTCATCGATATTTGCTCCAATATTGGTCGTCTATGCAGGTCGCTATCATCGTCAACGAGATCAACTAAAACAGGGGTAATATGAACTGGAATGATGTCATAAAAGCTCAATTTGAAATGCCTTATTTTAAATCCTTATCGGTTTTTCTTAAACAGGCTTATGAAACATCAACAGTTTATCCTCCTAAAGAACAAATCTTCAACGCTTTCTCATATGCGGATTATAATGAACTTAAGGTTATCTTGATTGGGCAAGATCCTTACCATCAGGCTCATCAAGCCCACGGCCTTTGTTTCTCTGTCAATCCAGGAATTGATCATCCTCCAAGCCTACAAAACATCTTTAAAGAATTATCGGATGATGTGGGTTGTGGTACACCTTTATCAGGTTCTTTGATCCCTTGGGCCAAACAAGGCGTCTTACTTTTGAATACCATTCTTACGGTAGAAGCGAATAAACCCTTGTCTCATCAAAATCAAGGCTGGGAACAGTTTACAGATCATATTCTGAAGTGTTGTAATCAGCATCCCAATCCTTGTGTCTTCATCTTGTGGGGAAAGAATGCCCAAGCAAAAGCTTCTCTGATTACGGATCCCAAACACTTGATCCTAAGTGCACCTCATCCTTCCCCATTATCAGTCTATCGAGGTTATTTTGGATCCAAACCCTTCTCAAAAACCAATGCCTTTTTAAAGAAAAACGGCAGGAAAGAAATCGAGTGGTGCTTATGACCTTTAAAACAATCGAAGAATTCATTGCCTATAGTGAAGCTCGCTTATCCAAAGGACGTTTTGGCTTTGATCATTTTAAGGCAGCCATGAATGAATTGGGTAATCCGCAAAATGACACCCAATGTGTTCATATTGCGGGAACCAATGGGAAAGGCTCAACCACCAATTATCTAAGAAGTATCCTTCAAAGTGCCGGTTATAAAGTAGGGACTTTTACTTCGCCGCATTTGATCGTTCATAATGATCGCATTAGAATCAACGATGTCTATATATCGGATGAACAATTACTTGAATACGGAAATCGTTTCTATGACTTTATCGAATTTCATAATCTGACGATGTTTGAGATCGATATGTTGATTGCCTCAACGTACTTCAAGGAACAGAAGGTTGATTTTGCCTTATATGAAGTTGGTTTAGGCGGCAGATTAGATGCGACCAATATCGTTACCCCTTTATTGTCGATCATCACCACGATTGGTTTTGATCATATGGAACTATTAGGCAATACACTAAAGTTGATTGCGGGTGAAAAAGCAGGCATCATCAAACCACAGGTTCCTTTATTGACTGCAGAACCTAAGAAGCGCTGCTTATCGGTTTTTGAAACCATATGCTTAGATAAACAAGCACCACTCATGAAATTATCAAAGATCACAAAATTGAGCTCACCAACAGGCTTGAAGTATCGCTATCACGATTTAGAGATCCATCTTGATACCAAAGCCATCTATCAAATCAAAAACTCCGCAACAGCCCTAGAAGCAGCCCTCTATTTAAGAAAATTGGGCCATAAGATATCCGATGAAGCCATCGTTGAAGGATTAGCCAAAGCACATTGGAAAGGCCGTTTTGAACAAGTCTGTGTAGACCCTTTAATCATCTTGGATGGTGCACATAATTCTCATGGGATCGCCGCATTAAAAGAAAGTGTCAAACATTTACCTAAGCCTATTTTTGTGGTTTTTAGTGCACTTAAAGATAAAGAAACCGATAAGATGATCAGTCAGATGTTGGATGTAACAACACACTTAATTGTCACAGAATTTGATTTCTATCGCGCATCAACCGTTGATCTCTTGGCGAAAGACTTTCCAGTTGATAAAATCAAAGATCCAAAGAAAGCAATTCAAGAGGGAATACGAAGATCTAAGGGAGGCACCCTAGTGATCACAGGATCACTCTACTTTATTTCTGAAGTCAGACAACGAATATTGCCTAAACTATTGGGAAAAACGTTATGAAGCCAATGAATTTTCAGTATATTCTAATGATATCTGCGGTACTGATCACGCTTATTTTGATTACACACGCAATATTTAAAACAAAATTTACACTCAAAACCATGGTCATGGTTAGTTTCTTAAGTCTTTTATCTTTGGTGTTGTCTGCTTTCTTATCCATGACCATTCCACTTTTTGGGTTTCCATCTTTGCGTTTTGGTTTCTCACAACTCCCAATCATGTTGGCAGGGGCGATCTTTGGTCCATGGTGGGGTTTGATTGCTGGTGTGCTAGAAGACTTACTTGAGTTGGCCAGCGGCTTTATCACAACGCCTTATGTTGGTTTTACTTTAAACAAAGCCTTGTTGGGATTGATTCCTGGTTTGGTATTCCTTTTAGCGAAAAAACAACCTGAGAAGTTAAAGTTTTATATCGGTGCTTTGGTAGTTTTATTGTATGGTGCCAGCATCTCATTTATTCTAAGCACCAATAGTGTCAGTGCTTCACAAGTAACTTATGTCTTAGATTGGCCAGTCAAACTTATTCTGATCGGATTAACCTTGATGATCCTTCCACTGACTTATCTTGTCTATCGGACACTTAAACAAAAGGATCTCCAAAAAACATCTTTCCAAGCATGGTTATTATCAGTTATCCTGATCGAAATATTGCTTAATGTTATTTTGACGCCGTTATGGCTTAAGAATATGTATGGCATACCCATTGAGATCCAAGTGGTCATTCGAAGTATCAAGGCAAGTTTCTTTGTGGTTCTCAATACCTTTATGGCTTACTTTATTTATCAAAACCTGCAACGACTTAAAAAGTAAGAGTTCCCTGAACTCTTTTTTTAAACAATAGATTTTGAGTGGTGGTTTTTAAATGTTTTATCCAGTATGATAAGAGGTATAGACATGTTGGTAAGACCAAAGGAGGGTCATGAAATGAAGATCGCATATAAATCGACTCAGATTGTTTTAGAAAACGTTGTGTTTAATGGCTATATGATCGTAGAAGAAGGACTCATTAAGGACTTTGTCCATCATAAACCCGATTGTAAGGTTGTTGATTGCGGATCAGATCGAATCATACCAGGAATTTTTGATACACATAATCACGGTACTTTAGGCTACAGTTTGATGGCCAGCAAAGATCCCAGTAAAAATAAATCCAATCTGTTGGGTTACTTAAAAGGCTTAGCCAGTCAAGGTGTTACTTCAATTTTACCGACGGCTGATATCAGTCTCTTCAGTGATATCGCAGAGTTATCTCAAACGAAAGTTGGCCAACAGATCCGCGGCATTCACTCTGAAGGACCATGGCTCAATCGAGTTGGAGAAAAAGGCATTAAAACCGGATATCCAGAAGTCAGTTTGGATCATGCTAAAAAGATGGTTGAATTAGCCAAAGGTCTATTACGGTTGGTGGCTTTGGCACCTGAAATCCCAGGCATCGATCAAATCAGAGATTATTTCTTATCCCAAGGCATCACCATTGCGTATGCCCATAGTGACCATAACTTTAAAGACGCTTATGAAGCCTTTGAATCTGGAATCAGTGTTTCTACGCACACAGGCAATGTCATGACGGGTCTTCATCATCGTGATATTGGTGGTTTAGGGGCTGCTTTATCTCATCCTAATGTTGAGTGTGAAGTCATCTGTGATGGTAAACACATCAGTTTAGAAATGATCCGTTTATATTTTCTTATGAAATCTCCTTCTCGCTTTATGATGATTTCTGATTGTTCAGCTTTATCAGGGGCTCCTTTAGGTCGCTACAGACTCTTCAAAGACATGAATGTGACCATTACACCTGATGGGTTCTGTTTAAGCGATACAGGTCGTTTAATGGGCTCTACGATGCCTGTGATTTATGGGATAGGAAATCTTGTTGAAGTTTTGAAGATGCCCATTACCACAGTCTGTCAAATGGCAAGTTTGAATCCAAGTCGTAAATATGGGGTCGCTGATCGTAAAGGATCCTTAAGCAGAGGTAAGGATGCTGATTTCATCATCATCAGTGATGACTATAAAGTTAAAGAGACCTATCTGAAAGGTGAAGTGATCTATGATGCATCACTTAAAGAAAACCTCTTTAATCCAAACTTCTTTACAGAAGCCAATCCTAATAACTAATCATAAGAAGAGACCCTATCATAAGATAAGGTCTCTTTTATTTCATTAGATTTTCAATACATTCAGAGATGCCGTGAACCAAATGCTTGGCTACTTTAAGGAGTTCCTCATGGCCACCGATGATTCCATAGCCATCAAAGTCTCTGACCATCTCCACATCATTGAGATCATCTCCAATGACACTGATGTGTGCTTGCGGATAAATCTCTTGAAGGGCACTGATCGCAGTAGATTTAGATATGCCCAAAGGTCCAATATCGATCGTACCTCGATTTTGGTGAAGTCCAAAGCGAGGTCCAAAAGTTTTTTCGATGCGTTGTCCTAAATCAACGGTCAATTCCAGATTATTTTTACGAGTAAAAAAAGCAGTTATCTTTTTAGCCTTCAAAACTTCTTCTTTGGTTGAAACCATGGATTGAATGATCCCATTGACATTGGACTGTGTAATAAACCCAGGATTGAGCTGTCTATAGTATGATTTATCTCCAGTCACTCCAAACATGGCTGCTTCTTCTTTCTCCAACCAAGCAATCAAATCCATCGCCAATTGAGTGTCAATGGTGACATGATAGAGCGAATTCCCTGAGGCATCATAAATGACAGAGCCATTATTACAGATCAGAAAATCCACACTGATCCCATAGTAATTCAATTCATTGAAGATCATATTATAAGATCTGCCAGTTACGATCCCAAACAGATGACCTGCTTGGCGAAATTTTGCGATGGATTCCAAATCATGAGGGTCAACCTCTCCGTTTATACGTAAAGTACCATCATAATCTGAAGCTAAGATTTGGAAAGATTTTTGAATGTTCATGTGTATATGATACCTTATTGAGCCTCTTTTTTACAGGTAAATTTCCAAGACTATAGTGTCAACCATAATATTTATCAATCATAGTCAGGTGTATAATGAAACAAAGGGTAACTTATGAACACAAAGAAAAATGATTTGAGTATCCAAGAAATCACACAACTGTTTGAAGAGAATCAGCTGATTTTTGATGTGTCAATGGATATTGTCTCACAACTGGCTGAAACCAGAGATGAAGGTTCAGCTCATCATATCACCAGAGTAAAAGCAGTTATGGAAAGATTAACCAGACGATTGGCGCTTAATCCTAAATATGCATCTCTGATTGATGATGAATATGTTGACCTAGTCGTCAAAGCCTGTCCATTTCACGACATCGGTAAAGCCAACATCTCTGATAAGATCTTATTGAAACCCGGTTTATTGACAGAAAAAGAATATGAACTTATGAAAGAACATGCGATGAATGGGGTCAATAGTATTTTAAATGCACTTAAACGTTTTGAGATCAGTGATCCCTACCAATCCACAGAACACTCCAAGGTACAATTATTTTTCAAAGAAACCTTAAACATCGTCAGATCTCATCATGAACATTATGATGGGAGCGGCTATCCGCAAGGCTTAAAAGGAGATGAGATTCCTTTGTCTGCCAGGATCATGGCTTTGATCGATGTCTTTGATGCATTAACTCATCATCGCATCTATAAACCAGCATGGACGATTGAAAAGGCTTTGGAATACATTGAGATGCAATCAGGATATCAGTTTGATCCAGACTGTGTAGATGCATTAATGGCTGAATTGGAAGATGTTAAGACGATTTATCAGCGATACGGTGATGAATAAGGTCTTATGAACACTTGGGCATATAATATTCATATCTTTCCAAGATGCGCAATTTAAGTCTTGCAGCTTGTCTTAATGCCACATTTGTGACACAAGAACAGTGATTATTCACTGTTTTTTAATAATTGTCATGAATGAAATAAAGTATAATATAAGTAACCGTGGAGGTTTATTTATGCGCCAAAATAATATGGTTGCGATGATCTTAGCAGGAGGACGAGGGACTCGTCTACTGGATCTTACCAACAAAGTAGCGAAGCCTGCTGTCTATTTCGGAGGGAAATATCGAATCATCGATTTTCCACTGAGCAATTGTGCCAACTCTGGTATTGATGTCGTTGGGGTATTGACGCAGTATGAGTCTGTTTTATTGAATTCTTATGTAGCGAAAGCTTCACTATGGGGCTTGGATGCGAAAGACTCAGGGATTTATGTTTTACCCCCAAGAGAGAAAATCGAAGGCTTTGGACTGTATCGCGGAACTGCTGATGCGATTACCCAAAACATCGATTTCTTAGACCAATATGATCCTGAAACAGTTTTGATACTTTCTGGGGATCATATCTACAAAATGGATTATTCAAAGATGTTGGAATGTCATGAGACCAACAAAGCAGATGCGACCATTGCTGTTCTTGAAGTACCCCTTAAGGAAGCCAGTCGATTTGGCATCATGAATACGGATCAACAGGATCGTATAGTTGAATTCGAAGAAAAGCCAAAAGAACCTAAGAGTAATCTTGCCTCAATGGGGATCTATATCTTCAACTGGAAACAATTAAGAAAAGCTTTGATCGATGATGTTAAGAATCCTAATTCACATCACGATTTCGGAAAAGATATCATCCCTGGTTTCTTAAATTCCAACAAACGTTTATATGCCTATCGTTTTAAAGGTTATTGGAAAGATGTCGGTACGATCGATTCCTTATGGGAAGCCAATATGGACCTTTTATATCGCTCAGAAGAGCTGAATCTAGCAGATCCCAGCTGGAAGATCTATACCGAAGATATGACAGTCCCTGCTCAAAATTTCGGCGCAAAAGCTAAAGTCTCAAATGCCTATATCAACCAAGGTTGTGTGGTCAATGGGAAAGTTGTCAACTCTGTTTTATTTACAGGAGTCATCGTAGAAGCTGGGGCAGAAGTTTATGACTCTGTTTTGATGCCATATACAAAGATCAAATCTGGGGCAAGAGTAAAACGTATCATCACGGATGAACATATTACGATTGGTGAAAACGTGAGTGTTGGACATGATCAGGGCGAAATCGAATTGATTGCCCATGATATCAAAGGGGACTAATTATGGCGAACGCACTTGGTATCGTCAGTTATGACGATTTTATTGAAATTCCTGGCATGAATGATTCTCGTTCTATGCCTTCAGTTTCTTTCTTAGGACGTTATCGTCTCATTGATTTCGTACTCAGTAATTTAACCAATTCTGGGATTTCTAGCATTCAAGTTTACTTGAAGTATAGACCTAGATCTGTCATTGAACATATTGGGACTGGCCGTCACTACAACATCAATTCTAAAAGTGGTAAGCTTCGTATTTTGACCGGTGAAACCAATGTGCATAACGAAATATATCACCATGATATTGCAGCTTATATCGCCAATATGCAGTTTATTGAAGAAGCACACCAAGACTATGTCATCATTGCCCCAAGTTATATGATTTATCGAATCAATTTTGAAGAGGTATTAGAAGCACACATTGAAAGCAAAGCTGACATCACCATGCTATATAAGACGGTTGATAATGCAGATACTGCTTTTGCTCGAGTCGCAACCTTATCCATTGATAAACCAAGGAAAGTTGCTGCGATAGAAACCAACCAAGGTAAATTTAAAAACAGACACATCTCTTTATCGACCTATGTCATGAGTCGAGAAAATTTTATGACTTTAGTTCATTTGGCCAATGAAACATCCAGTTTGTTTACTTTAAGAGACATCATTCGTGATCAATTACCTATGATGAATGTTGTGGGATATCCTGTCAAAGGCTATGTAGCATGCATCAACTCACTTGAAGAATATCATCGGGTTTCATTAGAGCTCACCAATTATCAAGTTTCAAAGACCTTATTTGATCCGTCTTGGCCAATTCACACACGTACCAATGACTCTTGTCCAACTCGCTATACCAAAACAGCAGATGTAAGTTCTTCAGTCGTCGCAAACAATTGTTTGATTGAAGGCACGGTTAAACACAGTGTCATCGGTAGAGATGTTGTGATTCAAAAAGGAGCACTCATTGAAGACTGCGTCATTATGGCGAATACGATCATCGGAGAAAACGTTCATTTAAAAAATGTTGTCGTCGATAAATTTGCCAAGATCAATCATAAAGTTGAGCTCATCGGAACACTCGATAAGATCGTCTATGTAAAACGAAAGGATAAGATATAATGAAAAAAATCCTCTTTGTCGCTTCAGAAGGACTGCCGTTTGTTAAAACTGGAGGTCTTGCAGATGTCATCGGATCGTTGCCACAAGCACTTCATCGTGAAGGTTTTAATGCGAGTGTGGTAATGCCGTTGTATTTGAAGACGGCGAAGACGATGCATGATTCTTTAGTTAAGGTCAAGACATTTAAAGTCAAAGTTGGAATATTTGATACGATCGCAACTGTGTATGTCAAAACCATCGACGAGATCGATTATTACTTGATTGAACATGCGGCTTATTTTGAAAGAGAAGGCTATTATGGTTATCCCGATGATGGAGAAAGATTTTCTTTCTTTCAGCATGCTGTCATGCGAATGATCGAAGAGAAAGTTATTGAACCAGATGTCGTGCATGCCCATGATTGGCATACCGGATTGATCCCTTTGTTTGTTAAGACTTTGTATAAAGATCGTATTCAACATCCTTTGACTATTTTTACGATACACAATCTTTTCTTCCAAGGATGTTTTCCATATTCCATGCTAGAAAGCTGTGTAGGCTTACCCAACAACTATTATTTTGATGGATCACTGCGCTTTAAAGACGGAATCAGTTTTATGAAGGCAGGGATCTTATATGCAGATCTTGTGACTACGGTATCAGAAACCTATTCCCAGGAAATATTAACACCTGAGTTTGGTGAAAACATGGAAGAAGTCTTAAAGTTACGTAAGAAAGATCTCTATGGAATCGTCAACGGAATCGATACGAAAGAATGGAATCCAGCGACAGATCGTCACCTGAGCGCCAACTATCAACTTAGAAATGTGTCCAAAGGCAAACAAATCAACAAATTAGCCATTCAAAAAGAATTGGGTTTACGTCAAGATCCTAATGTCTTACTGTTGGCCATGGTGTCACGTTTGACCGATCAAAAAGGAATCTGGCTTATCTTACAATCACTGACTCAAATCATGGGTTGGGACATCCAGTTGATCATTTTAGGGACAGGGGATCAACATGTTGAAAGTCAGCTTAAAACGATTGAATATCGTTTCCCGCAAAGAGCAGTATTCTATTGTGGTTACAATGAAGCTTTAGCACATAAAATTTATGCAGGATCTGATGTCTTCTTGATGCCTTCATTGTTTGAACCTTGTGGGATATCCCAACTCATATCGATGCATTATGGGACCTTACCTTTGGTTCGTGAAACAGGTGGCTTAAAAGACACAGTTGAGCCATATAATGAACACACCAAAGAAGGAACAGGCTTTACTTTTGCTCCTTTTAGTGTCGATGACTTCAAGCATGTCTTGTGGTTGGCTTATGAGGTTTATACCTTTAGGCACAATGACTTCAAGACCATGATCAAACAAGCCATGAGGAAAGATGTCTCGTGGGACAAATCTGCCAAAGCCTACGCAAAACTCATCCATAAAAGACTTAAATAAAGGGAGAAATCCCTTTTATTTACGTGTGAAAACGTTGACAAAGAAGGCAAAAAGCGTTGAGATAAGCTGAGCATAATGGTATAATCTTTACGAATTAGGAGGAACCTAAAATGGCAAAAAAGACCATTAGAGATTTGCAAGTCAAAGGTAAACGCGTGATCGTGAGAGTCGACTTTAACGTCCCCATTAAAGATGGTGTCGTCAAAGATGAAAATCGTATCGTTCAAGCCTTACCTACCATCACGTATTTGGTAGAACACGGCGCAAGAATCATCCTCTTGTCCCATTTAGGCAAAGTCGATCATAAGGATCCGACCAAAACCGATGCTGATAAAGCCAAAAATAACATGGCTCCTGTCGCTGCAAAATTGCAGGGACACTTGTCCACGAAAGTCACTTTTGTGGCAGAAACACGCGGACCTGTGCTTGAAAAAGCAGTCGCAGAATTGAAAGACGGAGAAATCGTCGTCGTTCAAAATACCCGTTATGAAAAAGGCGAAGAAAAGAATGATCCCGAATTATCAAAATATTGGGCATCCTTAGGCGAACTCTTTGTAACTGATGCATTTGGATCTGTTCATAGAGCTCATGCTTCAACCGTAGGTATTCCGCAAATCTTGCCGAATGCTTTGGGTTTCTTAGTTGAAAAAGAAGTAAAAATGTTATCCAAGGCTGTATTTGATCCTGAAAAGCCGTTCGTTGCGATTTTGGGTGGAGCCAAGGTATCTGATAAAATCAAGGTTATTGAAAATTTATTAAAAGTCGCTGATAAAGTCATTATCGGTGGTGGCATGGCGTATACGTTCTTGAAAGCTCAAGGCAAAGAAATTGGTACTTCCTTATTGGAAGCTGACAAAGTTGAATTAGCTAAGTCCTTCCTAGAACAATTTGGATCTAAGATCGTATTGCCTGTAGACTTTACAGTAGCTGCTGCTTTTGCTGAAGATGCAGATCATTATGTCGTCGATGCAGATCATATTCCTGCTAACTATATGGGTTTGGATATCGGACCTAAAACAATTGAGAAGTTTAGAAAAGAACTTCAAGGCGCTAAGACAGTGGTCTGGAATGGACCTATGGGTGTCTTTGAAATGAAGCCTTATGCACTAGGAACGATTGCTGTTTGTGAAATCATGTCGTCACTACCTGATGCATATACTGTTATCGGAGGCGGAGATTCGGCCGCTGCAGCCATTGAAAACGGCTTTGAAGATGGATTTAGCCATATCTCTACTGGAGGTGGCGCATCACTTGAATTCATGGAAGGAAACCCTTTGCCTGGCATTGAGGTTATTGAAGAAATCTAAATGAGAAAACCAATCATTATTGGGAATTGGAAGTTGAATAAGACCATTTCGGAGGCTTTAAGTTTTATTGAAGCGATTGATCCGTTGGTTCATGATCAAGCAGACTTTGGGATTGCAGCGCCGTATTTGGCCCTTGAAAAATCGGTTAAAGCAGCGAAACATTTAATCGTATCGGCAGAAAATGTTGCCTTTGCGGAAAGCGGAGCTTTTACTGGTGAAGTCAGTGTTGCGATGCTGAAAGAAATCGGTGTTCAATGGACTTTGATTGGACATTCTGAACGTCGCCAATATTTTGGTGAAACCGATGAAACCGTCAATAAGAAAGTCTTGTTGAGTGTTAGAAATAACTTAAGACCAATTATTTGTGTTGGTGAAACTTTGGCTCAATTTGAAGCCGGTGAGACTGAAAAAGTCGTTAGGACTCAAACTGCAGCTGCACTTAATGGATTGACTTCGGAAGAAGTATCAAAACTGGTGTTGGCTTATGAACCGGTTTGGGCCATTGGGACAGGTAAGAATGCCACCAAAGAAATTGCACAATCTACCTGTGCCATTATCCGTCATGAAGTAGAAGTTCATTTTGGTAAGAGTGCCGCAGAAGCTCTTCGTATCCAATACGGAGGCAGTGTCAAACCTGAAAACATCAAAGAATACTTGTCTGAAAAAGATGTTGATGGAGCTTTGATTGGCGGTGCTTCGCTTAAAGTAGATTCATTTACAGCGATCATTGATGCGCTGAAGGCATAAGGAGGAACACACATGCCCTATATTATTGATGTTTATGCGCGTGAAGTCATGGACTCTCGCGGAAATCCGACGATTGAAGTAGAAGTAGAAACCGATTCTGGTGCCTTTGGCCGCGCAATCGTACCAAGTGGAGCCTCTACTGGTGAGCGTGAAGCATTGGAACTCAGAGACAATGATAAGACGCGTTTCTTAGGTAAAGGTGTTTTAAAAGCTGTTGAGAATGTCAATGATTTTATTGCAGAAGCCATCATTGGGATGGATGTTACCGATCAAAACGGCATCGATAAATTGATGATCGAATTGGATGGAACCCATGACAAATCAAAATTGGGTGCCAATGCTATTTTGGGTGTCTCTATGGCTTGTGCCAGAGCAGCTGCTGATTTCTATGGCTTACCTTTATACAAATACTTAGGTGGTTTCAATGCGAAGACTTTGCCTGTTCCAATGATGAATGTCATCAATGGTGGGGCACATTCTGATGCAGCTATTGACTTCCAAGAATACATGATCATGCCTATTGGTGCTAAAGATATCAAAGAAGCCATTCGTATGGGTGCTGAAACATTCCATGCCCTCAAGAAAGTCTTGAAAGGCAGAGGACAAGTAACATCGGTCGGCGATGAAGGTGGCTTTGCTCCTAATCTAGCCAACAATGAAGAACCTCTAGAAGTTATCGTAGAAGCCATCAAAGCTGCTGGTTTCGTACCAGGCGTTGACATTGCTTTGGCTCTAGATCCTGCTGCTTCTGAATTCTATGATACAGATAAAAAAGTTTATTTCTGGAAGAAGAGTACCAAACAAACTCTAACATCTAAAGAAATGGTTGATTACTATGAATACCTCTGTGGTAAGTATCCAATCGTGTCTATTGAAGATGGATTAGCAGAAGGTGATTGGGATGGCTGGAAACTGATGACAGAACGTCTTGGAGCCAGAATCCAAATCGTAGGCGATGATTTGTTTGTTACCAATCCTGGGATCTTGAAACAAGGGATCGAAAAAGGCGTTGCTAACTCGATCTTGATCAAAGTTAACCAAATCGGTACTTTGACTGAAACATTCGATGCGATGGAAATGGCTAAACGTCACAACTATACAACCGTTGTTTCTCACCGTTCTGGCGAAACAGAAGATACCACAATTGCGGATATCGCTGTTGCCTTCAATGCTGGTCAAATCAAGACCGGTTCAATGAGCCGTACTGACAGAGTTGCAAAATACAACCAATTGTTAAGAATCGAAGATGAGTTGGGCACTGTTGCTGTATTCCCTGGCAAAGATGCCTTCTACAATATTAAGAAATAATCTAAAGAACTCTGTGTGAAAGCACAGAGTTCTTTTTTAGTCATTTGGGCATATTTATTGGGTAACTTATGAAATACTGATGATAGAGGACCATATGAACAAAATTTATCTTAATCTACCCGTTAAGAATGTAAGTAAATCTGTCGCTTTTTATACTGGATTAGGTTTTGTCGAAAACGAGAATTTTAGATCAGATAATACAGCTTGTGTTGTTTTAGGTGAAATCACAGTTATGCTTTTAGAGCATGCTCGTTTTAGTGATTTTACACCCTTAAGAATTATTGATCCTACACGTGAAGTTCAAGCATTATTTTCTTTTACGGTTGATTCTCGAGTTGAAGTCGATCGGATCACTGATAAGGCCTTGTCTTTGGGAGCTATTGAGCCTAGTCCTAAAGAAGATTATCCGTATATGTATGGGCGCAGTTTCATAGATCCAGATGGCCATCTTTGGGGACCTTTCTTCTATGATGAAACGGCTTTAACTAAAGAGTAAACTCAACTTGTCAAACAAGAGCAGATGGTTTATAATGGTTAAGCACTATTAAGGAGTACTCATGGAGACCTTTTTAAAAATTCTTCCCCCCATACTTGATGTTATTCTGATGGCTGTTGCGATTGCGTTGATTTTGCTTTCTTTACTTCAAAGCGGGAAATCAGATGGGATCAGTAGCGCATTTTCAGGAAGCGGTGGTTTGAACCTGTTTGCGAATGTAAAAGAACGAGGCGCTGAGAAGTTTATCTCAAGGGCTACTCTGTGGCTTGGCATCGTGTTCTTTGTCTTGGTTATCGTTGTACAAATCATCTAAAAGACCGAAAGGTCTTTTTGTTTCTAAGGGAGACTCATGATCAATCAAAGTGAATTTCTAGAATTGATTAAAACTCAGAATAAACCCTATACAGCTCAAGAATGGGCCAGTAAACTCAACTTGCAGTATTCATCGGATATGCATGCCTTTTTAATGATGATTCATCGTATGGAAGATGAGGCCATCATTACTTATACCAACAAACAAAAAATCGTATTGATTGAAGATGCGGATTTCTTAAGAGGCATCTTATCTGTTAATCCAAAAGGATATGGTTTTGTAGATAATGAAGATCAACATGTGTATGTTCAAGAAGAGAAATTTCATACGGCTATGCATGGAGATGAAGTGTTGGTCAAGGTCAAAGAGCTGCAAGATGGATCCACAATGGGCGAAATCAAGAAAGTTGTCAAACGCAACTTGACCCAATTAGTGGCTGTTTATTATGATCAACATTTGATTCCTAAAGATCGTCGTATTCTTGTTCCCTTACAACTAACCACTGAACATATCTTTGGAGAAGGTCAGTTGGTGTTACTGGATGTGGTAAGTTATGGAGAAGTTCTTAAAGTTAAAATCAACAAGCATTTGGGTCATGAGAATGATCCTGGTGCAGATGTTTTAAGCATATTGATGACCCATCGAATTCCGCTTGACTTCCCTGAAAGTGTTTTGCGGTCCGTTGAAAAAATGCCTTTGAAAGTGTTACCTGAAGATTTGGTTGGAAGAGTCGACTATCGAAAAGATCAAATCGTAACGATTGATGGTGAAGATGCGAAAGATTTTGATGATGCGATCCATGTTGTGTATGATCATCAAAGTTATACCTTATATGTACATATCGCTGATGTGAGTCATTATGTAACTCAAAATAGTCCTATTGATCTTGAAGCTCAAAACAGGACCACATCGGTTTATGTGGTCGATCGTGTTGTACCGATGCTTCCTTTTGAGTTGTCCAATGGTTTATGTTCACTCAAAGAAGGCGAAGATCGTTTAACATTGACTTGTAAAATGAAAATCGATGCGAATGGGGAAGTTAGCGATTATGAAATCCATCCTTCCGTCATTAATTCTGCGAAACGGTTGACATATACCCAAGTTAATCAATTGTTTAATCAAGAAGCTGTTGATTTATCCGAACCAATTAAGGCGATGTTGATGCAAATGAGAGACTTATCACACATCATTAGACAAAATCGCGAAGGCAAAGGAGCCATTGATTTTGATACGGTTGAATCGAAATTTACAGTAGATGAACAAGGCGAAGTCATCAATATTCAACCTCGCACACGTGGTGAAGCAGAAATGTTGATTGAAGATTTTATGGTCAAAGCCAATGAGACTGTAGCTCAACATTGTCGCTATTTGGATATACCTATTTTATATCGCGTTCATGATGCTCCGCAAAAACGCAGACTTGCAGAATTCTCTAAAGTCATGTTGGCTTTTGGAGTTAAATTAAAAGGGGCTGAACATTCTCCTTCTGTCATTCAAAATATCATCGCTCAATTCAAAGACAAAGAAGAGTATGGGGTAGTCAATGAAATGCTTTTAAGGTCGATGAGTAAAGCCAAGTATGATTTTAGACCTTTAGGTCATTATGGTTTAGCGTTAGATAATTATTGTCATTTTACATCACCAATTCGTCGTTATCCTGACTTAATCGTTCATAGAATGCTTAGGAAAGTTTTCTTTGAACATAATAATGCTGATATCAAGAATGATGAGTCGTGGGTTGAAATGATGGGTTTTAAGTGTTCTCTAGGTGAACAAAGAGCAGTTGAAGCTGAGCGTGATACTGAGGATATGAAGCAAGCTCAATACATGAGTAAGCATGTAGGTGAGACCTTTGATGGGTTGATTGCAGCAGTTACGAAGTTTGGATTCTTTGTTAGATTACCCAATAGTGTTGAAGGTTTGGTCCATGTTCGTAATCTTGATGATTACTATACTTTTGATGAAACGAGACTTGTTTTAAGATCTACCTATAAATCTTATTCTATCGGTCAAAAAGTACGAGTAAAAGTCATCAGTGCTGATAAAGAGAAGGCCACGATCGATTTTGTTGTGGTAGAATCAAGAAAGAGATTCTAACTATGGCAATCAAACAAGTTTCTTTTAATCGTAAAGCTCTTCATGAATATCTTATTCTCGAGAAGTTTGAAGCGGGGATGGTTTTAATGGGCACAGAAATAAAGTCAATCAGAAAAGGTTCTGTTCAGTTTAAAGATGCTTATGTGACTTTTATCAATCATGAAGCTTTTATCAAAGAAATGTATATTGCGCCATATGAAGAAGGTAATCGCTTTAATCATGAAGAGACACGCGAAAGAAAATTACTTCTGCATGATCATGAGATCTTGAAGTTAGAGCGTAAAGTAAAATTAAAAGGCTTTACTGTTGTGCCTTTATCACTTTACTTAAAAGATGGTCGCGCGAAATTAGAAATTGCACTAGCTCAAGGTAAAAACATTCATGATAAGCGAGAATCAGATAAAGAAAGAGATGCTCAACGAGAAATCGATAAAGTCATGAAGAACAATAGATAGTTTCATCTCCTAATCAATAAGTTAAAATAAACAAAAAAAGCAGAATCTCACGATTCTGCTTTCAATTATATATTACCAGTGACCTCCGCCACCGCCTCCAAAGCCGCCTCCGGAGAAACCACCACCACCGCCTCCACCAAAGCTTCCTCCAGCTCGTCCTTTAGATTGAGGAACACTGGTCATAGCACGATTCATCGTGTTCATGGTACGGTTGAAACGGTTCATAAAGAGCATTGTATTCAATTGATTTCCACCGTAATACCAAGAAGGTCCTTCAATGGCAATCGACTCAAACTTCTTGCTCCAAACATCTGTTACATTAAAGACATAGGCGTAAGGTAAGAGTTTATAGAAATAAGCAGGATCATCTTTAACCAACATTTCTAGTCGATCTTTTTCAGCTGTTTCAATAAATTGCTTCAAGCCTAAGATCTTGCCTAAGTAATCCACACCAAGCGGAGTACGTTTATCCATATAGGCAACCAGGATGATGTTGAGTGCACTTAAGCCAAAGGTCAATAAGACTTTTAAGATGAACTGAAGTGAAAAATCAGAACTGAGGAAGAAAATGACGATAAAGAAGATGGATGAATAAATGATAGAGATAAATCCACAACCCATCATGGCGAAGAACCGTGCAGCTTTAGACAGTGAAGGCCAACGTTTGATCGTAATCGACCATAGTAAGACTAAGACAGTCCCGGTGATAAACACTGCAACGCCCGATACTAAAGCGACTTCTTCACGATATGTCGCTACATAAACTGAAGATGCCATAATTAATCCGGCAGGCACCATCGTAAAGAAACCAAATAGAATCTTAAAGAAAGTTGCTTTCTTACTGAAGATGTTGCGTTGAGGATTGCCATTAAAATAACGGGCAATATCCATCTTCGCATTGGCAATACTTTGATAGAAGGTGTTTTGAAGCTGCTTATTGGTGACGCTGTCACGTCCGTTAAACAAGGCATTAAACAAAGTCTTTTCTGCTCTGATCTCAGATTCGTCCATCTCCTTGACTTTGGTCAAGGTAAAGTTATCTTTGTTTAATTGATCCTCTGTGATGGTCAGATATCCTTTATTGGCCCATTCTATGATCAAAGATACAACATCCTTTGTATCAACAGAACCATCATAGATGTATCCAGCTTGAGAAGAACTGAGTCCTTTAATTGGATTGAATTCAACTGTAATAATAGGTTTATCATCTTTCCCAAACTTCTGGAAGACAACAAACAACAAGGCACTGAATAAAGCTAAAATCAATAATGCCCAAGGTGAATAATCGGTAGGCGGGATAAAAGTAAAATAATCTCCATTATCGGACAAGTATTCATAAATGGTAATCCCAGAACGTGTTTGCATTCCCAAATCATATGAACCTGTCAATGTGTTTCCATTGATTTTATATTCAACTTGTCCTTCTACTGATGAACCATAAGGACCAGTATAGAAAGTTGGCACATTCGGCCATCCTTTAGGCAAGGTAATGCTGAAATCGACTTGTCCAATTGGATCTTCCCAACCAGTCCCAACGATGTTCATATAAAAGAGTTGGCGGCCATCCAAATCTAAATCTCGAAGTTGCATCGTATAAGAGTAATGATAGGTTTTGATTCCAGAAACTGTAACATTCTTATCTCCGATATAAATGATGTAATTATCATAATCATCAATTTCGGTAAAATAGTTATTATTGTATACTTTCAAATTACGTACAGGAAAATAGTATTCTTTTTGAATATCTTGTCCGTCAATGGTCCAGGTGGTTGAATATGACTGAGGAACATAAATCGTAGGACCATGGATACCAAAACCAGTAAAGTCGATGACCAAAACTGTGTCAACTTCGACCAAACCATTTTCTGTGACATTCATCTTGATGGTCATCGAGTTGATGGCAGTACCAGTATCAATTGCAGAGACTTGGACTGTTGAAAAGAAAAGTCCTATGATTAATGCTAAAAACAGTGTGATTTTTTTCATGGTGATAAAAAAGGGAGAGTCTCCCTTTTTAGAACTGAACTTTAACAGCCTTACGTTGAGACTCTTCTTCAACTTCAAACAAAGGCTTCTTGGTAAATTTAAACATATTGGCCAAGATGTTGGTTGGGAATACTTGAATCTGAGTGTTGTATTGACGTACGGCACCGTTATAGTATTTACGTGCATTGGCAACATCTTCTTCTAAAACTTTAAGTTGTGCTTGAAGATCCATGAAGTTGGAATTAGCTTTAAGATCAGGATATGCTTCAGCTAAGGCAAACAATCTGCCTAAGGTACCTGCCAATACATTTTCATTCGCTAATTTTTCTTCGACAGTTCCTGAAGATTGAGCGGCATTACGAGCCCTAATGACAGCGTCTAAGGTTTCTCTTTCATGTTTCGCATAACCTTTTACGGTTTCAACTAGATTCGGTATCAAATCATAACGTTTAACCAAATACACATCCATCGTAGAGAAAGCTTCTTCTACTTTGTTTCTAATGGTAATGAGGCTGTTATATACTCCCATTGCCCACAAGGCACCAACAACGACGACTACCAGTAAACCAATCCCAATATACTCCATATTGTACCTCCTAAGTGGTCAAACTATAACCTTATTATAAGGCTTTTTTAAAACGTTTACACATAATTTACATTGTGACTAAAATGTTGCATATATGAATTGGATGAAGATCTGGATGAGCTTCAAAATAGGCAGCCATGATATCTGTCATATCGATGTTGATTTCAGATAATGTAGGACAACTGACGATCATATCGAAATTGCCACCACCATTTGCTCGATAATTATTGATAACCAAACTAAAGACATCTTCTGATAAAACTGGTTTACCAAGGTAAGAGCATTGAGTGACACGTTGGCCAATCGGATTAGAAATTTTTAGGGTGTACTCGATTCCGTCTACCATATCATAATTGAAGTGCTGAGCTTTAGGTTCATCATATTCCGGGTTGACGATGATTGAACCATCCTGCACCATGAAGTATTCCGCACATTTCTCAAGATAGGCTTTTAGAACTGTTCCGGTAATTTCTTTGACGACTAAAGTATTTGGATAAACATAGGTGCTTACGATATCGCGATAGGTGATGACGGGTTTGAAACCTGAGGGATCATTGAAAAGAGAAACACCTGAAAGTTGTGCTTTAGAGACATCCAATTGAATCGTATTGATCAAAGACACCAATGGATGTTTATGTAAACGAGCATCAAAAGGATCTTTTATCAGATAATCATATCCAGATAAACGACCTACGACTTGATCTAACCATATTTGTGTTTCGTCTTCCCAAGGCTTGATTAGATTTAACATGTCTTGATCTTCAGAAAAATCCTTCATTTTTATGAGCTGAGCATCAACTTGAAGTTGCTTATCTTCGCATGTAATTTTGATTTGAGCAAATTCTTGGGCATTGGGAGCACACTGTGTCACTAAAGTATCGTTAATCTTTGTGATGAAGGAACGATGCTGATGCCCTGTAATGAGTAAATCAATACCATCCAGTTGAGCTAGTTCATAACCGACGTTTTCTTTGGTTAAGGGTTCAGTAGGCTTTCCACTTAAAGGATTTCTTTCAAGACCTCCATGATACATCACGATCATATAATCAACTTTAGATTTTAAGATGTTGATTTCCTTTTTGACAACTTCAATTGGATCGAGAAAAGTCATGCCTTCAATGTGACTTGGTTTTTCCCAATGGGGAATATAATCAGTACAGACCCCGATCAATCCCACTCTAATTCCTTGTTTTGATACATAGATGTGCGAATGGCCAAATGGTTCACCATTAAGCGTAATATTTTGAGTTAAGCATGGTGCTTTTAAATCAGTAAGAAATTGTTTTAAGATGGGTTTTCCATAGTTAAAATCATGATTTCCTAAGTTAAAGTAATCAACCCCAATCAAATTCAGTGCTTGAGCTAGTAAATGAGGTGCTCTGGATTGTTTTTGAAAGTAAGTCATTAAAGGCGAACCTTGTAGGATATCACCATTATCCAGACACAAAACATCCTGTGTTTGTTTAAATAAGCGGGTTGCGGTGAGATAACGACCTAGTCCTAGAGCTTTATCTGTTCCATTAGCATAGGATCGAGTTTGAAGTGCTCCATGAACGTCTGTCGTAACACAAATCATGAGTGTTTTTTTCATTGTTTTCATTATATCAAATTGTGGATATCTTGATGTGTTTTCATTTGTAAGTAGTGTCAATACAGTGTAAAATTAACTTGTAAATGATAATTTACAGGAGGGAATCATTATGAAATTTTTGAAGGGAATAGCCGCTCTCTTGCTCGTGCTTGTAAGTCTTACAGCATGTGCACCATCCAAAACGATTGATAAGTTAGTCGTTATCTTTGTACCTAGTAAAGACGCTGCTACGATTTTGACTGCTGTAGAACCGCTAAAACAATTGATCATCGACGAGATGAAAGATTTGGGTTACACAATCAAAGCCGTTGATATCACTGTCTCTGCTGACTACAATGCTGCTGGGGAAGCTTTATCTGCTGGTACTGCTCACTTAGCCTTTATTCCTGCGAATACGTACATTGCTTATCATGAGGATGGTGCTGAACTATTGTTGGCTGCTACTCGTGATGGATTAGACAAAGATTCCGAAAATGCCAAAGACTGGAACAATGGTCAACCGACATTGCCTACACCAGCCAATCAAGTTACATATTACCGTTCCTTGGGTATCGTAGGACCATCTGCTAAAGGTCAAGAACTTTTGGCTAAAGTTAATGCTGGAACAGCTTTGACATGGGAAGATGTTAGTACTGCTATTTGGTGCCATTCATCAACCACTTCAGCATCAGGTTATGTCTATCCTTCAGTTTGGTTGAAACAGAAATTCAACAAGACCATCGTAGACTTGCCAAATCATTATCCGACAACTGGCGGTTACGGGGGCGCTGCTGCTGACTTAGCATCAGGTGTTTGTGATATCGCTCCGGGTTATGCTGATTTCCGTCGCGACTTTGAAGCTAAATGGGTATTGCCTACAACAGAAGCTGGATTTGGCCGTACAGCAAGTATTTGGGCTGAAACTGGCGTTATCTTCGTAACACCTGGTGTTATGAATGACACAATTTCCTATTCTAAAAACAACAAGCAATTGACTCCAAAAGTTATTGCTGCTTTGAGAACTGCATTCATCGAATTGGCAAAAACAGATGCCGGTAAGACTGCAATCGCAATCTATAGCCATAAGGGTTATACTGCTGATGTTACCGATGCTGACTATGATGCTGCACGCGAAGCTGCTGCAATCGTTAAAGGAAGCTAATCTTATTGATGTCAAAGAGAACGAGTTTTAACTCGTTCTCTTTTTTTTAAAGGAGAATAACCCCGATGATTGAATTTAAAAATGTCGTAAAAACATATCCAGGTAATGTAAAAGCACTTCAAGGTGTTTCTTGTCAAATTGAACAAGGTGAATTCGTAGCCATCATTGGTTTATCTGGTGCTGGAAAAAGTACGTTTATTCGTTGTATCAATCAGATGCACACCATTACTTCTGGTGAGATCATTGTCAATGGTGCCAATGTGACTTTATTGAGAGGTGATGAATTACGGCAATTTAGAAGAAAAATTGGGATGGTTTTTCAATCGTTTAATTTGGTAAAACGTACTACTGTTATCAAAAATGTATTGACGGCTCGTGTTGCAGATATGCCTTTATGGAAAAGCATTCTTGGTTTATATACCAAGGAAGATAAAATATTGGCTTTGACGGCTCTGGATAATGTCGGTATTTTAGATAAAGCTTATTTACGTGCGGATACCTTATCGGGAGGGCAAGCGCAACGTGTTGCCTTAGCCAGATGTTTAGCTCAAAAACCAGATATCATCTTAGCAGATGAACCTGTAGCCTCGCTAGATCCCTTGACCTCTCAACAAGTCATGGAAGACTTCGTTAAGATCAACAAAGAGTTCAACATCACCATTGTAGCGAATATGCATCATGTGGATATCGCTCAGAAATATGCCAGAAGAATTATAGGAATCAAAGCAGGGAAGATTGTTTTTGATGGACCAAGTGAAACACTGACAGACAATGATTTGACCAATATTTATGGAAGAAGCCTTAAACATGATGATCTCATGGGAGTTGAATGATGACAGCTTGGCTAAAAGAAATTTTATTCCCAAGTGTTATTGTGCTTGAGAACGGAAAATCAATCAAACCAAAAAGAAGCCCGATGGTCTATGTACTGCCCATTTTGCTTGTTTTGATTTTAATTTCCATGGAAATAACAGGGTTTGATTTTATCATTCTGTTTACTCGTGGGTATCAGTTTTTTGTTATCGTGGGCAGGATGATCCCACCTGATTTTGGTTATATTCCTAATTTAATCAATCCCATGATTGAAACGATCATGATGTCGATCATCGGGACTTTGGTCGGAGCTTTCTTTGCTTTACCTTTGGCTTTCTTATCTTCAGACAATATTATAAAAAATAAAGTCTTCTTGTGGGTCAATCGCTTTGTATTCTCAATATTTAGAACACTCCCGATTTTAATCATTGCCTTGTTTGGTAAATATGTATTTGGCCTTGGAAGTTTTGCGGGTACCATTGCGATTGCTTTCTTCACTTGGCTGATCATGACCAAGATGCTGTATGAATTGATTGAAACCATTGATATGGGACCTTTTGAAGCCGTAGAATCCAGTGGTGCAGGCAGAATAAAAACATTCTGGGTTACTATTTTACCTCAGATCTTGGGTCAATTTATATCGTTTATCTTATATAACTTTGAAATGAATGTTAGATCTGCAGCCATCTTAGGTTATGTTGGAGCTGGTGGGATTGGACTACTTCTTAACGAAAAACTTGGATGGAGACAATACGATAAAGTAGGCATGATCTTACTGACTTTACTCATTACCGTCTATGCGATAGAAACACTGAGCCGTGCGATCAGAAAGAAGTTGAGCTGAAATGAAAGATACAATACTTCAAGCCTATAAGAAAAGACCTAAAACTTGGATCTTGAATTTAAGTGTTTTTCTTTTGATTGTCTTGATCTTCTATGCTTCAAGACCTTATATCCCATATAAAGGGATTCAGCAAAATAGTATATCTATTGCCCAAAGTATTATTTATGGGATCGTACAACCTGATTTTTCATACTTCCTTGATTTCAGTAAAGGAGCCTTGCCTTATCTGCTTCTGGAAACCATTGCGATTGCTTTCTTGGGGACCTTGATTGGTGCTGTATTTGCATTACCATTTGCGTTTATGTCTGCTCGTAATATCGTACCAAAGTGGGTAGCTCATATCGGAACTTTCATTATTGCGGTGATCCGTACGTTCCCACCTTTTGTGTATGGGTTGATGTTTATTCGTGTAACGGGTCCAGGACCTTATACAGGGGTCTTGACTTTAGCAGTATCTGGAATTGGAATGACTGCCAAACTCTTTACCGAATCCATTGAAGACTTAGATATGGGCATCATAGAAGGTTTAGATGCTTCAGGCTGTAACACAATTCAAAAGATTCGATATGGGATCATACCTCAGTTGATGTCTAACTTCTTATCAACAGCCATTTATCGCTTTGAGATCAATGTTAAAAACGCCTCAATATTGGGTCTTGTAGGTGCAGGAGGGATTGGCTATCCGATCTTGGCAGCGATGGGTGCCTATCGTTGGAAAGACGCTGGAACGCTCTTGTTTGGTCTCATCGTCGTTATCTTGATCATTGATTATTTCTCAGGACGTTTACGTAAGAAACTAGCCACAGGCCTATAGCCTGTGGTTTTTATTTGGATTCTGTAAAGCCCATTTTTATGGACATCTTTATTGACAAGCTTATATCTTAGGTTTATAGTATCTATGCCATGGGGGTGTCATGGTTTCGACAGGTTGTCTGTTGGATTCAATCTGCAGTGGAGTGGCGACCTAATTGCCAAAAACATTTAAACGGAAACAATTTAAGTTTCGCTGCTTAGTCTCCTAATCGGAGCGCAGCTGTCTCTTTGAACCCTGCCCATTGGGTTTACTGACGGCACAAAAAAGATGGGATCGTTAAGCCAGTCGTTCTTACAAAGCTTAGCTAAACACCAGTAGAACACATCATTGGGAGCCTGTCTGACGCAAACCCAGTGATTAACACCTCAGACTAAACTGTAGAAGGTTGAATGTGGACGCAATTTGGACAGGGGTTCGACTCCCCTCACTTCCACCAAAAAGTCGATTAAGCCATCATGAGAATGATGGTTTTGTTTTGTTCCTACATATCATTATTCAGAAGATATTCTTAAAATCTGTTTAATCCATTTAGTTTGAACCTCATCATTACGCTTATAGACTTTCAATAATGACTTTAGCGCAATCCCTTGCTCCATTTTCTGTCGCTATATTTTTACCTAATTTTTGTGCATTTTTAACAATATCATCTTTTAAAGCGAATTCAATCGCTGAAGCGAGTTTTTCAGAACTAAGTTTTTTACGGTATATAGGCTTTGAGCCTACACCCAAGTCATATGCCCGATGTGCCCAAGCAAATTGGTCATTAGAAAATGGAATAATGATACTCGGGATACCTGCCCTAAACCCAGCTGCGGTGGTTCCTGCACCACCATGATGACAAACGAGTGATACACGCTCAAACAGCCAACTGTGGGGAATACTATTGATTGCAATAAGAGTATCAGGCAGACCCTTTATCTCTCCCATTCCACTAATGATTCCTCTTTTACCAGAAATCTTGAGTGCCTCTACGATGATCTTTATGGTTTCGTCTTTATGCTTACTGTCAAAAACACTCCCGAAACCAATATATTTTGGCTTTTCATCTTTTTCTAGAAAATCTGATAGCTCTTTGGATGGTGCATAGTCTATGTTTTCATTCACAAACCAATAGCCAGATTGATGGATGTTTTCGTTCCAGTCTTTAGGTCTAGGAAATACAAAGTTACTGCACGAGATGATGGCAGGATGATTCTTGTCGACTTCTTCAAATGGGCTACCAAAATTTTCTGGTAGTTTACCAAATTCTTTCTTGAAAAATGCGACAATGCCAGTCTTTCCAGCCATCCATAACATGCCTTGCAATAGCTTATAACTCAATGCTTTGGGCATTTTGGTTTTACCATATGCGATTAAGGAAGCAACCTCTTTTGTTTTATGCATGGGAAACGGAGCGGCTAATAGTGATGGGATTCCAAGCTTTTCTCCGGCAAAATAACCGATTGAGCAGCCAGGATGATAAACAATCAATTCGCTTCCTTTACATGCATCAAACATTTCACCAGTTAATCCAATAACGTATTTCTTCATTTTATTAAAAGTCATTAGCATTTTTATGGGATTATCTGATGATTGAGCATCCTGAAGTAATTTTGGGTCGATATCAATGGATAGATAATCTGCGGACAATAAATAGAAATCAATACCATAGCCTTTGATAAAGTCTTCAAAACTTTGCCCACCGACGATTTGTACTGATTTTCCTAGCTTTTGTAGTTCTTGGGCAAGCGCAATATAAGGCTGATAATCACCTCTTGAACCTGAACAAAGTATAGTGATCATAAATTACAGCCTCCTTGATTAATCCAACATCATGTTGTATGGTTTTATTGTAAAATTTAAAAACAAAATCATCAACCAACAATATCTTGTCTTTTGTTGGATTTAGAAAAGAGGTAACTGTCTTATGAATAAAAGAATGGAAATCACTGCCCGAACAAAACAGAACATTACTGATGCCTTCTGGGATATTTACCGTGAAAAGCGAATCGAGAAAATCACGATTAAAGAAATAACAAATAAGGCGGGTTATAATCGCGGAACTTTCTATGAGTACTTTTCAGACGTCTATGATGTGTTGGATGACATAGAAAACTCACTCATACCTTCACTAAATGAATTGCCTCCTGTTTCCACATCAATGGGAACCATAGGGATGCCAATCGAGGTTTTTCTTGTTTTCTGGGAACAAAACTCAAACTACTATTCTGTCTTGCTTGGAGATAAAGGAGATCCTGCTTTTGCGAGCAAGTTAAAAAACTCTATTAAACCAATCATTATGAAGTCACTTAAAGATAAACCAAATATCGATTTAGAAGACATGGAATATGTACTGGAATATACACTTTCAGCGATGATCGGGGTTATGAGCTACTGGTTTACGAAAGAAAACGATTCTTATAGAGACAAACTTTTCAAACTCATCCATACCTTGATGGAAGATGGAATAATGAAACACTTGCCACTTTTGAGTGATGAAATAATTTGAAGATATTGAAACTTGGAAAGAGCCTCTTCAAAATATTACATTTTCCAACACAGGGATAAGATCAGCACAATACATCTCAACTAAAAGTCAACCAAACTATCCTGAGAAGGACGGTTTTATATGAATTGACATTCCGAATGGTTTTAAAAAAACACCCATCTGTGTTTACCCAAAAAAATCTTTGTTGATTGAAGATTTCTATGTTTGGTGGATTATGCTTCAAGCCAAGCCATGAGCAGTAATCTATTGTTGGCTGATCCAAGGTTTTCCTTGGCGATCAACTTTATAAATGCCCCAATGCTTCTCAGCTTCCAGTAGATCTGATCCACCTTTCCAAGGTTCATCAAAGGCTTCGAAAATAAACATGGTGATTTGGTTCTTCTTGGACCACGCAATCATTTGATCTAAATAGGCTTTTTGATAATCTTCAGTCGTTTGAGATGTATCCATTTGTTCAGTTGCGCTCGTTGTCCATCCGAATTCTGTAAAAATAACGGGTTTGTCTGGGAAAGTAGCTTTTGTTTTATGATATTCATCAATCGTCATGTTAACAGCTTCTGTATATGCAACACGTTGCCACAAGGGATAAACATGGATTGAAATGAAGTCGACTATTTTCGCTAACTCTGCACCTTGATTGCGCCATTCATGAGCGCCTTCACAGAAGGTGATGGGTAAATCCGTTTTGGATTTCAAGGTTTTCGCATGTTCACACAAAGTCGCAGAACTCATTTTATTTGGATGCCAATGAGCAGTATTTTCATTCCCAATTGATATCCCCAACACAATGGCTTTATAGCGGTTTGCGAGTGTTGCGACCTGCTCAAGTTGCGCGATATTCAATGCTTTATGACGCAAGAGTTCATCGTCACTATAAACACCACCCCAGGGACAGTTGGGATTAGATATCTCGCCTTTGGGTTCTACACCAAGCAGGACTTTTAAGGGCAAATGATGGGCTGTAATCACCCTTAAAACCGATTCTGCATGTTTTGATATGTCATACATGCGTATGTAATCAAAATGCTTAGAAAGCAAGACAAGGTCTTCTAGAACCTCAGCATCACTTGGATAAGTTTGCGTAATGGGGCTGTGTCCACTTCTATAACCTGAATAACAGATTGCTGGTTTGTATTGAAACATATGTGTTCCTTTCATATCAATTTTGATGGATAAAATGAGTCGACATTCATGATGGCTTGAACAATGTTTAGATCTTTTGATTCTGATAAACAATGCATCATATCGTCCTTTATTATTTTAACATAGCCTTGATGGACTGCTAGGGATGAAAATTGCTTTTTTTACCAAGTGATAAGACCAACATGACTCATCTCGATAAAAAGTCATCTAGGCTATTCTGCAAAGAATGGCTTTATATTCAATTAATAAAATGATGAATGTTTATAAATGAAATATGTTCTGTTTTTATGATCTTTAATAACGTTCAAGCAGCACTTCTTTAAAACGTTCCCCCGGATAAATATACTCTGTTTTCCCGCCAACCGTTTGTGTAACCAACCATCTGAAGTTAACATCATGATTTATCTTTCTAGTTAACAGTATCCCATTCTCAATATAGTCAAAAAATGCATAGCCATCATTAGCAAAATCCATTTGATTTCGATTTAATGAAGAAATGATGCTTCGATCAATAAGTTTGGAATAAGCGCAGAGTGAATACTGTGAAAAGAATTTCTCTAGTAAATGAACCATGCTTTTATCAGTTTGGTACATATCCAATAAATAGAGTGCGATGGTATTGGCAATGCTTTCAAAGTCATCGACTTTGACATCGATAAGAAATATCGTGAGTTTGCTTGCAAAATTCATGGCTTGTATACATTTCCGACGATCAAAATAAAAAAGTTTTAATCCCCACTCAAGAAGGGCATCTCCTTGTTGATCTTTAATGATTTGTTTTGAAGCTACTTGAGGGATGGTATGCATCTCATCAGGCATTTTGATTTTATATCGTTCGATGGTTTGTTTCGTTGCGTAAAGAATCATAGTTATTCCTCCGATAGTTGAAACACATTATCTGACAAGATGAGTAAGCTAACTAAATTCTGACTACAAGTTTAGTTTAATGGTTGTCTAGATAAAATGGAAGTCATTATAAATATAAATTGAATAAATAAAATAGGCAATGAAAAGAAGAGACTTAACTTTGATTGCACTTAACACAACTTAATCATTTCAATAATAAATCAATTGAATTGCGTAAGTTAAATTGATAATCTAAGATTTCCTGTGAGTATTCTCTAAACAACAGAACAAATTGCTGTAATTCATGTATAGGTGAGATAACTTTGTTAAGATGTTTAAGAACATTCGACTTTTTGATGAGTTGCTTAGTCTAATAAGAGAAAGAGGTTAGCATGGAGAAAGAAAAGATAAACAAAGCAATTCGTGGTGATGATGAAGCTTTGGTGGAATATCTTAAATCGATTTCAACTTTATTGCTTAAGACGTCCATGGGATTACTCGGGGACAAAGATCAAGCTAAAGACTGCATTTCTGAAACGATTGAGAAAGTATATAAACACCGTAAGAAAGTAAAGCAGAGTGAGTTTTTTCAAACATGGATCATTAGGATCTTAATCAATGAATGTAAAGATGAGTTAAAAAGAACTCATCGATATGTTGCCTTACCTGAAGATTTTGACATTATCGAACCTTTCAAAGAAGATTATTCCTTTGTTACAGAAACTATGGAAAAGTTACCTTTTGATTTAAAGCAAATCATTGTCCTTAAGTTTTATAATCAAATGACATTTAAAGAGATTTCTTTGACATTGACCGTACCAGAAAGTACGGTTAAAAGCCGTTATGCTTTAGCTCTTAAAAAAATGAGAGTAGAATTGGAGGAACTTTATGACTAATCATGATTCATTCAAGGATTTGATGGTTCAAATCGATCAAGACGACATTTCATCGATCGATGAACTCATTGAACATCAAGTTAAAAGATTAAAACGCAAGAAGGTTATCCGTTGGATAACAGTGCCTGTCTTTTCGATTATTTCGCTTGTTTTGGTCTTTGCGTTATTGGTTAATTTGAACGATGCATTCTATGTTTATGCCATAAGTAATCCTGCATTAAAACCTTTGGTTCAACTCGTCAATAACCGTCAAGACATTCTGAGTGCATTTGATAGCGGCTATGTTCAAATCATCGATAAAAAGATTACTGTAGGTGATTATACTCTGGAAGTTGATTCGATTATCTCAGATACAAGAAGTATCAATATGTTTTATAAAGTGAGGTATCAAGGGAAACTGGTGGATGAATTTGAACCTTCTCAAAATCCAAGTTTTGATTTTATGACTCTTAGTGGAGAAAGTATCAGTTATGGTTATTCATATCATCACTTTGAAAATTATTGGTGGACGGAAGCTTCATTAACAAATATCAACAACTATGAACCATTTATCATTAAATTTACACCTAATCATGAATTGAGTGATCAGTTTGGTGAACTTCAAATCACAATTGATCAAACGAAAGTCATTCAACCAGTAATTGTTCCAATTAATCAAACCATGGTTGTCGGTGGACAAAAGTTGATCATTGAAAGTTTAGAGATGGGTGCGTTTAGTTCGCAACTTACTTATTATCTTGATCCAACAAATGAAAAGCTCTTAGTCTTGATTGTCTTCAAAGATTTTACCAACGGTGTATATTGGGAAGATGAATCAGTAGAGCATAACACCAGATATGCAAACTTCCCAGTCGGTCAATTGAATCACGAGAAAAACCTAAGCCTTGAATTAAAAAACGCATCAATTCTTGATAGAAAATTTGAGACTATTAGTTTTGATCCCGTGTCAAAAACGTTCAACACTTTGCCTGAACATTTAACCCTCAAGGAAGTGCTCGTTGAAGGTAATAACTATGAAATCATTTTAGAAGAGCATCAAAGTGTTGGGAATCAAGGTTTAATGCCAATCATGAGTAATGCAATTGAAGATGTGTCTTGGTTAAGTGAGGGTCCAGGATTGAGTAATTTAAATGTACATCATATAAAGTTTACGTTAAAGAATAATCAGATTGTTGAGTTTAAAGTGTTAGGTGGAACCGAAATAAGTGAGTTGCCAAAGCCACTTATCATTAAGCTTCCGTGAAATAATAAAACAGAATCTACAATGAATCCTGATATTAAAAGCCAATGAAACTGTCTAAACATGACAGTTTTTATTGTTTATATTTTAGTATTAACTGTATAGGTTTTTATTGTATTTAGGAAGCCTACTAAGAAAAAATCTTGAACTCTTTCTAGGTTAACTTTATTAATCAGAGTAATATATCAAATTATTAGCTAATCATTTATTCTTGCTTGACATGGGAAGTATCTGATAGTAATATAAGTAAGTACTTACTAACATTAAGAAAGGAAGATATGAAGGCAGAAACAACAAAACGACTGAGTCGAGATGATCGACGTGAGCAAATCATCCAAGCAGCTTTATTGGTTTTTGTTGAGAAAGGATTTGCGGCGACTACTACTGCTGAGATTGCAAAAGCAGCTGATATTTCAGAAGTGACATTGTTTAGAAATTTTTCATCAAAACGAGAAATATTCTATACGGGGATTGAGCCCATCTTATTCAAAGCATTACAGGATGATTCCCCACAGGTGAAAAAGCATCTTGAGCCTTACCAAATAGAAAAAATTATCTTTGATAGAATAAGATTTTTAGAAGATAATCGAGGTATCGTTAAGCTCATTCTCAATGAAAATATGTTGAATCAAGAGGAAGATAACACCATTCATAAGATGGTTATTAACTTAAAAAAGCTTCTTGATAAGAACAAAATCAGTGGCAATGATGAATTTACGATTCGAATACTGATGGGTTCATTTCTGTCCTTTCTGTATCTGCCAGAATCAAACGAAGACCTTGTTAAAGAATATGCTCAACGCATTTCAAGATTGATCATTCAGAGTCATCAATAAAGGAGAGATATGACGAAAATTTTCATTAGTATTGGTTCTCTAATTCAGAGAAAACCTTTTAAGTCGCTCTTGTTTACGCTTTTAATAGTAGCTGCATCCATTGCTGGGGCAACGCAAATGAAGTTGGCAACGGGTAATGATACTTTAGTCCAGTCTGATAACGAAGTCTTGATTTCAAACAAAACGATGGAGAATACCTTCGGCGGTGATGCGATATTGATTCTTTTAAACGCAGAAAATATCGAAAAGCTTTTATCTGTCGATAACATTACCAAGCTTTATGCTATTGAAACAGAACTTTCTTTTGAAGATCATATTTTTTCCATCATAAGTCCAGCAACAATCGTTCATCAGATTACAACGAAACAATCGATTGAAATTGTTAAACAATTGACATTGATTGCTAATGGACTAGGTGAAATGGGAGATAAGATGACAAGCTTAGGAAGTGAATTACTTCTTCTAGACATCAAAGACCCCAAAGAAATTTTAATTAAACTCAATGGTTTAAGTTCTATGACCAGTACTTTTGGTCAATTAATATCGGCTCAAGAATCAATGTCTACAGGAGCAGGACAGTTGGAAACAGGTCTATATGCCGTTGCGGATGGATTGTCGACTCTATCTATCCAACTTTCTAATTTAGCCGCCGGACAACCTGATGGAAGCCTAAAATTAACTTTAAGTGCCATGTCTGCTAACCTTGGTGTCACCTCTAATGGGGTTAGGACCATGGGGACAAATACTCAAAATGTTCAAACAGGAACATCCAACACAGCACAAGCCTTGACTTTAATTAGTAAAAAATTAGCTTTAGAATTGTCTTCTATGAAAGATAGTTTAGATCAAGGTTTATCTCCAGATCAACTTAAAATCATGGCTGAAAACTTTATCCTTATGGGGGATAAATTAAACACAATCTCGGATGGTCTTACTACATTCACAGTAAAGAGCACCATGATGGTTCCTTCGATTCCAACATTAGCCGATGAATTAACCACCATGATTTATGATGAAAACGATGTCATGAGAAGTGCTTTTACAGAAGTCATCATCAATGATCATCAAGCGATTATGGTAATTCGCTTAGCTGGAAATCTTAAAGATACTGAAAAAGACCGAATTACTTCAAACATAATAAGCATATTCGAAGATGCCAATTTTACTCAGTTGGACTATACACTTTCCGGTAAAAGTGTTTTGGATGCTGCATTAAGAGCTGAAATGAAGTCCAGTATGATGATGATGATTGCGTTGGCAGTACTTATTATGTTTGGGGTACTCTTGCTTGTCTTTAAAGTGAAGTGGAGAATGTTAAGTTTAGCAGTTGTTTTTGTTTCAGTACTTACAACGCTAGGATTTATGGGTTGGATCAAAGTACCTGTCACCATGGTCTCTATGGCAGTATTTCCCATTCTTATTGGTCTGGGTATTGATTATTCAATCCAATTTCACAATCGATATGAGGAAGAGAAATCAGTTAAAGTCACAACAGAAAAGATTGGAAAAGCTGTGGCGATTGCGGTATTTGCGACAGTTCTAGGATTTATTTCACTATATGCTTCACCTGTTCCAATGATACAAGACTTTGGAAAGATGTTGACCATAGGGGTTATCATCAGCTTCTTAGGCAGCATCTTTCTATTGTTGCCAATATTACATATCGGATCTCAAAATGAAGAAAGAAATGATTTTACTAAAAATGTTAAACTGGGAAGTACCAACGGTGGATTAATGGATCGGTTTCTTGCAAAAACGACACGACTAATGATTAAACTAACTCTTCCGGTCATTTTATTGTTTGTTATCTTGGCAACAGCAGGATTTATGGTAGACCCATATATTGGTGTACAAACTGACATTGAAAGCTTTATGCCTCAAGATTTAAAAGCCCTCACTGATATCCATACGATTCGTGATGCAGTAGGGACCACCGATCAAATCGTAATCTACCTTAGTGATGATAATGTATTGACTGAAGAAAATTTGACTTGGCTAAAGAATAAGTCACACATCATTTTGAATAAGTATGGTGAGATTGTTGTAAGCATCAAATCAATTGATTCATTGATTTCATTGATTACTACAGACCAAGTTACGTCCTATGAAGTGGTTATTGGTTTGTTGAATGATCTACCAAGAAATCAACGCGCCATGTTTATCAGCGTTGATAATCAAGAAGCAGTCATGTTGGTAAACACAAAACATCTTACGACAGAAACTAATAAAGCATTGATTGCGAATATAAAGGATGAATTGTCAGATAGTCCATTCACATTCGAGGTCACGGGGAAAAGCGTACTGGATGTGGAGATGGTTGAAGGATTGACTTCAGGTAGAATCAACATGACTCTATTGGGTTTGGGCTTGGTTTTTGTGGCCTTGTTACTGATCTACAGAAATCTCTTCAAAGCTATTCTACCGATTATTCCGGTTACACTAATCATTGGGATATCAAGTGGCGTTATGTATCTTACAGGCATAAAGTTTACTCCGATTACCGCTACACTTGGCGCTCTTGTTTTAGGTATGGGAACTGAAATGACAGTTATGTTGATGGAAAGATACATTGAAGAACGACACAATGGGTTACCAAAAGTTGAAGCGATGGTAGTTGCAGTAACCATGATTGGTAAAGCGATCGTAGCTTCTGGTTTAACCACTGTGGGTGGGTTTGCGGTATTGCTATTCTCTAACTTTATGATTTTGAAAGATTTTGGTTTCATGACTGTTTTTAATATCAGTTTGGCATTGGCAAGCACTTTTATTATCCTACCCCCCATGATTGTTTTGGTTGATAAGTTCATTGTTAAGACGTCAAAAAAGCAAAAGGACAAACCACAAGGGTATCCTGTCGAATCTAAATAGAATTTGCTTATTTTTATCCAAAACAGATTCTCAAACATAAGAAAATACTTTATGCGTTTGCCTGGTTAATTGTCTTATTAGTGCTTGTGTTTAAAGAGCTTCCTATTTTTACCCCTCTGATTAAAGGATTTGTTGGGTTTGCCTTCATGTACGTTGTGATAATTATAGGAGCACTAGATCCAAAGTGGACACTAACCAAACGACTCTGGAGTATAAGAACACCTTATTCGGTCATAGGATTTACGATTCACTTCGTACATCCTTTATCCTACGTAGCTGAAGTGATCAATCAAATTAAGGAGTTCATTGGTTTGAGATAGCTTCTTTTGTGGTCATGATTTCACTCTTTATTACCAGTTACATCTTTATCCGCAAGAAATGGCACATACAACATGGAAGAAACTCCATAAATGGGCATACCTTAATTGCCTGTTAATGATTATCCATTTGATTGTAAATGCTTCATCGATTTAAAACTAAATCGCAGTCATTCTTTTGGAGCTATTTATGTTGTGTTGAAATTTCTCAAAGAATTTAAATCAAAACCTCGCAAAGTCTAGAATAGCGAGGTTTTTTAAAACAATCAAATCAGATAGTTATGCAAAAATCCTTTATAACGATGTTCCAGCATCCTTCACAAAGGCATCAATCAAAGCTTTGGGCCAATTCGTGATCGGTTTTAGTTTTCCAAAGAAGAATCTTAGGATCTCTGGTTCTTCTTCCCAAGTCAAACCTTTAACGAGTGTACGATGTTGAAACAACCAGATAACCCTATCAATGACGAAATCCAGCTGAGATAAAGTAAATACACGACGTGGTACAGCTAAACGTAACAGTTCCATGTGTGCTAAAGGCTCAGAACCATCCGGATTTCGCTGTTCACTTAGAGTGCCTCTTTCCATCCCACGAATTCCACCCACAAGATACAAAGCGGCTGCTAAGGCGCCTGCAGGATATTCTTTTTGATCCAGATGACTTAGAAATGCTTTCGCATCCAAATGACATCCTAAACCTCCAGCAGGTGTAACCACTGGAATCCCACTTTCCACAAACCTTTTCACCATGTGTTCAATGAATTGGGGACCTTGAGAGATGATGTCTTCATCCATGGTTTCTTCTAAGCCTACAGTTAAAGCTTCCATCTCACGGACACTCATTCCTCCATAAGTCAAGAAGCCTTCGTATAAAGGAATCAAGGTTCTCATCCTTTCATAGGCACCCTTATCTTTTAGAATGATCCCGCCTCCTTTAGAAAACCCTAATTTACGTGCTGAGAAATAGATGATATCCATGGATTGAGAAATCTTCGCTGTGATTTCGCGAATTGAAAGTTTCTGAGCTGATTTTTCACGAGTCTTTATAAAGAATAGATTGTCCTGTAAGAGTGAGGCATCCATCACCGTCATAATTCCATGTTTCTGACAGACTTTAGAAACTGATAAGATATTCTCTAAAGACATCGGTTGTCCACCAATCAAATTGGTGCCTACTTCAAGTCTTACAAAAGGAATCTTATCTTTACCAACGGATTTAATAAGTTTTTCAAGCTTTTCTGTATCCAAATTGCCTTTAAAAGGATGATCACTGGTTGTCTTTAAGCCTTCATCGATTACGATTTCTTCTACGGTTCCACCCATTCGTGTGATGTGGGCTTTAGCGGTCGTAAAGTGATAATTCATCGGAACCACACTGCCTTCCTTCACAAAGGTCATCGCTAAAATTGATTCAGCAGCTCTTCCTTGATGGACAGGTAAGAAAAAGGGCATCTTAAACAATTCTTTAAGTTTATTTTCCAGTCGAGTAAATGTCATGGATCCAGCATAGGAATCATCCGCAACCATCATCGCAGCCAACTGATTGTCACTCATCGCATTGACCCCAGAGTCTGTTAACATATCCAAGAAAACATCAGCGTTAGATAATAAGAAGGTGTTGAATCCAGCATTCTGGATCGCCTTTAATCGCTCCTTGGGCGAAATTAAAGTCAGTTTTTGGACAATGCGAACTTTATGCATCTCCAAAGGTACAGCCGGTGTGCTTAAGAATTTGATGTTTGCCATAGTTTTCTCCTTGTGGTGGCTTGGCGCTCATCAAAAAAGGGCTCACCCTCTGATGTCAGAGGACGAGCGCCGTTCGTGTTACCACCTCAATTTACCGATCTCTCACAAAATCGGCCTTTTTAGGTACAGTTAAATCGATACCCTATCTCTATAACGGGAGATCCCGACTTCACTTACTATCTTCAGCGAGCTGCTCAACAGGCGTATTCCGTTTGATCCAAACCGCTTCTTTTCACCGACCAGAAGCTCTCTACAGATTTATCACAACGTACTCTTCCCATCTCAATGCATTTTTTATTGGTTCAATGATACATGCTGGATAAGTAGCTTGTCAAGATAAAATATGATTAAATTATCCTTTACTAAAAACTAACTGATTCAGGTAATTCTTGAATTAAAAACATTTTTATAGAAATTCACCTTGTTTATGGATTTCTCTTGAATGTTTATGAAATCAGCATCATTCAGTTTCAGTAAATATATAATTACTCGTGGTTAGGTAAAACAAAGGTTTAGTAGTAGATGATTAACTCAAGTATTAGTTCCAAAAGAACAATTTAGATGGTGAGTAACACATAGTAAAAGCATTCATAACCACTTAGATTAACGATAACTAAACTTCTTAATTTCACCAAAAAGAAGTTAGTGGTGCTTTCAACATATTATGAATAATATGAAAATAGTTAGCAGGCAATTTGGTTTAAATAATCCTCACGGAGAATGGCGCAACTCATAAAAAATAGTAACCAATGTTGTGTAAATATAAAGAAACTAAAAAAATTAATTCCTAAAGAGTAATCTTTTTAGATTTGCACAAAGTTTGCTATAAATAGCAGATAACCCACCTTTATAGCGCTTATTTCTACCATTATTTATAAATTTAGTTTAAGATGTATTTAAATAAAACTTAGAAGTTGATTTAGTAATTAAATTGGATTTACTAAAGGGGAAAGGTAGAAATATGAAAATTTTATACATAGGGGAATGCGATAGTTTTTCGGCACAGTTTATTGATCGCCACGTTAAAGAAGGTAATTCTGTAAGCATCATTTCGAGACAGGATTTCTCCAAGTTTAACAAACCAAAACTACAGTACAGCTGGTATGATTATTCGGCTGACAATGTTACTGTTGATCGTATCTTCAGCAACATCAAACCTCAACAAGTTGTGTTCGCTGGAAGCTTATTTGGCGATGAAGAGTGGTCTTACGATGCAGACTCTAACCGGTATCTAAGTGAACTCTTAAATATTCTAAACTTGTCTAAAAAATATGCTGTTGATAAGTTTATTTTCCTGTCTTCAACAGAGGTCTATAAAGCATATAAGGATGGACCGATCGGTGAAGAAGGTGATTATGGTCCTTCGACTTATAAAGGCATCCTGACCACTCAAGGCGAGATCCTAGTCAAAGAAGTTGGTGCTTTATCTACTCTGAATACGCTTATTCTGCGCTTCAGTGATCTCTATGGATATAAACTTGAAGAGGAAAGAAATGACTTCTTGAGCAGTCTATACCATCAGCTGCAAAAACTGGACGAACTTCATCTCAATAAAGACCATAACCTGAGTCCTTTACACATCAATGATGCGGTAGAAGCAGTATACCGCTGTGAAGGCAATACACCTTCTAAGATCTATAATGTGGCTGGTAATCGCCAAGTCAATGCTTTGGCTGTGGCTGTTACACTCAAACAGAAGCTCAATAAGGCAAGCTCATTGGTCGCTGTGCAAGGCAATGCCCATAATAATGAGATCGACTCCAAATTGATCAAGACTGAACAGGAGTGGGGAGAGTTTTATTCCTTTGATGAATTCTTGGCTAACCTGACGATCACTTCACCAGTTTCCAATGAAACTGTTCTCGAGAAACCTAAAAAAGAAAAATCAAATCCGGTCGTGCTCCATCTTATCGAGAATGTCGTGTTCTTTGTGTTGATGGCAACTTTGACAACGTTGTTTAAAGATCACAGTGTCCTAAAGAACGTTGATCTTATGACCATCTATATTGTATCTATTGCTTTATTCTTTGGGATACGGCAATCCATCTTATCGATCATTTTAACCTTTGCTTTCTACCTGTATGGACTGCAATTTGATTTCGGTAACTTCATCAACATCGTACTTAATGCGGATACCTTCCTAAAATTGGCACAGTATATCTTTATGGGGGTCGTAGTTGGTTATACTGTGGATCAGTTTAAAACCAACCAGGCTCAATTGACTATTGAAAAAGAATATCTTGAGAACGAATACGAAGAGCTAAAAGAAATCAACGACGCCAATGTCATGATCAAACATCAATATGAAAAGCGTTTGATCAGTTACAAGACCAGTTTACCTCGTTTGTATGCGATCACCAATCAGCTGGATTCTTTGGATCCTGAGATCCTTTTCTCTTCGATCATCAAAGTTTTGGTGGATGTTTTGGAAACCGATTCCGTATCGGTCTACTCCTATGACAGCCGTAATGGTTATGCTCGTCTGATCGGTGCTAAAAATGAAGAGTCTGTATTCATGGGCAAATCCTTTAAGCTTTCCGATCACAAGGAATTGGAACACAAACTATTTGATAATGACATCTTCATTGGCAATCAGTGGGCAGATGGATCACCAGCCATGGCTGGTCCAATCTTCTTCAAAGGCAACATCATTGCCATCATTCTGATCAAGTCCATGACTTTTGAATCATTAAACCTATACCAAGTTAACCTCTTGAGAACACTGACTTCTTTGATTTCCTCTTCCTTCATTCGTGCCTATCAGTATGAAGAGAAGGTCCACAACGAAAAGTATTTGACCAACACAGAAGTCCTGGTCACCTCAGAATTCAAACGATTGATTGAGTTAAAGCGCAATGACAGTGATCAGGCTTTTGCAGACTACACATTATTGAGATTGATCCATACGGAAGATCCAACGACCTACTACTTTAAAATCATGAATTATTTCAGATCGACCGATTATTTCGGAATCGACAGCCAAAACCGCATTCATGTCTTGTTGAGAAATACCGCAGCTCAAGATGTAGCGTTTGTGGCCGCTCGTTTGAAAGACAAAGAGATTCATTTTGAACTCGTAGATATGAATTCGTTGAAGTAAAGGAGGACGAAACCATGCCAGTATGGATTCTATTGATATTAAATACCCTGTGTTCAGTCCTGTTTTTCTTTACTGTGAAAGACAAACAAGAACGTATCTTCACTTTGTTCTTTCTGATCTTGCCGATATTTGGATTCATTTTCTATTTCATTCCGAAACTATCTTTCCAATTGACCAAGAAACACAACTTATATGATGCCTCCAATGTAAAACTTAAGATCAGTGAAGAAACTTTCTCGCAAAAACCAAATGTCCCTGAAGAAATGAACATCGTCTCATTCGATGAGATCATGCAGGTAGGACTCAAAGAAGAAAAAAGAGCCTTACTTTTAAACGTTTTGAAAGATGATTTGGTTGATAATGCATCGTTTATCCGTTCGGCGATGGGAGACTCTGATTCTGAAACTACCCACTATGCAGCTTCCGCAACCATGCAGATTTATACCAAACTCAGATCTGCAATTCAAGCCTTGGAAACACAACAGCAGCTTGATCCTGAGAATCCGAAAGTGATGCTCAATTTACTATCTGCAATCAGTGATTACATTTTAAGTGGTGTCCTTACCAAAAGGGACAGTGATTTCTACTGTAACAAATACTTCAGAGCATTCAATACTCTAAAGAAATTTGAACCAGGTTTGCTGACTTGTGATGCGTATTTGAAACAAGCTGATTTTCTGTATTCAAATTTCGAGGTTCACAAAAGCATTGAAACAGCCATCGAAGCCAGAAACCATTTTGATGTAGAAGAAGCCCATCTCAAACTTTTGGAACTGTACTATAAGACGGGCAATCAACATCAATTCAATGAAGCGTTTGAAACTTTCAAACGTTCTAATCTGACTGTATCCAACAAGGGACTAGAACTGATTCGGTTTTGGAGCAAGAGGACTGCTTAATGTTTTCTCGTAAACGCTTAGCTTACATCTTAACGATCACCATTATTTTTGGCGGACTCTTTTTTTTATTCAACTTGGACTATGATTTTCTAAGATCACAGTCGATCAATGAAGCCGATAAGATTGTCCCTTCTCAAAAGGTAAGTGCGATACTTAATGGTGATGCTGATGATGGTTTCATCGTCATTGGAGAACCACTTAACGAAACTGAGGAGTTGATCAAAACCAACGTGATCAAAGCTTTGACGCAGATCAAAAGCGAGATCACAATCGTAACTCATCTCTCACAAGCGGATCTCAGTAAGCATTCGATCTTGATTTTTGTTGTTTCGGATGTTAGCCAAGCAGGCGGTCTTGAAGAAATTGCAGGTTATGTGACCAAAGGAGGCAAAGCCATATTTGCTGCTGGTATCCCTTTCGAAACAGATTGGCGTTATCTGGATCCTTTGTGGGGTATCCTTGAACGTGGTACTTTCAGGACAGTCAAAGACATCACCTTTAACCAAGACTATTTCCCTTACGATAAAATCACAGTCAAAGATGGGTATCCGACTTATTCTACAAGCTTAAGATTAAGCGAAACTTGTGAAGTATTGCTTCAAGGCGAAAATGACATCCCCTTAGTGTGGTCTCATTCGTTTGAATCTGGGAGGATCACCATGATCAATGGAACCTTTATGGAAAGTAAACTCTCCTTAGGGGTCTTGATTGCATCCATCAACAGTACCAAACAAACTTCACTTTACCCGATCTTGGCAACGAAAACCATCTTTCTGGATGCGATTCCACCTTTATTTGACGGTAATGATGATCATTCATTTGAGTATTATGGAAGAAGCGCAGAATCTTTTGTAAGAGACAAGTTATGGGGAGTTCTGCTTCAAAAGGCCAGCATCTTGGATCTGAGATTGACATCGAGTTTTATGGCCATTGATAAGCAACCTTTTGATAGCCAAAATGCCAATCAACAAACATTTTCCTACATCAATCGGGAAATCATCCGCAATAAAGGCGAGATCACTTTATCTGGTAATCATGTTGAATTGAATGATTTGAAGCAAACGCGTATTGAACAAACCGAATCCTTCTTCAGTGAATTCTTCCCAAATTACAATATTCATGCATATTATCCTTTGTACGGTAAGATCAATCAGCAGCAAATCAATTTAATAAAAACAGTTTATCCTGCCATCGACATTCTTCGCTTGCTTTATGATAGCGATCAGATTACCCAATCCAGCGGTGATTATCAGGTCACTGATGGACTTGTGATCTATCCAACCACGACTTACGGGTATAAAGCTGAAGGATTACAACTGTATACGTTTATTTCCGTACTGACATCGCATGGAGCGGTTTCACACAGCTTTGATATCAACTCTTTGTTTACTGTACCATCGAGTGAAAGTAACTGGAATACTCTGAATAAAAGCTTCGACACCTTAAGCGAGATTTATTTCCAAAAAACACCCTGGTTGGATTCATTGACGATTTCACCAGCGGCTGAAAAAGTGAAGGACTTAGATACTCTAAGCATCCAAACCAAAACCGAAGCTAATCAAATCACTGTGGCTTGTACAGACATGGCTGTTGGACAGAAATTCATGTTTTATACCACCAAAACGATCCTCAGTGCCATCGGCGCTAAAGTAGAACGAATCAATTCTCGATATTATATCATTGAAGCATCATCCGCATCGTTTGTATTAATGTATTGAGCTGAATAAACCAAAGGAAGAAGGGGGCTAATTATGAAAGTATGTATCATCTCTGAAGGAAGTTATCCATATGTTGCTGGTGGTGTATCCAGCTGGGTACAAATGCTTCTGGACCATTTCAGTGACATCGAATTTGTAATCTGGTCGATCGCAACCAGTCGTGAAGAAATGAGCGAGATGAAATACACCTTGCCTGCAAACGTCAAGGAAGTTAGAACCATCTATCTTAATGATGTCAAATTCAAGACGATCCATTCCAATATCAAATTATCAAAAGATGAGCACGAAGCCTTAAAATCATTGATTATGGAGAATGATCATGAAGACATCCAATGGAAACCAATCTTAGATCTCATCAAGAATCATAAAGGCAACCTGATCGATGTACTGATGAGTCATGATTTCTTTGATATCGCTGTTGATCTGTATAACACGGATTTCTCTAGAACTGTATTCAATGATTTCCTGTGGAATCTAAGATCGATGTTTTATCCTTTACTGTCAACCTTGGTCGATGAATTTCCCCAAGCAGACATCTATCATTCAGCCTCTACTGGTTATGCTGGTCTTTTGGGCAGTATTGCCAGTTATATCAATAAGAAACCTTTGATCATCACTGAACATGGAATCTATACCCGTGAACGTGAGGAAGAAATCATCAAATCCGATTGGGTCATTGGTGATTTCAAACGGAATTGGATCAACTTCTTCTATCGGATATCTTCAATCTGTTATCATCAAGCTACCAAAGTCGTTTCCTTATTTGAAACCAACCGTGCTTTACAGATTGAAATGGGTTGTCCTGATGATAAAACGATGATCATTCCTAATGGGGTAGACGTCAAACACTATTCTTCCCATCTTTATGATATCGATCAAAAAGCAGATATGAAAGTCTTGAGAACCAATTCAAATAAGATACGGATTGGTGCTACTGTCCGTATGGTTCCCATCAAAGACATCAAGACCATGATCCTAGCTTTTGAAGCTGCATTACAGCGTGTTAGTAATCTTGAACTGGTAATTTTAGGCCCTACTGAAGAAGATGTTGAATATCATCAAGAAGTTATGTCTCTGATCGATGATTTTAAACTAAAGAATGTATCGATCATGGGTCGTGTCAACGTCAAGAACTACTTGCCTACGTTTGACATCATGTTGCTGACCAGCATCAGTGAAGGACAACCTTTGGCTGTACTGGAAGGCATGGCAGCAGGTATACCGCAGATTTGTACCAATGTCGGTGGTTGCAAGGAGTTGTTGTATGGAATGAGCGATGACGAACTTGGACACTGTGGAATCATTGTACCTGTCATGGATATCGAAAAGATTGCCTCAGCTATCGAAGTGTTGGCACTTGACGAAACCCTAAGAGCTCAAATGGGTAAGATTGGTCATGAACGTGTTAAGGCAACCTATCAGAAAAAAGACTTCCTGGATCATTATGAAGCCTTATATAAATCGACTTTAGGTCAGCAGTAAAAGGAGAAACTCTATGGCAGGCATCGGATTTGAACTTAGAAAAATATTTCGCGGCACTTCGATCAGCAGTAGATTAAAGGGGATTGCCTTTGCGACCATGACAACGATAGGACCTACAATCATCTTCCTAACCATGCTGATCAGCATTAATTTAATGTTGACTGCATTGAATGTCAGTGAAGCAGATCAAGTCTTCTTCTCTAGTGCTACCTTGTATCTCTTTCTGTTCAGTATCATCATAACTGGAACGACCGGAACGACGATCACCAGATATATCTCTGATAGGATCCATGAGAATGAAGAAGACTATATCCCTTCAGCAATGTTTGGAACATCGATCCTAATCAGCGGACTGACAGCACTCTTCGCAACGATCATCGTAGTCTTGTTGTATAAGGATGGCATTACCGATTTGGTTTTGCTTGCTTCATTGTATGTTTTGTCTATCGTGGTCAGTATCACCTATAACTTGATGTTTTTTATCTCAGCCTTGAAAGAATATTTAAAGATCACAGCCGCTTTCTTCTTTGGTTTTTTATCCGGCGCTCTGACTTTCTATTTGCTCTATCAGTTTACTCAGATCAATATATTGATTTCAATCTTGATGGGTATGATTGTCCTGTTTTCAATCATCAATCTGCTACTGATTTATCTGATCCTGACATACTTTAATCATTCCAATCGAGATTATTTTAGATTCCTAACTTATTTCAAAAAACACCCTTATCTTTTTCTCAGTGGTTTTTTCTATATCACAAGCTTATATATCCCAAATATCCTATATTGGATGTATTCAGATATCGCGATCCAGGTTTCAATTTTCAGGGTGGCTCCATCGTATGATATGGCACTCTTCTTAGCGATTCTGGTCAATTTATCAACTCCGGTCATATTTGTTGTCAAAGTCGAAACTAAATTCTTTGAAAAGTATCAGAAATATGTTGGAAGTTTGATCAACGGGACCTATGGTATCATAGAGAAGTATCGTAAGATCATGTTAAAAACCATGGATATCGAACTCTTCTATATTTATGAAGTTCAACTGATCATCACCATAATTCTGACCTGTGCCGGCATTTTGCTTCTTCCAATGTTGGGTTTTGGTGGGATGATCCTGAACTATTTCCTCTTGTTGTCGATTGGCGTATACTGTACATATCTAATGTATTTCACAGTAGTATTCCTGTATTATTTTGATGATCAGTTTGGTAGTTTTATCACGACGCTGACCTTCTTCGTCACCACTGTATTTGCCAGTATTGCTGCACTTCAGTTGGGTGTCTCTTATTATCCTGTAGCCCTATTTATTGGTGGGATTGTTTCCTGGGTTGTCGGCTTCTTTAGACTGAGGACCTTCATGGGAACCATCAACGCAAGACTGTATTGTAAAAGTGCAGAGTAAAGGAAACTCATGAAGCGTTTTAATTGGAAGAATAGAAATTTTCTAGTTGTACTGTCATTTATCCTAGGGATCGGTGTTTTTACTAGTTTTTATTTGAGTTCACTCAATAAAGTTGAAGAACTGCCAGAAGACAATACCAGCTTGGAAGATTGGACTTTAGAGAACAGCCCACTTAACGGACTGCCTTTGATTGAAAACAAGACAATCTATAAAGTCGATCAGGCTGATGATTTGGATTCGATTTACATTACTGTTTTTCCAACAGAGACGGATGAAGGACTCATCGATTTTTCAATTTTCGACTTGCATGAATCTTTGAATCAAGACTTCAATCCGACCTTGAATGCCAACGTTACGATCGGTGATAGCAGTGGTAAGCTATCTGTCTTCGTGGACACCAACTCAATCAATGCCTACATCAAAGTCAGAGGCAATTCCTCAAGAGGTGCGGCTTTTAAATCCTACAAGATCAAGTTCACTACTGAAAATGACAGCTATAAAGGATTCACTGTTCTAAATCTCAATAAGCACGTGTATGATCCCAGCAAAGTTGCAAACAAATTTTCCTTTGATATGATGAGTCAGTTAGATAATATGGCTTCACTGAGAACAAACTTTGTCAAAGTCTACATCAAAGATGCCTCTTTACCGACCAATAAGCGTAAATATGTTTATTATGGACTTTACACCAACATAGAACAACCCAATCGGGATTTCTTAACGTCACACGGCTTAGATGCCAATGGCTCACTATATAAGGCGACCAGTTTTGAATTTCACGAGTATGAAGCTTTGAAGAATGTGGATGATCCTGGCTATAATCAAGCTGCTTTCGAAAAGATCCTTGAGATCCGCGAAGGCAATAATCATACAAAACTATTGAAGATGCTAAAAGACATCAATGATATGGAGTTGGATTTTGACACGACCTTCAAGAAGTATTTCAATGAGGAGAATTATCTGACATGGCTGGCAATGAACATCCTGCTGGGCAATGAAGATGTCTTGTCTCAAAATTTCTTCTTATATAATCCTACCAATTCATTGACTTGGTATCTGTTACCATGGGATTATGACGGAACCTTTAAATTCGGGATTGCGGAATCTGGACATAAAGCACCGGATTCGATGCAAGGTATTCAGCGTCTTACCGCCATACTTTTGCATCGTCGTTACTTTTTAAAGGCGGAGAATATCGATAAACTGACAAAAAAACTGGATGATTTACTCGCTACGACTTTCTCAAAAACCAACGTCAATAAAACGGTAGACCAATATCTTCCAGTCATGCAGGCAACCTTAGGGAAGCTTCCTGATGTTAGACTTCTAGGAATGGAACCCAATCAGCTTAAGACATATATCCATGGCTTCTATGACGAAATCAAATCTAACTACGATGATTACTTAAGTGCATTGAAATACCCGACTCCTGTCTTTACAGCGACGCCTATCAAAAACACAGACGGAACAACAACATTTATCTGGGAAAATTCTACCGATTTCGATGGGGATCTTATCAAATACTCGATTCGATTGGCAAAAGATCCTGGGATGAAACAAATCATCTTCAGTCAACAAAACTTGGTCGTTACGAATTACACCTATACCGGGACTTTAAAAGGAACCTATTACTTGGAAGTCAAAAGCATCGACAGTAAAGGAAATAACCAATATAGTTTAGACACCTTTGAGAATCTGATCACCCAGATTCATTACTTTGGGATCAGACAACTTATCTTTGAGTAGCACCATGAAAATTAGAAACCAAACTTTACGGCATGAATTTAAGTTCTACATTGACCAGAAGACATATCAAATCCTTAGACAAAGGTTCTTAATTGTTGCTAGACCAGATGAGAATTCCAAAAGCGAAGACGGATACTTGATCTCAAGTCTGTACTTTGATGATTACCGAAACAGTTCCCTTAAAGATAAAATCGATGGAGACCGCTTCAGAAGGAAATTTCGAATCAGAGTCTATGAACACGATCCTGGTCTTATCAAACTGGAATCCAAGGCTAAATTGGACAGCTGGACAGCCAAGGAAAGCACTCTGTTGACTTTAGAAGAGTATCAGAAAATACTGGCTGAGGATGTGGATTTCCTGATCCTAAAGGATGATCCGCTATGTAAAGAATTGTATTCACTGATGAAGACAAAGCTCCTAAAGCCTAAAGTCATCGTTGAATATGAACGGGAAGCCTATGTCGTGAACGAAGGCAATGTCAGACTTACCTTTGATAAACAGCTTCGATCCAGCATCAACGGCCTCGATATCTTTGATCCAACTGTGGTCTATAGTGCCGCTTTACCACAGGACCTATTGGTGTTTGAGGTCAAGTTTGATGACTTCATCCCCAAACACATTAGATCGCTCATCAATGGGCAAAGCATGCAACGATACGCCATATCTAAATATGTCATCTGTAAAAAGAGAAGAGAAAGGGTAATCCAATATGACTAATTTCGTAGACATCCTGAAGAAGAGCTTTCTAGAGAACGGCCAAATGGCTGATTTGAGCATTGCTAGTATTTTAATGTCTCTGATTTCTGCATTTTTGTGTTCTATGATTATCTATTATGTATACCGGAAGTATTATCGTGGGATCGTCTACAGCAGCAGTTTCAATATCCTGCTGGTACTCGTCAGTATCGTAACAGCATTTATCGTCATGACCATCAGTTCGAACATCCTGCTTTCATTGGGGATGGTTGGTGCCCTTTCAATAGTACGTTTTAGAACTGCAGTTAAAGACCCATTGGATGTCGGCTTCCTATTTTTCGCAATTTCAGTGGGGATCACTTCTGGAGCAGGACTCTATATTTTGAGTTTCATCGCGACAATTTTCATATCGCTGATTTATATCCTTCTGGTTCAAGTCAAAACCTTTACGAAGGTATACCTGTTGATCGTGAAGTTTGAAAACAGTGCCAATGAAGAAGTCCAAAAGATCCTAAAAACTTTAAAAGGTGAACTTAAAAATAAGACGACTATAAAAGATACGATTGAATTGACGCTTGAGCTTCGCTTGAAAGGTGATAATACAGCTTTTGTGAATCAATTGTCTTCATTGCCTGGTGTCAAGAGTGCCGTCTTGGTGGAATACACCGGAGACTTTGGTGAATAAACGTAAAAGTCTAATCATTATATTTATTATTCTGGCGACAGCCCTGGGGATCACCGGGACTGTCGTTTTTTTTCGTGTCCCTTATACGACTTTGACGTATACAGAAAGTGATGAAATCATCACCAATCCTTCAAGAGGTTTCTATGTCCAATTTGATTCAGGACATCTTCAAAAGCTATATGAGCTAGATGGCTCAGGCATCACATTGGTTCTGTTGGCATACGATATCCAAGATTTTACAGATCGTGATCTGTCTCAAGCTAAACTTGATGAATTATCTTTGGCGTTTGATGCCATCAGAGCGCATGGTTTAAAAGTCATATTCAGAGCAGCTTACGGATTTAGCAGAAATGCTGAATACTCAGATCCAAGCTCTTTAAACATCATCAAGACCCATATTTCTCAAATCAGTCCGATCCTCATTGAAAACAAAGACTTGCTTCTTACGGTCCAAGCTGGCTTCTTAGGTCCTTGGGGTGAGTGGCATCATAGTAATCTCGGGGATGATCAAGGTACTCCAACACAAGCAATCATCAATGAACTGCTTGCGGCTTTGTGTGAAGCCGTACCTCAAACTGTTTCGATAGCAGTTCGCAGACCCAGATTTATTCGACTGATCGATACTTCCATAGTCGATATCAGCCGCATCGCATTTCATAATGATGCGCTATTGTCGACAGATACTGATATGGGTAGTTATGATCAGGCTGAATACACTCGCAACGATGAACTCACTTACATTCATGAACGTCCATATCCAGTAGCCAACGGGGGAGAAATGCCGATGTTAAGTATGTATACTGAACCCTCTGTTGCCTTTGAGGAACTTTCATTACTGAAATTGACTTATCTCAATCATGAATACAATAAGGAAGTTATTGCCTATTGGGAAACGGTTAATACTGAAAATAAACCCTTCATTGATCTTATTCAAAAGAAACTGGGATACCGTTATTTCATTGAAAAATCAATCATCCCAAAATCATTCAGAACAGATCAATCCGTAAAAATTAAAGTGACTTTGAAGAACTCCGGTTTTTCTGCTGTTACGATCCCGTATCGGATTGAATTGATTGTCCATGATGAATCGGGTGTTCGAAAAATTATCCCGTTTGAGGGAATCAATCTTCAGACATTGAACTCTGAACAGACCTTAACTATGACGGTTTTAATGAATTTAAGTGAACTGTCTCACAAATTTACTTTGGGATTGCGAATCGTTGAGCGTGATATGACTCAAATAATGGATGAACGAACATTGATTCGCTTGGCCAATGAAGGATTGACCATGAAGGATGGGATCACTTTTTTTGCATCCTATGACTGGGATGGAAAAAAATACACATTAAGTAGTTCTGTAAGAGAACAATAATTCTTTTAAGATATTTATCATTAGTGCTGGACACTTTAACAGGAACTAATAATAATAAGAATGTAATTAAATCAATAAAATGAAACAAACCATATACATTCTTTAGCGTTTGAAAACTTCAAATTACAATTCATATCTTTTTAAGAATCCAGGAGTAAAGGGTGGGTTATAACATGCCTGTTTTAAACTTACGATGATTTCTTAGCCTTCTTGTTGAACCAAGATTATCTTAAGAACTTGATGAATTAAAAGTGGTACATCATCATGAGTGATTTTTAATGGCATAACAAAAGCTAATGTATGTATTCTGCTTTTATTGAGTTGATTACAACTTTTTCTGTCATGGAAATCCTCTGTCCACGATCATTGTTGCTTTGAATAAAGTCAAAAACCAATCAAAAACCTTGATAACTCTGTAGATCGCAATCTATTGCTTCAATTATGTCAAAAGACTTATAATGTTGAATTTCAAAATGAACTTTCTTAAATTCATATTTATGTTGTTCAAACATAACGACTCTACAACATCAATATGTAACTTTGCATCTTTCATGCTATGCAATAATAACCGGATCAATTAAATCGTTGTCAATCAAATATCTAAAAGGTTTATCTACATCAAATAAACGAATATTGTAATAATGTTTGATTATGTGAGTATGTGTGAACTTACGCAATTCGGTTTAATAAAATACTAAGTGCTACAATGAAATCAGATATACTTAAATTCGTTTTGAAGATTATCATATTTTTGGTTCATTAGTAGAGTTGTGGTATGAATCTTTAGCTGTTGACTCACAAATTTAAAACTTCTTGGATCAAGGTCTAAATCATGTATGTGAGTAAAGGAGAACATGATATGGCTAGGAAACCCATTAATAACCCTACAAGTACAACACTTTCTACAGACAGAGATCTTTTGTGTGAATTAAGCACAGCAAATAGAGAAATCGCAGATCAACTCATCGAGAACAAGAAAAATGAAAATGATCTTAAGACAATAGAGAAGAAACTTGTTCATCAAACCAAAGAAAGAAATAAATTGATCGCTGAATTGGTAGATGCCAATAAAGAGTTGGGTATCCAGGAAAAAGATAAAAAGAGTATAAACAAAGAATTGGGTGTCATAAAAAAAGAACTTGCACATCAAAATACCGAAAATACTGATCAAGCTAAAGAACTAAATACTGCTAATAAAGAGATCGTATTTCAAAAAGGCGAGAAAAAGAAGCGAACAAGAGAATTGAAAGTGATCAATGAAGCATTGAGTTTTCAAACAAAAGAAAATGAAGATCAAGCTGATAAATTCATCATCATAAAGAAGGCCATCATAAGTCAAGGTGTGCAAATTGAAAACTTGACGTATCAAAACCAGATGAATGGCTTAAATAATCGCAAGTACTTCCTAGATGCTTTAAAACGATATGATCTTGAATCCAATTTACCAATCAGTATCATTATGTGTGAAATCAATGGATTGGCCATTATCAGTAATTCTTTAGGACATTTTATGGCAGACGAAATTCTATCCAGTGTTATCAATGTTTTAGGTCATGTCGTGCGAAGAGATGATGTGAGCATATGTTTCAGTAGTGGTGAGTTTGCCCTGATCTTACCAAAAACAAGCATAAATAAAGCCAAAGAAATAGTAAAAAAGCTTAGAGCTTTCGCTTCAAAAGAAAGATCTGGATCATTTGAGGTCTCAATTTCTTGTGGGACACAGACAAAAATAGATAAAAGCGAAAGTCTCGATGATATTGTAAAAGCTGCAACAGAGCTGCTAAATATCGATAAAAACATCGAAGGATTACCTGCTGAAAACAATACCATTGGCTTGATCATGGAGATGTTATTTGAGAAAAATAATCGTGAGATGTTGCACTCATCTAGAGTCAGTGATATATGTGAAAGAATCGCAAAAAAATTGAACTTCGATCAAGGAGTTATCAACCGTATCAAAATAACGGCTATGTTACATGATATTGGAAAGATTGGAATAGACGAAGGAATCTTGAATAAATCAGAAAAGCTTGATCCTCAAGAATGGACAGAAATCAGAAAACATCCTGAAATCGGTTATCGCATATTAAGTGCATCTAACGAATTTGTTGTCCATGCAAATGATGTGCTTCAACATCACGAAAGAATCGATGGCAAAGGATATCCTTTAGGAGTTAAAGGTGAAGAAATTTCTCTTGTAGCAAAAATCATATCCATTGCGGATGCCTACGATGCTTTGATTTCAGAAAGACCGTATCGAAAAGTCATGAGTGAAAAAGAAGCCATCGACGAAATCATAAAATGCGCTGGTGATCAATTTGATTCAGAACTGGTAAGTGTGTTTGTGGATATGATGAAAGAAAATACTGAATGAATATTAGATATTTCTACTATGGTCTATCAACTTGATCGTTATACAGTATTTTAGGTCTTTTCATGGGCATGAGGATTAACAATATAGCCCTGAATCATAGGAAAGCATCCTACTTCTGACCAGTCATAAAAATTAATGTAGAACACTCATTATGGAATTAGTTTGATAAAGAAGTCTTAATCAAACCAACCATGTTACTTAAAAAGACGAAACTTGTTGTCATGTTCTTTGTTGATCCACAGTTTATGATGTAGTGAATATCATTTTCTTGATCATAGAAACAGTGAGTTGATAAGACCCCAATGTGACCGACAAGTTTTGGAAACCCTCTCATAAGGAAAAAGAATTCGTTAAAATGCAACTGCATCATTCCTGTTCCATAATAAATTCCAGCTCTGAATTTTCCTTGCCACTTCTGCATCAAATCATAGTGTTCTTTCTTGATTAAGCGACCTTCATGGAGTGCCTGCTGGAATAGTACCAGATCTTCTGGTGTAGAAACGATTCCACCATCTGCTTGGTCAACTGATAGTATCATGAAGGAGCTTACTTCGTGTTTATCCAACCATATTTCTTGTGGTTTTTTCTTGAATTCAGGCGGATATTTATAGATCATGGATTGAGTATTCATCATTTCTAAAGGTTTAAAAATATGTTCGTCCAGCAGTTGGTTAAGTGGTTTACCTTCAATTTTTTCAAGAACCATACTTACCAATAAAAAGCCTGTATCTCCATAGGCAAATTTATCTCCGCGATTGCCAATGGGTTTCATGTTGTTTCGAACATAATCGAGCATCATCATTTGTGTCCAATAGGTATCAGGTTTTTCCATTATCAAATCCAAGAAACTTTTACCTAGTTTGTCTTTGCCTTCAAAGAAGTCTGCAACACCACTGCGATGACTTAAGCAATCCAAAATGGTTATCTCGTTTGGATTACTTTTAAATAAACCATCAAGAATATTTGCATCTAGATAATCAGACAATTTATCTTGTAGTGTTAACTTATCTGATTCAACAGCTTGTAAAATTAAGACTGTAGTTAACAGTTTACCAATACTAGCGATATGAAAAATTGGATTACTTTGATGCGAAGGAAAAGAAAAATGTAAATTGTGCTTCTTTGAGTGAACCAAGACTTGAAAAGGTTGTCCTTTGTTTTTGTCTTGAGTCTTTTTTGCTAGTTTTTCCAGTTTAATTAATAATTTGTCTTGATTCATTATGTTCTCCGTTCATGGAATGTATTCACAAGTTCAACCCAATTTGTTTAATCAGGTCACATAGGTGATTTCATATATCGCTAATATGTTAAGAATGATCTGGATAAAATGTATTGCATCTCATTGACACAGATACATCAACACTTGAATAAATCTAGTATTTGAAGATGAATTGATTCAAATCTTCATTTTCATCATTATGGATAGTGCCTTTGAACTCCCCACCATTACTTTCAATAATTTTTCTTGAGGCAATACTGTCTACATTACATGTTAAGATGACTTCTTTGATTCCTATTTCACGTGCTTTTACTAAAGCGGCTTTGAGAATGAATTGACCGTATCCCATATTTCTGTGATCAGGTGATATATCATAACCTATATGACCAGCATAAGGATCTGATTGATGTCTGATTCTGGCGACCCCAACCACTTGCTGATTATCTATCAACCAAAATGTAGATGTATATGAATCTGTATGGTTTGAACAATCACTTAGTGACCCTTTTTGAAGATATTGAAGATAGATTGGGAAATCTTCAAGAGCCATTTTGTACTTGTTAAAGTAGTGTTGATCATTGATTTTTTGATAAGCCAAAACATAGTTCTCAAAACTTTCTTGGTAATTCATGTTAGGTTCAAGTAATACAGGATTTGATGAAATCATATTTCCCTATCCAGTTTTATATTTGAGAGTTGTATCAAATTTTCGATTTTATGTACCATGATTGGATTTAGCTGACTAATGGTTTTGAGATAATCCAAGATTACTTGAGCTGCATTAAGAGATTGATGATATCCTAGTATGCTATGACTTAGAATATCAACTAACTCAGGGTAACGCTGCTCAACTCGCCTTTCAATTGCGAAAAGATCTTCATTGTCTGTCTTTGGTTGAAAAAGATTGTCAGCCATGGATAATAGTTGTTCGATCGCATGCACTTGAATGATCATAAAAGCGGACAGGAATTCACCTCTATGGAAACGACACACACCAACATATAGATTCGTTAAGATTTCATTTATCGCATAATCAATGTCTTGATGAGGGTGAGGCATAGGGACACATGGGGATTCTGACATAATAAATCCTTCCTTTTTAAAGATAAATTTTCCTTGTGTAAATGATATATCTTTCATCATTTGGGGTTCAAAAATAGCATACTCAGCATAAATTTCATCTTCCCACATAACTTTATGTCCATCTTTTGTATTTCTAAAAATATATGCTAATGGCGCACAAGCTTGTAGCCAGTCTGGATTAGAAAGATAGGCATCTTGATTTCCTTGTTCAACGATGACAAAGAAATCAAGATCTGACCACTCATCAAGTCGTTCTTGTTGAGCGCATGAGCCTAAAGCCAATAAACCAAGACAAGAAGGTTTGTTTTGTGGTACTTCAGAAAGTTGATTCAATCTTTGATTTAGTTTTTCATTCATAAATAACTCCGTTTAGTAAACCTTGACTTAGTCAATTTGAAATGTATTATTTTGAAGCGAGTGAAATAAACCTAGTGTTAAATTGACGACCATTTTCGCCATTGCTTTTGATGACTTTCTCATATCGTCATTCAACCATTTTTGAACAATTCCGACACATCCCGTGATGGTATAGGCATAAACAAATTCTGCATCTTCTTTGGAGATAGACTTGGTCATACGTAATTGAGTAGTAATAAGATCATAAACCAGCTGCATAACTCTTTTTTGAAATGAGAAATCACCACGGTCACTTAGCAACAGTTTAGTGACTTGGGCATTGGCTTGCAGATAATCAAAAATTTTCTCAGCTTGACGAATCGCATTTGGATTAGCGGGATCATCTCCTAATTGGCTGAGATAATTATTGATGTTGTCATAAAGATCTTGTTCAATCTCATGTAGTAAATCATATTGATCTGCGTAGTGCGAATAAAAAGTTGCGCGATTGATATCTGCTTCTTCACAGATGGCTTTTATGGTAATGCGCTCGATTGTTTTGTGTTCCAACAAACGAATAAAACTATCTCTAAGCACCATTTTTGTATACTTTACACGACGATCTTCATTGGGTTTGGTCATAATGTTCTCCATTACTGTTGGTAATTCAACATAAATAAGGAAAGTGTAAAGTAGGCACCATTTTTTCATTATCTGTCGATTGAACTACGTACACAATGTTAGTATACTGATTTTGTGACGGATATACAACACAGTGTTGAGTAAGGAGTGAATTTATGGATCGTTTTACAAGGATCGTGATCAGAGCCAGAAGATTGATTCTCATCATGTTTCTCTTAATGGGAGTTCTTGGTGGTTTGATGTCTACGATGGTTGAAATCAACTTTAAACTCGTTGATTATCTACCCAAGGAAGCTGAATCTACAATAGGGCTTGAGGTCATGAAAGAAGAGTTTGGTACCCGTATGCCCAATGCTCGAGTCATGATCGAAAGCAGTTCTGTTTTAGAAGTGTTATCTTTAAAAGAACAACTAAAGGCCATTGATGGCATATCATCAGTGACTTGGCTTGATGATGTAGTGGGACTAGATATTTTAAAAACGATTCCATTATCATTTTTAGATACAAAGCTGGTTGAACCATACTTTAAAGATGGGTATGCTTTGTTGTCTTTAAACATTGTTTCTGGTCTTGAAAAAGAAACCGTTGCGGCAATTTATGAGGTCATTGGCGATAAAAATGCTGCGGATGGGGAATCCATCAGCGCAGCAGAGACTCAATCCATGTCTGTCAGGGAAGTGCTCAATGCGATGATGATTTTGGTACCGATCATTATTATCATCTTACTGTTTAGTACGATGTCTTGGATCGAACCTTTGTTCTTCCTTTTGAGTATTGGGATTGCGATCCTATTGAATATGGGTACTAATGTGATCTTTGATGACATTTCCTTCATTTCAAGAACTGTCAGTCCGGTATTACAATTGGCTGTATCTTTGGATTATGCGATCTTCTTATTACATAGTTTTAATGAACATCGACTTACTCATGATCCGAAAACTGCAATGAGATATGCAATGAAACAATCTTTCCCTACAGTAGCTGCTAGTGCAGCGACCACATTGATTGGATTTGCAGCATTGATTTTCATGCGTTTTGGGATTGGTGCTGATTTAGGCTTGAACCTTTTAAAGGGTGTAACTTTTAGTTTCATATCGGTCATGGTTTTCTTGCCTGCAATGACTTTGGCTTTTTATCCTTTAATTGATAAAACTAAACATCGTTCTTTACTTCCACAATTTACAGGTATCAGTCATATCTTGATGAAGATTCGTATCCCATCCATGATTTTGGCTGTGTTAATCGTTGTCCCAAGTTATATGGCGCAAGCTCAAACACAGTTTACTTATGGTATGGGAAGCGTAACAGCTGCGTCCCGAGTTGGATCTGATGGCTTAAAAATCGAACGTGTATTTGGGAAAGATAACCCACTGGTTGTCTTGGTTCCTAAAGGTGAACCTGGAAAAGAAAAAGCATTAGTCAATGACTTGAATTTAAACCCATGGGTCAATCATATCGTTGCCTATGTCAATAGTATTGGGAGTGAGTTGCCTATGGAAGCTATGGACCCAGCCATAACAGAACAATTCTATTCTGATCATTATGCCAGATTGATCATCTATCTTAATACTGCAGATGAGGGCGACTTGGCTTTCTCGACTGTACAAGAGGTTAAAGATACCATATCAAGCTATTACTCAGAATACTATATGACAGGGACGAGTGCGACCTTAATGGATATGCGCAATGTGGTGTCTAGTGACACAGCACTTGTCAATCTGATTGCGATCATTGGGATCTTTATTGTATTGTTGATTACGTTTAGATCTTTGCTGATTCCGTTCATTTTGATCTTTACCATCGAAACTGCCATATGGATCAATCTATCCTTCCCTTATTTTGGAGACACTACCATTAGTTTTATTGGTTATCTGATCTTAAGTACTGTGCAGTTAGGGGCAACCGTAGACTATGCGATCTTAGTAACCAACACATATCTTGAAAAGCGAAGATCGGCACCTCCAAAAGAAGCCATGCGTCAAACTTTAGAAGGACATCTTGTTTCTGTTGTCATATCAGCTGTGATACTGGCTACAGCGGGATTTATTTTAGCTTTGACATCCACCAATCCCATTATTAAAGAATTGGGTACTTTACTGGGTAGAGGCACATTATTATCGCTAAGTATGGTATCGCTTGTCTTGCCTGCATTATTAGTTTTATTGGATCGTCCAATACAGAAAACAACCCATCAACACGGCTTTCATGCCGAAGAAATAAAGGAGATATTATGAAAATAACATTAAAGATCATCATTACACTGGGACTAATATTCATGATGTCCATGTCTGTTTCTGCCCAAGGAGAAGCTAGCCCAAAAGATGAAGTAGTCTATGGGTTCTTAGATGCGAATGGAACTGTGAAGTCGATTCAAGTGGTTAATATCTTCACCAATGGATCCGTTGTTGATTTTGGAGACTATAGAAAATTGACCAATTTAAGTACATTAGATCCCATCACTGTTTCCGGAGACATGATTACTGCTGAAAGTGAAGCTTCGCGTCTTTACATACAGGGTGATTTAAAGAAATTAGAACTACCATGGATTGTGACCATTCAATATTCACTTGATGGACAAGTCATTGCACCTGCTCAGTTAGGTGGCAAGAGCGGTAAGTTGATCATCACTTTAAGTGTGAATGCAAATCCTAATATCAATCCTACTTTTGCAGCCAATATGGCCCTACAAGTCGGCGTTACCCTAGATCAAGCGATTATTAGTGAACTTAAGACAGAAGGCGCAACCTTAGCAGAAGCGGGTTCTTCCAAGCAAATAACCTATACTGTCTTACCTAATCGTTCACTCAACACAAGCATAGAAGCCACAGTCAAGAATTTTGAGATGGATCCCATCACACTTAATGGTGTACGTATGTCCTTAGGATTTGATGTGGATACATCGTCGCTTAAATCAGAATTGACTCAACTCAGTGATGCGATTGCTCAGTTGGATGATGGGGCACTAGAGCTTCAAAAAGGCATCAAGGCATTGTCTAATGGATTCAATGATTACGTCTTAGGTGTTGCGCAATTTGATGCTGGATTGGCTCAATTGGTACTCAGTGGCGAAGCTTTGAAACAAGGTGCAGCTGCACTTAGTACAAACCTTAATCTTCTTACCCAACAGAACCAACAGTTGTTATATGGGGCTTTAGCCATTCAACAAGCGACATTTGATGCGGTAAACACCAATCTGGCAGGATATGGTTTACCTACTTTGACTCCAGCAAATTACACACAGGTTCTTGATGCAATGCCATCCTTGGCAGCAGTTAAAGCACAGCTTGATGGAGCAGTTCAATTTACACAAGGACTAAGTGATTATCTGGATGGTGTTGTGTTGTTGGCACTTGGTGCAGAGGACTTATCCAATGGACTTAACCAATACCAAGCAGCCAATAAATTATTGGCTCAATCTTCAAACCAACTCTATTTAGCTGCCCAAAAACTGAATACTGCGTTGAAACAGGTAAAAAGTGGTCTTGCTGAATACACAAAAGGTACTGGACAACTTCATGATGAAACTCAGGACTTGGATACCACTTTAGAAAATGCTATTGAAGATATGATCAGTGACTTTACAGGCAATGGAGATCCTGTTTTATCCTTTGTGTCTGAAAAGAATACAGCCATCTCAGCGGTACAGTTTGTATTAAAGACAGAATCAATCCAAGCTCCTAAGGCAGAAGAACCGGTAGAGCCGCTTCCAATTAAGCGTAATTTCTGGGAAAAACTTTGGGATCTTTTCTCGGGTTTGTTTAAATCCTAACGATGTGATGTTGATATTAGTGAACGTTCTGGGACAATCCAGAACGTTTTTTAATGAAATGGACGATTAAGTGAGTAAGGTGTATATTGAAGGTGATGGAAGTTGTTTAGCTTAATAGATTAAATATACATATTTCATTTCTGATTGGTAAAACAAAGGAGGATTGAAATGAAAACGATCATTAAGGATATCTTGGTTGGTTTTTTGGTTGTGGTTATGATTATTTTATGTGAGTTTATCGTAACGATACCTTTTGGTTTGCCTAACTTTACCAGTCAAGCCGATTACATTGAGTTCATGAGTCGTGAATTCTTGCTTACCGCATTGCCGGCGCTATTTGTTACCTATGGTTTTGCTTGGTTACTTAAATCCAAGACAATGAAAGCAGCTGTTCAAAGAAGCATCATTTGGACATCTATGGTTCTCTTAAATTTCGTGATAATTGGTTTAGGAAATAATAATTTAAAGGAAATATTTAGAACATTAGGGATTTATGTCTTATTGGTTTGTACTTTTAGTGGTCCCATTATTTATTTAAAGTTAACTGCAAAGAAAATGTAAATGATATCCATCTAAAGAGTATTTATCATCATCCCATGATAAAGAAGCGTCTTGCGATAATACTTATAAAAGCAATTTATCAAATATCGATAAATATCAATATATATAGTTGACATCTCTTTCTAATGTGCCTATAATTCAATATATAGATGAATGTCTATATATGGAGGTGTCATGCAGATCTTTGGTTGGTTAAATGATAGTTTCTTAAAAATGACTTGGCTCAATGATTTAATGCGTTTGATTATTGAGAAAGTTTTTGGACTAGATAGTACAGGACAATTAGGCGCTAGCCTTCAGTTCTTTATGTATGACACCATTAAGATATTTATCTTATTATCGGTCTTGATTTTCACAGTATCTTACATTCAAAGTTATTTCCCACCAGAACGTACTCGCAAGATTCTTGGAAAATACAATGGGTTATCAGCGAATATCTTTGGGGCATTGTTGGGAACCATTACACCATTTTGTTCATGTTCATCCATTCCGTTATTTATTGGATTCACCTCTGCGGGTTTACCTATTGGAGTAACCTTTTCATTTTTGATTTCTTCTCCTTTGGTTGATTTAGCTTCTGTTATTTTATTGGCCAGTATCTTTAATTGGAAGATTGCCATTGCTTATGTCATAGTTGGAGTCATTTTGGCTGTCATCAGTGGAACCATCATTTCAAAGTTACACATGGAAGATCAAGTAGAATCTTTTGTATTTAGAAAATCGGATTTGCCTGAAATGGAATTGGATCCTTTAACACGTAAAGAACGGTTTCAATTCGCAGGTGATGCTGTAAAAGAAATCGTTCATAAAGTATGGATCTATGTCTTGATTGGAGTTGGAATAGGGGCATTGATTCACAATGTCGTTCCTGAAAGCATGATCACAGCCGTTTTAGGTGCTGACAAATGGTATTCTGTACCTTTGGCGACACTGGTTGGTGTACCGATGTATGCAGACATCTTTGGAACTTTGCCTGTAGCAGAAGCTTTGGTTACTAAAGGCGTTGGAATCGGAACCGCATTATCATTTATGATGGCAGTTACAGCCCTGTCTTTACCAAGTATTGTTATGTTAAAGAAAGTCATTAAAAATAAATTACTGATTGTCTTTGTGAGTATTGTGGTTATTGGAATCATGATTATCGGTTTCTTGTTTAATGCCTTTGGGATGTATTTATTGTAATTGGTTAATTTGAAAAAGAAAGAGAGAATAATATGATCATCAAAATCTTAGGTTCAGGCTGTGCTAACTGTGTCAGGTTAGAATTAAATGCAAAAGAAGCTGTGAAAAAACTAGGCATAGAAGCTGAGTTTATAAAAGTCACTGATTTTAAAGATATCATGGCCTACAATATTATGAGTACTCCAGGTTTGGTTGTTGATGAAAAGGTCCTGTCTTATGGCAAAGTTTTAGCACCAGATACAATCAAAAATCTGATTCAAACCAATATCCTTTACCAATAAAATATACATTAGAATTTAGGTGAAAGCATTACAAGATGTTTTATTGATTGCACTAAAACAAGATGCTTAAGGATTTAATAGGATTGTTTGCTTCACCCTAACTTGATTATTGATTCTAAATAGGGTACGATTTGTAGGCTAGAGAAAAGCAGGGTCTTAAGGCTTTGCTTTTTTAATCTCTCAAGAGGACACTATGGAAAAACTTGTCAAACCAATTGCAGCAACACTCAACATCAGTACAGCTCAAGTAAAAAATACACTCGATCTTTTATCGGATGGAAATACGATTCCTTTCATTGCACGTTATCGTAAAGAAGTAACCAAAGGTTTAGATGAAGAACAAATCAGATACATCGATGAACAATATCAATATCAAAAGAACCTGGCTAAACGTAAAGAAGATGTGAAACGCCTGATTGAAACACAAGGTAAACTAACTCCTGAATTAATTTCTCAAATCGATGCCTGTGAAACACTTGCGACTGTTGAAGATATTTATCGTCCTTATCAGCAAAAACGTAAGACCAGAGCGACTGACGCGATCGCTAAAGGACTTAAGCCATTGGCTGAGTGGATTTTAACTTGTCCTAAAAAAGGAAGTATTGAAGAAGAAGCCAAGAAGTATCTTACTGACCAAGTCATTACGATTGAAGATGCCATACAAGGAGCTAAAGATATCCTTGCTGAAATGATCAGTGATGATGCGAAGTTAAGAAAACTTATTAGAGATATGATCTTATCTGAAGCTAAAATCGTCGTTAAAAAAATGAAGAATGCTCAAGATGAAGAGAAAACATATCGCTCGTATTATGAATACACTGAAAGATGCAGTTCTATGGCTCCTCATCGAATCATGGCCATCAATCGTGGAGAACGTGAAAAGATCTTGGATGTCAGTATGGAATATAACTGTGAACGTTTCGCAAAATATCAATACAATAAATTGACCAACAATCAAGAATCAATTGTTAATGAATTGATCAATGAAGCCATCAAAGATGGGTTAAAGAGACTTGTTTATCCTTCTCTAGAAAGAGAAATCAGATCTGGTTTAACTGAAAGAGCTCAGGAAAAATCAATCGATGTTTTTTCATCGAATCTTGAACGATTATTGTCTCAAGCTCCTATGAAAGGTTCAATCATCTTAGGACTTGATCCAGCGTATCGTACAGGTTGTAAATTAGCGGTTATCGATAACACAGGAAAGCTTCTGCAAGTCTCTGTGATTTATCCTCATCCTCCTGTCAACAAGAAAACAGAAGCCATCCAACAAACCATAGACTTGATTACGAAGTATCAAGTTAATTTGATTGCGATTGGAAATGGAACAGCGAGTCGTGAATCAGAAGCCTTCATTGCGGAAATATTGAGAACGAATCCACATATTAATGCTCGATACGCAATCGTATCTGAAGCAGGAGCTTCTGTATACAGTGCAGGTGATTTAGCCCGAGAAGAATTTCCTGATTTACACGTTGAAGAAAGATCAGCAGTTTCTATAGCCCGTCGTCTTTTAGATCCTTTGTCAGAACTCATCAAGATCGATCCTAAAAGTATCGGTGTAGGACAGTATCAACATGATCTTGCTCCAGCCAGAATGCAAGAACGATTGGATTTTGCGGTCATCAAAACCGTCAATCGAATTGGGACAGATGTGAATACAGCCAGTGAAGAATTATTGCGTCATATTGCCGGATTGAATAAAAGTGTCGCAAAATCAATTGTTGCGTACCGCAATGAAAATGGTTACTTTAAAAGCAGAGCACAATTAACAAAAGTGAAAGGTCTTGGTGACAAAGCTTATCAGCAAGCAGCAGGTTTTCTTCGTTTGCCTTTGGCTAAAGAAGAACTCGATCGGACTGCGATCCATCCTGAAAGTTATGTTCTTACACGACAAATCATGCGTGAGCTGGGTATTCAGTCACTTAGCGATGAAAATCGCGGATTGGCTATTTCTAATGCCCATCCTGAAGCATTAGCTCAACGTTTAAATGCAGATATATATACAGTAAAAGACATCCTGAGTGTTCTAGAAACTCCGTTTAGAGACTATCGTGATCGATTTGATGGACCTTTATTACACAAAGACATCGTTAAGATCGAAGACTTAAAAGTTGGCTTAATGCTTGAAGGAACGGTTAGAAATGTGACTGACTTTGGTGCCTTTGTGGATATTGGATTAAAAAATGATGGCTTAGTACATATATCTAAGTTAAGCAAAGATCGCATCAGTTCTCCAAATGAAAAAGTTGCGGTTGGAGACATTGTCAACGTCACTGTAATTGAGATCGATCTAGAACGTCATAAAGTATCATTAAGTATGCTTGATCAGTAAACAAAATCAACTAAAAACCATCGCATTGTATTTGTTATCATGACTCCTTATAATGAAGTTAGTGGAAACGTACTCACTATGAGTACCATAGAGATAAACTGTTCCTGTATCGAAAAAATTAAGACAGACTGATGACTTGATTATTAGGGATAAGTAATTTTGAGAATTGATGTATAATAAAGCCCTAGAGTGAACTGTTGTTTGAATTATCCGATTGATTCACTTAGATAGGAATAATGATCAAAAACGAAAATCTTAGAAAGCTTATTAGAATTGGGGCAGTCATTGCTTTGGTTTTCTCGTTGTATTTTTTTGCTGCAGAAGCTCTCAGTTACTTAAGTCATCAACAAGAGTTAAAAAATCTTCAAGATATTCGTGATGAAGTGTCAGAAGATATCATCGATACAAGTGGAGAAGTTAAAGAAGATACCTCAGACATCATGGGATCGATCCAATATTACACAAAACTCAAGCTACAAAATGACGCCTATATTGGTTGGATCTATATGCCCAAGCTTAAGATTGATTATCCTATGGTCTTAGCTCCAAATAATGAATATTATCTCAATCGTAGCTTTTATAAAACCTACAATAAGTATGGAACAATCTTCGCAGATTACAGAAATGTAGGGGTCTATGATGATGCTCATTTGATCATATATGGACATCATATGAAGAGTGGTAACATGTTCAGTCGTCTTGATGATTTAAGGCAAAAACGCAACTACGAACCAAATAAGATCATCGAGATCTATACAAAAGACGGACTTAAAAAATACATTATTTTTTCAATTTACGCGGTAGATGCGAAGAAAACCACATTTGATCTGCCCTATACAGGAGATATCCAAAATTTACTAACAAGTTATGCAGAAAAATCTCTATATGCAACAAATGTAGATACATCTGAAGCTACCCATGTATTAACCTTGGTCACATGTACTTTAGCAGTAACCAATGGCAGGCTTATTGTTCATGCGATACCTTATGAAGAATAAGCATAGTTATTCAAAACAATTATTTAATTTGAAGTGTTCAAGATGATGACACTCAAAAAATTATGATCCAAATACCTCTTATCCCATAAAGTGTAATGAGGTATTTTTAATCCATAGGGAGTCAACGCTACAGATTTAACATATTGTCTGTGTGAAGAGGTTTGCTATTGAAATTTGCAGTACAAATTAGGTGAAATTAATCCTTAAAATATCATGTTAATACTTAAGAAAATATTATGTGAATGCTATGTGAACTTAGTTTAAAGCAGTTAATAATCATGGAAAGTGCTATGATGTGGCCATGAGGTACTAATGAAAAACCTAAAAGAAATTTCTAAAATACGAAATTGAAAACAATGAACACAGAAGACAAAATTGTGATCAAAGCTTAAAAATCTATACATGAAGCATCTGCTGAAATCGAAGACTCTACCAATCAGTTGAAAGGTAAGATGAAACAGGTTGAAGGCAAGATTAAAATGGACATTAGCAAGAAAACTGACAATCCAAAACTGCAGGCAGAAGGATTAGCTGAAAAAGTATCTGGTGTTGCACAAGAAGTTAAAGGCAAAATTCAAGAATCCATCGTAGTCGTTAAACACAATTTTTAATAAATAATCACGCATAGAAAATATTAACATAGAGTTCAATTACTCCTCTATAAAAAGCAATCCTAGATAGTTCCTACTATTCGGGCGCTTTTAGATTTTTAATACTAATAGCGTTTCTGAATACAGAAAGTTGAGGAACCCTTCGTGGCTATCACCGCGATTAAAGGTAGAAAAAGAAAAGACTCTAAAAAAGATAGTCAGGTACATCTTGAGAAAGATCCAAAGGAAAGAGATCTGCTTTCGGAATTGAATTTAGCCAATCAAGAGATCGCAGAACAACTTATTGAAAAGAAGAAACGTGAAGATGAATTAGCCATAGCCCATATTGAGTTGGTTTTTCAAGAGCACGAGAAAGATATGCGTGCTAAAGAATTGGTTGTTGCTAATTCTGAACTCGCCTATCAAACTTCAGAGAAAGCAAAGCGAGCAGAAGAACTGGACATCGCCAACAAGGAACTGGAATATCAAACTTCAGAAAAAGCAAATCGAGCATCAGAATTAGTTCTCGCCAACAAGGAACTGGAATATCAAACCTTAGAGAAAGCAGATAGAGCTTCGGAACTCGATATTGCGAACAAGGAACTGGAATATCAAACCTCAGAGAAAGCAAATCGAGCGTCTGAGTTAGTCATTGCCAATAAAGAGTTGGCCTATCAAACTTCAGAAAAAGCGGATCGTGCATCTGAATTATTAGTTGCCAACATAGAGTTAGCCTATCAAACTTCAGAAAAAGAGGAAAGGGCTTCTGAGTTAAGGATTGCCAACAAAGAGTTAGCGTATCAAACCTCAGAAAAAGCAGATCGAGCCTCAGAACTAAAACTCGCAAAATCAGAACTAGCCTATCAAACCACTGAAAAAGCAGATCGGGCTTCCGAGTTAAAAGTCGCCAATACAGAATTGGCCTATCAAACCTCAGAAAAAGCAGATCGAGCTACCGAATTAAAAATAGCGAATATAGAACTTGCCTATCAAACATCAGAGAAAGCAAACCGTGCTTCTGAATTAAAAATCGCTAATTCAGAATTGGAGTATCAAACATCAGAGAAAGCAGACCGAGCTTCGGAGTTAAAGATTGCCAACAAAGAATTGGCTTATCAAACCACAGAGAAGGCAGATCGAGCATCTGAATTGAAGATTGCTAATAAAGAATTGGCTTATCAAACTGCAGAGAAACAAAAACGTGCAGATGAATTCATAATTATCAACAATACCCTCATTAATCAATATGAAAAGATTGAAAATCTTACCTATCGAGATCAAACAACAGGATTGTATAATCGCAAGTACTTTTTGAAGATGCTTGAGAATTATGATCATGACGAAAATCTTCCAATCAGTGTCATTGTTGGCGATGTTAATGGATTGGCACTGATCAATGACTCGTTTGGTAATGCACCGGTTGATGAAATTATGATCAAAGTATCCAAGCTACTTAAGAAATTTGTGCGTCGTGAAGATGTTATTTTTAGATTAAATCATGGTGGTTTTGCGATCATCCTACCCAGAACAGACTATGATACATCAAGTAAAATAGTCCACGATTTGAAACTTCAAGCAAGTCAAGAAAAGGTGGGTCATTTTGATATTTCAATTTCGTGCGGTGTACAAACAAAGGGTTCTCTTAAAACAAAACTAAAAGAAATTATTCAAAGTGCTTATGAAGAACTTATAACAAATAAGAAAGCCGAAAGTACATTAGTAGAGCATAACACGATCAATTTAATTATGAAAATGTTGTTTGAAAAAAACAGTCGCGAAATGTTGCACTCAGCTCGGGTTGGGAAGATTTGCGAAAGGATAGCGCAAAGGATGAATTTGAGTCAGGATGTCACCAATAGCATAAGAATGGCAGGGATGTTACATGATATAGGAAAAATTGGTATTGATGAAGCAATTCTAAATAAAGTTGGAAAACTAGACGATCAAGAATGGAAAGAAGTAAAGAAACATACTGAGATAGGTTATCGCATTCTAAGCGCCTCTAATGAATTTGCAAATTTTGCTGAAGATGTCCTAAAACATCACGAAAGAATGGATGGTAAGGGTTATCCAAAAGGAATAAAAGGTGAAGATATTTCGTTGACTTCAAGAATCATTTCCATCGCTGATACCTATGATGCACTGACTTCGGATCGACCATATCGTTCTGCACTAAGTGAAGAGGTAGCCATAAAAGAAATTGTAAAATCATCAGGTCATCAATTTGATCCGGCGATTGTTGAGATATTTGTTAATTTGCTTCAGGAACAAAGAATTTAGATTGTTTGGCAATCTTACGCATAGAAAGATATTTATTTTGAACTGGATTTAGAGCGTAAATTCATTACGAATAAGCCTTAGTAAATGAGAAAATCAAATAAGTGAAAAAATGTTAAATGAGTGGATTTACTACAGTATTCACATATTCTAGTTAATAAGACTATACTGTGTATAGACCAACAAAGAGGATAAGGTCATCAGTTAATGTTTTATTTTATATAAGGCTGTTGAAAATCAAATTATATCTCCTCAATGATATTGCCATGCTATGACTTCGAAATCACACGAAGTCACCATAAAAAAATAAGATACTGTATTCTCAAAGTATAAAGCAACACCTTGATCTAATAGAACTAATCTTACCTCCTTGATTACCTAGGAGTTTTATTGTCTTTTCGAATCCTTGTTGTTTGGAATCCCCAAACCGAAAGAGGCTAATAATGATAAAGAAAAGTAATTCACGATGGACGATATTCAGCTTAACGCTATCTTTGCTTATTTTGGTATCTACACCATTAACTATACTGGCCGCAACAGTTGAGGCTACAGTGCCGCTAAGTGACGCCTTAAGCTTTGCTGTATTAGCATATTCTACAGTGACAAACACCGGAACAACCACAATCAGTGGCACTGCGGGAGGTGAAGTTGGACTGCATCCATCAACATCCATTACGGGAAAAGAAACAATGACCATAAGTGGTACATATCATGAAGGTGATGCTGTTGCAGGATTGGCTCAAGCTGCTTTGCTAAATGCTATCACCAATGCTCATGGTCGATCAGCAACTAGGATAGCAACAGAGCTTGGAAATAAAACACTTCTAGGCGGTGTGTATGATACTGCAAGTGGAACATTTGGCATCACAGGGGACCTAACTCTTGATGGTCAAAACAATCCAGATACTGTGTTTATTTTTGATATGGCCTCAACATTAGTAACTGCGGCTGGAAGTAAAGTAATTCTAATCAATGGTGCTAATGCATGTAATATTTTCTGGCAAGTGGGAAGTTCAGCTACCTTGGGAACTACTTCTCATATATCTGGCCATATCTTAGCTACAGTATCCATTACTGCAAATGCAGGAGCTGTTATTGATGGATCATTGTTGGCGAACACTGGGGCAGTCACTTTAAGTGGTAATACGATTACAAATAATCTGTGCCCAACTAATGTGCCTAACACTGGTGTCCAAGAAGACTTCTTGATTATGGGCAGTTCACTGTTTATGTTGGCAATGGGTGCTTGGTATTTAACAAGAAAAAAGACTGCTTAGTACAAAACCTTGATGATCAACAAAGTTGACATCAACATATTGGATTAAGGTAATTAGCTAAATTATGATAAAAGATGATAATATTGTTTATCATCTTTTTTTGACTTACATCAACATGGGCACATGCTTTGATTTAGATCGCTAACATTGATGTAATGTTAGTGAGGTGATTTTATGGAACTATTCTTGCCTGGAATGATTATGGGATTTAGAGAAGGACTAGAAGCTTTTGTAATCGTAGTCATTATTCTTCAATATCTTAATCATACGCAAAAACAAGCGTATAAGAAACATGTATTTAATGGAGTTACAGCAGGGGTTATCGCATCTTTGTTGATTGGTTTGGCACTTTATCTTTTGTCTCGCGAACTAAATCAGACAGATGAGTTTACTAAGATTTGGGAAAGCATTTCGAGTATGTTGGCTTTGATTCTCATTACCTTTTTTATTGTTTGGATGATCCAACATGGCCGTAATATGGTATCTGAAGTTCAAGATCAAGTTCAGCAGAATCTATCTAAGTCAGGATTATTTAGTTTAGCATTCATGATGGTAGTACGAGAAGGTACTGAAATTGCAATCTTTACGTTTGCCGGACAATACACTTTATTTTCTATTGGAGTAGGGATAACTTTGTCTTTGATCCTTGCGATTTTGATTTATAAAGCGCTGATTAAAGTCAATTTGAAATTTCTATTTAACATTACTTTGGCTTATTTGATTTTACAGGCAGGTTTCTTATTGGGTTATGCTGTACATGAAGGTTTATCAGCATTAAAGTCTCTTGAACTTATTCCTACCAATAATGTCTTGCTGACTAAAGCATTTGATTTATCAGGGACAGTTTTCGATCATAAAGAAGGTGTATTAGGCATAGGAATGTATGTTGGATTGGGTTGGTATTCAAAACCCGAATGGATCCAATTCATACTGCAATATGTGTACACATTTGGCCTATTTGCGTATTGGTCGCATGATCTGAAAAGAATCAAACAGTAGACATTATTTGAGTCAAAGCCATCTAAATTAGATGTTTTTTTTCTATATAATGATGTGATATTTGATTAATTTATAGGAATTGATTGATTGCGAATCAGTTATTTGGTATATTTTAACCGCATGATTTATAAGATTAAATTTAAAAATCATTGCTTGTTATAAAATCAAAACTAATTGAGAAGAGTATCAATATCCTTAGTTAGAGATTTGGGGTTAAATGAAAAGACCGCGGAAATTAAGAAAAGAAATCATATTTGTCCTCATCATCATCGTGGGCATTTTAGTCACCAACATCACGATCAGTGCTTATAAAGAGAGTTTAAAAATAAAAGCCTATCAGATGAGAGTTGATGGTGAAGCTTGGTTTGTGGTAGAGGATAAGTTAGCACTGGAGAATATGATTGAAACCTACAAATCAAGCTATTTAAAAGGCATCAATGAGAATGCGGTTGAAGTCAAGGCTGAGTTTGTTCAAGACATTCAAATCACAGAAGTCAGAGTTGAAAAAGATGAATTTATTACACTTGAAGAAGCCCAGAAAAAAATAGTTGCAATTGAAAAAGAGGCAACGATATATACTGTTGTACGTGGGGATAGTTTTTGGGCTATCGCTGAAAAATATGATATTCCCTTATCAACCATCATTAATCTCAATCCAAATTTAGATCCAGAATTGATTTTCGCAGGTACTAAAATCGTATTTGAACCTAAAGATCCAGTACTAGATGTGGTGGTCAGTTTTCAAACCACGATACTTGAAGATGTTCCTTATAATACTGAATACATCAAAGATGGCAGTTTATACTCAGGGTCCAGAGTCGTCGTTAAAAAGGGACAAGATGGCTCAAAGGAAATCACTTATGGTATAACCATCAGAAATGGATATGCCAGTGAAACAAAAGTTTTGGGTGAACTTGAAAAAGTAGCACCGATAGGTAGTGTCATCAAGGTAGGGACCATGAGAACGCTATCTAAAACAAGCAGTTCAAATTTCGGAGTCGTATCTGGACATTTATCGAGTAACTTTGGTTGGAGAATTGATCCAATTTCAGGCATCAGAAAGTTTCATAATGGGATCGATATCGCAACCAATTATGGAGCACCTATATATGCATATACCAACGGCACAGTCACTGAAGCAGGATGGGACAACACAAAAGGTTATCATGTCACAATTCAACACAGCGGTGGAATTAAGACGAATTATCTGCATATGTCTAAAATACTTGTGAGTAAAGGCCAAAGTGTCAAAGTAGGACAAAAGATTGGTCAAGTAGGTTCAACCGGATATAGTACAGGCAATCATCTTCATTTCAGTGTCATCAAAAATGGATCGTATCTTAGTCCTTGGGATTACCTATAATAAGTATTTTTATTCTGTTTATTTTTTGAGGATGAGATTTATATATACCAAATCGACAAGCAAAATACTGCTTCTATTTAGGGAAGCATTTCTACTGAGTTTAGATGAGTGTGTTGTTCATTCATCATAAATAAAGTTTTTTATAACAAATGAGGACATTCCATGAGACATAATCAAATCGATTTACATATGCATACCAACTTCAGCAATGATGGTCAATATTCACCTTCTCAACTCATGGAAATGTGTGCAGAAAGCGGTTTGAAAATTGTTGCAATAGCTGATCACAACTCAATGCAAGCGTATCAGGAAGCCTTAGCATTCATTCATCAGAAACAATTAAAACTTACTTTGATTCCAGCAATTGAGCTAGATTGTCAGTTCAATGGGATAAATCTTCATATTCTTGGTTATGGAATCAATCCAAAAGATAACTGGTTTATTGAATATAATAACAATCTTGAATCTACAGAACGTCAACATTCACACATCAAAGTTGAGAAGATTCGTTCATTAGGTATTCATCTTGATCAAGAAGAATTAGAAAAAATTAGTATCAACGGCATAATAACCGGAGAAATGATTGCGGAAGTTGCTTTGAATGATCACCGAAATGAACGTCATCCTCTTTTAACCCCATATAGAATTAACGGAAATCGTCAAGATAATCCATATGTTAACTTCTATTGGGACTATATGGCTCAAGGTAAACTTGCATACGTTGAAATAAACTATGTTGACGCTAAAGAAGCCATCCAACACATTAAAGATGCAGGAGGATTGGCTGTATTCGCTCATCCTGGAAACAATATTAAAACTAACGAAAAATTGCTTGATGAGATCGTGGCATTGGGTCTTGATGGAATTGAAGTTTACAGTACTTATCATGATGTTGATACAACTCATTTTTATAAACAGAAAGCATTGAAGCATCATTTGTTGATGACACTTGGAAGTGACTTTCACGGAAAAACAAAACCTTCTATCAAATTAGGAAATTTTGATTGTCTTGAAGAAGAGAATCTTACAGTTGCTTTTCTTAGTCGTCCCGAAATATCCAGAGTTCACAATAATTAATCTCAATTATTTTAAGACCATCATTTCGATGGTTATGTTTAATAGGTATGACTTACTAAGATTCATAGTGAGATGTTGATTTATGGTCAAATTTATAAAAAAAAGGGGAGAACTTGGTATACTTACCCTATGATCACGCAAGCATTCTCGTTACTTAAAACAAAAAAACTGCTGCTTCAAGGGGTAGGACTCTTCATTGTATTCATGATTCTTTATACGATGATAGACAACCTCAATCTAGAGATGAATCAAATGATTCTTACTTATGGAGTCAGCTTGGTTGCACTTAACATCATTACTAACCTCGTCATGGCTTTTGGTTCAGCATTGATGTTGAATCTCTCCACTGCAATGGCTTTACTCAAAGGGAAAGAAAGCATCGGTTCAAACTTGAGTTATGCATCGATTCTCTTTGGGATCTTGACCTACGGTTGCACCCCCTGTATCATCGCCTTCTTTGCTAGTTTTGGGATTGCATTCTCTGTCATTGCCTTACCACTAGCTGGCTATCCATATAAGATCATGTCCTTGGTTTTGATTGCCATAGGTATCGGATGGACCTTGTGGGAAATTCAAAATTCGACTTGTAAAATCAAAACGCAATAAAGCAAATTCACTAAAAAAACTGTTCCCACTGAATTGACACGAGTTTTATATTTTGTGTCTTTTTTTGGGACCAGTTTATTTTCTGGGTTTGATATTATGAACATTTTGAATCGATTATTGAGTTTTTAACCAAGTCTTGGCCGCATAAATCTCAGGTTCAGTTAAGTTATGTCCCCCATTTTCCCAATGAAGTGTAACTTTTGCGTTAGCGTTGGTTAGTAAGTCAGCTAATTCTTGAGTGACTTTAGGTTCACATAAGGGATCTTTCTTACCGGCTGATATAAATACCGATCCCTGATGTAAGTTAGGTAGAGCCTTATGTAGGGGCACTACAGGGTGAAACAATATGGCTTTGTCTAAGGCGTCCTCATAATGAAACAGAAGACTGGCAGCGATATTTGCCCCATTGGAGTAGCCTAAGGCAATCACTTTAGATCGATCAAACCCATAATCAAGTGAAGCTTGATCAATAAATGATTTAAATTGGTGAGTACGATAAATCAAATCTGGTTCATCAAAGACACCTTCTGATTGTCTTTTAAAAAATCGATTCATTCCACGCTCTTGGACATCTCCTCGAACACTTAGGACGTTGTATCTGGGTTCGATCATGTGAGCCAAGGGAATCAAATCATGTTCATCTCCGCCTGTCCCATGAAGCAGTAAAAACGTTGGCTGTGTAAGATCATGCTTTTTGAATAAATGGATCATAAAGATACACCTTGTTTTCCAAGTTTCTTTAAGAGGAATTGAAGTTGTATTTCTTCATCAGGCGTTAGAATATTGAGTATAGATCTAAGATGCTCTACATGTCTAGGATAAGATTCATCAAAAAGAGCTTTGCCTTGATCAGTAAGTTCACAAATATGATGACGACGATCTTGAAAATCTTTTTCTTTACGAAGCAAGCCTTTTTGAATTAAAGTATCGATCACATAACTAAGCGATGAATTCGCAATTAGAACTTTTGATTTAATAAGATGTACTGGTTGAGGTCCTTTATGATACAAGACTTCAAGCACTCCAAACTCAGTTACATTCAAACCATATCTTTGAACATCTTTTTGAATACATGATCTAACATAATCAGTCGCTCTAAATAAAATCGTGACTGTTTTTAGTTCGTTGTTCATTCATAAACCTCTTTGATGAATGTCTTTGTGCTTCTTACAGTATCAATAGGTCTTACCAGTGATTCGATGACTTCACGCTGATTTCTGAACTTTGGTGGTAAAGCTAAGTGTTCTCCTAAAGTTTCATAAGGTTCTTCATCATCAATAAAACCAGGTCCTTCTGTTGCGAATTCAAATAACAGACCAGGATATAATCGTGTATATAAAGATTTGAAATAGAAACGATCTACATAACCTGAGTGTCCAGCACGGAAGGATTCTAAACGTTTGATCCATTGATCCAGTTCAGTCTTATCTTCGATCCTAAAAGCAACATGATGAACCCCTCCATAACCTTGTGAAGCATCTTTAAGAGAAGGTTGATGATCAAGAATAACACTGGCCCCATTACCACCTAAACCCATCTCATAGAGCGTATATTGAGCTTCAGAGGACTGTTTTCTCATCAGCATGATTTCAGTTAATACCTTGTTGATTTTTGAGACATCATTGACTCGCATAAATATAGGACCCAATCCTGTAATCCCAAATTCATTAGGTACAGGTCCTTTTAACCATGGTGTACCAGATTCTATCCCAACATTATTTTCATCAGAAAATAGAGCATATTCTTGATCATCAAAATCCGTAAAGAAAATTACTTTTCTTCCAAATAAATCTTGGATGCCGTCATGACTGACATTATAGTGATCAAAACGTTTGATCCAATACTCAAGTGAAGCATCATCCTTAACTCTCAATCCGATTCTAGAGATTTCATTGGTGCCTTTCTTTGCTTTTGAAATGCCTTGGAAATCAAAGAAAGTAACATCTGTTCCTGCATTTCCTCGATCATCCGCAAAAAACAAATGATAGGTTTGGATATCATCTTGATTCACTGTTTTCTTAACTAAACGCATTCCTAATACATATGTGAAAAATTCATAATTCTTTTCGGCACTGCTGGTGATCGCAGTAACGTGATGTATTCCTTTGAGTTGATTCATACGTTTCTCCTATTGATAGATGAAGTTTAGTTTAAACAACAACAAACTTCAAGAATAATGCTTCGAATTCGAAATAATAGCTATGGTTGTAAAGAATTAGAGATCAAGTCGTGATAAATGTGCAATTTTCAATATTTAAAACCAAATACTTCATTATTTCAACTAAATCGAGTTTGTAATAAACAGAAATGTAATATAATGTTGACTAATGTCATTATAAATGTTATAAAATGATTGATAATGTTATATTAAGTTAGAAAATTTACACTAAAAGTTATAATTTGATGGAGATTTATAAATCTTGTTAAAAACAGAACACAAAACAACAAGATTGAAATAAAATAGAAAGGAGGTGAACTATGAAAAAAATAATGATTGGAGAAATGAGTTGGATAGAAGCAAATGAAAGAATAAGAGAGTCTAGAGCAGTCATATTGCCTTTGGGATCTACTGAACAACATGGTCCACACATGAGTTTAGCTACTGACACTACAGTTGCATCATATGTGTCAAAGGTTTTAGGTGAATTGACAGACTGTGTTGTTTTACCGACCTTGCCTTTTGGGCAAGTTTGGTCTGCAAAAGATTTTCCGGGTACCATGTCGCTTAAAGAAAGAACTTTTATAGAGGTTGTTAAAGACGTTGTTATAAGTTTAGAAAAAGGTGGGGCACGAAACGTTATTTTGTTTTCGGGACATCTTGGAAACAACCTCCCCAGTAAGACAGCAGCAAGAGAATTGCTTGATGAATTTGGATATAAAAATGTATTCCATATTAGTTATACTGACATAAAAAAACACAGTTTAGGGATCATGGATACAGACCCATGGAATGGAAAAACCTTTCATGCTGCTGAACTCGAAACTTCAATCTTACTCCACATTGCGCCAGATGGAGTCGATATGTCAAAAGCGGTCCGTGAGTATCCGTTGGTTCCAGGAGATATAGAAATAAGACCAATTCCTTGGAAGGATTTCAGTTCAACTGGCGTTTTCGGAGATGCAATTCCGTCAACCGCTGAAAAGGGAAAAAGATTCTTGGATAATTGGATAAATGATATGGTTGAGATTATTGAGAAGAATGTTAAGTACTAAATTGATCATATAGAGATCGGAAAGGTGGATTATGGAATTCATTGCTTCAACATTTAAGATTATTGCTGGTCAGATCGAGTTGGTAATGGGAATTGTTGTTTTAATCGGTTTGATTATTCAAGGGAAAAAGCCATATGAAATTGTTAAAGGTGTTATTAAGGCTGTTGTAGGTGTTTTAATTTTAAAAGCAGGTTCAACACTCTTACAGGCACCTTATAAACCTGTAATGGAGATGATCAAAGCACAATTCAATATCACAGGTATAATTACAGAAAACTACACTGGCATGGCTGCTATTAATACAGCCTTGTCTCCAGCAGTTTTGAGTATAATCCCTCAGGTTATGGTGTTTGGCTTCTTGGTCAATTTACTGTTGGCTCGATTTACCAATTTGAAATATGTATTCTTAACTGCCCATACTATGTTAGCTTTCTCAACTCTAACAGTATGGATGATGACTTGGTTCTTTAAGGCAGAAGGATTACAATTATTACTTGCTAGTAGTCTCGTGTGTGGTGTTTATTGGACAATAATGCCAGCATGGGTTCATAAGTACTCTCGTCCTTTTGCTGGAGATAGTTTCACATTAGGTCACATTTCAGGATTTGCAGCAATTATAAGTTCACTCATTGGCCGAGTTCTTGGTAAATATAACAAGAAAGAACCAAAATTCTTTGATGAATCTGAAGAAGCAGAAAATAAATATTCTGGTTTATCAGTATTATTTAACGATAGTACAGTAGTAACAGCGATTTTGATGACAATCGTATTGGGTGGAGCTACTCTGCTTGTAAAAAGAGAGTTGGTAGTTGCTGCTGCCGGTGCGATGAATCCTTATGTTTATATGTTTGAATTAGGCTTTAGCTTTACAGTTGGTATTGTAGTCTTGCTTACAGGTGTGCGTATGATGATTGCTGAATTGGTTCCAGCATTTAAAGGAATCTCTGATAAATTGATTCCTAATGCTGTCCCAGCATTAGATATGCCAGTGTTTTATCCTTTAGCTCCATTCGCAGCTATTTTGGGTTTTATTGGAACTTTCCTTGGCGAATTCATTGGATTCTTTGTTCTTCTCGGAACAGGATCTGCCATTGTTATGATTCCTGGCATCATAGCTACCTTCTTTGATGGTGGTATCGCTGGTGTCTTTGGTTATAAATATGGTGGTAAAAAGGCAGCATTTATTTCAGGTCTTGTTGTTGGGTTGGTCCAAATTCTTGGCGGTGTATTCTTTACCAAATTATCAGGTATGTCAACACTTGGTGCAACCTATGGAAATACAGACTTTGGTTCCTTGTGGGCAGTGTTAGCCTTCATTATGAGTTTCTTAGGAAACGTATGGGTATTTATAGCATTAATCGCAGTTCTGTTTGTAGTTGCAAATCATTTCTTAAAACCGAAAACAGTTTAATTAGTAACTCATTGTGTGAATGAGTTTGATTATAAAATCAGACTCATTCACATATTTATGAATGTTAGAAAGGAAATTACCATGTGGTTTGATGAAGTATTTAAAACGAGAAAGCCAGTTATAGGTATGTGTCATTTTCAAGCTCTACCTGGAGATCCGAATTATGACGAAGCAAAAGGAATGTCTTATGTAGTTGAAAAAGCTCGTCACGATTTGTTGGCACTCCAAAATGGAGGAGTTGACGCAATTCTTTTCTCAAATGAATTTAGCTTACCTTACTTGACTGATGTTAAACCGGTAACAATTGCTGCAATGGCAAGGATTATTGGAGAATTAAAAAAAGAGATAAAGGTGCCTTACGGAGTTGATGTGCTTTGGGATCCGTGTAAAAGCTTTGATTTGGCAGTTTCAGTTGATGCAAGCTTCGTTAGAGAGATTTTCACAGGAGTGTACGCTAGTGATTTTGGATTATGGAATACGAATTATGGTGAAACGATCAGACACAAAAATAGTATACACGCAAAACATGTTAGAGCACTATTTAACATTGTTCCAGAAGCGGCTAAATATCTTGCGGATCGAGATATCGAATCCGTTGCGAAGTCGACTGTATTTAACAATAACCCAGATGCATTGTGCGTTTCAGGCTTGACTGCAGGAGTTGCCACAGATACCGCAGTACTGACAAGAGTAAAAAATGCAGTACCCAACACAATGGTTTTCGTTAATACTGGAGTTAATTTAGGTAATGTTCATGAACAATTATCCATTGCTGATGGTTGTGTAGTTGGAACATTCTTTAAAAGAGATGGTCAGTTTTATAACGAAGTCGATGAAGCAAGAGTTAAATCTCTTATGGACAAAGTCAAGCAATTAAGATAAAGTTTATTGGAAAAGTGGATAATAAAAAAGGTGGTCATGATGATAGCTGCTGAACGTAGAGAGTTAATAGTCCAAAAAATAAAAGCGAGTAAATTCGTATCAATTCAAGAGTTATCTAAGGAATTTAGTGTAACTGAGATGACGATTCGAAGAGACCTAGATTTTTTGACTCGCCAAGGCTTAATAAAGCGATCTCATGGAGGGGCTCTTATCAATGATAAGGTTGGTTTAGAATCAGAGTTCGATACAAGAAAAATTCAGCTAAGTGAAATAAAGGAAGTTATTGGTAAGAAAGCTGCAAGTTTAATTTCAGCAGGCGATTGTATTGCTATTGATTGTGGTACTACAGCGTACGAAGTGTCTCGATTTATATCAAATATCCCGGATTTAAAAGTGATTACTGCTTCAATCCCAGTTATTGCTGAACTGTTACAGTATCCGCAGGTAAATGTTATTTGTACTGGTGGAGAGCTTTCTATTAAAGATAAATCACTTGTTGGAAGCACGGCAATTCGTACTATTCAAGACTATATCCTGGACAAGGTTTTTATTGGAGTCGCTGGAATCTCATTTGATTTTGGTTTCACCATGTTTAACATGAATGACACACTTGTTAAAAGAGCTTTTATTGATCGCGCTAGAGAAGTGATTGTTGTGGCGGACTCATCAAAGATCGGGGTTACTCGACATGCATATTTTTGTGAGATTGAAAAAGCAAATAAAATTATTACAGATAGTGGAATCAGCAACGAAGATTATCAGGAGTTCATAAATATGGGAATAGAGGTAATTATTGCTGATAAAGATAAAGTGAACTTTGGAGAAAATGATAACAAAAATCTTTAATGAAGTTGAAGTTATTGATGAGAAATTCGAAAATTGGATCCAGGTAGTTGACTTTGTTTGTGCAATTTTCACTAAAAGAAAATGGTCAACTAGTGATTACTTTGAACATATTAAAAAAGATATGATTGAAACGAAATCATATATGGTACTAGCACCCGGTGTCGTTTTATTGCACAGTTCACCAAAGAATGGTGCTCTTGATGATGCGTTCCATTTTATAAAACTTAAACATTCAGTTAAGTTTGATCATGATTATAATGACCCAGTTCATTCAGTGATTACGTTTTCAGCAACAGATACTAAGAAGCATATTGAGTCGATTCAGAGACTGGCATATTTGTTGATTGATGAGGAATTTATGAATGAAATTAGACAGAATGTTAGTCGAATTGAGTTGATTAATATTTTATGTAAATATGAAAATAAATCATTACAGTGAACCGATGGAGGTTTCTAAATGCTTAAAGTAAACACAGTATGTGTAAATGGAATGGGATCAAGTTTGATTCTTAGGATGACTGTTGAAAAAGCCCTTAAAGAGTTAAACATAAATGCTCAAGTAACAGCAATAGATTTTAGTGGCTTTCAAGGGATGAAACCACATTTATGTATCACAACTCCAGAGCTTGCAAAAAGTATTAAAGCTTCTGAAACCATGATTGTTTTAACAATAATCAATTTTACGGATGTTCAAGGAATAAAGCAGAAGATAGCTGATGCTATTAATTTGTATCCGTTTCTTAAAGTTGAAGTTGATAAGAATAAGTAAGGGTACGTTCATATCCATATTTCAAAGGAGCGCAAAATATGTGGATTAAAAATACATTTGGAGTAATAAAACCAGTAATTGGAATGGTTCATATTGATGCATTACCCGGTACTGTTTTGTATAACCAAACTGGCGGTTTGAATAAAATAATTGAGCATGCAAAACAAGATTATGTATCACTAGTAGAAGGTGGAATTAATGCGGTTATATTCTGTAATGAGAATGATAAACCTTATTCAAAAGAAGTTGATCCTCATATTGTCTCCGCTATGACATTGGTTATTCGTGAAGTAGTAGGCAACAAAGTAATCATTCCTTTTGGAGTAGATATTCAATGGGATGCAAAAGCGTCATTAGCTGTTGCGAGTATGACAAATGCTTCCTTCATAAGAGGGATTGTTTCTGGTACCTATTGTGGAGATTTAGGATTCTTTACTCCAGATACTGAGGATATTCTCAAGTATAGGCACCAAATTAATGCTGACCATGTGAAGATTTTGACCAATATAAATCCAGAGTTTTCTGAATCACTTGATCGAAGATCGCTTGAATTAAGAATAATGACAATTTCTAAAAGTACTTTAGTTGATGGAATATGTGTATCAGGGATTATGGCTGGTGTTGCAACATCGTATGAAATGTTAAAGGATGTTAAAAAACTGAATGGAGATTTCCCGATTATTGCAAATACAGGGATTAATTTTGATAACATAAATCAAGCTTTAGAGTATGCGGACGCTTGTGTAGTAGCCACATGTTTAAAAGTGAATGGCAACTCTAGGGGTCGGATTGATGTGAATAATGTTAAGAAGCTTATGGCAAAATTAAAAAAGGAGACAAAATGAAGTATATACAAACTGTTTTAGGACAAATTAGACCTGAAGAATTAGGTGTTTCAAATTACCATGATCATTTGATTACCATTGGTGGTGGAGAAGAGAAAGCGGATCGTGATTTAAGGCTTGATCGTGTTGATTATGCAATTGATGCGATGAAGAAATTTAAAGCGATTGGCGGCGATATGATGGTAGATATGAATCCAATCGATTGCGGCCGTCAAATTGAAATGCTTAAAGAAATATCTGAAAAATCCGGAATAAAGATTATTTCATGTACAGGTTTTCAAAGGTCTATTTATTACGATCCAGAGCATTGGGTCAATAAGTATTCAATAGAGGAAATTGCTAAGCTTATAGCTGAAGAAATAACGGTTGGTATTGAAATCAACAATTATGCTGGTCCAATCATTAGAAGAAGTACTGCAAAAGCTGGAGTAATAAAAATAGCGACTCATTACAACTGCATTCGTCCTATGGAATTACGCGTAATTGAAGCTGCTTGTTTGGCTTCGAAAATGACGGGAGCCCCTCTTTCATCACACACAGAAAGAGGAACAATGGGTCTTGAAGTGATAGAGCTAGTCAAGAAATTTGGAGTAGATCCTAGACGCTTGACTTTAGGCCATGTTGATCGAAACCCTGATCTTGAATATCACAAAAAAATGGCTGCCCAAGGTGTCACATTAGGTTATGATGGACCATCAAGAATCAAATATTGGCCCGACAGTGTATTAATCGAATTGATAAAAGGTATGTGTGATGCAGGATATTCAAAGAATATCATGTTAGGGGGAGATAACGGAAGAGCCTCAATGTGGCCTCAGTATGGTGGAGGTCATGGTCATAATTATATTTATGAGAAATTCATCCCAAGGTTGATAGAGGCGGGTGTTTCCCAAGATGATATAGATAATATGTTGATTTATAATCCTAGAAGACAATTTTCTATTGAAAAGTAGCTGAGTACGCAAATCAATACTAACTCAGCAAACAAAGATATTATATATTTTCTTGAACTGAAAAGAGTTCAAAAAATCATAACGCATGACTATTCATCAATTCTACATAAGCTAACCGGCAAAATAGAAATTTGCTGATGTGGAAAACTTTTTATGCATCATTAATGAAGTGTTGATTTTAGTAAAAATAGACATTCAATATATTTGAATGTCTATTTTTAAATGATATATAAGTGCTATTAGAACAATTTCTATTCTAGTATTCAACCTGCTTAACAGTAGGTATTCTTGAAAGATCATTGATCAATTGAGGAACATGCTGAGCACGTATGATCACGATTTCGATTTCAGCGACATTGTCTTCAAACTTACTAACTTTAAATGAATTGATGTTGATTTTGTGGTTACGGAAGACTACTAAGACTTCTTCTATGGAATCAGCACTTGTTTCAACCAAAATAGTTTCTCCACTTCTTTCAATCCTTCGCATAAATTTTGAATGAAAGATGAGCTGGAAACACAAGAGCATGATTGTAGATGAGACCCCAATCAAGTATAAACCTGATCCAATGGTCATCCCAATTCCAGAGGTGGTCCAAATGATCGCCGCAGTGGTTAATCCACTGACGGTTTGCTTTTTAATCAAGATCATTCCAGCACCTAAAAAGCCAATCCCAGTAACGATTTGAGCTGCTATTCTTCCTGGATCATTCAAGGTTCCCAAGGCATTATAGATGTCCATAAAACCATACTTAGAGACAACCATGATCAAAGCCGATCCTAAGGCAACGACTGTATGCGTTTTGATCCCAGCTTCCTTAAGTCGGTTCATACGTTCAAAGCCAATTAAAGCGCCGCAAAAACCAGCTAAAGCTATCCTAAATACCAATTCGAATTCAAATGTAGGTGTCATCATAAGTTATCCTCTATTTCATTGTTTATACATATCAAAAAGTGATCAAATCTCGTGAAAATCATGAACAATTCAACATCTTTAAATCCATTATACGAAATCTAATTGAACATTGTTGATTATTTATTGATTAATGCCATTTTGTAAGCGTTTTCGATTGTAGGATAGGTCAAATAAGGTTAAAATTAAGTTAACTAATCGTTTATAGCGATTATAGGAGGAACATGAAGACATTTTTTAAATTGGCTTTAGTATCTATCGTATTTTTATCATTGTTGGTCGGTTGTGGATCAACAAAACAAGGCGGAGGCAAACTCGTTGTTTACTCACCTAACTCAGATGGAGAAATTGAAGGGATCTTGATGTTTTTTGGAGACAAATATGACATCGAAATCGAAATCCAATCCATGGGAACTGGTGAAGTATTATCCAAACTAACAGCTGAGAAAGCAAATCCTCAAGCAGACGTTATGTTTGGTGGTATGAATTTAGGGGTTTATAACTCTAACAAAGATTTATTCCAAGAATATGTAGCTAAAGGTGATGATAAGTTGCCTGCTGGCTATCAAAACAAGACAAAATTCTTCACCAACTATTTATTGTCGGGAAGCAATCTCTTGGTCAACACGACTTTAGAAGCTGAATTGGGCATTACCATCAAAGGTTATGCTGACCTATTGAATCCAGTTCTAAAAGGCCGTATCGCTGCTGGCGATCCAACCAAATCATCCAGTGCTTGGGCACAATTGTCCAATATGCTCTTGGTTATGGGTGGATATGACAGTAAATTAGCTTGGGACTTCGTTGAAGATTTTGCCAGAAATCTCGATGGTAAAATGTTAGGATCATCCTCTTCCGTATACAAAGGCGTTTCTGCCGGTGAATACGTTGTAGGGGTTACTTATGAAGATCCTTCCGTTTCCTTGATCGCTGCTGGTGCAAAGAACTTACGTGTAGTTTATCCTGAAGAAGGCGCTGTATGGTTGCCTGCTGCTTCCGCTATCGTTGCTGGAGCTAAAAATTTGAAAAATGCTAAATTGTTTATGGACTTCTTGATTTCTGATGAATGTCAGACCATCATTGCTGGCTTGACCAATCGTCCAGTCAACACCAAGATCGTTCAAACCAATCAGTACATGAAGCCGTTCTCAGAAATCAAATTGGTTTTTGAAGACATCGAATATGTCGCTTCCAAGAAATCGACTTATCAAGGTTATTGGACCGAAATTTGGGCAGACGTTAATCAATAATCATCAATTGAATTAAAACGTTGGGAGACAAGAGACATGAGTGTGAACATCAAAATTCGTAATGCTGTCAAGCGCTATGGAAACAACACCATCATCTCGGATCTATCATTGGACATCAAGGAGGGTGAATTTTTTACCCTCCTTGGTCCATCTGGATGCGGGAAGACCACTTTATTAAGAATGATAGCCGGCTTTAACTCGATTGAAGGCGGTGATTTCTATTTTAGTGATACAAGGATCAATGATTTAGATCCTGCTAAACGTAACATTGGGATGGTTTTCCAAAACTATGCCATATTCCCGCACCTAACGGTTAAGAAGAATGTTGCCTTTGGTTTACAGAATCGCAAACATACAAAAGAACATATCGAAATCGAAACTGAAAAGTTTTTACAGTTGATGCAGATTGCCCAATATAAAGATCGTATGCCAGAAAAACTTTCAGGTGGTCAGCAACAACGTGTGGCTTTAGCCCGTGCCTTGGTCATTCAACCTGATGTGCTTTTAATGGATGAACCATTAAGTAATCTGGATGCTAAATTAAGAGTTGATATGCGAACTGTTATCAAGAGCATTCAACATAACGTTGGCATCACAACGGTCTATGTTACCCATGACCAAGAAGAAGCCATGGCCATCAGTGATCGTATTGCCATCATGAAAGATGGATTTATTCAGCATGTCGGTACTCCAAAAGATATCTATCAGCGCCCAGCAAATCTCTTTGTTGCATCATTTATCGGACGTACCAATATGTTTGATGCAGATTTGAAAATCAAGAACAATGAGACCTGGTTGGTCTTTGAGAATGGTTTTGAACTTAAGATCAATAATGTTAAAGACGAATATAGAGTAGACCAAAAAGTTATGGTTTCCATTCGTCCAGAAGAATTTGAAATTGCAGATGATCAAACGAAAGGTTTCATCGCTGTCGTAGAAGACAGTATGTTCCTAGGACTCAATACGCATTATCAAGTTAAATTCTCATCCAGTAAAACAGCTGAGATCGTCCAAGAATCTCGTATAGACAGTATCATTGCTCCAAAGACTGAAGTACATCTGTCAGTAAAAACAGAAAAAATCAATGTATTCAATGAGGATGGTTCCAAAAACATCTTAAAAGGTGTTAATAACGACTATGGCCAATTTGTCGGTGACTAAAATGAAAAAGAAAAAGGTATTGGATATTTGGAAAGTATTATCCATATCCATCTTGCTTTCTTATTTCTTATTCTTGATTTATCCGCTTTATATGATCCTCAACAGTTCTTTTACTGGAGCTGACGGTGGATTCTCTTTAGAGTGGTTTCAACAGTTCTTTGCGCAAAAATACTACTTCTCCACATTGACCAATAGTTTTAGTGTTACCATTTGGACAACGATCTTATCTTTGATCATTGGATACATTTTAGCTTATTTCTACAATATGTTTGAAATCAAAGGCAAAGGATTCTTACAAGTCCTTATCATATTGAGTTCAATGTCGGCTCCTTTTATTGGTGCTTATGCTTGGATCCAATTGCTTGGACGAGCAGGTATCATAACGGTCTTCATCAAGAATCTTACGGGATATACCATGCCTAATATTTATGGATTCAATGGGATCCTGCTGGTTTTAACACTTCAGTTATTTCCTTTGGTTTTCCTTTACATATCGGGAGCTTTAAAGAAGATCGACAATTCTTTATTAGAAGCATCTGCGAATATGGGAGTCAGTGGTATCAAACGCTTTTTTAAGATCATCGTTCCTTTAACAATGCCTACGATATTTGCGGCAGGATTGTTGGTCTTCATGCGTGCGTTTGCTGATTTTGGAACCCCCTTATTGATTGGGGAAGGATATCGTGTTTTCCCAGTAGAAATCTACAACCAGTTCATGGGTGAAGTTGGCCGTAACTATAACTTTGCAGCCACAATTAGTGTCATCGCGATCTTGATTACGACCTTCATCTTCTTAGGACAGAAGCTCGTTGCGGATCGTTTCCAATTCACGATGAATTCATTGAATACGATTGAACGAAAAAAAGCCAAGGGTGTATTCAATGTGTTTATTCATTTCTTCTCATATTTCGTTGTTATATTGTCGTTCTTACCGCAGATTTTGATTGTGTATCAGTCATTTCAAAATACTTCAGGCAAACTCTTCACAACTGGATTTTCGCTCAGCAGTTACATTTTTGCGCTGGATCGCATGAAAAGAGCTATTCCAAATACATTCTATATTGGTGGTATCGCATTGATGATTACCATTATCCTTGCGATCTTTATAGCGTATCTGGTTGTTAGACGTAAGAATGCAATGAATAATGTCATTGATACCATGTCGATGATTCCTTATATCATCCCAGGTTCTGTCGTTGGGATCGGATTGGTTATGGCATTTAACAGACAGCCTTTGGTATTGACCGGAACTGTATTCATCATGGTCGTTGCCTTGGTTATCCGAAGAATTCCGTATACCATTCGCTCCTCTGTTGCGATATTACAACAGATCCCAATCACCATTGAAGAAGCCTCCATTAGTTTAGGTGCTTCAAAGATGAAAACTTTCTTTAGGATCACAGTACCTATGATGGCCAGTGGTGTCATCGCAGGGGCGATTCTTAGTTGGGTCACCATCATTACTGAATTGGCCACAGCCATAATCTTATATAATGCCAAGACGATTACATTGACCTTATCGATCTACTCCTTTGTATCCAGAGGTAATTATGGATATGCTGCTGCTTTAGCGACTGTCTTGACCGCATTGACGACAGTATCATTATTACTCTATATGAAATTGACTAAGTCTAACGAAATCACACTCTAGATCTACTATATAAACCTTGAGAGCACTTTGTTGAATAAACAAAGTGCTTTTTATGACTGTTGATGAATATTTTTATGCCTTGGTTTTATTAATAATGTTCATGGTTTATAATACACTTAAGGTTATAAATAAACATCAAGAGGAAAGATCATGTGGAACAAATTTCAAACAGATGAGTATGAAGGGATGTTGGCAGAAACCATAACGATTCCTGGGTATGAAGGCGATCTTATTCACGCTTATTTCTCAAGACCTTTAGGGGCTGGACCATTCCCGGGAATCGTATTGATCCCGCATATCCCGGGTTGGGATGAATATTGTCGTGAAACAGCACGTCGCTTTTCCCAACATGGATATCTTGTGGTATGCCCTGATATTTATTGTCGAGTGGGGCATGGAACCCCTGATGAGATTGCTAAGAAATCTAGAGATTTGGGTGGATTATCTGATGACAGTGTCATGGGTGACAGTGCCGGTTCTCTTGAACATATACACTCATTACCTTACTCTAATGGTAAAGTTGGAGTCATAGGAATGTGTTCTGGTGGCCGTCATGCGTTTATGGCAGCCTGTCGTGTTGATGGATTTGATGCGGTGGTGGATTGTTGGGGAGGTAGAGTTGTAGCGGCTCCAGAAGACTTAAAGCCTTTACAGCCTGTTCAAGCTTTAGATTATACGCCTCAATTAAGTTGCCCAATCCTTGGAATCTTTGGGAACGATGATACCAATCCTACGCCTGAACATGTCAATATCCTTGAAGAAGAACTTAAGAAATATAAGAAAGATTATCAGTTCTATCGTTATGATGGGGCACCTCATGGATTCTGGTATTATCATACTGATCGTTATCGTCCAAAGGCGGCTATGGATTCATGGGATAAAGTATTTGAATTCTTTGACTTGCATTTGAAAGAAAAAATATAGTGTGACGAAGCTTATAACTCAACCTTATGTGGTCATGGCCAAACCGGTTGGACCACTATGTAATTTAGAGTGCAGTTATTGTTACTACTTAAATACTGAAGGCTCAAAATCAAAACATCCTCAGTTACAGATGTCAGATGATGTGCTAGAAGAATTCATTAAACAAATGATACAAACCAACCCAGGACCTGTTGTTTCTTTTACTTGGCATGGAGGAGAACCAACTCTTGCTGGATTGGACTTTTATCGTAAAGCAGTAGCACTTCAAAAAGAATACTTACCTAAGAACTGGACCTGTTGGAACAACCTTCAAACCAATGGAATCAATCTTGATGATGAGTGGTGTTCCTTTCTAGCTAAAGAACATTTCGATGTTGGGATCAGTATTGATGGAACCCAAACACTTCATGATCATTTTAGAAAAGATAAAAAAGGTCAAGGATCTTATCATCGTGTCGTTGAGTCAATTCATCGATTAAAAAAGGCGGGTATATTACCTGACCTTTTGTGCACAGTTAACTCGCTAACCACGAAAGATCCTTTGGGGGTCTATCGAACCTTAAGAGAACTAAATACAGGATGGATCCAATTTATCCCTATTCTTATTAAAAATAGCGATGGAACTCTGGCTAGCGATTCGGTAGATGCCAAAGCTTATGGAGAATTTCTTAAAGTGATTTTCGAAGAATGGATCCATCATGATTTAGGTGTGGTAGATGTTCAGATCTTTGCGGAAACAGCCATAATGTGGGCTGGTGGATCTGCCAGTGTATGTTGGCTCGCACCGACTTGTGGCCGTGTTATGGTAGTTGAACGTAATGGGAACGTCTATTCTTGCGATCATTATGTATCATCACAATATTACCTTGGAAATATTGAAAATTCATCTTTAGCTGACTTGGTTGATTCTCCATTTCAGAAACAATTCGGTCAAAATAAACGAGAACACATTGCACAAAAATGTTTATCATGTCCATATCTTAAAGTCTGTAATGGAGGATGTCCTAAAGATAGGATCGATCACGGAGATCTAAAAGGTTTAAATATTTTATGTGAAGGACTATATGCCTTTCATGAGCATGCTGAAAAACCTTTGAAAGAACTGATGAGACTTAGAATGCAAGGTTTATCCCCGCAAGAAATTATGAAACAACTAAGACTCAAGTTTCCTAAAAGCACTTAAAAAGTCATCCTAGATGACTTTTATTTTCTGTATAGTGTCTTTATTTTGGGCAATGCATAATTCAAGAAATCTTGATAGCCACACATCTTCTCATCAAAATAGGTCACATTGAGTCTTTTACAATTCCCATTACAGATCGATTTAAATTGACATGAGTTACACAAAGGACTCATTCTTTTGGGTTCATTTATAAATTTTACAGATATTTCTCGATGTCGTAATTCCATAATAGAATCTGTATTGATGTTGCCAACTTTATATTGATCTAGTACAAAGAAATCGCATGGATAAACAGAACCATCAGCTTCAATGACAAACTGTGGTGTACAAAAACCCAGCATTCCACATTGTTGGGGATATTCCCCAACAAACATAGGGATCACATTATCAAACAAGGTAACACTAAGATAATCCCCTTTTATATAATCTGTATACCATAAGTCAAAGAATGACTTATAGAATGAAGCAAAAAGCTCTGGAGTTAGGGCATATTTACTGTCTTTTTGATCCAAGTCCGGTAGACAAGGTATCAACTGCACATAGTCAAATTTTTGCTTCTTATAGAAAGCATAGAGTTCTTTAGGATGCTTGGCTAGGATGCTGGTCAATACAGTTAAGATATTAAAATCAACTTTATGGCTTCTTAACAAATCGACAGTCTTCATGACGGAATCATAGGTTCCCAATTGATTCGCATTCTTTCTAAGAAAATCATGATTGGCTTGATAACCATCTAGGGATAACCCAACTAAAAATTGGTGTTGGGATAAAAATTGAGCCCATGTTTCATCAAGTTGTGAGCCGTTGGTTTGAAGGGCATAATGTATCACTTGGGTTGGTTGTTTAAACTGATCGACAGATTCAACAAATGCTTTGAAATAATCCAAACCAGCTAAAGTAGGTTCTCCACCTTGAAAGGCAAAAGTAACATCTTCAACTTGTGGATTTTCTGTTGCCTTTTTGATTAGATTTCGCATCGTATCAAAAGTCATAATGCCTGTTGATTTAACTTCTCTATGGTTGCTGACATCTGCATAAAAACAATACACGCAGCGGTAGTTACATAAAGATGAAGCTGGTTTGATCAACATACTAAGACTGGCCATTTGACCTCCGTCACATTGTGATGATGAAGTTATTATATTCTATTTGAATGGTTATGAAAAGACAGCTTATTAGCTGTCTTCAGATACGTTGAATGGAAGTCCTATAGGAAGACTGGGTCACACTAAATCGATCAGATCGATAATAAGTCGAAGTAAATTCAAAGGCAGTGCCGTTTTTTAAATATGAAACCATGGTGATTTTAAGTAAAGGCAATCCGACTTCTACTTGAAGCAACTGAGCTAATCTTTCGTTCGCAACCACCGCTTCAATTTCTTGATTGGCATATGTAATGACACAACCCAAGTCTCTTTCAAGATGATGATAGATGGATCCTTTTAAGATTTCTTCATTACAATCTGTAAAGACAGAAGCCAAGTAAACCGAACTTTCATATGCAAAAGGTTTATCATCGACATTTCTGACTCGTTTTACGATCCAAACCTGTCGATTCGTTGTGACACCTAAGCGATGAGCTGCCGCAACATTTGCATTTTCTTTTTTACATTCAACTACTGTATTGGTGACGGATAGACCCCTGCGTTCAGCCTCTTCGGTAAAACAAAGGAAACTCTGAAGATCTTTAAAATGAGGACGATTGGATACAAAAGTTCCTTTGCCTCTGAATCGTTCAAGGATCCCAAGAACGACCAACTCATCAATGACCTTTCTTGAGGTCATCCGCGAAACATTGAATTTCTTGGCCAAATCATTTTCAGATTCGATGAGGTCGCCTGGTAGAATTTCTTTTCTTGTAACTCTTCCAACAATGTATTCTTTGATTTCTTCATGTTTGAATTTTAATTCCATCGGTTTACCCCTTATCTACCCCGTATTGATAGGGTCCTAAGCCTATATTTACATCTTCACCGATATTATAACATAACAAATATCTGTAAAATTCACGAAAAATACTGTTGTATATATAAGTTTAATCTCTTATAATTAAGTTGTATATATAACTGGATGAAATATCCTAGGGAGAAAAACAAATGACCTATTTAAACGGTGTATCTAATTTCGAAAAATACCCATCCACCAAGATTCTTGGACATGACTCTGATGTGTTTGCAGGTTATGATCAAATCGCAGCAACACTCAAAAAATCCATCGATAAGCATGATTTTGTCTTGACTGTTGAAACGTATGTTGGGGTCGACGAAAGCGTACTAGAAGCCTTGGTTCAGCGTTTAAAACCAAGTACCGTTATCCGCAGCATCGATATTTTCTATCCAAGCGATGTCATGCAGAAAATGATGGCTCGATATATTACAGATGATCGTGTTTATGGGATTGCTTATACAGGTGAATGGTCTGATTTCGTTGATCCAGAACGTCTTGAAAAAGCTAAAGCTCAGGTTCAACAAGCCAAAGGCTTGACCTTGATTTTTGGGGTAGGTGCTTCCTACATCTCAAAGGGAGATTGTTTGGTGTATGCAGATATGGCCATTTGGGAATTACAGATGCGTTATAGAAATGGAACTCCTAACTTCAATGCGACCAATGTCGTTGAAGAACAGATCCGTAAATTCAAGCGTGGTTATTTTATTGATTGGCGCTTATCCAATCGTCAAAAAGCTTCCCTATTTGAAGAGTTTGATTTCTATCTTGATACCGTGTGGAATGATAAACCCGCTATGCTGACTCGTAATGCTTTTGAGACTGGTTTAAAAGAAATGTTGCACCAACCTTTTAGAACCATTCCTTTCTTTGATGAAGGTCTGTGGGGTGGTCAATGGATGAAAGAAGTCTGTGATGTGGAAGATAAATCACGCATCAATTATGCGTGGAGTTATAACTTATTATTCCAGGAAAATGAAGTCAATCTTCAATTCGGAAATACACGGGTCAATATTCCTGGGTATACTGTTATGCTTCGTTATCCTAAGTTATTGATCGGTGAAAAAGGATTCTCTCGTTTTGGAGCTGAATACCCAATTCGTTATGACTTCTTGGATACCATGGAAGGTGGTTATCTCTCGCTTCAAGTCCATCCGGATACCCAATATTATCAGCAAAACTTTGGGATGCCTTTTACTCAAGATGAAAGTTACTATTTCTTGGATTGCGGTCCAACCGATACCTTTATGCATCTTGGATTAAAGACTGGCGTTAAAAAAGAAGATGTTGAACGCGATCTTAAACGGGCATCACGTGGTGAAATAGATTTCCCTGCAGATAAATATACCAATAAGATCTATGTTAAAAAACATGATCATCTGCATATTCCTGCAGGTACCATTCACTGTGCTGGACCAAATACGATGGTTCTTGAGATTTCATCTGCACCTTGTATCTTTACATTCAAGCTATGGGATTGGGGCAGAGTTGGTATGGATGGTATTCCTCGTCCAACCCACATCGATCGTGGTATGAAAGTCATCCAATGGGATAAAGGAACAGAGTGGATCAATGAAACCTGTGCTTTCCCAGCGTATAAAGTAGATGGCGGAGAAGGTTGGGTCGAAGAAAAAACTGGACTTAATGATTTGGAATTTATCGAAACCCATCGTGTTACCACCTCTGTTAAAGTTCACAGGTCAACCAAAAACGAAACCAATGCGTTGCATCTTGTCGATGGTCGTGAAGCTTTGATTGAATCTCCAACAGGTCAATTTAAACCTTTCATTATCCACTTTGCGGAATCTGTTTGTATTCCTGCAGGGATCAGTGAGTATACATTCCGTCCTTACGGCGAAAGCGAAAATAAAGAAGTCAGTTTAATCATTGGATATGTTAGGTATTAGGCAGGTACTAACATGAAATTTATTGTTTGTGAGGACCATTCACACTTAGCTGAAGTTGTCTCTGAACTGATCATCCAACAGGTTACCCGTAAACCGGATTCTGTTCTTTGTATTCCTACCGGTGGCACACCGATCCCAGCTTATCAGCGTTTAGTCGAAAAAGCCAAGAACATTGACTTTAGTCGTGTATCATTTTTTAACTTAGATGAATACTTAGGGTTACCACCCACTCATGAACAAAGTTATCAAAGTTTTCTAAAGACTCATGTTTTAAATCCATTAGGCATCTCCTTAGTTCAACAGCATCTTTTAAGCTCTGATAGTCCAGATCCTATATTAGAGTGTTTACGCAATGATGACCTGATCGACCAATTCGGTGGTTTCGATATGATGTTGGATGGGATTGGTGAAAATGGCCATATCGCATTCAATGAACCCAGTGATCATTTTGAGGCAAGAACCCATATTGCTGAAATAAGTACTTCTACCAGACTTGCTAATGCACGATTTTTCAATTCGCTTGATGAAGTTCCTACTCAAGCAATTTCTGTTGGTTTCGAAGACATCATAAAAGCTAAACATCTTGTTTTAATGGCTACTGGTCCTAAAAAAGCACTGGTGATTGAAAGACTGGTTTCTGAATCGACAATAAGCTGCGACTTCCCCATTTCTTTCTTACGTATGCATCCTAATGTTACAATTGTGTTAGATAAAGCAGCTTGTGGTAGAAGTGTTGATGTATTGATCAACAAAGGACAATCATTATGAAAAAAGCCCCGGCCTTTAAAGGATTATTAAATTACATCTTACTTGGTTCAGTTATTGGCCTATTGATTGCTGTCCTAAAATATTTATTTGCTTGGAATGCCCAATTGACCAATATCATTTTGTTCTCAACTGTATCTTTAATCCTTATAGGGTTCCTATCAAAATTCTTTTATGACTATTTTAAAATGAAAAGGATGTATACATCCTATGAAAAGTATCTTACCAATTATGAAATGGATAAATACATCACAGCAGTTCAAGATGCCTTAAGTAAAACAAAGACAAAAACGTATCAAGACATCCATCGCTTAAGTCTATCTTTAGGTTATGGTTACATTGGAGAGTATCAAAAAGCAATTGATGAACTGGCACTGACATATGGCAGTTCAAAAACCATGACACCTACCGCAATTCTCAGTATCGTCAACATCATCAATTACTATATTCAGCTGGATGATTTTAAAGCCGTTAAGAAGATTCAACAACGTGCAGAGAAGATCATCACAGCTTATCAAAACGATCCTAAATATGGCATCTTGATTGAAATCAACAACATCCAAGTGGCTCTAAAAGAAAAGAATCTAGAGAAAGCTTATGCTTCTCTTCAACAAGCCGAATTATATCGGGATCTCATAAAAGCATCGAATTATGAATTGGATATCGTCAAAGCTAAGTATTTAATCGCCAGTGGTAAAGCAGATGAAGCACGAGAATTATTGGAACCTTTAGAAGCATTGGTTCTACCTCCAGTGTTTAAAAAATCAGTAAAGCAACTTCTAGATCTTATCCATAAAAAACCTCGTCTTCAGGAGAAAACTTAAATGAACGAGGAGAATAAATTTAAAAAAATCTTTCAGCCAGGAATCATCGTATCCTGTCAAGCGCATAAAGGAGAACCTTTATATCGCGAAGAAGGAGGTGTCATGAGCTTGATGGCTCTAGCTGCCCAACAAGCAGGTGCGGTTGGGATCAGAGCCAATGATATTTTAGATTGTTCTCAAATTTTAGAAACAGTAAGTATCCCAGTCTTAGGCATATTGAAGAAACATTATCCCGATTCAGACATCTACATAACCCCAACCATGGAAGAAGTAGATGCGTTAATGAACATCAAAGGCATGAAAGCCATCGCGGTTGCGATGACAGATACAATTAGGCCTAATGGATTAACCAATGAAATGTTTATCAAACAGATACGAGAAAAGTATCCTGATGTCGCCATCATGGCTGATATTGCGAATATTGATGAAGGCATCAAGGCGTGGAAATTAGGGGTAGATTGTGTTGCTACAACACTTTATGGGCATTTGCCTCACGAGACAAATAAACCCAGTATTGATTTGGTAAGACAATTGGTTGATGCTGTGGATATTCCGGTCGTATGTGAAGGCGGGATCTATCTAGAGCAGCATATCACTGAAATTATTAAAGCAGGTGCTTATTGTTGTGTGGTTGGCGGATCGATCACACGACCCAAAGAAATCACCAAACGATATGTAGAAGCCTATAAATCTTGGTTGCTCAAACAACCCATCATTCACCAAATTGATAGACAACCAAATCGTTTCAGATCTGTGTTCAAACCAGGGATCATCGTATCTTGCCAAGCTCAAAAAGGTGAACCCATGTATCGTATAGAAGGTGGGATCATGAGTTTGATGGCCTTAGCTGCTCAACAAGCCGGAGCCATTGGTATCAGAGCCAATACAGTCATCGATTGCTTGCAGATCAGTGAAACAGTAAGTATTCCGGTCCTAGGCATCTATAAAAATCATTATCCAGATTCACCTATATACATCACCGCAACCATGAGTGAAGTAGATGCCTTGATGTCGATCAAAGGGATGAAAGCCATTGCCGTTGAATTGACGGATGCTAAAAGACCTTTTGGTCAGAGTCATGAAGACTTCATCCATCAAATCAGATCTAAATATCCAGATGTTGCCATTATGGCAGATATCGCAACCTATGAAGAAGGCATCCATGCTTGGAAGTTGGGAGTTGATTGTGTTGCTACGACGATGTATGGTTATACCACATACGATCCAAATACACCAAAACCAAACATTGAGTTGGTTAGGCACCTCGTTAAAGCAATTGATGTTCCTGTGGTCTGTGAAGGCGGTATCTATCTAGAACAGCATGTGGTCGACATATTTGAAGCAGGAGCGTATTGCTGTGTCATAGGCGGGTCAATCACTCGTCCTAAAGAGATTACAACGAAATTTATAAAAGCGTATGAAAACGCTAAACATAAAGGGAGAAACAATGAACATTAAAAGTGATCGTATTCTAACTGAAAAAGGATTGATTAGTGGCTGGATCGAAGAAAAAGGTGGCATCATAACCCATATTGGTCAAGGAACGTGTCCACATCCTATCGATGTCGATGCAACAGGAAAAATCGTTTGTCCTGGACTGATCGATATTCATCTGCATGGTTACAATGGTTGGTTATCTTCATCAGGTGATATCAAACATGAGGATGTGATCGGTTTCCTGCATGAGATGGCAAAACATGGTGTCACAGCCTGTATGCCCAGTGTAGAACCTAAATTTTATCCTATATTGGCCAAAGCTTATAAAGAACAAACTGGTTCTCGTTTACTTGGTATATATCTTGAAGCCTACTTTACAAACAAAGAATACAGTGGTTTTCGTGGTGAAAGAGGCATCTTTCCTTTACCTTCAGTAGAGTATGCCAAAGAACTCTTAGAATCATCTGAAGGCTTATTAAAATATGTCATGATTGCTCCTGAATTGCCTCATGCGGCTGAAACCATACGCTACTTAAAAGAGCGCGGAGTTAAGATCGCAGCTGGTCATACATTAATGAAAAAAGATGAATTCTTAAAGTTCACCAAGGAAGGTTTGATTGATTCCTTATGTCATACCGCAAACAACATGGGTCAGATGCATCAAAGGGATGTTGGTGTCATGGGTGTAGGATTACTAGATCCAAACATTACCTGTGAATTGATTTGTGATTTCCTTCATGTTTCTTCAGAAATGATTGAAATCATCTTGCGTGTCAAAGAACACGATAAGATCGTCTTGATTTCAGATTCAACCTTCTTGTCTGGTAAACAACCAGGTGAATACCCAATCGGTGATAAAGTATTGATCGTAACTGAAAAGTATCAAATCGTCGATAAAGCAGGAAATATCCATGGCAGTTGCTTTCCATTGATCCACAATGTAGGTCTATTGGTTAAAAAGAAAATGTTGACGCTTGAAGAAGCCATCACGATGGCGACCTTGAATCCAGCCAGGTTCATGGGAGTCGATCATGAATTAGGTTCACTTAAAGAAGGCAAAGCATTTGATGTGATCATCATCGATGATGACTTTAACTTGATTTCTACCTATGTTAAGGGACAGAAATACGCATAAACAAGGTAATAAATAAAGGAGAACCCTTATGAAACACGTTTTTTCAAACCAAGCATCCATCAATGCAGCATTTGATGATGAAAAAGAAATCCTGATCGTCGATGATGATTTAGTGATTGAAGAATCACCCGTTAGACGACTAAAGGACATGCGCAATCTGTTTGTAGACCCTACAGGATTTGATGATGAAACTGCGCTTTACTACATGTACAACGGCATCTATAAGCCTCAACACAAGGCTTTCTTCAAGGATCAAAAGATCAGATATGAATTTACCATTCTTCTGGATAAACCCATCAATGGTGAATGTATCAAGGCTCATGGCCATATCCATGGGATCAATCCAATTCGTAAGGCAAGACATGTGGAAGCTTATGAGATCCTATATGGTAAAGGTTACTTTGAACTCTTTACCTATGTCGGTAAAGAACTTCATGTAGTCATGATCGAAGTTAAACAAGGGGATTACTTGATGATTCCTCCAGATTATTATCATTTATCCATCAATACCGGAGATGTTCCTTTTATATTCGGAGATTTGATCATTGAAGGTGCCGGTGCAGATTATGGTTACCTCAAAGAAAAAATGGGAGCTCCTTTGTTTGCGATGAAAGATGACAAAGGCCACATCGATTTCAAATTCAATCAGCATTATTCCGACAGTGAATTGTTTGTCAGTTTCGTAACTGCAGATACTGTGCCTTGGGATGTGCCTTTGGCGAAAGTACCTTTATACGCTCACTTTATATCGAATCCTGAAAGGTTTGAAATCTTAAAATGAGTCGTTTTGTATTTCATATTGAACCATTGTTTCTTTCAAAAATATGGGGAGGAACTCAGCTTCAAACATGGTTTTCACTAGAAGGTGAAGATCTTAAGATCGGAGAAGTGTGGAGTGCTTCTGCCATGCCTGAAGGGGATTGTTTAGTTGCTGGTCATGGCCAAAAACTATCCGTTTTCTTAAAAGAAAATTCTAAGCTTTTCCCAATGAATACTGAGACCTTGCCTTTCCATATTACTTTGATTGATGCTAAAGATGATTTATCGATCCAAGTTCATCCTACAGATCAATACGCAAAAGAAAAAGGTTTGCCATCAGGTTTAAGTGAAGCTTGGTTGGTTATAAAGGCTGAGCCCGGATCGAAAATAGAGTTGGGTCATAAAGCCTCAAGTAATTCTCAATTGGAATCTTGGATTGATTCAAATCAATGGGATAAGATCCTAGACTATCATGAAGTCAAACCCAATGATCTCTTCTTCATACCCTCAGGAACAATTCATGCGATTGGGCGAGGTTTGTTGATTTATGAGATCTCTCAAAGTGTGGATGTGACCTATCGCTTATATGATTATGATCGTATTGATGTAAAAAGTGGAAAACCACGTGAACTTCATCTTAAGGATGCCTTGAGTGTGGTTGAAGCTCCAGATCGATATACCTATGATGAACTAAAAATTCCGATTGGTGAGCATTCTCACCATCGAATCTTGCTTCAAAAGAAGGGTTTGTTTCAATTGTCGTTGATCGCATCTGAATCATCTTACTTAAAACTTGATACCTGGGGTTTTTTGACGGTGATAGATGGGGAAGGAACACTAGATAACGTGAACATTAAAACAGGGGATACAGTATTGATTGGAAAGTGTGATGAAGCATTATCTATGACAGGATCTTTTAGAGGGATCTTTGCGAGTATCTATGAGTAAGATCAAAGCAGCATTTTTTGATATCGATGGAACTTTGATTGAACATACTGTAGGACTAGATGAGCCCAGACCTTCTACGATTCAAGCATTAAATGCCATGAGAGAAGCAGGCATCAAGGTAGTCGTTGCTTCTGGACGTACCCCGCAATCTGTAGGGCACGTTACTGACTTCGCTTTTGATGGCTTTATATCGGCTAATGGAGCACTTGATTTTGCGGATGGGAAACTGATCTATAAAGGTGGGTTGACTCAAGATGAAGCGGCTCAACTTAGGGATTATCTCTTAGAAAATAAAATAGGCTTTATCCTACAAGGGGATGCATTGTTTCTGTATGGCAAGCTTGAAGATTATGGCGTTGATCGTTACCTGCAAGGGGTACGTAAACGTAGCTATGAGAAAAGAATCGAACCTGTCAGTTTAGAGAAGATCGATGATTTGATATTCAAGGCCACGGTGTTTTTTGATTCGATTGAAAAGAAAGAAAAAACACAGCGTGATTTAAAAGGCATTTTCCACGTCATGATCAATGATGTGAATACAGGTAATGCTGTTGTCGATAAATTTAGCGGAGAGATTTCAAGTCTTCGTGATACGAAAGGTTCCGGGATACAACACCTACTGGATTATTGGAAAATCGATCCCAAAGATGCGATTGCATTTGGAGATAACTCTAACGATTTAGAGATGTTTGATGTGGTTGCTGGCTATGCGATGGGCAATGCTGTTGATGAATTGAAGGCAAAAGCAGTTGAAGTTATTGGTGATGTCAACTCCGATGCGATCGCAGAAATACTCATAAAAAAAGGAATCATTTCTCGTTAAAAATTCACTTGACAAGTGCTCATGAAGACAAGTAGAATAAGAGTAGATTAGACATGTATATACAACAAAATAGGAAAGGTAAAAAAACATGCCCGTAGTTCTTTCAAGAATTGATGATCGTCTCGTTCACGGTCAGGTCATTGGAAGTTGGATTCGTAGTTATAATGTTAATGTCATTGTCATCGTAGATGATGCTTGTGCAGTGGATAAGACACAATTAGAAATCTTTAAGTTGACAACGCCTCCGGGGATTCAGTTGATTGCTCAAACGATTGCTGGTTTTGTTGACAAGTACCAAAAAGGTGTTTTTGAGAAATACAGAGTCATGGTCATTACCAGAGACACAGCAGCAATTACAGCCATTGCTAAAGCTGGAATCAAATTCCCAATCGACTTTATCAATGTTGGGGGCATGCGCTTTAAAGAAGGCCGTATACAAGTTACAAATTCAGTTAGTGTTACTCCTTCTGAAATAGAGGATTTCATATTCTTAAATGACTTTGGCTATAAACTTGAGTACCGTCAAGTTTTATCGCATGAATCAGTCAATCTGGTTCCAATCATTAAATCACAACAAAAGAAAGGGGTTTAAAGAGAGCTTATGACAGAAGCGATTATTATTACAATCATTTCCATCTTATTGACATGGGAATCAGCCGCTATCGGTCAGTTCGGCTTAGCTAATCCACTCGTATCCGGTACGATCATTGGTTTAGCATTAGGCGATGTAACTACCGCTATCGAAGTTGCAGTTCCGTTGCAGTTGATTTTTATGGGGGCCGTTGGGATTGGTGCATCGACACCACCTGATTCATTGCTAGGTACGATTTTGGGTACCGTCTTGGCAATTAAAGGTATTCCTGTTGAAACCGCTTTAGCTATTGCCGTACCAGTTGCATTCGTTGCCGTATCGTTGAATACCATCATTAGAACGATCAACTCCTTAACGATGCACTACATGGACAGATTGATTGACAGAGAAAACTATAGAATGTTTAAAATTGTCCATCTGACGTTCAGCCAAGCATTGTATGCTATCCGTAATATCTTGGTTGTCTTCCCAGCCGTATACTATGGCGCAGAAGCTGTTCAAGGTGTTCTAGCTGTTATTCCACCGTTTATTCTAACTGGCTTTAATGCAGCTGGGAAAATTCTACCTGCTTTAGGGTTTGGGATGTTGATCCAAATGATCGGTGTTCCTCATCTGATGCCGTTCTTATTCATCGGTTTCGTTCTAGCTTCATATCTGCCTATTACCCTAATCGGTGTTTCCGTTTTGGGTATCTGTTTCGCATTGTTGTATGACTTCTTTGTCAATAAATTAAAAGGCAAAGGCAGTGGTGAGAGCGATTTAGACTCTCTCCTGAATGACTAGGAGGCCACGAAAATGACAGAATCAAGAGCTATTACTAAGAAAGATTTGATGGGTGTATTCTACAGATCATTTACATTACAAGCATCATGGAATTACGAACGTATGCAGGCTGGCGGTTGGTTATTCATCGTATTGCCAGTATTGCAAAAACTCTATAAAGGCAATCCGGAAGGCTTGAAAAAAGCTGCAGCCCGTAACCTTGAATTCTTTAATACTCAACCATATTTAGCATCACCAATCTTGGGTGTTGCGTTAGCTTTGGAAGAACGCGTTGCTTTAAACGGTGATGTTGACGCAAGTGCTGTCTCCGCCATTAAGATGGGGATGATGGGACCGTTTGCCGGTTTAGGCGATTCCATGTTCTGGTTTACCATTCGTCCTATTTGTTTAGGGATTGGGATCTCGCTCGCTGCTGGCGGCAATATCTTAGGTCCTATCGTATTCTTGCTGATTTATAACGTATTCCATCTTGGTACACGCTATTTTGGTACAATGGAATCCTATAAGATGGGTCTTAACTTCATGTCTACTTTGGCTAAAGGCGGAGTCGTTCAACGTATTTCCGAATTGGCTGGTGTTCTTGGTTTGACCGTATTGGGCGTTATGATTGCTCAAAACGTTTCTGTTCCGTTCATCTTTAAGATCGGTACAGGAGATGCTGCTAAGAGCTTCTTAGACATCGCAAAATCCATTATGCCTAACATTTTAGGTCTTGGCGTTACCTTCTTGTTCTCATACTTCCTGAAGAAAGGTATTACACCAGTTCGTATTCTGTACGTCGTATTGGCAGTATGTCTGTTGTTTGCCTACTTCAAGATTTTCTAGGATCTCATTATGTTACTGGGATCAAGCAAAAAAATCAACATCACCCCACCCATCGGATTACGGATGTCAGGCTTTGAAGAACGTAACCATGGTGCTGAAGGGATCTTGAATCAACTGTTTGCCAACGTATTGGTTCTAGGTGACGGTAAAACGAAAGTAGCCATCGTGACCTTGGATTTGAGTGGCGTCGACAAAGTACTCACCAAAGCAGTTAGAGATGCTGTCAGTCAAAAGACAGATATTCCCTATGATGCGATTATGTTGATTGCTTCACACACCCATTCGGGTCCTGAAGCTTGGCGCACCGGAGATATGGGAAACATTTCTCGTCCTGTCGATTTGACAGCGGATGAAATCGCCTACAGAAATGTATTGCCTGGATTGATCGCCAATGGCATCGTTTGGGCAAATAAAGAGTTAGAACCGGTTAAACTTGGAGTTAAGCAGAGTGAACTGCTTGGTCTTGGTAGCAATCGAATTGATGCGTCTCGGTATGTCGATAATACCGTTACCGTATTTAGAGTAGATCGCTTGACCGGAGAACCTTTAGCTTTATTGACACAGTATACCTGTCATCCAACCATCCTTAACTTTACCAACTACCTCTATTCCGGAGATTACATCTCCTTCTATCAAGAGACAGTTGAGAAAGTCTTCCCAGGCTGTGTTGCGATGTTTGCTCAAGGCTGTGCCGGAAATGTCAGCACACGTCACAATCGTAAGAGTTTCGGTGTAACCGAAGCACGTCGTATGGGAGTGTTATTGGCAGGCGAAGTGATTAAAGATGCAAGCTTGGTCGATACGAAGGATGATCTAACATTATCTGCCGCAATCGAACCTCTTAGACTCAAAATTCGCGACTTCGAATCTGATGAAGAATGCGAACGTAGAATCAAAGTGGTCCAAGACAAGATCGATGAATTAAAAGCAAACAATGCACCTGAAAATATCCAACGTACAGCTTACGTTGAAATGCAAGGTGCTACCCGTTATTACCGACTCAAAAAGCGCGTCGACATCAAAAAAGTTGTCGTTGAAATGCAAAGAATCAGTATCGGGGAGTGGAACATCATATCAACCCCAGCAGAAACCTTTGGTGAAATCGGAAGAAACATACGTAATCTTGACCGCAGTAAGAAAACAGTGGTCACAGGTTACACCAATGCTTCGGTCGGCTATATCCCAACCCGCGAAACTTATCGCAATCCTGTAGGGTACGAGGTCGGTGTTGCACTTGTCAGTGAAGATTCAGAAGACCGTTTGGTCAAAACTGCAAAAAAATTATTAACGAAGTAATGGGAATGGGGAATTGAAAAATTCCCCATTCTTTCTATAAAAGGAGGAACTTATGAAAGGTATCATATTAGCAAGTCATGGTCCAATGGCCAAAGCAGTTTTAGAATCAGTTAAATTATTCGTCGGTGAAGTAGAAAATATTTTAGCACTCGCACTTGATGGTGACGAAAGTCCTGAATCTTTTAAATTAAGATTAAAGGATGCGATCGTTCAACTTGATCAGCACGATGGTATCTTATTGTTAACAGACATACCTGGTGGTACACCTAGTAATATTGGATTGATGATTGCCAGTGATACCCCAGATTTAGTTGTCGTTTCGGGACTCAACATGATTCTACTAATGGAAGCTATTTTGACCAGAGAGTTTACACCAAGTGTTGAACAATGGGTCGAAAGCAGCATACAAAGCGGACAAACCAGTATCCAAGATTTGACATCAAGATTGAGAAATGAAAATACGTCAGGAACACCATCTGAACTTGATGAATTATTAGACGAATAATATTATGAAAGCCATCATGTTGATGTTTGATTCTTTGAATCGTCGTCTACTTGAGCCTTATGGATCACTAGAATCCGAAACTCCGAATTTTACACGACTGGCCCAAAAATGTCTTGTTTTTGATCGTTGTTATGTTGGAAGTATGCCTTGTATTCCTGCTCGTAAGGAACTACATACAGGAAGACATAACTTTTTGCACAGAAGCTGGGGACCTCTAGAACCCTATGATGATTCTGTTCCGGAATTATTAAAGAAGAACGGAATACATACCCATTTGGTTACCGATCATAAACACTATTGGCGTGATGGTGGGGCAACTTACCACAATCGTTACTCTACTTATGAGTTCATACGAGGTCAAGCTGGTGATTTATGGATTGGTCAAGTCAATCAACCTGAAGTCAAAGTCAAAATCATGGATGATCCAGACCGATTTAAAAGACGTCAATTGAGCCGTTCCCAAGATCTCATCAATCGCAATTATCATAATCAACATCATACCCATCAACTTGTTCAAACTTTTGATAAAGGTTTCGAATTTTTGGATATGAATAAAGGATCTGATCAATGGTTTTTACAGATAGAATGCTTTGATCCTCATGAACCCTATTTTGTTCAGGAAGAGTATCGAAGAAAATTTCACCTCTCAGATGAGTTTGATGGTTGGGCTCCTTTGATCATAAGATCTCCTGAAGAAGGTGATCCTGATCAAATCAGACAGCACTATAAAGCACTCTTAGCGATGGTCGATGATCAGATTGGACGTTTTATCGATAAGATGGATGAACTGAAGTTGTGGGATGATGTATTGGTCATCCTCAATACAGATCATGGTTGTTTCTTAGGTGAACATGATTGGTGGTATATGGGAGTTATGCCTTTATACAATGAAATGGCTAACATTCCTATGATGATCCATTATCCACAAAGCAAGTTACAATCTCAACATTCAAAAGAAATCGTTCAAAATATAGATATCCCTGTTACTTTATTGGATTACTTTAAAATCTCAAAGCCAGAATCTATGAAAGGCATTAGTATTTTACCTGTCTTTGAACAAAAAGAACGAACAAAATCTGAAGCGTTTTTTGGCTACTTTGGCGGTGATTTAAATGTAACAGATGGTCGTTATGTCTATATGCGAGCGCCTTTGACGAAGAGCTATGATCATGTTTATGAGTATACTTTAACTCCGACCCACATCAATAAATTCTTTTCTGTTGAAGAACTCAAACGTATGGAGATGGTTGGTCCATTACCTTTTACAAAGGATTGCCCAGTATTAAAAATCAAAGCTACTGAAGATCCTCAACCCAATGCACATCGATACCTTCATCGTTTGTTTGATTTAGAAAAAGATCCTCAACAAAACAATCCGATTGATGATCCGTCGCTTGAACTCAAATTCTGTAAGTTGTTGAAACGTTTGTTGGATGAACATGATGCCCCTAATGAGATCTATACCAGATATGGACTCTCTGATGAGATGACAGTGACTTCCTTATTAAGACAACGTGAAACACATTACGAAGAATATGAAGAACTATTGAGTGTTTTAAGGTTCGCTGATCAAAGTGCGCTTGAGAAGACGATCGTACTTTATAATGCGATTAAGTTAGATCAAAGAGAGGCTTTTTTATTGATGGCTAAGCAGCGTCAAATTGATACGTCATGGTTACAAACATTATTGGAGACATTTATTGTTTCTGATCAATGGTTAAGTACTCAATACCAAATGGATCTGTATGGGAAGGTAAAATAAGGAGACTCTATGAAAGCAGTCATGATGATGTTTGATTCTTTGAATCGAAGGTTTCTAGAACCTTATGGGTCACAAGAAAATCTGACGCCAAACTTTAAACGACTAAGCGAACACTCCGTCAGTTTTGATCAATTTTATGTGGGTAGTTTGCCTTGTATGCCTGCAAGAAGAGAAATGCATACAGGACGGCACAACTTCTTACATCGAGGTTGGGGTCCTATAGAACCTTTTGATGATTCTGCCCCCGAAATTTTAAAAAACAATGGCATTCATACGCACTTGGTTACCGACCATAAACACTATTGGCGCGATGGTGGATCGACTTATCATAATCGATATCGGACCTATGAGTTTATCCGTGGCCAAGAAGGTGATACATGGATCGGTCAAGTCAATAAACCTGACTTGGGTGAATTGACAGGTGAAAGCACAGAACGTAAATCAAGAAAGAGAGTAAGTCGTACCCAAGATTTGATCAATCGCCAGTATATGGATACTGTATCATCACATATGATGATCAGGACCGTTGAGAAAGGCCTGGAGTTTTTAGAGATGAATAAAGATGCAGATCAATGGTTTCTACAAATCGAGTGTTTTGATCCGCATGAACCATATTATGTCCCACAGAAATATTTGGATAAATTAGGGATCACTGAGAAATTTGATGGTTGGCCAGAATACTACATCAAAACAGAATCAGAATCAAAAACAGCCCTTATTCAGGGATACTATAAGGCATTGCTTATGATGTGTGATGAGTATCTTGGGAAGGTCCTCGATCACTTTGATGAACATAAGCTGTGGGATGATACGATGCTGATTGTTTGCACAGACCATGGTTTTCTATTGGGTGAACATGAATGGTGGGGGAAAAGCTATATGCCAGTCTTTAATGAGCTAGCCAATACACCTTTCTTTTTATGGGATCCGCGTTTAGGCTTAAAGAATCAACATTCAACTCGATTGGCTCAATTGATTGATGTTCCAGCAACTTTACTAGATTACTTTAAATGTCCAAAACCTATAGATATGCATGGGGTTTCTTTAAGTCAAGTTTTAGAAACAGACAGTAATGCCAGAGATCAAGTGCTATTTGGCTATTTTGGATGTAATGTCAATCTTTCGGATGGGAATTATGTGTATATGAGATCTGCGACACATCGCAATGGTCAAGGTTTATATGAATACACTTTAATGCCAATGCGAATCAATCGCAGATTTACACCTGAAGAGTTAAGAGAAACCATTTTAAATGCACCACTTAGCTTTACAAAAGGATGCTCTATTCTTAAGATTCCTTCACACGATTTTATCGCAGAAAATCTGAATCGCTTCGGTAATCGTTTGTATGACTTGATAAATGATCCACATCAAACGCAACCTCTAGACAACAATGAACTAGAAGCTTATTATGCCAATCTCATGCGACAAAGAATGATTGAAGAGGATGCGAATGAAGAGATTCTAGATTATTATGGCTTACTTAATCCACACACCTCAGAATCTATAAAAGCTGAAAAAGATGAAAAAAAGCATCGATTGAACGATGCTGACCATGGCTTGGTTTTTTCTGATTTTGCGACTCAAGAGGGCTACTTTAGTTTTATGGAATGGCTTTCTGCCGATCAGCGACCTTCTGCTCTCAACTACTATAAAGCAATGCATATCATCACCTCTGATGTATTAGTCCAAGGGATTGAAAGTATTGTAGAGCCACAACGTTTATCTGAAGCAATGTATAGAGTCAACCTTCATATGAGAATCAACTAAGATTTTTTCTCGGACCTATAGACTCTAAAATAACCAAAGACGATGGTTGTTAGTGCTGCTATCGGATAAATCAAGAAATCTGAAGTACCATAAACTTTACTATAACCAAGATAAAGAAGTGTTAAGGCAAGTGCCACATATAATCCCATATGGAGAATTCTAAATTTAGGATTTTGAAGTTTGGTCAGTCGAGTAGGTGCTATGGTGAAGTTTCTGATTTTAGCATATTTAGCCAACATAAATTTACGGTAATATAACTCTACTGAAGTCAGTAGAACCACCGCAATACCACCCAAAATATAGTTGTTAAACTTTGTCACATAATATGTAAAAAAGACGATAATGATAACAACGAGGTATCTATTTCTCATGAAAAAGAAAAGTTGTAAATCTTTTTTAGGAATGACATAAGCCATATTCTTTTTGGGAACTGGATAGATATATTTTCCGTTTTTTTCTTGAATGACGCCGACAGTATTAAGTGTGTTATTGGATATCATAGAATCACCTCATCAATATTATAACTTATGAAAGTAGCGATATCTACTGTTATATATACAACTTAGAAACAGTGGAAAACTAATCGAAAACTTAAGTATTTCTTGAAATATGGAGTTTTTGCATAGAGTCGTGTAAAATGAAATTAAGAAAAGGAGACATCATGATCATTAGAACCGCACAAGAAAAAGATGTGTCCAGAATCCTCGAAATTTTCAATGAAGCATTGATCAATACCACTGCAGTATATGCCTATAAACCAGCAACTTTGAATGAACAACTTGATTGGTACCATCACAAACTGGAAGAATCTTATCCTGTATTCGTGGCTCAAGTTGACGACCAAATCGTAGGTTATGCCAGTTACGGAACATTTAGAAATCGACCAGCTTATAAATATACTGTTGAATCTTCAGTGTATGTCGACCATAAGTATCGGAATAAAGGATTTGGTAAACAATTACTCTTGACGATCATTGAAGATGCTTCAAACAAAGGCTATGCCACTATGGTAGCTGGAATTGATTCATCCAATGGTGCCAGTATTGCTTTACATATGAACTGTGGATTCACGCTTGTTGGCACCATTAATAAGGCAGGATATAAATTTGGACGTTGGTTAGATCTATCATTTTATCAGTGTGATCTCAAAGGACCACAAAACCCCAACGAAGACTAAACCATCATAAAAGTGATGGTTTTTTATTGAAAAAGACAATAATATTATGAAATTCTTATTCAATTTTGATGTAGGTCAAAGAAATTCATGTGGCTTCTCTTTACACTGTGAGTATCAACCCTAGTGTTGAAACAAGGAGAAAATCATATGTCACAAAAAACGTATCAACTAGAAACGGTATCTTGCCCAAGTTGCATCAAGAAAATTGAAGGGATGCTCAAACAAACAGATGGAATCACAAGCTCTGAAGTACTTTTTAACTCTTCAAGAGTCAAAGTAGAATTTGATGAAGCTTTGGTTTCTTCAGCACTCATTAAAAGTAAAATTCATCAACTTGGATACAAAGTCCTTAGCGAAAAATAAGGATAAGAAAGGAGTTCCTAATGTTAAAAATTTCTAAACAAAATCTAGTCAAGTTATCGACCTTACTAATTTCTATATCATTTATAACCAAACAAATCAGTTCATTACAGTCGATCGCTATTGGATTCATGTTGATGACCACAATAATTTCGGGAACTCCTATCTTTAAAAAAGCACTTTCAGCGATTCGTTATCGTGTTGTTGGAATCGATGCTTTGGTGACCATAGCGGTAATTGGTGCACTTTTCATCGGAGAAGTGTGGGAAGCTGCAGCAGTAACCTATTTATTCATGCTTGGTGACTATCTTGAATCCAGGACCATTGAAAAAACACGGTCTTCAATCAAGAAACTGTTAGACCTGTCCCCAAAGAAAACTGTCGTAATTCGTCAAGGTGTTGAAGTTGAAATACTGACGGAAGATGCTATTAAGGGAGATTGGGTCATTGTTAAACCAGGTGAAAAGATTTCTGTTGATGGTGTGGTTTTTGAAGGATTGGCTTATGTAGACCAATCATCGATCACAGGCGAATCTTTGCCAATCTTAAAGACAAAAGATGAGTCGGTTTTTTCAGGGACGATCCTAGAATCAGGTTATTTAAAAATTTTGGCTGAAAAAGTAGGTGATGATACAACTTTTGCGAAAATTCTAAGATTGGTCGAAGATGCCCAAGATAGTAAAGCGAAAACACAAAAATTCATCGAGAAGTTTTCTCAGTATTATACGCCGCTTGTTGTTTTGTTATCCATAGTAATGTATGTGATCACTCGGGACCTTGAATTATCATTGACGATCTTGGTCATAGCATGTCCTGGTGCTTTGGTTATATCGACACCAGTCAGTATCGTAGCAGGCATAGGCAGTGGCGCTAAACAAGGTATCCTATTTAAAGGTGGAGAATCAATAGAAAGGCTAGCGAAAGTAAAAGTTGTGGCTTTTGATAAAACGGGAACACTAACGATTGGTAAACCTGAAGTCACCAAAATACAAGGATTTGGATTAAGTGAAGATGAAGTATTAAAGATTATGGCAATTGGTGAGTCCTATTCTGAACATCCATTGGGTAAAGCCATCATCAATAAAGCAGTTCAGCAATTTGGTCAACTTAAGGAAACACCAACACATGTTGAAATGATGGCTGGACAGGGTCTGACTTTCACAATCAATGAAACATCTTATGTCCTGGGTAATAGAAATTTACACCAACAACAAGGTATTGATCTGTCTAAGTATGAATCGATCATCAGAGAAGAAGAAGAAATTGGACAAACTGTGATGATCCTCAGTGATAAAGAAAAGGTTTTGGGATTAGTTTCAGTCGCGGATACCTTGAGACCTGAATCACACGCACTAATTAAAAGACTTAAGAAATTAGGTATCAAGAAAATTGTGATGTTGACAGGTGATAATCAAAGAACGGCTCAATCTATTGCAAAGCAAGTTGGTATCAGTGAGATATATGGAAGTTTATTGCCCAGTGATAAAGTCAATGTCCTTAAGCAACTTCAACAACAGTTTGGTTTGGTTGCGATGGTTGGAGATGGAGTCAATGATGCACCTGCTTTAGCTACAGCAGATTTAGGAATCGCAATGGGAGGTGCCGGTTCCGATGTGGCGATGGAAACCGCTGATGTGATCTTGCTGTCATCAGAAATCAGAAAATTAGCTACAGCGTTTGGTTTAAGTAAGGCCACAGTCAGCAATATGCAACAGAACATTTTGTTTGCACTATTTGTGGCAGGAACTTTACTTGCTGGCGTTCTCATAAAAACGATTAACTTATCTATCGGTATGTTGATTCATGAAATATCGGTCTTTCTAGTCATCGTTAATGCAGCTAGATTGCTCAGATTCAAAGAAACAACTCGAAATAGAGTATGATATGCTTAGTATAAAGGAGGATTACTTAACATGAATGAGCATGATCATTGTGAAAGCACAAATGCCAACTGTATTGAAATCGTTCCAATCTTTAACAATCTAACAGAAGAAGAAATGTTAGAAATCGCTAACATAACCAGTGATTCTACTTTAGATAAGGGAAATTATGTGTATATGGCAGGCGATCAAGGTGGCAAACTATTTGTATTGCACTCAGGTCGAGTTAAAATATCACGCATCAATGCTGTTGGAAAACAACAAGTGATCCGCATTGTAGAAGCAGGTGAATTTATGGGTGAGCTAAGCTTGTTAAGTTCAGAACCTCTAAGTGACAACGCTGAAGTACTTGAAAAATCAACCATGTGTATGATTGATGGACATAGATTAAAAGAATTGATGGTAAAGTATCCTTCGATTGCATTTAAAGTCATGGAAGTACTAAGTAAACGACTAGAAAAAGCAGAAAACCTAATTGAAAACATCAATCTTAATACAGTTGAACAAAGAGTTGCTCAAGCACTATTAGAGCTTGCTCAAGGAAAGAAAACCATCATCCTCAATATGACCAAAGGTGATTTCGCATCTCAATTAGGTATGAGTCAAGAAACATTAAGCAGGAAACTGGCAGACTTTCAAGAAGAAGGTTTGATACTAATGGAAGGTCAAAGAAAGATCAAGTTACTTGATCTTGAAAAACTCAAAGTTCTTAAGGAACCTGTTTAAACATAAAGACCCATTAAGCCCACTCATGGGTTTTTCTTTAGTCATGATTAAAGGTTAAGTTATGATGCTGTGATACAATTGAATCAAGAAATTGAAGTATTTAGATACTTGAAAGGAAGTCTATGAAATTAATCGTACATTCAGATGATTATGGATTATCTTATGGAGTCACTGATGGGATCTTACTTGCTGCACGCAATGGGATCTTAACTGAAACGGGTCTGATGACCAATTTAGACAGCAGTGAATATGCAGGTAAAAGGATGGTTGCAGAATTTCCACACATATTATTAGGGCAAGACATCAATGTCGTAGCAGGCAATCCAGTTTCAGATCCTGCCTTGATTCCATCTATGGTCAATCCTGATGGATCCTTTAAGACATCGGGTCAACATCGTGCACTTGATAAGACCCATCCTAATCACATCACGTTTGAAGAATCATGTATTGAAGTTGAGAGTCAAGTTCAAAAATTCATAGAAATAACAGGAAGAAAACCAGCATATCTTCATGGTCATTCATACTCATGTCCAAATCATACTGCAGGGATGAAAGCGGTAGCTGAAAGACATGGGATACGTATCTTTAGTGAGATGGCTGATGAGGTTGGAGTTTATCGTAATTCAAGTTGGAATAAGAAACCTTTTACCCTAGAAGATCAAATTGCTGCAAGTCCAGAAAAGATGTTGTTAAGCAATGAGTTGGGTTTCCTAGACCATGACATCTGTAATTTACATGTTCATGCAGGGTTTGTAGATCAAGATATCATGGATCGTTCAACATATACCATTGTCAGAGTCAAAGACCTTCAATGTGTTATCAGTGAACAAGTCAAAGCTTGGGTCAAAGAAAACAATGTTGAATTGACCAATATTATCAAACTCTATCAAGAGAAATTTCCTAACATTAAATAATTAATTAATGAATGATTACTAAAGACAACACATGTGAGTGTTGTCTTTTTATATGTAAACAAGCTAGTGAATCAAGATTATTAGCCTTTCTTCAATGAAATAAGCTTAAGTGTTATACTTAAATAGATCGAATTGAGGAACTATGAAAAAAAGAAAATGGACCCCAGCACTCATATTTATCGTATTGATGGGGTTAGTCAGTTTATTATCCGATATGACACACGAAGGCGCACGAAGCATATATGGCGTCTTCTTAAGTATGACGGGTGCTTCTGCAGCAGCCATTGGCTTTGTGTCAGGCTTTGGCGAGCTTTTAGGGAATGCCCTCATATTGGTGACTGGGTATATAGCAGATAAAACACATAAATACTGGATGATGACGATCATCGGCTATTCCATTAATTTACTTGCGATTCCTGCTTTAGCACTGGTTCCAGAAAATGGATGGATATTGGCCTGTGCTTTAATATTCATTGAAAGAATTGGTAGAGCCATACGTAAGCCATCAAAAAGCACCATGGTTTCATTTGCCTCTAAGCAACTTGGTGAAGGTAAAACATTTGCGATCTTAGAGTTCATGGATCAAATAGGAGCTTTCTTAGGTCCAGTCATGTTGTTTTTTGTTTTGATGATCAAAGGTGAAAGCAATGTTTTAAGTGCTTATCATCTAGCCTTTTTGATCCTTGGAATTCCTGCCATAGCGACGCTGATTGTGTTGTTGATTGCACGAAGGAAATTTCCAGATCCATCACAATTTGAAAAAGAAAGTATTGTAAAAGAGCCGCTTAAAATAAAAGTTAGTTTCATTTTGTATTTGGCTGCGATTTCACTCTTCGCGTTTGGATTTATCGACTTTCCTATGATTACAATGCATATCTCAAGACAAGGTCTTGTATCAAATAATATTTTGCCTTTATTGTATGCAGGCGCCATGATCGTAGATGCCTTTGCGGCTTTATTCTTTGGATGGTTCTATGACAAATATGGATTAAGGGTATTGATGTTGTCGACACTGGTTTCCGCAACTTTCTCTCTGTTCATCTTTTATATCGGTTCACTTGAAGGAATGGTTATTGGGATCATCATGTGGGGGATTGGGATGGGAGCTCAGGAAACGATTCTTAAAGCGGCTGTTGCGACTTTGGTTCCTAAAAAAAGCCGTTCGATCGGCTTTGGAGTCTTTGAATTAACTTTCGGATTTTCATGGTTTTTAGGAAGCTGGTTTTTAGGTTATCTCTATGATATCGACATCAATCTCATGATCATGATTTCAATCGGAGTTCAACTTTTAGCCATCCCTGTTTTCTATGGAACGTATCGAACGAGTAAGCAAGCTTAAAAATTCATTTTGTTATTATTGTGATCTGTGTCGTTTGACTTGAACTTCAGTAACATTAAGTCGATAAACTGTGACTTGATCTATTGCAGCATCTGAATATGTAAAGTCAGTTGATCCACTTTGATGTTTCATTAAAATATCTAAAGCATTTATTTTTTCTAATCGATCTTCAATGAATTCAATCACACCTGTTCCTATGACACTCACAAAATCAAAGGTATAATCACACGCAAGTTCACCAGATATCAGTTGGTGTTCATCATCCATCTCAAAACAAACCTTTGGATTTGCTTTTAATAGATCCATTTTTCTTCCACTATGAGCAGAGTGAAAGTATAAAGTATCCAGTTGATCACTGAAAGTATAACCAAAATTTAAAGGTACGATATAGGCTGTATCTTCATCTACAAGTCCTAAACGACATACCTTTATTTTAGAGATGATATCTAAGATTTCTACAGGATCTATGACAGCTCTATCTTTTCTTCGCATAAGGACTCCTCTTAAGTTAGATTTATTATATCGCAAATATCATTGGATCATAACTAGGGTTAGATAATGAAAATTGAAAGCGCTTAAGTCATATTAGGTGCAAAAATGTGATTAAAGTCACATCATAATGTTGAAGAGCATGATAATATAATTTAGCACTCAGGAGGCACATATGCACAAAACATGGGATTCATTCAAATCAGGTGTATGGCAACATGAAATCAATGTTGAAGATTTCATTAACCAGAACTTTAGCACGTATGTTGGTGATGATCAGTTTCTATCACCAATATCAGACAATACAAAAGCAGTTTGGGAAAAATGTGTAGAACTGCTTAAACAGGAACAGAAACTTGGAGTTTTAGATATTGAGATGGATGCTGTATCCGGTGTCAATAATTTTAAACCTGGGTATATTTTAAAAGATAAAGAATCGATTGTAGGACTTCAAACAGATGCCCCATTAAAGCGCATCATCAATCCTTATGGAGGCATTAAACTTGCTTCAAAAATACTAGAAGTCTACGGACGTAAAATGAAACCAGAATTTGAAAAGTTCTTTAATGATTATTCAAAGACCCATAACCAAGGTGTTTTTGATGCCTATACACCAGAAATGAAGAAAGCTCGACACACCGGATTGTTGACGGGTTTGCCGGATGCTTATGGGCGAGGAAGAATCATTGGGGATTATCGCAGAGTGGCTTTATATGGAATAGATGCTTTAATTGAAGCCAAGAAAATTGACTTCAATCAAATCACAGAAATCAATGATTCAACGATTCAACTCAGAGAAGAAGTCAGCGATCAAATTAGAGCTTTAAAAGACATGATCAAAATGGCTTCATCCTATGGCTTTGATATCTCAAAACCTGCTACAAATGCTCAAGAAGCCGTACAATGGCTTTATTTTGCTTATTTGGCAGCTGTTAAAGAAAACAATGGAGCAGCCATGTCTTTAGGACGTACTTCATCTTTCCTTGATATCTATATTGAAAGAGATCTTAAAGAAGGCTTGATCACAGAAATGCAGGCTCAAGATTTGATCGATCAGTTCATCATCAAATTACGTTTGGTACGTCATTTACGTTCACCTGAATACGATGAATTATTTGCGGGTGATCCAACATGGGTGACTGAATCCATCGGTGGTATTGCCTCTAATGGGAAACCTTTGGTGACCAAGACATCATTTAGATATCTGCATTCATTAACCAACATTGGACCTGCACCTGAACCCAATATGACCATACTTTGGTCTGAAAAACTACCTGAAGCATTCAAACAATACTGCGCAAAAATGTCCATAGAGACAGGTGCCATTCAATATGAAAATGATGATTTGATGTCTCCTTTATATCGCAATGATTATGCGATCGCTTGCTGTGTTTCGGCTATGGAAGTTGGTAAACAGATCCAATACTTTGGCGCAAGAACCAATTTAGCCAAGGCACTGCTCTATGCGATCAATGGTGGTTATGATGAAATCTACCAAGAAAAGATCATTGATGGGATCCCATCGATCACAGATGAAGTTCTAGATTTTGATAAAGTCATGGATCTGTATACTTTGACTCTGAAGAAAGTTTCAGCTCTATATGTCGATACCATGAACATCATCCACTACATGCACGATAAATATGCCTATGAAAAAAGCATGTTTGCCTTACATGATACACATGTCACACGTTTGATGGCTTTTGGGGCAGCAGGATTATCGGTTGTAGCAGATTCATTGTCTGCGATAAAGTATGCGAAAGTAAGACCAATTCGAAATGAGCTAGGTATTGCGATCGATTTTAAAATTGAAGGTGATTATCCTAAATTTGGAAATGATGATGATCGTGTAGATGACATCGCTGTAGATGTCGTCACCATGTTTTCAAACATGTTGAAAGAACATCCTTTACATCGCAATGCAGTTCATACATTATCGATCTTAACCATCACATCCAATGTTGTATATGGACTTAAAACAGGCAACACACCAGATGGACGTCAAAAAGGTGAACCTTTTGCCCCGGGTGCAAACCCAATGCATGGTCGTGATCAAAGCGGTGCTTTAGCTTCTCTCAACTCTGTCGCAAAGATTCCTTATGGGGATATCTGCCAAGACGGGGTGTCTAATACATTCTCGATCCTGCCAGAAACTTTAGGCAAGACTCAACACGAACGCATCTTAAATACGGTATCAATCCTAGAAGGTTACTTTAAACAAAAAGCACATCACTTAAATGTGAATGTTTATTCTAGAGAAGTCTTACAGAAAGCCATGGATCATCCTGAGCTTTATCCTAATCTTACCATTCGTGTTTCTGGTTATGCAGTTCACTTCCATCGCTTAACCAGAGCTCAACAGTTGGAAGTACTTAATAGGACCTTCCATGAATCCATCTAGACTCGGCTATATCAGTAAAATAGAACCCTTTGGGACCTTTGATGGGCCAGGGATTCGATCGATCATCTTTCTTTCAGGATGTCCTTTAAGATGTGTATATTGTCATAATCCAGAGACTTGGCAAGCCCAAATCGGAAATCGATTGAGTGCCCAAGAAATCACAGAGTTGGCACTAAGAAATAAACCTTACTATGGTCAACATGGTGGCGTCACCTTTAGCGGTGGAGAACCTTTGAATCAGCCAGAATTTCTTTTAGAGTGCTTATTGGCTTTAAAAGAAGCAGGCATTCATACTGCACTAGATACTTCAGGCTTTTCATTATCACCTTTATTACCAGAAATCATCAAAGCAACTGACTTAATTATCTATGACTTAAAAGCAGCTGAAGCAGATCTATATAAGAAAATCACTTCTCAAAAAATGGAAGTGACCGAACGTTTTCTAGAGTTGGCTCAAAGCATAGGAACCCCATTATGGATCAGACAAGTCTTAGTTCCAGGACTCAATGACAATCAGGTCAATCTGCTCGCAACAGCTCAACGTATCGCAAAACTTAAGCATGTCGAAAAAATTGAGATCTTGCCTTATCATACCTTAGGAAAGTCTAAATATGAACTTATGGAGATTGAATATCCTTTAGGTGAAACTCCAGCCATGTCTCTAACCAAAGGACTACAGTGGCAAACACAACTCATAGAACTCGTCAACAAGCTAAAGCCATCTGAATAATCAGATGGCTTTTATTAAGATATATTTTCTTGATGATGTATGGAATATTCTTTGAGAGTTCAATAACCATACAAATAACGATTTTTAGTGAGCTAGTGAAATCCTATCTCTATACTAGTCTTCTAATGAATTGTTGTAGGTCTTGAGTTCATCAAATAATTGTTTAAAAACCACTTCCAACCGATCTTCGTTTTCTTGATCGTCTTGCATAGCATATATGGTTTGTCTAACACGGATGTTCATCATTTTTCGAAGTAAAAGAGTTTTGTAATCTTCATCATTAACATCATATACCTGTTCCAATACCACAAGCAAATATGGTAGTACCGTTTTATACTCAGGACGATAGAGTTGATAATTGGCTGCAAACAAATAATAGAAATCAATTTCTCCGTATTGAACAGTATTTGTTAGCATCAAGTTCAAAAACTCTTGATTTCTACCTAACAATAGATAAGCATTTAAGTATTGTGTCATGACCAAAGCTTTAGCATCTTCAGGATCTCTGATTGATGAAAGATTCGCAAAAGATTCCATCCCATATAAATCTGCTCGTCCACTATCTTCACGAAGTTCATAAATTAGTTTGAGTACTTCATCATCTTTCAAAGCAAGGGGCAAATAGGTAATTCTTTCTTCATAACTTCGATAATTTATAAGGTCTATTGTTAATTTAGCTAAATTTTCAGAACTGGGTTCCTCATTATAAGAGTATATTTCATAACGAATACGCCATTCAGAGCTGAAGATTAAAACTACTGCAAATCCAACAAATGGAAGGATAAACATTAGAAAAGAAATGGTGCTGATCTTGAAAGTTCGTCTTAGGAATTTAATTGTTCTTGGAAAACGCAACTTTTTAGATGCTTGATAAGAAAGTTCATGGTTTTCTTTAGAGATGATCCAATGATTGTATATTAAGACCGTCACATGAATGGCGAAGGTATAGATGAGAATGTTAAATAATAAGAACCTAATCAAAACAGGTAAATTATAGTTATGTTGTCTAAATAAAAAGGATGTTGGTAACAAGCCAATATAAACAAGTGGGGGCATGAAAATATATAGAACCTTATTCTTAATTATGTTTAGTTTCTTGTTGGTCATTACGATGACCGTTATCATATAGGAAAACATCCCAATTAAGATAGTAAATAAATAATCAAATGGAATCATCCTTGGCCAAAGGGCTTCTTTAAAAGTCAAAAAAATTACCGCTGCGGGTCCACCAACCACATAAAGCCAGAATAATATTTTCTTGAGCATAAAAAACCTCTCTGATATCATTCTACTCAAATATAAGAACCTTTTCAATCTGCTTTACTAAAGTTTGGTGATTCGTAAAGTATTGTATTGGTTGCATTACATTCCTTCAATAATTCTTCCACATAATTGATCATGAATAAATATCTTTGATGACCAATTTGATTGGCTAAAGATGTGTTATAGTGTCCATCAAGTTTAAATAGCTTTTCATAAAAATGATTGAGGCTGGTTGTATGCAGAGCTTTGTTTTTGTAATTTTCAGAACTTAGATTTTTTCGATAAGGGATTTCAGGGTTAAAGATCTCGCGACCATGGGCACCACCAAACGCAAAAGCACGGGCTATTCCAATGGCCCCAACCGCATCTAAACGATCCGCATCTTGAACGATCTGTCCTTCTATGGTAGACATTGGACGAAGAACCTGACCTTTAAATGACATTGTTTCGATGATTTCAACCACGTGCTGAATCAATTTATTATCTACACCACAAGAAATCAACCAATCCTTTGCAGCTTTTGGACCCTTGATTTCATCATTTGATGATTTATAGTCATAAATATCATGTAAGGTAGAAGCTAATATTACCACTTCCATATTCACTTCTTGTGTTTCTGATTGTGCTAAGCGAATAGCCATATCGATGACTCTTTGCGTATGCCACCAATCATGACCAGTGGCTTCTTTCTCAAGCAACCTCCTAGCATAACTCATTGTCTTCTCGATGATTGTTTCCATAGTCACCTCAATACTTCTATTATAGGCTATGTAACTACCACAATGAACTGAACTTCATGTTTCATCAAACCCATCAATATTCACCAAAATTTTAAATTTTAGGTCAAAATTTTAATTATGGTAAATTTGTGGGATTATCACTGTCTGAACACTGTAGGGGGTGGATTTGTTATAATGAAAACAGAAAATCTATCGTGGTATAGATTTGCGAGAGGACCTCATATGAAAAATATAGCGACTTTCTCCATCGTAGCCAGAGACCCTGAAACAGGTGAAATCGGGATTGCTGTTCAATCTAAATTTTTGGCTGTAGGATCTGCTGTTCCTTGGGCAAAAGCCAACGTTGGTGGAATCGCGACTCAGGCCATGGCTAACCTTGAGTTTGGGACAGTTGGACTGGATTTGCTTGAGAAAGGTTACACTGCTCAAAAAGTATTGGAATCACTAAAAGCCAGGGATAACCATATCGAAGATCGGCAATTTGGGATCGTAGATTCCAAAGGTGGAGCTGTTACTTTTACAGGTAAAAATTGCTTCGATTATGCAGGAGGTATCGCTCAAGAAAATCTAGCGTGTCAAGGCAACATATTGGTTTCTGCTGAAACGATTGAAGCCATGGTTAAGACCTACAGATTGACCCAGGGGACCTTAGCGAATCGCTTGGTCAAAGCCCTGGATGCTGGTCAAAACGCTGGTGGTGACCGCAGAGGTCGCCAATCTGCTGCTTTATTGATTGTTAAACAAGGGGGCAGTTATGGTGGGTATAATGATCGATACATGGATCTTAGAGTAGATGATGATCCTCAACCCATTAAGAAACTAATGAAGCTTGTTAAACTTCATGAGATCTATTTTAATAAAACAAGAGAAGAAGATAAAGTCGTGGTTGATTCTAAAGGTGCAGATCAGATTCAAAAGGCACTCAAGAAATGTGGATACTATAAAGGTCCTTTTACTCAAGAATTTGATACAGAAACCATAAAGGCATATAATGATTTTTGTGGTTGGGAGAACTTTGAAGAACGCATCAACGAAGGTAATATTGTCGATAAAAATGTTTTAAAATTCTTGTTGAGAAAAGCCAAGCGAATCATCGAATAATTGTTTTTCTAAAAAGGAGATGTTTATGTTGATAATTGAGGGTGTAGTAGGAGTCGGTAAAACTACTTTGATGAATCATCTTGTCAAAGAAGGGTACATTGCTTTTCCTGAACCTGTTTTAAATAACCCAATATTGGATAAGTTTTATCAAGATCGTAAGCGATATGCATTTCCACTTCAGATATATTTCTTGACCAAGCGTTTTGAGCATCTCAAATCAGCTGCATTGATCCCTAATTCTGTGATGGATCGCAGTATTTATGGTGATGGGCTCTTTGCGGCCATGCATGCAGAAGACAAAACAATGGAAGCGGAAGAATATAATATCTATGATCAATTATTTGATGTGATGATCCAAGAAGTCAAGAAACCAGACTTGTTGGTTTATCTTCAAGTCAGTGTCGAAGTTGCGATTAAGCGAATCAAAAAAAGAGGTCGTGACTTTGAACAAAGCGTAGAAAGATCCTATTGGGAAAGATTGAATGAAAAATACGAGTCTTACTTTTCAAGATATGATCATTCACCAATCCTAGTCATTAATGTGGATCACTTAGATTTTGAAGCATCTGAAGATGATTTAGCGTACGTTATTCTTAGAATCAAAGAAACTTTAGAACAACTTAGCTCATAAACTCTTATAATAGACTTAGATTAAGTTTAACAATCATTGGACTTTATGAATAAACAAACAGAAAAGGAAACTTTATGAAAAACAGAAAACTTGCATGGGTATTGATCAGTATTTTAATTCTCATCGCTTTGACAGGTTGTATCCCAGGAGATGGCACAGCCTCTTCAACCAACACAGCAGGATTCTTTTGGGGAATTTGGCATGGATGGTTGGCACCCCTGTCTTTGATCTTGAGTATATTTGATAAAAATATCCGGATCTATGAAGTGATGAATAGTGGATTCTGGTATGATTTTGGATATTATATGGCCATCATATCTGGTTTTGGAGGACTGTCCTTATATAGAAGGAAAGCTCGCCGTCGCCATTAAGATATGCAACACGAAATATTAACTTCTGCACCATTGCTGGATAAACATGGAAATATTGCAGAACCTGGTTATGCAAAAAGTTTATTGCCAATATATAACCGAAAGGATATAAAAGCACCAGGTTTTAGAATCAAAGAATGGGATTATTACTATGTCGGTAATGATCATTTTGGTCTTGCTTTGACTGTTGCAGATAATTCATATATGGGCTTAGATTCAATAACTTTCTTTAATTTTGATGAGGTTTATGAGATTACAGCGAGCTTCATGTCATTCTTCACATTTGGAAAGAAGAATCACCCTTCTAGTTCACTAAAAGGAAATATCCGTATCGTTAAAAAGAATTATATTATCGAGTTTACTCACAAAGATCAACAAAGAATCCTTGATTTTAAAGTTGAACATTTTAGTCAAGGACAACCTTTAGTAGGACGGCTTATTTTAAGCAGTATCCCTAAAGAAAGCATGGTCATTGCGACCCCGTTTGATCGACCTAAGCATTTCTACTTCAATCAGAAAATCAATTGTATGCGAGCTGAAGGCAGTGTTACGATTGCGGGCAAAGCATATCAGTTTAGGCCAGAATCGTCATTCGCGGTCTTAGATTGGGGAAGAGGAGTTTGGACGTATAAGAACACTTGGTATTGGGGAAGTGCTTCTGGTGTCGTAGATGGGATCTCTTTTGGGTTCAACATCGGTTATGGATTTGGGAATACCAAAGCAGCTACCGAAAATATGTTGATTTATAATGGTAAAGCTCATAAGCTATCCGAAGTTACTTTTGATATCCCAATGAAAGATGGACATGAAGATTACCTAAAGCCATGGAAGTTCACAAGCGATGATGGACGTTTTGAGATGGATTTTGTACCAATATTAGATCGTTCATCTAAAACATCCCTCTTGATTCTAGAATCAGATCAGCATCAAGTTTTTGGACGTTTCAGTGGTTCAGTTCAACTTGATGATGGGAAGATCATCCATATCAAAGACTTTATGGGTTTCGCTGAAAAGGTAGCTAATAAGTGGTAATCATACATTCTAATTTAATTGTGAAATAAACTTTCATTTGCACATGAGTATCAAAATTCTGATATTTATGTTATAAATTGGGTATGAACAACAAGACAAATAGATCAATCCCTAAAGCCGTGCTGTTTATCCTTGGTGCATTTGGTTTAACTAAGATTCTGATTAGTTATCATATCTTCAGTAACTTCTTTGAATTGCTCAGATTATCATAAGTAAGATATTAAATCTTAACAGCACAAAGTGCTGTTTTTTTATGCAATAAAAAAGTGTCCTAAGACACTTTGATCAATTTTCGATTTGTACAGCGATTCCTATTAATCCAGGACCAGTATGAACACCCAATGCAGGAGAAACAGGTCCAACATAGATATCTTTAACATTCTGGACTCTTGATAAAACATCTTCCTTTATTCTGGTGATTTCTTCAAGTGCATTTCCATGCGCAAAGGCGATGTTGACTCTTTTTCCATCTTGAGCATAAGCACAAGCGATTTCTTTGATTCTGGTCAATGATCCTTTTCTGCCTCTGACTTTTGCGATGGTGGTATAGATTCCTTCATCATTACATGTTATGACTGGTTTTAAATCTAGTGTTTGTCCAACAAATGCTGACACTTTACCGATACGTCCACCTTTTTGAAGATATTCTAAGGTATTGAGGACGAAATAAACTTTGGTTTGTAGGATGACTTGCTGAACTTTATCAATCAAATCATTGAATAAAAAGCCGTCTTTTGCCCATTGAGCAGCTTTAATGACACTAAGACCGCTTCCAATACCAATATTTTTTGTATCAATGACTTTCATTGGTAACTTGGAATGATCTGCCATCAATTGGATCATATTGTGTGTCCCAGAAAGACCAGAAGACAATACGACAGCTAGGATATGGGTATATCCACTCTGTTCAATTTTTTTAAGGGTATCCGCAACGATTTGGCCGGTTGGTAAAGAGGTCGTTGGGACTTCTTTCGTTAAATTTTCATAGACTGTTTGAGCATCGATATCGACCCCATCTGAATAACTGCGGTTTTTGTAGTTGACTTGAAGTGGTAAAACAAAGATTCCCATTTCTTTAACAATTTCAGCGGGCACGTCACTGCCAGAATCAGTTAAGATCGCTATTTTTTGAATCATTTTTTTCTCCTTGTGATTCGATCAGAATCAAATTCTTAACGACTCTTTGAGCCGCAAAGGTCAATGCTGCAAGCTTTAGGATGCGGTTTTCTACAGTGATCTCACCTTCCAGTAAGGTCATAGGTTCTTTCTTTTCCCCCTGAGTTTCAATCAACCGAACCGCATTTTCAACGTCGCTTACAAATAAATTATAAGCCTGTTTGAGTCCAAGTGTTTGAGTTTCGATAAGAATGCCTTCTTTGATTTGCATGATTTCAAATACATCTTTTAAGATGGCTATCGCAAAGATAAATGCGACATGAACACGTGTGTACTTCTTTTGAATTGGTGCCGGCAACAATTTAAGTTTGACATAATTGTTGATCATGGCTGCAGTGACGGGCTTGATCCCAAGCGAACTTAAATGTTTCTCGGTCAACTTGATGACCTGATCCATATAAAGATCAAGGTCTGGTAAGTCTTCCCATCGCGGTAATTTGAAAGGATGCAATTCCTTTTCAGTGTTCATAAATAAAGTATAAAATAATAATCATAATTAGTCAACATAGTTATCATAATAAGATAGAATTTGAGATCATTTTTCTTAAGTTTCTAAGCGACAGAACCTCCAGAAAAAAGTTATAATAAACATGTGAAGAATAATAGTGTGAAGGATTGGAGGGAAACATGATCAAGTTGATTGCTTTAGATATAGATGGTACTTTATATAATCAACATGATGAAATCATGCCTTTGACAAGATCCGCTTTATTAAGAGCACACAAGAATGGAATTATCCTTGTGTTGGCTTCGGGTAGATCTTTACATGGATTAAGAAACCTTGTTCTTAAACAACAAATCCCTTTAGAAAAAACTGTCTTGCTGTGTTATAACGGCGGTGTTATTGCAGATGCTCAAAGTAATGAAATCTTATTTGAGGAAGTATTTAGTGAAAATTTATACAGACGAATCATCAAACATGCACAGCAGTTTCCACTCACGTTGATGGTTCCTTATAAACATGAATTATGGGTTCAAGATCCTAATGGAACCAATGTTGAGTATGCAGCTCGTTCTGAGAATCATGAAGTCAAAGTTCTCTCAGATCTTAGTTTGATTGATTTTTGTCCAAATAAAATTATGATCAGTGCTGATCCTCTAGTCATCGATAAGTTCATGGATGATTTGATTGCGCCTTTTGATAATGAAGTCCATTTCTTAAAATCACGGCCAGATTTTATTGAAATCAATCCAAATGGTGTAGATAAAGGCAGTGCATTAGAGAAGTATTGTGATCTAAAGAAAATTGGAGCCAGCGAAGTTTTGGCTTTTGGCGATAATTATAACGATCTGACAATGATCAAATATGCCGGGATCGGTGTTGCGATGGATAATGCTGTCGATGAAGTCAAAGCCATCGCAGATGCGATTACCTTATCCAACAATGAAGATGGTATAGGTCATTTCCTAAATGACTATTTCTAGACAATAGCTTCGACTTTCTAAATTGTATCTAGCTATTATTCTTTAAGCGAAAATTCTTCGATTTATGCGATAGTGTTAAGCTCACCACAATCCCTGAGACAACACAAATATATTTTACTTATAAAAAAGATGATCATTAAATCATCTTTTTATACGATTTTTGTCGTCCAAGTCTCACAATTCCAGACTTCACTGACGATATCTTGATAAAATTCGGGTTCATGGCAAACCAGTAAGATCGTCCCTTTATAGGCAATCAAGGCTCTTTTTAGTTCCTCTTTTGCGTCAATATCCAAATGATTGGTTGGTTCATCCAAAACCAAGACATTAGAAGGGGTATGCAGTATTTTGCATAAACGTACTTTGGCTTGTTCGCCACCGCTCAGAACACTTACTTTAGACTCTAATTGCTGACGAGTTAAGCCAACTTTGGCCAATGCATTACGAATTTCAAGTTGATTAAATGAAGGGAAAGCTTGCCACACATCTTCTATACAGGTCAAGTTAGAATTCTTTTTTTGTTCTTGCTCGAAGTAACCGATGAATAAATATTCACCAGTTTCAATCTTTCCAGAAATAGGTTCAATCATACCTAAGAGACTTTTTAACAGAGTTGATTTTCCTAAACCATTGGCTCCGGTTAATGCGATTTTCTGTCCACGTTCAAGTGTAAACTTTAATGGTTTAGATAATGGCGAATCATAACCGATGACCAAATCATTGGCTTCAACGATCAGTTTACCAGATGTCCGTGACATCTTAAAATTAAAGACTGGTTGAGGCTTTTCAGGTGCTAATTCAATACGCTCCATCTTATCCAGTTTCTTTTGTCTGGATTTAGCCATATTGGACGTTGCGACATTGGCTTTATTGCGTGCAACAAAATCCTCAAGTCTTGCTATTTCAGACTGTTGTCTTCCATAAGCTGATTCCAGTAAGCGTTTGTTTTGCTCATAGACTCTGACAAACTCATCATAGTTCCCTACATAGCGTGTTAGCTTTCTATTTTCAACATGATAAATCAAGTTAACAACATCATTTAAGAAAGGCATATCATGAGAAATCAAAATAAAAGCATTCTCATACGACAGTAAATAACGTTTAAGCCAAACAATATGTTCTTCATCAAGATAGTTAGTGGGTTCATCAAGCAGTAAGATGTCTGGTTTTTCAAGTAAGAGTTTCGTTAATAATACCTTGGTTCTTTGTCCACCCGACAATAAATCGACATCTTTCTCTAAACCGATTGCACTTAATCCCAAAGCTGATGCAACTTCATCGATCTTCTTATCGATGATGTAGAAATCATGATGATCTAGGGTATCTTGTAATATGCCGATCCGCTCAAGTGTTTCATCCATATCTAAGTCAGGATCATTGGCCATTGCGTCATAAAGCTTAAGCATCTCAGCCTCATCATCAAATAAATATTGATAAGCTTTCTGTAGGACTTGGCGAATCGTAAGACCTTTCTCAAGCACAGTATGTTGATCTAAATAACCAACCCTTACTTTAGACGACCAAATGACTCGTCCTTCTTCAGGGGTCAATTTACTGGTCAGGATACTCATGAATGTTGATTTACCTTCACCATTGGCTCCAATTAAGCCAACATGTTCACCTTTAAGCAAACGAAAAGAAACATCGTCAAAAATACCTCGATCTCCAAATCCGTGACTTAAATGTTCAACTGTACAAATACTCATAGCTATCCTCCAAATAAATGTCCAAAAAGAATCATACCCTACATCGACTCTATATGCAATCTTAAGCTTAGAACTTGCTTATAAAATGGTTGTTTTTTACTTAACTTATCCATTTAATATGGCTCATCAACAACGATAAGTCTATAATAAAATCATGGAACCAAGGACCATCATATCACTAGCTTATATCGTCAGTGTAACGATCTTTTTAGTGTTCTTGGTTAAACTAACACTAGAAGACAACCATGGCTTACGTTTATTCATTAAAATGATCGTCTGTCTTCACTTTATGACAGTGGCACTATTGGCACTATACTTTAATAAGATTGAAACAAATGAGATTTTTTTATTCCTTGGATTAGGATCATCATTGTGTGGTGATCTTGCCTTAGGATTAAAATATAAACATCGTTCCTATTTGTTTTTGGGAACAGTGTTTTTTCTGATAGGTCATGGATTTTATATCGTATTCTTTGGGATCAACAGTACATCGCTTTGGTTATCTCTACCACTGCTATTTATGGCTTTGATGTTTGGATATTCAACACGTAAAAATAAAGAGTATGATTTTAAAGGAATGGGTTGGGCTATCAATATCTACGTTATCGCGTTGATTCTAATGGTGAGTACTGCTTTGGCATCTTGGGTTCTTCATCCGACGCAACTCTCTTCAATGCGAGTTATTGGGGCTGTGTTCTTCTTCTTTTCTGACTTCATCCTCTTACATCTTTATTTCTCCAAGAATAGAAACAACAGTTCTGTTGTTTTGTACCTTATCTTATATCATATAGGTCAGGGTTTGATTGCTTGGAGCTTATGGTAAACAGAGCGACTCTACTTGAGTCGCTTTAATTATTCATAGTCATCTTTTAGAATATACTGTACCGCAACACAACCAGGTCCACCCAGTGCCATTAATACAGGTGAGAAATTTAAGTATTCGATGTCAAGGTTACCAAATCTTTGACGTATTTTCTCCTCTAATAGTTTAGCTGTCTCAAGATTCATCGCATGAACGATATAGATCTTATGCTGAATACTGACCGCATTATCTGCCATCTTTTTGATGATATGATCAAAAGCTTGGATCCAAGTTCGACCTACTCCAAATTTATCCAAACGCTCCATACCTGGTGTAAATGTCAGGATCGGTTTGATACCCATCATACCCGCAAAGGTCGCAGCTAAAGGTGAAATACGTCCAGATCGTTTCAAAAAATTGAAATCAACCGGAATAAGAAATGATTGGCACTCTGATAAACACTTATCCATTCTTAGGATAATTTCATCAATACTATGTTTATGTGATAATCGTTGTGCCAATTGAACCAAATAACGTTGAGTCCCAACCAAAGCTTTACTGTTGTATAGGACAACATTTGAATTCAACTCTTTTAATGCGGATGCTGCCACATCATAGGTTGAACTTAATCCTTTGGCGACACAAATATGGAGTCCTTCTTTATATTGATCATAGATTTGCATTAATTGTCCTATTGAAGGTAATGAGGTCAATGCTCGATTTGTTTTTGTCAGTTCAACGAATTTCTCAGAACTGATGTCTAGGTAATCACGATAGTTCATTCCAGCTACCACAACTTGTAAAGGTATGAGTTCAATGTCAAGTTCTTGTGCTTCTTCTACACCAATCAAACTGCCAGTATCAGTCATGATTTTCATAAGTTTCACCTTTGAATATATTATACATAAATAGGAGTTTTTTTAGAAACGTTGATTTCCAATAGATAACTTTATTCATAAATCATGTCTCAGTATGAATAAAAAATGTGGTGAAATTTGCGTGCATGAGTCTTACAGGTCTGTTTTTTTTAGAGGACTTGTGATAGAGTATAGGCATGTTACGGAGGTGGCTATGAACTTAAATTTGAATGATCTGACCCATGACGTAACAAACATCTTTATAGCATAAGCCTTACTGCGCTTGTGTTTTTTATTTTATGACAACTGAATATTTTGTATAACTGCAGAAATACGGTCTGCAAGTCTCTACCCTGACACCATAAACGTTGGGACTACAAAATCAAAATGAGCTGCCAAGCTGTTTTTTGGTTTTTATGAGACATCCAACCGGGTGTCTTTTTGTATTCAAGGAGGAAATATGGATCAAGTTAAAGTATCTGTTGTGATGGGTTCTATCAGTGATTATGAAACCGTTGTTGAAACCATCAATATTCTGGAGGCTTTTAATGTTGGTTATGAAAAAAAGGTGGTTAGTGCTCACAGAACACCTGAAGATATGGTCAACTATGCGAAAGAAGCGGCACATCGCGGTATAGAAGTCATCATTGCAGCAGCTGGAGGTGCAGCTCATTTACCCGGCATGATTGCATCATTGACGCATTTACCTGTCATCGGCATTCCCATTAAAACAACAGCTCTAGATGGCTTAGATAGTCTTTTATCGATCAATCAGATGCCTGCTGGTATTCCTGTCTTAACGACGGCCATCGGAGTTGCCGGAGCTAAGAATGCAGCATTGGCAGCCATTCGTATCTTAGCGATCCATGATGATGTTTTAGTACAAAAGCTTAAAGATCATCAATTTGAAATGGCGGAAACTGTAAGAGCCAGTACTTTTAAATGAACCAACAACTTATTCCACCAGCTCATATTGGGATCATTGGTGGGGGACAATTAGGCCAGATGATGGCATTATCAGCCATTCAACAAGGTTATAAAATCAATGTGCTCGATCCAGATCCTGATTGTCCTTGTGCATCATTGGCAGAACTGTTTATCCAAGCCGATTTTAATGATGTGTTGGCTTTGGCACGACTGGTTGAATATAGTGATGTAGTAACTTATGAATTTGAAAATGCGGATAGTGCTTTGATTGATGGGTTCAATCTTAAAGGTAAGATCCCACAAGGATCACTGGCCTTGACTCTGTCTCAACATCGGATAAAAGAAAAAGAGTTCGCGAAATTTTTAGAAATCCCATGCCCAAAAACATTTCCAATTTATAAACCAGAAGATCTTAATCAACTTCATGATTATCCCTATGTCATAAAGCGTTGCCGCTATGGATATGATGGAAAAGGACAAGCAATGATCAAGAATCAAAATGACCGTGATCAGTTAAAACTAACTTTTCCCGATGAATATATTGCAGAACAATTCATCCATTTTGAAAAGGAAATATCAGTGGTCTGTGCATGTTTCAAAGATGGGATCAGTTTCTTTGAACCCTTTGAGAATGTGCATGTAAACGGGATATTGAGCACTTCTTATCAACCTGCCCAAATCAGTGAACAAATCAAACAACAAGCACTTGAATACACTCTAAGAATTGCCAAATCTCTGAATTATATAGGAGTATTGGCCGTGGAATATTTTGTGACCAAAGAGGGCATTTTGTTTAATGAAATGGCTCCTCGTCCACACAACTCAGCTCATGGGACGATTGAAGGGTGTACCTTTAGTCAATTTGACTTACATATCGCAGCCATCACAGGTTCAAAACAGATACAAACTCAAACTGTTTTACCTACGCTTATGATAAATATCTTAGGACAAGATTTACAAAATGCTCTTCAGAAATTCACCATGATGAATCCAGATCATGCTCATTTTCATTATTATGGAAAAAAAGAAGTTCGTCATAATCGTAAAGTGGGACACATCACATTGTGCACATCCGATGACAATGAGATTCAACATAAGTTACAAGAATGGAGGAAGATTTAATGAAACGCCTTTTTATAAAGAAACGTACTGGGTTTGATCTGACTTCACTACCGCTAAGTAACTTGATCAAAAATCAACTTCTTATTGATGCTGAAGTAACTTATATGATTGGGTATGACATTGATGAGATCGATGAAGCCATTTATCATATCGCTATTGGCCAAGTCTTTTCCGAACCCATGTGTGATGAAGTTATGACCCAATTACCAGAACTCAAAGGAACAATAATCCTCAAAGAACCTTTACCTGGTCAATATGATCAACGAGCTGATGCCGCAATGCAATGTCTTCGCTTATTGGATCAAAATACGCAAGCAAGTGTAAAAACTTTTGAATTGGTAATTTTCAATCGAGCATTGACATCTGTAGAAAAAGATCGCTTTATTCATTACTGGATCAATCCGATTGAAATGCGTGAAAAATCGTTGACCCAAGAAGTTGAAGTATCAGAAATGATCAGTGATGAAGGTTCGATCGACCACTTCACAGATTTTTCTATAAACCAAGCTCAACAGTTTCTAACCGACAATAAAGCTGCGATGAGTTGTGCTGATCTACAACTGATTCAAAACTTTTTTAAGACCCATGAACATCGTCAACCAACGATGACAGAGTTTAAAGTATTGGATACCTATTGGAGCGATCATTGTCGTCACACGACTTTTGAAACTCAACTCAAATCAATTACGATACCTCATGGTCCTTATGAAAAAGAACTAAAAGATATGTTGGATCTTTGTCATGCCTATCGTGCTCAACCAAAACGGTCATTTAAACCTTTGACTTTGATGGAGATGGCCACCATCGCAGCCAAAGTCATTGATGATCCACGAGTTGAACATAGTGAAGAAATCAATGCTTGTTCTGTAAAAATCAAAGTTAAACAAAACGGGTCTCCCCAAGATTGGTTACTTCAGTTTAAAAATGAAACGCATAATCATCCTACTGAAATTGAACCCTTCGGAGGAGCATCTACCTGTATTGGAGGAGCCATTCGTGATCCCTTAAGTGGCAGAGCTTATGTGTATCAAGCAATGCGAATCAGTGGCTGTGGGAATGTTAAAGAAGCCATCAGTGATACCATTGCGGATAAATTACCGCAACGAGTCATTGCCCAAAGAGCAACACAAGGCAACAGTGCTTATGGAAATCAAATAGGCGTTGCGACAACCTATGTGAAAGAAATCTATCATCCCAAGTACACAGCCAAGCATTTTGAATGTGGTGCTGTTGTTGGGGCCGTTAGAGCAGATGCAGTTAGAAGAGAAAGCCCTAAGGATAAAGATGTAATCGTTTTACTAGGGGGAAGAACTGGTCGAGATGGAATCGGTGGTGCTACAGGATCATCATTAGCCCATACTCAAACATCTTTGACACAATGTGCAAGTGAAGTTCAAAAAGGCAATGCTCCTGAAGAACGAAAACTGCAAAGGCTTTTTAGAAATCCAAAAGCGTCACTTCTAATTAAGAAATGTAATGATTTTGGGGCAGGTGGTATCAGTGTTGCTATAGGAGAATTAGCGGAAGGTTTAATTGTAGATCTTGATAAAATCCCCACAAAATACAATGGACTTAATGCTACAGAATTAGCCATCAGTGAAAGTCAAGAACGAATGGCGGTAGTTTTAGATTCAAAGGATGTTGAAACTTTTATCGATTTAGCTCATCAAGAAAATCTGGAAGCGACAATAGTTGCCCATGTCACCCAAACAAAGCGATTACAGATGATCTATAAAGGACTCAAAGTTGTTGACTTGGATCGTGCTTTAATCGATACCAATGGTGTCAGACAAAGTACAGAAGCAGTTCTTCATCAAAATCCGATCATCGAAAAAGAAGCATTAGAATTCAATGAAGACAATGCGCTTAATCACTTATCCTCTTTAAATGTCTGTCTTCAAAAAGGTTTGATTGAACAATTTGATGGCAGTATAGGATCCAGTACTGTGCTTTATCCTTTAGGAGGCAAGAATCAGTTGACTCCAACTCAAGGATCAGTCCAGAAAATTTATACTGATTCAGAAGATGTCTCAACAGTATCCATTCTAACGCATGGTTTTATCCCTGATCTCAGCGACATCAATCCTTTCTTAAGTGCTCAGGCAGCAGTCCTTGAATCGATCGCAAAGACCATTGCCTTAGGTGGCAAAATTGAAAATATCTTTTTCTCATTCCAAGAATACTTTCCACGGCTTAACCAAGATGAGAAAAAATGGGGCAATGTTGTCCAAGCTTTACTTGGGGCATTAAGTGTTCAAGCTGCTTTTAAGCGTCCTGCGATTGGTGGAAAGGACAGTATGTCTGGAACCTTCAAACACATAGATGTTTTAGATACTTTAGTATCTTTTGCTTGTAGTGTTGCGGAAGTAGATGACATACGTTCTCAACAAGCAAAATCTACTTTTGATCATTTATATTTGGTTAAAGCAAAACGTAAACCCAATGGGCTGTTTGATTTGGATGACATCGTTAAGACTTACACTAAAGTTCAATTGATGGCTCAATCCAATAAAGTCAGTGCGGTACGAGTTGTTGAACAAGGTCTCTTCGCCAGTGTTTGTGCTTTGGTATTTGGCAATGATTTTAAAGTAAAAATCAAAACTGAAGAAGATCTTTTTCAAAATCATCCAGCCTCTTTCTTGGTTGCAACTCCTAGTACAGATGTCCCCAAAGAATGGCTCAAAATCGGTAAGGTTTCAACAAGCCAATTTACGTTTAACGGAATCAATATCGATTATGAAAAGGCAAAAGCTGCTTATACCTACGGACTCGATTTTCTTTACCCTGTTAAATCATCATCAGAAGCCATTGAACTTAAAATTCAAGATACTGATCGAATCATGCCTAAGTATCCTGGTGATCCTGTAGATGAAGTCAAGGTGGTCATTCCGTTTTTTCCGGGAACCAACTGTGAAACGGATACAGCCAAAGCCTTTAGGAAAGCAGGCGGTCATCCTGTCATTATTGGAATTCGCAATACAACCAAAGAGGATCTTGAGGCATCGCTTAGTGCTTTCGCAGATAAAATTGATTCAGCCCATATCTTGGCTCTTCCTGGAGGTTTCTCTAGTGGAGATGAACCTGATGGCAGCGCAAAGTTCATCGTCAATGTCTTAAATCAAACCAAAGTTAAAAAAGCGATTGAAAGATTACTTGATCGAAAAGGTCTCATCATTGGGATCTGTAATGGATTTCAAGCCCTAATAAAAACTGGTTTGTTGCCTTATGGTGAATATCGTCAACTCACCAAACATGATGCGACTTTAACCAACAATGTGATCCATCGACATATTTCAGCCATTGTCACAACGCGATTAAGTTCTAATGCTTCGCCTTGGTTAACCAACTGCGTTCCTGGTGAACTCACAAAAGTTCCAATCAGCCATGGGGAGGGCCGTTTGAAAGTCGATCCGAAACAAGCTGCTGAGTGGTTCAAGAATGGCCAAGTCGTCTTCCAATATTGTGATCCAAAAGGACAACCGACCATGGATCCCATCTACAATCTCAACGGTTCAGATCAAGCCATTGAAGGCCTCATATCACCTAATGGTCAGATCTTAGGTAAGATGGGTCATACAGAACGCATCAGACAGGATCTCTATAAAAATATCCCCGGTATGGCAGAACATAAGCTCTTCCAAAACGGAATCGAATATTTCAAAAAGCGCTAAAGGAGCACACTATGAAAAAACTAAACATGATTTATGAAGGCAAAGCCAAACAGCTTTATACCTGTGAAAGAGAAGATGCCTTGATCATTCATTATAAGGATGATGCGACAGCCTTCAATGGGGCAAAGAAAGCTCAAATTGAACACAAAGGCATGCTAAACAATGCCATCTCAACCATTATCTTCAAGGAGATGGCCAAAGCAGGAATCCCAACTCATTATCTGGAAACCCTTAATGATCGTGATCAACTCTGTAAGAAAGTCCACATCATCCCACTAGAAGTCATCGTTAGAAACATCATTGCGGGAGGCATGTCCAAACGGCTCAACATCCCAGAAGGTACACCTTCCCCAAAACCAATTTATGAGCTGTGCTACAAGAATGATGAGTTAGGTGATCCTTTGATCAATGAAGACCATGCCCTTGCGTTATGTGTCGTTACCCAAGCAGAACTAGTCATCATTAAGAATTTGACTTTACAGATCAATGAAGTCCTCAAGAAATTATTTGATCAAGTGGGTATCTTGTTGGTTGATTTTAAAATTGAATTTGGTAAGACTCTTGATGGAAATATCGTTTTAGCAGATGAGATCTCACCGGATACTTGTCGTTTTTGGGATAAAGAAACCAAAATGAAGTTAGATAAAGATCGTTTCAGAAGAGACTTGGGACAAGTAGAAGATGCTTACCAGGAAATTCTGAGACGTCTAGAATTGATCAAAACAGTATGAGCGAAATCGATTTGATTTATGAAAGGGAACTTCATGAAGAATGTGGGGTATTTGGTGTTTATAATTGCCCCAAAGCTTCTGAACTGACCTATTATGGACTACATGCGCTCCAACACAGAGGCCAAGAAGGAGCAGGCATCGTTGTTTCAGACAATGAGAAATTAACCAGTGTAAAAAATGAAGGCAATGTTCGTTATGTTTTTCCTGAGTCCGTGCTTAAAAAATTGATTGGGATGCATGCGATTGGTCATGTTCGATACTCTACCACAGGTGGTGGTGGAATCCTTAATGTTCAGCCATTTTTGTTTAGACATGGAGGTGGCGATTTTGCCTTGTGTCATAATGGAAATATCGTAAATTCTCAGATCTTAAGACAAAATCTTGAACGTAAAGGATCTATCTTTCAAAGTTCCTCTGATTCAGAAATCTTAGCTCACTTGATTTATCAGGATTCTCGTGTCAAACGTATCGCAGCCATCAAAGAAGCTTTGATCTATCTAGAAGGAGCTTTTGCCTTTTTAATTTTAACCAAAGATCGTTTATATGCCATGCGTGATCGTCATGGATTACGTCCTTTATCGATTGGAACTTTGGATGATGGTTATGTGGTGGCCAGTGAAACCTGTGCTCTTGATGCGGTAGGGGCTACTTTCTTACGCGATATTTTACCTGGTGAAATCGTAACCATTGATAAAGATGGCATACAAAGCGATTTTTATTCTAAAGATACACAGTCAAAAATTTGTGCAATGGAGTACATTTATTTCTCACGTCCGGATAGTGATATCTTAGGTCTTAACGTTCATCGTTCACGTAAAGAAGCGGGACGGATCTTAGCCAAAGAAAGTCCAGTCGATGCGGATATCGTCATAGGGGTACCAGATTCATCATTATCTGCAGCCTATGGTTATGCGGAAGCCAGCGGAATTCCTTATGAAATGGGTCTCATTAAGAATCGATATGTGGGCCGTACCTTTATTGAACCTTCGCCAGCCTTACGAGAAAAAGGTGTCAAAATGAAACTGTCACCTTTAAGATCGATCATTGCAGGAAAAAGAGTTGTGTTGATTGATGATTCAATCGTGCGTGGTACAACTTCCATGAAGATCGTTGAATTGCTTAGACAATGCGGAGCTACGGAAATCCATATGCGGATCGCATCACCAGCCATCATTGCGCCTTGTTTTTATGGTGTTGACACATCAACGTATGAAGAACTCATCAGTGCATTTAATGATGTTGAAGCAGTCAGACAATTGATTAAAGCAGATTCACTAAAATTCCTATCCATGGATGGTTTAAAACAAGCCTTAGGAAACAGAGATTTCTGTCATGCCTGTTTTACGAAAAATTATCCAACACATTTATATGAACACATTGAAAACGCCAATAAAGACGGCAAATTCTAAAGGAGCAATATGAGTCAACATTATACAGAGGCTGGTGTCAACCTAGAAGCCGGCTATGAATCCGTAAGACGAATTAAAACTCATATTGAAAGAACACGTAACTTAGGAATGATGTCCAACATCGGTTCATTTGGAGGTCTTTTCGATTTGTCACTTTATAAGATCAAAGAGCCGATATTGGTCAGTGGAACAGATGGGGTAGGTACTAAACTCAAGATTGCATTCATGATGGATAAGCATGATACGGTAGGGATCGATGCGGTGGCCATGTGTGTCAATGATATCTTAGCGCAAGGTGCTTTACCGCTTTATTTTTTGGATTATATTGCGATTGGAAAGAATAAACCTGAGGTTGTTGAAGCTTTGGTTAAAGGGGTCGCAGATGGTTGTGAATTAGCTGGATGTGCTCTTATTGGCGGAGAAACAGCTGAAATGCCAGATATGTATCAAGATGGTGAATATGACATCGCTGGGTTTTCAGTGGGTGTCGCAGAGAAATCACAACTCATCTCAACTCAAAATGTTAAAGCAGGGCAAGTTGTCATTGGATTATCTTCCAGCGGAATCCATTCAAATGGTTTTTCTTTGGTCAGAAAGATTCTTTTAAGGATAACAAACTCTCTCTTGATGAACCTTTTGAAGGTTCTACGATAGGGGAAACCATCTTAACGCCAACTAAGATCTATGTTAAATCTGTTATGGCTGTACTAAAAGAAATCAAAGTATCAGGCATTGCACATATAACAGGTGGTGGATTTATCGAAAATATGCCTCGTTGTCTACAAGAAACCCAGGGTTTATTGATTAAAAAGGGTTCATGGACGATTCCTTTGATCTTTAAGAAACTTCAAGATTTAGGACAAATCGAAGAATCGGAAATGTTTAACATCTTTAATATGGGGATTGGAATGATTTTGATCGTTGATCAAAAAGATGTTGACCAAGCACTTTTGATTTTAAAGTCTCATGGCGAAACTGCTCAAGTGATCGGTGAAGTGACCAACAACCCAGGAATTATATTGGTATGAAACGACTTGTGATTTTCGCTTCAGGTAGTGGCACTAATTTCGAAGCCATCGTTGAAGCTAAAAACAAAGGTCACTTGGATGCAGAAATCATAGGATTGATTTGCGACCATGCGGATGCAGGATGTTTGTCTAGAGCAGATCGTCACCACATCCCCAGTGCTATTTTCCTTAGATCACAATATCCTTCAAAGCAAGCCATGGATGAAGCCATCCTAAAACAAGTCCAATTATGGAAAGCAGATTGGCTCATCTTAGCTGGATATATGCGCTTATTAAGCCCAATCATCATCCATGCTTACCCTAAACATATTTTAAATATTCATCCTTCATTGTTGCCTAAATACAAAGGAAAAGATGCCTTAGGTCAAGCTTTAGCAGCACATGAAACGACCTTAGGGGTCAGCATCCATTATGTAGATGAAGGCATGGATACAGGTGAAATCATCAAACAAGTATCTTTTCAAATCAAAGAAGGAGATGACAGGACAGAAGCAGAAATTCTGTTACATCAACTTGAACATCAGTTATACCCACAAATCATTCAGCAATTACTCAAGGAGAACCTATGAAAAAAAGAGCATTATTAAGTGTTAGTGATAAGACAGGTCTGGTTGAATTGGCCCAAGTCTTGGTTGATCACGGGATTGAATTGATCTCAACAGGGGGTACTAAGAAAACCCTTCAAGAAGCGGGTTTGCTTGTATTGGGTATCGAAGAAGTCACAGGTTTTCCTGAAATGTTGGATGGCAGAGTCAAAACACTGCATCCATTGGTTCATGGGGGACTTTTATTCAAGCGCCATGATCCTTCACATCTTCAGCAAATACAAAGTGCTCATATTCAACCCATCGATTTTGTCATCGTCAATCTGTATCCTTTTCAAAAAACCATTGAAAAAGCAGATTGTACGATTGAAGAAGCCATTGAAAATATCGATATCGGTGGACCTTCGATGTTAAGAAGTGCGGCTAAGAATCATCAAGATGTGACTGTCATTTGTGATCCAAAAGATTATGCAAGTTTGATTTCTCAACTGAGTGAAAAAGGAGAGACTGACTTTACTTTTAGACAAGCCATGGCAGCGAAAGTTTATCGGTCCACAGCTGCATATGATGCCCTGATTGCCCAATATATGAATGCGTTGGTCAACATTGAATTTCCTGAACGTTTAACTGAAACCTATGTCTTGAACCAAACTTTAAGATATGGTGAGAATCCTCATCAAAAAGCAGCTTTTTATGTGACACCTTTTGAAGAAAGAGATTCATTATCAGCGGCAATTCAACTTCATGGTAAGGAACTTTCTTATAATAATATCCAAGATGGGGCTGCAGCTTTACAACTGCTTAGTGAGTTTGATCAGCCTGCTGTGATCGCACTTAAACATACCAACCCTTGTGGTGTAGGGATATCTTCTGATTTGTATCACTCCTGGAGAAAAGCTTTTGAAGCCGATACCACCAGTATCTTTGGAGGTGTAGTGGCCTTTAATCGTGAAGTTGATGGACAAATCGCCAAAGAACTCTCTGAAATCTTTTTAGAGATCATATTGGCACCTTCTTATACTGATGAAGCACTCAATATTTTAACTCAAAAGAAAAATATTCGTGTAATGAAAACATCAGATCAGAATTCTAGACCTTATCTAAAAACAAGTGTTAGAGTTGCGGGTGGTTTATTAACTCAAGACACAGATAAACATTCTAGTTCTGAAACCCAACTTAAAACAGTCACGATCAAACATCCAAGTTCTTCTGAAATAAGTGATGCATTGTTTGGAGAGAAAGTTGTTAAGCATGTTAAATCCAATGCGATCGTTATCGTTAAGGATGGACAGACTTTAGGCATCGGTGCAGGTCAGATGAATCGTGTCGGTGCAGCTGAAATTGCACTAAAACAAGCCGGTGAAAAAGCCATAGGGGCAACTTTAGCATCAGATGCTTTCTTTCCTATGAATGATACAGTGGCCTTAGCTGCTCAATACGGGATCACATGTATCATTCAACCAGGAGGCTCCATTAAAGATCAGGACTCTATTACAGCCTGTGATGAAGCCAATATCGCCATGATTTTTACCGGTGAAAGGCATTTTAAACACTAATGAACCGTATCTTGATCATTGGATCTGGAGGTCGTGAGCATGCTTTAGCGGCTTGTTTCAAGAAGAGCCCAACTGTTGAGAAAGTTTTTGTCGCCCCAGGAAATCCAGGAATGTGTGATGTTGCAGAAATCGTACCCATCTTAGCAGATGATTTTGAAGCACTGATTGAATTCTCAAAAGCCAATCAGATCTCATTGGTATTTGTTGGCCCAGAGGCCCCCTTATCCAAAGGCATCGTCGATGTTTTATCAGCGCAAAATATACCGATCTATGGACCAACAGCCAATGCTGCTCGTTTAGAGTCCAGTAAATCTTATGCCAAATCCATTATGAATAAATATGGAATCCCAACTGCCAAACATGTGACTGTACATACCTTGGCAGAAGCTCTTCAATATCTTTCTTTAAATGCAGCCCCTATTGTCATCAAAGCCGATGGTTTGATGGCAGGCAAAGGAGTTACAGTTGCGATGAAGGATGAAGAAGCCATTGAAGCCATTCATGAGATCTATCATCATGAATCTATCGTTTCACCTGTTGTGATTGAAGAGTATCTTGAAGGCGAAGAATTTTCCTTGATGGCCTTTGTGAAGGGAAAAACAGTTGTCGCTATTGACATAGCCCGCGACCATAAACGAGCCTATGACTTTGATCAAGGTCCAAATACAGGTGGTATGGGTGCTTACTCACCTGTCCCTCAGATTTCTCAAGCTCAAATTGATGAAGCTATGGAAAAGATCATGCGTCCCATTGCCCAGGCAATGGTTCTAGAAGGAAATCCATTTGAAGGTGTCTTATATGGCGGCTTAATGGCAACCAAAGACGGCATCAAAACCATTGAATTCAATGTTAGATTTGGAGATCCTGAAACCGAAGTGTTATTACCTCGTCTACTCAATCCGCTGGATCAAGTCATCTTTGATATGATCAATGATCAAGAAGTTCACTTAAAGTTTGATCCAAATTTTGCCTTAGGGGTAGTTTTAGCTTCGAAAGGGTATCCAAAAAACTTTGAGAAAGGCCATTTGATTTTAGGTTTAGAAAACGTTGAGGCACAGGTTTATCATATGGGGACTTCTTATCAAGATGGATATAGAAATGCTTCTGGCAGAGTATTGTGTGTTGTAGAAATGGCTTCTACCCTACAAGAAGCAGCCCTTAAAGTCTATAAGGAAATCTTAAAGATCGACGCACCTCAGTTGTTTTATCGACACGATATTGGGATAAAAATCTAATCTAACCAATAGAATAAACTGATGAAGTTCTCTGGTGTATACTTATTGTATGGAAGACAAAGTAAAAAAACCTCGCTTTGATTTAGAAACACAATCAATTCTTGATGAATTATTGGCTCTTGATAAAAGAGATGCTTTAAGATGGGCACTTGATGTAGCTGAGCACACACTGGATCGTTTTGAAATCATTGCCCCCAAAGATTCCAGACCCAAAACATGCATTACTTTAGGTAGGCAATGGTTAAAAGAATCAGTGCCTTTTAAACTAATTAGGGCTAGTGCTTTAGCAGCCCATGCGGCAGCACGATCAATAGAAGATCCATATGCCATTGCGGCTGCCAGGGCTTGTGGTCATGCGATCGCAACGATCCATGTTCAGACACACAGTATTGGAGCAGCCATCTATGGATTAAAGGCTTGTCGAAGTGAAAGCGAACGTTTAAGTGAAAGAGCCTGGCAGATTCAACATCTAAACGACATCAAGGAAAGCAGGGGTCATCATGAGAACTGAGCAAGAAATGATGGAATTGATACTTAACTTCACAACTCATGATGATAATATTCGAGCTGCTTATATGAATGGATCTCGAGCAAATCCAATGATCCCCAAAGATGAATACCAAGATTATGATGTGGTATTTGCTTGTCATGATATCCAAAGGTATTTGGATGATCATTCCTGGATCGATACTTTTGGAAAAGTCGCCATCCTGCAAGAAGCCGATAAGTCAGATACACAACTGTATGCAACATCACCACGTATAGAATCTTACATATTTCTCGTCTTGTATCAAGATGATGTCAGAACAGATCTGTGTTTTAAAACCATTAAGCAAGCCCTCATAGAATATGGTACAGATAGTTCAACCATATTATTGCTGGACAAAGACCATCGTTTCAAGACCTTAGAACCTGCTTCAGACAAGGATTATCATATTCAAAGACCAAGTTCATTTACAGTGGAATGTTCAATCAATGAGTTCTACTGGTGTCTTCAAAATGTTGCTAAAAGCTGTGCACGTGATCAAGTACCTTATGCCCTTTGGATGATGAATGGACCCATCAGAGAAATGCTGCATCGAATGATCGAGTGGAAGATTGGTATTGATTATAACTTTACTGTTTCAACGGGCAAGTGTGGAAAAGGTTTCAAACAGTTTCTGTCTGCTGATCTTTATCAACGCTGGGAAGCCACTGTCAGCGATGCCTCGATTGATCATATTTGGGATAGTGCTTTTAACAGCATCACTCTATTCTCAGAAATTGCTCAAGAAGTGTGTCACGCACTAGATATCCCTTATCATTATGATGAAGAGCGCGAAATCACAGCTCATCTTAAACGAATACACATGAAAACAAGGCCTCAATAAAGGGTCTTGTATTGTAATTGTTTCTTTAGCCATATTATCAAGACCATTTAGGATGTTATAATTGAGTTAGAAGATGATTCCTATGTGTTAACTTATTTTCAAAAGAAAGAAGGAAGCAAGAATGGGAAAAGCGACAGATGATTTAAGGCATGAGCATGAAGTGATCCTCAGTGTTTTAGACATCGCAGATGACATCATGAATTCTACAAAAGAAGATGAGGTAAAACTCAAATACTGCAATGAAGTGCTTTATTTCTTATCGACTTTTACCGATAAGTGTCATCATGGTAAAGAAGATGCGTATCTGTTTCCTACCTTGGTTTTAAAAGGGGTTCCAGATAATGATGGTGTCATTGCGATGTTGATGCATGAACATGTGCTTGGTCGTGCCATGGTTCAAACCATGAGAGAAGACATTGATAAAAAAGACTTGAATACTCTGAAAGATCACTTCAAAGAGTACAGTATCTTTGTCCGTAAACACCTCAGTAAAGAAAACAACATCCTATTTCCATTATCGGATAAGTTACTTAAACAAGAAGATCAAGATGAATTGATAGAAGACTATGAGATCCATGAGGAAAGTATTGTAGGTCATGGGATACATGATCAAATCGTCAATATGATCGATAAATGGTTGATCGAATTTGAAATCAAAGTTTAAAAAAATGAGGTAAGTCTTATGGATGAAAAGACCCTATCGTGGTTGGATAATTCTGATCCGGTTATTCGTTTTCGTTTGCATCGAGATCTTTTAAAAAGTGACCATGAGAAAATTCAATCAATTCAAGAAGAGATAGAAAAAACAGGTTGGGGATCTGCCTTTTTAAGTTGTCAAAATCCCGATGGACATTGGGGTCTCGCCTATTACTTACCCAAGTTCACATCGACCCATTACACCTTACTGATGCTAAGGATGATTTGGTTTCCAAGTTCAAATCCCACAATAAAGAAAACTGTAGAAATGGTCCTTGATCAAAACATAGCCCAAGACGGAGGTCTTGCGCATCGTATGGGATATCCTAACAGTGATGTCTGCATTGTTGGGATGTTTTTGAATTTTGCTTGTTACTTCAAGGCTTCTGAAGAGAAATTAAAAACTCTGATTGATTTTTTCATTAAAGTTCAACTTAAAGACGGTGGCTTCAACTGTCAATATAAGAAAAAATACACGCATCACAGTTCTGTTCACACCACCTTATCGGTTGCGGAAGGACTATGGGAGTATGAACGAAATGGATACACATATAAACTTGGTGAAGTTAAAAGAATGCGTCATGAAGCCAATGAATTCTTACTGATGCATCATTTATATAAGAGTGATAAAGATGGACATATTATGGATGAACACTTCTTATCGATGCATTGGCCTTATCATTGGCACTATGATCTTTTAAGGGCTTTAGAATACTTTGCCTTTTCTGATACACCATATGATAAACGCATGCAAGATGCTCTAGATTGGCTGATCAGTAAAGAAAAAAATGGTGTTTGGCCACTGAGTCCACGTTATGCAGGACAGTACTTTTTTACCATGGAAAAAGTCAGTCAAAAAAGTAAAATAAACACAATTCGAGCTATGTTTGTCTTAACTCACTATTGTAATCAAAGATATTGATCATATTTCTAAGCGATATAATATTGCTTTAAATAGTTAAGCGTATAATGTGTTTAGGCACGTCTTGAACGGCGGAGGTAAAGACTTGACAGACTATGTCCCATTGATCATTTATAGTGTATTAGGTTTGATTTTTATCTATTTGTTTATCTTTCAGTTTCTTGGCTTACGCGTTATAAATTCCAATGAAGTGGCTGTTGTAGAAAAGTGGTGGAGCTTAAAAGGTTCCTTGAAAGATGCCATTATTGCCTTAGGTGGAGAAGCAGGTTATTCTCCAGATCTATTGCGTGGAGGCATTCATTTTAAGTCTGTATTTATGTATAAGATTCATCGTTATCCTTTGATTACGATTCCTCAAGGACAAATTGCATATATTTTCGCAAGAGATGGGCAGCCTTTGCCACCTACTCAAACTTTGGGCAGAATTATAAAAGAAGCCAATAACTTCCAAAATGTCAGAGGATTCTTACAAAATGGAGGACAAAGAGGACCACAACGCGGTATTTTACGTGAAGGGACTTATGCCATCAACTTAGCGCAGTTTATTGTTATCACACCAACTGAACTCAAGATGATTGATTCTACTCGTCGTCAAGAGCGTCAAGAGTTACAAAGTATGCAGAATACTTTACGTGAACGCGGTGCATTTGGACCGGTTGTCATCATGGCCGAAAGAGACCAATTGGCAGATTTGATGGGTATCGTAACAGTTCATGATGGTTTGCCACTACAGTCTGGCGAAATCATTGCACCAAGTGTTGGTGAAGGTCATTCATCCTATCAAGATCCAGAAAAATTCCTTGAATTAGGTGGTCGTAGAGGGAAACAGATCCAGGTCTTGACCGATGGTACCTATTACATTAACCGACTTTTTGCTACCGTCGAATTTAAACCAAAAACTGTTGTTCCAATTGGTTTTGTTGGAGTTGTCGTTTCATTCTTTGGAATAGAAGGTAAAGATATTACTGGAGAAGATTACCGACATGGTGAATTGGTTGCTGAAGGAAGCAAAGGGGTACTAGAAAAACCTTTGATGCCAGGCAAATATGCCTTTAATACGGATGCTGGAAAAGTTGTTTTGGTTCCAACGACCAATATCATTCTTAAGTGGAATAAAGCAGAAACCGGTGATCATAAGTATGATGAAAACCTGACAGAAGTTGATATCATCACAAAAGATGCTTTTGAACCTGCTTTACCATTATCAGTTGTTATGCACATTGATTACAGACAAGCACCTTGGGTCATCCAACGTTTTGGTGACATCAGTATGTTGGTCAATCAATCATTAGATCCACTTGTATCCGCATATTTTAAAGATGTAGCCCAAACAAAAACTTTGATTGAGCTCATCCAAGAACGTTCAGAAATCAGAGAACGTGCAGTTATGGAGATGAGAGCGAAGTTTATGAAATATAACCTTCAACTTGAAGAAGTGTTGATTGGGACCCCTCGTTCACTCATCAACGATCCTATGATTGAAAATATTCTGACTCAGTTACGTGAACGTCAGATTGCTGAAGAAAAGAAAGTCACGTATGGAAAACAGCAACAAGCAGCTGAAAGCGAAAAATCCCTAAGAGAAGCACAAGCTACTGCTGAACAACAAGGTCTGTTGACGAAGTCTAAGATTCAGATTGAAGTTGAACGCAACAGTGGAGCTGCGATGGCCTCTAAAGCTGAACAAGAAGCCAATCAGATCGTAGCTTTGGCCAAAGCCAATGCGACTAAAGTAAGAGTCGAAGGGGAAGCTGAAGCCTCTAAAGAATCCAATGTAGGGTTAGCTAAAGCTCAAGCCATCGATGCTCAAGTTAAAGCGTATGGTGGTGCTGAGTATCGCGTTATGCAGGAAATTGCAGATAAACTTGCGGATGCGATCAAGAATGCTAAGGTAAATGTTGTTCCAAGTACTGTTGTCAATATGGGTTCACAAAATGGATCGGACAGTGAAAACATTGTAGAAGCATTATTAAAGCTGCTTACAATGAAACAACTCGGTGTTGAATTACCCAAGGCAACAGAAAAGAATCCTGAATCGATCATTAAATAAGCTATAAGAGTGCTCATTGAAAGAGCACTCTTTTTATCTTTAATCGAACTGTTTCAGATTCTCATAGAATTAAGTGTTAAATGTCCTTCACATAAAGGAAAAGACAGAAGCACTCATGCAGGTGTATAATTAATCATAATGAAAGGCAGAGACTATGAACGTAAAACCATCAACTTATTTAACAAGAATACATGATGATTTAAAGATCATCATCGACGAATTAAGCATTCATTTTGATTACATATCCGTTTTAGCGACAGACTCCAAAGGAAAAGCTTATGGGGTCAGGACCCGTAGTATGGACATCCGAGATTTTATGGGTGAACGAGGTATGGTTTTTAGAGCTGTTTGTCAAGGCAGAGTCGCTGAAGTATCCATCAATGATCTGAAGTTGGATGTCCCATTGGACGCCAGTCAGAAAATCATCGATCTTTTTAAGTCTCAGTTTGATCAACAAGCTCACTTTGATTCTGTATTGGTTGATTTGTCTACTGAAGAAAAAACCACACTAGACATTTGTAAATCATATGAGATTCCTTTTGACACTAAGACTCCTGAAGAGAAGCTTAATCTTTTATCTGGGATCGTCAAAGAAGTTGGAGCTAAAGATGAACGAATCGTCAATGCGGTGGTTCAGTATACGGAAGTCGTTGTTTCCAAATTGTTCATCTCCACTAAAAAAGACATGATGCAGACCTATCCTTGGTCTCAAGGTGCTATAGCAGCTTTAGGTAAAGGTGACAATGGTATCAAATTAGCCTATAAATCAGTCAGCGGAATGAAAGGACTTGAGCTTTTAGATGAACTGAGAGGCATCATCGATGAGGCTGTCAAGAACTTAGATGACACCTTAAAAGCTGGTACGATCATCCCTGGTGAATATGAAATCATTTGTACACCAGACATCACAGGACTAATTGCTCATGAAGCTTTTGGACATGGGGTAGAAATGGACATGTTTGTTAAAAACAGAGCTCAAGCACCTCAATTCATCAATAAAGCTGTTGCATCGCCTTTAGTAGGCATGCATGATGGAGCTTTGGGTTATGAACAAGTATCTTCATATGCTTTTGATGATGAAGGCACCTTGGCTCATGACACAGTCATCATCGAAAATGGCATCTTGAAACAAGGCATCTGTGATGCGTTAAGTGCATCTCGTTTACACACGCTTCCTACCGGTAATGGTAAGCGTGAATCGTTTGAACGTAAAGCATATACAAGAATGACTTCAACTTATTTTACTGCTGGAAATGATAAGTTAGACGATATGATTGCTTCAGTTAAGAAAGGGTATTTGTTGGATGGGATGGAAAGCGGAATGGAAGATCCAAAGAACTGGGGAATCCAATGTGTATTATCCAGAGGCTATGAAATCATCGATGGGAAGTTCACTGGAAAAATCGTAGGTCCTATCATTTTAACCGGATATGTGATCGATCTATTAAAATCGATCTCTATGGTTTCTGAAAATGTTGAATTGATGGGATCTGGTTTTTGCGGTAAAGGTCATAAAGAATGGGTTAAGACAGCCAATGGTGGTGCTCATATTAAAGCTACAGCGAGGTTAGGTTAATGAAACATCTAGAAAAAATCCTATTAGAATATCCTGAAATCAATGATTATGTCATCATCTCTAAACAAACAAAGAGTGCCGAATGGTTCTTTATCAAAGATAAACTGGATCAGTCTCGTCTTAAAGAAGTAACTTATACATCGATCAAGCTTTTCGTAGATGATCTGACAGGTAAAACCAGAGGTCATGCGGAAGTTCTCATTTACCCGACCCATACGCAAGATGAGATCAAAACCATGCTTCATGAGGCTGTAATCGGGGCTAAACTAATCAAAAATCAAGGCTATGCTTTGCCTGTAGAAAAAGATTTAGAATACAAACAACATGTTAAAGAAAATATCGTAGAAACAGGACTTGAAATCATTGACTTTATTTTTGATACTGCCAGGAAAGCTCAAGGTGATCTCAACAGTTTCGAAGTTTTTGTAAATCACAATACCATTGAGTTCCTCAATAAGAATGGACTTCATTTAAACTATTCAACTCAAGATTGTTATTTAGAAGTCATCGTCAATGCGAAAACTCCAACTCAAGAAATTGAGCTTTATAAGGAATATCGCTTTGGAGCTCTGAATAAAGCAAGTTTAGCCAATCAGTTCAATGCCTTGTTTACAGAAGCCAAAGACAGAGCCAATGCTTTGCCTACCCCAAAACTTGAAAAGGCAGATTTGATCTTGTCTAATGATAACGTTGAAAGTTTACTTGGTGTTTATGAAGGATCAACCAATGCGGCAGCTTTATATAACCACATGAGTAATTTCACCATGGGTCAGAATCTTCAAGAAAATGCCCAAGGTGATAAGATCGAACTAACAATGCTGAGTGCTTTAGAAGGCTCAATCTACAATGCGCCTATTGATGGCGATGGAGTCATCTTAAAATCAACCAAAGTTATTGAGAAAGGTATCTTCACGAAAGCTTGGGGAGATGCTAGACATTCTTACTATATGGATCTACAGCCTTCTGGTCAGCTTAGAAATGCCAGTTTTAAAGGTGGATCAAAAACCATCAAAGAACTTGAAAGTGAAGATGCTTTAGAAGTCTTAGACTTCTCTAGTTTTATCGTTGATGATTCTACTGGAGACTTCAGCGGTGAGATCCGTTTAGGTTATACCATTAAGAATGGTCAAAAAACAGCCATCAGCGGAGGATCCATTTCCGGTAATCTGTTAGCACTTCATCATCAGTTATATTTGTCTAAAGAAACTCAGCGTGCTAATCGTTTTGAAGGTCCAGTCAAACTCAGACTTAATGGCGTCAGTGTCGCGGGCATACAATAAATAGACGTCCCTTAAAGGACGTTTTTTATCAAGATTGATAAGCAACACAAGATCGAAAGATCATAAGCAAGGAGCTCTATGTTTGATTTAAATTTCAATATCGATGCCTGGGTCAACCATGTCAAAGATCAGTTAAAACTCAATGCTACAGAACGGCATTTGTTGGAAGAACAGATTAGACAAAGAACCAAGGATCTATCACAGCAATGGTTAAGTGAAGAAGAAGCCTTCTTGATTGCAGTAAAGCGTGTTTCACTTGAGCGAGGCTATCATCTTATGGTTGATGAGTCCTTGATTTGGAAGCAAGTCAGTATAAAACCCATGGAAAGACCTCTTGAATCAAATTCTTTGAGATCGATTCTTATGGTGGTTTTCTTTTCGCTTATTGCGGGAACCATGAGTAAATTACCCAGTTGGATTTGGTATGATTATCAAGGATTTGCTTATGAAATGATGGTGTTTAAGAACACAAGTTTATTTATCTTGCCTTTGGTTGCTTTGTATTTACTGATTCAACATAAAACCAGTCGAAAGATGCTGTTGACGATTTTAGGAATCTTTGCGATGACGATCCTTTTGATCAATATCTATCCTTATACAGGACAGCGTCATACTGAAATCTTAACTGGACTACATGTTCCTTTATTAATGTGGTTGATCATAGGCGTAGCATATTTAGGCAATGAATTCAAGAATACGAAACGAAGAATGGACTTTATTCGTTTCTCAGGAGAAGCCTTTATTTATGGTGTTTTGATTTTCTGTGGTTTGATGGTTCTGTCTTTGTTTATCCTGCTCATCTTCTCATCCATTCAAGTCGATGTATCCAATTTTGTAACAGAATATCTGATCGTTTATGGTTCGTGTGCAGTTGTATTGGTAACGGTATATCAGGTTGAAAAGAAAAATCTCATGGAGAATTTCGCACCGATCTTGGCGAGAATCTTTAGTCCTTTGTTTTTGGTTTCTATGGTTTTGTTTCTGGTAACAATTCTACTTACAGGTCGTAATCCTTTGGTAGATCGAAATTATCTGATTGCTTTTGATGCGATGCTGGTCCTTGTGTTGGCACTGGTCCTCTATGTGATATCTGCTCGCAAAGAAAATGACAAGATTGGCACTTTTGATTATTTAAATATTGGACTCATCAGTGCTGCTTTGATCATTGATGGGATTGCGTTAGTTGAGATCATCATTCGATTGTCGACCATGGGCATCACTCCAAATAAAATGGCTGCCTTAGGTGAAAACATCGTGGTGTTTATCAATTTGGCAGGTTTGATTTTTGCTTATTATAAAATCATCAAACACAAAAACACCTTTGAGCAACTCGAGCGTTTTCAAACCAACTATTTAAATATTTATGCGGGCTGGCTTGCCTGTGTTGTGTTTATATTTCCACTGATCTTTGGATTCAACTAAAAAACCACGACGTGGTTTTTTTAGTTATTGGTGGTAGATTGACGTAATACTTTTTCTATGAACAAATCAGCCAAATGTGGATCAAATTGTGTTCCCATATTACGTTTAATTTCTTCTATGGCTTCTTCTCGTGACTTACGAGGCTTATATGAACTTTGAGTAATCATCGTATCATAACTATCTGCGATCGCAATGATACGGGCTGCGGTTGGGATTTCTTCCCATGTGATCCCTGAGGGATAACCAGAACCGTCATATCGTTCATGATGATATAGGATTGCTTTCCCAACATCATTCATGGCATCTGTATTGCCTACGACTTTGGCTCCGATTTCGGTGTGTGATTTGACTTGTTCCCATTCATCAATGGTCAATGGGGTTTTCTTTTGAAGGATATCGGTACTGATCGCAATCTTACCTATGTCGTGAAGCAAACCAGCTAAAGTTAATTTTTGAATATCATCTTTATTCAACTTTAAGGCATGTCCCATTTCTTGACACAAGAAACTTACACGCTTGGCATGTTGTTCTTCATAGGGGATCTTACTAAATAGAGTGGCCGCAATTACATCGATGATGTCTTTACGGCTTCTTTCGCCTTCTTTCGCCTTTGCCTTATACATTGCATCTTCAGCCAATCGCATTTGTTCATTCATAGATTCATTGAGGAATGACTTTGTGGAAAGACCAAAAGCAATACTGACACTAATGGAGTTGACACTTTTTTGAGCACAAATCGCGTGAATTCGATCAACGATTTTTTGAGCATCCCCAAAGTTTGTTTTAGGTAAAAAGATCATGAATTCATCTCCACCCCAACGTGCAATCAAATCTTCAGGTCGACAACTGTTTTTAATGGACTCTGCGGCTTTGATGATCAGTTCATCACCTTTTTCATGACCAAAGGCATCATTGACAAGCTTAAGCCGATTTACATCACCCATGATGATGCTTAAAGGTAAATTACGCGGAACATCCAAACGCTTGATTTCTTCTTCAAGAAAGCGACGATTGTATAAACCAGTCAACATATCATGGAAGCTTAAGTATTCAATTTGGGCCTCTTTTAGGTTACGTTCAGTGATGTCTCGAGCTACTGCATACACTTTTTGGCCATCACTTTGAGCATCCCACTCCATCACACGAAAGGTTCCATCTTTATGTCGATATCGATTGACGAAACTGATGACCTGCTGATTGTTCTCTAATTGTCTAAGAATGGACTTATTGTTGGTTAAGTCATCGGGATGTAGAAATTGCCAACTGTATTTGCGCTCAACTTCATTGGGCTCATAACCCAACACTTTTTTCCAAGCTGGGTTTACTTTTAAATAGAGTCCATCTGTATGGGATATGCTTAATAAATCGGGACTAATTCTAAAGAAGACATCCATATCACTTAGGTTTTTAACCGAAGCTGTAATATCTGTATAAAAGAGATAAATAAAGTTGGCTTCTGGTGAATAAACACTGACTTTATAATGAGACTCACTTTTTGAGACATACACATTAAAAAGCTCAGTACCACCATTTAGCGCAACATTGACCACGCGTTCAAAGAAACCATTCTCTTCTAAATTAAAACCTGGATTGATCACACTCAATCTTTTACCTAGGACTTGATCTCGCTTAAGAATGATCATATCTTCATAGGCACCATTGATTTGTACATACTCAAAATCACAAGGAATTCCTTGATCATTAAACATCAAATGGAGATATGAAAAACCAATGGGAAACTGTTCAATGATGGATTCACAGAAATGGACAGACATTAGGGTCCCCTTTACTTGTGTCATAAAGAACAACTCATAGTTAAATTTAGTTTAGCACGCTTATAATAAAACATCAAACAGCTCATTGAAAGATTAAGAGCGTCGATAATAATGTACTCCCTTCTTATATGAACGGGCAAGAGATGGACAACTTTTTGGACAGTACGCATCAATAGAAGATGATTTCAAGACTGCAATCAATGATTATCCTCAGTCATTTAAATTAACATCGCTATAACCAATGAAGGGGGATAGAATTCGGCAGATTGATTTTCAATTAAACAAGGTTATAATAAAAACAAAAGGATAGGCACCCCATGAAACTCTTTAAAATAGGTCTGTGTTGTTTGATTTTAAGTATTTTGATCAGTGGATGTGGAACTTCGGATACAAAGAAGTGGGTCCCTTCGGAAATGGCAGGATTGGCTAATCCTGGTTTCACTTTGACTTCAAAAACTGTTTCAAATTCAGAAGTAAGATACAACTTTTCAAACATCAGTGAACAAAAGGCAAGTGATTTCTTAAGTGTTTTATATCAGTCATCCTTCATAACAAGTCAAAATTACATCGCTGAAACAAACTATATCAGTTATGCAGCCTTTAATACATCGGGTGAAAGTCTCCATTTTGTATATACTCCAAGTGATAAGACCGGTGTTTTGATTTATGGGAAAGCCAGCTCTAATCGCTTTGTTCCTGGAGCTAGAGATGTGGGCTATTTCATTGAATCAAACTTTGAATATGAGTCTAATGCGGAGGCAACAAAATACAATGCGACTTTGTGGTATTCAGTAAGTCTCAATGTGAAATTAAGCGACTATTTAGAAACTGTAGATTCATGTAAGATCAGCAGTTTTACAGTCAAAACCAAATCTAGAGTTGGAACATTGAGTTTTGGCAATGATGCATGGTCAAGCAGTTCTGCGAATTTTAGTAAAACATGCAGTGGTTTAAGCGGGCTAAGTTTTGTGGTTCGTCAAAGAAACATTGGTTCTTATCCTGTAACCATGGCTTTCAGTCAAGACAAAAAACCTTATTTTGAAGCCATGGGATTATCTCAAGCAGATTTGAATTTCACGATCACCTTTAAGGTCACTGTCACGACAGATAAACACACCTATATAAAAAACTATGAACTTCAGATCCTGCCTTCAGGGTTTGATACCACCAAGATGAATAAACAAACCTACAGCGCTGATCAACTCATAACCGACTTTACTCTTGGGATTCCTTTTATGAAAGAATGAAAACCGCAAACGCGGTTTTTTTGAGTCGATGATTCTTTAAATCGAAGTACGATAGGCAGCTTGTGTGATACTGAAACGATCTGGTCTATAATAGGTTGACGTAAATTCAAAGGCAACCCCATTTTTTAAATATGAGATATTTGTGATCTTAAGTAAAGGTTTACCTTCGTTAACATGAAGTAATTTTGCGATCTCACGGGATGCTTCTACAGCTTCGATTTCTTGATTGGAGTAGGTGATGACTAAGCCTACCTTTTTCTCTAGGTGTTGATAGATGGATCCGTTTAAGATGTCTAGGTTACAATCCCCAAAGACGGAGGCCAAATAGTATGAGTCTTCAAAGGCATATGGCTCATTGTCTACATTTCTTACCCTTTGGATTTTCCATACTTGTTTATTGACGTTGACTCCTAATTTCATAGCGACCATGGCACTGGCCTTTTCTTTCTTGAAGTCAATGATGGTATTGGTTACCGTTAATCCACGGCGTGTTGCTTCTTCAGTAAAACATAAGTAACTTTGCAGATCTTTGAAGTGTGGACGTTGGGATACGAAAGAACCTTTTCCGTGATAGCGATGAAGTAAACCCAATACGACCAACTCATCGATGACTTTACGGGCTGTCATACGGGAAACTTCAAATCGTTTTGCTAATTCATTTTCGGATTCGATGGGTTCATCCGGCAGGATTTCTTTTCGATTGATTCGACCTACGATATATTCTTTGATTTCTTCATGTTTATTGATTCTGGCCATGAGTGCTCACTTTCCTTCTGCCATGCATATTCTATTTACATTGATATATTATATCATATCGATACCATGGCATTTTGCTCATTAAGTAACGCTAAAACTCTAAATATGAAGTTGAAATGATGGGACTTTATGACATATATGATTCTTATAAAAAAGTTAAGGTTAAGATTGAAACCAGCCAAAACAGTTGTATACTTAAGTTGTGGTTATATATACAACTTGGTTTGTTAAATCAATACAAGACAGAATTGGAGGGCACTTTATCGAAGAATAACTCAAACAAACCCTTACCTATGAATCGTATTTTATGAACAGATGCTTGATTAAGAGTATCTGTGAGAAAGGAACTCAAACTCATTATGTTAAAAGGATCAAGTAAGAAAGTAAACATCACTCCCCCAATCGGTTTAAGAATGGCGGGCTATGGCGCAAGAAAACATGCTAATGAAGGCATCTTAAATCAACTGTATGCGAATATTTTGGTTTTAGATGATGAAAACACAAAGGTTGCTTTTGTGACCTTAGATTTGATTGGAGTCGATAAAGCATTGGCTCATGAAGTAAGAACGATCGTCAGTGAAAAAACAGATATTCCATATCATTCGATCATGTTGGTTGGATCTCATACGCATTCAGGACCTGAAGCTGCTCGTTTTGGAGACATGGGTAGATTATCACGTCGTATTGAACCAACACCAATTGATTCAGCTTATAATACCTTGCTTCCGCAATTGATAGCCAATGGGGTTGTTTGGGCCAATGCGCACTTAGAACCTGTAACCTTCGGGGTTGTTCAAAGTCAGTTACAAGGCTTAGGAAGCAATCGAATCGATCCATCAAGATATGTTGATAATACAGTCACCGTATTTAGATTTGATCGTTTAAATGCTGAACCCTTATGTATCATGACTCAATATACCTGTCATCCAACGGTTTTAAATGCTGACAGTTATCTATATTCCGGAGACTTTGTATCTTTCTACCAAGAAACGGTTGAGAAAGTATATCAAGGATCTGTTGCAATGTTTATTCAAGGTTGTGCAGGGGATGTCAGTACACGTCACAATCGCAAATTTATCAATGTCCCTGAAGTAACACGTATGGGCAGAATGTTGGCTGGCGAAGTCATTAAAGATGTCACTTGGATCGATACAGTGGCCGATGTTAAGATAAGTGCTGCCATAGAACCTTTAAGATTGGATGTTCGTAAGTTTGCCTCTGATGAAGACTGTGAGTCTAGAATCAATGCTGCACAAGCAGAATGTGATCGTTTAGTTGCTGAAAATGCACCTGAGCCTTTACAAAGAACAGCCTTTGTAAGCTTAGATGGAGCAAAACGCTATTTAGCCTTTAAGAAATCCATCGATATCGATCATATTGATATTGAAATGCAAAGAATCAGTATTGGGGATTGGAACATCATCACAACGCCTGGTGAAACCTTTGGTGAAATCGGTCAACGTATCCGTGAACTAGATCCTCATCGCAAGACTGTCGTTACAGGCTATTCAAATGGTTATGTCGGCTATATCCCAACCAAGGTCACTTATGAAGATCCGATGGGTTATGAGATTGCCAGTGCCATCGTCGATGAGCATTCTGAAGACAATATGGTAGAAGCTGCCAAGAAACTGTTGGCCAGTAAATAACTAAAAAAAGTGTTCACCTTAGAAGCGAACACTTTTATTTACATGAGATTAACCGTGTTTGATTGGTTTAGGTAATTTAGGTAGGATGAGTGACATCAATGAAGCATATAGAGACATGACTGCGGCAACTGAGAAGACCACATTCCAACCATAAGTATTGGCCAAATAAGCACCTAAACCTCCGCCTAAGATGGCAGCAAATCCTTTTGAACTATTAAGGAAACCATTGTTGGCAGCTGAGAAAGTAGAACCAAAAAGGTCAGCATTAAGCGAAGGGAATAAACTGAATAGTTGACCCCATGTAAACATGACCAACATTAAAGCTAATACATAAAGAACCTCACCTTGCGCTCCAACGATCGGTAAGATAAACAAGAATATCGCATTGAGTCCAAAGGATATAAACATGGTTTTTGAACGACCTAAACGATCAGAGACCCAACCCCAAAATACACGTCCTATCCCATTGGCAAGACTGGTCATCATGACCGCCAAGACGATGGTTGCGGGTGAAATCAGCAAACTTTTCCCAAATGCTTTTGAGTTTGCGGTAATGATCAAACCACCGACGTTGACCGCAAAAGCCATGGTCCATATGAGCCAAAAATGAGGAGTCCTCAACATCTGTAAAGGATTGAAACTAGGCTTGGCTTGTTTTTGATCCTTTTTCTCATCACCTTTTTTAACAACTGCATTCACAGGATTACGTAAGATAAAAGCTGCAAAGATAATAACGATGGCTTGTAGTAATCCGATGATCCCAAAGGCATTGGTTACCCCACTGGTATAAATGATCTTATCGATCAAAGGTACGAAAGGCATGGATCCTAATCCAAAAGCCCCCGCAATGATCCCTGTCGCCAATCCTCTTTTATCAGGAAACCATTTGATCGATATCCCAACACAACCACTGTAGATCACAGCTGCACCAACTCCAGACATTGAATAAAAGAAATATAGGGCTTGTAGCGTTGTCACTCGTCCCATCATGGCCCATCCGATACTGACCAATAAACCTGATATCGTAAAGACCAATTTTGATCCGAAACGATCAAAAAGATAGCCTCCAGCAGGCTGTATAAAGGTCTGAAACATCACAAATAAGGTAAAGGCATATTGGATTGCCACAAGGTTAGAATCAAGTTTATCGACCAAAGGTGTGGTGAAAAGGGTCCACGAATACTGCAGATTTGAAATCATCATCATTGCTGCAGAAGCAACGATCAACTGTAGCCAACGATTGGTTAAGTTTCTTTCTAGCCAGGATTTGTTTGTGTTGTTTTCCATCTTAATGTCTCCAAGGGTTATGTTATTCATATTGATATGTAAGCCTATAACGATAAAATTATACCTTATTATCAGTCCTAAAGAACATTTTTCAAGCTTATAAATTTATCCTGAATTATTTTACCATATCTATACAAGATTGTATTGTAAAAACAATACAAGAGGTATAAAATATAGGTAATCGCAAATGCGACCATCACTTTAAAAAGTGAAAAGAAAGGGGAGAATAGAATGATTGAAGGCTGGCAAATTTTTCTAATTACGCTATATGCTTTTATTCAGCCAACGGACCAAAGCTCATTTAATTTAGGTATGAGTATGCCTATATTTGCGGGTTGGTTCACAGGTATGGTGTTAGGGAACCCAGAGACTGGTTTGTTTATTGGGGGATCGTTGACACTGATGACTTTGGGTGTTGCTACTTATGGAGGAACCTCGATTCCTGATACAGTTGTCGGGGCTATCGTAGGGACATCATTGGCCTTGAATACGACACCTGAATTAGCGCTGTCTATCGCTATTCCAGTTGCCTTGTTCATGATTCAGTTGGATATCTTACGCAGATACGTTACGATTTATTATCAACACAGAGCTGATAAATATGTCGCTGAGAGAAAATATGACTTGGCGATGAGACAAAATATTTGGGGTATCTTCCCTAAAGCATTGTCTCGTGCTATTCCTGTTCTGTTGGTCTTGTGGTTAGGCCCACAGTTTATTGATCAAGTCATGGCGGCAGTTCCGGCCTGGTTGGTTAATGGACTTAAAGTTTCTGGCGGTATCATTCCTGTCGTCGGGATCGGGATCTTATTAAGTTACTTGCCTACAGCTCAAAAATACATGTTCTTGGTTTTGGGCTTCTTGTTGGTTGCTTACTTGAAACTGCCAATGTTGGCTGTTGCAGGTATCGGTGTGGTCGTTGCTGGTGCTGACTACATGTATGCTGTACGTCTTGATCAAAAGTTAGGTGTCGCTAGAAATGTAGGAGGAGACGTCGATGAGTAACTCAATTTTTACTAAAAGAGAACTAAGAATGATTAATATACGTCATATTTGGGGTCTGCAATTAGGCTGGAACTATGAACGTATGCAAGCATTGGGTTATTTATATGCAATTTATCCTGCTTTAAAGAAAATCTATAAGAATGATCCAGAAGCATTACAGAAATCATGCGAAACGCATTTACAATTCTATAATACAAATCCTTCAATGTCAGAAATCATCATTGGGATGGATATTGCTATTGAAGAAAGAGAAGGCGCTAATTCAATCGATACAGTTGCTCCTTTGAAAGTTGCTTTGATGGGCCCATTCGCCGGTATCGGTGACACCATCTTTGCTTTGATCGCTGCGACTATTTTCGGTGCTATTGCTGGGAATATGGCTGTTGAAGGCAATCCAGCTGGGATGTGGATGTGGATCGCTTGGAACTTTGTTGTTATCTTCATTAGAACAAGATTGTTCGATTTAGGTTACAGCTCAGGTATTCGTATTGTTACTGATTTGAAAGATCAATTTGCTTATATCACCAATGCAGCATCCATTTTGGGTCTTGTCGTTGTTGGTGGTTTGATCCCTACCGTTGTTAAATTCAAGATTCCTTACGTATTCGTATCCGGTGAAGTCAAACTGTCTGTCCAAGACAACTTGGATAAAATCATGCCTTTCCTTCCTCAGGTCATCCTTATGGTTGGTGTCTATTGGTTGGTTAAACGCAAGATGAGTATCAGTAAACTGATCGGTATCGTTATGTTAGGTGCCATCGTATTGACTTACTTTAAAGTTATTGCTTAATTGAAAGGAATGGTACCCCATTGAAAGACAGATATTTTAAATTTATCGTTGATATGCTGACCAAAATGGAAGCAGATCAATCGGAGAATATCGCAAAGGCAGCTGAATTGATCGCAGATTCGATCATGAAAGGTGGAATCATCCAATCTTTCGGTAGTGGGCATTCATATGCCGCCGCCATAGAAGTTGCCAATCGTGCCGGTGGATTGTTTGCTGCCAAATTGATCAGAGACCCTGCGATGGGGCTTTATGAGTCATTAGAAGGAACTGGCGACATTCTGTTAAGAAAAGTCGAGATCCTGCCTGAAGACTGTGTCATTATCATTTCGAATTCTGGTAGAAATCCACTGACCATTGAGATGGCCATGAAGATCAAAAAGATTGGTGCTAAACTGATCGTTGTGACTTCAACAGCTGCGTCGAAAAATTTGAAGTCTCGCCACAGCAGCGGTAAGCTCTTATATGAGTTTGCGGATGTGATTTTAGATAATCATTCTGTTGATGGAGATGCTGCTATTGAAGTTAAGGGACTTGATGCTAAGGTATGTGGAACTTCCTCAATTGGTTCAGCCGCTTTGCTTCAAGCAACCATTTTAAGTGCCATAGAGCTGATGATTTCCAGAGGATTTAATCCTCCGGTAAGAATCAGTGCGAATGTAGATGGTGGTACTGAACGCAGTCTCGAAATCGAAAAGAAGTATACTCATAGAATTAATCATCTATAAGCAAAAATAGATCATATCTCCTAAAAGCACATAAGGTATCTCTGTATTCTCGATGTTGAGCTATGGAGCTACCTTATGTGCTAAAGGGAGAGTTTAGTTGGAGTTTCGCCTATTCAAAATGATGAACATTTGATAAATGATTTTGGGAAGTGTTAAAATGGGGTTAAGGTGAATTCTCAGTAACCCATAACCAATGAAGGAGAAAAAATGCAAACAATAGTAAATATTAGAATTGATGAACGTCTAATTCATGGACAGGTAGCTTCAGCATGGACCAATACACTTAAAGCAAATCGTATCATGGTGGTCGATGATCTTGCAAGCCAAGATGAAATCCAAAAGGTTGCGCTTAAAATGGCTTGTCCTTCAAGTTGCAAACTGTCGATCTTGCCAATTGCACGTGCTGTAGAAAACTTATTGGCTCAGAAATATGATGGAGATCGTATCTTCATGGTATGTAAAGGTCCGGAAGTTTTGGTTAAAATACTGGAACTTGGTTTTAAATTTGATGAAATCAATGTTGGAAATATGTCCAGTGCACCTGGAACAAAGCAAATCAAACGTTCGGTCAGTGTGTCTGTAGAGGATGTTGCTAATTTTAGAAAATTGCAGAGCTTGGGCATTAAAATGCATGCGCAAATGGTACCAAGCGAAAGCGATATTGACTTTATGACACTCATCGATAAGATGTAAGAGTTTTATAAACTAAATAAAATAATCATTATATCTTTTCAAAGCCATGATTCAGTTGTGGCTCTTTCCAAGGAGGAAAAGTGAAATACACCTTAAAATCGACTCAAATCATGACTCCAAATGGATTTGTAGATGGCTATTTGACCATTGAAGATGGAAAAATAGTACGTTTATCCCCATTATGCAATGAACCTTTTGAGTCCGTAAAAGATTTAGGAAATCAAAAGATCCTACCAGGAATCATTGACATACACAATCATGGATATGGAGGTTGGTCAATGACAGATCCTGCTACCATCAATGATGTTAAAGGTTATTTAAAGGCTTTGGTATCAATTGGGGTCACAGGTATCTTACCGACAGCCCGTGAAGAAGCTTTTGAAGCCATTGCCGATACGATGGATTTTGAGAATGATGGTGCCAGAATCTTTGGGATCCATAGTGAAGGACCTTTCTGGGCTCGTGGTGGAGAGAATTCTGTTGATGAACATTATCCCTTACCCAGCATAGAAGAGACGCACCGCTACTTAACAAAAGCTAAAAACAAAATTGTATTGATGGCCATAGCTCCAGAACTTCCAAAAGCCTATGACGTCATTTCTTACTTACACGATCAACATGTGTTGGTTTCTTTGTGTCATACTGCAGCTTATGCAAAAGATATTTATCAAGCCATTAATGAAGTTGGGATCGATTTGGTGACCCATACTGGAAACGGAATGCGCGGTATTCATCACAGAGATGTCGGTGTTTTAGGGGCTGCTCTATTATCAGAAGGTTTGACTTATGAAATCATTACCGATTTGAATCATATCTGTGCAGATATGTTGAAGATCATGTTTAAACTGCAGCCTTATGAAAAATTCGTGCTCATATCAGATTCTAATTATATGGCAGGTTTACCTACAGGACGCTATATGCGTTATGGCAGAGCCATGAATTCGTATGAGACAGGTTTGATCAAAGATGATCATGGAAGAATCATGGGCAGCGGTAAATATGTCTTATTCAACATGAAACAATTGGTTGAAAAAGTAGGTGTCAACATCATCGAAGTCTCAAAGATGGCTTCATTGAATCCAGCCCGTTTCTTAAAAATAGATTCATTTACTGGATCTCTTGAAGTCGGCAAAGATGCAGACTTTATGGTCATCAATGATGCCTTTGAATGTCAATTGACCTACGTCAAAGGAAAACTTATGTTTGATTTTGAGACAGACAAAGCTTTCTTGAACCTTGAAGCTTTAAACCGCAGGATATCTGATTAACTTGAGTTGGTGACTTTGTTAAATAGATAAAGAAGTAGCATAACCAACCAAGAACAGGAACCCATGAATGAATGACATTAGATTAGTAATGTGTGATCTTGACGACACACTTAAAAGTAAAGACGGTGGTCTTAGTGATTTTACAAAAAGAGCGATTGTTGCCTTAAGAAACAAAGGCATCTTTTTTGGGATCGCAACCGGTAGATCATCAAACTCGGTCAGACGTACTCTAAAAGAAATCCATCTTTTAGAGTTATGTGATGTGATCATAACGATGAACGGTGCCCAGGAATATGATATGAAGTTTGATCGAAAACATAGTTTTTATCCACTAGATAAAAAGACATTGATTGACTTAGGCAAGATCTTAGAACCGCTAGATTTGAACTATTGTTTGTATGACAATGATTATCAATATGCAAAACGGGATGATCATGCGATCCAAAGAATCGGTAGGAATAATCTTTCGACTCCAACTTTCTATGAATTAAAAGATTTACCTGACATTCTTTATTCAAAAATAATGTTTCTTGCACCATCAGAAAAAAAAGAAACTGCCATGGCTTTATTCAATCAACATAAACCAGCTCATGTGCGCGGCTTCTTCTCTGATCCAGACTTAATTGAGATTGTGGATAGTAGGGTATCAAAATCTTATGCGATAGAACAATTTTGTATTCAACATGGATTTACAATTGCCAATGTAATGGCTTTTGGCGATCATAATAATGACATAGAAATGTTAAAAGATTGTGGTATCGGTGTTTGTGTAAGCAATGGTAATCCAGAAGCCAAAGCAGCTGCGGATTATATAGCGTTATCTTGTGAGGAAAATGGGGTAGCCCACTTCCTAAATGATTATTTAAAGCTTGAGCTTACTCATTAAGATTTCTGATCAATGACAGTTTAACTCGATCTGTTCTGTGATAACTGAATGAGATCTCAAACGCAATATGATCAGTATCCATGATGATCATGGTGGATCTTAATAAAGGAAAACCCACCTGAACTTCTAATTCTTTAGCTAATTCTTCATCCGCAACGACCGCATCTAAATCTTGTTTTGCTTCCTTAGGATTTATGCCTAAAGTCTTGATGTAAGTAAACATAGAGCCTTCGGCAATCTTATAAGTAATGGGTGTGACTAACTTGCTGACCCAAAAAGATTCTTCAAAAATCAGTGGGAAACCATTGGTATAACGGACTCGTTTGATCTGCCACACCTTATCGCTGAAGTCGATGTTGAGCACTTTCGCAATATAGACTGAAGGCTCTATGAGTTGGACTAAGATGACTCTGGTTGAAGGTTGTTCATTCCTCAGTAAAGATGCTTTTGTAAAACTAACCACTTCATTAAGTTTCTTATCTACGATCTGGTTGCTTATGATGGTACTTCTGCCTTGAGATTTTGTGATGATCCTAGATAAAACCAATTCACTCAGTGCTTTACGTACGGTTATTCGAGATACATTATAAATCTCTGATAAGTCATTCTCAGAGGGCAATTGTTGATTAGGTTTGAGTCTTCCTGATTCGATGTCTGCAGTAATTCCGTTGATGACTTTCTGATACTTCTTGATTTTTCTTGTATCCAATAGTTAAGACCCCCTAACATGTATATTTTAACATAACAAGTACCACATAAAAGCAAACAAGATTAGATATTTAAGTGTATGAAGGACTTAAGTAATCATACAAGTGGAAACTTAGAAACAAAGGAAACTAGACCCTATTAGAGTCTAGGTGAAGGAGAAAGAAATGAAAGTTAGAAGTGTGATCGTCCATGGTGTAAAAGATGTAAGTGTCGTAGAAGAAGATTTAAATATAGATGAGTTGAAACCAACAGAGTGCCTTATCGAAAACACAGTATCTTTTATTAGTCCAGGCACGGAGCTTTCACGTGTCTTTGGTTTAAAAGTTGGGGCAACTTATCCGGTAAGACCTGGTTATTGTTCATTAGGCACAGTCATAAAAAAAGGGGATAAGATCAAGCATGTAGAAATTGGAGACAAGGTCATCCATTCTGGACATCATTCAAGTGTTTATCTTTATGACCAAGCCAGCTCTGAAAGCGGAAACCTTTATAAAATGGACCCTCGTTTAAATGATCGCGAAGGGGCAGTCCTCAAAATGTGTTGGATCTCCATGAATGGCATCTTAAGTGTCGACGTGAAGATCTTTGATACGGTTGTCATCTTCGGTTTAGGGATCTTAGGTCAAGTTTTAGCACTGTTGTATAAACAGATGGGTGTAAAAATCATCGTTGTCGATCCGGTTCAATCTCGTTGCGAACAAGCCAAAGATCTAGGATTAACAAACATCATCAATTGTCCTGTTGATGAACAAATCAAAGCTGTGATGAATTTAACCAAAAACAAAGGGGCTAATATCGTAGTTGATGCGACAGGTATCAGTGCTGCCATTGACACCGCCATTCAATGTGCCGCGAAAAATGCTCAAGTGGTTTTACTGGGCTCACCGCGCGTTGATTATGTCACCAACATTACTCCAATGCTCAATGCGATCCATATGAAAAACATCAGAGTCATCGGGGCTTTAAATAGACTTTATCCTTTTGAAGAGAAAGAAGGATCCAGTTTAAGTGTCAAAAGAGGCTTAGATTATCTCTCTGAACTCATGATCAATAAGACCATTGACGTAGAGAAATTTATCACCCATACGATCAAACCAGAAGACATCATGCAAGCCTATGAAGGCTTAATGAACAACAAAGAAGTGTATCGTGGTGTTATTATTAATTGGAAGTAGTTTGTTATATCACTGAAATGTCAAGAAAAGGAGACCATCATGATAGATTCACATTGCCATGTCTTATTTGGAGTAGACGATGGCCCAAAAATAATTGAGGATTCAATCACGATGCTCAAAGATGCTGCTGCAGACGGCATAAAAAAAGTTATATGTACCAGTCATTGTGTACCTGGAATTAAATTTGAGAATGATTATGCCATATTGAAACCTGTTTATGATCAACTTGTAGAAGAATTGAAACATCAAAATATTGACATAGAACTCTATTTAGCCTGTGAGTTAATGGCAACCCCTTTATCCCTAGAATGGTTAAAGGAAAACAGGATTGCCTCCTATAATCAAACCAAATGGCTTTTAGTTGAGATCCCTTATTTAAGCGATGTGCAGTTTGAAATAAATGTGGAAGATACTTTTAAAACTTTGCTTTCAATGGGCTATAAAATATTGATTGCCCATCCTGAACGCTACAAACAGATTCAAAACGATTATAGTTTGATGGCCGTTTGGAGATCCATCGGGTGTAAGTTTCAAATCAACCGAACCAGTTTATTGGATACTGCCAGAGAAGTTGAAAGAAATCTGTCCTGGAAATTCATTGAGGATGATTATTGCGATGTCATCGCAACTGATGCGCATCGAACCAGTGTCAGAAACATCAAATTGAGTGATGCTTATGCGATGGTAGAAGCAAGATTTGGAAGTGAAAAAGCAAAGCGTTTGTTTAATGATAATCCACAACGTTTGATCGATGGACTCGATCTCTTATAAAACATCTGACTTTTGAGTCAGAGAAAGCGAGGGTGTTTATGCTTAATGTTGGTATCGTAGGAACAGGTATGATCAGTGAATCGTTTGTTAAGGCAGCCCATCAACTCAGTGAAGTCAAAGTCATCGCGATTCAAAGTCGCACAATGGAATCTGCTTTAGAGTTTGCTAAACAACATCAAATTGAAAAGGCATATGACAGTTACGAATTGATGTTGAAAGATGAAGAAATTGATACGATCTACATTGGTTTACCAAACAGTCTACATTTCGACTATGGGATCAAAGCTTTAAAAGCCCATAAGACCACCATCTTAGAAAAACCTTTCTTATCCAATATGAAAGAATATGATGCTTTGATGGCTGTCTCACGTGAATTCAAAACCCGTGTCTTTGAGATGAACCGTGTCCTTCAACTCCCAAATTTTAAAGTCATCCAAGACCATTTAAAAGACATCGAACCTGTTAGTATGATCACCATGAACTTCAGTCAATACTCTCGCAAATATAATGATTATTTGGCTGGCAGGATCCTTAATGTCTTCTCAGATGAATATTCTGGAGGTGCTTTAGTAGATTTAGGGGTCTATGCGGTTCACTTCCTGGTGGGCTTATTTGGGTCTCCTAAAGAGCTGACTTATATTGCCTCACTACTGCCCAATACGATCGATGTGGGAGGTAACTTGATCTTAAAATACGATGGCTTTATCGCCAGTGTCGTACAAAGTAAGAACTCTAAATGTGATAATCGTATTTGTATCCAAGGAGAAAAAGGAACGATCTATGCCTCTCCTACAGCCTCAGCTTTACGTAAAGTAGAACTGGATACCACAGAAAAGAAAGACATCACTTTACCTCATGACCTAGAAGGTATGGCATATACTTTAAAAGATATCAACGACATCGTTGAAACAAACAACGAAGCATTATATCAAATCCGAGTTGAACAATCGCTTAAAGTCATGGAAGTTTTAGTTAAAGCAAGACAAAGTGCAGGAATCGTTTTCAAAGCTGATTAGTAGATCCATGATATATAAAAAACGGAATCTTAATAGATTCCGTTTTTAGTACGATTATTTAGTCACAGGTCTTTTAAAGATGTATTCATCTCCGACATTATATCGATCATACTCTGTCTGATTTTTAACTTTGATGGTAGCCTCAAAGTCTCCATCCATCCCTGTAATTTTGTATGTCACATAAAAATAATATTGATTGGAACTAACAACTTCCTTATTGACGATGATGCTTTTTGTATCCACAGTTTTAGGACTACCAGAACACCCACCAATCAATAAAACACCTATAACCAATACAGAAATCAAGATGAGCTTTTTCAAAGGTTTATTCCTTTCGTTAATCTAATAATAGCACCATCATCATGAAAAACTACGAAAAATAGTGATGATTTTTTAAAGTAAAAAGGATTGTTTTTCTCAACAAACTTGTACCTTTTCACTAGATGTTTACTCTATTTATTCTTGAATATTTGAATATAACCTCTAAATAAAATCACAATAGCGGCCAGTATATACAGATAGCGATCATTGGAATATGCATATTGAGTAAAACTCAAATAAACAACAACACCTGCCAATAACACATAGAAAGCACCATTAAAGATCTTACTGTTGAGACTGGTGGGTACTTTGAGCTTCACATCAGCCACTTTATAGTTTTTTAGCTTCGTTAATTTATTGATGAAAATAAATCGATAATATAATTCTACGATGATGGTCAATCCAACTAGGAAGACAGCATCATAGATCAAATCAAAACCCAAGGCATAAAAGAAAACCGAGGCTACCAAGACAATAGTGTAGCGATTTCTAAAAAAGAACAAGCTTGTCATTTGATCTAAAGGAATCACATAGGCTGCATTTTCTTTTGGGATAGGTAAGATATATCTTCCGTTTTTTTCTTTTATAACGCCCATCGATTCTATTGTTTTAGTGGATATCATAACTCACCTCAGCATTCATTATATCTTAAATATAACCTTAATTCTATGCATATATATACAAGCGGTGAACTTGATTTTAGTGCTATAATGAGTTCAAAAGAGGATAGTGGGAACAATCATACTTTTAAGCATTTATGATCGATCATGATTCAAGTTTTTAAACAATCATGATCAGAAAGGTATTAAAATGCCCCAACCTCTGAATACAAAAAATGTTAATATTGAAGAACCTTTGACGATTCATTTTGAATGCGAAAATTGCGGTCATGAGTTTACGCGAGAAGGAAAGATCACTTGTAGTGGAAAAGCACAAAGCAATATTGATGATCAAAATGATCCTTCTCAACAAGCCCACAATTATGCCTTAGGCAGATTAAGCTTAGCCCATGATCTTTTAGATTCAATGATCTCTGAAGGTATTGTACAAACCAACACAGATGAGAAAGACATCACCATCACCATCCATGGAAACAATAAATGTCCCAACTGTGGTTACACTCAAAGAATCATCCCTAAAAAAGTTAATCAAAAGAAAAAGAAAAAATTTACGACTCAAAGAATGCTGATGTGGACGTGGGGAACCATCTTGCTTACCATGTTTATCTTTACGTATGTTTTCTATACTTACGCTCAACTTAGAACTTTTTTAAATACCTTTAAACTGGTACCTTTACTTGTTGGGTTACTCTTAGTATTGGTTCCAATTACCTTACTGATGATCAACTACTATTTTAAAGATCGAAAGCAAAATAAAAGAGCTAAGAATAGACTTAAAGAGGAAGCTTTACCTACCCCAAAGATGCCTGCAGTAACATTTGGTCAGCAAAAGACATTCTAGCTAATTAGCTAATCACGATTATAGAAACGTAACTCAAGATCGAGTTATGTTTTTTTTGTGATATAGGAATATCTGGTAGTAATTTCTTGTATAGAATCCGCATAAGATATTTTAACAAATGATACCATATGTAGTATCATATAAGTATGTCAACTATAAATAAAGGAGAAGAAAATGAACAAATATAAGATGATCGTTTATACAATGAAACAAGGTGACTCCGAGGAATATGTTGCGGAGTATCCTGCTTTAAAAGGGGTTGCTGGAGTTGGATCAAGTCCATTTGAAGCAATCGAAAATTTAATGGAAAGTGCTGAGGTCAATGTTGCAGCGCTAATTGAAGCAGGTCTTCTTGTTCCAGAAAGTGATTCACAAACAAGAAATGAATACAGCGGCAAACTATCTGTACGATTATCAAGTAAGTTACATAGGATGGTTGCGGAGCTTTCGAAACAAGAAGGTGTTAGTATCAATCAATGTATTGTTGAAGCTGTTTCAATGTATGTAGGCAAGGTATATTAGTAGAACTAAATTCCCAACTCATTGAATGTTAAAGACTCTGATATGCGGGTATAGATCCTTTTTTCATGAGTAGATTCATGAGAACTGAACTCATAGATGCCGATGAAACGGTATAACCTTCTCCCCAAAACATCTTTACTTCGTGCAAAGGTGATTCGCAAATAATTATCTTGTCTTTCAAGCCCTTCCATTTCATTTGGATCCAGGCGATACTCTAAGATTTTGTTTCGATTATCAGCTAAAACATTAAGCCAACCATGGCTACCCTGTGATCGCAACTCACCTTCTACAGTAGTTGCTAAATTTGGACACCAAATCCAATATTTTCCATTTAATTTGAAATATCCAGATTGTCTTTTAAAACGTACAAGACCAAATCCATTCGCAATCTCTTCGATGCGTCTAAAACGAATCTCATCTGAAACAGATAAATTTCTCTTCGTTTGTAATAATGTCGATGGGTTTTGATCAAAGTTCCATGCTGGAACTTTTGACAGTTGAATAATTGCTTTTAGTTCCGAAACAACAGAATTGATCTGCTGATCTACGTTTTCAAAACTTTGATCCAAATCAATTCTTCTTAATATAAATTGTTTGGGTTCATCAAGGATTTCGATACTGGTTTGTATATCAAGCTGTCGGATCATATCCAAAGTGATTGTTGTCTTGTGATGAGGTTCATCGACTTCTAACCCAAAATTGATTTGAGGAAAATACATATCTAGGAGTGCGTAACTACCATTGGTGCGCTTGATGTATTGTTGAGTAACAGGCTTGATATCTAGGTTTCCTAATCTCTGCCAAATCGCATTGACGACATAATTCTCATAGTCTTTCTTTTTAGTTCTAGATAACGTTTTGATTAAGTAGTCGAGTTTTAGATCAATCATGGGTGTTTATCATAATTTCGTTTGTTTCATTATAGTAATTCAAACCCTGCAGTAAAGTGTCTTAAGGATTGTATAGGTCCTTCATAGGTCAGCTTAAGACCCTTATAGGAGTCTCTGTTGGCGTAAATATCTCTTAAGGCATTGGCAATACAATCCATATGGTTATTGGTGTATACGCGTCTGGAAATGGCGATACGCATGGTTTCTAGTTCTGGCCAAACAGCTTCACCTGTCACAGGATCTTTGGATCCAAAAGCACAGGCACCTAACTCTACACAACGAATTCCAGCGAGTTCATATAAGGCAACAACCAATCTTTGAGAAGGGAATTCACTTTGTGGAATATGTGGGAAGAAACGTCTTCCATCGACATAAACTCCGTGTCCTCCAGTAGGTTCAATAATGGGGACACCCGCTTCTTTAAGTTTATTTCCCAGGTATTCAACTTGTTTGATTCGATACTCAAGATAATCATAATCACAGACTTCTTTTAAACCAACCGCCAATGCATCTAAGTCTCTGCCAGCCAAGCCGCCATAGGTAATGAAGCCTTCATGGACGATGGCAAGCTGATTGGCCATTTGAAAGATGTTGAGTTTACGGGTTAAGAATAAACCACCTATATTGACTAAACCATCTTTCTTCGCACTCATCACGGCTGTTTCACAGTAAGATAAGGTTTCTAGAATAATGCTTTGAATAGAAGCATCCTTGAACTCTGCTTCTCTGGTTTTGATGAAGTAAGCATTCTCTGCGATACGAGCAATATCCATACACATTGGGATCTCATATTTTTGTGCCAAGGCTGCTGTTTCACGAATGTTTTTCATGGATACAGGTTGACCGCCATTGTTGTTGCAAGTGATTGTCAGCATGATCAAGCCAATGTTTTCTTTACCTTTGTCTAGAATAAAAGCTTCACAAGCTTTGATGTCTAGGTTACCTTTAAAGGCTTGTGGAGCACTGGAAGCATCTTTACCTGCTTCTATGACTAAATCTGCTACTTGTGCACCTAAGACTTCCGCATTGCCTCTAAAGGTATCAAAATGCATATTGCCTATGGCAATCTGTCCAGGTTTACAATAGATCTTCGCAATCAAATAATCGGCAGCTCTGCCTTGATGAACCGGTTGAACATAAGGCATATCAAAGACTTCATGAACACTCTTCTCAAGTCTGAAGTAACTGTCACAACTGGCATAGGATTCATCACCCATCATCAAGGCTGCCCATTGATTCTTACTCATGGCGGAAGTACCGCTGTCGGTCAAGCAATCAATATAGACATTTTCAGCTTTGACTTTAAAGACATTGTATCCGGCTTCTTTAAGCCAGGCTCGTCTTTGATCAATGGTTGTCTTTTTGACGTGTTCAATCATTTTTATACGGAATGGTTCTGCGGTTTGATAGTTCATATGTGCTCCAGGGGTCAACTTAAGACCTGTTTACTTCCAATATTTAAGTACTATGCTACTAAGTTATGACAATAAATGAAGTTGGGCTGAAGTAGTTTAATAAGTTATAGCCTTTTACTTTATCTTAGAGTGATAATAAACCAAGTTCTTTAAGTGCTCCTTCTAAAACGATCATGGTGAATTTTGTTGGAAGTCAGTTCATTTCAATCATTTCAAATCAACTTGAGGATGTCCAGCAAAAAAACCACTGGGATTCAAATATACTTTATCTACTATAAAAGCATCGACTCGTGTTGAACATTGTGTAAAGAGTCTAGCTAAAGTATCTTGCATAGCGAGCGGTTGCCATACAGTACGGGTTCTTACTCATAAGAGCTTCCTCTCCAACTTTGGAGATCCTTGTTGATTTTATTATAACTGATAGGGTTAGTAGTTCTAACATTGTTTAATATAAACAAGGAATAATAATGAATTTAAGTGAAGATTCATGAGGATTTGAAATGGTGTTTTAAGTGGTTTCTTTGAAGACTAAGCATTGATTGTAAAAAAGGACTGTTACACGTAACAGTCCGGATTATAGTAGTCTTTCACATTAAGTACTTACCTGGATTTGATGGCTCTTTTGTGGAAATTATAACGATATACATACTACCCCAGTGTCACTTTGACTGAGATATCCTTTTTAACAAGTTTATCGACATAGGTTTATAAGAATCACAACGAAGTTTAAAAGATGTTCTATAGCGATTTTGGGATAAGGATGGAACTTGGCTATAGGAGATGTTGTCCCATGTACTGGCACATTTAGCAGGTCATATCAATGTCAATTCAGCCTCTACAAATAGACCATTACGATTGTATAAAAACCTTGACTCTATAATATAGAAGACTTAGAATTAAAGACAGGCGAAAGCTATATTTCTATACCAATAATGGTTTGTTACTCATTGGTTAGGTGGCTTCAATTGGAATTTTTAGATTTTGATAATTTTGCGTTCATGAGTGATTTTGGTTTTGGTTTTAAAACGCATATATTTAGAAAATATACATGAGTCGGTAACTATGTTTAACAACTAAAAAGGGTGGGAAAAATGCCATATTGTCAAAATTGTGGAAAGTCAGTATCAGGAAACGCAAAGTTTTGCATTGATTGTGGTGTCACTTTAAACCTAACAGAAGATAACGCAACTAGAAAACAAGAATTTGTGGGAAAAATATCAAAATGTCCTTCTTGTGGTGCGGGAATACCAAGTTTTACAGCGATGTGTCCGGTCTGTGGACATGAGATCAATTCTGCTCGTGTAACATCATCTATTAAGGATTTTGCAGAAAAGATGATTCAATGTGACTTAGAAATTGCTAATAGCCCTGTCAAACTTAAAAAAGGATGGAGCTCGTGGGGAAAATGGGGAAAAATCGGATGGGTTTTTCTTAACATTTCCACATTTGGAGGACCTGTAATTATTCCTTACATATTCAAATCATTTGGTGTTGGTGGGATTCCTACATTGACTGCAGCAGAAATGAAAAAGCTTACAATGATAGATAACTTTGCTTTCCCAAATGATCGAGAGAGTATTCTTGAAGCGCTTTTATTTATCAAATCTCAAGTATCATCACTTTCGTCTGGAAAAGTTGATCGAAGTACACAACGATGGATAGGAATCTGGAAAAACAAAGCAGACCAGCTTTTTCAAAAAGCAGACATCATGTTTAAGGGTGACAAGATTGCTATAGATGCATATGATGTCATTGTTGAAATAGAGAAGAAAGTTAAAAAATCGCTTGGCAAAAAAAGAATTATAGGAATTGTCCTAATAATTATATTCGTCATTATAATACTTTCATACTATGCTACAAGAGAACCTTCAGTTTAATTCACATCAACAAACGATTGAAATCCATCATTGATGTGAGGCTTGAATAAGGTTAAAAAGCTGAACTTATTTTTGGGACAACATAAGTTTTAACAGGTAGAAATACCAGTGAAAAGGGAGGTCTAAATATGGGATTATTTGGTAAACAGAAGGCAGGTGGATTTATGGATGAAATTCGATGTGATGAACCCTCATACTTGATTTGGAAATGGCATCCAACCGGTTCTCAACAAGGATCAAATAATAGAGAGAATGCAATAAGGTGGGGTTCTAGTCTACGTGTAAAAGATGGAGAAGCGGCTGTGTTTGTATATAATCAGAAAGATGATACGATGCAAGATTTCATCGTAGGTCCGCATGATCAGATACTGAAGACAGACAATCTACCGATCTTGGCCAGTATTGTAGGGTTGGCTTATAAGGGCGGTACTCCGTTTCAAGCTGAAGTCTATTTCATTAACTTAGCAAAAGTGATTCAAGTTCCGTTTGCGGTTCCTTTCTTTGATTTATATGACCCAAGATTCTTGGACTTTGGAATACCAACCGCTGTAAGAGGAAGAATAACATTTAATATTGCAAACTACAGAGAATTTATTAAACTACACAGACTTTCCAATTTTGACTTAAATTCATTCCAGATTCAAATACGTGATGCTGTCGCAAGATATGTTAAGGGCATTGTTACAAATGCACCATCAGAAAACAATATTCCCGTTGTACAGATCGAGCGTGAAATTCTAAAAATTAATGAGTTAGTTGAAGAAAATATTAAAGAACGATTTGAAAGAGACTTTGGTGTGAATATTACTTCTGTGGATATTACCGCTATTGAAGTAGATAAATCTAGTGTTGGTTATCATCAGTTAAAGAGTGTGACACAAGATGTTGCCTCAGCAACTGTAAAAGCCCAAGCAGAAGTAAACATTAAGAATCTGCACGATACACAAAGAATTAATGCCGTGAATTTAGAAGAAACGATGCGTATTCAAAGAGAAGAAGCACAATATGCTCAAAGAAAGCAGTCAGAAACCTCCAATTTTGCAGCTTATCAACTTGAAAAACAAGTAGAGTTTGGTATTGCTGGTGCGGATGCATTGGGTCAGATGGGCGCAAATGGTGCCACTGAAATATCTGGCGGTGGAGGAATGAACCCGGTAGGTTTGATGACTGGAATGGCAATGGGCGGAGCTATAGGTCAAAATATGGCAGGTATGATGAATAATATGATGGGCGGAGCAAAACAAGCAGATCCTGAACTGACACCACCTCCTGTTATTGCTTCTGTGTATTATGTCGCTGTTAATGGTCAAGCAACCGGTCCATATGATATCCGTACGTTAGCTCAGATGGCAACAGTCGGGACATTTTTAAAGACAAGTTTGGTATGGAAACAAGGAATGACAAATTGGATTTCTGCAGACACTGTCCAAGAGTTGCAATTGGTCTTTGGCAGTGAACCTTCCTCTATACCTCCAGTTCCACCAACGATTTAAAGGAGTCGTTACAATGAGCGATAATAATTTCTACTCAATGGATAAACTTATTGAATTTGGTATGAGTATTTCGATTGCCAGCCAAATGGCACAGTCAATGAATCGAACGATAAACCAAATGACTATTCCAGGCTCATCTAATGCTATGCTTACTCAAATAGAAACAGTTTATTATGCTGTGATAAATGGTAAGCAAGCAGGACCTTATTCATTAACTGAGTTGTCAAGATTGATTAAAGATAAGATCATTTTAAAGGAAACTTATATCTGGAAACCTGGCATGGTTCAATGGGATCTTGTAGAAAATGTTGATGTGTTATTAAGACTTGTGGCAGTAACTCCACCACCGATACCTAACCTTTAGTAGGTGTTTGAAACAACCTGCAACACTTTATTGCAGGTTTTTTGTAGTCGCAATCAAGCATTTCTGTCTAAAAATAAACTAAAAACGATAAATTTACTGAGAAGTTTGCATAACGTTATATTTCATCAAATCATTTTTAATGAATTTTCTCGATGATACCCACATTTGAATAGGTCGACTTTTTTATCGTCACAATGTGAAAGTTGTATGTGTAAAAATAAAAGACTATTCCACCTAATACACTTTATCTACGACAAAAGCAACGACCTCGATTTGATCATTGTGTAAAGAGTCCAGATAAAGCATCTTGCATAGCGAGCGGTTGCCATACAGTACGGTTTTCTTACTCATAAGAGCTTCCTCTCCAACTTTGGAGATCCTTGTTGATTTTATTTTAACTGAAAGACTAAAGGAAACTCAAAAACCCATTCTCAAAAATGCATGATTATATTTTTGGTTTCATGTAATAAAAAATCGTAACTGAATAAATATCTATAAAGCGTGGTTAATAAGCGAAGTATTGCATTATACGTTAATGTTTAAAAATTCTGCAGATGTATCTAAACTCAACCAAAAACTTGATTAAGTATGCTTTTTACTGATATCATAAATATACGAGAATTGTTTAATTTAAATGACTGAATACTATCTTATGTAGATCAAAAAACTCGTATCTATACAATCAATGCTTATTAAATTGAGAAAATTGTATACATTCAGTTTGTTAAATATTGTGGGGTAATACAATGGTTAGGAAAGAGCCGATTTATTATCATTTGATCTTTGGGTCACTTCAGTGTAAAGAGACTTTTGGGGTTGATCTTTTATATGGTGACTACGAGTATATTATCAACCTCAATTCATCACTAATTAGTAAACTTTATTTTGAGAATTACAGTGAAGTAAAAACATATTATTGCAGTGAACTAATCAATAAATCAGAATATGAAGAACTAACACTTCTGGAATACACATTTCATAATAAAAAAGCTTTTGATTTATTACACAATCTAGCAGAAAGGCTACTTTTTCGTAATGAGGTTCAATATCTGTTTCTATGTATCGATTGCTTGTGGGTTATTGATAAATTACTAGGTTTTTATGATTTAGTTGATGAGTCTGTGTACTTAACTGTCAACTCTCGTTTAAAAAATGAGTATGATGTAGATCTTAGGTTCCACTATGCACTAACTTTTACAAGATATAAATATTTAAACGAAATGATTGCGATCGAAACAAGAAAAAAATTCAAAATTGAAAAGCTTATTCGTACTGCAATTACCACCATCGCTATCGCACATTCAATAGCAGAAGCGTTTAGACCGAATTTATACAAAATTGGGTTTCGTATTCTTGAACAAATCGATACAATTGAACTTCAAAAAATAGTTAATGAGGATAATCTGAAAACGATTATTAACGAAATATTACAATCTACTGTTTCGATCAATGAAGATGCTTTAAATTTTTATGTAACAAGACGGCTAAGTTTGAAACTAGATATGACGTTAGGTAAAAACCTCCCAAACAAAATCAAGATTAACTACATTCAAGATAACTTAGATTTTGTATCAGCTTTAATTAAAGGCAAGATTCCTCAATCTTTTATTGCATTACAAAAAATCCTTGAAATTCTTGAAAATGACAGAATTGAGGACTTAGGTGAGAAATATAAATATCATAATTTTAATATAGGATCTTTGGTAATATATTTATTAAAGATTGATAATAGTTACACCATTATAAGACTCTTTACAGTTCTTAAAATAATTGAGTTTGACCAGATGTATAAAGTCTGGGATCAATCAATAGGGTCAAATTATCTTGATCTATGTTATAACTATTTAATATACAAATCAAAGACCGAAAAACACTTTAAATTAAGTAAGAATGATAAAACGTGGTTGCTATGCCTTTTAAAAGCGTTAAGGAGCGAAAATGATTTGACTCAACCAGTTGATAGAATAGTTTTTTTGTTTAATAATATTGACTTCCTTTCCATTGATATGGAGACCATTATAGAAATATGCAAACATATTTATGACACTGAAAAATATAAATCAACACACGATAGTATTCAATTGGCGCTAGAAGCTAGACAGTATGAACTTGTCAAATACCTAGATGCAAATAGGGAAGTAATTGATTTACTTGTTTCTAAATTCAATATTGAAAAACTTAATAAAACCAAACGATTTGTGATTATGAGACAACTTGAAAAGAATTGTGAGAGATACTTTTCTCAAATTCAAGATAGTCCTTTGGGCTATAAGATAATTGTTGCTCGAAATGCGAATGATATTCAAAAACATCAGCGTACATGTTTGTATATTGATCAGATAAAATACATGATGAGAGAGCTAAAGGTTAGAAATATCACAGATCTTTTCCATTTCACACCAATTGATAATCTTGCGAGTATTCTTGAAAAAGGAATTATACCCAGAAGTTATCACAGACAACTAAAAGTTCGGTCTATTTGTACAGATTCTGAACGTTATGATCATAGATTGGAATACACTAGTTTATCAATAATGAGGCCGAATAGTAGAATGCTTTACTATAAGAGGGCTGAAAAGATTATAGTGATTTTAAGGATTGATGCTCAGATTTTGCTTAATGTAACGAACCATCCGTTATTCTTTCAAGAAAATGCTTCTCGTTTGATATATAAAGAAAAGCCCTCAAAAGATTTTATGAATGTATCAAAATTCACAAGTTTGTTTCCAACACCGGAATCAAATATAACGTTGAGTGACCAAGCAGAGATTTTATTACCTGATATTATAGACAAGAGGTATATCAAAGAGATTATTTTTTTCACGAATTCAGATCTCCAATTTGTGTTGAGTCATATTAAGCAAGAAAGTTTGAATGGGATAAATTTACTTATCAAGGAGGTAAGAAATGGCATCTAGACCAGTATTTGTAGCAGCCTCATTTAAAGAACCAATTCAAGAGGTACAAACAAGTTTCACATTCTTCAGTGGCTTTTCACTAGACCAAAAGAGAAAATCAATACAATCACTACACAATTCTTATCTTGAGAATAATCCCAATAAGAGGATCTTAGAGATATCAACAAAATCACCCGATGAATTAGGAAGAAAACTGAGTGCTTTTAATTTGTGTGTTCAAGTAAATCAGAGAATCCTTCCGCTTGAGTGCGTGTTTCAATCGTCAAAAATTTTTGAGAATGGCGGACCTTATTCTGAACTTATGTATCTTGATCCGGTTTCTGCGAAAAAGGATATGAGACTTAGAAACTCAGGCAGGTTGGTCAGTTTCAGATTTGATAACAAGGTTTTTCCCCTTGAACCAAAATCATACTTTTATGACTGTTTATATATAGAAGCAGTTCTCAACTCAACGAGTTTAGTTGATGAATTAATGTGCTATGACGCATTTACGGATATAGAGTTTAATCCCAAAAAATCATATAATTGCCAAGCGAGATCTGCAGCCCTTTTCGTCACATTGTACAAAACAAATGAATTGAACAAATTCTTGAATGATATAGATTTTGCAAAGAAATTTTACGATAAGGAGAACTTTCAGACATCACTCAACTTATAGTTTTAGAATTAAACTTAACACAGTTGCTTATAGAAATTTAAATAGAATGTTATAACACTTTAGAAGGTTTTCAAATTTACTATCATAATTTGGATCATCAATGCCTATTAATTAGTAATGATCTCAACTAATTTTAATGTAAAGAGTCCAGATAAGGCGTCTTGCATAGTGAGCGGTTGACATACAGTACGGTTTTCTTACACATAAGAGTTGCTCTCCAACATTGGAGATCCTTGTTGATTTTTTATAGCTGATGATTGTAATAGATTGATGTTGAATAACAGAATCAATGAGAAAATACAGAAAACTAATGGTGTATAATTAAAAATGGAGTAGGTATTCTATGAAAGAAACAAAAGATAAAGTCATTAAGTTCACACATGATCGTGATTGGGATCAATTTCACTCACCTGAAAACTTAGCTAAATCAATCTCAATTGAAGCAGCTGAACTTTTAGAGTGCTTCCAATGGAACAATGACTTCAAAAAAGAAGAAGTTATTGATGAGTTGGCTGATATTGTCAATTACTGCATCCTCTTATCTGATAAGCTAGATGTTGATCTGGAAGATATTGTTTTAAGCAAACTTAAGAAGAATGAAGAAAAGTATCCAATAGAAAAATCAAAAGGGAAAAGCGACAAATATAATAAGTTGTAAAAGGGGGATTTCTTTTGGAGACCAAACTGTTTAATTTTACAGATGATGTCTTAACTAAAATAAGCGACACTGATTTTGCTGAGAAATGGCCAGTCGTTTATTTTATTCATAATGAAAATGAAGCGTATATTGGAGAAACCACCAATATCTTAATTAGAGTTTTACAGCACAGAAAAAATCCAGAACGCAAAGAATTGAAAAAGATTTTAGTTATTACCGATAAAATGTTTAATAAATCAGCAATTATGGATATTGAGTCGCAACTTATTAAATACATAGCAGCTGATGGAAAATTCAAACTACAAAATTTGAATTCTGGACTCCAAAATCATAATTATTACCAAAAGGATACTTATGAGAAAATATTTCGTGATTTATGGAAACATCTAAAGAAAGAGCATCTTGCGGTTTTTGATATTCAACAAATTGAAAACTCTGATCTATTCAAATATTCACCATATAAGTCATTAACAACAGATCAATATTTTACAGTAGACCTAATTCTGGATGATTTAGCAAGAAACTTTGATCAGAAAACCACAACAATTGTCAATGGTGGAGCTGGAACTGGGAAGACAGTTTTAGCAGTTTATCTCATTAAGTTGTTAAAAACTTATGATAATGTGTCACAGATCTTTGATGATGAGTTTGAAGAAGATTATGTTAAAAACATTGTTGAAATTCTTAGACAGAAACAAAACCTCAAAATTGCACTTGTCGTACCGATGACATCACTTAGGAAGACACTGAAGAAAGTGTTTAGGGGTGTAAAGGGCTTATCGGCCAGTATGGTTATTGGACCAAATGATGTGTCTAGAGACGATTATGATATTTTGATCGTTGATGAAGCTCATCGACTAAGAAGAAGACTTAATATTACAAATTACGCAGCTTTCGATAAAATCAATGCTGAATTAGGGTTTGGAAACGAAGGAACAGAACTAGATTGGATTATGGCTAAAAGTAAACACCAGATTTTGTTTTATGATTCAGCTCAAACAATTCGACCAGCAGATATTAGGGAAAGTCAGTTTAGTAATTTGTATAACCAAAATGATCTGTTTAAACAGTACGATCTGACTTCTCAGATGAGAAGTATGGGTGGGCAAGATTATATTAATTACGTTAAGCAAATGTTTGCTTGTAACCCTAATCTGCAGAGAATTGTATTTGAAAATTATGAATTCAGAATCTTTGATAATGTAAAAGATATGTATGACGAAATCAAAAAGAAAGATAGCGAAGTTGGATTATCTAGAATGGTTGCTGGATATGGTTGGGAATGGATTTCAAAAGGTAAATCATTAGAGTCAATTGTGAACAATGATCTATTCGATATCAGAATTCAAGGTCAGAAGTTTATTTGGAATACCACCAATAAAGACTGGGTTAACTCAAAAAATGCATTAAATGAAATTGGGTGTATTCATACTACTCAGGGATATGATTTGAACTATGTTGGTATTATCATAGGAAATGAACTTACTTTTGATCCAATAGCGAATCAAATGGTGATAGATAAAGAACACTACTATGATCGAAATGGATTGACTAACATCGAAAACTATCAAGAATTGAAAGATTACATACTAAATATCTATTCAACTCTATTCCTTCGCGGAATAAAGGGGACATATGTTTATGTTTGTCACAAAGATTTGAGGGAGTATTTAAGGAAATTCCTTGGATAAATGTTTGAAAGGTTAAATATGGAAACAATCAAAGTAGTGGCTGCCTTAATTAAGGATGCAGATAAATATCTCATTGGATTAAGGTCAACTGGTAAGTACAAAGGATTTTGGGAATTCCCTGGGGGAAAAATTGAGGAGAATGAAGAACTCGAAGATGCATTAATGCGTGAGATTTATGAAGAGTTTGAAATCAATATAAGTATAGAAAAACTTCTTTTCAAAATCGAATACACTTATCCAGAGTTTATTCTTGAGATGTATTGTTTCTTGACTACCTCTTTAGACAAAGAATTTGTATTAAATGACCATAGTGAAACAATGTGGTTTGACCCTAAAAACGATATCGAGATCAATTGGTTACCAGCGGATCTCAAAATTGTTGAATTATTGAAATGTGCTAATTTTTAGTGTTTCCAATATTAGTTGTTAATTCTGAATACAAATTCTGAGGAATTTCGTTTTCGAATTTCAAAATAATCGTAATAGGTCGGTTGCTTTTTTTATCATAATCAACCGTATTTGCTTTTCCCAAATATATAGGGTTCTGAAGTTCCATCAATTTTCTTGAACTTGCGGACAAAAATATGTAGTACATAGCCGTTATCTAAATTGAATAAAATGTTTTTCCCTACTTTCGATTCTTGAGTTGTGTTATTTGGAGTCTGCCATTGAAGAGTGTTTTGGTTTAAAATTTTATCTTTATAGTTGATTGCTTCTCTAATGTCAGCATCTTTATTTAGGTCTATGAATAATAAATAGTTTTTCTCGTGTCTTAATAACCCTTGACCTCTAAAGGATGAGAACTTTTTCTCCAAATTACAGAGTGGTGCTGTATCTGCCATTGTGTATGTTTCGTAAAGTTTGAAGAAAGGCACTACATACTCGAACTCGCCGAACTCACGTTGATATCTAAAAAGACCATATTTTATGACATCTTCAAAATACATTTTATTATAATCTGTGGTTACTTCACTCCATTGGTTTGACATTGAGACCATATTATTGTCAAGTACTATAGGAGCTATGTATTTTCTGTACTTATCATCATCAAGAAATTTCCCCAATAGATTATTAATTGAGTGAGTTATTGAATTAATTGTAATCCCATTATACTTTGAAGAAATTTCAAGACTGATTTTCTCAAGTGATACAGTTCTATTTCGAAAGACCATCTCAAGAATAGTAAATTCTAAAGGTCTTCTTAGTGGTAAATTCGCTGAAAATTGTCTAATTAATTCTATGAAAAGAGGAGACCAATCGTTTTGATTCAATTTATCGCTTTCCATTCGAATCAAGAATTCAAGATAGCTCTTAGAGTATTTAATGAATCTAACAGGATCAGGACTTCCTTCATATAGCTCGTATTCCATTAAGAAGTATGGAATATTTTGTTTATTCATAGACTTGAAGCCGAAATAGTTGTCTTTAAGGTATCTTAGTGATCTAAAATTCTCGTTTTGTAATTGGGAAATGATCTCATTTTTAGATATCTCATCCATTTGCACAAATGAATCTCCAGGAACCTCTCTGAACCCTTCTTTTACAGAGATCATTAGACTTTCTTTATCATAAAAGCGCTGTCCCTTAAGAGCAATAGCCATCATGAAGCTTTTTTTATAATTTCCAATAAAGTCGATGACCGTAACAAATTCTTTATCTGGTGTTTTTCTTAAACCACGTCCTAATTGTTGAATAAATATTATCGGAGAATTAGTTGGTCGTAGCATAAGTACCATATTGACTGATGGTATATCTATGCCCTCATTAAATACATCCCGCGTGAAAATAACTTCGACTGTTCCAACCTCATCTGATTCCAATTCTTTTACATACTTTTCACGTGCTGGTACACTATCTGCGCCAGATAGAAAGACGCTTCTTATTCCTCGTTGATTAAAGGCGCTCATCATAAATTCAGCATGCTCAACACTTGCACAAAAACCCAAACATTTTAGTTTGTTACCTGTATGACCATACAATTTAATCTGTTTAACAATATAATCAACTCGGCTTTGAATGCTTAGTCTTCTTGTCAATTCGTCAATATCATTGTCGTCTAAATCAGAAAGTTTAATTCCATCAGCTTCTCGTATACCGAAATAATGAAACGGACAAACTAATTCTTCCTCAATGGCTTCATATAGGCGAATTTCAAGAGCTATGTTATTTCTAAAAAAACTAAACAAACCATATCCATCAGTTCTTTCTGGTGTGGCAGTCATTCCCAGTATAAATTTGGGTTTAAAATATTCAATTACTTTTTGATATCCAGGAGCAAGAGCATGGTGTGTTTCATCAATCACCATATAATCAAATTCTTGAGGACTAAAATCAAGATAATGTGTATACATGCTTTGAATTGTTGAAAACAAATATTTCGCATTTGTGTCCTTCTTAGTACCGCTTAATATTCCGCATTCAATTCCTGCACCTAAGACTCTTTTGTATGATTCAACAGCTTTATTAAGAATGTCCTCTCTATGAACCAAGAAGAGCACTCTATTTGGTTTAAATTGATGGATGTCAAAGGCAGACATATATGTTTTTCCGGTAGCTGTTGCAGCAATTACTAAACCACGATCTTCTCCTCGAGTTCTTAATTTGTGAAGATTAGCAATTGCTCTACTCTGCATTGAATTGGGTCTAACTGTTTCCTCAATAAACAGGAATTTCTCTTCTTGTTTATGTGCTTCCTTTAAAGTATTTATGAATGCTTCATATTGATCAAGGAATGCATTATCAATTGTCCTAGTCTTATTCCATAAATCGTTAAACTGACTATAAACATCGACAACAAATGGATGATCTTTTTTTGATATTACCTTGACATTCCACTCGACGTTTTTTAGAAGGGCTTTCTCAGTAATATTGGATGAACCAATATAAAGAGTAATGTTTTCATCACTTTCGAAAATATATGCTTTTGTATGGAATCCACCAAATTCCTTCTGTAAATAGATCTTGGTTTCTATATTTGTAAATTCTTGAAGTTTTCGTAATGCCGCTGGGTCAGTAAAATTTAGGTAATCAGATGTAAGCACCTTTCCATATATATTTCTATCTTGGACATTCCGAATTTCACGTAGTAAAAGCTGTAAACCGCCAAAATTTATAAAAGCAACGCTGAAAATAAAACTTGAACAATTTTTAAGGCTAAAACAAATTTCGTCATACATACTAGAAATATCATTGTTTGAAATTAGTTCGATCCCGCTATTGCTTAATGTAGGCTTTCCCAATTTGATTTCCTCGTAGTTTAATTATAACTTAATTGATCACATCATAATAAACAAATATATTATAGATCCTATTTTAAATCCTTTGGGAGTGTTAAGAATCATGCGTAAATTGATTTAGCTTTCTACGTGATCTTGAGTTTAAAAAGTTGACTTAATGTGTTTTCTGCTTTCGTGAATCCTATGTGGATCCAGTTCAAAAATTTATGATACCAATCGATGAATAAACTGCAAACGAAGTATTAGGACGAGGCTTCTTTTGGGAACTGCTCATATATTTTGGTTTGATGTTTCAGTTGTTTATGGAGACATCCAATCTAGTTGGTGGTGTACAGGTTTTCAGGATTGGCTGAGGGAAGTCGTAGAAGCAGGTCAAACTAAGATTGTCCTCTAATGCTTTGATCGCTTTAAGATAATGAGCTCGGTATTTGTTTTTGAAGGTCTCGAGATGAGATAAAGTAATTTCATTCGTTTCAGATTGACAGATATCTTTGAGAACATCTCATCGATATTTCAACTTTGAAAAGTGCGCTCATTAATTCTATGTTAAAATTAGACATGGAAAATGCTATTTAAAAAGAAAATATGTGCAATATGTGCATAATAAACGATAAATAGTTTAAGACAAATGCATAATTTGTCTATTAAATATTGACTTTACTAAGAACAAAATGTAATTTAAGATTAGAACAATAGTTCTTGGGAGGAAATATGGGGTCAAGTGGTAGAGGCGAATTTGGAAATTATAAAGTAGATCGAAAAAGTGGTGGAGTCGGTAGTGGAAATAATGACACAACTATTGATATACAGTGTCCTGAATCAATTGAGAACATCCTACTTGAAGATATCAGTACTTGTGAATACTTCAAAACACTAAATGGGTTGCCTTATGTAGGTCAAGATGTTTATATCAATTCTTTAATCATTGATGGAAGAATTGCTGTGGTCGATACAGCATCAACAAAAGTCATTGGGAATGTTCCGACTCGATATAATTACTTAATTGAGTGTATTTCTTCTATAAACTACATTGGTACAATTGAGATATCAGGTTTAATACCAATCCCGCATATAGTCGTAGAAATTCATGCAAAATAAAAAATGTCTTATAATTGGAGACGTTTTTATAGATGTTCATCTTGATGACATACAAGATGAATCTCCTATTATCCGACTTGGGGGGATTTTCCATGCTATACGGGCATTTTCAGCTATGGAGGAAAATTTTGGACATCTATATTTTGCACCAAGTTACTTAGTAGATGATATTGAACATTTCTCGAAGGAACTATCATCACAATATTCGAAATCAATTGGGGAGGTAATTAACTCACCGAATTTGATGTTAGTAAGTGACTCAAAGGAAGCTTCTTTACAGGGTTATCTCGATTTGCTAAAGTCGAAGAAAGAGATTAGTTATTCAGATAAAATTGAATTGAATATCCAAGAGTATTGCCCTACAGACGTTCTACTGTTTCCGGGGAAATATGATGTTAAAAGAATTCTTCAGTTGTTGGCAAAGCAAGATTGTAAAATACATATCGATATCCAGTATGATTTTGATCTTGATGATTTTTTTGAAGGACAAGAAATCGAAACTGTTTTTGTTTCCACATCGTCAAAGCATATACAGAGAATTGAAAATAAATCAACAATGGAGCTTATAGAAAAACTTTCCCACTATTCCATAAAAACATTAGTTATAAAAGAAAATCGTGGAGGATCATTGATTTATGATTATGAAACTCAAAAAATATATAATATACCCGCATTTATCTCATCGACAATACACTCAGTTGGTGTAGGAGATGTTTATAATGTAGTATATTTATGTATGTCGAAAGTGTATTCAACAATAAATGCTTCAAAATGTGCATCTTATGCGGCTTCTTTATACGCTCAGACATATGACTACATTGGTTTTAAGAATAGAATGAAATTCCTTTTGGGGAATGTAGATAAGATCTCAAGTCTAAATGGAGTTCGAGTATCTTGGGACTCAAGACCGACTATTAATGTTTATATTGCTGCGCCAGATTTCCCAACAGTTGATACAAGAATTATTGATGAAGTCCAATCTTCTTTAAAGTATCACAATTTTAGCCCACGATTACCAATAAGGGAGAATGGATTGTATCTTGACAGTATGTCAAAAAAGGAAGAGTTGACACTTTTCTACAAGGATATTGAGCTACTAAGCAGATGCGATTTGTTAATTGCAATTATTCTGATTAATGATCCTGGAACATATGTTGAGCTTGGTATTTTTAAACAAATGGGGAAACCTACAATCGTTTATGATCCTTTTGGAATATGTCAAAACATGTTTGCAAAGAACACAGCCGACTATTTTTGTACAAATCTTTCTGAGGTTGTAGATGCAACATTTGTTGCCATGAGAGGAACATGAAATGAAGTATGATGCATTAATCTTGGCTTCTGGTGGGATGGATTCTACAGTCCTTTTGTATCAATTGAGAAATGAAATGAAAAATCCAATTATTTTATTCCTTGATTATGGACAACACTGTAGAGATACTGAGTATAATACCCTAAAATTAGTTATTCCTGAAGAGTTTAAAGAGAACATTAGGCTAGTTAATATTAAAGATATCTACAGAGAATCTAGCTCAGTTATGATTCACGAAACTGATTTGTGGAAAAATGATGTAAAAGCTGATGACATGTATCTTCCATATAGGAATCTGCTATTTCTTTCTATAGGATCCGCATATGCTCAATCTTTAGGAATAAAAAATGTATATTCTGCTTTTATAAATAGCAATCATGCTAAAGAAATTGATTGTTCTGTGGAGTTTTTTTCGCGTCTTGAGGAATTGCTTTCAGAATACGGCTCAGTGAAAATAATAACACCATTTCGCGAACTTACAAAGACAGATGTTGCTAGATTAGGACTCGAACTTAATGCTCCTATTTCGTTAACATATTCGTGTCAAATTAATTCCAAAAATCCATGTGGAGCATGTCCAAACTGCGTTGATAGGCTACAGGCAATAAAAAACCTGATTCAAGATTGAAGGATGATTTTATGGATGCAATCAAATATCGAAGCGAGATTGACAAATTAGTTCGGTTTATTGGGATGCAGAATTTTTGTTTTGAGCAATTTGATGATAGATGCGTATATGAACATATGAGCGCTGTCATTGTAGATTCGATATTACAAGCAGGAATGAATTACGATAGAATTGTTCTTCCTAGAGTTCGGATGCTAATAGAGAAATATGATGATTTCAGAACTACTGAGGATTTTTTGGTACTTATTCAAGCAAAACCACTAGGCCAATTAATTAGTTGGCGTAATGAAAAGAAACTAGAAAGAATAAGAAAATTGACTTGGTACTTCTATGAACGTAGGATAAATAAAATCTCTGATCTTCAGGAATGGTTTCGGACTGAAGAAAACATAATGAATCTTAGATTAATTAATGGTATTGGTCCAAAAACTGTCGACTACATGAAAAAGCTTGTTGGAATAGATACATTTGCTGTTGATCGACATTTGTTTAAATTTCTGGAATTGTCCGGAGTGTGTACAACTGACTATGTGGAAGCAACTATAATATATGAAAACGCTTCACTAGAGCTACATATTGATAAATGGACACTTGACAAAGCTATATGGGACCTAATGTCGGCCAATGGATTATTGCACTTAAGGTTAATCATTTAATGATTGAGGCATCCAATATATGCTTCACCGACGAATTATGAAGTAGGTAACAATACTGTATATTTCAATGAAACAAATTACTTTTAAAAATGGACATCCCTGGTATATTATGACAAACCCGAATTCGCTGAGCGCTTTATTACAAACCTATTGCAATAGGGTGAATGATTCAATGGATTTATGTATTAATCAAAATTCTTCCTAATAGCGTACCTTTAGGTGATTCTATAATCCTGGTATTTTGTTCAAAATGTTTCATGTGTTTCTATTGTAAAGTTAAAAAATCTTGATCACTAAGTATCTAATAGACGAAATCATGATTTGGAGTATTTTGAGATAGTAACAGTACTTCGGTAAAATGTCATGTTGGTATACCTTCACCAGAATTTTAGCAATACTCTGACTATACAAAATGTTAATGGCAGATAAAGTATAGAAGGTAATTGCGGATTTTTGAGAGGTTTGAAGGCTGGTTTAAACGAGGGAAAGAAGAAACCTAATCGCATCTTCCTCTTTACCATGATTTCATTCAATAAATGCGAATATTTGAATTATCATTTCATAGTCAATACACTTTAAACCATTAGAAAACTGGCTGATTTAGAGGGTTCATGTACTTTGGTGAGGTTATGAGATATAAAAATATCTTCTTGCATATTTATGAAGAAGATATATTGAGAACTTTTCAATATTTTATGCTGTAATTTCCGGCATTTTCATTTTGTATGGTCCGAGATTTCTAAAATCAATTAATCTACAATTAAAAATATATTGTGTTGAAATTTTTGACCTTCAACTTAATTATCATCTATATTTCTAGAAATGGATATAGCCATTCGATCTGTTCTATAGTAATTGATGGAAATAAAAATGGGATCATGTTTTCGTGTAAAAAATGTCATTGTAGATTTGATCAGAGGAAAACCAACGGAAACATCTAGGTTATTTGCTATGGCAGCATCAGCATTTAAAGCAATCAATTCTTGCTTTCCATATGCTAAGTTGATATTCTTCGATTTAAGGTGTTCAACAATGGAACCCTCAGCAATCTCTTTTGTGATTGATCCGCATATTTTGGTTACCCAATATGATTCTTCATACAACACTTCTAAATTATTAACATATCTAATGCGATTGATCACCCATACCTCATCTTCATCGCTTATACCTAAATAGTTTTGAGTAATCAATGGGCATTTTCGTTTTTCAATAGACAAAACTTTACTGCTGGGCACATTACCAAGCATTTTGGTGCTTTCAGTAAAACTGACAACTTTTCCCACCCTTTTTTCAAGCATCCTTGTTTTAACAAAGGTCCCTTTGCCTCTTTCTCGAGTTAAGTAACCTTTTTCTTCCAGATACTTCAAAGCATGTCTTATTGTTACTCGAGAGACACCAAATATGTCAGCTAACTCATCTTCTGAAGGGATTTTTGATCCAGCAGGATACTCTTCGAATTGAATCTTCTCATATATCTTATCGGACACAAATTGATACTTTAGTTCGTTTGCCATAACACACCCCTACCTTTAGTCCACTTTATATTTGCTAATGTAATCTTCTAATGCTGCCTTCACTTCACTGACTGACATATATCGTTTTATCTCATAAACAGGAATATTGCGAGTGGTTCTAAACTCATCTGCTAAATCACTTGATGTAAATATAACATCACATTTTATGCTTCTAGCAGTTGTTAAATCCGTGTTTTCAGCTTCAAAATCATAACCCAATTCTCTTAATGCTTTATCTATACTGATTTTTAGCAATAATGATGATCCAACACCAAATCCACAGACAGCAACTATTTTCATGTTTTAACCTCTTTCCACTGCAACTTTAATTATACAACATAAATGACTGTTTTCAAGCATATGTACTATATATGTTCTATCAAAATATTCATAAAGCCTATTAAATATGGTTATATCCCGCTTAAACTGTATATATGTATTATAATAATTTCATTATTGTATTGTATTTGTATCTATTATATGTTTATATTATTCTAAGATGAGGTGAGCACTGTGTTAATTGAATTACTCAAAAACAATATACAACACGTTAATCAAGTCAATAGTTGGAAAGAAGCCATACTCCTTTCTGCGAACCCTCTTTTACAAAATAATTCAATAACCAGCACCTATACAGACGCAATGATCGATATGTGTGAGAAGTTTAAAGGATACATTGTCCTAAATGATTATTTTGCCATGCCACATGCTACATCAACCTTTGGTGTCAATAAACTATCCATAAGTTTATTGATCTTAAAAGAATCTGTCGATTTTTTCGGAAAACCAGTTCACTTGGTTTTAACATTAGCCCCAATCGACAATCATTCGCACCTTCAATTACTCCAAGAAGTAGCTCTTTACTTTAGTGAAGTTGATGTCATTCTTGAAATTGCTAAAACAACAAGCACAGAAGATGTGTTCGAAATACTCAAAAGGAAAGGAAGGTGACTAAAAGATCATTCGAACCATGTTGAGTGTTTGATGTCCAAAAAACAAAAAGGAGAAAAAAATGCTTGTAATATGGAATTTAGTCATAAATAATATTTTTAGAAATCCTCCGGTTTTAATCGGTTGTATCGCCGCGCTTGGTCTCATACTACAAAAGAAGAAAGTTGAAGATATATTTAAAGGGGCAGTATTGGCGGCAGCAGGTTTGTATATGCTGACCGAAGGTGTCAATTTCTTATCAAGTTCAATTACTGCGATCAACGTTGTATTTAGACAAATTGCGGGTACAACTGTACCGGCTGGTTTAGATGCAGCATCGTTTATTGTTGAATTTGGATCAGAAACTGGTCTTGCTATGTTCTTTGGATTAATTTTGCATCTGTTCATTGCGCGGTTTACGCCTATCAAAACAGTATTCTTAACTGGGCACTTCTTGTGGTGGTTCCCATTAACCTTTACTGCTGCAGGTGTTGAAGGGGGATTAGTTGGTGTTCCATTAATTGTTTTTGCTGCTATTTGTTCAGCGATTTATTGGTCTGTTGCACCTTGGATCTTGAAGAAATTCGTTTGGGATGTTACAAATGATAAAACTTGGATTCTTGGTCATCCAACAGGTATCTTGAGCCTTATTGCAGGTAATGTTTCTAGACTCGTTGGAGACAAAAAGAAATCGACCGAAGACTTAGTTCTTCCTAAGAGACTGTCTTTCTTAAAAGAAATCTCAGTCATTGGTTTCTTAGTTATTTTCTTACTTTATCTCGTGGTTGACTTCTCATTTGGGGGAAAGATTGCCGTATATGCTGCCACACCAATTTTTGCTTATGCCATTAATATGGGCTTAAGATTTGGTGTTGGATTACTTATTTTGCTACAAGGGGTTAGAATGCTCATTAATCAGATCGTTCCTGCCTTTGAAGGAATCTCAACGAAGTTGATTCCTAATGCTATTCCTGCCTATGATTGTCCTTTGTTGTTCCCATACAAGCCAAATGCTTTGATTATTGGATTCTTGACCGCTATGGTTGTATCTGTACCTTTGATGTTCTACTTCAATTCAATCAACTTGTTTGGAATAATGGTTGTCCCACTGGTAATCACATGTTTCTTTGAATGTGGAACTGCAGCCATCATCGCAGATGCTCAGGGTGGTCTAAGAGGCGCAATTATTGGAACAGCTGTCGCTGCTATTGCAATGGTATTGTTGGTTGGTTATTCTTCTGCTTTCTTTGAACACACGATTCAAAACAGAATGTTGGTGGTCTCCGGAAATGACTATTCGCTCTATGGACCATTAGCGGGTTTTCTAGCTAGACTTATTTCTACTTTTATAGGGTAGTGTAGTATTGTTATCTTACTGGTTGTCCGGAAGTATTCCAAAGGAGAAAAAGTATGAGTGAGCAAAGCACACAAGTAGAGGTTAAAAGTAAACTTCCTAAAATGGGTCTCTTTGTTTCAATATTTTCTTTATTCATAAGCTTCTATGGCTTGTTGGCTTTATTATCTATTGTTCTCTGCTTAGTTGCTTATACAAATTATCATACAGATAAAAATGCTCGGTTTTACTCACTTCTTGGTATAGTTCTAGGAACTGCTAGTTTATTGTATTCTTACTTAATTATGGTAAATTAAATTCTAGTTAAGTAATGTTTTGTAATTAAAACATTAAGACACAAAACCCCAATTATTTCATAGGAGTTTTGTGTCTTTTATTGAATTATCTATTCAGAATTGTTACAAGTTTATCCATTGATCTTTTAATATATCTGGATATAACTTTAATGTCATGTTGATAGTAGAATGTTCGATTTGTTTTGGGACAAGTTTAGTTTTGTAGAGCTGTACTATTAAAATTGAATGAATAGTAAGTAAAACCCATTTCTGTAGACTTATTTTCCTAAAAGTGTATCATAGGGTCATATGAACACACACGACACACAAACCATAAAGCACTGGCAAAAAATCACTTCAGATTTTGAACAAACCATGAATCATTGGGAAAGTGAACTTTTCAAAATCCCTGAACTTGGTTTCAAAGAAATCAAAACTCGTGAAAAGATTCTTTCCTACGCAAAAACCTTTGGATTAGAACTTGATCAAGATTTCGGAATCAATGGCTTTACGTTAAAAAGTGGTCATGGTCATCCCCATATTGGGATCCTTGCTGAGATGGATGCTCTGGTTGTCCCTAATCATCCAACCGCAACCAACATTGATCACGCAGCTCACAGTTGCGGTCATCATCTTCAAAGTGTCATCATGTTGAGTGCTTTGGGTTTATTTCATCAAAATCGTGATCCAAAACGTTCTGGAACCATTACTTTGTTTTGTATCGCTGCTGAAGAATACATCGATCTGGATTATCGCAAGACTTTAAAAGATGAAGGCAAGATCACCTTGTATTCCGGTAAACAGAATCTGCTTTTAGAAAATGCTTTTAAAGATGTTGATCTCATTTTATCTGCTCATACGATGGGTCCAACCGAAAAACCGATGATCGAATTGAATTCTAAACTCAGTGGTTTTATCTATAAAAAGATTCACTTCAAAGGTTTAAGTTCCCATGCTGCTGTGGCGCCTCATTTGGGTGTCAATGCTTTAAATGCGATGAACCTTACTCAAAATGCGATCGCATTCTTACGTGAAAGCTTTGAAGAAAAAGATATGGTCAGAGTTCATCTGATGAGTAGCTTAGGGGGTCAATCCGTCAATACGGTTCCTTCACATACGATCTTGGAAGGGTATGTCAGATCAATCAATCCTGTGTCACTTCAACTCATCAATGAACGCATTACTAATGCTGCTCATCACAGCGCCTTAGCACTTGGCGCCAGTGCTGAAATCGAAGATACCCCAGGCTATTTACCTTTGATTCAAGATGAACTTGTTAACGAAGTCCTAAGGCCTTATGCGGTAGCTTTGGTAGGGGAGGATGGTCTTTTAGATCATCAGTCTAGTTTTGCTTCAGGGGATATGGGAGATCTATCTATGTTTGTCCCAACCATACAATTTGGATTCTCAGGTTGTAGCGGAAGGATTCATGGGGATGACTTTAAAATGGCCAACAGTCAAGAAGCCTTGGTCAATCCAGTGGTCTTATGTTTAAGTGTCTTTGAGGATCTGCTTCATGATCCAACCAAAGTCACAAAGATCACCCAACACTTCAAACCCAAGATGACCCTAGAAGATTTCAAAAAACTCCATAAACTATAAACTAGAGCTCACAATGATATTGTGAGCTCTTATCTTGTGGTTACAATTATGTGAAAATGAAAACGCTATCAGTTTTTATTGACATTTTTTTATTTATTTGATAAAGTAAAAATATCTTAGTAAAACGCTTTACTTAATCTGAATTAACCTCTATTTTCTTCTTAATCGCTTTAGTAAAACGCTTTACTAAACCCTAGGGGGCTCAATGAAACCAACAATCAAGGATGTTGCTAAGAAATCAGGTTTCTCGATCACATCCGTTTCTCAAGTACTAAACAACAAACCCAATGCGATCCCTGTTCAAAGCAAGGCTAAAATCATTGAAGCCGCCAAGGAATTGAACTATCGTCCCAATCGCTTGGCTGTCAGTCTGGTCACAAAGTCAACAAAAGTCTTAGGTTTGGTTATTCCGGATAACAGTAACTTATTCTTCTCAGAGCTTTCAAAATCCATCGAAGTTGCTGCTCGTAAAAAAGGCTACAGTATCATTTACGGCAATACCAATAACGAATCCTTCAGAGATATCGAATACTTACGCTTATTTGTCGACCTTCAAGTCGATGGGATCATTGTTACCAAGGCATCCAGTTTAAACGTCGAAGAAGATGTTGAAAACTTAAGTTTCTTAGAACACGTCAGAAAGCCTTATGTGATCGTTGATAGACCGACTCAAGGCATCGAAAGTAATCTTGTCTATGTCGATAACGTTATCGGCGGAGAATTGGCAACCCAACATTTGTTGGATCTAGGACATACAAAGATCGGTTGTTTTACGGGTCCTCACAGCTTAGTCAACAGTGAACTGCGCTTGGAAGGTTATAAAAAAGCCATCCAAAAATCAGGACTAGATTTTGATCAGAGTTTGATATTTGAAGGGAATTTCTCTATGGGTCTGGAAAGTGCCGCCATGGATCACTTTCTAAAAGAAAAAGTTAGTGCTGTTTTCTGTTTCAACGACATCATGGCATTTGGACTCTATCGTGAAGCAGCACATAGAGGCATCAACATCCCCAACGATCTATCCATCGTTGGTTACGATAATGTCCAATTGGCAGACATCGTCTATCCTGGTTTGACCACCATTCATCAACCCATCGACGCGATCGGTGAAGAAGCCATCAAGATGTTGGTCAACGTCATCGAAGACGCAAAAAACGACACTAAAAACATCCAAACCAAAACATTGGAACCCAGTCTTATCCTTAGAGGTTCTACTCGTCATCTTGAAAGGAAATCGTCATGAACATCTTAAATTTCGGATCACTGAATATCGATAAGGTCTATATGGTTGATCATATCGTTGAAAAAGGCGAAACCATCTTGACCCATAACTATGAAGTCTTCATGGGTGGTAAAGGTCTTAATCAATCCATTGCCCTACAAAGAGCGGGACTACAAGTCGTTCATGCGGGACTCATTGGTTATGACGGACAACTGCTGGTCAACTTCTTAAAAGAGAACGATGTTCAATGTGATCTGATCCACGAAGTTGATGATGTCTGTGGTCATGCGATCATCCAAATCAATCCTAAGGGACAAAATGCCATCTTGGTTCATGGTGGTTCCAATCAAAGAATACAACCTGAATATATCGATTGGGTCTTAAATCAAGACCACCAGTGTGAATGGATGATCGTTCAAAACGAAACTTCAAACTTAGATTATCTGCTCAAAGCCGCTAAGAAAAAAGGACTCAAGATCATCATGAATCCTTCACCCATCACCGATTCCTTACTCAAGTGTTCCCTTGAAAACGTTGACTTATTCATCATCAATGAAATCGAAGGCAAAGCCTTAAGCGGCCAAAGTGAAGCTTCAGAAATCCTAAAGGCTTTATCTCATAAATTCCCGCACGCAACCATTGTGTTGACCTTGGGTGAAGAAGGATCTCTGTTTAAAGCTAAAGAAAGTGTTATCACTCAAAAAGCCTTCATCGTCAACGCAGTTGACACAACAGCTGCCGGCGATACCTTCAGCGGTTACTTCTTGGCCAGTTATCTTCAAGGTCAAAGCGTTCAAGAAAGTCTCAAGATCGCCAGTGCTGCTTCTGCCATCTCAGTCACTTTAAAAGGAGCCTCGAATTCGATCCCTTGCTTAGACGATGTGAAAAAGTGGATCAAAGCTCAGCATGTCTAGAAAAGAAGTTCACACATGGATCGTCAAATTCCTTAAAGTCACTTTAGGAATTGCGATCGCTGCCTTAGGGATCACATTGACCTACAAGAGCGGACTTGGCAGCAGTGCCATGTCGACGGTCTCTCAAGGGGTCAGTCGTGTACTTCACATCCAAGTAGGGACAGCGAATATAGGTTTGAATGGACTCTTCTTTGGGATAGCCTTGATCGGTCAAAGAAATAAGATCGGGATAGGGACTCCAATGATCGTGTTTGGTTTAGGTTTATTCATCAATCTCTTCGTTTCACTATTAAGTTCAGTTCAGTTTAATGCCTTCATGAATATCGTGATCAATGGCTTGGGGATCATCCTCAACGCAGGCGGTATCGCCATCATGGTCATCGTAAACTTCGGCATTGGACCTTTAGAACTCATCACTGAAATGATTACGAAGAAAACGAAATGGTCTTATCGAAAATCAAAACTTGCCTTTGATGCAATGATGCTGATTCTCGGGATCTCACTGGGAGGTGATTACGGAATAGGAACCCTCATGAACGTCTTAATGTTTGGATTTATTATGCAATTAGTCTTCGACGTGCATAAAAAACAAAGAAATCATCACCAAATGTAATGGAGGAAAATGATGAAAAAGCTATTATTAGTATTGGTTGCATTGATTATGACCACTGTATCCTTGACTTCATGCGCTAAAAAAGCTGAACCTAAAGCTTTGAGAGTCGTCGTCGTCATCAATACGAACCTAGGCGATAAAGCCTTCTCTGATTTAGTCTGGGGCGGCGTTCAAAAAGCTGCTTCTGAATTCGACTTGGAAGTCAAAGCAGTTGAATTGGGCGGCGATCCGACCAAACAAGAACCTACTTTAACAGAATTGTGCGAATCCAAAGAATGGGATCTAATCGTTGCCGGTACTTTCAACTTATTGGAAGCCACCAAAAAAGCAGCTGAAAAATATCCTAATCAAAAATTCTTGGTTTATGATGCAGCTGTTGATTTCGCTGGCGGCAAATTCAAAAATGTCGTATCCGTTCTTTCAAAACAAAATGAAGGCTCTTACTTAGCTGGTGCATTGGCTGCTTTGTTGACCCAATCCACAACCGATCCTCTCGTTAATGCTGAGAAGATCATCGGCTTCGTAGGCGGCGGTGAAAATGCTGCCATCAATGACTTCTTGATTGGCTACATCGAAGGCGCAAAAGCTGTCGATCCTGCTACCAAGATCTTGTTCTCATACGTTGGTAACTTCACTGATTCTGCTAAAGCTAAAGAATTGACTTTGGCTCAATATCAGCAAGGTGCTGACATTGTCTTCGCCGTTGCCAGTTCCGCTGGTTTCGGAGTTTATGATGCTGCTAAAACAGCTGACAAATATGCCATTGGTGTTGACCAAGACAAAGCTTTACAGTTCAAAGCAGTCGGCGACATCACTCAAGCTAAACATATTCCTACATCCGTCGTTAAGAATCTTGATGTCTTGATTTATGACAAACTGTCTCAATTCGTTAAGGGAACCATGCCTTGGGGAACACACGAAGCAGTTGGTCTAAAAGGTAACGGCATGGCTTTAGCCAACAACGAATATACAAAACTCGTTGTATCTGCTGATATCTTGGCTCAAGTTGAAGCTCTAAAAGCGAAGATCGTTGCTGGAACGACAGTTGTTCCTACAGCCATCGGTTTAACCACAGAACAGATTCAAGTCTACAAAGACAAAGCTGGTCAATAAGTTATTATCCGCGATACAGAGGCCTCTATGGCCTCTGTATCCATTATTTTAATTAGAAAACGGGGTCAGATTCATGAGCGAAAACATTATGGCAGAAGAATACATCTTGTCGATGGAAAACATTACTAAGATCTACAGTAATGGTTTTATCGCCAACAAGAATGTCAATTTCAAAGTCAAAAAAGGTGAGATCCATGCCTTGATCGGTGAAAACGGAGCAGGCAAAAGCACATTGATGAAAGTGCTTTTTGGACAAGAACAACCTGATTCTGGCGAGATATTCTACAAAGGTAAGAAAACAAACATCACCAATCCTTTGGTGGCTTTACATATGGGAATCGGGATGGTCCATCAACACTTTATGTTGGTTCCATCACTGACTGTCGCAGAGAATATGGTCTTAGGGGTAGAACCAGGTAAATATGGCATGTTTAGCTATAAAGAAGCGGTCAAACTCACCAACGAGATCTCAAAGAAATACAACCTTCCGATCGATGCTGAAGCTAAAATCATGGATCTTCCGGTTGGATTTAAACAACGTGTAGAAATATTAAAGATCCTGTTAAGAGGCGTGGATGTGTTGATTCTTGATGAACCAACCGCAGTCTTGACTCCTCAAGAAACAGACGAACTTTTCAAACAACTTAAAGTCCTTAAAGAAAAAGGCTATACGATCATCTTCATCTCGCATAAACTTCATGAGATCAAAAAGTTATGTGATAACTTAACGGTCCTAAGAAATGGAAGAGTGACCGGAACAGCTAAAGTCAGTGATCTTTCTGAACAAGAAATTTCGAAAATGATGGTTGGTCGAGATGTCTTCTTGACCATCGATAAAGACGTGGCTCAACCTAAAGAAACCGTATTATCTGTCAAGAATCTTTCTTGGGTCGATAAACATGGTAAACGAGTCGTCAACAATCTTTCATTCAGTGTACGCGCCGGTGAAATATTAGGCATCGCCGGTGTTGAAGGTAATGGTCAACGTGAATTGACCAATCTGATTGCCAGACTTGAAGAAAACCAAATCGGTGAAATCTTACTCTATGGTAAGAGCATCGCTAAACAATCCATTCGTGAAATTCGTGAACAAAAAATCTCGCATATATCTGAAGATCGAATGACTTTTGGGACTGTATACGAAGCCACCATCGAAGAAAACATCATCTCTGATCGTTTCTATAAAAAAGAGTTCAATAAGAACTATCTCTTAGATGCTAAAAAAATAAAAAAACACGTGAATGAATTGATCAAAGAATACAATGTCAAAACGGATAGCAAAGATTTACCGATTCGAACTTTATCTGGCGGTAACATGCAGAAAGTCGTTGTGGCCCGGGAATTCTCTTCGAATCCCAAATTGGTCATTGCGAATCAACCAACCCGCGGCATCGACGTTGGAGCCAGTGAATTCATCCGAAAGAAACTGGTATCACTTCGTGATCAAGGTGCAGCTGTTTTACTGGTATCAGCCGACTTAAACGAAGTCATTGAAGTCAGCGACAGCATCGTCGTCATGTGTGATGGCAGTATCGTTGCTTATTTGAAAGATGCTAAAAAAGTAACTGAGGAACAACTCGGTGAATACATGCTGGGCATCAAGAAACAAAGCGATGAAGAAATAAGAGAGGTCGTTCATGATTAACAAGATTGAAAATCAATTCAAGTTCATACGAATTGCCATATCCATATCCATCGCCCTATTATTGGCCTTCCTGATCATTTCTTTTGTCAGTAAAGATCCATTATTTGCGATGTATAACTTGATCGTAGGACCTTTTGAAAACATCAGAAGAGTAGGCAATATCGTCGAGATCATGATCCCGCTTCTGTTTACAGGGGTTGGAGTCAGTATCATGTATTCGGCTGGGCAGATCAATATGGCTTCTGAAGGTGCCTTCTTCTTAGGTGGTGTTGCGGCGGCTTATGTATCGGTTACCTTCCTATTGCCTTATGGGATCCATCCTGTGATGGCAATGGTAGCTGGGGGTTTGATTGGTGGATTGATCGGGTTGATCCCAGCGATCTTGTTTGTCAGATTCAAAGCATTGCCTGTCGTATCTTCACTTATGCTCAACTACATCAGTTATTTCTTAGGGATGTATGTCATTCACTATATTATCTTTGATCCAGAAACAGGTTATCTCAGTTCATTTGCGTATAAAGAAACTGCACTTTTACCCAAAATGTTTTCTGTAACACGAATCCATTGGGGTTTAGTCATTGGTTTGATTGTGGTTGTCTTAGGTTATCTCTTCCTTAAGAAAAGTAAATGGGGTTATGCCATTCGTATGATCGGGATGAATCCTAACTTTGCTCAATATTCTGGTATCAATGTTGGTTTCTATATCTTATTGTGTCAGCTGATTGGCGGAGCCATTGCCGGGATCGGTGGAGCTGTTGAACAATTGGGTATGTACAGTCGTTTCCAATACCAAAAACTATCAGGTCATGGATTTGATGGAGTCTTGGTTGCGATCTTAGCCAACTATAATCCTAAGTTTGTTCCACTAGCTGCTTTCTTTATTGCGTATGTTCGAGTCGGTGCTGATGTCATGGCACGTAATTCGGATGTCCCAATTGAAATCGTATCGATCATTCAAGCTGTCATCATTGTCTTTGTGGCTTCTGAAAGATTCTTAGCCGGATGGAAACACAGAAAAATCGTTAAAGCATCGCAAGCTCGCTTTGCAGTTGAGGAGGCCTAATATGGATGTCATTTTCAAGAGCATCTTCTCAACGGTCTTCTTCTATACGATCTTGCGTGTTGCGACCCCTTTGATTTTTGTTTCGATGGCTGCTTTGATCGTTAGAAAAGGTGGCATCATGTGTATTGCCTTTGAAGGCATGATGTTGTTTGCAGCTTTAGGTGGTGTCATTGGTAGTGCATTGACTCAGAATCTATTTGTAGGATTAATCTTAGGTACTCTATTTGGAGTTACCATCGCGATGATCTTCGCCTATTTCGTACTTGTCTTACAATCCAACAATGTCTTGACTGGTCTTGCCTTGAATATCTTAGGTAGTGGTGGTACGGTCTTCATGTTGTTTGCCCTGACAGGTGAAAAAGGGACATCGTCTTCACTTAGAAGTCTGCAGGTTCCTTCATGGAATATCCCCATCATAAAAGATATTCCGATCTTAGGAGAAATCATATCAGGTCATAACCTCTTTACCTATCTTGCTTTCTTGACCGTCATCTTAGTGTATATCTTGGTCTATAAGACAAGATTAGGTTTAAGGATACGTTCCGTCGGTGAAAATCCGCAAGCTGCAGAATCGGTTGGGATCAAGGTCGTAAGGACCAAAGTCATCTCATTGTTGATCGGTGGTGTGATTGCATCCTTAGGCGGAATGTATATGTCGATGGGTTACTTGCCTTTCTTTACCCGAGACATGATGAGTGGACGCGGTTTTATCGGGATCGCTGCTCAAAATCTAGGAGGCGGAATCCCGTTAAATACCATGTTGTCGGCAATGTTGTTTGGCTCTGCCGAAGCCATATCGAATGTCTTCCAGTCTTTGCGTTTGCCTTCAGAATTCGTACAAATGCTGCCTTATATCGTTACGATCGTTGGCTTGATCTCCATCGGTGGTGTTAAAAAGGAAAGCAAGAGTAAAATCAAGAAAATTAAAGAAATAAAGGAGAGTACCCATGAATAAGACCCCTATTATCATCGATTGTGACCCTGGGCATGATGATGCCATCGCTTTACTGATCGCTTTAGCCAGCGATAAATTTGACCTCAGAGGCATTACGACCGTCGCTGGAAATCAAACCTTAGCCAAGACGACAGCCAATGCACTGAAGGTTTTGGAATTATGCAAAAGAACTGAAATCAAAGTCGTCCCAGGAAGAAAAAACCCATTCATGAAAGAAGTCATCGTTGCCAATGATGTGCACGGTGAAAGTGGAATGGACGGCCCAGTTTTACCGATCCCAACTACCAAACCTTATCCAATGTTCGCAGCTGAATTCATCGCTGACGAAGTTGAAAAATGCCCAACAAAAATGACTTTAGTTGCAGTGGGTCCTTTCACCAACATCGCAACCTTCTTATTGGCCTATCCGCATCTACACAGTAAGATCGAAAAGATCCATGTCATGGGTGGTGGTATCTATGAAGGCAATCGTACTTATTTGGCTGAATTCAATGTCTGGAATGATCCGGAAGCCGCCAAAGTCGTTACTAATTCTAAAATACCTGTCCATTTCTTTGGATTGGATGTTACCCATCGCGCTGTTATCTTAAAAGAAGAATTTGAAATATTCAGAAATGAAAAAGGTCCTATCTTCCAATTCGTCGCAGACCTCTTAGATTTCTTTGCGATCTGCTATATTGGAGAACGCGGATTACCAGGCTGTCCAATGCATGATTCTTGTGCAGTCGCCAGTTTGATCGATCTCTCACTGTTTGTTGGAGAAGAAGCCTTCATCGATATTGAACTCGATGGTAAATCAAGAGGCGGATGTGTGGTTGACTTAAGACCAGTCGGACGACGTGTGGATGCCAACAACGGATTCTTCTACTACGATGTAGATCGTCCTCGTTTCTTACAACTGATCATTGATTCTTGTCGCAAATTAGAAAGTGACATTAAAGCAAAGGAGCAAGCATGAAAAGAGAAATATTAATCGACTGTGATCCTGGGATAGATGATACCATCGCTCTAAAGATGGCTTTCCAAGATCCTTCAGTAGAAGTCATTGGATTAACGACCGTCTTTGGGAATGCCTCTGTAGAGATCACAACCCACAATGCTTTGACTCTTAATGATTACTTTAAGTTCAACGTACCTGTTTATAAAGGGGCAGCTCTTCCTTTATTTCATGCGCGTAAATATCAAAGTATCGTTCATGGACCCAATGGAATGGGCAATGTAGATTTCCCAGAACCAACATCCAAAGTAAGTCCTAAATATGCTTGGGATGCCATCTATGATGAAGCTAAAAAAAGAGGCAAAACATTAACAGTCTTGACCTTAGGTCCTTTGACAAATGTTGCAATCGCCATCTTAAGATATGAAGACTTAAAAGATTACGTCAAAGAAATCATCATCATGGGTGGATCTGCCACCAAAGGCAATGCGAAGCCTTTTGGGGAGTCTAACGTTGTTAATGATCCTTATGCAATGCAAGTTATTTTGAACTCACAGATCCCTGTTACAATGGTTGGTTTGAATGCCACTGAAACAACCCGTATGACTGAAGAAGAACACAAAAAAATCTTCGCAGATGCATCAAAAATCGATCCGTTGATCGTTAGAATGCTAACGCATTATAAAGGCATACAAGGCATGTATGGAGACAATGGTATGGTCATACATGATGCAGCTACCATGGCAGTTGTCTTACATCCAGAATGGGCCACAAGCAAGCTGTATCATGTGGATGTTGAAACCACCCAGAATTCAATGTATGGCAGAACCATCGTCGATATCCGTAAACATTCAAAACTGGTTAAAAATTGCACCGTCGTTGAAACCATCGATCGTGCTCCTTATCTTAAGTTACTCGAAAAAACACTAAAGGAAAACTAATGGAAACAAACGAACCTAAAAGAATGCATCATATTAATGTTTTGCCAGGTGAAGTCGGTCGTTATGTTATTTTGCCTGGTGATCCTTTTAGAACAGATTTGATCGCTTCGTTTTTTGAAGATGCGAAGCTTATCGCCCATCAGCGTGAACATAAGACGTGGGTTGGAACTTTGAATGGCGTAAAAGTTGCCGTAACATCAACCGGTATGGGTTGTCCTTCAGCTGCCATCGCCGTTGAAGAATTGATCAAAGCCGGAGCTGATACTTTCATCAGATTAGGCACTGCAGGACGAGTCAATGAAGCCTCTAAATCAACAGAATTAGATGGTGTCATTTGTAACGCAGCTGTGCGTGATGAAGGAACGACGATTCATTATGTCCCAATAGAATATCCAGCCGTAGCCAATCGTCATATCGTTGATGCCTTAGCTAAATCCGCCAAAGCCCATGGTAAAAATTACCTGGAAGGCATTGCTCAAACCAAAGACTCTTATTATGGTCAACATGAACCTCAAAACATGCCTGTCGAACATCGTTTAAAAGAACGCTGGCAAGCTTGGGAAAGATCCAACGTCATCTGTTCAGAAATGGAAACTGCTGCGATCTTTGTTATTTCAAGCATTAGAGGGGCTAGAGCTGCTTCCATCATGTCCTTTAAAAACATGGAAGAAACCATTCAAATCGTCTGTGATGCCATAAAAATCATCATTGAACAAGACCAAAAAGAAGTGAAGTAAAGTCAACATAGTGCTTTCACCCATGGTGCCACATGATTGCCTTCAAGACTCCCTCCAACAGTTTTGATTAAACCCTTAACCTGTTTTCTTCATCTTGAAGGCTTCCATTTCCCACAAATCAAAATGTGGCACCATGATTTATTTTAAGAAAAAGGAGTCTGTTTTGTACTGACCCCCTAAAAGTGGATAGTTAAAAAAAGACAACCTCGTTATACTGAATAGTATAAGGAGGTTTTTTAATGTGTTTACTAAGACCCATTTCACCTTTATTTTGTCGATCAGACAACTCACAATATGCTTTTGCCTTAAATGGGATAAGGTGGTATTCATCCAGGATGGATATGCCATCAACAATGTTCTTACCTTCAAGTAGAAAATTGTAGTAGTCATCGCTTAAGAGAATTGCAGATAAACTCGAAATATCATCTGCGATATGAAGTGGTAACAAGTGACCCCTATGACCAATATCAAAATTTAGGGATGACCTTGAAAACAACTCGATCATATAAGGATATTGAGTATTTTCAGGATTTTCGAATCTATAGAAATGTGCTTTTTCTTGACCAAATGTTGTTTTGTATTGCCCCTTCTTTATGAATTCCCAAAATTTCTTCCCAAATTCTTCACTGATGTGTTCAACAATCAACACCATGTCAATATCTTTTGTTGCTCTAAAGTCACCGCCTGCTTTCTCAAAAAGAATAGTGCATGCAGTGCCTCCAATGACTACATAACAATGCTCGAAACCAAAGAAATGTTCTCTAAATAGTTCAAGCCCCCTCATTGTTTCCTTTCCAACAGTGATTGTATTTCTATGTCAATTCTTGGATCATCTAAATTTTTGAGTTCTGCATAAATTGATCCGATATCTACGCTTTGGTTTTTAGAAAACAGCTTAGGATCATAAGTCCAAATTTCAAAAGTAATTCTTGTTTTGATATGAGTGTCATATGCATCGTCTTTTTCACTAAATAGGATTCTTTTGTCTATCTTTTTGGCTGATTTCTTACTTATCGCATACGTTATGTTTTGTGGATTATTCAACATGGATAACTCAGAAAGAGCAGATTCATTTGAAACAAAGTAATCTATACCAACAGGTAGTGTCTTCAAAGAGATTGTCTTTTGAATTGGACTGACTAAAAACTCTTTTCCGATTTGCCAATAGGATTCTTTCTCTACTCTCGTATAGTGCTTCCTTGTCGCATTTCCTTGAACCTTAATCAGGTTTAGAATGATGAGACTATCTATGGCGCGATAAATTGTGATCTTTGCCAGATCCAATTTCTTGGTTAGATCATTTACATCGATTTTTTCAGTTTCTTGATAGAAGATTGCCAAATAAACACATTGAGTAGATGGTGTAAAAGTTTTGATCGTTGGTTTGTTAAGAGCGACTTTTTCACTAAAGTTTAGATAAATAAAAGGCAGATATATCTGCATATATGGCACAACGAATGCAATTCTTTTCTCAACAAGGCCTCTTCTTTGATAAGGTCTGAGTTCATTAAACAATAGGATAAATTTACTGTCGAAATTTTCACTTAGACTTGTTAAGTGCTTAAGGATTTTTTCTGTCAGAATTTGTTTTCCATGATATTCCATAAAGAGACAATTGTGCCCATGCAAAACACCTTCATAAAACTCATATTCATTTCTGATCAGTAATGGGATTTTGTTGAATCCTTCGAATTTTATCAAGCTGATATCTTCACCAAACACATCTTTCAAATACTGTTCAACGCGCACTTTAACACCACCTTTATCATTTGTAATTGAATAATATCATTTGAAATGATACAATACAACATTAAATGATTTAATTATTGATAAACATGCAAAAGAAAACTAAATACATTGGTTTAATCGTGAAAGACAAACAACTTATTTGCATATAAAACCCCACTTCAGGTTAAGTTTGAAATGGGGTTTGTATCGTTTTCTGTTTAATTGGTTGTATGACTTGCCAAAGTTATTTCAGACCTCTTTAGTTAAAAGTATGATACTGATAACCTTCATCAAGATAAGTAATATCAATATCTTTAAAGTTTAGTTTGAGATATTCCACCATATGCATCATGCCTGGTATTTCCGCAATTGGATGATGCGTCAAAATTAATGGGATATCTTTATCAACACAATATTGGCCATGGATCCAATTGGTGATCCCATCATCAGTCACCACCAAACAATCTGCTTCTTCCTTCAACATATTGAACACATCTGTAATGGCACCTGTCCCAATCCCAATGGATCTGATGATCTTATTTGGATCACCTAATACAGTCACACTGTCTTGGCCATAAGGTTTGATTCCTGTTGCTATTTTTTTGGCAATTTCCGCAACCGTTGTCGGTTCAAAACGCGCATATTTATAGAATGAATTGACAGGTCTAGGATCAAACTTTAAGCCCATCGCATCGCCCCAAGAGTCGGGAATTCCATACGTAGGCATTCTATCCCAAACATCATGACAACGCGCAACACAGATGCCGTGTGTGGCTAATAGAGCCATCTTCTGACGTCTTGCTTCCAATAGTTTTTGATGAGGAGAAGTACTTTCTTCATAGAAACAATTCTCATGGGTCACGATAAAATTGATGCCTTGAAGTGCAGCTTGTTTAATGACATTCATGGTAACGATCCAACAGACCCCAACTTTTTTAACTTCCTGTGATGGATCTCCAAATAAGACAATATCTCTTGTCTTATCAAAATTGACCCAAGGTCCTTGGTGATGCAGATGATCGATGATAACCTGTGCTTTCATGGTGCTCCTTATGATCATAATGATAAATTTTCATCATGATGTATATACAAGATATTATATAATGTTTTATAATGTTAAACAATGGGTCATTGTAAAGCGACTCAAAGTTTTATCAATCAGCTCAAGAATTTATCTCATGATCAATAATGAGTGTTGAAATATACTTAAAGGATAGGAACCTAAACGATGAAAAATGTAAAAGTAATCTTCTTTGATATCGATGGAACATTGATCGAACCCAACATCAATATGCACCAACCCCATGAATCAACCCTCAAAGCTTTTGATGCTTTGAAGAAAAAAGGGATTTTTGTGGTGGCTGCATCAGGTCGTACCCCTGTTTCAGTCGGACACGTCACAGATTATCCGTTTGATGGATTTGCATCTGCCAACGGTTCACTCGTTTATGCTCAAGGAAAATTGATCTATTCGGGGGGCTTGTCCAAAAAAGAAGTACGTGTTTTATGGGATTACCTCGTTGACCATAAAGTTGGATTCATGCTTCAGGGCGATAACATCTACTTCTATCACGATGAATCAGATTTTGCAATCGGCAACAGTTTGCGCAACATCAGAACTAGAGGTAAAGGAGCCCAAGCCATCAAAGGCAAAGGTGATTTAGAAGATGGGCAAATCTTTAAAGCAACCGTATTTTTTGAATCTGCCCAACAAAAAGAAAAAACACACAACGATTTAAAGGATCGATACAATCTCATGTATTTCACGCATGTCGGAAAAGATCCAGAGACGATTCTTTCAGCCGGAGAAATATCTGCCCTTAACGACAACAAAGGCAGCGGGATCAAACACCTCTTGGACTACTGGAACATCAAACCTGAAGAAGCCATGGCTTTTGGGGACAACTCCAACGACATTGAGATGTTTGAAGTAGTTGATGGTTATGCCATGGAAGAAGCAGTCCAAGCCCTAAAAGATAAGTCTGTGGAAGTCATTGGATCGGTCAATTCAGATACGATCTATCAATTGTTAAAAAGAAAAGGCATTATCGATTAGCTTCATAAAAGAATTTGGTGAACCAAAACATGTCTTATAAAAATAAGGAACTCAGAGTGATGAAAAATATAAAAGCAGTTTTCTTTGATGTTGATGGAACATTGGTTGATCAGATGAACAAGATGCAAGGGCCTCATGAATCCACTCTGAAAGCCTTTGATGCCTTAAAGAAAAAAGGGATTCTTGTGGTTGCAGCTTCTGGACGCACTCCGGTTTCAGTCGGACATGTCACAGATTATCCGTTTGATGGGTTTGTATCAGCAAATGGGTCCTTGATTTATGTTCAAGGTAAAAAAACATATACTGGGGGGCTAACACCAAAAGAAGTTCGTTTTCTATGGGATTACTTTGTTGAAAACAAGATTGGTTTTATGATGCAAGGGGATGGTATCAATATTTACCATGATGAACAAGATTTTGGGATAAAATCCAGTCTTGCTCGTATGAGAAATGTCAAAAGCAATACACAAGTTGTATTTGGGAATGGTGATGTTGAAGAGGGAACGGTTTTTAAATTCGTCGTATTTTATCCTTCAATTGGTCTTAGAGAAAAAGCTGAACGTGATTTTAAAGGTAAGTTCTACAACATGCATTATACTCAGTTCGGTGAGAACCCTGGCATTATCCATTTGTCTGGTGAAATAACAAGTTTAAAGGATACTAAAGGCAGCGGAATAAAGCATTTCTTAGATTACTTGGATATTAAATCTGAAGAAGCCATGGCCTTTGGGGACAACTCCAACGACATTGAGATGTTTGAAGTGGTCGATGGCTATGCGATGGAAGAAGCTGTTCAGGCGCTTAAAGATAAGGCCGTGGAAGTCATAGGACCTGTTAATTCAGATACGATCTATCAATTACTTAAAAGAAAAGGCATCATCGATTAAACATCATAATGAATGTGGGTGTCATTGTGTTCATAAACATCATATAATAAGGATATGAACTTTAACTTTGTCAATACGATATTGATACTTAGTGTCCTAGGGGGTTTATATGATTGCCGATAGAAAAAGATTGCTTCTGATGTTTTTTATCTTGGCCAATGCTAAAGGTGAAGTCAGGGCCAAAGATATCGCAGAATCGATTGGGGTCAGTATCCGTACTGTTAAGAAAGATATGGAAGATTTTGACTTGTTTGCGAAAGCAAGCGGAAGCAGGATCGTTTCTAAACGCGGTCTAGGTTATATCTTAGAAGTCACAGATCCAGCCCTTTTTAATCCAGTCAAGGAACAACTCGATATCCGATTTGGAAACATCGATTACTCTAAAATCGAATATGTATCTCGTTCACGAGACATCATCAGACGTCTGTTTTCAGAAGAAGATTACATCAAGATCGATGATATCGCCACTGAACTCTATTTGACCCGTAGTTCAATCAAAAATGATCTGATTGAAGTTCGTGAAATATTGGATTCTTATAAATTGAAGTTACATTCAAAACCACGCTTTGGGGTTAAAATCGTCGGCGATGAAATGTTTCAACGTTTGTGTATGATCGAACTGTATGAAGTTCATTACGATCGTGCCATGACTATTTTTCAATACAATCGTTATTTAACATTCTTTGAGGTTGCGGATCAAGAACGCGCAGATATTCGTCGTAATTTCTTAAAAACCATGCGTGAATCAAAGTGCTGTGTCCTAGATACCTTGACGCAGCGTGTTGCCTTATATCTCATCTTGTTACGCAAGCGGTATAAGTTGGGTTATAGATTATCATTTACTGAAGGACAAGCAAACTACTTAAGAGGATTCACAGAATATGAGATCGCAAAGAAAATTCTAAAGAATCTTGAAGTCTTTGGTGGTTTTAACGTAGATGACAATGAAGTGTTGGCTTTAGAATTCATCATATTGATTTGGAGCGATCTTACACCTCAAGACAACATCAAAGAACGTTTCCCTAAAGAGTATGAACAAGCTCTAGAAATTTGTGTCACAGCCAAAAAGAGAATCAATGATCGATGGAACATCGACTTTTCAAAAATATCAGATTTTGATGAGATCATGATCCCAGCTTTGATCCCCATTATCTTTCAGATCCTTTTCCAGTGCAGTCAATATCGCATCATGGGTTCTTTCTCTAATACCAATTCCATTCATACATCTCCCTTAAGTATCGCCATGGCCAATTCGACCGCAAGGTCGATTGAAGAAGCGTGTAACTGTAAATTATCTGACCATTGCATCAACATGCTGGCCATTCGCTTCTATGCGATCCTTGATCGTATCCAATATCAATATAAACCCAGAAAACTGATCGTCTGCAGTCGCAATGGTAAACAAGCCTCTAGTGTTATTCGTGAGCGTCTTTTAAGAACGTTTAATCCAAAGCATTTCTCAGGTATCGACATCGCTGAATTCTACGAAGTCAGAGGATTGAATCAAGCTGAATATGATGCGATGATCTTAAATCTTCCGGAATATACGTATCGCTATGATATGCCTTATATTCCTGTCGCAAACACGCTGAATAATCAAGAAATCAAACAAATCTATGAGAAAGTCATGTTGAATGGCTATGAACTGTTTCCTTTGTTTAAAAATCTGAATTTTCAGCCCAACTTTGTCTTTAAAGATTTTAAATATGAATCTCAAGAAGCTTTCATTCATCTTTTAAGTTTCAAGGTTGGAAAAAATAGTGACTCGATCAAACGGCTTGAGTTATATCTAAGCAACTTGACTGATATATATGTCCACAATCGAATTGGTATCCTCATCATCAGTACGGTGATGACTGACCGCAATATCTTTGAAATCTATCAATTATCAAAAGTCGGATATTGGGGAAAAAAGGAAGTCAAGACCATTGTCTTTCTTTCAATCAACTTCAATCAAAATATGCAGCTCTTAAAATTCATCGAAAATCTGACCCATGAGTTGATTATTGAGCCCAATCATGTAGAAACTCTGATCAAATCCGAAAATCTAGAAGATATGGTTCAAATCGTTAAGATGAGCATCTGATTTTATGTAGTGTAAAGTGCACTTGCTAAAGTGCACACATTAGGCAATGCACTTATATCATTGAAATAATGAGCATAGAATGGCAACTTGAAAGCGCTTATAATACCCTTATGAAGAAGTGCGCACTTCATCACAATTTTTAGAAAGGGGATCCTTTGAGAAGAGTACTGATCGCCTCACACGGCCGTTTTGCCAGCGGGATAAAAAGTTCACTTGATATCCTTCTGGGTAATTCCGACCATGTCTCAGCCATCGACGCTTATCTAGATGATTCCGATCTCATGACTGAAGTGAAAAAGTACTTAGCTTCAGTTTCAGACGAAGATCAGGTCATTATGCTCAGCGATCTCTATGGTGGCAGTGTTAATCAGGTTTTGTTTCAGTTATTGGGCCGTCCCAAAACGATCTTGATTTCAGGAATCAATCTAGCATTGGTCCTAGAAATTGCGGTCATTAAAGATTCCGAATTAACTGATTCGGAACTGGAAAACTTAATTGAGAATAGTCGTCAAGCCTTAGTGGTCGTCAAAAATGAAGTGACTGACCAGCCTGAGAGCACTGACTTCTTCAATTAAGCATGGAGAGAAAGAAATGATTAAATTTTTCAGAATCGATGAACGTCTGATCCACGGACAGATCGTCATCAAATGGTCAAGACACCTCAGCATCGATCATATCGTCGTTGCGAACAATGCAGCTGCTGCCAGCACACTGATCCAAAGATCATTGTTGATGGCTGCACCTTCAACGATCAAAACAGCGATCAAAACGATAGATGATGCGGTAACCTTGCTGAACGATCCAAGAGCAAAAGATTTTGTTGTGTTGGTTTTGGTCAATTCTCCAGAAGATGCGGTCGAACTGGTCAACAGAGTTCCGGGCATTCCTTTTGTCAACATTGGGAATTATGGACGCATTGCTCCTGAAAAGCCAGGCATGAAACGTAAGACCTTTGCCAACAACATTTATGCAGATGAAATCGAAGTTACCTGTTTCAAAACTTTGATGTCAAAAGGGTTAAAGGTTCAATATCAAGTAACGCCTGAGGATGAACCTAAAGATTTAAGCAGTATTATTAAATAAACACGAAAGGGAAATACTATGGTTCAAAGTGCATTATTAGCCGCTTTGGTCTTCTGGGCGATTAACACCGTCGACAGACTATTAGCTTGGCAAACCTTCGCTAGACCGATTGTAGCTGCTCCGTTAACTGGATTGGTCTTGGGAGATTTGAATACCGGCATTATCATGGGAGCTTCATTAGAAGCCATCTTCATGGGTATCTCGGCTATTGGAGGATCCATTCCTTCTGATCCGTTATCCAGTGCCATTATTGCTGTTGCATTTACAATTATTTCTGGTTCCGATGCGGAAACAGGTTTAGCACTCGCTATGCCAATTGGCATCCTGATTGCTTCCTTCAACGCAATGGTCAACCCGATTCTTGCTTTGTTTGCTCCTTATTGGGAAAACTTAGCGGCATCAGGCAATATGAAAGCATTCAATCTACAAACAATTACATTCAGTATCTTATTTGACCGTTTGGCCAACACGATCGTATTGTTCTTGGGCATCGCTTATGGTGTCGAAGGCTTACAGAAATTCTTGGCTTCACTGCCTGCATTCGTTACTAAAGGCTTAGGTGCCAGTAGTTCAATGATGACTGCAGTTGGGTTCGCTATCTTGACCAGTATGATTTGGAACAAAGAGCTTGGCGGATTCTTCTTCGTAGGTTTCGTATTATCAACATACTTAAAGCTCGGTCCATTACCGATCGCTATCTTCGGTGCAGTCGTTTCAATTATGTATTTCTATAATGACAAAAAGATTTTGGACACTGTAAAAGCTTCCAAAAAAGATGTTAAGAGTGGGGAGGACTTCTTCTAATGGCTAAATACAACTTCTCGCCTGTTGAAAAGAAAGTATTGAATAAAATGTATTGGTGGTCTGGAACCGTGTTTGCTTCATTCAACATGGTTAAGATGGAAGGTAATGCTTTCACCAGAACATTAGCTCCTGCGATCGATGAATTGTATGTCGGCAAACCTGAAGAACGCAAAGCAGCTCTCAAACGCGCTAACACCTTCTTCAATACGCATGCTGTATTGTTCGCATTCATCGCTGGTTTGACTTACGCTATGGAATCCGAAAAAGTTAAAAAAGGCACCGTCACGGATGACACCATTGAAAGTGTTAAAGTATCCTTGATGGGTCCTACTGCCGGTATCGGCGATGCGTTCTTCTTTAACGTTGTACGTGTCATCGCTGCTGGTATCGCTATCGGTTTAGCACAAACTGGAAACATTTTGGGCCCATTACTGTTCATCGGCTTGTACGGCGGATCCCAATTGGTCATTCGTTGGTACTTACTGAGAATTGGTTATACTTTGGGTACATCCTTCATTGATTCCGTATTTGAATCCGGCTTGATCAATACATTGACCAAAGCAGCCTCTATTTTGGGTCTGACCATGGTTGGTGCAATGGTTGCTACAACTGTTAAGGTTAACTTGGCTTGGGTCATCACCGTCGGCGGTGCAAAAATCGTCGTCCTCGATGTCATCAATACCATCATGCCCAACATCCTATCCGTTGTCTTGGTGTTCTTCCTTGTTTCCTTGATCAAAAAAGGCGTCAAACCAATGATGTTGGTCCTTGGCGTTCTAATTGTAACGATCTTCTTAGCCTTCTTCAAAATATTCTAAAACTATCTGTTTAAGAAAGGGTCTTACCAGAGACCCTTTCTTAATCTTATGATCTGGAGCACGAAATGAAAGACCTTCTTTTAAAATACGGCGTATTGATGGGTAAAAGATATCGCTTAAGAGATAAACTGCTATTTCTTGAATCTTTCATTGAAGATTTGAAAGCTTTGGGTTATCCAGTAGAAGCGCAATCTAAACGCACCCATTTCGAAAAAATCGCCAACTTATATGTTGGTGATTTAAGTAAAGCTAAAGTGGTTTTTGTTGCTGCATATGACACCCCAATGAAGTCCCTTGTTCCAAATCAAAATTATTATCCGATTAAACCTGAAAAAAACTATGGTGTTGATATCATCGCACTGTTTGCGAATTATGCACTGGCGATTCTTTTGTTGATGTGTTTCTATATTGTTGCATCAAAATTTAGTAGCTTGATTCTCTTTCAGAAAGTCATTGCGGTCATCGTAGGATTAGGCCTTTTGATTGGATCCTTTGTGTTTATGAGCGGTTTATCCAATCGACTCAATCATAGCCGTAATTCTGTTTCGGTCGTACTGGCACTTGCCTTAGCCAAATCACTCAAGAATAAAAGAGTAGCCTTTATCTTTGTGGATAAAGGAGTATCTTCCTTAATGGGCTATGGGGTCGTTAGTCAATGGTTGTCCGACAAAGGCATAGTTCCTAATATTATCCTTTTAGATGCCTTAGCCACAGGGGATACACTTGTATTGGCGCATTCTAAACAAAATCAAAAATTCGCAGAAGAGTTCTTATCTACTCAAAACATGCCAACACTTTTAGACAAACCTTTAAGCGATGAGCGCATCGATAAAATGGTTCTTAAATATTTTACTCGATCTGTACTATTAACTTCAGGTACGATCGAAGATAAAGAACTTGTCGTAAAAAATACGCGAACCAAACATGATTATAAAGTCAATTTAGATCGACTTGATGCTCTCAAAGCAGGACTTGAAAACTTCGTGAATCATATCGAATAATACTCCACATATTTGAAGCACACCTTCAATCAGAAAGGTCAAATCTATGAAATTACTTGTTAAAGCCGATGATTTTGGTTTCACAGAAGCCATCAATCATGGCATCATCAAATCTTATACCCATGGAATCGTTCGCAGCACAGCCATCATGATCAACATGCCAGCGGCTGCTCAAGCCCTCCAGATGATCGTAAATCATCCTGGCTTATGTTTAGGTCTACATGTCAATTTGGTCATTGGGAAACCTATAAGCCCCGTTAGTTTGATCCCATCTATGGTTGAAGACAACGGAAACTTTAAGAGTTCTACTTACTACAGAGCATTGATTGCCAAAGGTGAAGAACCAATGCCAGTGTATGAAGAAGTCTTGATCGAAGTCGAAGCTCAATTGTTGAAATTCTATCAGATGAGAGGTTCATTCCCAGAATACATCGAAGGACATGCGGTTCATTCAGACAATGTCGATAAAGCCTTAAGCGAAATCGCAAAGAAATATGATCTAGTTCATGTTTCCCCATTACCTGATCATTCTAATCGCGCTTTGTTTGTTCCTGGTCGTTTATATTCAATCTATGAATTCTATAAAAAGAATCTCTCTCCGGAAAAATTCTTCGCCAACGAATTCTTGGACATCCAAGGCAAAGAATTCGCCATGGTTGTTTTGCATCCAGGTTATAACGATTATGAAGTCACACAAATGTCGAGTTTCCAAGATGTCAGATACAAAGATCTCTATGCCTGTACGCATCCTGATACCCACAAATGGATCGCAGACAATAAAATTGAATTGATCAGTCATCGCGCTTTAACAGAATTAATCAGCAGCTGCTGCTGCGGGGAGTAAATTATGACCATCATTAAAAGCGATAAGATTTATTTTGAAGAAGGTGTAAAAGACGGTTATGTTGTCATCAAAGATGGCAAGTTTGTTGAATTTAAAACGAGTTTAGCTAAAGGCGAAACTTGTGTCGATTATACAGGTTACCGCATCATTCCAGGCATCATCGATACACACAATCATGGTGTCTTGGGTTATGGTCTGCGCGTCAATGAAGGCGATACGGAAGAAGATGTTGAATACAGTGTACGCGGCTACTTAAAAGGTTCTGCGAAATTCGGTTTAACGGGAGTATTCCCGACAGCAGCTCATGGTGCATTTAAGACCATCGTAAAGCTTGCTAAAGAAGAACCTTTCGGAGCCAAAGTCTTAGGTATTCACAGTGAAGGTCCTTATTTGAATCGAGTAGGCGAAAAAGGCAGACCAAGACCTTTCCCAACCGTTGAACTTGATTTGGTTCAACAAATGATCAAAGATGCAGGTGGAATGTTGAAATTATTCGCATTGGCTCCTGAAATTCCAGGTATCGATGCGGTCATTGATCTATTAAAGAAAAACAACGTTAAGATTGCTTTTGCGCATAGTAATCTAACTCATGATGACACAGAAGTTGCCATCGAAAAAGGTGTCAGCGTTGCGACCCACTTGGGAAATGTCATGACAGGGATCCATCATCGTGATATCGGTGGTTGCGGTGCCTTATTGATGAGTCCTAAGGTAGAATGCGAAATCATCTGTGATGGATTCCACTTGAGCCTACACTTTGTAGAATTGTTACTTAGAGTGAAAGATACTTCTCGTTTCTTCATGATTTCTGATTCCAGTAATTTGGCTGGGATGAAACCTGGTATCTATAAAGGACATTTCAGTGATGTTAAAGTCCATGTTGATGAATTAGGCTTTATCAGAGATGAAGATGGACGAATCAGCGGAAGCAGTAAGTCAGTACTTTATGGGATTGGAAACCTTGTTGAAAAGCTTCATATCCCTATGGAAACCGTCTTAAGAATGTCATCTCTCAATGCTGCAAACTATTATGGCTTTGGTGATGTCAAGGGATCTATCAAGCTAGGCAAGTATGCTGATTTCGTGGTCATCGATAAAGATTATCATGCTGTAAGTACCTTTGTCGAAGGACAAAAAGTATATGATGTCAGTCAAGATGTCGATTTCAATCCAAGATACAAATTCTAATTTAATCGCATAAAAATAGCATGAGCAAAACAACTACCATGTAGTTGTTTTGCTTAGTGCTTACGAAAGGATCTTATGAAAATTCTTGCTTCAGATTATGATGGAACCATCCGTTTAGAAATCGTAAGCGATGCGGATACAGCAGCCATCCGTCATTTTAGATCACTTGGACATAAATTTGGGATCGTTACAGGTAGATCCATCGGGATGATTTATAATGAACTCCAATATAACGGCGTTGAATATGATTTCTTGATTGCCAACAATGGAGCCATCATCATTGATGATCAAGACAAGATCCTGTTTCAAGCCAACATAGAGCCTTCGATTGCACACAATTTTATAGATGTGGCGATCGAAGAAGGCGAGATCATTGTTTTAGGAACCAGCGATGGATTTAAATATGGCCGTATCCTATCCAACGAAATTCCAGGAGCTTTTTCAAGACTGACTCATGCCACCCCTACAAAAATTGATGAGATCTTAGAAAAGGGAATCTATAATTCATTTTTCTTTCGGTGTAAAAACGCGGATGAGACACACGAAGTCAAGAAGAAAATGGAACGACGTTTTGGTGACCAGATCAGTTTTCATTTCAACAACGGTTCTACGGATGTCAGTTGTAAAGGCATCAGTAAAGCCAGTGGAGTTAAATTTATCCAGGATCATTTTAATCCTGAATCGATTTATACTTTTGGCGACAATCACAATGATATAGAAATGGTCAAAGCATTTAACGGATTCTGTATAGAATCCTCAGTAGAAGAATTGAAACAAGTTGCTCAACGCAGTTTCCCTGATCTTACTGCCTGTATTACATACATTTTGAAGCAATAAACCCTGGCTTATAAAGGAGACCCATGACCACATCAAATTTTAACCAAATGCTTACTCGTAGTTTTCCAGCCCTGAGGCACAGAAATTTCAGGATATTTTGGATAGGTCAATGTGTATCTCTGATTGGAACTTGGATGCAAAATATAGGACAATCTTGGCTAGTGCTTAAACTGACGGGTTCTCCGCTCATGTTGAGTTTGATCACGACGATGCAATTTCTGCCGATGATGACCTTGTCTTTGTTTTTTGGAACACTGGTTGATAAATTTCCGAAACGTAAAGTTTTGATCATCACGCAAACGATCATGATGATCTTGGCCTTTATATTGGCTTTGATTACCTATTTGGATATCGTACAATATTGGCACATCGTCCTATTGGCACTCTCATTAGGGATCGTCAATACCTTGGACATGCCGACACGTCAATCTTATTTCTCTGAAATGGTACCGCGTGAAGATCTTATGAATGCGGTTGCCTTAAATTCAAGTATTTTTAATTTGGCGAGAATCATTGGACCCGCAATGGCTGGGGTCATGATCGCATTGGTTGGGATCCCTGTCTGTTTCTTTTTGAATTCGCTGAGTTTCTTAGCGGTCATCACCAGTTTGACCTTGATCAACACCCCAATTCTCCCCATTAAGAAATCGACAGGGCCCATCATTAAAACGGTATTGAATGACGTTAAGGAAGGATTACGATACATCAGTACGAGAGATACACTCAGACGTCCACTCATGCTACTGGCCTTTATAAGTGTCTTTGTGATGAATTATAATGTCTTGATTCCGATCTTTGCTGAACAAACCTTAGGCATGAATGCAGCAGGATATGGTTATCTGATGACATCTATGGGTGTAGGTTCATTTGTTGGCGCAATGACTTTGGCCATGAGAAGCAAGAGTGGTCCAAAATTCAAATATATATTAGCCGGTGGATTAGGAGCTTCCTTCTTCTTAGGCATCTTAGGAACCCAAAGAAATCTTTTGATCGTACCTGTGATCTTGTTTCTGATTGGTTTTAGTTCAATCACCTTTACAGCCGTTGTCAATTCTACGATCCAAATCAATTCTGAAGTTCATATGCGAGGAAGAGTCATGAGTATGTATGCTTTACTGTTTGGTGGATTAACACCCATTGGAAGTCTGTATGCAGGTTTCATTATGGAATACTTTGGAGCTCCAGGCTGTATGATCATCAGTGGGATCATTGGTACTTTAGCCAGTATCTTTTTGATCAATCAGCGTCGAAACAATAATTCCAATTTAAAGACAGTTCCTTTGAGTTCACAAACTGAATAAAGTTTATCGTCAACACTGGTTTTTTGGTGTACAATATAACCCTTAAAGGAAAAACCTATGCCTGATCAAAAAAGAGAAATATGGATACATCGAATATCTCATCATTATAATGTCGCAAAACCTTTGTTGGATGAACAAGGTTATTTAACGATTGGTTATGTGGATCTCAATGATCCAAGATCTGATTTTCTTAAGAGAAATCTATATAAAGATTTCTCAAGCTTCAATGCCTTCATCAAAACAACGAAACATTATAATGCGAGTCGTTTTTCTCTCCATAGGTTCTTGGCTTTGTTTAAGACAGGTGATCTGATCGTAGTCCCAGATCTAGAAGCCTTCTCTATTTATGAAGTACTAGAAGGCTCTAAAACGATTAGAGGATGTTCTATCAACCCTTTTAAAACACTTCAAGATATTGAAGTCACTATAGGTAAAGCAGATCGCAATCTATATACCCATGATTCAACAAAACTCATCGACTTGGGATTTGCAGTCAAAGTCAAACCGGTCAGTGTCGTAGGACTTAGTGGCAGACCCAAAGACTGTGTTGATCTACCCGTCAGTGATTTCGCAGATGAACTCTTAGCTTCAGCTTTGAAAATCAAAAGCATCAACGGAGATATTACCCATCTTACTAAAAGCGTAGAGAATGCATTAAGAATCTATAAGAACTAATCTCGCTTTGCGAGATTTTTTTATCTCATAAATTTTATAGATAGTGGCTCTCTTTTTAGCATTCGCTCATATAAATGATTGAAAACGCTCAAATGATTGACTGAGTTGAGAAATTGCTCATATTGAATTGACTGCACCTAGGTATTCATTCAAACTAGAAATATCGGAAGGCGATGGTGAAAATATGATTTATACTTGCACAGCAAATCCATCCATTGATTATACAATTTTCCTTGAAAATGAGCTGGAGACTGGAACCATAAATAGAGCGAACAAGCATAGACTGCTTGCTGGTGGCAAAGGATTGAATGTATCAATGATTCTCAACCAAATAGGAATCGAATCTACAGCAATTGTATTCTTAGGTGGGTTTACTGGAGAATACATAAGAAATGATCTCAACAAATATGATTTGATTCAATGCAATCATGTTCAAATCAAAGCTGAAAATCGCATCAATGTGAAAATTCGAAGTGAAGTTGAAACTGATATAAATATGAAAGGTCCTCACATAACACCACAAGAAAAGTCGGAATTTCTAAATTATCTCACTGGAGTTAAGAGTGGTGATTGGGTCATGATTTGCGGAAGTCTGACAAGTGGTTTGGATTTTAGTTTTTTAGAATCAATTGCAGAACGAGTTCATGCTGTCAATGCTAAGTTAATCGTGGACATAATTGGTTTAGATTTGGCAAAATTGATGATTCTTAAACCTTATCTTATAAAGCCTAACTTTGAAGAACTCAAGGCTATTCTTCCTAAAACCAGTATATCGATTGATAACTTGAATAAATATGCTATTGAAATTCTTAATTCTGGTGTAGAAAATGTTGTTATATCACTAGGTAAAAAAGGTGCGTATTACAAAGGCGAGTTCGGTGAATTCTTTGTTACTCAACCAGAAATGGAAGAAGTAAATACTGTAGGAGCTGGGGATTCAATGTTAGCAGCTATTGTTGGTGTTCTAAGTAAGAACGGAACAATCCAGGAAGCATTGTCATTAGGAGCTTCCTCAGGTGCAGCAACTGCCTCCTCGATTGGTTTATCAACGTCAGATCGGATTCATCAGATTAATAAATCGTGCACAGTCACAAAACTATAGAAAGGAACATATGGAAATCGTTCTTGCTAGAATTGACAATCGATTATTACACGGTATCGTAGTCTCGCAATGGGCAGGTACAACAGGTGCAGATCGAGTTATGGTAATCAATGATCGAGTTGCCAATGATTCTTTCTTGAAATCAAGCATGATGTTAGCTAAGCCTACAGGGATGTCAATTTCAATCATCACAGAAGAAGTCGCTTATGTGAATTTTGCGGCAAACAAATATCTAAATCAAAAAATATTTCTGTTAATCACAAATCCAAGAATCATCCTTAATTTGCTTAACATAAATATCAAGATAAAGCATTTGTGTATTGGAGGTACTGAACTAATTAACTCTGGAATTAAGTTGAGTAATCGAGCATACATTACTGAAGAAGAAGCGCAAGTATACCGACTAATAAAGGAAAAGGGAGTTCACATTGATGTTCAGCACTGCCATCAGTGGAAGCTATAGATTTGTTTAAGATTATTTCATTAAAAAAGGAGGAGGCAAAATGAGTCTTCAATTATGGCAGATTGCTTTAATAACACTTCTGACAGCTCTGATTGCATTTGATGCAACAGGACCTCAGACACAAATCTTTAGTCGACCCGTCTTCACAGGGCCAATTGTTGGTTTGATTTTAGGGGATATGAATTTAGGTTTGTTTATAGGAGGAACGCTTCAACTAATGTCTATGGGTGTCGTCGGTCTGGGAGGAGCCTCGGTTCCCAATTATACAGTAACTACGATTATTGCAACAACGATCGCTATTACAACAGGTCAAGGTATGGAAGTTGGTTTAGCAATAGGATTGCCTGTTGGCATGTTGTTTGTTCAACTGGATATTATGTCAAAGATTGCAAATGGTTTCATTGCGAGATGGTCACAATCATACGCAAACAAAGGTCAATTTAAGAAAATGAATGCAGTTTTATATCTGAGCATCGTATTAGTAATACTAAAATATTTAGTACCAGTTCTACTATCAATCACACTGGGTGTAGATGTTGTTGTATCAATTCTCAAATATATCCCAGATTGGTTTATGAAGGGACTTCAAGTTTCTGGAAAAGTATTACCAGTTGTCGGTATAGCCATTTTGCTAAACTATATGCCTACAAAAAAATTCTTTAATTATTTGGCAGTTGGATTCGTATTCTCAGCTTATTTAAAGGTGGGGATGCTTGGAGTAGCTATTATTGGGTTTGCAATGGCATTCAAATATTATTATGACACTTTGAAACAAATTCAGATTCAAACGTCAGGAGGAGCTTCTGAAAATGAGTAGAACACCAACCCTAACAAAGAAAGATATTCGTAACGCCGGCTTAAGATGGATGGTTATGCCAGTCACAGTTTTCAATTATGAAACTCAACTTGCACCAGCTGTTGTATATGCATTTGCTCCGGCATTAAGAAAAATCTATCCCGATGGAGATGATTATATTAAAGCTTTAAACAATCACTATAAATACTATAATTCTCAACCATATATGTCGAGTATCATTCTAGGAGCTGCTTTAGCAATAGAAGACAACGAAGGCATTGATGGTCTTGAAGCAGTTCAAAACTTTAAAACTGGAATTATGGGTCCTTTAGCCGGCATTGGCGACACCATTTTCTGGGTATTGATCCCGACGATTTGGGGTTCAATTGCGGCATATATGGCTCTTGAAGGAAATCCTACTGGAGCTATTATGTGGGTTATATTTAACCTTGTTATGCTCGTGTTTAGACTTCGCTTCTTTGAATGGGGTTATTCAGCTGGTCGTAGAATTATCAATGAATTTGGAACTCAACTAAGTGTTTTTACAGATGCTGCTTCAGTTCTTGGCCTATGTGTTGTCGGTGCCCTTATACCATCAGTCATAACAGTTACTGTTCCGTTTGTATTCAAAGTTGGCGGAGAAAAAACAATGGCTATACAAGGATTGCTTGATGGTATTATGCCTGGTTTGGTACCAGTTCTATTAACACTCGGTATCTTCAAACTGATTGGTAAAAAGAAAGTAAAAATGACAAATGTTATATTAATTGTTTTGGTTGTTTCAACCATCGGTGCTTACTTTAAGATTCTAGGTTAATGATGAAGGCTGCATGCACTTCAAGAAGAGTTATCCCAATGTATCCTACATATCTTCAGGGCTATGTTGGTCATGTTAGGGATCTTCCTGCTACAGGCGTTCACGATATTCCCGAACTCAACAGTATACTTTTAGAGATCGAAGATCAATTAATCTTGTTGTTTGCTATGGATGTAAGTGGTTTCTCTGAGAGTATCTCAATTACTTTAAAAGATCAGATATGCTCAGTTTATCCGATTAAGAAAGACAACATTTCATTTGCAGGAATTCATACACATTCTGGTCCAAATGGAACATCTTCAAGAAGTGAGAATAAATCTTATTATCATAAGGTATTGAATGGAGTAATGTCTAGTTGTGAAGAATTGTTCAGGAGCCTGCAGGATGCCGAGCCATATATATGCTCAACTCATATACAAGGATTCTTTAGTAATCGTAATAGTCTTCAAGAGAAATATGATAATGAAGCTATTGTACTAAAATTTGTAAATTCAAAACAAGAGACCATCGCCGCAATTTTGAATATTTCTTGCCATTCCACAGTTCTTGGTATAAATAATTCACAAAGTAGTTCTGATTTGTTAGGTGCTGTTCGCCAAAAGATTACAATGAATTTGGGAGTTATTCCGGTAACATTTATGGGTGCTGCAGGGGATATAAGTAATCGTCAGTACCGTCAAGGAGATGACTTTCTTGAGCTTGAAAGATGTAGTAGTGGCATTGCTGATCAGATTAATAAGAATGATATGTTTGAAAAAATAGAATTCAATCATATTTCAAGAAAAGATATTGAATATCAGATTAAGTATAACAATGAACCAAATTTCCCAGTATTTGAACTAATGGTAAAGGATCTTGAAATAAGTTTGGCTAACGAAAAACTCTCTGATGTGGACAGGAAACTAAAAGCTACGTCTTTAAAGCAATTTAAAGCAAAACTTCAAGAACCAAAAGTTGATTATACTGTAAGAGTTAAGGTTTATGATTTCGGAGGATTGAGAATTGTAACGTTTGGAGGTGAATTATCAAGCAAATTTGGAATGGAGCTAAAGAAATCAGTCGGGAGTAAAGTTATGATCATCACTTGTGTTGATGACCACACTGGTTACTTTATAGAAGAGGAAAAATATGGCTTATATTATGAAACAATTGCAACTAAAACTCCAAAAGGAGTACCGGAAATTATCGTTTCAAGGATCAAAGAAGCATTGAATTAACTAGGAAGGGTAACCTTCCTAGTTTTTTGAGAAGTCGACACTGACTATGTTATATTTACTATAGAACACAATAAGGAGATTTATGAAAATCATCTTTGCAACACATTCAACATTGGCCATGGGATTTAAAAATACTCTTGATTTTTTTACTGAGAGTAAGCTTTCAATCTTTGCGATTAATGCCTATGTTACAGATAACGAAACCATAACAAATGAGGTACAACATTTCATTCGAGATTTTTCATCTAAAGAAAAATTGGTTTTCTTGACCGATATTTCATATGGTAGCGTTAATCAAGCAATTTTTCCTTACATATCAGATAGAATTCATCTTGTTAGTGGAGTTAACTTTCCCCTAGCATTATCTATTGCTCTTCAGCTAAACGATGATTTTACATCATATGATCTAAATTTATTGGTTGAAGAAGCTAGAAACCAAATCGTTTATTTGAACGTTATGGCAAATAAGGTGGTAAATACAAATGATGAATGAAACGGTACTAAACTTATGATTATCAAGAATCGATGGAAAGAGATTGTTAGAATATTAAAGATTAATGATATCGCAACTGTTGTGGATCTTGTAAATACTCTTGGCGTGTCAGAAGCGACGATTAGGAGAGACCTAGCTCAAATGGAAGATGAACATTTGTTGACTCGATTTCATGGAGGAGCTCAGTTTTTGCAAAGCAATAGATTTGAAGAATCTATGGAAATAAAGTCATTAAACTATATTGAAGACAAGCGACATCTAGCTATATTCGCTTCCCGATTAATCAAAGATAACTCCGTTATTTATCTTGATGCTGGTTCTACAACCTTATCTCTGATTCAATTTATTAACGCTAAGAACATTACTGTAGTGACCAACGGGATACCTCATGCGATGAAACTAGCACAGAAAGGCATAAAAACTTATTTAGTAGGGGGGTTGGTTAAGGGCAATACTGAGGCAGTTACGGGCAAAGAAACTCTAGATACAGTAAGGAATATGAATTTTGATATGGCCTTAATGGGCACAAATGGAGTTCACCCTATAGCAGGGTATACTACCCCTGAAGAATATGAAGGTGAAGTAAAAAGAACTGTAATTCATAATTCAAAAACAACCTATATTCTTGCTCATTCAGCAAAAATGAATGTATTGTGTTTTGTTCCTTTTGCTACACTTCAGGAGGCGATTTTAATAACTGATGATCAACCACCATTCCCGTTCCCTGAAGACAAACTGATTGTATTATCATAATTATCGAGAAATAATTCAATATTTGTAATAAATTAATACTGAGTTAATATTTTTCCTAATCAAAAATCATGTTCAGTCATTAAATTGATGTAAACTTGCTAAAGTTGAACTATAATTTGATTAGGCATTAAATATGGAGGAAAAATATGGACCATACCACATTCATCATGCTTAAGCCAGATGCTTTAGAAGCTCATTTAGAGAATAAGATCTTAGATGTATTTAGAGAAAACGGAATCACCATCTTAAGAAAGCAAGCCGTCGTAGTCGATGAGAAACTGATTCTGGCACATTATGCTGAAGTCATCGAACGTTTAAAAGATCAAGTTCCTGATTTCCCACAACGCATTCTAAAAGAATTCTGTGATAAAACAGTCAAGATCTATGAAGTTGGCTATCATCATCACGACATTGTTTTAAAAGTCAGAGCACTGATTGGGGCAACCGATCCAGCAAAAGCAGATCCTCAGTCCATTAGAGGCAAATACGCGACAGATACGATGGAAAAATCAAACGCTGAAGGCAGGATGCTTAGAAATCTCATTCATGCTTCAGACTCTGATGAAAGCGCAAAGAAAGAATTGGAGCTTTGGTTTAAATAGTAAATACTTATTAGGCAAAGTTTGTTTAGAATGATTCAATAAAGCTTTTTAAAAGGACAGTTTTAAATAAGTCTATTAAACTTGAATCGTATAAAGGGGGGACTATGTCTGACGAACTCTATCAGAAATTAATCAAGATCATCTTTTACTCCGCACTTATTCTTGGGATCCTATGGGTCACAGGTTTAGGACCTTTAGCCGCAAAAGCTGTTGGGGGCATCTTAAATTTGATCATGGCCATCGTAGGATTTGCGACATCCATTTGGGGAATCGTCATCATCGTCGCATTGATTCAACGTCACTATTCACGAGACACATAAACTTCATATAAAACACGTTATTTAGTCATTATGAATGGTTATTCATTTGTAAACAAGTAAAGTATTGGTTAACAGAAAGAGGAAACATATGGAAGATTTAGGAGAATTGGTTGGTTTAGTGATCATTGGTTTGTTTATCATGGAGGCATTTCGATTCTTTCTTAAATTTGGATTTAGGAAATATGGGGCTTGGATCAAGAAAAACACCAAGCATCATCCTTTATTACTTAAAATCATGAAATATAATGCGACTTTTCATCCTTGGATCGGTTATTTGATCATCTTTTTGATTTTGGTTCATGTGTATATTCAAACAGGATTTGTTTGGTTTAGTTCTACAGGACTTCTGGCCGGTATTTTATTGAGCACTGAAGTTGTGGTGGGTTTTGTAGGTCAATATGTGATGAAAAAACCTAGACCGGCTTATTGGACATGGGTTCACCGTTTACTGCCTGTAGCCATCATCGTAGCCATTTTGAATCATATTTAAACTCCTGAAAAGGAGTTTTTTAAAGCTGTGTTTGAGCTGTCTATGATATACTTAACACAAGCTAAACACGGCTATTCAAAACTTAGATTTTAGTGAAATATGTTTGGTTAGAAAGCGAGGACCATATGAACTATTCGGTCATTATTGCAGCAGGTGGATCTGGAACCAGAATGGGTCTACCTTACAATAAGTTGTTTTATCCTTTGAAAAATGGACGCACGATACTTGAACAATCGATCAAGATTTTTATCCAAGATCAACGCTGTCAACAGATCATCATTGCCACCAATGCGGCTGATTTAAGCCGTATGATGAATATGAATACAGGAAGAGTTGTATTGGTCAATGGAGGCCAAACCCGTCAAGAGAGCGTGTATAAAGGCCTTATGGCAGCGAATGAAGATGTTGTGTTGATTCATGATGGGGCAAGACCTTGGTTAACACAAACATGCTTAGATCGTTTGTTGGAAACGATGGAATCAGAAGATGCAGCAATCTTAGCCCTTAAAGCCATAGAGACCGTTAAAGTGTGTGCTGACGGTTATGTCACTCAAACCATTCCCAGAGAAAGTGTTATGATGGCACAAACACCACAAGCATTCAAAACAGAGCTCTTGATCAAAGCTCATCATCTGGCCATTACCGATGCCTATCAAGCAACAGATGATGCCCAATTGATTGAACATTATAGTTTAGCTAAAATTAAAATCGTAGAAGGTGAAGTCTCTAATATCAAAATCACCACGATCCATGATATCCCAAAATAAAAAGAACGACTTGAAGTCGTTCTTTTTGTTAACCGTAAATTCGATCTTGTTCCTGACGTAGACGATATATCGTAGTGCTTTTATCTAAAGCAACATCATCTTCAGTCAATAAAGTTCCACTTAAAATGTCACGTTTCGCAACACTGCGATCCGCAATCAATCCAATAGGGATCAATTTTTGTTCACGCACGAGTTTATGATGGACGATCCAGCCTCTGACGCAATATCCACCGATCCCATCAAGGATCTCACCAGCTTTAATGTCTTTTTTAGCGATACAAACAGTATCTGAAACTTGACCATATAAAGGTGCTATCGCAAATTCATGATTGAAATATACTTTGGCTATGGTCAAAGGTGTTTCTAAAGAGCCTAAATGGAAAGGACGGTATAAAATCTGCCGATCCCCTTGAGACAGCATCATATAATTGATCTCATGGACAACATGAGGGTTATCGCTCTTAACGATCGCAAAGACACCAGGTGCTAATCCATCAACAAATTCAACCACACCATGTTGATCTAAAACCCCGCCTTCAGACTTCAATCGTAACTGTTGCAGTGTTTGCGCTAAATCGCCTTTTGTCCCATGCATCCCTGATACATCAGGAACCATGCCTGTCGCATTAGAGAGCAAAGTCATTTCAGCCATCGTTTTGGTTCCATCCGCAAACGATGCCAACATATGAGCGGCCATGCCTCTGCGTGTTGCTTCTTCTAAGACAGTATCTGGATTGGCTTGTAGTCGGATTTTGTTGTTTTTACCTTTACCTGCAACCAGCACTTCAAAACCGATGGCTTTGGCAAACTCAACCAGTTCAAAGGTACATGCTGGCTCATCACCATCAGAGCCGGTATAAACTAGCCCAGCTTCTTTAAAACGATGATACATTAAAGTTCCAATCGTAATGTCCATTTCAACATTGACCATGACGATGTGTTTTTTAGCCGCAAGACATTCTAAACAAATCTGAGCTCCAACATCTGGGATCCCAGTACAATCAATGACGATATCAACATCAGGATGATGTATGACTTCTTTTAGACTCAAAGACACAAAGACTTCATGATGTTTTAAACCACTGCTCAAATAAGCTTTTTTGGCTTTTTGAGCCGTAAATCCAAACTTTGAACAAATGGCTCTGACTTCAATGCCTTTGATCAAAGTTAACTGGGAAATCATTCCAAAACCCATTTGACCAGCTCCAATGACCCCAATTTTGATCGCTTTTCCGCTTTGACCAAGTGCATGCAATTTCTGATAGATCGACATAAGGCCTCCTGGCTTTAACTTATAATAAGAATAGTATAAGTGATTTAGTGACTTATTTCAAATCAGTTAAAAATCACAAACAAACCTTTTTTAGTTTACCATTTATGGGCAGATTTAAAAACAGTTTAAGTTAAAAATAATGTATAAAATTAACGAGAAATCTCGTAGGTAAAAACAGAAAATGTAAAAAAAGCACTTTGGTTAAGTGCGATAAAAACCTATGTGATCATCGATTTGATGAAAAATATTATGGGATCAGTGAAAAAAGATCTTGAGGGATATCTTTATCTTTACTTAGTTTAGGTAATACTCTTTCAATGAAGATATAAACGATTTCAGGATCAAATTGAGCAGAGGCACAACGAATAAGTTCGCTGACTGCTTCATCTTCTGATCTTATCTGCATATAGTTACTGTCGGTAGTCATCGCATCAAAAGCATCTGCGACCGCAATGATTCTTGATTGTACAGGTATGTTTTTACCTTTGAGTTGCTTTGGATAACCATTGCCATCCCAATGTTCATGATGAGATAAGACAAATTCTGCGATTTCTGAGAATTCATTGGCGGCACTTAAGATTCGGTAACCGACTTCACTATGGCGCTCTATATCACTCAATTCTTCTGTGTTTAAAGGATAGCGTTTATTCAGCACAGTATCCGATATTCCGATCTTACCTATATCATGCATCAAACCAGTTATACGTATCCTATTGATTTCACTCTTATCAAACTTCATGGCTTTCGCAATCAATGCACTGAGTTCGCTGACACGCTTTGAATGAAGCATTTCACGAGGACTTCTTTCATACAAAGACTTCATGATGATGTCTATGGTTTTACTCATGATGCTGGAAGAGTCAGCTAATTTTTGACGATACATACTGTCTTCAGCCTGTTTAAAGACGTCATCCGTTTTTTGATCTGTGGATGTTTTGATCCCAAATCCTGTTGCCAATGATAAAGTAACTTCGCCGATTTTTTGATGAGACAAGGTTCGATTGATTCTTTCGATGATGGTGGTTGCGGTTTGTTCAGATGTCTTAGGCAACAAGATCACAAATTCATCACCCCCAATACGGGCGATGATCTCATCTTTACGACAGATTTCTTTTATTGTATTCGCAACGGTCTTAATCAATTCATCACCCATAGCATGCCCAAACGCATCATTGATCAGTTTAAGGCCATTGACGTCACCAAGAATGAGTGCTAAAGGATAATTGCGGGTTTGATCCAAACGACGTAATTCTTCTTCATAGAAACGACGATTATAAAGACCGGTCAATTGATCATGATAACTAAGATACTGCATCTTTTCTTCAGCGACTTTTCGATCAGTAATGTCTTGACTGACCACTACCACATGAGGTTCATCAAACGAGGATGGATCCAACAATGACACTGTGATGTGGACCCAAACAATTGATTTATCTTTCCGGATATAGCGTTTTTCAGTACTAAAAGTAGTGTCTTGTCGATTAATGAGTCGTTGAGTTTGAAGATTGTCGATATTTAAGTCATCGGGATGAGTGATGTCTCTAAAAGACATCTTTAATAACTCTTCTGAACTGTAACCTACAATATCACAGAATTTCTGATTGACACGAGCATAAGTCCCTGAAAGAGGTCCAATGATAAAGCCGACTGCAGCCTGTTCAAACATGGCATTCAGTTGATGGCTCTGTTTTAAAAGTTTGTCTTGTAATTGTATTTCTTGAGTGATGTCTTCGATATATAAGATGATGCCACCAACCTCATTTTCATTTTGAGTCCATGGTCTGCATTCCCATCGTAAATAGGCTTGAGAGCCATCACTTTGAGTATACAAATCTTTATCGTTGCGTATGATTTGACCATTAAGAGCCTTTTGATGAGTTTGCTTATAATAGTCTTTGATGTTTGGGAAAAGCTCATAGTGAGATGCCCCAATGACCTTTTGATCTTTGATTTTAAATAAATCAAGGTAACTTTGACTGACATAGATATAACGCATATCTAAATCAAAAATCGCAATGGCACTACGATCATTCTCGATGACGGTACGCATCAATTCATGAGAATGCCTTAAGTCGGCTTCAGTTTGGCGACGATGAGTTACATCTTGTTGAGTCCCAAAATGCCCTGTGATCCGACCTTCTTCATCATAAAGACAGATATAGTCTCCTTCTATTTGAATCTTTGATCCATCTGCTTTTATTTCTTGAGTATCGATATGAACAGTACCTTGATCAAACAGTTGTCTCCATGCCGCTTTTCCCTGAGCGATATCATGCTTAAACATCTCACGAGGGGTTAATATCCGATGTTCATCATAAGTAAGCCCATATTGATCCAAATAGGCTTTATTGGCTTTGGTTACAAACTGATTATCGAAGACAAAATCCAAGACCGCGTCTTTATCCACAGATTCATTCCAAACAACAGGTTCTTTCAGCATCATAAAGAAAGATCCGCTTAAAGACTGTTTAAAAAAGAGTTCTAATAAGCGCTCTGAATTCTTCAAATCTAAACTCTGTTGAACTGAGGAAGTAATATTACGTGCAGAAGCAATGAATCCAAACATTTTACCTTGTTCATCAAGGATCGGAGTCATCGTTCTTTCTAGATAGATGTTTGATAAATCTGAATCATTGTATTGTTTGATGAGGGTAAAGGTTTCGCCTTTTAAAACCCGATCAAATTCATGCTTAACCAAAACTCGATCTTGTTCAATACTGATCGCATCCAAAAAACTCATACCAATTTCGATATCAGTTCCCCAAATTTGTTTCATGGATTCTTTATGTTTTTGATTGAACGCAATATATCGATATTGTGTATCACAAATATACACATAAAGATCAGGTGTATTGTTTAGAAGTGCAGTAAATAATGATTTAAGCGGTTCAGACATACGCCCTCATTTTTGAAAACCTTAGTAAGTTCATTATCAACTCTTTATAGACTGAATTCAACTCTAAACCTATAAAAAGCAAGTATTTATAAAAAAACCCAAAGAATTGGGTTTAATAGTAATATTTTATGCGCAAGCTTTTAGAATTGCTAATACATCGCTGACTTTTAATGGGACGACTGCTTCATCGAGTTTTCCCAGTTCTACAGCTCTTTGAGCCATGATTTCAAACTTTGATGCATCGATTCCTACTTCATGCAAAGACATCGGGATCCCCAATGATTTAAAGAAGTGTTCTGTGGCGTTTATCCCATCGTGGGCTAATTTAAAGGGATCTACGGAATTCGGTAAATGCCAGACATTGATCGCATATTCTGTAAACTTCGCAACGGTTTGATCATTTAAAATATGACGCATCCAAGCTGGAGTCAATATTGCCAAACCGATGCCGTGGGTCAAATCATAATAAGCACTCAGTTCATGCTCAATGGGATGAACAGACCAAGATCCACCTTTACCACTGCCAGTCAATCCATTTAGAGCCAACGAACTTGCCCAAGCCAGATTGGCTCGTGCAGAGTAATCGTCAGGTGTCTTATAAGCAATCGGCGCATATTTTATGACTGTCTGTAAAATGCCTTCTGCGATGCGATCTTGAACATAGGCATCTGGCGTTTTCTTAAAGTAGTTTTCTAAAATGTGCGAGAAGATGTCTGCTGATCCTGCAGCGGTTTGTTTTTGAGGCAAAGTGTATAGATAAGTAGGGTCAACAATAGAGGTCTTAGGCATCGTTGGCCAATTGCCTGTGCCTTTTTTCATTTGATTCTCGGTATTGGTGATGACTGCGCCTTTGTTCATTTCTGAGCCTGTCCCAGCCATTGTTAAAACAGTTACCAAAGGCAATGCTTGGGTGATCTTCGTTGAATCTAAGACCAGATCCCATGCTTTTCCTGGGTAATAGGCCGCAGCGGCAACGACTTTACTGCAATCGATGACAGAACCACCGCCTACAGCCAAGATCACATCGATATGATGGTCTCTGCACAACTGGGCTCCGCGCTCTACTGAACTTAAATGCGGATTAGGTTCAATATCTGAAAAATCGATGACGTTGAACTGCTTAAGTAAAGTTTTGACTTCATCATAGATCCCAAAAGTTTTGATGCTTCCTGATCCATAAGCCAATAATACGTTTTTTCCGTAGCGAGATAATACGTCTGGTAGTTGATTGATTTGGCCTTTACCAAATAAGATTTCTGTGCTTGCATGAAATTTAAAGTTATCCATGTTTTCTCCTTTGAGTGATAGATATAGTTTAAACAATCTGATTGGATAATGGTAGGATATTGAGCGAACTTCAGTAAAGTTCATCGGATGTTCATAAATGTGAAGGCTGTCTTAAATGAAAATCCCTTTCGGGATTCATGTAAGTGATGTCAAAATATCAATCAAAGATGAGGCAATCAATTGATGACCCAGATCACTAGGATGTACACCATCAGGCAAGAGTTCTTCTGGTTTATGTTTTCTGGAAGCTTGATCAAAGATCTCTTGTAGCGGAATAAAGGCATCGGCTTGAACCAAGGCAATCGATCTAAAGATCTTGCGTAAACGCTCTAAAGGTTCAATCCAATCTGATGTAACGACCCCAACTTCAAGTAAGAAGGGCTCCATCATGATCAATTTCAAATTCGGGTTTTGTGCTTTTGCTTGATCAATGATCAACGTTAGATCTTGTTCATATTGTGCATCAGTATAAGGTTTATCATAGGAAAGATAATGCCAGACTTCATTGACTCCAATCAAAATACATAAGATATCTGGATGAAGGGCCAAGGTATCTTCAACCCACCGATTCTTAAGATCGATAACACGATTTCCGCTGATGCCCTTATTGATTACAGATAAATTTGAAAAAGCATCTGCTACTTTGGATACATAACCATTGCCTAAAGGTGCAAACAGATTGCGATTGCAATCTGTGATGCTGTCACCTTGAAATAGTAGGACTGTCTTCTTTTCCATGTTTATTTTTCTAAAACCAACTCGTTTAGGATCTTCATGGTTTGCTCATCAATGATAAAATCGACATCTGCATTTTCAATCATGCGTTGTTCATGCGTTGTTTTTGGTAAAGGTACGGTACCTTTTTGTACACAATAACGAATGGCTAAACGGGCAACACTGACATTCAAGTCTTTAGCGATTTGCTGTAGTTTTTCGTTTTTAAATAGACGACCTGTTGCTAAAGGCGAGTAAGCTTCGATAAGGATCTGTAAAGGTTCGCAATAAGCCACGGTTTCCTTTTGTGTATGACCAATCCAATAGGAGATCTGATTGACATGAGGGACTACTTCACAGTTGTCCAGTAAAGCTTGAATGTCTTTAGGAGAGAAATTTGAGACTCCAATTGAGCGAATCTTGCTTTCGCGATAAAGTTTTTCAAAGGCCTTCCAAGAAGCAATGTTGCCTGGTGTACAGTCTTTACCCATTTCATTCCAAGGCCATGGGGCATGAATCAAATAGAGATCCAAATAATCAACGCCTAGTTTAGTAATGGTCTTATCAAATTCAACCAATGCCTCATCATAACCTTTGATCTGGGCTTTTAGTTTACTGGTAATGAAGATTTCAGATCTAGGAATACCAGAATCTTTAATGGCTTTCCCAACAGCTTCTTCATTTCCATAAGCAGCAGCCGTATCAATGTGTCGATAACCATTCTTAAGTGCTAAAGTAACAGCTTCATAGGCTTCTTCATTGGGGATCTGCCAAGTTCCAAAACCAAGGGTTGGGATTTTGACTCCGTTGGAAAGTGTCTTTACGTCGTTTAATGTTTTCATGTGTTTTCCTCTTTCTTTAGGTTAAGCCTAAGTGATCTTAAAACAAAGCAATATGATTATAATTTAGCGATCAGGATACGTTCTACAGCGTTAGCGACATCTTCCAAGCGATCACATACATCTTCTAGTCTAGAGTAAATTTCTTTCTTTTGGATGATGCGTTTCGCATCAGTTTCGGTGGTAAATAGATGGCGCATACTATCCATGTAGATTCGGTCCGCATCTTCTTCCAAAGCATTGATGTCTTTGATGACAGAATACATCTTAGCTAAATCCATCTTTTTAAAACGTCTTAGATTCTTCATAAGTTCTAGTGCCAGATTGGCTTGCAGAACTAGGATATCGATGAATTTATTGTAGTAAATGTCAGGTTCTTTGATGTTGATCATATAAATATGGGCTGAAACATAATCGATATGATCAGTGACATTTTCAATGGCTTTTAAGATATCAACCAAATCGGATTGATCGATCGGTGTAATAAAAGCTTCTTCGATGATCTGCAGAGATCTATGAACATGATGATCACCTTCATGTTCGATTTCTTTGATCTTATCTTGCTCTTCACGACTGATGATGCCATCTTTAAAGCCTGTCTTTAAAGCATTGGCTGCTTTTAAGGCAATCTCAGCTCCTTGGGTACACATTTCAAAGTAATCGACATTGGAAGGGATAAAGATGTTTTTGATGGTAGTAAAGATATTGGTTTTACTCATGTTTCCTCCTAGAGAATGATCGCCCGAAGTGCGGTCGCAAATAAATAACCAAGCAGCATACAAACCGGAAAGGTCAAGATCCAAGCAGCAACCATTTCTTTAGCAATGCCCCAATTGACTTTGGTGATGCCTTTGAAGGCACCGGCACCCATCATCGCAGTTGCTTTCGTATTGGTAGTACTGAGCGGAATACCATAATTGGTGGCTAAGAGCATACTGAATGAAGCTACGATTTCAGCAGTAAAGCCTTGGTATTTCTCAAGATGGACCATATCAAGCCCCATGGTTTTGATGATACGGTAACCTCCAATGGAAGTCCCAATCGCCATGATCGTCGATGTCAAGATCATCATCCATAAAGGAATGACCATGATGCCTGTATTCACTGGCAATAAACCGCCAACGATCATTGCCAAGACCATAACACCCATAAATTTTTGTCCGTCTTGAGCTCCATGAGTATAAGCCATCAGCATCGCACTGACGACTTGTCCTCGAGCAAAGAAGGTATTTGCTTTCTTGCGTTTGACTTTCGCAAACAGAAACGCAACCAGTTTTGTGACATAATAACCAGCCAATAATCCAACGACTGAAGAGATAAATAAGCCCCACATGACTTTCTGGATCGGTCCCCAGTTAAAGGCCGCAAAGCCATTGAGTGACATGCCTGCCCCCATCAGTCCCGCAATCAACGCATGACTTTCAGAAGTAGGGATACCAAATCGCCAAGCAGATACTGACCATAATACGATCGATAATTGAGCTGCAGCCAAAGTAACCAAACCACTGATTCCAGAATCTATAGATACGATCGAAGCCGTGGTCATCGCAACAGCAGATCCGGTCAATAAAACGCCCAAGAAATTAAAGATGGCTCCCATCGTTAAAGCGGCTTTTGGACTCATGACTCGTGTTGAGATGACAGTCGCGATCGCATTTGGGGCATCTGTCCATCCATTGACGAATATGGAGCAACAAATCAAAAATAAAGTAAAACCGAGGATAATATTCATTGAGATCATTCTCCTTAGGGAACTGGTTTAATACTTAAGGTTCTAAGAATTCTTTTCTGACCTGTTTAAAGGCCTCCACGGCTTTCAATAATTGTTTTTGTGTATGTGCAGCACTGACCATGACCCTTAAGCGAGCTTTACCTTTTGGGACCGTCGGGAATACGATGGGTGAAACATAAACTCCCAGTTCATATAAACGCTGAGATGTTTTGACACACAGAGCTTCATCAAACAACATTACCGGTGTGATCGGGGATTCACTATGTCCGATATCGAAACCTGCTTCTTTCATACGTGACTTAAAGAAGTCACTGTTGGTCCATAATGCATAGGTATACTCATCTGTTTCAGACATCATCTTAACACCTTCTAAAAGAGCTCCAATGACGGCAGGAGGAAGATTGGTCGAGAAGAGAAGGGGCCTTGCTCGTAAAGAGAGCCATTCTTTCATGACTTTCTTGCCGGCCACATAACCACCCATAGCTCCAAAAGCTTTCGATAAAGTCCCAATCGTAAAATCAATGCGTCCATGAAGATGGAAATAATCAACCGTGCCTCTTCCGTTTTCACCCAAGACACCTGATCCATGAGCATCATCGACATAGGTCAAACACTGATATGTTTCAGCCAACTCTACGATTTGTGGTAACTTGGCTAAATCACCATCCATGGAGAAGACCCCATCGGTAATGATCAAGACATTTTGATACTGAGCTCTTTTTTCAACCAAGATCCGTTTAAGATCTTCCATATCACTATGTTTATAAATGGCTTTATCAGCCTTGGATAATTTGACCCCATCGATGATAGAGGCATGATTCAGTTCATCTGAGATGATCAAATCTCCCACATCGGTAATGGCTTGTATAACGCCCGCATTACAGTTGAACCCTGATTGAAAGACAAGGACTGCTTCTTCTTTTTTAAAGACAGCCAAGGCTTTTTCTAACTCTTCATGCAAAGACATATTGCCTAGGATGGTTTTTACAGCACCTGCACCAATTCCGTATTGTTCAACGGCTTCAATGGCAGCTTTTTTTAAACGCGGATGATTCGCAAACCCTAGGTAATTATTAGAAGTCAAGTTGATGACTTCATGACCATTGACGATAACGACTGCCTCATTGGCAGTTTCAAGGATCGGTAAGACTCTAAATACCCCATCCGCTTTAAGTTGTTCAACTTTCTTTTTTAAGAAATCCAGTTCATGAATTTGACTCATAGTTCTCCTTCTCATTGACTCTTAAGACAATCTTTCCGCAATTGCCTTCATGCATCAGTTTAAAAGCAGTTTCATAGTCTTCGAAAGGTAAGATATGGGTAACGATCTTATCGAGATCTAACAGATTATTATCGATGAGTTCTTTGCCTTGTTGCCAAGTCTGCATGATCCTTCTTCCAGTGATCCCATGAATGGTGATGCCCTTAAAGACGATCTCATTGGCGACATCGATCATCATAGGATTATCAGGTAAACCTAGGATGGATAAACGTCCCCCTTTCTTGATGTAGGTAAAGGCTTGATGCAAGGCTTTGGCAGAACCGCTCATTTCACATACGACATCGACTCCATAGCCTCCTGTCGCATCCAAAATAACTTGAGTCACATCATCTTTAAATGAATTCAAGGCAATCTTAGCTCCTAATGTTTTTGATAGATCTAAGCGATAATCATTGATATCGACAGCGATGATCAGTTTAGCACCTAAAGCTTTGGCGACATTCACAGCCATCAGTCCAATCGGACCGACCCCTACGATCGCCACTGTTTTATCTTTGATTTCACCGCTGGTCACTGTATGGATCGCATTGCCTAAAGGTTCTTGGATACACAACATGGCTGGATCGATCTTAGGATCATTCAACCAGGCATTTTTAGCAGGAATCGCGATGTATTCAGCGAAAGCACCATCTCGATCAACGCCTAAGATTTCAGTGTTTTGACAAATATGACCTTGACCTTTTAAACAAAATTCACAGGTACCACATACGATATGAGTCTCGGCTGATACGATATCGCCCAATTTAAGGTTAGAAACATCTTTCCCTAACTCAACGATTTCGCCAGCTAATTCATGACCCATGACTTGTGGTAACTTGATTCTGGATTGTGCCCAAGGATTATAATCGTAGATATGGACATCTGTTCCGCAGACCGAAGTCGCCAATACTTTAACTAAGATTTCATCATTTTTGATCTTAGGGATCGGTTTCTCGATGAGGCTTGCCCCAAGGGTTGGATCAATCTTACTGATGGTTTTCATTGTGGTTTTCATAAGGTAACCTCACTAGTTTTATTGTATCATAACCCAGTCTTGATAAGACCTTTCTCTGTGATTCAAACATGAAATTTCACACACAAACAGAGGTTAGTGTCTGTCTGTGTGGACAAGTGAACTTGTAAAAATGCATGTGTTCATCATCATTTCTAAAAAGGTTTATAATGAAGTTAAGGAGCAGGGTATGAAACTATACATCAAGCAAAAAGTATTCTCATGGAAAGACAAGTTCTTTGTAAAGAGTGAAGATAATAGTGATAAGTATACAGTAGAAGGAGAATTCTTCTCGATCGGAAAGAAACTGCACATCAAAGATTTGAATGGAAATGAAGTCGCGACGATTCATCAGAAAGTCATGAGCTTGATGCCTCGGTATTTTGTTTACCAAGGCGATCAAGAAGTGGCTGAGATCGTCAAGAAGTTTACTTTCATCAAGCAGGCTTATGTTGTCAATGGACCCAATTGGAAAGTAGAAGGCAACTTCAACGCACATATGTATCGTGTATTTGATGAAGACAATCCTATCGTCAACATCGAAAAAGCATTCTTTTCTTGGGGTGATTCATATGTCTTGGACATAGATTCCTCTGTGAATGAAGTATTGGCATTGGCGGTTGTTTTGGCCATCGATGCGGCCAATGAACAAGCCAACAGTTCTCATAATTCTCGTTAGTGTTTGTGTTTCGCTTTTATTGGCCATCATTTGATTGATGGTCAAATTAAGGAGCAAAGTATGAAAATATTACTTGTTTGTTCTGCAGGTATGACAACAAGTATCTTGGTCAATAATATGAAGCAGTATGCAGAACCAACCGATAAGATCAGTGCTTATCCTTTATCATTTTTAATGGAGCATATTCAAGAATGTGATGTGATTTTAGTGGGGCCACAAGTCAAACATATGTTCAAAGAAATCGAAGATAAGGCTATAGCACTAGGTAAAGGGATTGCCCTGATGGAACCAAGTGCCTTTGCGAAGGTTGATGGTGCCATCATATATCAGCAAGCCAAAGATGTGTATGATGCATTGGTTAAATCCTAAAGGTGCACTGCACCTTTTTTATTGCTGGAACGAAAGCCTTTTCAATGTTAAAATTAAACTACCATGAAAAAAATGATTCCTACCTTGATTGTGTTAATGGCCATCAGCGCCTGTGTAAAACCAGAACCAGAACCTGAGCCTAAACCAGATGTTTATAAAGTCATTGGTTCACCCAAAGTCTTTTTGACGACGGTCGATCAAGCATATCTCTATACTGAAATTGAAAATGGGGCCACTGTATATCAAAAAGCCGATGCTCCTAAATCAGGCTTCGATGTCATCATCGATCCCAATAAAACCTATCAAAATATTCTAGGCGTAGGAGCTTCTTTTACAGACTCATCTGCTTATTTGATCAATCAAGTTTTAAGTCAACAAGACAGAGATGATTTGATGGAGAAACTGTTTAGTAAAGACAAAGGCATTGGAATTTCATTTATCCGTAATCCGATGGGTTCTTCAGATTATTCAAGAACCTTTTATACGTATAATGATCAAGCCAAAGGCGCTACAGATGAAGATCTCAGTGATTTTAGCATCGCTCATGATCTGCAAGACATCATTCCTTTAGTCAATCAAGCTTTACTTTTGAATCCTGATCTTAAAGTCATGATGAGTCCTTGGAGTGCACCAGGATGGATGAAAACCTCAGACAATATGATTGGAGGCAGTTTAAAAAGCACATATTTTGATATCTATGCCCAGTATTTCGTAAAGACCATCAAAGCGTATCAAGCTCAAGGCATCGATCTATTTGCGGTCACTGTTCAAAACGAACCTTTATATGTACCCAATCATTACCCAGGAATGAGTGTGTCGCCAACCCAACAAGCAGATTTCATCAAATCTGCACTCAAGCCTGCTTTTAATCAAGCGGGAATCAAAACATTGATTTTAGCCTATGATCATAATTGGGATCGTAAAGATTATCCCTTGGAAGTGTTAAAGAAAGCAGAAGATGAAGTTGATGGGGTAGCTTGGCATGTTTATGGGGGCAGCGTGTTGGCACAGTCCGAAGTTTATCGTGAATATCCAGAAAAAGATGTATATTTTACAGAAGCCTCTGGTGGAGAATGGATCCCGCCTTTTGAGCAAGCTTTCTTATCACAAATCAAAACAGGGATCGATGTGTTTAGAAACTATTCCAGAACCTATGTGTTGTGGAATATGGCACTTGATGAGAACAATGGACCTGTCGTTCCTGGTTTTGGGAATTCAACATGCCGCGGTGTTGTGACCATTAATCAACAAACCAAGGCTTTAACCTATAATCTGGATTATTATACGTTGGCTCATTTTAGCGATCATCTTCAAAAAGATGCGGTACGGATCGACTCCACCAAAGGTGAAGGAAACTTTAGCTCTGTTGCGTTTCTGAACCCAGATAAGAGCATCACCGTCGTTCTTTATAACATCAAATCGACCCGCAGAAATGCGTTGGTTCATCTAGGTAATCAAGTCATCGTCATCGACATGCCTGAAAAAGCAGTCGCGACACTTACTTTTCAAACCGAAATCGTAAAAAGTGGAACTTAGATGCTAAAATAAGAAAGTCATAAAGGATGTTTAAGAAAAATATGAATAAAAAAATCATCGATTTTTGTTGGTTATGTATGGGTGTCACACTGATCTCTTTTGGGATCGCTTTGATGAACAAATCAGGATTAGGACAAACCGCTTACTCTGGTTTAGCCAATGTTGTTGGTCAAATCTTCACCATCAAAAACGGAACGGTCCTGATCTACTTTAATATCGCTTTTGTGTTAGGGCAGATCATCTTGCTTAGGAAGGGTTTTAAAGCACTCCAGTTGCTTCAAGTCGTGGTGTCTTACCTCAATGGGATCATGGTCAATTTCTGGATCTATGACTTCGCATTGACCTCTGGACTCATTCCTCAGAACTATTTAATGCAATGGGTCTTTTCGATTTTAGGTAACTTATTTATTTCATTTGGGGTAGGGATCGTAATGGCCAGTGCCATTATTAAAATGCCGGTAGAAGCATTCGTTGAGATCTTGGCCATTAAGATCAAACAACCTTTTGCGAAACTAAGGACCTTATTGGATATGCTATGTATCATCATCGGTGTTGGTTTGATTCTAATGGCACACCTTGATTTCTCTTCTTTACGTGAAGGGACATGGGTATCGATGATACTTCTGGGAAGTTCCATGGGCTTGACCTTTCCTTGGGCGAAAAGATTGGTCCTTAAATTTAATATAAAGAAAGAAGAAGTGTAACATGACAACTATAAAAGACTTATCTAAACGTAAAATCCAAGCCCAGTTCATGATGATTTTCTTATTTGCCTATGCTGCTTTTGCGGTCAGTAATACACAGATTTTACCCTTTATGACCCAAATAGGGTATACCCCAAGTCAAAGAGGTTTGATCCTATCAGGTTCAGCTTTAGTGGCCATGATCGGTCAGTTTCTTTTTGGATACCTGTGTGATAAATATAAGACAGTCAAGAAGATGTTTTATCTGTCAACGATCATCTTTATCGGTTTGGTCTATTGGGCTTATTCTGTCACTCAAGTTGCTTTTTTCTTTCATTTGATTTCAATATCACTCATGTCAGGATTCTTTAGGATCTTGTTTGGACTCTTGGATTCTTGGACCATAGAAAGAGATCCCATCTTAAGAAAAAACTTCGGAGTCATTCGAGCTTTTGGATCCATCGGTTGGATCATAGGTAGTCCGTTGACCGTATGGGCTTTATCCAAAGGGGGTTATGGTGCACTGGGGTTGAATGTTGCGATCTTAAGCATCATTACTTTACTCTTGGGATATAAAGTAGGGGATGCGCAAAAAGTAGCCCATCAAGAACCCATTAAGCTCAGTGACGTCAAACAACTTTTAAAGACAAAACAATACATGGTCTTACTGTTGATTTTAGTTATCGTTAATATTGCGATGGCTGCTGATGCCTATACTGTGGTCGATAAGATGCTGAAACTAAATGGTTCTGCATCAGACATCTCTAATAAATGGGTCATCCAAGCCATCAGTGAATTGCCTCTGTTTTTTCTAGGCAGTCTCTTATATAAACGATTTAGTGCGAAATCTTTACTGATGCTGGGCATCTTTATGTTTGTGGTCCGTTTCTTATTGAGTGCATTTGCGACTTCAGTCAATCAGTTGGTCTTGATTGCTTCTTTACAGTTGTTTACTTTTCCTTTGGTTTTACTTTCATCCAAGTTACTGGTCGATATGGAAACTCCAGGCCATCTCAAATCAACTGGACAACTTTTAGGTATGGCGGTTTATATGAGTTTATCAGCCTTGGTTTCTCCACTCATATCAGGCTTTATGGTCGATTGGGTTGGGACAAACAATACTTTGATTTTCTTTGGTTTATTATGTGTGATTCCATTACTGTTAAGTCTGTGGTATAAAACCATGCCTGCAGCTTATACCCATCAAAACTAAAGCGCTCAATGAGCGCTTTGTTTATTCATAGAGATGATGATATAAAGCCCCAATCAGATTTGAATCGTTGGCGAAGGCACACCTTACGATCTTTGGTTTACCGATGGGCATATGCGTATATTGGCTAAAGAGCTGATCTATTGCTTTCTGTATGCTTTCAAGTAACAAGGGTTGAGCAGAGATCCCACCTCCAATAGCGATGACCTGAGTGTCTAAAACAGCTTGTATACCGATTACTCCAATCGCAAAACTTTTCGCAAACTGATCTAAAACTTTTAAAGCAAGTTCATCTTTTGCGTTAGCCAAATCAAAGAATTGTCTGCCATTCATGGATTTATAAGGCAAGTTCTTTTCACGTTCATAGACATCAGTTAAACCCATTGAACCACACAGATGAGACCACATGAAAGGCTCTTGTGTTCCCATATCGCGTAAGGAAACAGGCAACCATGAAATTTCGCCTGCCGCATAACGATGGCCTCTTAAGAGTTTCCCATCAACGACGACCCCACCGCCTATCGCGGTTCCCAGTACAATGACGACCCCATATTGAACGCCTTGTAGAGAACCTTTCCAAAGCTCAGCCAAAGCAGCACATTTCGCATCATTCTCAATCGATATTTTAACTGGACAGTGCTGAGAAAGCACCTCAACCAAAGGATAATCTTCGATGTAATTTAAATAGCCTCCAGTATGCATGATACCTTTGTGGATATCGATTCGTCCAGGTACACTTAAAGCAATTCCGGTGATATTTTCATATTTTTTATACAATTGAGTCAGGGTATCAATCAAATGTTCACTGTTGTCTAAAGGGGTAGGTACTTCACCTTTTTCGATGATCTGATCGGACGTCATCAGCGCATATTTGATCAACGTCCCACCAAGATCTACCACTAAGTATCGATCCATAAAGGTCTCCTAAGATTTCTCTTTTCTGTACTCATTATAACTGAAGTGAAAACTTAACGAAAGTGCTTTCGTTAAATAATTATTTTAAGGTTAAATATGTTAAAATAGGAACATATTCGAGGACAAAACATGGTCGATATGAAGCAGGTTGCCAAGTTGGCGGGAGTGTCCGTGGCAACCGTATCTAAAACACTCAACAATTATCGCGAAGTCAGTGACGACACAAAAGCGAAGATCATGAAGATCGTCGATGAGTTAGGTTATGTACAAAATTCCAGTGCCCGAGCTTTAAGTACGAAACGATCCAATTTGATTGGGATCGTTTATGCTGAGCATCTACATATTGGTCTTGAGCACTATTTCTTCTCAGGTGTTTTAGAAGCCTTTAAGAAAGAAGTTGAAAACTTAGGCTATGATGTGGTCTTCATCAATGGCCGTGATATCGGCTATCTAAAAAAATGCAGAGTCAGAGGTGTCGATGGGGTTTTTGTTGTAACGGCAGATACTTCGGATAAGGGTTTAGCAGATTTGTTTAATGCAGACATTCCTTGTGTCACCACTGATACCCCATGGAATAAAATTCCTTTGGTTTATTCAGACAATGTCCAAAGTTCAATCAATGCGGTCAAATACCTGCATGGTCTCAATCATACCCGAATTGCCCATATCGCAGGACCACAGACATCCATTGCGGCTCGTGAACGTCTTGAGGGGTATCGAGCAGGGATGATCGAAGAACACTTGCCTTATGATCCAGATATGGTTGCTTATGCCAATGAATATGACAGTATTTCTGGTTATAATGCGATGAAGACTTTGCTTGAACATGCTAATCCTCCCAGTGCTGTTTATGTCATGTGTGACTTATCGGCAGTAGGGGCGATCAAAGCCATTCGTGATGCCAATATGCGAGCACCAAGAGACATTTCAATCATGGGTTTTGATGATATTCAATTGGCTTCGCATACGGTTCCGTCACTGACCACACTGAGGCAAGACCGTGCTACGATTGGCCGTACTTTAGCCAAAACACTGATTAAACTCATCAATAAAGAAGAGGTCAGCTTGGTAACTAAAATTCCCTGTCAGTTGATTGAACGAGAATCTACTAAAGCAAAAAAATAGACCAAAGCGTCTATTTTTTAATGATTGGGATGATATAATAGATTTAACGAAAGCGTTTTCAGGAGGAACTATGAAAAAATGGAAACTGGTATTTGAGGAAGACTTTTCTAAACAGACCCAATTGGATCTAACCCATTGGACCATCGATGTTGGAGATCATGGAGGAGGCAACAAAGAGTCTCAATACTATACGAAAGGCATGCATAACTTAAGTTTTGAAGACGGAGCCCTTCATTTTGAAGGCCGCAAAGAAAACTATAAAACACGTGAATATACCTCAGCTAAAATATGGACCAAAGGCAAACTTGATTGGATGTATGGCCGTTTTGAGATCTGTGCTAAAGTACCAACAGGCACAGGAACTTGGCCTGCCATTTGGACTTTAGGAACAGCTCATCCTGGTGAAAGATGGCCAGACATGGGTGAAATCGACATCATGGAACATGTTGGAAGAGATCAAGATGAAGTTCATTTTAGTTTGCATTCAAAGCACTATAACCATCGAGCCAAGCAATATGCGACTTATCATACACAAATTCCTGGTGTTTCAGAAACCTATAAGACCTATGTTTTAGAATGGGATGAAGAAAAACTGAGCTTCTTGGTGGATGATCAACAATACGCGACCTTTAAAAAATCGGATTATCCAGATTCATGGCCATTTAATCGCCCACACTATTTGATTTTGAACCTCGCTTTGGGCGGAGGATGGGGAGGTCCTATCGATGATACATGTCTGCCTCAACGTTTATCGATCAAAAGTATCCGAATCTATCAAGAGGATTGATTCATGGACATAAAGAAAATAGTTGAAAAGATGACCCTTGAAGAAAAACTGATGATGCTGGGAGGCAAAGATGGTTGGCACTTTTATGGGGTTGAAAGATTAGGAATCCATGATGTTAGAGTTTGTGATGGACCGCATGGCGTTAGAGTTCATACCGAAAAATCCGAAGAATATGATCCAGCCACCAATTTCCCAACAGCGTCTGCTTTAGCTTCTACATTCAATGAAGATCTTTTGCGTTTAGCAGGAGAAACGATTGGGCAAGAATGCCGATACTATGGGGTCCAAGTTTTATTAGGTCCTGGTGTCAACGGGAAACGTTCGCCTTTAGCGGGACGTAATTTTGAATATTATTCAGAGGATCCTTACTTAAGCGGCAAGATGGCCTCGGCTTTCATCAATGGGGTCCAAAGTCAAAAAGTTGGGACATCTTTAAAGCATTATATTGCCAATGAACAAGAAACAAGCCGTTTATTCATCAGTTCTAAAGTCGATGAAAGAACCCTTCATGAACTCTATTTGACACCTTTTGAGATGGCCATCAAAGAAGCCAATCCTTGGACCATCATGGGTTCATATAACCGAATCAATGGAGTCTATGGCTGTGAGAATGAACATACCCTCATGAAGATCCTAAAAGGACAATTGAAGTATGATGGGTTGGTTGTCTCTGATTGGGGTGCTGTCAACGATAAAGTAGAATCTCATAAATATGGTCTAGATATTCAAATGCCTGGACCCGTTGAAATCACCGAACGCTTAAGACAAGCTGTTTTATCTAATGAGATCACGATGGATAACTTAAATGATCATGTTGAACGCTGTTTAAGGCTCAATGAGCGGGTTTTTAAACCAGGTGAAGGTGTTGACCTTGACTTAGAAAAAAACCATAAGATTGCCCAGGAAGTCGCCAGAGAAAGCATTGTCTTGCTTAAGAATGATAAGTTTTTACCTTTGAAGAAAAATAGTAAAGTTGCCCTCATCGGACGATTTGCGGATGATCAGGTTCGATATAACGGTGGTGGCAGTTCATGGATGAAGGCATATAAGATTGAAAAGCCAATAGATGCCATTTCATCACGTGCACAAGTTCACTATGCCCCAGCTTATGATCAAGAAAAAACAAATGCAAAATTGACTCAAGAAGCACTTAAAGCAGCTTCTATGTCAAAGACCGTTATATTTTTTACAGGGACAACGGCTTCTATGGAAAGCGAAGGTCATGATCGCAGTTCCATTCAATTGCCACCACATCATCTTGCCTTGCTTAAGAAAATCCATAAAGTCAATCCCAATATCGTCGTTGTGTTAAATAATGGCGCTGCGGTTGATTTAAGAGAAGTGGTTCCTTACGCCAAAGCCATCATTGAAGCTTGGCTTTTAGGATCGCCTGCCGGAGAACCGATTGCGGAAATCTTATTTGGGGAAGTTAACCCTTCTGGTAAGTTATCAGAGACTTTTCCGCTACAACTTGAACATACACCTGCCTATGGAAATTTCCCTGGCTTAAGCGATGAGATCGTGTATAGCGAAGGATTGTTTACAGGCTATCGTCATTATGATTTTAGAAAAATTGATGTGATGGCACCCTTTGGATTTGGTTTGAGTTATACGACATTTAAGTTATCACAACCTATTTTAAGTAAAACAGTGATCAATCACGATGAAACCCTTACTATATCGATTGATGTCACCAATACTGGTAAAATGGAAGGCAGTGAAGTCATACAGCTGTATGTTAAAGATAAATTGTCTTATCTACAAAGACCTGAAAAAGAACTGCGAGGATTTAAGAAAGTTCACTTAAAAGTAGGCGAAACAAAAACCGTAACGATGACGTTGAACCAACGTGATTTTGCCTATTATGTGCCTCATTTAAGTCGTTTCGCGGTAGAAACTGGTGAATTTGATTTGATCCTTGCGACGTCTGCGAAAGACATCCACTCTATCTCTACCATTCAAGTCAATTCACCTGATAAAGTCAGACCTCATTTGACCTTAGAATATCCCTATACGCAATGGATCCGTTATCCTCATGAAAAAAATCAGGTTGAAAAACTGATCAAGATGAGTCGTAAACCTCATTGGTGGGATACAGAACCCCCACTAAGTCGTTGGCTTAATCATCTCAAACATGAGTTCAATTGGAGTGAAGAAAAGCTGAATGAAATAAAAGCCATGCTGATGGAGGAAGAATGAATTATAGAACACTGACCCCTACTTTTTTACTGTCTTCAACACCATCTTCTAAGAAAATACAGGTTCCGATTCAAAATGGAGAAGTATATCCTTCTTTTGATCAGCAAGCCAATCCTCGCATTGAACTCAAAGGCACATGGAAAAAACAACGTGTCAATGATCCAAAGCTCAGTATTCGGATCCGTGATGAATCCACCATCCAAAAACTTAGAAATGAAATCAAAGGGATCACTTTGTCTACTTTTGATGAATATGGTCTTTTTGAGCATGAATTGCCTGGCGTAGAAAATAAGATCGCACATAAAGCTTTGGCTCATGGGAAAGGTATGGAAACCTATGAAGCCGGAGTTTGGTATCGAAAAGTCATTACAGTTCATAAAGAAATAAACAAGGTCTATCTGTTTAAAGCATTGGCGATGAGCTATATCTCGGATTTATTTATCAACGATATATATATTGGAACTCATGAAGGTAGTTTCAATGCCTTTTCCTATGATGTATCTAAAGCTTTGATTGATGGAGACAATGTCTTTGCGATCAGGGTCCATAACATACCTTGGGGCAGTAGAATTGATGTGATTCCAGCTCAAGAGGGGACCGATTACTTTAACTATACTGGTGTCATCCATGATTTCTGGATCGATGTTTTACCAGAAGTATCGATTCGAAGAGTTGACCTTGTTCCTTTAAGTTTAAAACAAACTGAAGTGACGATCATCGCACGAAACAATACAAACACTGAAGTCACCTTGCCTTTGTCTTTTGAATTATTCTCAACCAAGATCAATTCTAAAAATGTTGGGACAAGCAAATCCAGCGACTTGTGTGACAAGAAAATCAGGACTCTAGAAAATCAAACGTTGACGATTGGGGCAAACAAATTTGATCTGTTGCGTTTCTTCATCGATACCTCAGACATCAAACCTTGGGGTTTGCTTGATCCAAATATGGTTGTCTTAAAGACAACTTCACCTTATGAAACCCTTCACCATGAATTTGGGGTCAGAACACTATCGACCTCAACTCAATCCATTTTACTTAACGGAAAAGCTGTTTTCTTGAATGGAATGGCTCGTCATGAAGAAAACATGCATCGCGGAAGAAGCTTGACCCATGAGGAAATCGTAGAAGAATGTCTGCGATTAAAAGAACTGAATGTGAATTTTACCCGTACGGCTCATTATCCCAATCATCCTTTAACCTATCGGATTTGTGATCGTTTAGGGATTGCAGCGATGATGGAAGTTCCTTTGTGGCAACATGAGGATGTTCACTTCAAAACACAGATCAAACGTAAGATCGATCTACAGATGTGGCGTGAAATGATCTTTGCCCAAAGAAATCGACCTTCTGTCTTTTTATGGTCGACTCAAAATGAATGCAATGGGAATCTATATCGCCTTGCTTATAATCGTTTATTGGTCAATGATTTAAAAAATAACTTCCCGGATGGTCGTTTAACGACGCAATCGGCTGCAGCAGATCGTCCAGGTTACAGTGATCCCAGTATGCGTGTTTTAGATGTTTTAGGCTACACTTTATACTTTGGGGTATTTCATGGCCAAGAACACGATACTGAACATCCTTACTTGGATCAAGCCTATAGTGGTACCCGAGCTTTCTTAGAAAATGCACATCGTTTTCATAAAAAACCAGTGTTGGTCAGTGAATATGGGATATGGAGCTCTACAGGTGAACAGGCTCAAATCGACCTTACGATCAATAATCTTAGAGCATTTATTGAACTAAGAAACCTTGATTTTAATAACCAAGAAACCAATCATGGATTTGTCAGTGGGATCAATTATTGGACCATCAATGACTGGTTTTGTAATCATAACCTATGGATTCAATCTATGGGCTTTAAAAACATGGATCGTAGCCCAAAATTGATCGAAAATCGCTTAAAACCATTGTTTAAAAGCTTGATATCAGCTTCTTTTGAGCCTCAGAAGGATCATAATCTGTTTAAAGGACATTTATATATCACAGGTCCAAAAGCAGTGCTCTATGTCAACAAAAGCGGTTTCGATGCCTCTAAAATGCCATATTTGGTCATAAGGGCAGATGATCCAATGTTTGATGATGGATTTGATCTCATGATTACCCATAAGAATGGTGAAAATAGAATTCTAAGTGTCGAGAAATGTGAAGAGATCATGGTTTTTCATCTGTGGACCATTGAACCTGATTTCCTAAAACAAATGGTAGCGCTTACCTTGTTGAGCACTTCTGATGAACGTCGTTTACATGTGCGGCAAATCGATTGTTGTACAAGTCTTAAAAAAAGATGAACAAAAGTATTGAAAGCGTTTTCGTTTTTTGTTAAGATGTGTTTAGAATTAATCCATTAGGAGGAAACAATGAAGAAAATTCTATTAGTATTGGTAGCGTTAGCATTCATTGGCTCTACATTAACTGGATGTTCAAGTTATAAGGCACTCGACAAGAAAATTGCCGGCGAGATCACCATTATGTTGTGGTCAGGCGACGGCGTTTATGCTGAGGACATTGGCCATAAGAACTTGACACCGGCTGATTTAAAGGGTCAAAACAACGCTGCAGTCTATGCAGTTGCGAAAGCTTTCAATGAAGTTTATCCGAATGTTAAAGTAAATGTATTTGCCAAGAGCGCAGGACCAAATGATGGCGGCGTATCCTGGACACAAGAATTAGAAAACTTCAAAGCTGAACACGGAAAATATCCTGATGTTTATGCTTCAACCGATTTGCCAGGCGATGTTGCCAGAGGCTTCGTTGCTGATTTGTCCGTATTTAAGAATGATCCTTTATACAAATCATTCAATAAATCCGTCATGGCTATGATGAACTACTATGGCTTCCAAGCCGGTATCCCACAGTTCCTACAACCTTGGGGCGTTTACATCAATAAAGCTTTGGCTGAAGAATACAACTTAGATGTTCCAGATCCTGATTGGACCATCGATGAATACACAGATTTCGTTAACTCTGCTGACGGTGTAAATTTCTGGGGCTCGATGGACGTCGAAATGGACTTCATCCGTACTGGTGTTAAAACATTTGAACAACAGATGTTAAACTATAAAGGCACTGGAGATTTCGTCAACGTTGCTTCTGACGAAGTTAAAGCCTTGCTAGACTACGTTCCGGATTGGGCTTCTTCAGCTGTTTATCCACAAAGAGATTTAGGTTTAGTATCCGATGAAGTTTTCAATGCCAACTGGGGTTGGAGCCATAAATTCTTCTTGGAAAACAAGATCTTGACCAATGCTGGCGATCCTTGGATGATGGGCGACTGTGCCAATCCAACTCCTGGACACTGGGCTGCATGTAAATCCACAGACTGGGATATTTACCCACGTCCGTCTACTCCTTATCAGAAGAACACCGTTGGTGTCGTATTGGATCCAATGGCTGTCTATAACCAATGTATGAATGATGGAAATGTTGCTTGTTCAACAGAAGAAACAGCTCAGATCAAATTGGCTTATACCTTTGCTTCATTCTTCGCTGGTGATACATCTGCTTGGCAGGCTCGCGCCGACCAAACCTTCATGGATGGAGAAGCTGAAAAAACATCCTTGAATGATTCCTTACCACTCGTTACCGGAAAAGCCTTTGATGAACAAATGGCCATCTGGTATTCCACTCCTACCCATGCTCGTTTCAAAGATGCAGCTGTTATGCCAGGTTGGCATGAAGTTCTGAGAATCTGGGAAGCTGGCCAGTTCTGGGCTATTTCAGACAAAGCAACCGTTTGGACCTATAATTATGAAGGTGCAAGCCGTCCTATTCTATATGAATGGTTGAATGCTTGGCAGGTTGATATTGCTGGTGCAGTTCGTACAGATGCCAATTGGCCAAATGAAGTGAAGTCAAGATTAGCGGATTGGAACACACAGTTCAATGCCCGTTACCAAGAATCTTCAAAGAGTTTAGTCAAAGGCTTAAAAGATTTCTACGGCTTCAAAGACGCAGACTTCAAATAATCATGAGCTAAAGGCACCCTAAAAAGGGTGCCTTTTTTAATGGTTTACTTAAATACGAAACCGCTTTCTTGATTTGTGAGATGAACTTTGGTAAAATAATGATGATATGAAATCAAGCGCCATAAATACAAAAATAGTTGTCATCGGCGCAGGGAGCGCTTCCTTTGGATTAGTGAATTTAGGCGCCATCATACGTCATCCAAAATTAAAAGGAATCCACCTAAGTCTTGTTGATATCAATGAGTCAGGTTTGGGTTTGATCACTCAGTTGGCTCAACGGTTGAATCGTGAATGGGATGCGCAAATGACCATCACTTCGACTACTGATCGGACTGAAGTTTTATCAGGAGCAGATTTTATCATCTTGTCGGTTGCGATCGATCGCGAACAATGTTGGAAACAGGATGTTGATATTGCTTTGAAATATGGCATACATCATTATGGTGAAAATGGTGGACCGGGTGCTTTGATGCATACTGCTCGTAATGTGGCTTTGATTTTGCCTATACTAAAAGATATAGAGCGATTGTGTCCTCAAGCTATGGTTTTAAATTTTACCAATCCTGTTCCACGCATCAATATAGCTGCTGCACGCTATACGAAAGTTAAAATGGTTGGGGTCTGTCATCAGATTGATTTTGGATATATGATGAGTGCTAAAATCCTACAAAGTGAGTTTGGATTTAAGATTCCCAAAGACTATCGCTTTACTTGGGATGGGGGCTGGGATCATTTCGGAAGCATGGTTCAACAGGCATCAGATCGCTTCGATATCTTAGCTGCAGGTATCAATCACTTTTCTTGGTATTTATCGATCAAAGACAAACAAACAGGTCAGGAACTCTTACCTTTGTTTAAAGAAAACTTTCTAAACAAATATCCTGAATTTGAACCTTATACCCGTAAGATCCTCAGTGTCTTCAAAGAATTGCCGATAGGTGGAGATTGTCATATGTTGGAGTATTTGCCCTTTACCCATAACGATGCAAAGAAGAGTTGGGAACGATATGACATACAAATGTATCCGCTATTGAAAGCTGAAGCGGATCGCCATGAAATGTGGAAAGAAATCGAAGAGATGGCCAGTGGCAAAGGCGATATCGATCATTTGCTGCATACCCATACTGAACGCGCTGAACAGATCATGTGTGCAATGATGCATGATGAACCAATCATAGACCAAGCTGTGAACATTCCAAATCAAGGTTATATCACCAATCTTCCTGAAGGTGCCATCGTAGAAGTTCCCGCCACGATCTCAAAAGAAGGTATAAAAGGCATGGTGGTTGGTCCTTTACCTGATATCGCAGCCCTGTGGTGTAGAAGACAGATTGAGGTCGCTGAAATGTCAGTTAAAGCCTCTGTGACAGGCGACAAAGCACTCATGCTTCAAGCCTTGTTGATGGATCCTATGATAGATGATATTGACCAAGCAGAAGCATTACTTGATGAATATTTATTGGCCAACGAAAAGTATCTTCCCCAGTTTTTTAAAAAAGGAGAATGGATATGAAAAGAATACCTGCCCTGTTCTTAACGATGATCTTGATCTTAAGTGGTCTTTCAGGTTGTCAAAGCAGCTCAAGTGTGAAAACCTACACCGATGCTCAGAAGGAAGAAGCATATGCTTATCTGCTTGAAGGCTTGAATCAAAGCACGCCTTTTTATGCGGATTATCAAAAAGAATTATCAAAACCAGGGATCCAAGAAGAAACTCAAATCAACACCGAGGCCTTGACGATTGGAGCCTATGGTTCGGTTGATTTTTCATTTAATCTTGCAAGCGCTTACACCTCTCAATTGCGTTTGGTGTATCAAGTTGCACCAGGCACTTTATTGTCTCCGATCTTATCAGTCAATATCAATGGAAAGTCACCTTTCGTAGAAGCTTTATCGATCGATGTGGCTTTGAATTGGTTTAGCGATACCTCACATTTTCCTTTGGATTCTTACCAAGACGAGTCCTTACCTTCACAAACTGTGGATACTTCAGTTAGATTCCTAGATTTCTATGATACTTTACACAGTAGTTCTCAACCTTTGAAGTTTGAATTTAAAGCAGGTGAGAACACAGTAAGTTTTACCAATGTTTCTTCGAGTCCACTGACGATTTTAAAAGTTAGTTTGATGCCGATCGATGAAAGACCAACTTATGCTTCATATTCGGCAGGCTTAACGAAAACATCAAAACCCAATATTTTGGTTGACGCGGTACGTTATGCTTCAAAAAACTCATCGTTTGTTCGTTTGAGCTCATATGGTTCACCTTCAGTTTCTCCATATTCTGTGAAGACAAAACTATTAAATATCATTGATGGGATGGCTTGGAACAAAGCAGGGCAGTCTGTGTCTTATACCGTGAATGTCGAAGAAAGCGGAGCATATGCTTTGGCTCTGCATTATTTAAACGACAAGACAGATTTCCAGGTCTTTAGATCGATTTTGATCGATGGGGTCATTCCCTTTAAAGAAGCACAAGCCTATGCTTTTGATTATACAGGTGGTGGTACTTGGCGCGTAGAAGTACTGCAAGATAACAATAAGAATCCGTATTTATTTGAACTATCAAAAGGAACCCATACGATTACGTTTGTGGCTGAATCTGAACCTTTGATTCCAGCCTTGACCACGATGCGTAATCTGATTGCTCATATCAATGCCTTTGCATTGGATATACGAAAAATCACAGGAAGAGACATCGATCGTAACCGAACATGGAAATTGACCAATTTCTTACCAGAAACACAGAAGAATCTAGAGTCTTATAAAGTTTTGATCAGTCGTTTGGTCAGTGATTTGTCTATTTATGCCAATAACGGGACCGCTTCTTCCGCTTTATCCTATATGATCAAAGCTTTGGTTAAGATAGATAAGATGCTTGAAAAACCTGATGAATTGCCTTTGTATCTGGATGATCTTTATAGTGCTACCGGTTCTGTTACAGAAATGCTAGGCAATACATTAACTTCACTTCAAAGTCAAGCCTTGTCTTTAGACAGCTTTGCGTTTTATACCGATAAACAACCGTTGATTGCGGAAGCATCATTTATGGATGTTGCCAGTTCGTCGCTGCTTAGTTTCGTCAACTCTTTCACGTCAAAAAAATACATCGCTAAAAAAGATCCAAACGTTTTAAATGTCTGGGTCAATCGTTCGATTACTTATGTTGATACAATGCAGAAACTGGTCGATCAGACATTTACGGCACAAACTGGGATCAAAGTCAAGATTTCAGTCATGCCTGATGTCAATAAACTGATCTTAGCTAATGCAACCAATGAAGCACCAGATGTCGCTTTGGGATTACCTTCTTATATGCCTTATGAATTTGCGATACGTGATGCTTCATATCAGCTGAGTTCTTTCCCTGACTTTTGGAAGACAGTGGCCAATATGCCAGCTGGATCCATGGTTCCATATGTCCTTAATGAACAAGTCTATGCAATTCCTGAAACCTTAGATTTCCATGCGATCATTTATCGTAAAGACATTTTCGAGAATATTGATTTAACGGTACCTGACACTTGGCAAGATGTCATCGATATGTTACCTGAACTTCAACGATATGGGATGAACTTCTATCATCTGACGGCAGGCGGAACTGCCTTGAAATGGTATTATCAGACCAGTCCTTTCGTTTATCAGTTTGAAGGTGAATTGTATGCGGATGATGGTTATAGCTCAAACATCGATTCGCCTGAAACGGTTGCGGGTTTAAAATTCATGACCGATTTGTTTATTAAATATGCGATTCCTGAACAAGTGGCTTCGTTTTATAACGGATTTAGATTTGGATCTTTACCGGTTGGGATCGCTGATTTTGCGACTTACCTACAAATCAAAAATGCAGCTTCTGAGCTGACTGGCTTATGGGCACTATCACCATATCCTGGTATTGAAAACAAAGAAGGTAAAATTCTTCGTTGGGACATCGTCAATGGGACTGCAGGCATCATCTTTAAGAGTACTAAATTTGCAGACAATAGTTGGGACTTCATGAAGTGGTGGACTTCAACTGAGACTCAGACAGCTTTTGCGTATTCTCTGCAATCGACTTATGGACCTGAATATGTCTGGTTATCCAGTAATCTGGAAGCGGTTCAAAATGCTCCGATCGATGCGGCCGATAAACAAGTCATGCTTGAACAATTCAAATGGATCAATGATGTGCCTCGCTTACCTGGTGGCTATATGTTAGAACGAGGACTATCCGATATTTGGAACACAACTGTCCTACAAGGGACTCCGATCAGAGTTGCGATCGATCGTCAGAAGATCACCATCGATCGTGAAATTAAACGTAAGATGATTGAATTTGGATACATCAATGCGGATGGCAGTGCAGCTAAACCTTATGTCATAAGAGGTGTCGATTGGATCCAAGCCCAAATCGATTCGGCTAAGGAGGATTGACATGAAACTCTCACAACGCATCAGAAAAGCTTTTGTGGATAAAGCTGGCGAATCTACATTCATGGATTATATGACGATCTTTTGGATGTTGCTTCCGTATGCTTTGTTGTTCTCTTTGTTTGTTGCGATTCCTGTAGCTTTAGCCATAGGATTATCCCTGACTTACTTCAATACGATCCAGTTTCCTGAATTCAAAGGTTTCTTAAACTACATTACACTGTTGACTCAAGATGAAGTCTTCTTAAAATTCGTCTTGCCCAACACATTTAAATATGCCTTGATCATTGGACCAGGAGGTTATTTCCTGTCTTTTATCCTTGCGTGGATGTTGGCTCAAATCACACCTAAAATGAGAACCATCATTGCTTTGGCTTTATATACCCCATCTATGGTTGGGGGTGTCTTTATCTCAGTCGTATGGAGAACCTTGTTTTCAGGGGATGAGGCAGGCTATATCAATGCCTTACTGATGGAGTGGGGTTGGATCGTACGCCCCATTCAGTTCCTTCAATCGCCTGAATATCTCATGAATATTATGATCGTAGTAGGTCTTTGGTCAGCGATGGGGATTGGATTCTTGGCGATGTTGGCTGGGATCTTAAACACCAATGAAGAACTCTATGAAGCCGCCTATATCGATGGGATCAAGAATAAACTTCAAGAAGTCATCTACATCACCATTCCTTCCATGCGCTCACAGATGTTGTTTGGAGCTGTCATGGCGATCGTTGGGGCATTCAACAGCGGCTGGATCGGAGTGGCTTTATCAGGTACAAATCCTACCCCTCAATATGCAGGCCAGCTCATCATCAATCATATTGAAGATTACGGCTTTATTCGATATGAGATGGGTTATGCGGCTGCGGTATCTGTGGCATTACTGCTGATCATCTGGAGTTTTTCTAAAGTAGCTTACCGTTTATTCGGAGAAAGGGACTGATATGGCTTTCCAAGGTACGAAAATCAATCCTAAGCGATTTGATAAGTCACAGCTCAAGTTCTACATCGTTTTAGTTCCTATGGCTTTATTCATGGTCTTACCGGTCATCTATATCGTCAACCAAGCCTTTAAACCTCTTGATGAACTCTTTATGTTTCCTCCTCGTTTCTTTGTCATAAAACCAACCTTTAAGAACTTCACAGATCTGTTTAGGACAGCTTCTACGACAGGGGTTCCTATGTCTCGGTATCTGTTTAATTCCATCGTAGTGACCTTGGTTACAGTCTTTGCGAACATCTTGGTAACTGCTTCAAGTGCTTATGTCTTAAGTAAAAAGAAATTCAAACTCAAAGGCAGACTCTTTGCCTTAAATCAGATTGCCTTGATGTTTGTGCCGATCGCAGTAGCGATCCCACGCTTCTTGATCATTAAAAATGTTGGATTAAGCGATAATTTCTTAGCACATATCGTTCCTTTATTGGCCATGCCGATTGGGTTATTTTTAGTTAAACAATTCATGGATGACATACCAGATGCCTTAATAGAAGCTGCTCGATTAGATGGTGCCAATGATTTTCAGATCTTACTTAAGATCGTCATGCCTTTGGTTAAACCTGCTTTAGCGACTGTTGGGATCTTGACCTTCCAAGTCGTATGGAATGCGACTGAAAGTTCAAGTTTATACATATCCGATGAGACCTTAAAAACATTTGCCTTTTATCTAAGTACTTTGACCGCTTCTTCAAATACGATCGCAGGGGCAGGGATGTCTGCAGCAGCCGGTTTGATCATGTTCTTGCCTAATCTTATTATCTTTATGTTGCTGCAATCTAAGGTCATGAATACCATGACTCATTCTGGGATCAAGTAGGTGCACCTATGAAAAAGACACTTACACTGATAAGTTTGATCATCCTATTGATGAGCATGAGTATCAAAGTCAACGCTTCTTCAGCGACTTCTCCAACTCGTACCTTAGACTTCAAATATAACTTAGTATGGACCCAAGATGCTTATTTACCTCAGTTAACGGTTACCAACCTTGGTTTAAAGAATCCAACTGATGCGATCATGGATCCCAATGATCATCTCTACATTGCTGATCGTGGTAACAAACGCATCGTGGAGTATGATACGACGACCAATACTTTGGTTAGAGTCATTACTCATCCTGCACTAAAAACCCCTACAGGTATTTTCTTAACCCAAAGCGGAGATATTTATGTTGCTGATACTACTGCAGAAGCTGTTATTCGATTTGATAAAGACGGCAACTACATCGAACAATTCAATCGTCCTACCACGGCCTCTTTCGGCGATACTCCGTATAAACCCGCTAAAGTAGCGGTCGATAATCGAGGCAATCTGTATATCGTTTCAGAAGGCGTTTATAACGGAATCATACAGTTATCATCGAGCGGAGAATTCTTAGGCTATTTCTCTTCCAATAAAGTTTCTTTGAATATTCTTCAGATGCTTCAAGATATCTTTTATACCGATGCTCAAAAAGCCTTATTGACAGGCAGAGTTCCAACGACCTTCTCCAATGTGTTTATGGATGAAGACGGGATCTTATATTCAACCACCATGGGTGGCATGATGCATGGCGTTAAAAAACACAATACGGCTGGCCAAGATATGTTGAGCGAACGCTTTATTTGGGGAGCTGATGACTTCTCCGACATAACAGTCGACAAAGATGGCATCATTTATGCGACTGCCAAATCGGGTCAGATCTTCGTTTATACCAATGATGGCCAATTCATATTCTTCTTTGGTTCATTCTATGGAGAATCGGATATTGCTGGACTCTTTAGTTCATTGGTATCCATTGCGGTAGATTCTAAAGGCCAATTGTGGACGCTTGATTCTGAGAAATCATTCATTCAGTCTTTTAAAGCTACAGAGTATGCCCAAAGCATATATAAAGCCACCAAGCTGTTTTCTGAAGGAAGATATGATGAAGCTACAGTCATCTGGAATGATGTCTTAAGGCTCAATCAAATGTCTGTGGTGGCTCATAACGGTATAGGTGCGAATCTCTTGTATCAGCAACGTTATAAAGAAGCCATGCTTCATTTTAGAGTCGCAGGCAATCGTTTCAATTACTCGCAAGCTTTTTGGGAAGTACGTAATACTTGGCTACAATCCCAGCTCAGTTTGATTTTAGGTTCATTTGTGGTTGTGTTTGGATCTTTGAGATTGACACGCAAAGCTCGTAAAAAATCAAAATTCATCGCAAAAATGAAATCTTACTATAATCAATTCATCCATTATCGATTTGTCTCAGATGTCTTACTGGTGCTTAAAGTCATGCGTCATCCAATCGATAGTTTCTATGACATCAAAGCTAAGAAGGCAGGATCATTACTGAGCGCAAGCGTGGTCTATATCGGATTCTTCCTGATCTTTATTTGGTATACCTTAAGCAAAGGATTTATTTATCAATATCTTTTGATTGAAGATATTGATATGACAGCTGTCGTCATTGGTTTCTTCTCGCTGACCTTATTGTTTGTATTGTGTAATTATCTGGTGTCTTCGATCAATGATGGGGAAGGCGGTTTATTCGATTTGTTTAAGATGATGGCATATAGTTTTGGACCGATGATGATTGGGTATGTCCTGATCATTGGTTTATCCTATGTCTTTACTGAAAATGAAGCCTTCTTCTTACAAACGATTGAACAGATCGCTGTCATTTGGACAGGCATCAATCTGTTTATGGGTATTCAAGAAACGCATAATTATGAAACAAAAGCAGCATTCAAAAGCATCATCATGACGATCTTGTTTATGTTGTTGATTGCGGTCATCTTAATGATCGTCATCTTGATGACTGAACAAGTCTATATGTTCTTTGAAGCTCTGTTCAAGGAGGCGCTACGTAATGTACTTTCCTAAATTGAAATTTAAACAGGTCATTCCTGTTGTGTTGGGGGTGGTGATGAGTGTTCAAGCCATATATGCAACCTATATTCCCAATGCACATGATACAAAACTGCCTCCGGATACGATTACGTATGAGATCATGGATCCCAGTAGTTTTGAGTTGCTTTATGAGACAACTGACTTTAAATATTACTTTAAAGATGAACGAGATGTGATGGCCGTTGTGGATAAACGCAATGGATATACCTGGAAGACAGGTCTAGACATCGCTTTCAACAAGACTTTAGAAGATGCCTGTGATTTGGTTCCTGATGATCAAAAGATCAACTGTGAGCCTTTAGAAGATCGTTTAAATACAACTTATACGGGTATGGCCAATTCATTGATCACAGTTGAATATTATGATGTATCAAAGTCGATCAAACGTATTTCCAGTGCTTCGATCAACAATGTGAAGAGTACTTTAGGCAAAGTCAATAATTCTGACGATCATTATCGTTTGGATGTCACTTTCTCAGAGATCCAATTGAATGTAAAAGTTCATCTGTTGTTTGATGAAGATGGCTTTACTTTAGAAATACGCGATGAAGAGATCACAGGTGATGGTCAATCTGTTTTAGCTGCAATTCAATTGATGCCTTTCTTTGGGGCATCAGGCGGACAGAAACTATATTGGGATAATGAATTGGGTGACTTTAAGAAAAAAGTCCCCAATAAGATGATTGAAGGTTATGTCTTGGTTCCGGATGGTCCAGGCGCTTTGATTCGCTTTGAAGACAGAAATGTAGGATTGACAGCATATACTGGGGACATCTATGGTAAAGACCCTGGTGAATGTCAATATTTCTACACCAATGAACAAGGCTTCTTTCCTTTCAAGAACCCAACGATGCCGATTTATGGGATCGCTCACGGAAATCGCCAAGCTGCCTTTATTGCTTTCTCAACCAAAGGCGCACCATATATGACACTTAATGTTTCTCCAGAAGAAGACATTACTTACTATACTTATGCGTATCCTCGTTTTGAATACAATCTCTTATTTCATCAAGTCTACAATAAACGAGGTGATGGTTACTTCACATTGATGAAAGAAAGACGTCACTATGATGTGGGTATGCGTTATGAATTCTTAGCCAATGATACCGATCGACCTGCAGATTATGTCGGGATGGCATTGACTTATCGTGATTATTTACTCAAGAACAAGTTATTACCAGATCAAACTCAAAATAAAGATGACATCGGCATTCGTTTAGACTTTGTGATGGCGGATGTTAAAAAGAGTATCTTAGGGGTTGAAGATGTTGTGGTGACCAGAGCATCCGATGTCAAGAAAATTCTAAATCAACTTCATGAAGATGGCGTCTTCAACATCAACAGTGGATTATTAGGTTGGCAATCTGGTGGTATCACCTCAGGTCATCCTGGAAAAACAGAGTGGTCTAATGCGATTGGCTCAAAGAGTTCCTTTATGGATCTTATCGAAACAGCCACAGCATTAGGTTATGATGTTTCGCTGAGCCAAGACTACATCAAGATCCATCGCGATCAAGTCAATTATGAAACCTCTGCTGCTCGACATGTCAACAGTTGGTATTTGGAAACACGGATGTGGGGAGAATATCCAGTCACTGAGTTTGGTTTTGCGAAACCAACGAAATCTGCGGCTTGGATCAAATCTCAAAGTACTGCATTGGCTAAACTCAAGGTCACTTCGTTTACGATCGATGGGATCTCAAGCACTTTGACCAGTGATTATGATGGTGGCTTTACGTCGCTTGAAGAGTCCATTGCGTTATATCAGAAAGTTCTTTCAGAACTAGATCCAGCCATCAAGATATCGATGAATGGACCCAATGATTATCTATGGAACTATGTTGACCGCTACTTAAGTGCACCTGTCTTTTCAACTCAGTTCTTGATTGAAACAGATACCGTGCCTTTCTTACAGCTGGTCTTAAACGATACGATGGAAATGTATGCACCGTATTCTAATTTTTCGTTTTATACTCAAAAAGATGTCTTAAGGATGATCGATTATAATCTTTATCCTTCCTTTGCGTTATCCCAAGATCCTGCTTATGTCTTAGCTTTGACCAATGCGAATAAATTTTATTCTACAGAATTCACAGAATATGAGTTGTTGATCAATACGATCTATGATGAAGTCAATGGTTCACTAAAAGAAGTCATTGGTGATCAATGGGTCGATCGTGAAGTTTTAGCCAATGGTATCATCCTTAACACTTATGCTTCAGGAAAACAGATCTTGATCAACTATACTCAAGATCCAACGACTTACCAAGGAAAAACGGTTAGAGCCCTCTCAGCGATGGTTTTCAAGGAGCTTGCCCAATGAAAATCTTTAAGAAAAAAGATGCGACGATGATTGCTAAACCTAAGAAAAAGAAAAAAAGTGGTTTTAAAGAAATAAGCAACCGTTCAGGGTATAAGTTCTTCTTGCCTTGGATGATTGGATTCTTGATTTTTACCGCTTTTCCGTTTGTGTATACGATCTATTTGAGTTTCAATCAAGTTAAGCTCACTGTTTTTGGTTGGCAAGCCACTTTCAACGGAATTGCGAATTATGTTTCAGCACTTCTAAGAAATCCGGATTATACCCCAGCCTTGATTCAGTTCATCTTAGCGGAAGTGGTCTATGTGCCTGTCATCGTGACCGTGGCCTTGATCCTTGCGATCTTGATGAATGGCGATTTTAAATTCAGGACTGTATTTAGAGTCATTTATTTCTTGCCGGTCATCGTTATTTCAGGGACCGTCATGACACAGTTGATGAGCAGTGGGAATGTCCAATTGGGAAATGTAAGACAAGTCTTTATCTTTCAGATTTTATCTTCATACTCACCAGCTTTAGCGGACATCGTTGTATTCCTATTCAATAACTTTGCGATCGTCTTATGGTTCTCAGGGATCCCAATCGTCTTATTCCTCAATGGTCTGCAAAAGATCAACACTTCATTATTTGAAGCAGCTCAGATCGATGGGGCAACCTCATGGCAGATCTTATGGAAAATCACTTTACCGATCATACGACCCATCATCTTGGTTGCGACCATCTTTACGATCGTTCAATTGGGGATGTTTCCCATCAATCCCGTCTACGGGATGATCCAGACCGCCATCTTCGATACAGTGGCAGGACTTGGGGTCGCATCGGCTTATGCTTGGATCTACTCGCTGACGGTCATCATCTTACTGGGCATTGCCTTCTTCTTACTGAAAGATCATTCTAAAGATTATCAATATGTGGATGTGGTCAGACTACAAGATATTAAACTTCAAAAAATGAGAAAACGCGTTAAACGGCAGCAAGAATGGAATGAATTCTTTAGAAAGAAAGGCGTCAAACATGGAAAAAACTAAACGAATCTGGGCTTTAGTCAAACGAAAACTGTTGGGTTATAACCTAAGTGACGGCTATCTCTATAAGACAGCTGTCTATATCTTACTGATTGCGATCGCGTATGTTTTCTTGTATCCGCTTTTACGCATGATTTCATATTCCTTCATGTCGACTCAAGACATCATCAATCCTGAGATCGACTGGATCCCAATCAGTCCAACCTTGACCAATTTAAAAGTTGCTTGGACCGTTATGAGTATGCCGTGGACTTTATTGAACTCACTGTGGTTTGCGGGAGCTTTAGCATTGGCTCAAACTTTGATTTCAGCCCTAACAGGGTATGCGTTTGCCCGTTATGAATTTAAGTTTAAAAGTTTCTGGTTTGGGATGGTATTGATGAGTTTCGTTATTCCAATTCCAGTTGTTTTGATTCCACGTTGGATGATGTTTGTCACCACGCAAAATATCTTAGATTTTAAGTTGATTGGAACTGTTATTCCGCAGCTGATGTTGGCGATCGCAGGTCAAGGTGTGTATTCAGCCATCTTGATCTTGATCTTCTATAACTTCTTTAAGATGATTCCAGTTGTTTTGGATGAAGCGGCTAAGATCGATGGAGCCAGTAATCTACAAGTCTTTTATCACATCATCCTAAAGATGTCGGTACCCACCATCATCACCGTCTTTCTGTTTGCCTTTGTTTGGAATTACAATGAAACCTATGTGACGGGAACCTTCTTGCGTTCTGCCTTAAAAGTCATGCCGATGCAGTTGGGACTCTTTGACTCCATCTTTGAGAAGATGTCTGCCCCGATCCCAAATGCGCCTGGAGGGCAATTTAGGCTGAATGAATCGTATAAGATGGCCGCAACACTGATCACGATGGCACCTATGATGATCATGTATCTATTCGTTCAAAAACAATTTGTCGAAGGGATTGAAAAAACAGGGATTACAGGAGAATAAATTGGATAAAATCAGAGCCGTTAATTTAGGGGGTTGGTTGGTTTTAGAGCATTGGATGAGGCCTACATTATTTGAAGGCATCAAAGGCTATGATGAGACTGAGTTCAGTCTGCAAGCCAAGGATCTTAAAAAACAACTCGATGATCATCGAGAAAGCTTCATCGTTGAAGAAGACTTCAAATGGATCAAAGACCACGGCTTAAACGTGGTCAGAGTTCCTTATCCGTATTGGTTGTTTGGCGATATTGAGCCCTATTATGGCTGTGTCGATAAGTTAGATCAAATCATGGATTGGGCACATAAATATGATTTAAAAGTACTTTTAGATTTACACACAGCACCTGGTTGTCAAAATGGTTTTGACAATGGAGGTCAGTTGGGTGTTTTGACTTGGCATACCAAACCTGAAAATCTTGCTTTAACTTTAGAGATCTTAGATAAAGTTGCCTTAAGATATAAGAATCATCCGGCTTTATGGGGCATGCAGGTGCTCAATGAACCGCATTGGACCTATGAGATCTCGTTTATGGAAGCCTTCTATGAAGATGCGTATCGTCATCTTAGAGCCATCCTCAAACCTGAAACTGAGATCGTTTTTCATGATGCCTTTAGACACAAAGCTTGGAAGTCTTTCTTTGAGAATAAGACCAATGTCATCTTGGATCTTCATCTGTATCAAGGCTTCGATGAGAAATTCGCTCAAGCAGGAATAGATAAAAACGTCGTGTATCCTTTAGAACATTACCCCGCAATCCTCAGTGAGATATCATCCTATGTGCGTTGTATCGTAGGGGAATGGTCACTGGGTCTTAATCCCAAAAACTTTAAAGACGTGGATGACTTTAATAAAACCTGTGGTTTAAGAGCCTTTGGAGCCACTCAACTCTTAGCCTTTGAGCAGTGTTATGGTTGGGTTTTTTGGAACTATAAAATTGAAGATGTAAACAGTGGCTGGAACTTTAAGAGTCTGGTTGAGAAAGGGATCTTACCTCATGATTATCGCTAAGAGAGTGTTACTTGTCTTATTATTATCGCTGAGTTTGATGTCATGTAAGAAGACCCCTGAAATCGTCCTAACTCCTCTTGAAGAAAAATTAGCTTCCATGACTTTAGATGAAAAACTAGGTCAAATGATCCAAGCTGAACGCAATGCGGTCAATACAGCCATCATCAATCAGCTCAATCTGGGCTCTATTTTAAGTGGAGGAGGATCTCATCCAAGTCCCAATACCGTAGATGCTTGGTTAGCTCTAACCACCAAGATGAACAATGCCTCTAAAAACGGTTCAGCAGGCTTACCTTTGCTTTATGGCGTGGATGCAGTCCATGGCCATAATAATGTGGAGGGTTTGGTTTTGTTTCCCCACAACAGTGCTTTAGGGGCGACCCATGATGAGAATTTACTTGAAAGAATAGGTCAAGCCGTTGGGGTTCAGTTAAGAGCGACCGGGATTGCGTGGAATTTTGCGCCATGTTTGGCTGTTGTTCAAGATATTCGTTGGGGAAGAGCCTATGAAGGTTTCTCAGAAGAACCCAATTTGGTGGCTTCTTTAGGAGCTGCCTACATCAAAGGACTTCAATCCGAAGGCATCATGGCCACTGCGAAACATTATCTTGCGGATGGCGGAACCGATTTTGACAGTTCTAAAAACAGTTATCCAATCGATCAAGGCAATGTGTCTTTGACAGAAGCAGAAGTCAGAGCACTACACCTTATTCCTTATATAAAAGCCATTCAAGAAGGCAACGTTAAAAGCATCATGGTTTCCTTTAGTTCCATCAACAATCAAAAGATGCATGGATCAAAATATTGGATCACCACGGTTTTAAAAGAAGAACTCGAGTTTGATGGGATCGTCATCTCCGATTGGGAAGCCATTCATCAATTACCCGGTTCTTTGATTTATCAAGTTTCTTCCGCCATCAATGCGGGCGTGGATATGCTGATGGAACCCTATCAATATAAAGAAGTCCTTGCGGTCATGAAAAGAGCTGTTGAGAATGGAACCATCAAGATGGAAAGAATCGATGATGCGGTCATGCGTATTCTTAAAGTCAAAGATGATCTTAAGTTGTCCACAGGTTTAGCAAGTGCCTCCATCGACATGGAAGGAGATAAAGCATTGGCTCGAGAAGCCGTTGCGAAGTCTCAAGTCTTACTTAAAAATGATGGCGTCTTGCCTTTAGCGAAGAACACCGATATATTACTCATTGGTCCTGGTATCGATAATGTTGGTTATCAAGCAGGGGGTTGGTCCTTCTCTTGGCAAGGTGAAAAAGACAATACCCATTTTCCCAACGCAACGACGCTTTTAGAAGCATTCACAGCGATTGCACAAGCCAATGGGGCTCGTGTTTATACCCAACTTAAAGATGCTTCTAAAGCCGATGTGGTGGTACTGGTATTGACAGAAGATCCCTATGCGGAAGGCGTAGGCGATACGAAGACCTTGAGTTTGACTTCTGGTTTAGCCCATCCTGATAATGCAGATGCGATCAGACAGGCAAAACTCATCAAGAAACCCGTTATCACATTATTGATGAGTGGAAGACCTTTGATCGTAGCAGATGAACTAGAACATTGGGATGCGTTTGTGATGAGTTGGTTGTTTGGAACCGAAGCACAAGGGGTAACCGATGTGTTGTATGGCGATGTGAATTTCAGCGGAACTCTAAGTTTTACATGGCCAAAGATCCCTGAAGCCAATACGACATCTTCAATGAATCCAGATCGTAAACCTGATGATATCCAATTTGAGATCGGATCAGGATTGACATACTAAAAAGCGCTTTGCGCTTTTTTTGACTTTATGGTTAGGATACTACTTCTTAGTTGCCAAGATGGCTGGCATTTGAGGACTTTGGTATACACGGATGTAATCGACCTGCATGGTTTGTGGCCAACCTGTTTCTGCAATCCCTTGAGCTCCGCCCCAATCTCCTCCAACGGCCGTATTGACGATCAAGAAGAATTTGCGGTCAAAGGGCCATGCTTTGGAAGTCGGACAATTCAAATAAAGTCCAGGTGCGAAGCGATACATGAACTTACCGTCGATGTAGAATCTGATCTGATCCGGTAACCACTCTACAGTATAAAGATGAAAGGCATCCCCATCTTTGATCGTTGTATCAAAGCCTTGCTGAGTGCCTTTTTTATGGTTATAGGAAGCGGTATGAACCGTGCCGTAGACTCGATCAGGGGCATATCCTACATATTCTACGATGTCGATTTCACCTGAATTAGGCCAAGTGCCATAGGCAGATGAACTTGTCGGCATCATCCATACGGCAGCCCAAGAACCTTTATTTTCTGGCATTTTCGCATAGACATCGATCTTGCCGTATAAGAAGTCTGCTTTATTGCGGGTGATCATGCGCGATGAGGTATAGTTCTTGCCTTCAAAGGTTTCTTTGCGGATCTCGATGTTCAATAAGCCGTCTTTGACAGTCGAATTAAGGCCGTTGGTGTAGTATTGAAGTTCATTATTGCCCCAACCGTTGCCGCCGATTTCATAGGTCCAATTGTCTAAGTTGACTTGTGTCCCATCAAACTCTTCAGCCCATACCAAATCATAGGTCAAACTGTTGAGATCATAGGTATAACCCATGGCTTTACAGGCCGTGGTTGAAGGTTCAGGCTCTTCTTTTTTGATACAGCTGCTGAGTGAGGAGATCGCAATGATCCCAATCAATAGGGTCTTTAGTGTTTTCATTGCCTAAATTATATCATTTTTACAGATTTACGAAAGCGTTTTTGGTAAAATGAACTTGAAGAATAAAGGAGAAACCGATGAGTAAAAAAATAGATAAAAACTTCTTATGGGGAGGGGCTGTAGCGGCCAATCAACTTGAAGGAGCTTGGAATGTTGATGGGAAAGGAATTTCTACCGTCGATGTGATGACGGCTGGAGCTCATGGGGTCCGTCGTGAAATCACGGATGGGATCCTTGAAGGCAAGAATTATCCAACGCATACAGCGATTGATTTTTATCATCGCTATAAAGAAGATATTGCTTTATTTGCGGAAATGGGCTTTAAAGCCTTCAGGACATCGATTGCCTGGTCACGTATCTTTCCTTTGGGTGATGAAGAAAAACCCAATGAGGCAGGTCTGAAGTTCTATGATGACCTGTTTGATGAGATGATCAAATATGGCATAGAGCCTGTGGTTAGTTTGGCTCATTTTGAGATGCCTTTTCATTTGGCTAAACATTATGGTGGATTCAGAAATCGTAAACTGATCGATTTCTTTACAAAATATGCAACCGTCGTCATGCAGCGATATTCAAAGAAAGTGAAGTATTGGGTCACTTTCAACGAAATCAACAATCAAGCCAATTATTGGGAAGATCTCTTTACCTGGACCTGTTCAGGCTTGACTTTCAAAGAAGGTGAAAATCGTGAAAAGATCATGATCCAAGCGGTTCATCATGAATTGGTGGCTTCGGCTTTAGCAGTCAAGATCGGACATCAAATCAATCCCGACATGAAGATCGGATGTATGTTGGCGATGGTTCCGGTTTATCCGTTTTCCTGTAATCCTAACGACATGATCTATGCCAATGAACACATGAACAATCGCTGGTATTATGGGGACGTCCATGCCAGAGGGGCTTATGGGGCTTATACAGAAGCCTATTGGGCTCAAAGAGACATCAAACCTGTGATGAAAGCAGAAGATGCTTTGATCTTAAAAGAAGGTAAAGTTGATTTCATCGGCTTCAGTTACTATATGTCTGGTGTCGCCAAAACAGCGACGTCTCAAGATCCAAGTGCCGGTTGGGTCAAAAATCCATTCATCGGTGTTTCGGATTGGGGTTGGCCCAATGATCCGGTCGGTTTAAGATGGACCCTCAATGCCTTGTATGAACGTTATCAGATTCCTTTGTTTATCGTAGAAAATGGCTTTGGGGCCCATGATACGGTCAAAGAAGACGGTTCGATCGATGATGATTATCGCATTGATTATCTAAGAAATCACATTCGTGAAATGAAGAAGGCCGTGGAGATCGATGGGGTCGATCTGATCGGTTACTTGCCTTGGGGTCCCATCGATATCGTTTCATTTGGGACAGGGGAAATGAAGAAACGCTATGGATTCATCTATGTCGATAAAGACAATGAAGGCAAAGGCACCTTAAACAGATCTCGTAAGAAGAGTTTCTTCTGGTATAAGAAAGTCATCGCGACCCTTGGGGAAGATTTGGATTGATGCGCAAGATCATTTTTAGTTCAGCCATGAGTATTGATGGTTTCATCGCTGATCTGGATGATGGCTATGCATGGATACAAGGGGATGGCCATCATGAGTTGGACACGCCTAATAAGTGGGATTATGCCGCTTTCTTATCAACGGTTGATACCGTTGTGATGGGAAGACGTTGTTATGAGCTGAATCAACACAAAGATTTTATCGATCAAAAAGTGTTGGTTGCCTCTCATCAAGATCTCCATGATCCTTCAGTCACCTTTATTAAAGATCCTGTTGAAGTGTTGACTTCGCTTAAACAAACACCAGGTAAAAATATCTTTTTGTATGGAGGTGCTCAACTCTTTCAAAGCATCCTTCAATCAGGTTTGATCGATGAGATGATCATAGGGATTATCCCTGTCTTATTGAAAGATGGGATTCGTTTATTTGAACACAGTGCCGATCTTAAGTGGACTTTAAAAGAAACCATGATCGATGATGGTGTTGTGATCTTGAGCTATCAGCGCAGAAACTGACCGTAAGCCAATGCTTACGGTTTTCTTTTAACTGAAATGAGTTGAATAGCGTATAATGTTCACATGAACAAAACCATTACCTTAAAAAAAGGAGAAGGCAGAGTCCTGGCCGCCAAAGGCGCCTGGGTCTTTGATAACGAAATTGAATCCCAAGAAGAAGGCATCCAAAATGGTGAAATCGTCACGATTTTGGCACACAACGGCTTTCCATTAGGTCAAGGTTTCATCAATGCCAACTCTAAGATTAGAATTCGTTTACTGACACGTGATGTCACCAAAGACGTCGATGAGGCTTTTATTCGATCTCAAGTTAAAAGAGCCTATGACTATCGCAAAGATCTCATGGATCTATCAAGTTGCCGTTTGATATTTGGAGAAGCTGATTTCTTACCTGGATTTATCGTTGATAAATTTGCGGGAGTATTGGTCGTCCAATCTTTAGCGTTAGGTATTGATCCTTTTAAGCTGATCATCGTTGATGAGTTGATCCAACTTTTAAAAGCTGATGGGATCACAGTGAGTGGTGTCTATGAAAGATCAGATGCGAAAGTCAGAGAACACGAAGGTCTGCAGAAAATCAAAGGTTTCATCTCAGAACCTTTTGATTCCCAAGTTGAAATCGTAGAGAATGGCGTTAAATTTATGGTCGATGTCAAAGATGGCCAAAAGACAGGGTTTTTCTTAGATCAGAAATTCAATCGTGCCGCGATCCATAAACTCGTCAAAGGCAAAGAAGTCTTGGATTGTTTTACGCATACCGGTTCATTTGGCTTGAATGCGGCAGTCCATGGGGCAACGCATGTCACAGCCATTGACATTTCTCAATCTGCCATCGATCAGGCGATCGTTAATGCAAAACTCAATGCTGTTGAAGATAAAATGACCTTCTTGGTTGAAGATGTCTTTGATGCTTTGCCGATCATGGTCCAAAAACAAGTCAAGTTTGATGTGGTTGTTTTAGATCCACCATCCTTCGCAAAAAGCAGAGATGCTTTGAAGAATGCTTTAAAAGGTTACCGCGACATCAATACCCAAGCCATAAAGTTAGTTAAGGATCAAGGCTACTTGGTGACTGCATCCTGCACAAGTTTTGTTACACCGGACTTATTCAAAGAAACGATCGAAAAAGCATCAAAAGATGCCCATCGTCGAATCCGTCTTGTTGAATCTCGCTTCCAAAGTTTTGATCACCCTGTTTTATGGGGCGATGAGAATACACCTTATCTTAAATTCTATATCTTCCAAGTCATCGATGAACAATAAAGCAAGCGTGTCAAACACACGCTTTTTTAATGTATAATAAAGTTAGTGAGGACAATATGAACTTAAAATCTAAAGAGGTCAAACACGCACTGATCTATATTGGACTTAGTTTCGTCGCCATCATGATCATCATGAATCAAGCGTCGATCTTAAATGCACTCAAACTGATGTTTTCAGTTGTTTCGCCTTTTATATTGGGTTTAGCGATTGCTTTTGTCTTCAATGCACCGATGCGTAATATTGAGAAAAGAATCTTTGGTTTAACCCCTTTTACAAACAAACTGCCAAGTTCGGTAAAAAGAGTTGTATCTTATCTATTAACGTTGATCTTGATCACATCTGTTTTGGGAGCTTTTGTTATCTCAGTCGTACCTGCTTTGACCGCAACCATCATCGACTTTATCAATGCGGTTCCGCAAGCCATTACCGATCTTCAGAATTGGATTGCTGATCAAGTCACCTTAGAAACACAAGTTGGATTATGGTTGACATCGATCAATTTTGATTTTGAAGTCGTTAAACAAAACATCATTTTGTTTGCTCAAAGCAGTGTTCAAAGTTGGTTGGATTCCTCATTCAATATCGTATCCGGCGTCTTCAGTGCTTTTATTTCTCTATCCATCGCCTTTGTCTTTTCAATCTATGTTTTATTGAGTAAAGAACGTTTGGGCAATCAAATTAAAATGATCTTGAAAGCTTATTTCCCACAAGATAAAATCGATGACTTTATGAAAGTTGCCCATCAAGCGGATGAAATCTATTCATCGTTTGTATTGGGTCAGGTCGTAGAAGCGGCGATCATCGGGATCATCTTCTTTGTCGTATTGAGTTTGCTTAATTTTCCATATACGATTTTGATTTCAACCATCATTGCCTTTACAGCCCTGATTCCAATCGTTGGTTCATTGTTGGCCATGGTCATCGGGATCATTTTGATCGCAACCGTCAATCCCATTCAGTCGTTTTGGTTCTTTGTGATCTTCCAGACCATTCAGAATTTAGAGAACAATTTTATCTATCCACATGTTGTTGGTAAGAATGTTGGATTACCCGCCATATGGGTCTTAGTTGCCATTACGATCGGTGGTAGTTTGTATGGTGTATTAGGCATCATCTTATCGATCCCTACCTTTTCTTTGTTTTATGTTTTGTTTACTGAACATATTTCAGAACGTATCAAAACCAAAGAAAACATCCCGGATTCTAACAAACAGGCCTAGCCTGTTTTTTTGTGGTTTTGATAAACTTGGTCATTTTCATCATAAAACAAGTGGAATTTGATACAATGGGTCTTGAATTTAAGGAGACACAAATGAAAAATATATTACTGGGTACATTGTTATTAAGTATGACTTTAGCCGCTTGCAGCGCATCGGCCTATCAAAAAATATCAGCATCAAAGGCAAAGGACATGATAGACAAAGGCAATGTCATCATCGTTGATGTCCGTACACAGGATGAATATGATGAAGGCCATATCCAAGGCGCCATCTTGATCCCCAATGAAACCATCTCAAATCAACAGCCAACATTATTACCAAACAAAGATGCGGTGATCTTGGTTTACTGCAGAAGTGGTAATCGTTCTAAACAAGCCGCGGATAAATTGGTTGCGATGGGCTATACAAAGGTCTATGACTTTGGTGGCGTGATTGATTGGACATATGGATTGGTTAAATAATTTGTGCATCTTAAACCCTTAAACGGGTTTTTTATTTGATGTAAAACGTGTACACTTAAAGTATGGAAAAAATTCAACTCACAAAAGATGTAAGTTTATCTCGTATCATCCAAGGACTGTGGCATATTACCGACTGGAACAGGACAACGGCCGAGCATTTAGAATTCATAAAAGCGTGTATCGGATTGGGCGTGACCAGTTTTGATACAGCTGAAATTTATGGTGGCTATGAAGGCGAAGCTTGCCTTGGGGAAGTGTTGAAACTGGACCCGTCTTTGCGTTCACAGATTCAAATCATCACTAAAACAGGGATCAATATGAAACATCCAAGTCGTCCCTATACGATCAGTCATTATGATACCTCATATGATAAGATCATTAAGTCTTGTCATGAAAGTTTAAAGAAACTCAATACAGATGTGATTGATGTATATTTGATTCATCGTGAAGACCCATTGATCGATCATGAAGAAGTAGCTCGTGCATTAAACGATCTGAAGGCTCAAGGACTCATAAAAGCCTATGGGGTCAGTAACTTCGATCCCTTTAAATTCAAGGCACTGCAAGCAGCTACAGGCAACCAATTGGTCACCAATCAGATCGAATGGAATCCTTTGGTTCATGAACACATTGAATCTGGGATGTTGGATGTCTTACAGATGCATCATGTTCGTCCGATGATTTGGTCGCCATTAGCTCAAGGCAGATTGTTTAATCCGGATCATCCTAAAGCTATCAAAGTAGCTGCTGTTTTAAATGAATTGGCTGCTAAATATAAAGTTGCCCCAGAGACGATTGCCTTTGCTTATCTGTTGATGCATCCAGTCAAAGCGATGCCCATCAGCGGCAGTTCGCAGATCGCACGATTAAAAAATGCCATTGCGGCACTTGATGTAAAACTGGATCGTGAAGATTGGTATAAGATCTATCTCTCCAGCGGCGATAAGCGTCTGCGATAAAACATGTCACATAATGGAAACCTTCATCATGTCGAAATCAATGTTTCAGATCTAAAAAAATCAAGGATATTTTACGATTGGTTTTTAGCTGAACTGGGATATAAACTATATCAAGAATGGGAAAAAGGATTCAGTTATCGTAAAGAAAACACGTACCTGGTGTTTGTTCAAACCGAACCTAAGCATCTTGATCAAGCCTATCATCGTTGTCAAACTGGTCTCAATCATTTGGCGTTTCACGCGGATAAGGATTTGATTGATAAAATCGCCAAACAACTCCCTGAAAAAGGCATTGTCTTATTATATCCAGATCAGCATCCGTATGCTGCAGGTCCAGAAGCCTATGCTTTATTTATGGAAGATCCTGATCGCATCAAAATCGAATGTGCTGCCTATTAAAAACGCCTTGCGGCGTTTTTGTTTGAAATGTTAAACGTTGAGTTTTAGATCGCCGTCTTTGATTTTCCCTTTTTTAACTAGGAATAGATAAATGACATAACTGATGATGGCTGGCAGAATGAAATGTAAGATCGCTATGGCGATAAATACATTGGTTGTAAAACCCATATCGTTAAGGGTCGTAATGGGACCCACTAAACCTGAAGTTCCCATCCCGGCACCGGCAGCGACATTGGTCATCTTAAAGACCATGGTTGATAAAGGACCGGTGATGACACTGGCTAAAGTTGGGGGAATCAACAACCACCAGTTCTTCATAATATTGGGAATCTGAAGCATACTGGTTCCTAGACCCACTGAAAATAATCCTGATATTTTATTGTCTTTATATCCAATGACCGCAAAGCCAATCATTTGAGCAGCACAGCCTACAGTAGCTGCACCTGCTGCTAAACCACTCAGATTCAGCATGATCGCTAAAGCTGCTGATGATATGGGAGCCGTTAAGACCAGACCCATGACGACAGATACGATGATGCCCATTAAGAAAGGCTGATAGGTCGTCGCCGTAACGATGATCGATCCTAAGAAAGTCATCAATCGTGCGATCAGAGGAGATACGCTCATTGAAATCAAAGCTCCAATAAGAATTGTCACTAACGGAGTCACGATGATGTCCAGTTTGGTTTCTTTGGATACGATCTTACCAAACTCACATGCAACAAGCGATGCTATAAAGGCTCCGGCTGGTCCACCAGAAGCAGCCCCCATAGAACCGGTTACGGCAGATGCGAATAAAACTAGTGGGGGAGCTTGTAAACGATGAGCCACCGCAACCCCGATCGCTGCCCCCATCATGCCCATAGCTGCTGTTCCAATCAAAACCAATTGATTTGAAATCGCATTGGCTCCAAACATAACGATGCTTTGAGCTCCCAATGTCTTGATGATCAAACCAATAATCAAAGATGAAAATAAACCCAAAGCCATGGCACTCATCGCATCGATCCCATAGTTTTGAAGTGAGATAACGATGTTTTTCTTCTTCAAGAAAGTTTTCATGGAAGTTCCTCTTTTTATGAGATAACTGTACTGTATCACTTGGTAAATGTAAATCATAATCATAAAAATTGACAAGTTATATAAACTGTATTATATTAGTGATACAGTTGGAAACAACTTCTGAATCACCATGTCAATTGACACAAAGGAGCTTTTATGGAATTTAGAACATTCATGGTCTTTGCAGGCTTTGCTTCGATTGGTGTCCTTTACTTCATTTTATATCGCTTTCTCTTTCATAAACAACTTAAATGGAAGATGGTCCATTCTATTTGGATCCCGCTTTTGATTTCATTATTCAGCGTTTTTCTTTTCTTTTCCTATAAAGATCTGGATGGATTTGGATCCTTAGCTGCTGTCATATCGGTGATCATACTTAATGCCCCGGTTGTGATCTATTTGATTTTGTTTGCTATTTTCTCAATGAAAGATGCGAAAGCGCTTCGCGCTAAAAGTTAAGTTGAACCCGCGAAAAGGCGGGTTTTGTTTTATCCAATTGTTTTATATGTATTTTCGTTGACAGAATTCCTTAACTGTATTACACTAATGATACAGTTAGATTCAACTGAAGATTATTCTGTGTCAAATGACACCAAGGAGTTTTATGGATTATACCCAGTCACTTTATCTTGTTATCGCACTAATTGGGGTACTTTATGCTTTGATTTATCGTTATGTGTTTGTTTCCCGCTTGAAATGGAAGATGAAACATTCGATTTGGCTTCCATTGATTTGGGGTATATTGGTTTCTGTATATGGAATCTATTTGTTGATGAATGCAGATGCCCCAGGCAGTTGGAATGATATTGTTGGGGCCGTTATACTCATTGTGTTTAACTTACCTGTCGTTACGTTCTTTATCACTTTTGCAATCATAACTTTCTTTGATCGACAATCAAAGTAAACGTGTTTAACACCAGAAAGGAATAACTATGGATCTCACAGCTCTACTTATCTCAGCTTCGATGGCGATCGTTTATTTCTTTGTTTATCGTTTGTTTGCTTATCAGAAACTTAAATGGAAAATGATCCATTCGATTTGGATTCCGTTACTGTATGCCATTGGCTTTACTGGCTTTGGATTGAGTTTATTATCAACCCCGTGGTTTGGAGCCAATCGTACAGCCTTATCCATTATTCAAGTTTTAACTGAACTAAATCTGCCTGTCATCATCTTCTTTGTCTTATATGTGATCTTTGTCTTTCTTGATCAAAAGAAAGTTAAAGCCTGAGTTATGATAATCCCGTTTGAATTTAAACGGGATTTTTTATATACTAAGAGTGCACATTCGTGCTTAGGAAGCAGGTTGTCATGACCTTAAAAGATTTAAAGCCAGGACAAACAGGTATTATAGAAAGTCTGGGTAAACCAAGTACCCTTAGAAAACGCATCATCGATATGGGATTGACCATTGGGACAGAAATCAAAGTGATCAAACTGGCGCCCTTAGGCGATCCGATCGAAATCAAAGTGAGAGGGTATCAGTTGAGTCTTAGACTGCATGAAGCCTCTGAGATCTACGTCAGGTTGATCTCATGAAGAAAACCATTGCCTTAGTCGGTAATCCGAATTGTGGAAAATCGACTGTATTCAATATTTTGACCGGATCCAATCAGTATGTTGGAAACTGGCCAGGCGTTACCGTTGAGAAAAAATCAGGTCATATCCGTAAAAGTAAAATGGATCTGTCCGTTGTTGATTTGCCAGGAATTTATTCCTTAGCGACATCAACCTTAGAAGAAGTGATTACCCGGGAATTCATAGAAAGCGATGAGGTCGATCTCATTGTCAACATCGTGGATGCGTCGAATTTAGAGCGCAACCTCTTTTTGACATTACAGTTGATGGAGATTGGAAAGCCGATGATCGTTGCCCTTAACATGATGGATGTGTTACGCGCCCACAAGGATGAGCTCAACATCGAACATTTAAGTCAACACCTTGGCATTGAGATGATTGAGATCGTTGCCTCCAAAGAACAAGGCATCTCAGAATTGATCCAAGCCATGGAGAAAGATTATTTGCCCATTCAGATTTTACCGATTTATCGTCCGAAAATTCAGAAACTGATCAACAAAGTCAAAGAAGGATTACAAATCAAAGTCAGTCCGACCCTACATGCGATCCGTTTTATCGAAGAAGGCATTTCAGCAGCTTTAGGTCACGAGAAAAAGCCTTTGGATCTGTCGCCTTTAAATGCGATGGTTGAAGAAAGCTTAAAAGATGAGACACTGGATCGCGATATGATCATCTCGGATGAGAAATATCGCTTTATCACAGAATTATCATCGCATGTCTTAAAACGTAATATATCGGATGAAAAGACATTGACGCATCAGATCGATGCCTTGGTGACCAACCGACTCTTAGCTTTCCCCATTTTCTTAGGCGTCATGTGGATCGTATTTATGTTGGCCTTTGGACCTTTAGGTTCGACTTTAAAAGTTTACTTTGAATTGTTGATCCAGTTTGTGATCGATCAAGTGGCCGCATTGTTGACGATGATTGGGGTTTCTTCTTGGGTCTATGGTTTGGTCATTGATGGATTATTGGGTGGAGTAGGTTCTGTATTGAGCTTCTTACCTGAAATCACGATTCTATTTGTGGTCTTATCGATCTTAGAAGATACAGGGTATATGGCCAGAGCAGCTTTCATCATGGATCGCATACTGCGTCGCTTTGGTTTATCAGGCAAATCCTTTATTCCAATGATCATTGGTTTTGGATGTACTGTACCTGCGTTGATGGCGACCCGTACTTTAGAGAATGAAAAGGATCGTCGTTTAACGATGATGATCATTCCGTTTATGTCGTGCAGTGCACGTTTTCCGATCTACGCAGTTTTTGCGGCAGCCTTATTCACAGACAATCAAGCTTTGGTCGTATATGCGATGTACATCATGGGGATCCTGGTGGCTATTTTATCAGGTATCTTCTTAAAACGTTTTGTGACAAAAGGCAGTGTGAGCAGTTTTATTATGGAACTGCCAGAGTATCATCGTCCTACTGTACGTAATTTAGCGTTACATACCTGGGACAAAGTCAAAGGCTTCATCATCAAAGCTGGGACAGTCTTACTTTTAGCGTCCTTGGTCATCTATGTGATGAGTACTTATACCTTTACTTTACAACCCGCTCTTGATCAAGTCGATTCAATGATTGGTTCGATTGGGATGTTTATTGCGCCGATCTTTAAGCCTTTAGGTTTTGGAGATTGGAAATCATCGATTGCACTTCTAGTTGGCTTTATCGCCAAAGAAGCCGTAGTGTCTACTTTAGGGGTCTTGTATGGGGTTGGTGATGCGGCTGTCAGCAGCAGTAGTGCCTTGGTTGAACCAATACGGGCGGCTTATACACCATTAGCTGGCTTTGCGTTTATGACCTTTACCTTGCTTTATTTACCATGTATCGCAGCCTTTGCGACCCTTAAGCGTGAAATGAACTCTTGGAAATGGACTTTCATTACCGTGGGTTATCAAACTGGGGTTGCTTATCTGTTGGCTCTGTTGATTTATCAGGGCGGAAAGATGATGGGGTTCTAAGATGGCTGATTTCATTATTTTGGGACTTGTTGGGATCGTCATCGCGATGGTCGTTGTTTATCTTGTCAAACAAAAACAAAGCTGTCATCCAGATGCGTGTGCTGGATGTGCTGATTATAATAAAGGTTGTGGACATTGTGATGTGGAAACCTTAAAGAAAGAACTAAAAGCAGAGCTTCATAAGTAAGTTTGTCTTGCAGTTTTTAGGTTTTTGTTTTAGGTTGGTAGTAGGTCATTTCCTAAAGGACAGATCATGAGATCTGCACAATAAATATGTTCACACAAAATCAAGCGCTAAAAGAGTTATGGATCCAGATTGCCAAATATGATCAGGACTATTATGACAGTGCCATCAAGCCTGAAGGCGTCATGATCAGTGACGATATTTATTATGCCAATACAAGTGATCCAATGCAGGCTTTAGAAATCATCAGACCTCTGGGTTCAAACAAAGCTTCACCTGTGATCGTTCATATTCATGGGGGTGGTTGGATCTATGGACATAAGGATTCGTATTATAAATATTACTGTATGGAGCTCTCAAAGCGTGGTTATACGGTTTTAAACATCAATTACAGATTGGCTTTTGATCATCCTTTTCCAGCTTGTATTCATGATATATTTGCTGTGTTTAAGTGGATGAGCTTAAATGCTGAAAAAGAAAAACTAGATTTAAATCATGTTTATTTGGTAGGGGATTCTGCCGGAGCTCATCTATCGGCCCTATGCGCCCAAATCCATCATTCTACACAACTTCAAAAGCAATATCGAGTCAAAGCATCACCCATCAAGATCATTGCTCTGGGACTCAGCTGTGGGCTCTATGACATACAAAGACACATGAAACATGTGAATGATCCTATGGATCTGATGATGTTTAGAACCGTATTTAATCGCAGAGACATACAGAAACATCCTTTATTTGAACTCAGTTCTGTCTCTAAAAACTTAAACAAAGATTTCCCGCCTGCTTATGTTTTAAGCAGTGTTCATGATACAGATCTTTATCCTGAAACACTGGCTTTGGTTCATGAATTAAAGTCATTGAATCTCTGCTATAAATCAAGGATCATGCCGAAGAAACTTAAACTGGGTCATGTTTTCAACATAAAGCTGATTCATAAAGAAAGCATTGAAGTCATGGATGAGATGCATGCCTTTTTTCAGTCGTTTACGGCTTGAATTTTAACAAGGCACATGATAAACTGATAACGCACGCTTCAATTACGCACGACGTGGACGCTTAGCTCAGCTGGGAGAGCACTTGCTTGACGTGCAAGGGGTCGGGGGTTCGAGCCCCTCAGCGTCCACCATTTTTTATTAAAAGCGCCCGTGGCGCAATGGATAGCGTATTTGATTCCGATTCAAAGGGTTGCAGGTTCGAGTCCTGTCGGGCGCGCCATATTCGGGACGTAGCACAGCTTGGTAGTGCACTTGCTTCGGGAGCAAGGGGTCGCGTGTTCAAATCACGTCGTCCCGACCATGTTTTATAACACCCCGGGGATTTAGCTCAGATGGAAGAGCACAACGCTGGCAGCGTTGGGGTCGTGGGTTCGAGTCCCATAATCTCCACCAAACGAGAAACAACACCGCTAATGGCGGTTTTTGTTTGCTTTATAGACATTATCTGTAAATGTAATAATTTTCACATAATTTACACTTTACTTTCTGAAAACTTACATTTATAATATGCGCATAACAAGCTAGCAACATTTCATTAGTTCCCCCTAAAATGGTCTTGTTAAAAAAACCGCACTTCTTCAGGTGCGGTTTTATTATTAATGATATAATTTTTTCAAAAGAATGGAGTTCTTTATGAAAGTTCTCAAGTTCATTTCAAAGAATAGTACACAGATCATTTTGGTGCTTTTTGCCTGTGTTGTGATTGGTGTTTATCTAGTTACTCAAAGTCAGAAACTTAAAATGGATCAATTGACTCTGATCAGTACAGATGAATTCGATCAAAGCTCATTAAGTGAAGCATGGCAATTGATGAATGATGGGACATTCCTTTATACTGGGTTTTATTCAGATGATCAAGCCAGCATAATTGATGGCCAACTTAAAATCAAACTGAGCCGTGAAACAGGCATCAAAGGCGATCAAGTGTACAGCACCACGATTCGCACTGCGATGACTTATACCAGCGGTTACTTTGAAGTCAAAGCCATTCTGCCTAAAATCAATGAATACAATGCGATCATTGCCTTGACCAATGATGATGCTTTGGAGAATACAGATCCTTCCAAAGGTGCTAAAGTTGTCTTTGCCTCTTCCAACAATCAGCCTTATCCGCTTCTTGCGACAGGTATTTATTATGATAACTTAGGAGAACCAACAGAAACCAACAATGCCTTTGTGTTGAGTTTGATTTATAATGAACCGCATCGCTATGGATTACTGTGGACACCAACCAGTTATGCTTTCTATTTTGATGGTTATAAGCTTTGGGAAAGCACCAAGACAGATGTTTCAAATGAACCGATGTATTTGACCCTAGGATTTGATTTCCCGTTCTATACGACCCAGGAATTCGCAGAGCTCAATGAAACGCTTATCGTAGAATACGTTAAGATCTACTCGATCAATCCATAGCAGACATCCATTAAGGTATTCAGGCGTGATCATGATCACGAACCCTTGAAATAGATCCATAAGGAGGAACAATATGTTTCTAGTTGGCTTATCAGCATTGGTTTTTATTGTCGCGTTTATATTTTTAGGTTTTGTATTTGATCCTAAGACAAGATCAGCTCGTTTTAAATTGAATGGAAGACAAATACTGTCTTTTGGAGCTTTGCTGATCATCCCATTTGCGATGGTGGCGACGGTTCCAGTCAATTCAGTAGGCATCGTCTTTAATCCATTTAATGGGGTCAGTGATGAAGTCTTGCAAGAAGGCATCCATGTCAAATCGCCTTTTGATGAAGTGTACATCATCTCGACTGAAGTTCAAACTAAGACCGTATCCAATGTATCCGGTCAAACCAAAGATGCCCAATGGATCAACATCACTATGGACATCAAGTATCGTGTCTCAGAAACCAATGCTTTTGAAGTATTCAAACGTTTCAAGACCTTAAGCAATGTCGACTCCACGCTTTTGTCACCATTGGTTCAAAGAGCCATTGAAAGTGTCACGACCAAATACAACGTCATTGACATCTTGGGTGAAAAGCGCAATCAAGTCTACATTGAAATCGAGAATGAAGTTGAAAGCAGACTTGCGGAAAGCGGAATAGAATTCTTTAGTTTGGTTTTGATGGATACGGATGCTGGCGCAGCCATAGAAAGTGCCATCGAACGCGAAGCTGTTGCGAAGAAAGAAGTTGAAACAGCCAGACAAGCTCAAGAAAAAGCACGTATTGAAGCGGAAACCAGAGTCATTGAATCTGAAGGCGCTGCCCGTATTAAATTGATTGAAGCACAAGCAGCAGCAGATGCCAATGCATTGTTGTCTAAATCGATCACTCCAGAAATCCTAAAGAAGATGGAAATGGAAGCCAGAATCAAATGGGGTTGGATCGAAGTCAGCGGTGCAAATGTCATTGTTGATACCACACCTTAAATAATCTTTGATATAATAGAATTCGCAACGGGGAGAAATCCCCGTTACTGCCGACATAGCTCAACTGGTAGAGCAACTGAATCGTAATCAGTAGGTTGCGGGTTCAAGTCCTGTTGTCGGCACCATTATTCATTAAACCCTTATAGAATAAGGGTTTTTTATTAGGTCATCTTCCGAATCGTACCAGAATCGTACCGCTTTTCTTGAATTTCATTTAATTTATCCACTAAAAGTAATTGATTTTGCTTGAACCAGTGACCATAAGTGTTGTTAACCATATCTCTGGAGTGGCCTAATCTTTTTGCGATATCAAAGTCACTTAGTCCCATATTTATTAGTAAGGAAACATGGGAATGCCTAAAATCATGAATTCTTACTTGTTTAACTCCGGCAAGTTTACAATATTTGTTTTTGTGTCTTTCCAGAGTTGTTGCTGCGATTGGAACATCATAACCAAAGAGAAACCTTTCTGAAGAGAAATCTGGATACTTTTGCATCTCGTTGATGTGTGTTCTTAAGAGTTCATAGATATGATCCGGGAGAATTACATCCCTGTAAGATGTATTTGTTTTGGGAGTAGTAATTTTATGGGATCTAATATCAAAGTTTTTCGTAACATGTAGTGTTTTTTCTTTGAGATCAATGTCTCCAACTGTAAGAGCCTGTAATTCACCTTTACGGATTCCGCACCAGTACAAGACATTGAATATCAGAAAATAGTGCGGATTATCAACCACATCGATAAATCGATTAAATTCATCAAGTGTAAAATAAAGCATCTCTTTCTTTTGCTCATTAGTCTTTACGTACTCAATGGTGAATGGTGATTTGGCAATTTTGTCGTAGTTCACACCCCAAGTAAGAACGCCCTTAAAAGTCGCTTGAATTTTTTTTAAGTAGTTGTTTGAATATCCGCTTGCTAGAAGTTTGTTTTGCCAACGTTTAATCATTTCTTTACTAATCTGTGATACTTTAGTTTTCCCAAAAACTGGTAAAATGTGCATCTTATGAACTTCTTGGTATGAGAGTAATGATCGATACTTGAATTTGGGTTTTCGATCTTCAATATAAAGTGAAAACAATTGCTCATAAGTGATTTTCTCATCAGCAATATATAAGCTCTCTAAAAACTTTCGTTCTGCTTCTTTGGCTTCTTTAAGTGTCTTCCACTTATTGCTTTCGACCTTTTTCTGTCGATATTTCCCATCACCATCGGTATAACGAACTTTGAAATAAATAGTTCCATTAGAATTTCTTCCAACTGCCATTGTATCCCTTCCTTTCAAAGTTTTTCTTTTTGTGTTTCATTTGATTTTAGAAAGATCAAACTGCCTTTTTTTTGTATTTCTCTACAATGTCTCTAAAACTGAAAGACAACTCCTCATCTAGCATAATTAGATTCTCGTAGTTACTGATTTCTAAATTGAATTTCTTAAAATAACTACTCAAATGGTATTCGACAATCAACTCTCGGGAGAAATATAGATTTAGTTCATCAATCCCCAAGCTTTCTGCGATCTTAGTAAGGTACTTGCCTCTTGGTGTTCTTTTACCACTGATCCATAATGAAACTGTACTTTGAGAAACGCCAACTAAATTTGCCAATTCGCTAGTAGTAAGGCTTTTTCTTTTCATAAATTGATATAAGCGAGGACCAAAATCGTTTTCATTCATAACATTATCTCCCTACCTAAATTATACTAGTTTGTATGACAATATGCAATAATAATATACATATAATCATTAATTGTACTTGTAAATTACATAATGTGATGGTATTATGTAATAAAGGAGGCGATCATCGTTTGTGACTAAAGTTTGACTTAGAGAACATAATGGAGGCCGCACAAGTTAAATGTCACTCAGATCGTGATACTAACTATGACACTAAGAGATTTATTGAAGAAGCCGTTTTGGTCACCTAAGGACTTGTCGTTGGCCACAGGAATATCACTTTGTACTGCGAGAGAGAGACTATCTCAGATCAGGAAAGAACTTGAAGATCAAGGTTATATAAACCTAAACAACTCAAAGGCTCCAACAAAAATTATCATTGAAAGATTAAATATTGATCCTGACTGGTTGGAGAAAAGTGGTGCTTTAGATGAGATCCTCTCTGATTCAAAAGAATACGAGAGTTTATAAGCTATGGCAAATAAACGAATGTTTTCCTTGTCTGTATGTGCTACAGACTCTTTTCTTGAAATGCCATTTGAAGCTCAGTGTTTATACTTCCATTTGAATTTGTATGCTGATGATTACGGTCTTCTTGGAAACTGCAAGATGATCACAAAAATGGTTGGTATACCAGAGAAATACTTGAGTGTTCTTATAGAAAGTGGATTTTTAATAAGATTTGATAGTGGAGTTATCATCATAGTTCATTGGCTTGTCCATAATACACTAAAGAATGATCGTATCAAAGAAACTATATATAAAAAGGAATACTCATTGATTTCAATAAACGAATCAAAAATATACGAACTAACTAACGCTACTTTAATCCATGAAAGTCACGTTTCTACTTCAGATACAGTTAATTCTGTCCGGATCCAAAATGGATCCAAAATGGAAACAGAGATTAGTAAAGATTATAACAAAGGAGATGATTATAGATTAGATAAAGACGTTGCTTTAAAATGTAACGCATCATGTAACGTTACATTACTAGATAAAATAGACAACTCAGAAAAAGCAAGGAATAGTATTGGCAGAATAACTAAACATGGATTATATGCAAATGTGGAACTTACTAATGGTCAGTATCTCGAATTTATAGGCAAGGAATCTTTTGTTAATCGACTTTCTACCAAAATACTACATGGTTATAAGAGCAGTGATCATTATGGCGACTTAAATGAAATGAAAAGGGCAGAGAGAAAACTAAGAAGACTGTGTAGAAATAATCCTTTCAAAGGAATGAAGTTACAACAATGAAACTAGATATAATAGCAAGTAAAGGAAAGCCTAGAACATATTCTTCTGGTGATGAATTTCTCAAGGCAGTCGTTAAATATATCGATATCTGTGAAACCGTCTGGAAACAATATCCAAATATTGCAGGATTCTGCGCTTATGAAGGAATATGTAGAGACACTTTTTATATGCAAAAGGAATATTATCCCGACACTTATAAAAAAGCTCAAGATATTCTTGAGAACATTGCAATTAATAGCAGGAATGCTTCTGACACGATGAAGATATTTTATTTAAAGAATAAATTTCAATATAGGAATATTATTTATGATCATATTGAAACTGAGAAACCTGAAGAATATGATTTTAGTGAATTAACTGATGAGGAACTTTATACTTTGACTTCACTGTTCGATAAAGTTAAATAATTGAATGAAAAATGAACACTTAATTTTATCCGACTTCTAGTACCTAGCAACTCTCCGAAAATTTCAAGTAATTTCCTATTCCGGAAATCAGCGAAAAGACATTTTATTTGAAAATGACGTTTAGATTAGTCATCAACTAGAGATCTCCAATCATGTTGAAAACATTTAGTGGAGTTTTTTTAGCAAATTTGTATTAATTTTAGGAGTTTGTGTCCTAAAAACTGTACTTACATAAATATGTAAAATTCATCGTGTTATAATTTAGAAAAACATGAGGGGGAAAAATGACAATAAAAACAGATAATTATCGGATTATTATTAGCGATTTCGCCAAGCTTATAAGTGAAAGGAAATCAAAAGACTCTGCGCCAAAAACAGGAGTTATTAATTTCCGAGACGATCTTAAGAATGCAAAGGAACGTCCAATTTATGAAGTTCCTCTCGAGTTACTTAGATATCGAAAAGATAATGGTCGAATAGCGAGTGACGTTTTAAGTTATGAAAGAACAGCTATGCATGATTTGGATGAGAGATTGCAGGAAACGCAAGATTTGCTTTTCAAGTGGTTGAAAGCAAAAGATGAGAAAAACACTGAAATCTTAATGAAAGACATTATAAAGAATGGTCAAACTGAACCGTCAATAATTACATGCGATGGATTCCTAATAAACGGCAATCGAAGAAAAATGGTTCTTCAACTTTTAAACGAAAAGGACCCGACAAAATACAAGACAATGAAGGTCATCATTTTACCTAATGTAGGTGAAGATGGTGGCCAACCAACTATTAAAGAAATTGAATTGCTCGAGAATCGCTATCAATTAATGAAGTCGGGTAAATCAGAATATGAAGGACTTGATAGAGCGCTATCTATTCGGAGGAAAATTGAAATCGGAATTTCTTTAGAGGAACAGTTACTTGATGATCCACAATATGCAGAATATAATGCAGGAGACAAGAAATTCAAAGAGATTGTAAACTCATATAGAAAGGAATTTCTGTGGCCATTAGAAAAGGTCGATGAATACCTCGAAGTCCTAAATAGATCAGGTCATTATGCTTCTGTTGAAGGTAAATGGCAATCATTTATTGATTATAGTAACTTCTTTCATGGTCAGCTGCAGGATCAAGTATATTTGGCAAAGAATGAAATCTCAGATAATGATATTGGGAAAATCCAGGATGCTTGCTTTAAAATAATCCGTAAAGGCAGCATTAATGGAATAAAACACAAGAACCACGAGATTATTCGAGAAATGAAAAAATTCTTAGCTGCCCCTGAAGCTAAGCAACATATCCTTAATATTGCAACAACAGTAAAGGACCTAAAACCAGAAGAAGTTGAGGGAAAAGACATCCACGATGTTGACAAATTATGGGGTCAACATCCTGAACACAGCCAGAAACTTTCGTATAGTTTAAGCAACGCCTATGCTCACCTTGATGAACACAAAGCTGCTGAAACGCCTTTATCACTTCTTAAAGATTCATACAAGAGATTAACAAGTGAAAAGATGATTTTAGATAGTATGAAGCCAGATGATCTTAAGGAATTTAGGAAGATTGTTGAGGATCTTGAGTTAGTGGCATATGATCTCAAAAATAAATCACTTGCATTAATTAATCGGAAAGATAAGGCGCATAAAAAGTAAATGATAATAAAGCTTGGTGAATCCATTGAGTTAATCGATGATGGAAACGAACTGCTATCTTATCAGAAGAATCAAATTTTGATTTATGGCTTCCAAAAAACCACTAATGGATACAAACTAACAAATGATAAGATTATCGAAACTGTCATAAAACTTAATTCATACCTTAATGATGAGGGTATTAGTTTTAGTGCACCTGAATCCTTCAAAAAAATTGTTGACGAGAACGAAGCATCTATAAGTTCTTTTGATCAACTTAGGCTAAGGGCTTCAAACTATAAAAAGGCAGATTTCGATGATACTGAATTCAAGAGATACATGAGGTTTTGCGATACAAATATACTCAGGAAATTGAAGCCTCACCAACTTAAAGCGTCTTATCATATGTACACAATTAGGAATGCAGCTAATTTTTCTGTTCCCGGAAGTGGAAAGACTTCGACAGTTTTAACAGCTTATGAAAAAATGAGGGTTGATGGGTTAGTAAATTGTTTAGTAGTTGTAGGGCCACCATCATCATTCTCCTCATGGAAAAATGAATTTAAATCAACGTTGGGAAGAGAACCCAATATTACTATCCTATCTGGAATGAACAAGAAAGAAAGAGTTGATCAATATTTTGATGTTTATTCTCTTGATCGTCTGTTATTGTTGTCATTTCAAACGTACGCCAACGACTATCAGTATATTATCAAGTTCCTGCAGCATGAAAAAATTCAGGCTTTTATCGTAATAGATGAAGCTCATTATATGAAACAAATAAATGGGAAATGGGCGAATGCTATCTTGAAAACAAGTGATTTTGCGACTGCAAGATGCGTTTTAACAGGGACTCCATGTCCAAGAAGCTACTCAGATTTATTCAACTTATTTGACTTTATTTGGGGTAAAAATATAGCGATTTCAAATAAAGATAAAGCAGTCGTATTAAGTCTTGAGAAGCGAAAAGACTTTGATAAAGCAAGCGAAATTATCAAAAGAAATCTGGATCCATTTTTTTATAGAGTCAGAAAGAAGGACTTAGGACTTACAGAGCCATTGTTCATAGATCCAATTGTAATTAGAATGAAGGAACAAGAACGAAGAGTATATGACAGTATTTTTAAGAAGATATCGGAATTGTCCGCCTTTGATGATCCGAACAATATTGATAGTCTTATAAAACTTAAAAGTGCAAGAATCATTCGTTTAAGACAGATATTATCTTATACGGGGCTACTTAAGTCAGCCTTTACATCTGATGGTGAAAAACTCATTGATTTAAATGATCTAGAATCTGTTATTAGTAAATACGATTTAATTGAAATACCGGCAAAAATCGATCACTTATTGTCTCTAGTAAAAGAGATTCGGAAAAAGGATAAAAAGATCCTAATTTGGTCTAATTTCATTAGTACTATTGACCTAATTAAAAGACAATTGACTGACCAGGGTTATGGTGTACAGTCTATAACCGGGGAAACTCCAGTTGTAGATCAAATAGATGAAACCATTTTGACAAGGGAAGATATTATTGATGTTTTTCTCGATATGGGAAGTGGAGTTGACTTCTTAGTAGCCAATCCTGGTGCATGTGCTGAGTCAATTTCATTGCATAAAAGTTGCCACAATGCGATTTATTATGATCTATCCTATAATTGTTCACAATATCTTCAATCACTAGATCGAATTCACCGTGTTGGAGGTTCTGAAACAATTGTTTCAACATACTATTTTTTGCAATATGCTGACACGATTGACAATGATATATTTCAAAATCTTATCCAGAAAAGGGATAAAATGTACAAAGTAGTCGAATATGATTCCGATATATATACACTTGATATCGAAGTTTTCGAAGATAGAAATGATGACGACGCTACAGCGTATGACAGGATTTTTAAGAAATGAAACTTTCAAATATAAAAAAACAGCGTATTAATGCTATTGTTGACTTAGTGAAATCTAGCTCATATAAGGACATAGGTAACATAAGGAGTATTTATGAAATAGATTTTCCATACTTCGAGGAAAATTTAAATTGCTTAATTCTGATTGGCATAATGATAGTTCAAAACAATCATCTTGAGATTTTAGTAGAAGATTATGATTTCACAGATATTTTAGTTTCTAAAATTGCCGACCCAAAGATTCAAATGGGGAAACTGTCAAGTTTTATTAGCCTATTTGACAATATCGATTTCGTTCTATACCCGTCAGAATTCGAGCGAGTTATGTATTATGAAGAACGCACATTTTTGGTTGAATTTGAACTTGTAGAAATCGACAAGTCAGCAATTGTAATAATTAATGATTATTTGAAAAAGTTAGTTTCAACTAGAAGGATGACTCTTGTAGAACTGGACAAATTAAATGAAAGGAAGAAGTTATTGGGCCATAATGCTGAACTATTTGCATTTCAGTTTGAGATATCTGAAGCTAGTCGGTTCGGTTCAATAATCGATCAAGAAAGGATTAAGATTATTTCTGATGAATGGGTAAATGCTGGATATGATCTCATAGGGTTTAGTAAAGATGCAGCTAAAATTGGAAAACATATCGAGATTTTCATTGAGGTAAAAGCGGTACATTTGGCATCACCAAGATTCTTCTGGAGTACTAATGAGATTGAGGTAGCCAAAACGTATAAGTCACGATACTTCCTATATTTAGTTGATGTTGACGGGTTATCTAAAAATAGGTATGATTCAATCGTGATTATTCAGGATCCATTTGTTGCTTTGTTTAATAATGAATCAAAGTGGGAATGGGAATGCGATTCGCTTGTCTTTAAGAAAGGAGAACATTAATGCCTAGTAAGTATAAATTCTTCTTAGGTTATTCAGAAAATGTTCTTAAGGATAAGCGAAGTTTTCCTGATGAATCAATAGACTTGATTGTTACTTCCCCCCCCTATTCAGACAGAAGATCAAATGATTATGGTGGTGTCAAAGCAGATAAATATGTTGAATGGTTCTTGCCCATTTCCAGTGAAATGTATCGAGTATTAAAGCCACAGGGATCCCTTATTATCAATATTAAAGAACATGTCGAGGATGGTGAGAGACAAACTTACGTTATTGAACTCATACTTGCAATGAAAAAACAAGGATGGAAATGGGTTGATGAATACTGTTGGTATAAGAAAACAGCTTTTCCAGGAAAGTGGCCAAATAGATTTCGTGATTCATTTGAGAGATGCCTTCATTTTACTAAAAACAAGAAATTTTTTATGGATCAAGATGCTGTAAAAGTAAAGATCGGTGATTGGGCAGAAAAAAGATTTAAATCTATGTCAGAAGTTGATTTTATCAATCATGCGTCAAAGAATAATAAGCATCTCAATAGAAAAGTGTCAAATTGGCTTGATAAACAGACTGTATATCCACACAATGTATTGGTTTTTGAGGAAGAGCACTATCCTACAAATGTACTTGAAATATCTCCTGTAACAACTGATAAGAATCATAGTGCTTGTTTTCCTATTGAGTTACCGGCTTGGTTCATCATGTTATTATCTCCAGAAGGAGGAATAGTTTTGGACCCATTTTCCGGAATCGGAACTACTGCTCTAGCTGCAGTTCTCCTAAATAGGAATTTTAAGGGGATTGAAAAGGAAGAAGCCTATAAAAATATATCTGAAGAGAACCTTGCAGATTTAAGTAACTCTCTACTTTTGAAAGAAAAGAAGAAAAAGAAAACAATCAAGGAAGAGATTATATAGTAAATTTTTATAAGTGCTTCTTACAAGGTTTTTAGTACAAGATCAGAATCATGTCTAATATCAATAGCATTAACGTTGAAAAATGTACATAACACTAAAAGATCGGAGTTTCTAGTATGAAACTAGTTGAAGACAGCATTAGGGAAATTCTAACAAGACTACCATCTGAAAACTCTTGTCTTGATTACAAACAAATCCCGTATAAAAAAGAAAAGTATCATGACCTAATTAAGGATGTTATTTCAATGCTAAATTCTGAAGATGGGTACACTCAAGATAAATATCTAATTTTTGGCGTAACGGATGCGCATGTGAAAATTGGTTTAAGGATTCCAATGCCAGATGATAGCGAGATTCAAGCTATAATGGACAAAATTCGTCCAAGGCCAGAAATTCAGTCAGGTAAACTGATATTTGAGAGTTTGGAATTTGGTTACATTATGATTAACGGTTCCAATAATGAACGAGTTTATGAAGTCAAGCATACTTATCCTGAACAAACTCACGAAATTCATGAGGGGCAAGCATTCATTAGACGTTGTACATCTACAAGAATAATGAACCAAAGTGACAGAAGACGAATTGAAAGCATAGCTATCGAAAGTACGCATTTTCTAGCGGGACAATCATTTCTGTATCCTGTTATAGGTAATCCAAGCCAATTTTCGAATATGAACCCAATGCTCATTGCCTCTTTAATTGGATCTTGGAATGAAAAAAATCCGAATGACATATTGTTTATTGAATCATTGATTAAAAGCGATTATTTTGTTTGGACCGTAAATATCCAGACATTACTTACACAAGGGGACAAGAACCTATCTCTAAAGAATGGTGTTTGGAGTGTAAAGAATAGAAATGAAATTATTGCTACAAACTGTAAAACACTTTTTGACAATCATATTGATTCAATTGTGAGTCAAATCGCAAAATCTCTATCTGTTTCAGATCCACTTTTTGATATTCCAAATGAGGATAGACTGATTGCTCAATTGGGTGGATCAGAGACGAGTTTATCTACTGAATTGACTCGAGAGATTGCCAAAACATTAGCGATTTTGTCGAGTAAGAAACATATCTTTTCGAACTGTACTGTTGGTAGAGTTAAAGAGGTTATTGATACTGCCGTTTACAGCATACTAAATGAAAAGGATTGGAAGATATGGGAAACAATTAACTGGAATTTAAAGTATCTAGTTCAGGCATCTCCTGACTCATTTTTTAGAGTTCTCGAAAAGGAGATATCACAGAGTAATAACCAAATAGAGAAACTATTTTCTGAAGTCAATGGATCAATTAGCCAACAGTTCTGTGGTTCGGGACTTATTCATGCTTTACAAGTAATTGCGTGGTCAAAAGATTATTTTTCAAGGGCATATTTGAATTTGCATCAAATCGATTTATTAATGCCTCATAAGACATCAGATTTGCCTATAAATATTATTCCTTGGAATATTCAAACTGAGGCACCGAAGGAAACTCGTTATCAATTAATCAACTCAATCTATCGTGAATTTGATAAAGACATATGGAGCTTCATAGAGCCGCTTTTACCAAACCAAACAACAACGGTAATCACGATTGAAAAGCCGGAATTCATTCAAGGCAATTATGATATACAGAAAATTACGAATGAGCAATATTGGGATGATGTAAATTTCTATCTTGAAATTGCGACTAAAATTGCCAAAGGTGTACCAGATTACTTATTGTTCCTCGTAAAGCTTATTGATGAAGTACCTACAGATGGTAGAGAAAAAATACTAAATCTAGTTGTCGAATGCAATGAATCATTAATTGATGAAAAAGATAGGTTCATCATCTGGGATGAATTACTTAAATTAGTTACTAAGCATCAGAAGTTTTCAGATGCTGATTGGGCATTTGATGAGAAAATCTTAAATGAAGTCCTTAAAGTTGCAGAGTTAATTGCACCAAAGGAAGAAGCTATGATAATTTCTAGATATTTTAAGGAGGAACAATATGAACTAATTGATGATTCAAAGGACTATAGTATCGGCGAGAGAGAATTGTTTCAGAAACAGGTAGATATTGTTGTTGATTTGTATGAAAGGAAGGGATTCGAAGGCATCAAGAATCTCGTTAAATTCTCTTCTAATAAATTCCTTGTTGGAATTGCATTTGGTCAGACCAGAAGTATTTTAGATAATATTACGGATTATACAACTTGGTATAATTCTGATTCAGAATTAAGTTCATTTTCGCAAGGACTTTTATATCAACTTTATAGAAGATTTGGGCAAGAACTAATCAACAAAATTGATTACACAATATTATCATGTAGTAAAAAGGTAGACTTTCTAAAGCTACTAGAATTTAATGAACAGACTTGGAAAACTGTTGAAGTCTGGCTTGGGGAGTCTGTCAATCTTTATTGGGAAAGTGTTTCTGTATTGCGTAAGAATTTTGATAAAACCGAATATGCTATTAGTCAATTATTAAAAGTAAAAAAGTATGATAGTATAATCCAAATCATAGCTAATGATATCATTAAGGGCAAACCTGCTGATCTTGAAACCACACTAATTGCACTAGAATTAAGAACATCAGAGACACGAGAAAGTAATACTTTAGTTACATATTATATTCAAAAAATATTCGGATGGTTGCAAAAGAATTGCCCTGATAAATCTAGACTTTCAAAACTTGAATGGAGATATTTTAACCTTCTTGAAAGTGATGTGAGACCTGTCACACTTTTTACTGAAATATCAAGAGATTCAGAGCTATTTGTAAAGTTTCTGTCTCTTGCTTTTAGAAGTGAAACAGGACAAACAGATCCAGATCACAATCAAGAAATTGATCCCCAAAATCTTTCGGTTCATGCATGGACCATTTTGAATAAATGGAATCAAGTTCCAGGCTATAACGAGAACGGGGAATTCTCAAAGGCCCAATTTAATGAATGGTTTGACAAAGTTATCGAACTAAGTTCTCTGAACGGTAGATTAAGAATAGCATTAACAATTATTGGAAAAGTGTTGTTTCACACTCCAAAAGACGCTACTGGGCTCTTCATTAATCGTGATATTGCATTAATCATTGATATGAAAGAGTATGAGTATTTACGTAATGGTTATATGACAGAGGCAATAAACTCACGAGGTGTTCACTGGGTTGATCCTTCCGGTCAAGAAGACTATAAATTAGAGCAATCATGGAAGGATAAGGCTAAGGCCTTAGAGACTATTTGTTGTCTCAGATTTTCAGAGACTGCGAAAATGATCTCAAGTCATTTCAAAGATGAAGGAGATAGAAACCGTGCAGAAGCTGTCGAGGAAACTGAGTGAGTATAGTATAATAATTATAGAGTATGACAAACAAATTTCCTTTCGGCCAATTAGTTACTCTTGAATTTCAGAAGGATGAATCTCCAAAAAAGGTGTTTGTTTTAGATTCATTTCCAAGTGCTGTGTATGCGAAATGGGTTATGGATACTGGAACTGTTTACAACTTGTTACCAGTAGCTAGTGAGCCGAGTAACCTCTGGTACGGTGATGCAAAAGAAGCCATTCAAATTATTGAGAATATTTCAATCCCTGATGATTTGGGAAGTTTGTCTTTACCTGATAAGGAAGTAAACGGAATTAAGAACCGGATTATACTTAACAATATATTAAAGCCGATGTATTTCCATCGGTATGATGTCTGGATGTGTTACTTGTCCCCAGATTTTAAAATGAATGACAAGCAAAAAAAGCTATTGAAAAAACGTTATGAACCATTGATGAAAAACTTTTGTTTAAATGATGTTACTATTCCTTTAGAAAATAGTATAAGTTGCGATAGGAATAGGGTGCTTCAAATCACTAGTGAGCTAATTCAGTCTAGAGCGGATTATTTGATCCTTTTGGGTGATCTAGCCATTCAGTATTATTTAAGAAACGTTTTCGATTTCAAGTTTAGAAACCTCAGAGATTATTCTGCTAGATGCGGCTATGGGAAGCCATTTAAAGCTCGTATAGGGTCGAAAGATATTGAAGTAATATTATTAGCGTCACCAAATCAAATCATGGATACAAGTAGAAGAAACGCCTATTGGTACAATGCCCATAAGACATGGGAAAATTCTGAAAAAATAGTTGATATGAGAACATCTTATTATTTCATTAAGGATCTTGAACTTGTGGGAAAATGTGATGGGATGACGCCTTATATTTATCGAGACAATGAGTGGCAATTTGATTATTTGCTCATGGATAGAATTATTGGATACGATGAAACGGAGCAGAATACCCCATATTGGTGTGGAAATTCTGACATTATGAGAACAGTTGAGAGAATATCTAAGGATGATGTGAAGAGAATTTTGGGAGTAAGCTTTAGTTTCTTTTGATATTTGGATAATGTTAAAATGCATTTAATATCAAATAGAAAAACCACTTTAAAGGTTTATATCATGGAATCGTATTTATTGAAGTATTGTGTATAATAAATTTAGCGGAGGTAAAATATGAGAAAATTCTTCCTGGTGCTATGTGTTCTTTTATTATGTGGATGTAGTGGGGTAAACAATGAACCAAATGATGAAGACCCTGTGGACGAAGATCCTGTTGATGAAGAACCTGCAAGAGTGGTTTTAGAAGTCCCCAATGCTATCACAATTATTGACGTATTCTATAACAATGAACTAGATGGTAATAAACAGTACTTCGGCAAATGGGTCAAAACTTCAGCTCTCTTTGATAAAATTGATCACTCTTGGACTGGAGATTTATGGGTCTATTTCGATGCAAAAAACTCAAAGGGTTATTATGGTCACTATGGAATTTTGTGTAATGAAATGAGTAAAGAAGAAAAGGCTAAAATCTCCAATTTCGACAAGGGAAAACCAGTTGTTTTTATTGGATTGAATCAAGGAATAATTGGTGATAGTAGAATTGAATTTAATAAGTGCGAGTTTCCAGAATATTGAAATGCATCGAAAATTAGTTGTGAACTTATTGTTTGGCTTATACTATATGAGATCAACTATATACAGTTATGCTTCTGATAAGTTTTCTACCCAACTTAAAAGTTCCTCTGACTCTCCCTTTAGTCCAAGCAGCTGACAAATCAATAACATCGAATCAATGTATAACATTTTTCACCTCACTTCTTTGTTCGCACTAATTTATATTATTCCTACATTATTTTTGGTAATTTAGTATGTCTATTACATTCGTACCAGAATCGTACCAAATCAATTATCAAAAGCTGAATTGTACCGATAAAACACCATACGAACTATCAAAAAACTAATTTTTCTGATTATTTTAAAGGATTTTCGAATGAATTATATTCGTAAGTTCGATTCCTGTTGTCGGCACCATGACACATCAAACCCTGATAGAATCAGGGTTTTTTGAACCTCAATTCGCTCAGGTGTAACAAAAGTGTAACAGTTTATAAAAAAACGATAGAAAAATGAATGTAAAACACGCATCGTAGGTAGACTTAGGAATGGGTAAAGAGGATAATGGGAGTAACGATTTGTGTCAATGATTTAGGTATCTTCCAGTCCTCGTATTGTCTATTTGGGTATGCGCCTAATAGAACTTCCAAAGAAAAGATGGGTGAAACAAATGCGACGAATAATCTCTATCCTGATGGCTTTATTCCTGTTCTCTGCGTGTGATGATTTTGTGCTATACAAAGGACATTATCCTGAGCTTCAGAGTATCGCTACCCATTCATTGTTGGGTGTCTTCGGTTTTGAAAGTGATGAGATCCTGATCCTGGAGAAAGATGAATGGGGTAGGACCTTGTTTGCTTTCGTGGGATCATCCATCTATACAGATGACTACATCCTTGCTGTCTTGATCTCGCAAAAGACCACGGAAACAAATGCCTACTTCTATGATACTTATAATTTCATCGTCAAAGAATGTCCAGATTATGTCAAGTATCATGATATTACGACCGATTTAGTGCAGCAATACTTCACCGATGAAGAAATTCAGCAATTGGAAGCGACAAATGATTGGGGCCATCCAATTCAAAATGAGTTGCTTTTTGAGATCAAGATCGCCCGCAAGAAAGTCGATAAGATTTCTGTGCAGAAACAACGAGCTGCTTTTGACCGTATCACAGACCAATATCACTATAATAATTGTGTCCCATTGTCAACAGACCGAAACGGATTAACGCTGTATCTTTTAAGTGAAAGAGACTACAACAGCGATGAAAAAGTGTATGAATTCGGCAATTCATATATGGCGATGTTTGATAAAACCGGTCATTTAGTGTCTGAAACCAGTCTTGAAACCCTGAATGATTTATGGATGTATCAAGAACAGCTAAGAGCGTTTAAAACCAAGAATGGGTGGGTGTTCCATGATTAAGCATGATTCTGATGCAATTCATAAAGTGAAGAGTGTTGAGTAAAGTGAAGTCCCAAATCGTCTGTCTCGTCATCCCGAGGGACACGATTGGGTGTGCCTAAACGTTCATGCTAGACTGTGGGGAATGCTCCACCTGGAGCGAATACGAAGACCGTGGTGAGCTCTATAGAATTCTTAAGGATTGTCTGTTCCATAAGGAGATCGCTGTGAGAAAGTATGCCGTATTGAAAGAACCAAAAGATAAGGTTGTAAAGATCATGTTGTATGAAGTAACAGATGGTGTTTATCTTTTTGAATATGATACAGTTGCGGACTATCTTTGTTGCTCTGATCTTTTTTTCAGTACGATAGAAGAAGCGCTCACTTATTGCGATGAGACATACAGTATCAAAGATTCCGACTGGATTATGATTAATGATCCTTTCGAATATTGTCAAAACGACTTGATATCACCCGTAAGGATTAAAGGCAGAGATATCGGAAAACCGGTTTGGGGAGAATATGAGATTCTGTCAAATGGTAAATGGGTGGAACATCAATTGAAGTGATTTACAGTCACAGGATTATAAAATTATGATAATTAATCTAATGTAACAAGTATAGTAGGTAGACTATGAGGGCAATAAAAGGGATAATGGGAATGATAGTATTTATTAATGAATGCCTAATTATTTTTTGGCAAAAGCAACATTAAATTCTTATTAGGCTGGCCTGACCCCCAAAAATTGGTATAACTTTGAATCAGAGATTTGGAGTGGCTGAGAAAAATAGTTAACATATTGAAAGATATTATGATGCTGGTTTACTTACATTTATTAAGGAGAACTACAATGTATAAATTTCCATTTGGGCAGGATGTAAAAAGACTAGTACAGCAAGACCAAACACCAAAAAAAGTGTTCGTTTTAGGTGTATATGCCAGTGCAGTACATGCGAAATGGATTCGAGATGGGAAGATCATATGTCAAGCCTTAGCAGTCGCGAGTGAGCCTTATATCTTTTGGGACGGAAATTTAAACGATACGTTGGCAATTATAAACCAGATTAACATACCAGAAGAATTAGGTACACTCGTTTTGCCAAGCAGTAATTTGAATGGTCCGTCAGCGAAAGTGCTTGTAGAGAACATTCTTAAGCCAATGGGATATACTCGAAGCGATGCGTGGTTATGTGATTTGTTACCTGAATCGAGATTAAATCCAAATCAACTCAAAGTTATTAAAGAAAGATATAACCCTCTAATCGAAAAATACTGTCTCAATGAGGTAACAGTACCTATCGAGGATGGTAATTTCAGTGATGAAACAAGAGCGAAGAAAATCACAGAAGAAATATTAAAATCGCAAGCTGATTCGATTGTGCTTTTGGGTGATATTCCAATTCAACAATATTTGAAATATGAATGTAATATTGAGTTCAAGAGTCTCAGGGAATATACTCAAAAATATGGATATGGAACACCGCTTAGAGCCCAAATAGGTACGAAAGAGTTTGAAGTGATATTGTTAACTCATCCAAGACAGATTGGTGGATTGGGTAGATCAAGCACTTATTGGTCAACCGAGCATAAGATTTGGGAGATAAGTGCTGAATTAAAGAGAAGTCGGTAAACTTAAAACTCTATTCTGGTTTGGAACAATTTAGGGGGGGTAGTACAAGAGATTATTCAGTGTCGATAGACTAGCATCTGGATAAGAGAGATAGTGTGTGTAGTTTGATTTATATTCCATTCAATTTTTGTATTTACTTAAGTGTAATGCTATTAGGTTTTGCTTTCTTGCATATCAAGAAAGATAAAGTTTGAACTTTAAAAGGAGACAAAGTGATTGGAGATTTAGGATTCAGTAATATACACCAAAGTATGAAGGACATATTTTGTATTACAGAAATGAGAATAAATTATGCAAAAATTATGGTTGTTGAAACAAGTAGGTACATTAGATCCTTGCAAAAAATTAAAATTGAGTTGAGTGGTAATTCTGATACGATTAATAAGTACGATGAACAAACAATTGCTCATCAAAAAGTTAATGTTTCTATGATTTATGAAGAGAAGAACTTTTTGAAATTTTATTCTCAGGATGAACTTTTTACAAATGTGATTGATTCACTTCTTGAGAACCAACTAAAGCACAGATTTGAGGCTATTAATGATTATCAGGTCAAACAGAAACTTGATATAAGGTTAAGAATTATTATACTAAATGACGAAATATCCGAGGTATTGAGAGATGTTGGGATTGCACCTGAACACCCTTATAATCAGAGTTACATGATAATGCTCGCTAGATTAGAAAAAAATGATGCATTGTTAAAAGAATTAATTGGAAAATTCAATGACAAGTATTTATCTTTGAACCTTTAAATATGATACTGAATAATCAATAACTCTTAATGTAGTTATTGAGTCTGGATTTGAAATAGCAAATTTCAATCAATGTTTTAATCGTTTTTTTCGTCTCTACTAAATTTAGTTTGTCTTGTTTTACTGATTCTGTAGAAATAGGCATAAAAAGTCGGTTTATCAAAATCTCCTTTGTATCTTCAATTGCATATGTAATTAATATAGAAATCTCTCCAGCCTTAATTTCTTCATCCTGATAGCTTTCCATTTCAGGTCGATCCAAATAAATTGGCTTTACGGAAAATATGCTACTTCCATTTAATGGTACAGTCATCGAATTATCTAAACAAAGTTTTCTATCGTAATCTGTAACCACCTTTAACTTCATAATCTCCCTTTCGTAATTATCAAAAAAATAGTTTGCAACTTGGGGTGAGATTATAAGCTTTTTAGAAAGTCCATAAAAATAAACCCCACTCCTGAATGACTGTATATCAATTTCTCCATAATTATTAAGTATTTTTTCAATATATCCAAAATAAAGATCAATTATATAATCACAGAAACTACCTTTTTCCATATACTTTTCCAAAGATAATCTATCAAGCACATCGTAAAATATATACATGTATTCAAATTGTTTATTCATTTTATCCCTTTCCTCATAATAAAAGCCATTACAAAAATTGTAACAGAGAATCTTTAGATTTACATATCTATTACATATTGAAGTGAATATTTTGAGGAAGTGTGAAAGTGGATTAGGTCGACATTTATAGAGTAACAATGTTGAAGTGGTCTGAGAAAAACTACTCAGACTTTGGCTTTGGCAAACTCACCGTTGGACAAGATTGGTAGTGCCTAAGCGTTAATACTAGAATGTAGGGAATGCTCCATGTGGAGCTGATACGAAGACCGTGGAGAGTTCTGGAATTAGATGAATTGATGGTAGACTAGCGGACTAAGAAAAGGGATATTGGAAATAATGTTGGGTAGGTCATAAACCTCTCCATGAAAGTCAAAGAAGACCAATTTTCCCAAAATGAGGTATCAATATGATATTTAAAAAAACTTGGAAACATAAAATCACAGGGCGTGATGGAAACTGCATTCTTTTTGGAGTTAACATCATTAGTTACGAGTGGAATGTTACCGGAGAAAAGATAACAGTTTTTGACCCTAAATATCACGAGGAACATATACTTAACGTTTATACTGTTAATATTGATGGAACAATAAAAAGGTTTGCTGCTGGCGAATTTAGCAACGGTGTATGGGGATTCTACTTAGAAAAATGGTTTATTAAAGTAAGACAATAAGAGGATTGTTGGTTTTTAGATTACAGTGGATTTATAAGAGAGCCCTGTGAGGATTATCATATAAGTACAACAGAGTAAAAAGGTTTGGTCGTTCCCGTTATCCCGAGGGACACGAACTCACTCAGCCCTTAAGCTAATACTCGTCAACACAGAACGCTTCCCTAAGTGTCCCGGATTGACAGAGGGAATAAGAAAATATTCGAAGGAATTATTATTGGAGGTAACTTGGTGAACGAATATAAAGAAGATTGGATCAATGAGACAATCGACATATCAATGATAATTAACTTCAAAGAACTAAAAGGGGTACTAGACTGTACTTATGTTGTTCTTGAAATACTCGGTGAGAATCTTGGAACGATTATAAAAGCGATTTTTTCAAAAGATAAGGTGCGTTATTTATCTTCAGCGCTTATTACTTCACTTGAGAATACAACAAAAAGCATTTATATTTGCTGTAAAATTGGAAATATCATTGATGCGAATGTTCTTGCGAGAAAGTTCAGAGATGATTTATTTCAACTCTTATTCATTCTTGATTCAATAGAGAAAATTGATCAGTCAAAAATTGATTTAACTACCAAAGAAACAAATAATATCAAGTTATTTGCTGATCTTGAAGATTTGGTAGATTTATGGTTTGACAACGAAATACACCTACACAAACAGAAACATAAATTAAAATACTCTCAATATAAGAGCAGGATTATGGAAAACAACGTGATTCTAAATGGTCTTTATGAAGAGCATTTGAAACTTGCATTTGAGAATCACGAGAAGCTCGATAATTATGTTCATAGCAACGGTCAAGGTTACACATTAGGGAATCAATTCAGTTTCTCGAGTCGAAAAGAATATGCTCATGAAATCTCTTTACTTCAATCAAAGCTGGAAGACATAATGGTTTGCTTTATATCCTCAGCATTTCTCATAAGTCCAGATTTATTCATCAGCGGAGATTATTTCGATGCAATAGAAAGACGACAAGTTCCTACAGAAGGTATGAAAAGACAAATCGCTCCAGGAATTCAAGATTTCTTTGACCTTATCGGCAATAGAAAATATAGAGGATTAGGAAAGTATCTTGCTGACGAAAATAAGTACCATATGAGTATTGAATGATAGAGATTATTCAATCATTGTGAGTTCTTAGGTGTAACATAAGTGTAACGTTTTCCGAGAAAACATCTGTTTTTTATTAATCTTTATTTAAACGATTTATCAAAAAACCCTTATTTTATATACGTTTTTTCATTTTTGATAACGAAAAATACTCAAAGTTTAGAATCCTGTTGTCGGCACCATGACACATCAAACCCTGATAGAATCAGGGTTTTTTGAACCTCAATTCACTCAGGTGTAACAAAAGTGTAACAGTTTAATAAAAAACGATAGAAAAATGTACGAAAAACACGCATCGTAGGTAGACTAACGGTTGAAGAAAAGGGATAATGAAAACGTGAGTAAAAGTCAGTTCAATCATGATGTCAAACGTGGCAATGGTCAAGCATACTTGATTCTTTTGAATGCGAAAGACAGAGAGAACTATAAAAATGAGCTTTTAGAAGCTTGCTTGAGGTGTGACACCTTGAATGCCCAAGATGAACCTGGACGGGCAGATTATCTCTATCGGATGATCAGACTTTATCCTGATCCTAGCTACTTTGAAGCAAAAATCATTGAGAAACTCAATGATCCCACGATGGAGTTTGGCTTGTTTGACCAATTGTCGGATTTGTTGACCTTTATGGCGAAAGAAGGAAGTCATAAGGCACTTGATCATATGTGGGCACTCTACGACATTCTAATTGATAGGATGAAAAACGAGAAGAGTTCGCCGGAAATCGAATCAAATTTGGATCATTTGGCTGTTGATCTTGATCAGATTCTAGGCTTCACCGCTTTTGAAAAGATCGCTCAGGATTATGTCGACATCAATTTGATGTTGGATCTTCACGATTTTGACATGAGTTATTTTTTCTTCATGACTTCAGAAAAATACGGGAAGTCCATAACCCAAGCCTATACTGATCAATTTAAACCCATCAATGAAACTGACAACATTCATGATCAACAACGCCCACGACCTGAAAAGGGTAAGATGACCCTTCAGGATATCATCGATCAAAACGATAAACTGAATCATTATCAAATCAGAAAGTATCTGGAAACGGTCACATCCAAAGAACTCGATGATTTATTTGAGCTGATTAAGAAAGAACCCGATTTCAATCGTCGTTTCCGACTCCTTTCCTTTTTTAGTTTCACTGATCATCCCATAGACATCGAATTGGTAATCGGTTGGCTAAAGGACCAAAAAACCCCATTTCCAGATAGGGTATATTGGGTATTATTGAGAAGACCTTGTTTGGCGGTGTATGACTATGCCAAGAGTAAACTGAGTGATCGAAAGCATGCCAATACTGCCTTGATTTTGATGTGTGCCAGTTTCAATCATCAGGAAAAAGATGAACTTATCTATCGTATAAAACATATTAAGAACAAGTTTTTCTTACATGACCTGTTCTCTTGGGCATTATTGAAGTTGTATGAAAGGGATACTAAGGCACCGGAGGAATTAATGTGGTATTACTTGCATGAGTCAGTCTGCTCTCACTGTCGATTTTCTTTGGTCAAAATCATGGGCAAAAGGAAACTACTCTCTCGAGATAATCTGGTGGAATTGACTTTCGATTGTAATCAAAACACGATCGATTATGCAAAATCGCTCCTAGAGGCATATACGGAATAGTTTAAGCGAATACGAATTCAGCGGTGCCTTCTAAGAACTGGTAAAATAAGGTTGCAGTCGAGTTTGAAGCCATTCGTCTTTCAGGAAGAAATCCAGGGAGTATGATAAATCACATGAAATACAAAGCCATTAATGAAATAAGCCACTTCTCATACCATGATGCTGAAATCACGTCGTTTTCCATTAAGGAACATACAATGCATTGGATCGTAGATGATATCAATGCAACTATAGAGAACTCTCAAAACAACTTACCTGAAGACATGCGTATTCTAGGATGCATCATTGAGTTTGAAGATGTTCAAGTTGACGAAATCATATTCTGTGCCAACTCGCAGTTTGACGAAAACTGGAATTTAATAAAATCTGAACCAGCAAGAAACGTAAATCCTTCTGAATTTGCGACTATTCTTGAAGAAACCATGAATTCCTGGTGTCGTATCCAAGATTTATCAGCATTGCCCGAAACGAATAATGGAAGATATAGAATCAGTATCTGTCTTGATGGTCATGTTGGAATTTACAATCTTAACATATCATATAGGACATTCATTGCGCAGTGGGATGAATATTACGGAAAAGCTTGGTATGAAGAAGAACGATGGAAAAACAGTAAGAAGTGAATGTTGAGCAAATTTGGGTGTGTTGAGAATATGCAGTTCGGCTATTTAGAGTAACAACATAATAATTAAACACATAGTAGGTAGACTATCAGATGAAGAAAAGGGATAATGAGAATAGACATTATAACTCGAATGGGTCTTCAAAATGAGGTAACAATAATTTGGATAAACAAAAATATGAAAGATGTACTCCCCACAGAGACGAAGTATTTAAGAATGAATACCGTTCTTTTTTTGCTTTGAACAAAGTGGAAATGCAATGGAACCAGGTTTATCTAAATCAATCGACTTCTGTTTATTTTGATGGGGATATCATTGTCAAAGTGATTGAAAACAAACTTGTGGTTTGTGAAGATGGAACTCTGTTTGGCTCTTATATAGAATTTGATACATTTGATAATACCGAATCCAGAAGCTTTATTTTACCAAAAACCAATCGGGGGAAAAAGAAGAAGATTACTCCTTCCTCAGTCATGAGTATACTGCCCCAAGGATGCAGCTTCTATTTCTTTATATCTGACGAAGATTCTAGTAATAGGATAGTTTTATTAAACAATCGAAACAATCAGGAGATCAGAATCACTGGATTTGATAGTGTAAGGACCGCAAACCAATTACATTCCTTTTTTGAGGATTATGTTAAGACATGCCCCAATGATTACTTTGAGAAAATTGATCGATTGAGAAATGCAAAGCATGTTACCATTAAATACCGCACTGGTGATATCTTTAGGTTCGATTTGGACCGAAGCCATTATGGTTATGGATTGATCATTGCCAGTATCTCAAAACTAGAGAAAGATAAATTGATTTATCCTCCTCATGGTTTGTGTACACTGATGGGTCAAGGTTTGATCATTCGGTTATATAAGATCAGCACTGAAGATCCAAACTTGAAGTCTGAAAATCTTAGAAGCATTGACTTATTGCCTGCTGATGCTATGATGGATAATACCATTATATGGAATAGACACCCTATCGTTGATCATAAAAAACTAGAGGAAAATGACGTAGATTTTCCGTTTCAACTTAGTAAAACTACGAGCGGAAACATCGTGTTGGATCGTTTTATAAGCTGGGGAATCGGTATTAAGAAATCGGACCAACATAGTTTCCCTACAAATACTAAATTCAGCTGGAAATCTAATTTAGCTATATCGCAAATTATTCCTTATTATCTACTGGAGAAAGCGTTACAAGGTTGTTCGGGCACCAGTGTTTATTCAGATTTGCGTCACCCAGATAACATCGAACAATACCATGCTGTTTTAGAATATTTCGGCCTAGATCCCGAGATAAGTTTTGATGAATTTAATCGGTCTTGCGGAGGAATGACAAGAAAGCAGTATGCAGATTACATAAATTTCCCAAAAGATCAGAACTAAGTATCGGTTGAATTGGAACGTGTTGAAAATAGCGAAATCCTTTGTAAAAATAACATTGTGATACAGAAATTTATAGTATCAAATAAATCATATCACGCTCTTGGCAAACTCATTGTGGGACACGATTGGGTGTGCCTAAGCGTTCATACTAGACTGTGGGGAATGCTCCACCTGGAGCGAATACGAAGACCGTGGTGCGTTCTGAGAATGGACTGTAGTATTTATATAAAAGCGCCTATAAAAATCAGTGGATACACTCACAAATGAATTGAGGAAAATGATGCTTAAGAACGAAAATACTAAACTTCCTTCTTATCGAATACCAATTATCATGATTTTTGGTGCTGTATTGTTATACTTCGCAATCTTCGCAATCGATGACTTTTTTGATTTCAGCGAGGGGTTCTTAAGAAATCTGTACTTTAGTGTTATGGGAGCAATATGTATTAGTACACTACTTTTCAATCTTTTTGAATTGGGCAATGTTTTAGATAAGCGCAATCTAGCTAAACTAAAAAGAACAAAAAAAGAAGAGCTTCGTTTTGTTAAGATACCATTGGAAGAAATACTTCATCTATGCGAATCAAATGATATTTTACGAATTGTCATTACAACAGATTCTGGGATCGTAAAGACTGGCTCAGCTTCAGATTTGAATAGGAGAACTGGTAAGTTCTTTGACAAGGTTTATTATATCGATGATGATAATTTCAATACAATTGAACAATATAGCCAGACCTTAACAGAGCGCATTCATGGTGATAGGTATTTATCTGTGATTACGATTGAGGATCTGCCTCCAACAGAATTCAATAGGAAGTATTTAAATAATTTATAATCCACATAATTCAATTCATTTGCTTGCATTTGAATTGAATAGTTTAGATGAGAGTCCAGAAATACACGCATAGTAGGTAGACTATAAGGGCAATAAAAGGGATAATAATGATAACAACGGGTGGCAATATGAAAAAGAATAATTTGCTGTTAATTTCTTGGATTCTGACTGTCTTATATTTTCTTCTACTGTATAAATCGCTAAGTAACATTGGTTCACAAACAAACGATGCTTCTGGCATTATCGCGCTTGGCCTATTAGGTATTTTTGTGTTTCCACATATTATCTTGGCTTTTCTAGGAGGTTTATTTAATATTCTCGGTTGGGCACTCAATAAGAAAGGATTTGCACTTACTGGGGCTATTCTGTATTCCGTGGCTATGGTATTTATGATTCCGCTTTTTTATTTCCTCATCATTCAAATGGTGTTGTCATATATCGGGTACGCAACTATGAATACTTCTATCCAAAATAGTAATAGAAACGAAAGACGGAATTTGGACGATTACCGATCACTATAACGCTATTCATTAATGAACATTATTTGAAAAGCGACTCATTTTCGAAATTTAATTGCGGAGTAAAGAATGAAAATACTAAGAAAGTGCATATTGACAATGTTTATAGTAGTCTCTCTTTTTGGGGGGATATTTTGGTATTATCATCCAACACATTATAAATACAATGGCCGGTTTATCATTGGAAGTTCTATAGAAGAGATCACGTCCGAATACGGTGACTTTGATAAGGTTTTTTACACAGATTCCAGCAACATCACAATATCGGGTGCTGGATATCTCGTTCAACAAGAAAAGAAGGGGTTCTTAGGAACAAGCCCTGAAAAGTACTATATGATCGTCTTTGATTCTACCGGGAAGGCAATTTCGGTATCCATTGGGGGTGGGTGGGGTGGCTAAGAGCCAGGCTTGTTGAGAAACGAATAATCCCTAATCACAGCTTAGATCATCTGTCCCATCATCCCGAGGGACACGAATGCACCCAGCCCTTAAGTTAATACTCGTCAACATAGAACGTTTCCCTAAGTGTCCCGGACTGACAGAGGGAATGAATTTATTGCCGGTGATATTTAGAGATTAAAAATATGGTGGGGATATGAAACGTAAAACTAAAAGAACAATTTGGATTATAGTGACATTTTTTGCATTAATGATTTTGGCTGACTATTCAAACAACAATCAGGAAACAAGTAGTTCAATAATCGGTTTTCTTGAGCTCAGTGTTATTGTTATATCAATTATATCTTTCGGTAAACTGTTTGGTCCAAAGAAAGTGAATAAAGCTCCGTTTATAACTGAAAGACCCTATAATTCTTCTCAAACTAACAATGAAGCAACAATGGATCTTTCGCTTTTTACTAATATCAATTCCTATACAGTTCCTCAAGAAACTTATCCAGAACATTCTGGAAGAATTGGGGAGAATCGGGTTGCTAAAGAGCTTAGCAAATTAGGTATTGGACGAAAGATCATTAGAAACCTAATAATTGGAAATGATCACGCTACAACAGAAATTGATTGTGTATTTATCACTGAGTGCGGAATTTATGTTATTGAATCGAAAAACTTCAATGGATGGATCTTTGGTAATCTATCTCAAAAAAATTGGACGCAGACATTTCCTAATCAAACAAAAAATCAGTTTTTTAATCCAGTTCTCCAGAATCAGGGTCACATTAACGCACTTCGATATCTTTTAGATAAGTACCCAGGTATTGATATAAGATCAGTGATCGTTTTTTCTGATAGTGCAACTCTAAAGAAGATACCAGAGTCGACAAATGATCTGCTTATTCTTAATGAGTCTGAACTGTATAAAATACTTGAGGCATCAATAGAATATAACAAAAAAATAAGGCGAGGACCTACTTTAACACCAGATCAAATCTATCGCATTTGGTTTTTCCTTTATCAACATAATATTGAATCTTTCAGGAAACGCGATAAGCATATAGAAAATGTTCAGAATAAGAAAATATAAAACTAGATCTCAGCATAAATCTTCAGTACCCATATTAATTTGAGTCAAATATTTCTATGATGGCCTTGAGAGATACAAGTCTAATTAGACGCTATCCAAAGTGTCCCAGATTGACAGAAGGGGATGTAGAGTCTGTTCTTTTAATTTTCCTGAAATCTTTATTCATTTTAATAGATAATGTAATTTAAGACATATTGAATCATCTTTTCTTTAGTAAAAAGCTTGATTAAGTAGAAGGAATTTAAGAAGGACGCATTTTTTAATCAATCATATACATATCGTTCAAGGTTTAGAGGATAAGTTGGTGATTCATTAATTCAGGATTGAAAGACTTTGTATAAAACATTGATTTGTGTTTGAAATGAGCCTACAATTTAAACGTTGTTTATGAGCTGGCTTTTTTAAAACTAAAGACGTGAAAGAAGGTTCTTATGACGATAAGTGTCAATCAAATCAGTAAATCATTTGGGAAAAAGCGGGTCTTAGATCAAGTCTCACTTATTGCAGAAAAAGGTGAAGTGTTAGGTTTGTTAGGTCCATCAGGAGCAGGTAAAACAACCTTGATTCGCTTGATTACCGGTGCAATCAAACCGGACAGTGGTCAAATCTCTTTCGATGAGATTATGGTCCCGGATAAACGACTCTTAGGCAAGATGGGCTTTATGCCTCAATCCGATTCCTTATATATTGATCTTACAGGAATGGATAATTTAAAATTCTTTGGTCGTCTTTATGGACTAAAAGAGAGAAAACTAAAAAAGCGCTGTGAAGAACTCTTGAAATTCATCGGCTTATATGACGATCGAAATAAACTAGTGATCAATTACTCTGGGGGAATGAAGAAACGTCTCTCTTTGATCATTGCATTGCTACATGATCCGGATTATCTGATTCTGGATGAACCTACAGTTGGAGTCGATCCTGCTTTGCGCAGAACGATTTGGGAAGAATTCGATACCTTGGCTAAACAAGGGAAGACCTTAATCATTACGACTCATGTCATGGATGAAGCCGTCAAGTGTACGAAATGTGCCCTGATTTATCAAGGCGAATTGATTGCGTTCGATACGACCGAAAAATTACTTGAAAGTACCAAAAACAATACGCTAGAAGATTTATTTTTTATGACGGAAGGATGTGAAGGATAATGCGGGCAACAATTATTCGAATCATCAAACAAATGTTGAACGACAAGCGTTCATTGGCTTTGGTTTTGTTTGCACCGATGTTGTTGATGACTTTTATGTATTTTATTTTTGGGACCAGCAATTATACACCATCTATTGTTGTGAAGGATCTTGACCCCTTTTTGGTCGAAAAACTTCAACTTCAGGATGTCAACTTTGTTGAATCCTTTGAATCCAATGAAATGATTCTCAAAAATAAGATTGCAGATGCAGTCATCTCACTCGAGAATGGGCAACTGGTCATTGAGATGATGGAACCGGATTCGGTCAAGACAGCGGCGGTCACTAAAGTGTTGAGTGATGCCATGAAACAAATGATGCCAAAGGCTTTGACTTTAAAAATGAGTTTCATTTATGGATCCAATGAAGCCAATGTTTTTGATAGTTTAGGCTATGCTTTATTGGGTGTATTGTCATTCTTTTTTGTATTTTTGATTGCTGGGATTTCGTTTATTCGAGAGAGGACATTAGGAACCATGGAACGATTCATGTTGACCCCCATCAGTCGCCCAGCAGTTGTTTCTGGGTTTTTGTTGGGCTATGGTGTCTTTGCAGTCTTACAAAGCATTTTGGTAGTTTTGTATTCTAAATATGTTTTGTCGATGGTCATTTCAGGATCTATCTTTGCAGTCGTTGTTATCATGACTTTATTGGCCTTTGTGGCTTTAGCTTTAGGTGCCGTTGTTTCTGTTTTCGCCAACAATGAATTCCAAGTCGTTCAATTCATTCCGATCATTATCGTGCCTCAAATCTTCTTTAGTGGTTTGATTCCTGTCGATACCTTACCCTATCATTTGGATAAACTCGCTTTCCTCATGCCCGTGTATTATGCCTGTACTGGCTTAAAAGACGTCATGATCAAAGGAGCTTCCTTAGAGGATATTTTACCTGTTTGTGGGATCTTGGTTGGCTTTATTGTCGTGTTGTTTGGACTTAACATTCTTCTGTTGAAAAGATACAGAACTTTATAAAATCAAAAGATCATTGACTTAATCCCTGAAATGAATCAATTTACGTATAGTTACAACGTTCAAGTGGAATGAATATCAAAAGTGACAATACCAAGTTCTCATATGTTACTTAATTCTAGCGGCTAATACTAAACGATAAAAAGTGTACCAAATACATTTATAGTATGTAGATTATAAGGATAAAAACAATTATACAATATTAGATTTCTACTGGAATTCTGATGCAAAGCCTCTGGTTCCTTATACAGTTTGTTTTGTTCATTAAGATTCTGTGCTAGTATGATTTTTATATAGAACTTTTCTATTGAATGGAGATGACATGTTGTACAGAAGATATTGTAAAAGATTTGATTTGTCGATCAGCGAAATAGGTTTTGGCGGTTGGCAATTAGGTAATGATGCTATTTGGGGTCCTATGACCTATGACGAAGGCGTTGAATTGGTAAGATCTGCTTACCATAAAGGCGTGAATTTTTTCGATACAGCTCCAGGTTACTCCAATGGATTAAGTGAAAAAATCATTGGTGAAGCTTTAAAAGATCATCGAAAAGATGTGTTCATTAATACAAAATTCGGACACAATCACCTGAATGAAACGCATTTTGGTGAAGCATTCATCGAGAAATCAATCAACGAAAGTCTTGAAAGATTGCAGACAACGTATGTAGACTCTGTAATCCTTCATAATCCTCCTAGAGAAATTTTAGAAGGCAAGACGAATCATCAAAAAGAATTCTTAAGAATGAAGGAAATAGGAAAGATACGCGGTTATGGTGTAAGCATAGATACCTTAGAAGATTTGGATTTGGTATTGAATAATTTGGATGTCGATGTCATAGAAATACTCTTTAACATCAACAATCAATCTCCCAAATATTTATTCAACAAAGTAAAAGAAAAAGGCATTCTGTTGATTGCGAAAGTACCTCTTGATTCAGGTTGGTTAAGTGGAAAATATAATGCTCAAAGTCATTTTACAGGAATACGCTCACGCTGGGATCAAGACGTTATTCTAAACAGAGCTAAGATCATTGATAAAATCAAGGCCATTGTACATGATGAAAATTTAGTTAAATATGCGCTTGGCTTTATATTGAGTTTTGATGCAATAACGACAGTCATCCCTGGGGTCAAGAACATAAATCAACTTGATGCAAATATCGAAACGGCTCAGTTTCAATTAAGTGAAGATATCAAACATAAGCTAGAGAAATTATACGAGGAAGAGATTAAACCATTAAATTTACCTTGGTAATATACTTAGGGAGCACCCATCGTTTTGATCTAATCAAAATTTTGGGTGCTCCCTTTTAAATCATTGACCCCAAGGCGTTATCTTTAAGATGTCTTGGTATTTTTTTAGATACAGAGTGATCGAGAAATCTCCTTCATCTTGACTAAAATCAAACACGAACTCATTGGTAAAGGAAATGGCATATTCCCCTAGAAAAGAATGAACTGAAAGGGTAGGAGCCAAGGCTTCATAGACTTCATCCAGATCATAGTCTTCTTGGTATTCGCTGTCACTGATGATTTGAGCAATTTGATCTTTTATGAAAGAGCGGTAATCAAATCCATCGATGAAGACATCCTTCATCGTAAGAAGGGTTCCGTCTGCTTTGTAAGTTTGTCTTACCCCACGCACGACTTCACCATCGGCATATATAGAACTTCTGACATTCAGATAGGGTCCATCAAGGCTTGCGCTGAATTCATAATAAACGGCTGTATGTGTTTTGATAAGTTCTAACAGAATGTTGCGCTCATGACTTAGAATGGTGGCTCTCATGTTTTTATATTTTTCGGGGAATTCATCATCATAATAAATCCTAGAATGAAGGGTATGTCCATCAATGATTTCATTGAGGACATCTGTATGAGTCTGATACAGATAATTCTTTGTTTTTAGGGTACTTGGATTGGTGAAAAGAGATTGATCATTATGAACAAAACGCTGCCCAAAAGCCAATATATCTTTGAAACCCTGCATTTTGAATTCCATGGAGACTGTTGAGAAATCATTGATAAACTCTGGATAATGTTCGTTGAACAGTAAATTGATTCTGTTGTCAATTATGAAAAACTTAAGATCACCGCGGATTCCTTTGAACCCACCCACATACTGATAACTGTCGATCCATCCTTGTAGTTCATCTTTGATCGGATCGGTCATACTTTGGGATTTAAGCAAGATGGCTTCATTCAATCTGCTTTCGAAATCGCTGCCATTGATGAACAGATCACTCAATGTCAATTCATCTCCTGTATTCAAATCAAAATTCATCGCATCCATAATCGAAAAATCTTTGTAGTCATCTTTGGCATTGATCAGTATTGAAGCATAAAAGCGGACGGATAAGATATGGTTGGCATTGAAGTAAGGATAACAAGAAATATTGATGCTTTTTATGGTGCGTTTGTCTTTGGGATAAGCAGCATAAAATCCAGGATAAACCGGTAAATTATCAAACTTGGCATATTTTTTAAAATCATTGATTTTATCGTCGATTTTTTGGTTGATGAGATCTTCAACCGTTTGATTCAAGAGTCCATCGATATGCATGGTTCCATAATCAATGAGTACCCCATCTTGAGTGGTTTCTGCTGGGTATTCGATGAAGTTAGTTTCAATACCGTTAGAGAACCAAGTATTTTCAGTGTCTGCTTGAGTTACTGTGCCATGAGGCAATGCAAATGAAATGGCATCTGGAGTAGGAATCTCAGGAAAAGGTTCACGCTCTGGGGTCACAAGCTTTGTACAGGCACTTAAACTAAGAAGTCCTATCAATCCGATCAATAGTTGCTTTTTCATTTTAGTGGGATATATCCGGCATGAGCCAATAGGTCTTGACCTTCATCAGTCAAAAGATAATTCACAACTTTTCTAACATCGCTCCCTGCCAATTCTCTCTTACGGAAAACCGCATAGTAGGCTGTTTGAATCGGATAGGAATCATTGGCGATGGTCGTAGGGTTAGGATAGATGCCATTGATTTTAAGCAGCTTGACGTCTGGATTGGTCTTCATATCGGTCACATAGTAATAATATGAATAACCGATCGCATCAGGTTGATTGTCATAATGTGAAACGGAATCCACCAATTCATCCATGGCTGTAGAGATCCATTCAACAGGAGGATTCATAGGGGTTAATTCTTTCATAACAAGATCTAAAAATCCAGTCTGTGATCCCGAATTCTCAGGTCTTTGCATGGCCCGTATTTCAACATCTTGTCCACCAACTTCTTTCCAATTGGTGATCTCACCGCTATAGATCTTACGGATCTGATCCAGCGTCAAAGAGTCGACCGGGTTATCTTTATTCACCAAGAAGATAAACCCTTCTGAAACGATGGGAATGATCTCCAGTTCTACTTTACGTGTTTTAGCCAATTCTGTTTCTTCTGCAGAAGGACTGGTCACAAAGATCAAATCTTTCTTTCCATCGATAAGATTCACATAAGCAGGATGCGTTTTATTACACAACACATAAGGTCTGACTTCTTCAATGGTTTGTTTGATTAAGGTCGCCATTAAGACTTCAGCTAATGGTATCGAAACGGTAGAACAATCAATCCTAGGATAAGTCTCCATTGTAAAAACAGGCCTTATCGGCGTTTTGGTCAAGGTACAGCCCCCCAACACTATAATCAAGAATCCCAATATTATTTTTCTCATAATCCACCTCAACAATATTCTACACCTTAATAAAATCGTGGCAACTTTTTTGGTGACTTTTGAACTAAATGGCTCACAAAAATCAACTTCTACACCTTGATGATTTATTATCTTTTCTATTCTCAAAATCAATAGTTAAATAGCACATTACCTTAATAGAATGCGATTTATGCTTGTTTTACCATTTTTTCTGTACGGTAGTCTTTGACTAAGGTATGATATGTTTAAAGACTATATTTTTAGAATTTTTTAGTTAAGGAAACTGTCAATTCAAAGTAAGGATACACATGATTTTACTTCATATTTCACTCAAATAAACCTTTCAATACAACCATAATGGTTAGGAGGACTTAATTCCATGCTGGATATGAGAACGCTTATGATTACCTTTATGGTAAACAGTGTCATCAACACGACTGTATTGGCCATATATTGGCGACAGAACCGTGAGTATTATAATGGGATTTCTTGGTGGGTTCATGCTTTAATCTTACAAACCATGGGTTTTTTATTGATTGCGGTCAGGGGCATCTTGCCTGACTTCATCACCGTTGTGGTCTCAAACACGCTTATCGTTATCGGAAGTTTCTTATTGTTAATTGGATACAAAGAGTTTGTTCATTATAAAAATTCTAATGTTATCAACATTGGTTTGATTGGTCTATATTTTGTTCTTCAAATCTATTTTACATACACTCTCCCTTCAGCATCCTACCGAATTATTTTAATATCAATTTTTACATCGCTGATGTTTGCACAATCAGGTCGTTTGTTGTCGAGTTCAAAGAAACATGCTTTTAGTTTATTTACTCGGCTCACCGGTGATATTTGCTACGTTTATGTATTGGTACAATTGTATAGAATTGGTGTTGAATTATACATCCCGACCACAGATTATTTTAATACAGGTCTGTTGGCTACTTTAGGACAACTGATCAATCAGTTCATGATGATTGCCCTTGTTTTTTCATTCATCATTATGGTCAACAATTTGAATCTGGATAAAAGATTGATCAAAGAAAGAGAGCTTGAGGATAGTAAACGCAAGCTCATGGATTTTATCGATCATACAAAGGACTGGGAATTTTGGATAAAAAACGATGGTCATTTTGACTACATGTCAAGTTCTGTTGAAACAATTACTGGATATAAGGCTTCTGAATTCACACTTAATCCTGCTTTGATGTTTGATATCATTCACCCAGAAGATCTTGAAATCTTCAATCAAAGTTATAGAGAAGGGACAGTCATGCAATTTAGGATCATTGATAAAACTGGGAACATACACTGGATTGAATCTGTTAGTAAACAGATATTTGATATCAAGGGTTTACCCAATGGTTATCGTGTCAGCAATCGTGATATAACACAGCGAAAGATACTTGAAGAAGAAATACATGCCAGTAGAAAAAGAGCGGAAGATCTCTACAACGATGCACCTTGTGGTTATCATTCTTTAAACAAAGATGGATTGATCATCAATATGAATGATACAGAACTAAGTTGGCTTGGATACAAACGCGACGAATTGGTCGGTAAACTTAGGTTCTTGGATATTACCTCTTCTGAAGGCATCGAAATTTTCCAGGACAATTTTCTCCAATTTCAAGAAAGTGGTATTCAAAACGATGTTCGTATTGATTTACTTACAAAAGATGGAAAACAGCTGCCCGTCATCATCAATGCAAAGGCAGTCTATGATGCGCAAGGGAATTTTCTTTACAGTTTGACGACTGTCTTTGACCGTACTGAAATCAACAGAGTTGAAGCTGAGTTGATTACTGCAGAAGAAAAAGCAAGCTTTGCAAACAAAGCTAAAAGTGATTTCTTATCGAAGATGAGTCACGAATTAAGGACTCCGCTTAATGCGATTATTGCGCTTTCTGGACTACTGAACAGAACCTTGGTTACTAAAATATCAGAAGAAGAACTAGACTATCTTGATATTATACACAAGAGCGGGAATAATCTTCTAGAACTCATCAATGATGTCTTGGACATTTCTCGTATCGAATCTGGCAAAGTTGAGATCCAACTTAAAGTATTTGATTTAAATGAAGTCATAAATCAGCAAATAAACTTGATGCGACCGCTTGCCAACAAGAAGAACATCGATCTACTCTGTCATCTGCCAGAAGAAGAATTATCGCTTGTTAGCGATGAATATAAGATTGTTCATGTCATACAAAACCTGCTTGGCAACGCGATTAAATTCACGGAAAAAGGTCATGTGTCTGTTTCTGTTAAGAAGACATTAAACAATGTCTTGATCTCAGTTAAAGATACTGGAATTGGAATTGCTGAAGCCAATATCCCATTTATCTTTGATGAATTTAGACAAGCTGATCAAAATATTACACAACGTTATGGAGGAACAGGATTAGGTCTATCCATCGTAAAGAAATATCTTGATATGCTCAATGGCAATATCCGTGTTTATAGTACTTTGGGTCAGGGAACAGAGTTTGTCGTTGTACTTCCGTTGGACATCAGTGAAAAACCCATCGAAGAAGACGTTCAAATCGTTTAGAATAAACATGATATTTAAAGGATAGAAAGAGGTCGAAATATGAGAAATAATGCCTATGTCTTTTTACTGGTTGATGACAAATATGAGAATCTGATCATTCTCAAAGCTTTGATCAAAGAATCATATCCAAATGCAATCTTTCATAGTGCCCTAAATGGAAAAGATGCATTAGAATTAGCTCGTTCAGAAGAACCGGATGTCATCTTGTTGGATATTATGATGCCAGATATGAATGGGTATGAAGTATGTGCCTTATTAAAAAGTGAACCAGTCCTAGAAGATATACCGGTGATGTTTGTGACTGCATTGAACAGTGATAAAGAAACGCGTTTGAAAGCCATAGAAGCAGGTGCTGATGCTTTTCTTCACAAACCCATAGAAAATCTGGAGCTGTTTGTTCAGCTGCGAACTTTACTTCGCTTAAGAGCCTATAATCTCAGAAAGAAAGGAAAAATTACTGATCTTGAAGGGGATTTGAAAGTAAAAAATATAGAATTGCAGGCCAGTGAAGAACGCTTTAGACTGATGGTTGAAAGCATTTCTGATACCATTGGTATCACAGATCCTGATGGGATCATCAAGTTTAGAAGCCCCAATAATGAACGTTTATTTGGAATAAAGCCTCAGGATATCATTGGGAAGAGCTCATTTGATTTCGTTCACCAGGATGATAAAGAAAGATTACGTAATGAATTCTCTGTGTTGGTCAATGAAGGTAATGATGCGAGACGTAGTGGAGAATTTAAATATTTACGTCAAGACGGTTCGGTAGTTAACGTTGAACTTGAAGGACGAAATATGATGGGAAATGAGCTGATTGACGGCATACTCTTAACCTTTAAAGATATTACTGAGAAAAAAGTTGCGAATCGTAAAGTTGAAGAAGAATCTGAGAAACTAAAAGCCTTGGTTGAAAGCACAGATGATTTGGTGTGGATGGTGAATCCGAAAGATTATGGACTTATTCTGTTTAATAAAGCATTATATCGATATTTCGAAACCGGCTCTGGTATTAAAATAGAAAAAGGGATGCGTCCTCAAGATTTGCTTAAGGCTGATTTTGCCTTAAAATGGAAGGAAATGTATGAAAATGCCCTGCAAAATGGAGCCTACAAGTTAGATTATGGAACATCAGCATTAGGTAGAATACTGAGACTATCATTCTATCCAGTCAAACTTAGAGATGAGGTCATTGGTATCACAGTTGTAGGCCAAGATATCACCGATCTAAAACGAAGTGAAGAAAGTCTTCGTAAAGCACTAGTCCAAAACCAAAGAATTCTAGACAATCTTACAGATTCTTATTTTCAAACAGACTTATCTGGAAAATTAATCATGGTCAACCCCAAAGCCTACAAAATGTTTGCGTATCAATCTATCGATGAAATGATTGGTTTACCCGCATCATCACTTTATGCCTATGTAACTGATCGAGATTATCTTATGGGTGAGTTGAGAAAACATGGTAGCTTGAGTGACTACTCATTTCTCGCTTGTCGAAAAGATGGCTCTACCTTTTGGGTCTCGATGAATGCTCAATTTTTAAGAGACGAAACCGGAACCATCATAGGAACTGAAGGTCTAGTTCGAGACATCAGCGAACGCAAGAATTTTGAGGACGAGATTGAAAAACAAAGCGATGATTTAAAGAGTAGCAACAAAAAGCTAAAAGAAAGAATCAATCAATCGGTTAGTGCCATATCTAGAATTGGAGAGTTAAGAGATGTTTATACAGCCGGTCATCAAAAGAGAGTTCAATTATTGGCGTGTGAAATCGCTCGTGAAATGAATTTGTCTGAAGAAGCCATCATTAATATTTCATATGGTGCCTTGATCCATGATATTGGCAAGATCACAGTATCTTCGGATATTCTAAATAAACCTGGTAAAATTACTCAGCTAGAATATCAGATCATACAGACTCATGTTGAACAAAGTTATAACATCGTCAAGGAGATCGATTTCTCTATTGAAGTACCTACCATGATTTTACAGCATCATGAACGATTAGACGGTTCAGGTTATCCCAATGGCCTAAAGGGAGATGAGATTACACTGGAAAGTCGAATATTAGCTGTAGCAGATGTTGTTGAAGCCATGACCTACCATCGTCCATATCGTCCAGCCATAAGCATCGAGGTTGTATTGAAAGATATTGAGCAGAATAAAGGGATTAAATTCGACACACAGGTCGTTGATGTTTGTATAAGTCTATTTAAAGATAAGAACTATCGATTCCTAGATGATTGAGTATAAAAACCATTGGGAAGAGTGAATATCTATGAGTCAGATATGCATTTTTGATATATAAAACACATAGAGTATTTTTGATATCAAACCGAATAATCCCATTTTTGGTAAAAGTGTGATATGATGTGTATCCATGTAGGAGAATCCTACATCCAGAAAGGTATTGGTTTTACATGCAAGGCAAAGTAAAGAAGTTTAATAAGGAAAAAGGATTTGGTTTTATCGTTAATAGCGATGGTAAGGAAGTATTCTTCCACTATTCACAATTAAAGATGGATGGATTCAAGGATATCCAAGAAAACGCTGACGTTGAATTTGAACAAGTCGAGACAGATCGCGGCTTACAAGCTCAAAACGTCACCAAGATATAAGCTCATTAAGATTGGCCATAAGCCAATCTTTTTGTATGGAAAACCATATTAACCCTGGTCATAGAGAACAAATTTAATATGAACTTATTGACTATTATGCAGATAAATCCAATAAATGCAATTTTTACATTCATCTTAAATGGTTATAAATTTAGAGCCAGCAAAAAAGATGAAAAGGTGTCTAAATCAAGTTTAGGCAAAAGTAAAAGTGGATTGATAATGATGAGTATGCTGTTTTATTTAAGTGTATAATGAACTCAAAAGAGTTAAACACTTAGGAGTAATGTATGAGAACTTTGAAAATAATTCTGAGTTTGTTGCTGATGAGTTTAACGTTAATTGCCTGTTCAGCGCCTAAGAAAAATGACAAATGGGACACCCAAGAAATGGCTGGAATCACAGATCCAGGGTTTTCTGTTGTCAGTAAAAGTAAGACAAATAAGGAAATCAAATTTCTATTTAAAAATGTCGAAGTTGCATCAGCGAATGAATTTCTAACGGTACTTTATGCTGCCGAATTCAAGGAGAATGTCTATTATAATTTTACCCAAACGTTCTATACCTATTCAGCAGCCAATCCTTCTGGGAAAAGTATCGATTTCGAATACAATATCGTAGAGAAAACTGCGAGTTTCACCTACTCTTTATCTGGTGGTTCTACAATTGTATCTGGAGTTGTGGATATGGGTTATTACATTAGTGCGAAATTTGAAAAAGACTTGGATAATGATAATAAGAATTATACAGCTTGGCTTTATTACAGTATTAACCCAGAAGTGCGTATCACCAATCAAAGTGAAAAAGTAGTTTCTTGCATGTTGAAAGACATTAAGATCAAAAGTTCATCACGTTTCGGGTTTCTAAGCATATCCGATGACGTATATGTTCAGAAGACCATAGTCGAGGCAAATTGTTTGAATCAAGGTTTTATCGATCCAACGTTCATTGTCCGCCAAAAAGCAATTGGCAAGTTCCCTGTTAATATCGCTTATTCTGAGAACCAAAAGCCATATTTTGATGCGATGTCGCTTAGTCAGGCAGATTTGACTTTCGTTGTTTCTTTCACTGCTGAAATCAAGACAGATAAAGGTACCTACACCAAAGTTTATGAGGTAACTGTTCTTCCTTCTGGAAGTGATGTAACTGGGATGAAAAATCAAGTTTATGATGTGGATAAAAGAATCAATGATGTGTCAAAAGGAACTCCTTTTACCAAGAAATAGTAGATTTGATCTCACGATCATGAACAATCATTTTTAATATCATGAAGAAAATATTGGTATGTAGTATAGGTTTTCAATTCAGTTTTGAGTATTAATAGGAGTTGTAATAGCTTCAATAGAATATGGATTTCAAAAACTTTCATATTCATAAAAATGATGAATGTTACAAGATTAACAATACGAAATCGCTTATTAGGATAATATCGACTAATTATCGATAGACAAAGAGATTATAACAAGCGATAATAATGGTATTAGTTGTATCGATGTTTTTAAAATAGCCAATCGAGTTTTGTATATATGATCCTTGGAGAACTCAATGGAAAGCTTCAATTTGAATAAAAACGAAAAAAACGAAATCAAACTTTCGCGTTCAGATGAAAAGTTTAAGTGGCTTTTTGAACTTTCACCTGTCGGAATGGCTTTAATTAATCATCAAACAGGTGAGTTTATTGAAGTTAATCAGTCTTTGCTTACAACAACAGGCTATACAAAAGAAGAATTTCTTAAATTGAGCTTTTGGGATATTACACCTCATGAATATAGAGAACAAGAATTACAGCAAATGAAAGACCTTGAATCTAAAGGTCGATTTGGTCCAAACGAAAAAGAATATATACGAAAAGATGGGTCAAGATTTCCAGTACGTATCAGTGGGTTCTCATTTGACGATGTGGATGGAACTAAACTAGTTTGGGGAATCATTGAAGACATCAGTAGTCAGTACAGAAGGATATTTAATGACCTTAGAGATGCGTATATACAAATCGACTTATCCTATAACTTAATCTTGGTAAACCCAACGGCTATAAAGATGTTTGGCTATAATACTTATGATGAAATGATTGGATTGAGTGTGGATAAATTATTCCTTGATCAAGATGGACTGGAAAAAATACGTGAATATTTAGATAAAAATGATAATTTAAATGATTTCAGTTGCCAATATGTTCGAAAAGATGGAACGTGGTTTTGGGGTTCACTGAATGTTCAATTAGTAAATGACAAACTTGGAAGTCTAATTGCGATTGAAGGCGTCATTCGTGATATCAGCGAACAAAAGCGTATTGAAGCTGAGGTAAGTGCAAACGAAGCGAAGTTTAAGACGGCATTTATGACGGGTGCGGATGCTTTTTATTGGGCTACCTTAAAAGACGGTAAAATTATTGAAATCAATGATAGTTTTGAATCATTTTTTGGATATTCACGAGAAGAAGCAATCGGCAAAACGTCGACAGAGCTAAATCTATATAGCGAACCAAGCGATCGAGCAAGAATGATTTCAGAGCTTAAAGAGAAAGGTGTTATTCGAAATTTTGAATTGGTCGGAAGAAAAAAAGACGGCAGCAAAATCTTTGCATCGCTTTCTTCTAGTATAGTCAACATCAATGGTGAGCATTATAGTCTTGGAATTTTACATGACATAACCGATCGCAAAAATACTCAAGAAACCATTTTAAATCTTAATCAAAATCTGCGAACATTATCAGATCGAATGGTTTTTGCAACACATTCAGCGAAACTTGGTATATGGGATTGGGATGTAGTAAACAACGACCTAATCTGGGATGATGGAATGTACAATCTCTATAATATCCATCGCAAAGATTTTAATGGAGCGTATGAGGCTTGGATGTATCACATTCATCCTAAAGACAAAGAAAAAGCAGAAATTGCAATTCAAGATGCTCTACAAGGCATAAAAGACTATAATATTGAATTTAGGATTCTTTGGTCTAATGGATCTGTTCATTACATTTATGCGACAGGTCAGGTGTTCTTTGATTCTAATGGGAAACCATTACGTATGGTTGGAATCAATCAAGATATAACTCAAAACAAGAATTTAGAGATTAGCTTATATGAAACTGTGAAACAAAATCAAAGGATTTTAGAGAATCTTCAAGATGCTTATTTTCAAGCTGATCTAAAAGGTGTGTTTACCATTGTTAACCCCATAGCTGTACAATTATACGGATATAATAGTGCAGATGAAATGCTTGGACAACCAGCCAAATCCTTATATGCTAATCCAATTGACCGAGATATCATGATTGCTACTCTAAAACAAGAGGGTCAAGTTAAAGATTATACTTGCCAAGGATTAAGAAAAGATGGAACAGCTTTTTGGGTTTCAATGAATGTCCAATTTGTTAAGAATAATGATGGAACAATTATGGGGACTGAAGGTGTGGTCCGTGATATATCAAAACGTATTCAAGATGAAAATAAAATAAAACATGAAGTCCAAAGATATGATGCTCTTATTGAGAGTACAAATGATTGGATTTGGGTAGTCGATTCTAAAAGTTTTGATTTGGTTTTATTCAACTCGTCTGTCGCAGACTATTTCAAAAGAAATCATAATATTATTTTGAGACCAGGTATGCCCAATGATGAAATGCTCTCAGAAAGTCGGAGAATATTGTGGAGGCAACTGTACACAAAGGCCATCAAAGAAGGTAAGTTTTCAATAGAGTATCAGACAGCATCTGAAAATATACACTTTTTGGTTTCATTGGCTCCGGTTGTTATAGATGATTCAATCGTAGGTGTTTCGATATTCGCTAAAGATATATCCAAAGAAGTCCATTATAAAGAAGAGTTAGAAGCAAGCAATATCATGTTATCAAGCAGACTCAATCAAACCATCAATGCCATATCAAAGATTGGTGAAATGCGTGATGTATATACTGCTGGACATCAAAGAAGAGTTGCTGAGTTAGCATGTGCCATAGCTAAGGAAATGGGCTTATCAGAAGAAAAAGTTAACAACATTTATTTTGGAGCATTGATTCATGATATCGGAAAGATCAATATTGCATCCGACATTCTGAATAAACCCGGAAAGATCTCAAGTCTTGAATATCGTATTTTACAGACCCATGTTGATCAAAGTTTCGATATTGTCAAAGGAATTGATTTCCCATCACAGATCATATCGATGATTTATCAACATCATGAGTATTTAGATGGTAGTGGATATCCAAAAGGACTGCATGGTGATCAGATTATTTTGGAAAGCAGAATTTTAACAGTATCTGATGTGGTTGAAGCCATGTCTTCTCATCGACCTTATCGAGCTGCCTTAGGTACACAGAAAGCACTTGAAGAGATATTAATGAACAAAGGAAAGAAATACGATAAAGATGTAGTAGATGCTTGCGTTAGATTGTTTATCGAAAAAGGATTTGCTTTTACAACCTATATGTAAGGATTTCTGTAGATATTCTGATTTAGTTTAATAAATTGCAGCCTCTTTTAATTTGATCATATTCATTACACAGGAGGATCTCTAATATGAGTTATGTATTGGCTCTGGATGCAGGAACAACTCAAATCAAAGTAGCTCTTTTTGGTCATGACGGAACAATTTGTGCCATTTCAGAGCGAAAAGTAGATGTTTATTTTCCAACTCATGGTTATGTGGAACAAGATCCTTTACAGATTTATACAGCTACAATAGAAGCAATAAAGGATACTTTAAATAAAGCAGGGGTTAACTCTGATGAGGTAGTGTCGTTAGGCATTACCAATCAAAGAATCAATGTTTTGATGTGGGATGTTAAAACAGGTCAACCTATTTATAATGCCATGGGTTGGCAAGACCTAAGAGGACCTGATAAGACACCAGGTTTAATGGCGAGAAATTCTGTTGAATTTACACTAGCTTCTTTGGTTGTAGGTAAGATCCTATGGTTATTTGAAAGATTCCCTGATTTACGAAACAAAACAGAATCAGGTGAAGTTGTTTTTGGTGGTATAGATACATGGCTTCTTTGGAAACTGACTGGTGGAAAAATCCATGCAACCGATGTTTCAAATGCTTCTACAACGATCCTTTATGACATCCAAAAAATGTGCTGGAATACAGAACTTCTTTCTGAAGTCAATGTGCCTCTAAATATCTTTCCACAAGTATTAGAGAGTGGACAACTTTTTGGCCATGTATCAACACCGGATCTAGAACTAAACTGTCCGATTGCAGCACTTGTGGCAGATCAACAGGCCTCTTTGTTTGGACATCGTTGTTTTGAAACCAATCAAGCTAAAGTTACGATGGGAACTGGGTGTTTTGTGATGGTTAATATGGGTCAAAACCTAGATAAACCACCTTTTGGAATCATTAAACACATCGCATGGTCTATCAATGATCAACAGACGATCGCGATGGAAGGCTCTATCCTAAGCTCTGGCAGTGCGCTAGAATGGCTAAAAGATGGTTTAGGGCTTATATCATCTCTAGATGATTTGGAATTACTTGCTTCAAGTGTAGAAGACAGTGGTGGTGTATTTTTTGTTCCAGCCTTAACAGGTTTAGGATCACCTTCGTGGGATACAAAAGCACGAGGCTTGTTGATTGGTTTAGATCGGGGTACTCAAAAAGGTCATATTGCCAAAGCTGCGATAGAATCTCTTGCTTTTCAGATCCGAGAAGTTATGGATGCAATGTATCCTGCTTTCTTAAATACACAAACTTTATGTGTGGATGGTAAACCCACAACGAATAAACTTTTGATTCAAACATTGGCAGATGTATGTCAAATGAAGGTAGAAAGAAAATCGAATTATAATTTGTCACTCACGGGAGCCGCTTATTTAGCAGGTCTCGCTTCTGGGTTCTGGTCTACACCCGCTGAAATCTCTCAATTTCCTGTAGAAACAGAAGTGTTTTATCCTCAACACAATAGGGAACACGACTATATTAAATGGTTAGAAGCTGTTAAACGATCTCAGTCATGGCTTGATTAAAGGTATTAATCAAGTGCGATCGCTCAATCATAACTTTTAGCTCCTAAACTACGCGAGCAAATCTTGTGGGACTTTGCTGATATGGTTATTTTGTAAAATTTCTAATGATAGTATTGTCGTGTTTACTCTGCCATTAAGAGTCAAGAAAGAGAGTGTTTATGAGTTCATTTAAAGATCTACGCATCGTTGACAATTTCTATCAAACTTCAGCTTTTTATCCCATGCCTACGATTTTAGTATCTACTTTATCTGAAGATGGTAAGACTTCTATAGGTTCCTATTCATTATGCTTTCCTTACTATATTGCTGGAAAATCGTATTATGCGATGATCCTAGAGTGTCGAAATTCATCAAATACAGCTCAGAATATCCTAAGAACGGGTAAATGTGCACTCAACTTTATTGAAGACAGTCGCAAAGATTTCAAAGAAGCAGTACGTCTTGGTTTTCCTGGAGAAACAAGCGCTGAAAAAATGGCATCCTGCAAATTTAAACTCGAGGAAGGTCAGGCAGATTTTGCTGATGCTCCAAGACCCTTAATTGTATCAAAAGCTTATCAAGTTTTTGAGTGCACTTGGGACTCAAGTCTTGAGCATGTTGAGGACGATAGTAAACGAATTGGACAGCTCGAAGGTATTGAGCCTCCTTATCATGATTTTAATGGGATCACTTCTAAATTTGGTTGTCATTTTATCTTGAGAATAGACAAGATTTTAATGAAGGAAAAGTTCTATGACGCCATCATCAACGGTGTCAAAGCTTCGACTTTCCCAAGAGTTCCTGTCGATTATGGATACAGGGACTCAACGCATTTCTGGTATACCCGATTTAGACGTCCTATCGCTGAAAAAGTACCAGTTGGAAAAGAGGCTGATGTCCAATCTGTCATGTATGCTGCTAATCGTCTTGACCCTGAAATCAAATTCACTGAAGGAGCCTGTAAAACAGTCACCAAAGTTCCTAGGATTTTTCTGAAAGTCGTTCTTACACAATGCATCGATTGGGCTAAAGCCAACAACGTTACAGAAATTGACGAATCGCATATGAAAATCATAAACGACAAGCGTAATTCCGAGAAGAAACGATAATAACACTTTCTCAAGGTGCTAAATCAATTGCAATCTGAATTTTTTGATTAACCTTAGAAAAGGTTAAGCGATTTATATAGAGAATAACCAAATTCTATAAGAACTACTACACCACCTATAAAATCATTAAGTGATATTCTTTTAGAGTTCTTATTTATAGTGATTAAAAAAGAGTTTATAATCGTATATAAAAGCGTATAATGCTTAAAAAGTGAGCCTTATGAGAAAAAACCTGATTAACAGTAAACGCATCGTTATTAAAGTCGGATCCAGTACCTTAACCTATGGCACTGGAGCCATTAATTTGAGTCGAATGGACAAACTTGCCCAGATTATTTCTGATCTTCTTAACCAAAATAAGGAAGTGATTTTAGTTACTTCAGGTGCTATTGCGGTTGGTGTCAGTAAACTTAAACTCAGTGAGCGACCAAAATCAACACAGGATAAACAAGCTGCGGCTGCAGTTGGTCAAAGTGAACTTATGCATTTATACAGCAAGTTCTTTTCTGAATATGGGCATATCGTTGCGCAGATATTATTGACTAAGGATGTTGTTGAAGAAGATAAGAAACGTCTCAATGTCATCAACACATTTGAAAGTCTTATTAAAAAAGGAATCTTGCCCATCGTCAATGAAAATGACACTGTTGCGACAGATGAAATTGAATTTGGAGATAATGATAGTTTGTCAGCCTTGGTCGCAACATTGATCCATGCAGATCTTTTGATCTTACTTTCAGATATCGATGGTCTCTATGAAGCAGATCCAAAAAGAAATCCCAACGCAAAATTAATTTCCTTGGTTGATAAAATCGATGATACCGTTCTCGCAAGGGCTGGTGGTGCCGGATCAGATCGAGGAACTGGTGGAATGATGACTAAACTTAAAGCAGCTACCATAGCCACCCAAAACCACATTCATATGGTTATCGCTTTAGGCGAACATCCAGAAATCATTACAGACATCCTACAGGGAAAAGACATTGGAACCCTGTTTATTGCCCAATGAATGAGGTCTTAATCAAAGCTGAAAAAGCTAAAAAAGCATCAATTCAACTTGCTCTTTTAGATTCTGATAAAAAAGATGCTTTTCTTGTAGCTCTATCATCATCACTTAACCAAGCTTCAGATCTTATTTTAGAAGCCAATAAAATTGATCTACAAAATAATGCTCACCTTAGTGATGCCTTAAAGGATCGCTTAAGAATCACTCCCTCTCAACTCAAATCGATATCAGACTCTTTGATTCACTTAAGCCAAGCCACTGATCCAGTTGGTCAAATCCTTTTTGAAAATAGACGGCCCAATGGTTTGCTTATCCAAAAAATAAGTGTTCCATTAGGGGTCATCGCTATGATTTATGAAGCACGTCCCAATGTGACCATAGATGCCTCAGCGTTGGCATTTAAGGCAGGTAGTGCCATTATATTGCGTGGTGGTAAAGAAGCCATCAATACGAATAAAGCCCTCGTACAAATCCTTAAATCGACTTTAGTAGCTCAAAAACTTGATCCTGAACTCGTTCAATTGATTGAAGATACTGATAAAGAGTTGGCGAAAGTTCTGATGACTGCCAATGGGTTAATCGATCTTTTGATCCCTAGAGGATCAGCAAGATTGATCAAGACTGTTCTTGAGACAGCTACTGTTCCTGTTTTAGAAACAGGAGTTGGGAATTGTCATGCCTATGTAGAAAAAAGTGCAGACCAAGATATGGCCATCAAGGTTGTGATCAATGCTAAGTGTTCAAGGCCTTCTGTTTGTAATGCCCTAGAAAAAGTTTTGATCGATCAAGAAATTGCTGAAGCTTTTTTACCTAAATTGATTCTTGCATTGAGAAAAGCCAATGTGAAGATTTTAGGGGATGAAGAGGTCGCAAAAATCGATCCCAGCATTCAACTCGCAACCCTAGACGATTGGTCAGAAGAATATCTTGATTTAAAGATTGCCATCAAGATCGTTAGAAACATTGATGAAGCACTGAATCATATCTCGATCTATTCCTCTAAACATTCAGAAACAATTCTAACTTCAAATGATCTTTACGCAAAACGATTCTTGGATGAGGTTGATGCGGCTGCAGTATATCACAATGCTTCCACACGCTTTACGGATGGTGGTGAATTTGGATTCTCTTCTGAAATCGGGATATCAACTCAGAAAATGCATGCTCGTGGACCAGTAGGTTTATCAGAATTATGTTCGTATAAATATAAAATCTTTGGGAATGGTCAAATTCGATAAACAAGCTCATTGAATTTTCTTCTAATTAGACATAAAAAATCAACTGAAAATGTTGATTTTTTATGGTCATAAATTTATGCGAAGTGATGTGATTAGTTAACGCCGTTGAATGCGAAGTTTCCTTCTATAAATATGGAATAAGCTTTGTTTTCTTTATCATATCCAGTTACTTTAAGATCTTTAGAACCAAACATGAAGTCAATGTGTATTTTTGAATGATTCAGATGAAACTGACTCCATTCATTTAGATCTGTACTTGAACATCCTTCAATACAGCTTGGAAATCCTCTTCCGATAGCCAAATGACAGGCTGCATTTTCATCATATAAAGTATTGAAGAATAGGAGCCCTGATTGAGCGATGGGGCTTTTTTCTTGTACGAAAGCCACTTCACCTAAGTATGAAGCCCCTTCATCTGAAGCGACAAGTTCGGTAAGCAACTCAAGATTCTTATCGGCTATGATTCTTACGATTTTTCCTTCTTTAAACTCAAATCCGAAATCTTCAATGATGGTTCCGCCTAATTCTAAAGGTTTGGTTGCATAAACAATCCCATCAACTCTAAACTTATCTGGAGAGGTACATACTTCTTCAGTTGGGATATTTGCGACAAAGCGAATGACATCATCCCCACGACTGAATCGTGCATTGGGATGAAGCCCTATGGTTAAATCAGTACCTAGTGCATTCTCAAAATGAAGGCGATCTAGTTTGAAACTATCCAAAACCTTACCGAAAGATGCAAGATCACTTAAATGTTTCTTCCAATTTTCAACAGGGTCTTCATTTAATCGTATGCGACAGATGTCATATACTGCATCAAACATTTTATTGAGTGCAACATCTGGAAGATCATCAGGGTATAAGGTTTGAGCCCAGAGTTGATTTGGATAAGAAGCGATACACCAGGTAATGTTGTCTTTCGCAATATAAGCTCGTATATGATTTCTTAAATCATTGGTGAAAGATTGAAGTGCACTAGAGGCAGCATTGGATACATCTTTGAATAGATAAGGATAAGCTGATTTGATGAGCAAAGAACAGGCACCTTGTTTAAGATAATGAAGACGAGATTCCTTTTGCCAGTCTTTGACTTCTTTGATGTCATTTGGATCTAGGTTTAAACAACGTTCTTTATCGATGATCGCATCTGTGTAAAATACAATGACGTCCTTAGCTTTACGTTTAAATGCTGCTTCAGTGCATGCTTGAACCAAAGGGTAGGCATCAACCGGAGCTTCGATGATGAGAATTTGATCGGCCTGTAGATTGACACCCATTTCAATCAATAGCTGTGCATATTTTGTAAGACGTTCATCGTGTGTGCTTACTTGCATACATAGATTCCATTTTGACGGGTGGTTAAATATTCTGTTGTTTCATGACCGATCAATGCCATGTCTTCTTGGCCAATACGACCATCTTTGAATTCAATGTTTATGTCGACTGTAAAGATCATCCCCACTTCCATATTGGCTTCAACACGACCTAAATAGCGCTCCCACCTTGGACCCATCATGACTCCGCCATCGTGCGTTTCACGACCGACTTGATGACCAAACCCGAAGTTGAAATCTGGATATCCAAAAGCTTTGATGGCTTCTCGTGCTGCTTCATCAGGGACGTAAGCTGGGGTATTGGGACGCATAAGGGCTAATCCCACATCTTGAGCTTTCTGAATGTTGGTTAAGGCTTGTTGATAATGTTGAGGAACTTCGGTTTCACCATCGTTGAGCACATAGTAAACCCGTTGAATGTCTGAACAATAATCATCTACTCTTACCCCAAAATCTAAAGTAACAAGTTCACCTTTTTTACAGGTATATTCACCAGGACCAGCGTGTCCCATTGGGGCATTTTTAAGCATGACGCCAGGATTATGTTTTATTTCCCAGGCATTGCCTTGTTGATAATGGCGGATTCGATCTTGACAGAATTGATGAATTTCGATTTGTGATTTACCAGCTGTAATAAAGTCTTTTGCCTCAAGAAGAATTTTTTCTGTACACGCAATTGCTTTTTTGATGGCTGCTAGCTCAGAGCTTGTTTTGATGCCTCTTAATCGATTGATGATGCCTACAGCACTGATGATTTCACCTTTATATCCAAACTCGTTAAATAGCTTGGTGAGAAATAAAAACATCCCATGAGTTAATCCATCACTTGCGACATCACTGGAATAGTTTAGTGCAATCTGTTGCGGTTTTAATCGATCTAAGAGCTCAAAGAAGGCGTCCTTAAAGGATTTATCATAAGAGATGACTTCATCATAGAGGGCTTGTTGTTGCATGCCATAGGCATCAAGATGTCCTGCTAAACAAATACTGAACTTAGGAGTAATGATGATGGCGGTGTTGCTACCTAATTGAAGGGTGGATAAAAAGGGTAGAACAGGTTCTGAATTCATAACGGTTTCTCGACCGATGGTGATCCACATATCGATCTTAAGATCTTCTAAAATTCCTTTTGCTTGACTGATTTTTTCTTTTTGTAACATGTTGGCTCCTTTATAGCTCAAATCGAGACCGATCAAATTTTGATAAGAATTCTGCCCCAGTTTCAGTCACCAGGATCATATCCTCTACACGCATATAACATTCATCCACAAAAAACATCTTTGGTTCACTACAGAAAACCATGCCTGGTTTTAGAATAAAGTCCACTGAACGATTGACCATAGGGTGTTCATGACAATCGATACCAATCTGATGACCTAAGTTACCTTTCTCTTGGAAACGAAGATCCTTACCATATCCTAACTCTGTAACTTTCTTTAATACTAGATCATAAAGTTCATTGTTGTTGGTTTTATAAGGGACTATGCTTTCTACCATGAATTGTTGACCTGCTTGTAAAGCATGATAGGCATTTTTTATATATTCAGGTGCTTTTCCAAAATACAGTGTACGACCCCAATCGCTACAATAGCCATGATTCACATATCCAACATCAAACGCAATGGCTGTCCCTTCCACAAGAATACTATCTCTAGAAAAAGTTAAAGCTTCTTTTGCTGCTGGTGTGTTTCTTGTTTTTAGACCACAAGTTGGAGAAAAAGAGAAATCTGGGATCTTGTTTTGAAAGCCATAGTCCATAAGTAATTGTTCTATCTCTCTTTGTGTCATTCCTTGTTTAAGATGATCACATACATATTCCACGGCTTTGTCTGTAAATTCAGCATTTTGTCTTAAGATTGCGATTTCATTTTCATCTTTAATCGTACGCAGATCATTTAGAAATTCTTCAGCATCAATAATTTCAATATTTGGATCAATGGCCAACAAGGTATCTTTTAAGAAGTCATGACAGTTAAATCCAATACCAATCTTTTTTTCTTTAATAAAGACGGCCACAGTATCTTCCATTTGATCCATATAAGAAACAAAAAGATTTGGAAAACCATTAAAAGAATCTTTTAATGAAGGGACACAACAAACAAAACTTTCTCCTTTATAATTTAAATAAAAGAGGGCTTGCGGAACATTGAGTGCACTTGATTTACCTGAAATATTGTTCATACTGGTTCGTTGCCAGAAATAATCTGGACGATCTGCCAAGTATTGAAAATTGGCGCCTGTGGCATAAAGTAGGCCTGTAATTTTCTTTTCTTGCATGATTTTTAACGTATTCACGATTCGATTATTTTTCATAATGACACCTCCTATAACATCATAACGCAAATGATGTAAGATTTACATCCTTTATGTAAATTTGTAATGTAAATAAATGTAATTTTGTGAAATTATTGTTGAAAGTCGTATCAAATTAGGTTAGACTTGATATATTAAAACGAGAAGGGAGATTCAAGATGGCAATCTTTAAGGAAAAAATTACTGTTGCCTATGATGCACTCAAGGCCAATGACATTGATCTGTGGATCATTGCGGGTCAAGAATCTGCAACCAATTCTGAACCAATGTTGGCCTGTTTGGGTGAGTTTGAATTCATAGGGTTAACAGCCTTGTTGTTTTGCAAAGATCAAACAAGTGCTGTTATTTGTACACCGATCGATGCAGATGGCTATAAAAGGCTCAATGCTTTTAATGAAATCATTCCTTTTCCAATCAGTTTTGTAAAAACACTCAGTGAGTTTTTAAAAGCTAAACAGCCTAAGAAGATCGCAATAGATTATTCTGTCAACAATCCAGCCAGTGATGGATTGACTGTAGGGATATTCAATCTATTGAAAGAAGCACTGTCTTTGTCTCAATGTAAAGCTGAGTTTGTCTCTGCTGAACCGTTGGTCAATCTTGTTAGAGGAATCAAAACTGATGATGAATTGGCACGAATCAAGAAGGCATGTGCCAGTGCAGAAGTAATATTCAATGATGCCAAGCACTTTATCAAAGCAGGCATGAATTGCCAAGATGTGTATAAATTCTTTCAAGATCAAGTTAAACTGAAAGGCTTTGGTTATTCATGGCCAAGTTCCTGTAATCCTGGAGTATTTTCGGGCTTTGGTTGTCCAAGCGGTCATATGGGTGCGCCAGACTTCCCCATTAAAAAAGGGGATGTCGTCAACATCGACTTTGGAATCATCGTAGATGGTTACGGCTGTGATCTACAGCGTATGTACTATGTCCTTGATGATCATGAGACAGATGCTCCCGAAGAAGTCAAAAAAGCCTTCAATACCGTTCGTGATGCCATTACCTTGGCCGCAAAAGCTTTAGTACCCAACACAACCGGTTTCAAAGTTGATAAAGTGGCACGAGACTATATCGTTTCTCAAGGATATCCTGAATGGAATGCTGCACTAGGCCATCAGATGGGCCGAGTTGCTCATGATGGAGGCCCATTATTGGCACCTGAAAGACCAAGATATAACCGTCCTGAATTGATTCATGCTCCACTTCATAAAGGTTATGTATTTACACTAGAACCAGGTGTTCCTACAAGTCGTGGAAGAATTGGACTTGAAGAAGATGTCGTAGTTACTGAAAACGGAGCTGAGTTCTTAACGCCACCACAACAAGCTTTGTATTTAATTTAAAGGGGATAAAAATGACGAAATATATCATAAAAAGAATTTTAATCGGAGTACTGACGCTTTTTATCTTGGCTTCGATCACTTTCTTAGTCATGAAAATCATCCCTGGTAATCCGTTTTCTGAAGACAATAAGATTTTAACCCCACAAACCTATGAAGCATTGAGAATCAAATATGGACTTGATAAACCAGTTTTCGAACAGTTCTTCATCTATTTAAACAATGCCATTCATGGAGATTTTGGTGAATCCATTTCTAAGAAGGGTCAACAAGTTTTAGCAATCGTCTTACGCAGAGCTCCAGTCACTGCTCAACTTGGCGTCATTGCATCACTCATTGCCATTTCAGTTGGGACAGGCTTAGGCATCATCGCAGCATTGACTAAAAAACGTTGGGTCACTGGATTAATCACAGGATTTGCGACCATTGGGGTTTCCATACCAAGCTTTATGTTGGCCTTACTGGCAATGATCTTGTTTGGAGTCGTATTAAGATGGTTACCTTTAGTGGGACTAAAAACTCCATTACACTATATTATGCCTTCCATTGCATTGGCTTTAAATCCGATCTCGACGATTACTCGTTTAACCAAAGTAAGTTTAAAAGAAGAAATGAATAAAGATTATATCATTCTAGCCAAATCTAAAGGAACACCTGTGAAGTGGGTCATCATCAAGCATGGTCTAAAAAATGCTCTGCTTCCTGTCATTACCTATATCGGTCCTATGTTTGCATTCTTGATTACCGGAAGTTTCGTTATAGAAAGTTTATTCTCGATTCCTGGGATTGGTTCTGAATTTACCAGCAGTGTTATCAATCGAGATTATACCTTGATTATGGGCTTGACCCTGTTTCTTGGGGCCATCGTCATCTTTATGAATCTTGTGACAGATATCGTAGCAGCGCTTGTAGATCCGCGCATAAAGCTCGGAAAGTAGGAAACTATGTCTCAACTAAAAGAACTGCAACTGACACCAGATTTGTTTGAAAAACTGGATGACAGTGAAAAGAATTCTGAATTTATCGCCATGGAAAGTAAAACCTTCGCCCAAGATGCTTGGGGTCGGTTCAGTAAGAATAAGCTTGCCTTGTTTGGACTCGTCTTTGTATCAATTATTATCATACTAGCGATCCTTGTCCCGCTTTTATCCAAGTATGGATATGAAACGCAAGATTTGCAGAATCGCAATGCATTGCCTTCATTGGATCATTTGTTGGGCACAGATAAATTGGGCCGAGATATTCTGGTTAGAGTCATGTATGGCGCACGTATTTCGTTATCTATCGGATTTGCATCAGCCATCATCAACTTATTTATTGGTGTATTCTATGGAGGTTTAGCAGGTTATGTGGGTGGAAAAGTCGATATGTTCTTGATGAGAACCGTTGACATCATCTATTCTGTACCGGGCTTACTGTATGTCATCTTGATTCTGATGGTCTTTGGAAACAATGCGACCAGTATGTTGATTGCCATCTCGGTGACTTCATGGGTCAATATGGCCAGACAAGTTCGATCTCAAGTTATGTCTTTAAAAGAAACTGAGTTTGCGATGGCAGCGAAAGTCATTGGGGCCAGTCACTATCGGATCTTGATGAAACACTTGGTCATCAATGCGGTAGGTCCAATCATTGTTACTTTAACGATGATGGTTCCTTCAGCGATCTTTACAGAATCCTTCTTAAGCTTTGTAGGGATTGGGATCACAGCCCCGCAATCAAGCTGGGGTGTATTACTTAATGAATCTCGTTCATTGGTATTTACAAATCCAATTCAAATCATTTGGCCAGTTATGGCAATGAGTTTAACGATCCTGTCATTAAACTTTGTTGGAGATGGTGCTGGAGAAGCACTGGATCCAAACAGTCACTAGGAGGACCTCATGCCACTACTTGAAATAAAGCATTTATCAACAGAATTTGTTACAGAACAAGGCATTGTACAAGCCGTTAGAGATGTTTCATTGACCTTAGAACAAGGTGAAGTCTTAGGAGTCGTTGGAGAATCCGGTTCAGGTAAATCTCAAACCATGTTTTCTTTGATGGGACTATTGGCAGATAACGGTAGAGTAACTGCCGGTTCAATCATCTTTGATGGTCAAGACATCTCACGCTCTAGTTTTAAAACCAAGAAAGAATATGAAACAGTATTACAGGGACTACGTGGTAATTCGATGTCGATGATCTTCCAAGATCCCATGACCTTTCTCAATCAAATCATGCGGATCGAAGATCAAATGATTGAACCAATGCTCAATCATACCAAGATGACTCGAAAAGAAGCGAAAGAAAAAGCACTCGACTTGATGAGAAAAGTTGGGATCGCTTCACCTGAAAAACGCATCAGGCAGTATCCCTTTGAATTCTCTGGAGGAATGCGTCAACGCATCATCATTGCGATTGCTTTGGCCAACAATCCTAAATTGATCATCGCAGATGAACCTACCACGGCCTTGGATGTTACCATTCAAGCTCAGGTCTTAGAATTGATCGATAGCTTACGTGAAGACAGTTCTTCAGCAATCATCATGATTACGCATAACTTAGGAGTTGTTGCGAAGTTGTGTGATCGCGTTGCAATCATGTATGGTGGAAAAATCGTTGAGATCGGAACTGATGAAGAAATCTTCTATGATCCAAAACATCCCTACACCATTGGCCTATTAAGTTGTATCGCTCATCCTGAAGAAGAGAATACCCAACAAATCAAACCGATCCCAGGGTCACCCCCAGATTTGATGAATCCCCCGAAAGGCTGTCCATTTGTGGATCGATGTGAGAAAGCCATGAAAATATGCAAACTGCATATGCCTGAAGTTAAAGAATTTAGTGCAACTCATCAGAGTCGTTGCTGGTTAAACCATGATAAAGCGGTAAAGCTATGAGCCAGAAACCCATTCTAAAAGTGACAAACCTAAAGACTTACTTTGATGTCACAAAAGGTTTATTTGCGAAGAAGCAAATCGTTAAAGCTGTAGATGATGTGAGTTTTGAAGTCATGCCCAATGAAACATTTGGACTGGTTGGAGAATCCGGTTGTGGAAAGTCTACCTTAGGACGTACGATCGTTAAGCTCTATGATCCAAATTCTGGGTCAATCGAATTTGAAGGACGTGATATAGCACGTTTAAAAGGGAAAGACGTTAAGGAATATCATAAGGATGTTCAAATGATCTTCCAAGATCCGTATGCTTCTTTGAATCCAAGAATGACAGTAGGTGAAATCATCAAAGAACCAATGGTCATCCATAACATCTATGGTTCAGATGAAGAACGTGAAGCAAAGGCTGTGGAGTTGATTAAGATCGTTGGTTTGAAACCAGATCATATTCGACGTTATCCTTATGAATTCTCAGGGGGACAACGTCAAAGAATCGGGATTGCCAGAGCGCTAGCGCTTAACCCAAAGTTTATTGTCTGTGATGAACCGATCTCAGCTTTGGATGTTTCAATCCAAGCCCAAATCATCAATCTATTGGAGAAAATCCAAGATGAACTTGGATTATCCTACTTGTTTATAGCCCATGATCTAAGTATGGTCAAACATATTTCAGATCGAATCGGTGTCATGTATCTTGGGCACATCGTGGAATGCGGACCGAGCAATGATGTTTATCATCGCCCTCTACATCCATACACCGTTGCATTATTGTCGGCGATCCCAATTCCGGATCCTAAAATAGCCAAGGCAAAAAACAGAATTGTACTCGATGGTGAAATCCCTAGCCCCATTAATCCACCGAGCGGTTGTGTTTTTAGTACAAGGTGTCCCAAAGCTACTGAACGATGCCATCTAGAGAAACCGCAGATGGTACAAGTTGGAACCCGACAAGTTTCATGTTTCTTATACGAAAAATAGGAGGAGGAAAAATGAAAAACTTATTTAAAAAAATCGCTATACTTGCTTTCGTTACACTATTGTCATTGACCACGGTTGCATGTACAAAAAAACCAGCTGTTGCAGTTACATTTACGTACGCAATCGGGGGTGAACCAGATGTACTTGATCCAGCGGTAGGATCAGATGCAGTTACATCTGCAATTACAAACCAAACATATTTCCCATTATTCTCGATTGGGGAAGACGGCTCATTGGTTAATGAAGCTGTTAAGAGTTACACAGTATCTCCAGATGGATTAACGTATACCTTTACGTTGGTCGACAAGAACTTCTGGTCAGATGGTAAAAAGGTTACAGCAGGGGATTATGTTTATGGTATGAAACGTGCAGTGGGTATGGGTGCTGCTGATTCTTACTATTCTTACTTTATTACCGATTACGTTCTCAACGCTAAAAAACATGGTGTAGCTATGGCTGATGTCAAAGATATGACAGACATTGGGATTACTGCACCAAACGACACCACCATCGTGATCACATTGACAAAACCAATCGTTTACTTCGTGAGCTTGATGACAGCGGGTGTATTCTTCCCATTACGCGCTGATTTCGCGACAGAACACAGTTCAGACTGGGCCCTTAAGGCAAATGTACCTACCAATGGTCCATTCCAGACAACTAAGGTTGATAGTGCTGATGAAATCGTCATGGTTAAGAATAAGTACTTTACATTTGCAGACAAAGTTAAGATCGATACATTGATTGCTAAAGTTATGCCTGATATGGATGCGCAATTACTTGCTTTCCAAAATGGTGAAATCGACATGGCAACTTCACTTAACTCTGATGTTGCAACATTGTTCAAAGACAAACCAGAACTTCATGTTACAGCTTCGATCATCAATTACTATGTTATGTTGAATGCATATTCTGAAACTCAACCTGCTTTAAAGGACGTAAGAGTTCGTAAAGCTTTACAGTTGGCTGTCAATCGTGCTGATATCATTACGGCACTCAATGCAGGCAGCAAATTCTATCCTTTGTTTGGTTATGTTCCTAATGGGTTTAGTGGTCTTAATGGAGACTTCCGTGCTGAGCAAGATGCTTCTAACATTCTTGTAAAAACCAACATCGATGAAGCCAAAGCATTATTGGCTGAAGCCGGTTATAACGATGCCAACAAGTTATCTTTCACTTACTACTACAACCAGAATGCGACTCATGATACTGTTGCTCAAGTATTGCAACAGCAATGGGCTGCAATCGGTGTCAACGTTACACTAAAAACTGGTGAAATCAGAACATTCTTTGATGAACGTGCAAACGGCTTATTTGAAGCGGCTCGTGGAGCGATGTCTGCTGACTACATGGATGTTTCAACCTATTTAGATATGGCGACATCATGGAATCAAGCCGGCGTTTCTTGGGGTGATGCAACCTATGATGCTTTGATTCTTGCTACTCAAGCTGAAACAGATCCAGCAAAACGTTTACAACTTCTGCATGATGCAGAAACCTACTTGGTTCAGACACAAGCGTATACCATCCCATTGTTTGGTTACTCAAGTGTTTATTTGATCAAATCAGGCGTAACTGGGACCATATTCAATCCGCAAGGAAGCTTCTCGTTCTGGTATACCACAATCGCTAAGAAGTAGACCATTAAGAGCCTAAGCTTCGGCTTAGGCTCTCATTTTATGAAAGGAGTATTGAATCATGAAGCTGGATCGTGAGAAGTGTCCTATTATTTATCGCGTTATGAAAGAAAAATTGATTGATGCTTGGTTGATCGTAGGGCGTGAATCGATCATGAAGAAAGAGCCCATTTTACCAGTCTTAGGTGATTTGGATTTTATCATCGCGACCACCTTGATTTTTACTCAAGAAAAATTGATTGCGATCGTTTCACCGCTTGATGTCCAAGGTTATAAACTGATAGAAGGCATCGATGAGGTGATTGAATACAAGACCACCATGGAAGAAACAATCAAGACGGTACTCAAAGAGCTGAATCCAAAAAGATTGGCTTTAGATTACTCAAGTCATGATGCCAGTAGTGATGGGTTGACCGTAGGATTTAAAATCATGCTGGATCGCGTTATAGATGATTTGGCTTTAAAAAGCGAGATCGTTAGTGCATCAAGCATCATCAATAAAGTCAGAGGGATTAAAACATCCCAACAGATTGAAAAAATCAAAGATTGTGCCATTAAGGCAGATGAATACTTGAGAAAAGTTCCGAGTATTTGTCATCCAAATATGACCTCACTTGAAATCTTTAACTTTCTTCATCAGATTGCATATGATGAAGGATATGGGATGAGTTGGATCGATTCTCAATGTCCCAGTGTTATGGTAGACCCAAATGTTCCGCAAGGCCATGGTGGTATCACCGATACACCTTTAGTTAAAGGATATCTCATCAACATAGATTATGGAGTCAGTAAAGATGGATACTGCAGTGACTTACAACGTATGTATTATGTATTAAAGGATGATGAGACAGATGCCCCTTTAGCCATCAAACAAGCTTTTTATCTGGTAAGAGATGCGATAAGAGCGGCAAAAGACTTTATGCGTCCTAATGTCACCGGTTTTCAAGTCGATCAGATTGCCCGGCATATGATCGTTGATAACGGTTATGATTCATGGAATGCAGCTTTAGGTCATCAGGTGGGCCATGTGACACATGATGGGGGAACCATCTTAGCCAATCGTCGTCCCCGATATAATAAGCCAGAGCTCATTGATACGCCTTTGGATGCAGGCAATGTCTTTACGATCGAACCAGGTATTACTGTTCCTGAAGGAAGAATTGGCATTGAAGAAGATGTCGTTATCACAGAAAATGGATGTGAATGGTTGGTTCCACCACAAGATGAACTCATTCTGATTAGAATTTAGTGCATCAACCTTCAGTTGAAGTAGATAAGGAGATTTGAATGAAAGTTCGTAAATTAAAAGAACAATATCAAATTCTAGATGAGATCTTAAGTGAGAAGCTTGCTGATTTAGTTGGTCCTTTGATGCAAGAATGCAACATTGATCTTTGGTTGATTCCAAGCAAAGAATACAATGAAGATCCACTCTTTGAGAAGTTGACCCCTAGTGGTTTTCCAACTGCTCGTCGACTCACCATACTTGCGTTACATCAAGACCAAGGAAAGTTAAGCACCTATAGTGTAAGTATGCGAGATCATAGTCTTGATGAATTTTATAAACCTGTTTGGGAGAAAGAAAAAGAAAGTCAGTTTCAAGCGCTTACACGTTTATTATCACAATTAAATCCAAAAACGATCGGATTAAATTACTCGTCCCATTATGCATATTGTGATGGAATGACAGTCGGTATTCTAGAAACACTTAAACAAGAATTACCAGTAGAATGGACGCAACGATTTGTTTCTGCGGAAGCATTAGGAGTTAGATTTCTTGAAACACGATCACCTTTAGAAGAAAAATATTGGCCAGAAGTCATGGCTGTTGCCTTAGACATCATCCATTCGATGTATAATCGTGAAACCATCACGCTAGGAAAAACCACGTGTGCTGATTTAGAGTGGTTTATGATGGAACAAGTCAACCAAAGAGGCTTGGGTTTTTGGTTTCCACCAACTTTGGATCTGCAAAGAAAAGAGGGGCAATTTAGTGGTGATACACCCATTCTTGAGGGAGATTTGTTGCATTGTGATTTCGGGATCGAATATCTAGGATTATGCACGGACACACAACGCATTGCTTATGTGAAACGTTCAGATGAATCAAATATACCTTTAGCTTTAGTTAAAGGCATGCAACAAAATAATCGTTTCCAAGACATCGTCTGTGAGAACTTTAAAAATTCAAAGTCTGGGAATGATGTTTTTATCGCGTCAATGGCACAAGCAAAATTGGAAAACATCCGAGCTATGCTTTATACGCATCCTTTAGGTCTGCATGGACATGCAGCAGGGCCAACCATAGGTTTATACAGCGACCAAAATCCACAGCCCATCAAAGGAGATCTGTTGATTCATGATCGAACAGGTTATGCATTAGAACTCAATACCATCATGAATATTGAGGGCTATGATAAACCAGTTGCTTTCTATACAGAAGAAAGTGTTTTCTTTATTGATGGGAAAGTTAAATATCTTGCTGAAGGACGAGAATTTATCAAAGTGATATAAAAGTCAATGATTGTCTGTGCAATTTGATAGACAGGATTATAATTAGAATGGCATCAATTCAGGGATGATATCCATGATTAAAAAGAAAGAGGTGTAAGATGGAATTTGATCTAACCAAACCGTATTGTCATTATTTTAATGAAATCTCAAAAATACCGCATGGTTCAAACAATGAAAAAGGCTTAAGTGATTATTTGGTCAATTTTGCCAAAGACTTGGGTTTGGCTTATCTGCAAGACGATATGTTCAATGTCATTATTTATAAAGCAGGGTCCAGTGGTTATGAGTCTAGCAAACCTTTGATGATTCAAGCTCATATGGATATGGTGTGTGAAAAAAATAAAGATTCCAACCATGACTTCTTAAAAGATCCTTTAAAACTTGTGGTCAAGGATGATTATTTATGGGCAGATGGAACAACACTGGGAGCTGATGATTGTACAGGTGTTGCCTATATGATGGCGATCTTAGCGGATAAGAATGGTGCTCATCCTCCTTTAGAGTGTGTTTTTACAGTTCAAGAAGAAACAGGTCTTTATGGTGCAATGAATTTAAAAGCCAAAGACATTCATGCGCGTCGTATGATTTCGCTGGATGGCGGAGGAGAGACAAATACTCTCTTGTCATCAGCCGGAGGATGCCGTGATAAAGTCGTAAAAACATTAGATTTTGAAGCCAACACAAAACCAACTTTTAGATTGTCAGTCAAAGGATTGTTAGGTGGACACTCTGGTGGTGAAATCAATAAAGAAAAGGGAAACGCAAACAAATTGGTCATGCGGCTCTTTAAAGAAACCTGTTTATTGGGACATGATTTACGAATTGTCAGCTATAACGGTGGATTAAAAGAAAATGCAATTCCTCGAGAAGCTGAAATAGAATTTGTTAGCTCTGATGATCTAAGTAAAATAAGAGAAAGTATTCTAAAAAGCGAAGCTGAAATCAAAGTTGAACTAGAATTTAGTGATCCTGGTTTTAAAGTTACGCTTGAAGAATTACCTGTTGCTTCAAAGTGTCTGACAAAGGTTTGCAGTACAGATGTCTGTGATTTTGTTTATCTGTTTCCTAATGGATTTAAAGCAAGATCGATGGCGATTCCTGGATTAACTTTGACTTCATTGAATCTTGGGGTCGTTGAAACAAGAGATAATCAGTTGATTCTATCTGTATCCATTCGAAGTGCCATCAAGAGTGGTATTGATAACTTGATTCGTGAAGTTGAATGTTTATGTCAGAGGTTTGACGCAACATATACCATTAGCGCCTTTTATCCCGGATGGAACTACTCAAAAGTTTCACCGATGAGAGATGCATTAGGAGAAGTTGTAAAAAGCATCTACAATAAAGAGCTGGAACTTATTGCAGCGCATGGGGGAGTTGAGTGCGGTATTTTTAAAGCCATGCATCCTGATATGGATATTGTCTCTATTGGTCCTATCGCAAAAGATATTCATACACCAGACGAACGTCTAGACTTAGCTTCTTTTGATCGAACCTATACTTTACTGACTCAGTTTGTCAGCGTATGTAAATAAAGGAGAAAAGATATGGGTAAGGGACTTGTTATCATTTTAAGTGGTGCATCGTCGGTTGGAAAAGGTTCCATTCGAAAAGAATTAATGAAAGATGCAAGTTTGAATTTGTTTTATTCGGTGTCAATGACCACTCGACCTAAAAGAGAAAATGAAGTTGATGGGGTAGATTATTACTTTGTGTCTCACAAAGGCTTTGCCCAAGCAGTACGTAATCGTGAATTACTGGAGTATACCGAATTTAATGGATATTATTATGGAACGCCTAAATATCTTGTAGATTTTTTGGTAGATCAAGGTAAGAATGTACTCATTGAAGTAGAAGCTCAAGGCGTGGGTCCAATCAAACTCAACATTCCAGACTCATTGGCTTTCTTTGTGATGCCTAAAAGTTTTGAACAGCTAGAAAAACAAATCAATGAGATCTATAAGGATGATGAAGCATCTATAAGAAACAGACTTAATAAAGCAAAGATGGAAATGGAATTAGCCCCTTTGTTTAAGAATGTTGTCTGTAATGATAATATTGATAAGGCAATTGCTGACATCAAAGAAAAAATCCTGGAAGAATTATCTGTTAAAAATGCTCAAGAATGAAATTGTTGATAAGTAAGATCAGTTTCATTTTATGGTGCTGAGATTTTGCATAAAAGGAGAACATATGGCAACATCAAGAGAAAGTTTTTTAGTTGAGAATACGGTTCATGCTAGTGAATTGAAATCTAAGATCGTAACGTATCGTCAACAAGAAAAAATTAGGAATAATTGGTTAAAAAAACGTCTTGAGACTGTTTTACCAATGGTCATGGAAAGAAGTGGCATCGATTTGTGGGTAGTATGTTGTAGAGAATACAATGAGGACCCTGTTTTAACCACCTTGGTTCCTTGTGCGATGATGAGTGCACGAAGAACGACCATACTGGTATTTCATCTAGGCGAAGATAAAAAAGTGCGCAGAATGGCTCTAACAAGACCTGGTGTAGGGCTTGATGATTATTATGAAGCCGTATGGGTCAATCCTAAAGGAGCCAATTGGTCAGATGGGAAATCACTTTTACCTAATGGTAAAATTGTTGAACCTAAAAATAAACCTGAAACACAATTTGAATGTTTGGCTAGAATCATCAAAGAATGTAATCCTAAAAAGATAGGTTTGAATACATCTAAAACCTTTGCTTTTGCGGATGGTTTAAGTAAACACTTATACGATGAGATGACTGCTGAATTCACAGACGATATGATTCGTAAAATCGTACCTGCAGATGAAGTTTGTGTCGGTTGGTTAGAAACTCGGACTGAAGAAGAATTGGCAGCTTATACCGGCATCATGCAAATTGCCCACAGTATCATCGATGAAGCCTTTTCATCAAGAGTCATCATCCCTGGTGTCACCACCAATGCTGATGTGAAATATTTCATGCTGCAGCAAACATTCGACTTCGGTTTGCAGCCTTGGTTTGATTTCGAAGTTTCCATTCGCAGAGCCAATGTTGGTGAAATCTATCAAGAAGCCATCATCATGCCTGGAGATCTGTTGCATTGTGATGTTGGGATCAGATATTTAAATCTATGTACAGATACTCAAGAGAATGCTTATGTTTTAAAGATGGATGAAGTGGATGCTCCAGATTATCTAAAAAAAGCACTTAAAGTTGTTAATCGTCTACAAGACATTACGATCAGTCAATTTAAGACTAATTGTTCTGGCAATGACATTTTAAAAAATGCTAGAGCATTAGCCATAAAAGAAGGCATTGTACCTTGTATTTATACGCACCCCATTGGCTATCACGGACATGCTGCAGGACCCACCATAGGCTTGTGGGACATGCAAGGCGGTGTACCAGGCCAAGGCGATTATAAACTGTATGATAATACCTTATATTCACTCGAACTTAACGCAAAAGTTGAAGTACCAGAGTGGAATATGATCTTAACTCTTGGTGCAGAAACAGACATCATGTTTACCAATCAAACAGTTTACTATGTGGCAGGTCGGCAAGACAATTTCCATCTCATAAAGTAATATGAAGAAAATATCCATCAATAGAATGTTTTGGCTTATTGGATTGTATTCTGTATTTGCTAATTTGGCGCATCCAATTACCCCAACCTTTATTCAAGATTTAGGATTACACGATTATATGTTTGGTGTTGCATTTGCCGCTATGGCTGCTGCGAATTTTGTATTTTCTCCTTTTTGGGGAAAGTTGTCTAAGAATATTGGGAGCAGTAGAATAATGGGGTTTGGTTTTATTGGTTATGGGATAGGTCAAGCTATTTTTGGATTATCCACCACTGAACTGGGTATCATCATAGGTCGAGCTGTAGCGGGTACTTTTATAGCCGCCATCATGGTCAATCAAATGATCTATATCATCGATAACAGCAGTCTTGAAGATCGCGGTAGAAATCTAGCCGTATCGGTTACGATCTTATCTGTGATTGCTCCAATGGGTTATGTTATTGGTGGATTTTTAGGAGATTATTCAATCCCGCTTACCTTTATTCTGCAAGTCGTTGGCTTGTGTTTGATTGGGTTACTAAACTGGCTTGTTTTAGATGATCGTCCTATTCTTGAGAAATCGAATTGGTTAAAGATAGCCCAAGATTCAAATCCAATAAGGATCGTCTTTAATTCTAGAGGAATCATTACACCTTTACTGATTAGCTTTCTGCTTATTTCAACATTTACTTCATTTGCCAGTACCAGTTATGAACAATGCTTTAACTATTTTATTAAGGATCAATATGGATTTCCACCCTCATATAACGGCATGCTAAAAGCTGTGATGGGATTTATTGTTTTGTTTGCCAATATGTCGATCGGAATGTGGTTGTTAAAAAAGACAAATATCAATAAGACCCTTACCTATGTGTTGATCAGTTGTACCCTTTTGATGCTTGGAATCATCATGATTGATGATATCATTCCATTTATTATTGTAAACATCATATTCTTTGGCTTTAATGCCATATCTTTACCTATGATGCAAAGTATTTTGGCGAAGTTTACCAAAACTGATGGAGGGGTAGTGGTCGGCTTATTCAACTCAGTTCGTTCATTTGGAATGGTTGGCGGATCTTTATTTGCCGGTTTTATTTATGAATTTGGACCAAAATTATCATTTGTATCCAGTGGAATTGCATTTTTTATCAGTGTCATATTTGCTGTGATATTCTATCGACAGTCTAAAAAATCAAGTTTTGAGTTGGCGTAAAGACCTTTTCTAATAGAATAAATTCTTACGTTTTTAATAAACATTAAACAAAGCAAAAATTGCTTTGTTTTTTAGTAAAACAACTTTGTTTGAGCAAGTTAGTTCGTGAAAATCTGTTATAATTTACTTAAATATTGAAGAAGTACAGTCTTATTTTTTAAATAAATAGTGAATGAATAACAAAGGGACCAACTTGTGAAAGACGATCAAAAAATCGAAAAATTAGATCATGATTTAATAGACCAAAACAAACATAATGATCAAGATCCAGTAAACTATGCTCGCCAATTAATTGAAGCAAGCATAGATGCTTTGGTTACGATAGACATTTCTGGGAAAATAATGGATGTCAATAAAGCAACCGAAAAAGCCACTGGTTTATCAAGAACTACATTGATACACAGTGACTTTTCGTCTCATTTTACAAACCCTAAATATGCTAAAAAATGTATTCGATTGACTCTTGAAAAAGGGGAATTGGTTAATTTTGACTTAACCATAAAACACAGTGATGGCAGTCTTACACCTGTTTTATTTAATGCATCAACAGTCAAAGATAAACATGGACAAATCTATGGTATCTTTTTGGCGGCTCGAGATATAAGTGCACTAATCAATGCAGAGGATAAATTGGCTACCCTAAAAGGTAGTCTTGAGTTGCTTATTAAGGATCGAAAGGATCGAACTGAAGAACTTGAGAAGACCAAGATGCTATTAAAATCAAGTTTAGACAGTCCAAGAGACATGATCATTCTTTCAATCGATAAAGACTACAACTATCTCTATTTTAATCAGGTACATAAAGAAGCGATGAAATTTGCCTATGGTAAAGATATAAAGGTTGGAATGAATTTGTTGGATCAAATCAGTTCTGAATCAGATCGAAAAAAAGCCAAATTAAACTATGATAGGGCACTTCAAGGAATATCTCATTCAACCATTGAAGCGTATGGGGATCTTGAGATTAGAACTTATGAAACTTTTTATAATACCATCCGCGATGATCAAGAGAATATTGTTGGAGCCACTGCTTTCTCACGTAATGTCTCTGATCGAATTAATGCTGAAGTTGAGCTTAAACATCAAAATAAACTGTTTACGTCGTTGTTGAAAATTTTGCCGGTTGGGGTGTTTATGGTGGATGCTAAAGATGGAAAACCTTTGGTTGCCAATGAAGCAGCTCAACAGATGTTAGGTCGCGGTATTTTACCAGATGCCAATATGTTTAATCTATCGAATGTGTATAAAGCTGTTAAGAAAGACACAGGCATTGTTTATCCAACAGATGAAATGCCAATTATTTTGGGTATGCAAGGTAAAGAATCGCATATTGACGATATGGTTGTTGAACGACCAGATGGGACCAGATCTTTACTTGAAGTTATTGGTACACCTTTGATTGATGATAAAGGTACCACTTGGGCTAGTTTGGTCACATTTTTAGATATTACTGAGCGACAGAAATCTCAAGAAAACCTCATTTATCTTAGTTTTCATGATCAGTTGACAGGGCTATATAATCGTCGTTTCTTTGAAGAAGAACTTCATCGTTTGAATACGAGACGTAATTATCCAATTACGATCGTTATGGGTGATGTCAACGGCTTGAAGCTTGTGAATGATACTTTTGGCCATGCTATGGGAGACGACTTGTTGATCAAGGTTTCAAATGCTTTGAAACAAGGATGTAGAACAGATGACATCGTTGCACGTTATGGTGGTGATGAATTCATCATCATCTTACCTAAAACCAATGCTGAAGAAGCTGATAAAGTTGTTCGCCGACTTAAGTATTATATTTCTCAAGAAAAATCAGATTCGATCGATATTTCTGTTTCTTTTGGATCAGAAACTTTGAATGATGAATCACAATTGATTCAAGACATCATCAAGAAAACAGAAGATGATATGTATCAACACAAAGTATATGAAAGTTCTTCAATGCGCAGTAAGACCATAGATTTGATCATGAAAACACTTTTTGAGAAAAATAACCGTGAAATGTTGCATTCAAAACGTGTCAGTGAACTTTGTGTTGCCATATCTAAGAGAATGAGACTAGGTAAAGAAGAAGTTAAAAAGATTCGTTTGACTGGGTTGATGCATGACATTGGAAAAATCGGTATCAATGAGAAGATCCTGAATTCAACCATGAAGTTGGATGAGTTTGAGTTAGCAGAAATACAGAAACACAGTGAAATAGGCAGCCGAATTTTAGGAGCTTCAGGAGAATTTTCTGAAATTGCAGAGGTTGTTTTACAGCATCATGAGCGGTGGGATGGCAAGGGGTATCCTAGAGGACTCAAAGAAGACGAGATATCCTTACATGCTAGGATCATTGCGGTAGCAGATACATTTGATGCGATCGTATCAGAGCGGGCCTATCGAGAATCTCTTAGTATCGATCAAGCCAAGGAAGAGATTAAATCATGTGCTGGGACACAATTTGATCCTTATGTGGTTGAGGTTTTAGTAAAACTAATTAATGAAAAAAATGAGGTTTTATATCACGGAACCTTACAAGAAGTAAAGTAAGGGATTATTAGAAGCTTTAATAAAGCTGATCTCTTATCATTGAATGAATTTAGTAATCAAACAAAATCCTTCGCATGAAGGATTTTTATTATAGTTTAGCGACAGGTCTTGCCTCAATATAGCCGCGTTCACCTCTAACAAGGGGGTGTGAACTTGCTTTGACTGTTCTTGTGATAACTAAAAAAATGCTTTTAGTGATAAAGCTAAACACTAATAGAATATTGACCGGAATATACAAAAGTTCAATATAAAATCGATTTATCGCATCGACACATTTAAGTGAAGCTATTTTTTCCCAATAAAGACAAGCTATACTATTGATAATGTATATCATGAAACTATATTTATTGGATATCAAAGAGAATGAATCAGTCATCTGACCTATGATACAATTAAAGAAATAGATAGCAATCTATTCTAAGTCATCTGATATTTAACAGAAAAACATAAATTATTCAATAGTAATAAAATCTGTTAAAGTAAGATATATGAAAGAGGGGGAATATAACATATAGATAAGGCCTATATTACCTGTTTTTAAACTATAGAATTAATCATATTTAACCAAAGGAGCACTAATGTATCTAAACATATCTGAAGACCGTTTAAAACAACAAAATGCATTTGAAACAGCGAGAGAGATTTCACATCAGCCAATAACCTGGCTTAAAACAGTCAAAGTAATCGAATCGGTTAAGATTCAATTGGCTCAATTTCTAAATAAAATAAACAATAGTGGTTCCTATGATGTCATTTTTATGGGTGCTGGAACCAGTGAATATGTAGGTAATGTTTTAGCTTTAGCTCTTAATTCTGAACATGATTTTTCCTTAAGATCAGTTGCTACTACCGATATGGTTTCGGCTCCACTTCAGTTCATCAATCAAAACAAACATACTTTGTTCATTTCATTTGGACGCAGTGGTAATTCTCCAGAATCTTTAGGGGCTATCCATGCAGTTGAAGCTGTTTGTCAAAAGTCCCATCATTTGTTTATCACATGTAATAAAGATGGTAAGTTAGCACAGTTGGCATCAAATATGCCTAATGCCTTTGCGGTGGTGCTACCTGAAGAGACAAATGATGCAGGCTTCGCAATGACCTCCAGTTTTACCAGTATGTTACTTGCTGCGTATCTTATGTTTAATTTAAATCAACTTGAGGAGTTGACTTCGTTTGTTAATGAAATGGCCATAAATGTTGAAAATCAATTGATACAGATCGCTACAAAAGTACAATCAATAATCGATCAATTTGATTTTGAACGGATTATCTATCTAGGTTCTCACCTGATGAGAGCTTATGCTCAGGAAAGTGGATTAAAAGTTCTTGAATTGACGGCTGGGGAAATAGCAACCATGTATGAAAGTCCTTTAGGTTTCAGACACGGACCTAAATCCTTCATTAACGAGGATAGTTTGATCGTTGTTTATTTCCATGATGACCCATTGATAAGAAAATACGAAGTTGATTTAGTCAATGAATTAAAACGTCAACAAAAAGGGTATAAGATTCTTGCGGTTAATCATACAACACTCGATCTTGAAACAGACTATAATATTTCGTTGCCTATTACATCAGATTTACCTATGGTCTTGGTTGGACTTGAGATGATGAGCGTAGCTCATTGTATTGCTTTCCTGAAATCATTTGCATTGGGCAACACAACAGACAATCCTTGTCCAACAGGTGAGGTTAATCGTGTGGTTACCGGAGTAACCTTGTATCCTGTAAAGTAATCAATCTAAATCCTGTTTAATCTAAATATCGAATCTATTGAAAGGCGAATCTATGAAACATCCCTTATTAGAAATATTAACCAATCGGCAATCAGGACACATTAAAGGAACCATATCTTTGTGTACCGCAAGTCCTCTTGTGATTGAAGCGAGTATGCAGCATTATAAAAAATTCAAGAGCCCATTGGTTATTGAAGCTACGGCCAATCAAGTTAATCAAGATGGGGGATATACAAATATGACCCCTCAAGATTATGCAGATTATATTCATGAATTAGCTCGTAAAAACGAGTTTCCTTTGAATCGTTTGATATTGGGTGGAGATCATCTTGGGCCATTGGTTTGGAGTAATCTTGATGAAACAACAGCCATGGCAAAATCTGAAATCCTAATTGCATCCTTTGTAATGGCAGGTTTTACAAAAATACATGTTGATACCAGCATGAAGGTTGGAAGCGATGATAAACATCACATTCTTTCAACAGAGATCATTGCTAAAAGAGGTATTCAACTTATAAAAGTTGCTGAAGCAGCATATCAGAAACGGTTGCTTAATTATCCTAATGCCTTAGCTCCTGTATACATCATAGGTTCGGAAGTACCTATACCAGGTGGAGCACAAGAAGAAGAATCTCTGGCTGTCACTACACCATCCGCATTTACAGAGACTGTTGACATCTATCGGACAGTCATGGTGCAAGAAGGTTTAAGCGACGTTTGGGGTCGTGTATTGGCTGTAGTTGTTCAACCGGGAGTTGAGTTTGGCGACAGCACTGTTCACGAATATAACCGAAGTGCAGCACTCAAACTTACAGAGAGTTTAAAGTCATATCATCCTTTATGCTTTGAGGGACACTCAACAGATTATCAAACCAAGCACCATCTTAAGGCCATGGTGGAAGATGGCATCGCAATCCTAAAGGTTGGGCCAGGATTGACTTTCGCCCTTAGAGAAGGCTTATTTGCCTTGTCAAATATGGAAGAAGAAATGATTGATCATGATCAATCAAAGTCGCATTTTAAACAAGTCCTAGAAAATGCAATGCTAAAAGAACCAAAGAATTGGCGTAAACACTACCATGGATCAGATATAGAACTCGCCTTTGCACGTAAGTTTAGTTATTCTGATCGTAGTCGCTATTATATGTTTGATGCAGAAGTAGTATCATCCATCGATCTTCTATTCAAAAATACAGAAATGATCCCTTTGACGCTTCTAAGCCAATACATGCCAATACAATATCGAAAAGTAAGAGAAGGAAAATTGGTGAATGATCCCAGACTTTTGGTGAGTGATTGGGTAAATGAACTAGTCAATGACTATCTTTATGCTTGTGAAGTGTAGTCAAAACTTTAGTCCAAGGATAGGATATCTGTTTATAAAGTGAATAAGTTTTTAAAGAGGCACCACATATGCAGGACAAAATCGATTTTCTAAAAGAGTTGTTACCACTGATTAGAGAAAAATATCTGAATCAAACAACATCTGAAGTTACCATTAAAGAAGACTCCTTTGATAACATCGTCACAGATATCGATTTCAAAATTCAAAATGATTTGACAACAGCTTTGTCTTCTAAATTCCCTGAGGTCACATTTTTAGCTGAAGAGAATGATCTGCAGGATATTTCGGATAAGATGTGGATCATTGATCCAATAGATGGAACAAAGAACTTTTATCGTAAAAATGAAGATTATGCTTTATCAATCGCATACTTTGAACATAAGGAACCTTGTTTCGGATTTGTATATGACATCGCGAAAAACCTGCTTTATCTTGGTATTACGGGTAAAGGTGCATGGGTCAATAATCAGAAAATAATTCAACCCAGGCAAAGAACATTGAATGAATCTGTTTTGGATATGAATTTAAAAACTGTATTTATGTTGAATGTACATAAACAAAGCTGTATTGAAGATCTAAATTCGAAGATCTTTGCACACAGAAACATTGGTTCAGCTGCAATAAGTCTGTGCCGTATTGCTTCAGGATCTCACGAAATATATATCAATAGTCATTTAAAACTATGGGATTTCGCAGCTGCAAGAATTATTCTCCAGGAAGTTGGAGGAATTGTCGCATTACCATTTGAAGCACAAACACCATTTAATAATAAAAGTGTTCTCTTGGTGGCATGCTCAACTCCTTTGCTCTTTAAGGAAGTCTATGAAATTCTATTTTGATTGTTAACTGAACTTATTAATGTTAGATTCATTGATCCTAAACGAACTTGGTTCGTTTTTTATTTGCTAAAGTTCATGAAATAAACAAAAAATTAGTCAATAAAACCTGATATTAATATTCACTCGATATATAAGTTATAATGTATACACAAATAGAAACAGGAATTAAGTAAAGAAATGAAAAAAAAGAAAATTGTTATCTTTGATATGGATGGTTTATTGTTGGACACAGAGAGAATCTATGTCCAATGCTGGAAACAAACCTTTGTTGAATGCAAACTAGAAATTGCCCCAGAAGAAATTGATGGTTTTATCGGAATTGGCTTTGATGAATTAAAAAGGAAGATGAGTTTTCGCTTTGGTACAGAGGAAGAATTTCATAGATTAAGGAATTATAGGGAGATGCTTTTTTGGGCACACATTGAAAAATATGGATTACCAATTAAGAAAGGCTCAGTTCAGATTTTAAAATATCTTAAAGAAAAAGGAGTTTTAACAGCACTTGCAACATCCACTTATCAAAATAGAGCCGAAAAACTTCTTAAACACGCAAATTTGACCCACAAATTTGATTTTGAGGTCTATGGTGATCAAGTTGAAAGAACTAAACCACATCCTGATCTTTTTAACCATGTTTCAGATATTTCAGGAATAGGAAAAGAACAATGCATTATATTTGAAGATTCTTATAATGGTGTGAAGTCTGCTAATCGTGCAGGAATCGATGTTGTATGGATTAGAGATTTGGTTGATTTAGCTCGCATGAATGATATCAATTACATAGCAGCTCTTGAATCTCTAGAAGACGGAATCTCTTATATTGAAGCATATATTTAGACGGTAATACTGGGTGGCATACAATCGTGGTGAAATGTACCTAAATGTCTAGACAAATGTATTTTTGTGTGATATTGTGTGAAGGTAAGTAGGAGGTAAGGGCATGAAGAAAATACTAATTTGTACTCATGGTGATTTAGCCAAGGGATTTATCAACTCTGCTCAGATGATCGTTGGAGACACCCCAAGTGTTTATGAGTTGTGTGTTTCTATGCAAGACACCATCGAAGAAGTTAAAAGTAGAATCAGTAAATTCATTTCAGAATGTGATCCCAATGATCACAAAATCATCTTAACTGACATTCCTGGCGGAAGCACAACACAAGCTGCCTTTTATTTCATAGATACAAAGAAGAAGCAGTATGTTGTGAGTGGCGTCAACCTTGGACTTTTACTCGAGGTAATACTATCTCCCGTTGAAAATATGGAAGAATTATTGAGCAGTGCCGTTGAAAGTGGTAAAGAGACGATGAAATATTTGAACATTTCATTCAGTCTTTAAATACGAAAGGAGAAAAGATATGATTAAATTGCTTAGAGTTGATGATCGATTGATTCATGGACAAGTGGCAATGGTTTGGACGTCTTATCTACAGGCAAATGTAATTCTAGTAGCCAATGATAAAGCAACAAATGATCCAATTATGAAAATGTCACTGAGTCTGGCAAAGCCGCCTGGAGTCGATCTACAGTTTCGCACTGTCAAAGATGCAGCCGGATATTTAAATGATCCTACTCTGGCGAACAAGAAAATCTTTGTGGTGGTTGAGAATTCTGAAGATGCAAGAATAATTTGTGATGGTGTCTCGGAAATCGACAAAGTAGTTTTCGGGGGTATGAGAAAATCGGGAGATAAGAAGATTATTGATCGGCAAGTGTTCTTAGATCGAAAAGATTTCGATAATTGGAAACATATGCTAGAAATCGGTAAAGATGTTCATATTCAGGTAGTACCATCTGAAAGAAAACTAACTTATTCAGATGCTGAAAAAATCTTTAATAAGTAAATAACATAGGAGGAAAATATGATTTATTTACAAGCCTTGCTACTAGCTCTACTCGCTGGATTTGCTCAGTGGGACAGTCGCATCGGTGGTCAGAATATGCTCGACCGTCCGTTAGTCACTGGACCTATTGTTGGTTTAATTCTTGGCGATCTTCAAACTGGAATTATCATGGGTGGGACTTTAGAATTAGTTTGGATGGGCATCGTCAATATCGGCGGAGCTACTCCTCCTGATACCGTCACTGGTGGTATTTTGGGTACAGCATTTGCAATTTTATCTGGATTAGATACTGAAACTGCTGTTGCTGTTGCATTACCTATCGCGATGTTGGCTCAATCCTTAGGGATCTTCGCCAGAGTTATTAATGCTACCTTTAATCATCAAGCAGACGTTTACGCAGAAAAAGGCGATTGGAAGGGTATTGAAAAAATTCTTTGGTCTGGTGCCGCTTTATTCTTTGTCTTTGCATTTACCCCAGTATTCTTGGGTGTAGCTTTCGGATCTGAAGCAGTTGCCGGTATCGTAGCAATGATTCCTGCAAAAGTTTTGGCAGGTTTGAGAGTTTCTAGCGGATTGTTGCCTGCCTTAGGTATGGCAATCTTGATGCGTTTCATCTTTGACAAAAATAGTGCTGCTTTCTTATTCTTGGGTTTCGTATTATCAGCATTTTTAAATTTAAGCTTAATTGGTATTGCGATTCTTGGAGCAATTGCTGCTGCCTTGGTCTACCAATTGAACTTAAATAAATAAGGAGAGCGAAAATGGAAAAGAAAATTGACAATAAGGATTTAATGAAGGTATTCTGGCGCTCTTTGGCTTTGCAAGGTTGCTTCAATTATGAACGTATGCAAGCCATTGGGTATTGCTATGCAATGATTCCTGTTTTGAAAAAATTATATCCTGACGAAAAAGACATGGCAGAAGCTTTGAAGAGACATGTTGGATTCTTTAATACTTCACCGCAAACAGTTTCCTTCATCTATGGGGCTACCATTGCGCTAGAAGAACAAAATGCGAATACTGAAGACTTTGATACTGATGCAATCAACTCGATCAAAGCAGCCTTGATGGGTCCTTTAGCTGGGATCGGAGATTCCTTCTTCTGGGGAACCTTTAGAATCATCGGTGCTGGTATTGGTGCTTCATTAGCTATTCAAGGTAATATCTTGGGTGCAATCTTGTTTATCTTAATTTATAATGTTCCTCATTATCTGCTTCGATATAATGGATTGTTTATTGGATATAGAAGTGGAGTTTCCTTCCTACAATCTGCTTTTGCTTCAGGGACAATTGAAAAGTTGACCGGAGCAGCTAAGGTTATGGGAGCTGTCGTCGTTGGTGCATTGATTGCCTCCATGGTTAAAGTCTCAACTCCGCTCATTTTAAAAGTTGGTCAATCTACCTTGGCAGTTCAGTCCATCTTTGATGGCATCATGCCAAAACTCTTGCCTTTAAGTTTAACCTTCTTAATCTTCGCATTAGTTCGTAAAGGTCATAAGACTACTACATTAATGTTGTTATTATTGGCAGTTGGTATCATTGGAGTCTATTTAGGAATCCTGTAAAATGATGACCATTCTCGACTATATCAATGAAACTGAAAAAGTGTGTCTTGACATCGTAAATCGTAGAAAAGACATAACCAAATCATTTCTGGAACTGGTTTCAGGTGATAAGTTTGAAGAACTCGTCATTCTTGGTTCTGGCACTTCATGTCATGCGGCCTTAATCGCAAAACCATTTATGGAAAAGCTGTTTCCCTTTAAGGTGACAGCAGCTTTTCCTACTTTGTATCTAGATCAGAATAAATCGTTTCCTTCGCATTCACTGGTGATTGGTTTGACACAAAGCGGTAACAGCACGTCAACCAAGAAAGCCCTTGAAATGGCCAAGTCATGCGGCAGCAAAACTGTTGCCTTGACAGCCAATAAAACAAGTCGAATTCTTGAGCATTCCGATGCTTTTGTAGAATTGGCTAGTGGCGATGAATTAGCTGTTGCAAAAACCAAAGGCTATCAAGCCAGTATTGTTTCACTTTATGTCTGTGCATTAGAATGGGCTCTTCAAAGTCATTGGATTACGGATCTTGAATATAACGAGATTTTAAATCGATTGACGAATACCATATTGAATATACCTAAACTTATTCTTCAGTCAGAAGCATGGTTTGATCACAACAAAGAAGAACTTGAAAAAGCAAATCACATCATGGTTCTTGGTTGTGAAAACCAGTGGGGCAATGTCCTGGAAGGGACTTTGAAGATGGTTGAAACAGTTCGTATCCCAGTTGTCGGTTATGAAGTCGAAGAATTCATGCATGGCATCTATAATGCCATTAACTCTAGTACTACTTTGGTTTATATTGCTCATCAAAGTAAGACTTTGAGCAGAACGCTGAAACTTCATGATTATCTGAGAAAAAAGACGGAACATCAGTTTCTTATTGGTTCCAAAACTTTGACTGGGACATCGAATAAAGATTGCATTTTAGATTTTACAGATGATGCAGATTTTGGTGGACTTGAATATATCATCCCATTTCAAATCATCTGCCACTTCCTTCCTCCAAGTAAAGGCATCAATCCTTTTATCTCAGGAGACCCAGAATTTCATGCTGCTATGAGTAGTAAAGTAATATAATATAATATAGTGAAGGTCCACCACTTTCGGGGAAACCGAGGTGGTGGATGTTTATTATTAAAGAAGGTGTAATTTTGAGTACTATTGAAAAGCCATTATACAAACAAATCGAAGAATATGTCCTAGAATCTATAGACAAAGGTGTTTATAAAGAAGGACAAGCTATTCCCACAGAACTTGAATTTTGCAAGATTTTTAGTGCCAGTCGTTCTACAGTAAATAAGGCTCTTAATAATCTAGCTTATAACGGTATCATTTATCGTACCGCTGGAAGAGGCAGTTTCGTTAGAATGTACTCTGTTGATCGACAAATTAAAAAACTAATGGGATTTTCTGAACAGATGCAAATGCGCAACATTTCATCTTCCATCAATATTCTTGGTTATGCAAGCGTAAAAGCCAATCGTTTACCTAAGATCAGAGATATATTTGAACTCGAGGATTCTGACTTTATTCATAAAATCGAGAGAATTCGTTTTGTTGAAAATAGCCCAATCGCTGTTGAGTGTATCCATATTTCACCAAAAATCATGAAAACAATAGACATCGGAGAAATCAATGGTTCACTATACAAGTATATTGAAAATACACTTTCAGTAAAGATAGGTTCTTCAGATTTTATGATTTCAGCTATTGTTTGTCCTGAAGACATAAAGCCTTTGTTTCCTTGTGAGGTCAATGTGCCAATCTTAAAATATGAACAGATTTCTTATCTTATGGATGGCCGAAAATTCGAATATAATGAAATCTATTATTTATCAGATAAATATCAATATAAAGGTAGTAACTTTAGATAAAGGAGAAGTATGGTTCATAAACCAGATGGCGATTTGACAGTTGAATATTATATCGCAAAGATTGATTCGAATATTATGATTTCACCTAGCGAAGATAAAGAAATAAGGTTCTATTCTTTCAGAATCATATTTACAGCTGCATTAGGAATTGTGCTCTATTCTTTGATGAAACTACCGATTCAAGTGGTTTTTCCTATTGCAGCAATTGTGTATACCATCCTTGAAATCATGAACTATCGACTCATGAAAAAAATCATGAGCAGAAAAGCAATTAAAGCAAAACATAAAAAAGCAATCCCTGGATCTAAAAAGACACTCTTGTTTAGAGCAAGTGTATATATCATCATAGGGTTTGGACTTATTATCACAACGTTAATTCAAAGCAACTTCAAAATTGAAACAAACCAGATGGTGATTTTAATCATTGCTGGATTAGCAATATATAATGGTGTTTTGCTAGCAATACAATTTTTTAAACCAAAGGACTGATTAATATGAAAAATGATCGATATATTATGAGCAAAAGAGGTATGGTAGCTTCTGCTCATACTTTAGTTTCGTCTACAGGAATTGAAATCTTAAGAAAAAATGGATCAGCTATGGATGCGGCTGTGGGAATGGCTTTGACAGCAGGAGTCGTATTGCCCGATATGTGTGGGTTAGGCGGAGATGCATTCTTCCTATATTACGAGGCTAAAACCAAGAAGATATATGCATTAAACGGAAGTGGTCCAGCTGGCTCAAATCAATCACCTGAATTTTTTAAACAATTGAAACTTTCTAGAATCCCAGAGTTTGGAATTCATTCCATGTCTGTGCCAGGTGCTGTTTCTGCATATTTTGAAGGACATCGTAAATTTGGAACGTTAAGTTTTAACGAGTGTGCCCAAGATGCGATCTATTATGCTGATCATGGTTTCACAATAACCAAAAGAACCAGTGACTATATTCAGAAAAAGAAATCAGAAATTAAAAAGGATACAGTACTTAGTAAGATGTTTTTGACTCAAGAAGGAAATGCCAAAGCTGAACAAAGCGTTGTTTCCAATCCTCAATTGGCAAAGACCTTGCGATTTTTGGTTCAAAATGAGGATACTGGCTTTTATTCAACGTTAGCTAAAGGTTTGGTTGAACGTCTAAACGCGAGAGGCTCTTCCCTTATTTCTTCTGACTTTGAAGAATATAAGGCTGAATGGGTTGAACCCATCCGAATCAATTATCGAGATCATTGGGTCTATCAGTTGCCACCCGTTAGCCAAGGTATCATTCATCTAGAAATGTTAAACATCTTGAAAAATTTCGATATGGAAAGAATTTTTGGTGATCCAGCTGAGGCAATACATCTTATGGTTGAGGCAAAGAAAATTGCCTTTGAGGATAGAATTTCACTTTTTGGTGATCCAAAGTTTATTGATAATCCAATGGAAAGGGTACTGTCTAGTTCTTATGGAAGTGAAAAAGCTGCTTTAATCCATAAAGACAGTTCTATTAAAGTAGACTTAGATCTTCTAAATAACAAATCTTTGAACACTTCATCGATGGTGGTTGTTGATCAATTTGGGAATGCATGTTCGTTTATTACCAGTGTTAATGATGCTTTTGGAGCCTGTATTATAGACGAAGAAACTGGGATTATACTTAATAATCGAATTGGGGCTTGTTTTAATATGGTAGAAGGGCATCCCAATTGTATTGCTCCAAAAAAGAAAACGATGAATACCTTGAATGCTTTTCTAATCACAGATGATCAAGGTTTTTGCCGCTATGTTTCCAATACCCCGGGTGGTGATCGTCAACCGCAATGGAATGCACAAACCACAGTTCATTTACTAGATCAAAAGTTGAACGTCATTGAAGCGCTTCATGAACCCTATTGGTTTGATGCACAAACAACCAATCCTTATCCCAATCAAATTGAAAATGTGCTAAATCTTGAGCCGGGTTATTCTGATCAAACGATTCAATCACTTAAAGATAAAGGGCATGTCATAGAAATGATCGAACGCTGTAATTCAGCCCTTCAGTTGATTGAAATCACAAAGGATAATGTGTACTGTGGCGCAACGGATTGGAGATCAGAAGGCGTTGTGATTGGTTTTTGATGAGTTAAGTAAAAATACTTTGTTTGAGCTAGATGAGTATATTTCCCTTTCTATAAAATTAAAAACGACCTTATATTGTGATAACAAATGTTAGGTCGTTTTTAATTTTAACAGTAATATTGGATAAAGTGAAAAGATTTGAGAACTTAAGTTATTCTAGTGAATACTTCACTGTATTGATATCATGCTTTGGTTCAGCAATTTTTCTACTGATGAACCATAAAAGAGATGCTGTAACGATGGAAGAAAATATACCTGGTGCCCACGTTCCAAGTGAAGCCATTAAGAACCCACCTAAGATTGGGGTAATGATTGAGGTCATACTTTCAAGAGAAGAACTTAAACCAAGTATTCCGCCTATTTCTTCTTTAGCAACGGATTTGGTTAAGGCACTACGCAAAACTGTATTTAAGATACCGCTTCCTGCTGCTATGGGAATTAAAACGATCATCAATAGAATCAAATTTGGAACCAATGCCCATAATAGATAACTAATTACTAGAATGAAACTTGATGATTTCATGAGTTGATTTTCTGTGTACTTTTTGGTTAGTTTTCCTATAGCACCCACTTGAACCAAGACCACCAATATTCCTACATAACCTAATACCAAACCTGTTTGAGAAGCATCCAAATTCAAACGTTTTTGGGCGTACAAAGCGAATATGGTTTGAAATACCCCATGCGCAAATGAATAGTATACTCTTGAATGAAGTAAAGGTCCTGCGATGGGTTTACTAAGTGCTTCTTTTAAGATCTTTAGAGAGAATTTTGTTTTATCGCTATGACGAAGTTTTGATCTCGTTTCTGCACTAAGTGATTCAGGAAGAATCAATGTAATCAGGATCAGATTAGTGAAGCTTAAGCCTGCCGCTAATAATGCGGGGACTTGATAACCCCATTGGCTTGTAAAACCACCAATCGCAGGACCAAAGATAAAACCCAAACCAAAGGCAGCACCAATCATCCCCAAACCTTTTGCTCGATTTTCTGGAGTTGTTACATCTGAGATATAAGACTGAGCAACTGTTATGTTTCCTCCTGTCAAGCCATCAAATAAACGTGTCGCAAATATCAAAACAATCGAACCTGAAGGATTATATAGTAAAATTAAGCCCAGACTGATTAATGCAAGAAAGGTACCTGCAACACTTAACAGTAAGATTGGTTTTCTACCAAATCGATCAGATAAACGACCCAGAATCGGTGTTCCAAATACTTGACCTATTGGATACGTTGCTAGAAGTAAGCCAACAAAGAATGAATTGAGACCATAATTAGCCGCAATATATGGCATTAAAGGTAAGATAAGACTAAAACTTAAGAGGTCTACAAATACAACTAGAAATACGGGAAATAAAACACTTTTTTTCATGAAATTCTCCTAGATAGTTTAGTAACTTAATTATTATCACACACTCTGAACAAACACATTTATAATGACTGAAATTTGGTGAAAACATTAACCCTAAAAGAATCTCATGGGGTTTGCTTACTCGAGTTTGCTAATCCCCGGAAAATATAAGCAATAAGTATTTCCATCATAAATAATTTGTATCTCTAATTTTTTGTGTGATCAATTCAACTATCAATTTTAAGCTAAAATCTAGATGAGATGAGAATGCATATGAGTTATCCCGTGTATAATATGTTTGACAGTTATATCTAGATTAGAATGATGCTTTAGGAGATTAAAAATCAGAATTTATATCAAGATATAAGTTGATGATAAAAAAGGAGAATAAAATGAGCTCGCTTCTAAGGATTAGTAATGATCAAACGAACACTTTAGCTGAGAAAGCATTTAAAATGCAATTCGATCTTGACCAAGAAATGGCAAACACTTATTCAGAACGTCAAAGAAGATTGATGTATGAAGACATTCTTTATAACTTGAGCTATTTGGAAATTGCTGTAAAATTTGATGATGAAAAAATATTCATCGAATACACAAGATGGTTATATAAACTTCTGTGCAATTTATCAAAAAATAGCACTGATCCTCGTGAACAAACACATCGTCGACTCAAAGAGCATTATCAAATCCTTGAAAAAATATCAGAGGATATTGAACCTTTAGAATTATCACAAAGAAGAACACATATGATAACTAAAGGAATAGAAGCACTGGATCAAGAGCTAAATCAAGAACAAGATTTACTGTATCAAAACAGTGATCAATATCAAGAAATAAGAAAAGAATATCTTAATTATCTGATTAAGAGTGACACTCGTGCAGCCATCAATTTAGTCAGAACTTTATCGAAATCAGACATATCGATTGATGATATCTTTCAAAAAATACTTCAGGAAGTCATGATTGAAGTAGGTGATTTGTGGCATAGAAATGAAATATCAGTGGATAAAGAACATTATTGTACTTCAACCACACAAACAGCTCTTTCACAATTTTATTCTGTTATTTTTGAGCAACCAAGAAATGGATGTAAAATTCTGACTTGTTGTGTTGGAAGTGAACTTCACGAAATGGGCATCAGAATGCTATCGGATCTATTTGAATATCATGGTTGGGATAGTATTTACCTTGGGGCTGCTGTTCCTAAAGATGCCATATTAAAATCGATCAGTGAAAATAATCCAGATTTTATTGGACTATCTGTAACCATGCCCCAACACCTTGAATTATGTCAAGATATCGTTTTAGGTATCAAAGAAAAATTCCCACATCTCAAAATCGCTGTTGGTGGTCAGGCTTTTAGTTCTACCCATGAGTTGTGGAAAAAATGGGGTGTTGATATTTCTACTCAAAATGCCTCTCAACTTATCGAATGGGCTGAAAAGAACATCGTCCTTAATAAGGGAAGACAATGAAAACATTTTTAGTTTTGGTAAATCTTGAGGGAACCATTATTGAAATCATGTGGTGTGATCCCGTTTCATTAATTGATAAAAAAATAGGTAATATCAGAGAAATTTTTGAAAGACAAGTTCATGAGTCAGTCATGAGAAGTATATTTGAATGTTCAAACGATTCAAAGCTGTTGGTTCACCTTGAACATCAGCCTTTATATGTGTCTCAAATTTCGCTGGACCTATATGGAATCAAGTCAAATAATGGGGTTTACATTTTTGCACTTCAAGATGACTTTTGTCATGATTCTATTGAAAAAGAGCAGTTACATAGGCTTATATCTCACTTTATGTTTTTACAACAGACAGTCGATCATAAACTCGGCTTTCATAATCCAGAATCATCTCGATTTCAGTTTGAAGAAATACAACTGCTCAATAATGAATTGGTTAACACCAAACGTAAGCTCGAGAAATCAAATGCTCAACTCAATGTATTAAACAAAGAGCTCAACAATCGCTTAGTCAAAGATCCACTTACGGGACTAGTCAGTCGATATCAATATCGATCAGAGATTGAATATCAAATCAGTCAACATCAAGATAAACTTGGAGTATTCATGTTTATAGACATGGATGATTTTAAAAAGATCAATGACACCTATGGCCATCAAATTGGGGATGATTATTTAATCGAATTTGCGAATCGATTAAAAAATATGCCTCTTCCCAATTCTGTAAAGCTCAGAATCGCTGGAGATGAGTTTGGGGTCTTTATCTATGGATTGAATTCGGTAGAAAACTCTGACTTGGAATCATATTGGGAGCTTATAAAACACTATATCATCGATCAACCGTTAGTGATTGATCATAACTCCTTAGTATTCTCATTGAGTTGTGGTATGGCTATCTATGGTCAAGATACTGATGAAATTTATGAGATCATAGAGTATGCTGATTTTGCGATGTATCATGCTAAAAAAACAGGAAAAAATAGATATGCGAAATTTGACTTGAAAGAATACGAAAACCTAAAGTCGAAGAAATCAAATAAGTGATTTTCGATTTAGGTTGAGCATATCAATTATTAGTGGGTGATGTTTGGTAAATGTAATGGATTGTCGGATTTATCTTGAGAGAAAAATGATTATCTAAACGATGAATTCTGTGTTTAACCAAGTTCATCGTTTTTATTTATTAAGCGTATAATTAAAATAGACAGACAATAATGATCATAATGGTTTGGGAACTTGTCTGTGAAAGAGGCGCGACATGGGATTCTTTAAACTCAACATTGAGAAGATGGCTAAGAATAAAGATATCAAAGGCTTAGCCAAAGCATTAATGGACAGAAGAGATTTAGATACTCGTAATGAAGCAGCACAGGCATTAGAAGTGATGAAAGATATAGGAAAAATTGCAGACAGTCAATTTGTGGAAATGTTGATTAAAGTAAGATGCGATTCTTTGCGACTCTTACCAAAGGTGGATCCAAAACTTCAATCAAAATTAAAAAATTCTGATACGAATGCTAGTTTCGTTGCCAATAAATTATTGCACCATTGTGGAGATGCAGCCATAGAACCACTGGTTAACGCAATTACAGGCAATCTAGAAAACTTGGACTATAAACAAAAAATGGAGATCAGAATCTTAGCAGGATATATAATTCATAACAAAGAAGATAAACTACCCCCTACGATGATTGAACGACTCTTATCATCACTGAACTCTCCAGATGAAACAGTCGTAAGAAGTTCAGCTTTTGCTTTAGCTAGAGTCAAAAAAGAGCATGTAACAGATGCATTGATAGGGTTGTTGCATAATCCAGCGACTTTACATTTCGGCGAAGTTGCATGGGCACTTCAAGAAACTCAAGATCCGCGTGCCATTGATCCATTGATCAGTGCTATTCAACATGGAGCGACTGCACGTGAATTCTCAAGAGCTTTGGCTTCCTTTGGAGATCCTAAAGTTGTAGAACCTTTACTGAATATTTTGAAATCTTACATTATGAGAGATGACAATATTGATCAACCATCTGCCACCATACATGCTTTATCTCAATTGAAAGATAAACGGGTTATTGAACCCTTTATTGCATTTCTTTCACATCAATCTAATTATGAAAAAGGTAGCGAATCTACGCGTTCTTCTTTGGCAGGAGCATTAGGTGATGTTGGTGATGAGCGTGTTGTGTTGGTCTTGGTTAGAACACTGAATACGGACCCAAGTGATACTGTTCGGTACTACGCTGCTAAGGCACTTGGTGACCTAGCTGAACGTGGTCAACTTGATTCTATGATAGAAATCGCTCGCACAGCCCTACAAGCCTCTTCTGGTGTTGGATCTGAAAGTGTTAGGATAGTGTCACTACAATCATTAACCAAATTCCCGAAAAAAGTGGAAATCAAACCAACTGGCGTTGAGGTCACAAACACGATAAATCAATCTGCCCAATTAGAGGAACAATTATCCGATATCATCAATGATTATGAAGAGTTTGCGATGATTGAAGAAATCGCAAAACTATTGGTTGATCTTAATCGAAAATCCAACCAACAATACAACGTTGATCAAAGGGCGTATGATAGTACACTTAAATCCATTAAACACATTGGCACAAGACTGCATCAAGAGGGCAAAGAGCAACTGATGATTAAAGTGCTTACTCAAGCTGGTCAATATGGATGTAATGTCAGATTTATCGAAAGAGAATGGAATGGAATTGGTTCTTGGAGAGGATAAACTTTTGTTGTATTAATCCAATGGTGTAATGGTTGATTGGATAGATAACATAAAATCACCCAGTAAGGAGTTCACAATGTATGAATTTCTAAAAAGAATTAACGCGACAGGATCAAACCAAAATGAAGCTTTAGATCTATTGAAACAACAAGTCCCAAAAGACCATGTACTTGTGGTTTGGTATTCAACAACAGGTAAAGGTTTTGGGTCAATAAAAGAGAAAGATAAAACAGAAGAATTGGCTTTTCAATTGGCTGAAAGCAAATTGCCTAAAAATGCCAGGGATATTGTTAAAACAGTCATACAAAAAGGAACTCAACGTAGCATAGAAATCAGATCATGGTTGTCGTTAGGTGATGTGCTTAAAGAAGCTGTTTTGAAGATTCATACCAATGAATTCATCAAAGACGGAAAGTTGATCGAAGCACCAAAATCAGGTTTATTTGGAGTAGGTGCTAAACAAGGTCTATATCAAGTTGATATCGCATCCTATGTTTCAGTATCGATCACTTATAATTCACCAATTGAACTTGTTGGTTATTATGGAGAAACATCTGCAAATCAACTTATCAAGTCGATGATGGCTTGGTATCGAAGAGAAGCTGGACTAAAAGGTTACATGTTTAGGACTGATTTGATTTGTGATGACTGTAATCAGCCAGTTAAGCAGAACATTTATTTGCGACCCGGACGAATAAGTTGTGAGAACTGTACTCAAAGGTTACTGGGGACAGCGGATTGGGAAAGTGCACTCAAGGATATGAATGCTTATTTTGGACCTAGTGTACCCCAAGACATTATTGATCTAGTCAATGAATTGAATCTGAGCCATTAATCGTCGCAATCTATAATAATTTTCGAAAATTGATTTAAGAATTCTCAATTAGACCCTAAACCTAGGGTTTTTAAATATAATGACAAGTTTACTTGACATAATCAGATGCTTGTTGTAAAGTTAACTTGTCAAATGGAGGTTAAATGAAAAACAATCTTGAGAAGTTGCGAAGACAATTAGGAATAAGTCAGGAAGAATTAGCTAATACATTGATGGTTTCCAGACAAACCATCAGTTCGCTTGAAAAGGGTCAATATAATCCATCGATTCTTTTAGCGTTTAAAATTTCAAAGTTCTTTAGTCAGTCGATTGAAGAAATATTCATCTATGAGGAGGATGAGAAATGAACACCATCAACATTAGGAAATATCGCTTATATTTGTTTTTAGGTATTATGCTAACTCTATGCGGTTTGATAGTAATCCAATTGACAAGTCCCAATCAAGGTTATGAAGGTTTCATTATAGGATTTGGATCTTCAATAAGTGCAGTGTTTCTTATACGCTTGCGCAAAAATATTAAACATCCCGAAGAAGTTAGGCAAGACTTAATTGAAGCTGAAGATGAACGAAATAGGATGGTCAATGGAGTCGCAGGCTATGTGAATGTAAAAACCACTTCAATCATCCTGAGTATTCAAAGTGTAATTTTCTACTTTATGAAACTCCCGATTCCGTTAGTTATATCATTACTTGCGTTGGTTATTCATTACACGAGTTTTACTTTATTAAGAAATTACTACGACAGAAGGATGTAATATGCAAATTGAAAATTCCACACCAGAACGAACATTCATCTTAATGGACATTTGTCTTGAAAAGATCGATAATTTAAATATAAATACCTATGAGCACAATTAACTCAATGAGGTAGATTTTCTTGAAAGGAAAGCATTGAAATGACGAATCATCGTATGAATCCTAAGGTCAGTGCGTTTATGAATCAAGCCACTAAATGGCAAGCTGAATTTAAAAAGTTAAGAGAAATCTTACTTGAAAGTCAGCTTACAGAAGAACTGAAATGGGGCCAACCTTGTTATACTTTAGATGGATCAAACATAGTCTTGATGCATGGATTTAAAGATTATTGTGCCTTGTTATTTATGAAAGGTGCTTTACTTAAAGATCCCAAGAGTATCCTTATTCAACAAACCCTCAATGTTCAAGCAGCTCGTCAGATTAGATTTAAAAATCTTTCTGATATTGAAGTGCTCGAAACTGATATTAAAGACACTGTCAATGAAGCGATTGATGTTGAAAAGTCTGGTTTAGAAGTATCCTTTAAAAAGCATACAGAGTTTGCTATTCCAGATGAACTTCAACAGAAATTCTATTCAAATCCGGATTTAAAGGCAGCTTTTGAAGCGTTGACACCAGGAAGACAAAGAGCTTATTTACTTTACTTTGCTCAACCTAAACACGCTAAAACAAGAGAAGATAGAATTGAGAAACAGTTTCAACGGATTTTAGATGGAAAAGGACTCAATGATTAGCGAAGTAAATTACTTAATAACCCATTAAAAAGTTCTCATCAATAGAGAACTTTTTTGTGAGTTCATCATCAATTAACCCAGTTGATGAGTGCTATAATTTAATCAAATAGAAAGCGAGAAATAAAATGAAATTATTGGTTCAATCTGATGATTATGGGTTTACAAAAGGTATAACAGATGGTCATATTGATGCGTTTAAGCATGGGTTTATCACCTGTACCGGTTTGTTTACAAATGTGCCTTCTTGCGAATATGCCGTTGAACGTATCAAAGATTTTCCTAATATTTGCTTAGGCATCGATATCAACGTGGTTTCAGGAAGACCTGTCGCTGATCCAAAATTACTTCCAAATTTGGTTAATCCAGAAACAGGTGAATTTATTCGTTCTACTGAAAAATACAAAGACCCAAATTTTAAGATCATAGATTTATGGCCATATGAGGAAGTATTGATTGAAGCTGTTGCCCAAATTGAAAAATTCATCGCCTTAACAGGTAAGAAACCAGAGTATGTTCATGGACACTCCATCTCAAGAGTAAGCCCAAATTTTGTTAATGCTGTTCGGGATGCTGGTTTGAAGTTTGGCATCCTATATTCAGCTGATATGAGAAGTAAGGTAGGCATGATTGCGATGCCTGGTGTCAATTTGAAACCATTTGGAATAAAAGAACAAATGGAAGCTGATCCTGAAGCTTTTGCCTTATCTCAATTACCAAACTTCTTAGATAAAGAATGGGTATCATTGGGTGGCCATTGTGGTTATGTCGATGACGAAATCATGAAGTATTCAACCTATTCGATCATTCGTGCTAAAGATCATGCCATGTATACGTCTAAGAAGATTCAACAATGGTTTAAAGATAATCATGTTGAGCTCATTTCTTATCGCGATATCAAAAAACTGGGTTAATTCAACAACCGTTCTGAATAATATGTTGGATCATTTTCTTATTTCTTATTAAAATATTAAACCTTAAACTCATCATTTTGATGAGTTTATTTTTTATCCACAGAATCATGATGGGAAACATATTCTATAATTAGTCATAATGATTTCGCAAAATATATCGCTTGATGTATAATTAAAAATATATAGTTTTAACCTATGGATTCTGTTTTAAGAACCAAGTATCATGAATAAAGCTTAGACGTTAGTATCGCAATTCCTATTATAATTTTATAAGGGGGTCTATGAGAACTTCGGATTATGATGTCATTGTCGTAGGGGCTGGGATTGCAGGGTTGACGGCTTCTGCCTACTTAAGTAAAGAAAGACACCGTGTGCTGTTGATTGAAAAAGAACCAGAATGCGGAGGTCTTTTAGGTGCCTTTAAACTTGATGGTCATACCTTAGATAAGGGTGCTCGAGGAATCATCGATTCTGGGATCGTGTTTTCTATGATGAAGCAATTAGGAGTAGATATAGAATTTCTTCCAAATCCGATTAAGATGTCTGTAGGATCAAAATCAATCCTTTTAAAAGATGAATCTAGTATTGATGAATACGGAGCCTTATTAAAAGAATATTATCCTAGTGAAAAGCAGGATATTGATGAAATTTTAGTGGATGTTAAGAGAGTCATGAAATACATGGATGTTTTGTATGGAATAGACAATCCACTATTTATGTCTAAACCTTATGATATGAAATATTTGGGTAAGGTATTACTGCCATGGATGGGTAAGTTTATCATCAATATGAATAAAGCCATGAAGATGTTTGAACCTGTGAATGATTATTTAAATAGGAAAACAAAAAATAAAGCATTGATTCATATTATAGCTCAACATTTCTTTACCGATACCCCGACTTTCTTTGCCTTGTCTTATTTTACCCTTTACTTGCAATATCATTATCCCAAGGGATCGACTCAGGTCATTGTAGACAAACTGAGTGAACTGATCAAAAAACAAGATTGTACCATTCTCAATAATGCTCAAGTGATGTCCATTGATTCAGATAAAAAAGAAATTGTGACCCAAGATGGCCAGGTTTTTACTTATCAGCAATTGATTTGGACAGCGGATACCAATGCTTTCTATAAAGTGCTTCAAACTGAATCCATTCAAAGTTTGCCTGTTAAACAAAAAGTTATTGAAAATACGGCCAAATTTAAAACATTTAAAGGGGCAGATTCAATCTTGACTCTGGTTATTTTAGTGAATCAACCGATAGAAACTTATAAAGACATCAGTGGTCCACACTGTTTTTACACCAAGAAACTGGAAGGGTTATCCAAGATATCATTATCTGAAATTCAGGATGAAAACAAGGCGTTCATTACCGATAAAAAGGCCTTATTTGATTGGCTTAAAAAATACATTGAGTATAATACTTTTGAAATATCAATTCCTGCTTTACGTGATGCCTCCTTATCCCCAAAAGGCGAAACTGGACTCATTGTATCAACTTTGTTTGATTATGATTTAACCAAACTTATTGCCGATCTAGGTTACTATGAAGAATTCAAACAGTTTGTAACTGAAGCAATTATTGACTTCTTTAATGATGAATATTGGCCAAATTTCAGAAACACAATCAAGAAAACGCAGGTTGCGACACCACTCACGATTCAATCCAGAACCTTCAGTACAGATGGGTCTGTTACTGGTTGGTCATTTGGAAATCACCCATTCCCGGTTGAGTATAAATTCCTTAAAGTCAATAAATCTGTATTGACCCCAATCCCATCAATCAAACAAGCTGGTCAATGGACATTTAATCCAGCAGGGGTTCCTGTAGCCATCCTAACAGGGAAATTAGCATCAGATGTCGTGGATAAAGAGCTAAAGAAAATCAAGAAAAGGCAAGGAAAATAGTTATGAATGATCACGATGAAAGCATCGCACTAGAATCTGAATTGTCGATCCAGCGTGATCAACAAAATGAAGCGGTCACACCTCCTGTTTTAGAAGAACTGACCACAACTTCTGTTCAAAATTTATGGTCTAAAACATACAATACACAAGGAAAACCGGATTGGTCGCATATTTTTCCGTATTATCATCCCAACATTATCTTTCAGGATTCCATTCAAAGAATAGAAGGTATCGATCAATTTGTTGAAATGTGCAATCGTTTAACCAAACGTTGTGAATCTTTACATATGGATCTTTCCAACATCGTAAAACAAGGGCATGTGATCAGTATGGAATGGGTCATGACGATGTCGTTTAAGAAATCTCCAACAACACCGCTTTATGGCTGTACCAGATTGACTTTAGGTGAGGATGGCCGGATCATTGAACAAAGAGATTATTATGATCTGTGGGGCGATATCTTTAATAATATTCCTTACTTTAAGAAGTCATATCGCAAATTCTTATCGAAGTATTTTGGTTAAGGGGACCTTATGAAACTTCCAGATGAATTGATGTTTCTGCAAAATAAAAATGCTCAACAAAAAGAAACACAGGCTTTGATGAAAGGTAAAGTATGTGTCATCACAGGGGCAACATCGGGTGTAGGACTTGAAGCTGCCAAAGCATTGGCACAAGGTCAGGCAACACTGATCATTGTGGCTCGTAATGCTTATCGAGCTTATGAAGTACAGAAAGAACTAATCGATGCGTATCAGGTTTCGGTGGAAGTGGTCATCGCAGATTTTAGTAATCTTGAGGATGTCCGTAAAGCAGCTCTTCAGATCATTTCACTAACCTCACATATCGATGTGTTGATCAATTGTGCAGGTCTACATTCAACCAAGGCAACCTATACCAGTGAAGGTCATGAGACTGTTTTTTGCGTCAATCACTTGGCTTCTTTTTTATTGACAGAACTTTTACTTCCAACCCTTAAGAAAAGTGCTCCTTCGCGTATCCTACAAATCAATTCAGAAGGACATCGTTTTAATGGCTTAGATATTCATGATCTTGATTGGAAGAAACGTCATTATACGGGATTAAGAGGCTATGGTGCTTCAAAAACTGCACAGTTGATGTGTGTATGGGAACTCCATGATCAGCTGACTCAAACAGGTGTAACGATCAATGCGATGCATCCTGGGGATGTTAAAACAAACATAGGAAGCAATAATGGTTGGCTTTATCGTTTATTCTCAAAAATCATGATCAAACCGATGTTAAGAGATCCAATCATCTCAGGTAAAGCCATTTATTATTTGGTAGCAGAGCCTGCTTTACAAGATATCAGCGGTAAGTTTTATCATTTGACCCTAGAAGAGATCCCTGCCAAACATGCCCTTGATCGTAAACTTGGAAAAGAAGTATATGAGATCAGTATGAAATTGACAGGACTTAAATAGTTCACTTAAGATTAACTTAACTTTGAGTTTGTTAAGATGATGGTATGAAAAAAATAGGTACATTATTAATACTTGCACTCATATTAGCTGGATGTGCAAGCCCCAAAGACAAGAAAGAATGGACTTTTAATTTTAATAACGACCAAGAAGGTTTTGAGGTCATCTTTGCGGATTATCATGATGATGGTAATGATCTACAAACTTATGAGATGACTCATGGACATGCACTCATTCCTGTTGGAACTTCAACTTCTCAAGGTCTTTTTATCAGCGCTCAAAATAGAAGCGATGATTTATTTGTGGGCTATTTTAAAAAGTTAAGCGGACTAAAAAGTTCATTGACCTATAAAGTAAAAATCTCATTTAAATTGGCAACCCAAGAGGATTCGGGATCGATTGGGGTGGGTGGATCTCCAGCAGAAAGTGTTTACGTTAAGGCTGGTGCAGTCAATCAAAAACCAGAAATCAAACTTGATGATCAGCAAGTCTTCCGTCTCAACATCGATAAAGGCAATCAGTCAGAAGGATCACTCACTGTTCCTGTAGTAACCAATATGGCAAAACCTGAAGGAAGTGCATCAGGCTTTGTCTTTAAAGAACTCAGCGTTGAAGTTGAAATAAGCACCTCGTCCGATGGCTCACTTTACATACTTATCGGAACAGATTCGGCCTTTGAAGGTTTAACTCGTTATTATCTGGATGACATCAAAGTCGTCGCAACTCAAAAATAAGAGGACGTAAAATTTGAGTATTATTTGGATATTGGAATAAAAAACCTTTCGTACAGAATTAGCGAAAGGTTTTTTATATATCAATTAGGTTCTAAAAGGTCCTGCTTTTTAATTTTGCGATATAATTTTCATTCTTTTCAACATTAGGATCATGTTTCAACAGTTCAGGTAAGAATACAGCCAACACTTGAAACACAACGACAGTCGTTAGACATGAATTGGTCAAACGCTTTGGTTTAAGTGTGATTTCATCTTTACTCTTATCACGAGCTTCAGTAGAGCGGATCACCAAACGATTGGGTGTCTTTAAGCGCATGTACTCTACCGTTTTTCTCATCTTTTCAGAAGCTTCACCTTGACTATGAATCAAGATCATATAACTTTTATCAGTAAGTAAGCGATGATTCCCATGGGCATATTCATCGATATCAGAAGCTATGGCTGGCACTAAACAGGTTTCTAAAAGTTTCAATGCACCTTCTATGGCAGTACCTGTATTGTCGTCATGACCTAAAACCATAAAGTAAGGTGCTTTAGCCCATTTGCGATGTTTCTTGGCCCAAGCGAGTGTTTTATCGATGACAGAAGGGATCTCATCGATGCTTTCTTGTAATTCTTTATGTAAAGCCATAGCCGTATCAAAATCGATGATGCCTTTTCTTTTGCCCAGTTCAATTGCAATCAAATGAAGCAGCAACAAGGAAGCACTATAACCTTTTGTCTTTGCGTTACAGGCTTCTTCACCGCATTCAAAGTTCAATGTCCAATCTCCAATATTAGCGATGGGGGTTTTAGGACGTTCCGTTAAAGTTAAAATTTGATATCCTAAGTCTTTGGCCTTGTTTAAACATTCGTAAGGACCAGCACTGGTTCCTGTCTGCGAAATGCCGATCACAAGTGTATCTTCAAGTGGATATTTAAAAATCATCCGTTCTTCTTTCATGAATTCAAAAGGATAAAGATGAGCTACATTTGTAGCTCCATATCGCTCAATGAAATTTTTTGCACATCGTACGATATTGTTTGAACTGCCTGATGAGACAAAGAGTAAATTCTTCGTGATGGCTAAAGGAATCAAAGATATGGTTTCGGCTACCTTTTCAGACTCCATAAGTTGAGTTAAAACAGATTTTTCTTCATTGATGTATGTCCACATGATGCTTTTCATAGTTCATCCTCCATCCCCTATTTTACTTCATTAAGCATACACATGTATAGTCAAGTTGTAAGTATTTTAAAGTTTCAAAAAGAAAACCATAATATTCCACATTTTGACTTGAAGGACCTTCTCTCATGTTGTATAGTCAAGTTGTGATGTGTCTGATTATCATAAAATTACACAAGGGGAGATCTTATGTTCACAACGTTTCAAATCATTGCCTTAACGGTTTTGACAGGGGTTATCATCTATGATAACAGTCATACCCAAATCACCAATTATGGTCGTTTGGTGTTCATTGGATTGGTTGCGGGAGCCATCATGGGGAATATCCCAGAAGGTCTATTGATTGGGGGAACACTTGAACTCATGTCTTTGGGCGTTGCGGCTTTTGGAGGCGCAGCTATTCCTAATTATATGTTGGGTTCGATCATTGGGATTGCTTTTGCGATCAGTACCGGTGGTGGCATCGAAGCTGGTTTGGCTGTTGGGATCCCTGTTGCCGCATTAGGCGTCCAATTACAGTTGGTATCCAATATGATCAATTTGTATTTCTTACATAAAGCACAAGACAATGCAAAACGTCGTAACTATAAAGGGATGTATCGTTGGATCTTGGTGGGATTATATCAACGTGTTGCGTTGATGATGGCTGTTGTTTTATTGACCTTGACGATTGGAGCTGGAGCCATCACTCAAATATTGGCTTTGATGCCAAAGTGGTTGGCCTTAGGTTTATCGGTTGCAGGAGGATTGTTGCCTGCAGTTGGATTCTCAGTCTTACTTAAGTATTTGCCATTAAAACGTTACTTTGTATATGCCATTCTTGGCTTCTTGCTTTCCTCTTACTTTAACTTACCGATCATTGGTGTGGCTGGCTTTGGCTTTATCGTTGCCTATCTCATTTATGTTAAAAATGAAAAAGAACATAAAGATGAATTCCCCAATGAAATCATATCGACACCTGATGTTCAGGCTTTCAGTATTTTGACTAAGAAAGATGTTAATCGCTCGCGTAATCGTTGGTTGTTTACGCAACAAATGTGTTTCAATTATGAATCCATGCAGGCTGCCAGTGTTGTTTATGCGGTTGGACCTAGTTTACAGAAGATCCATGCCGATGATCCTGAAGCTTTGGATCAATCCATCACCACTCATTTCCGTTTCTTTAATACCCATCCTTGGATGGCTAATATCGTATTGAGTGCTGCTTTGGCTGTTGAAGAAAATGGTAAAGCTGAAGGCATTGAAGCTGCGTCATCGATTCGTACTTCTTTGATGGGACCTTTCGCGGGTCTTGGGGATTCTATTTTAATGGTTTTGCCTAAGACGATTTTTGGGGCCATTGCAGCGTATATGGCCATTGAAGGTAACTTTGCAGGAGTTCTCATTTGTATTGCTTTAGGTTTAGTTATGTGGGTATTACGCTTAAAATTCTGGTCGATCGGTTATCAACAAGGGGTACGTTTTGTAACCTCAAGTCAAAGTAAACTCAACAGTGTTACCGATGCTGCCGCGGCCTTAGGTTTAGTCGTCGTTGGTGCTTTGATAGCTTCCAATGTCAAAGTCATGGTTCCAGTCACCTTTACGATTGGAGAGTCGGTCACAAAACTTCAAGACATCTTCAATAAGATCTTGCCTAATCTATTGCCTTTATTATTGGTCATTGTTACTTTCTGGGCTTTGGGATTAAAGAAAATGAATTCGACTAAAATGGTTTGGATCTTGATTGGCTTTTCGATCTTGGGAGCTTTCTTAGGCATCCTGGGTTAAACTTAACGATTATTTTAATAAAGCGTCTGATGTATCAGATGCTTTTTTTATGATTAAACAGGTGAATCGTGATGAAAGCACTTTTTATGATAAAATGATTTTGCTATGTTTGAAAATATATTTAACAACATTATCTTGAATATCGCCATATTGTTGATCATGGGCAATGTGATCCCTAGGATCCATTTTTTTCGTGAAACTCTTTTTAGATATGAAAGATCTTGGAAAGATATCATTATCTTATCAATGGTATTTGGTGGTTTGGGGATCTTATCTACTTATATGGGCATCAACATCAATGGAGCCATCGTTAACACACGTGTCATCGGAGTGATCACAGGTGGTCTTTTAGGAGGTCCCTGGGTTGGTCTTTTTTCTGGTCTGATTGCGGGAGGACATCGTTTTTTATATGATTTAGGCGGCTTTACGGCCTTGTCTTGTGGTTTATCGACCTTGGTTGAAGGGATATTAGGCGGTCTGATGTATAGCCGTATCCGCACATCTAAAAATAAATATGCTTGGATCTATGGGACAACTTTTGTGGCTGAGATCTTACAGATGGTTATCATCTTACTGATTGCCAGACCTTTTGATGCGGCAGTAGAATTGGTCAGGATCATTGCCTTACCGATGATCTTCCTAAATGCCTTGGGCTCTGTTATTTTTATTCAGGCTATTTTCTCGGTTCAACGCAGTATCGATGCCCAATCTGCCAAGCATTTAAAATTGGCCTTTGATATCGCCAAAGTAAGCTCTATATATACGCAAAAAGGATTAGAATCTGAAAAGGACATGCAAGAGGTTGCCCGTATCGTTCGCATCGAATCAGAAAGTGATTTCGTCATGATCACGACTTTAGATAAAGTCATTGCCCAAGACGGAAATAACGAGATCAGCCAAGAAATCATAGGATCTTGGAGACCTTGGGTCAAAGAAACATCATTTAATGGGACCAGTAAACAGCTTTCTAAGAAAGAAATCGCAGAAGTTCATTTAAAACATGCGAATAAACGTATTTTTGTGACTCCGATTTTAAGAAACGAAGTAGTTGTAGGTTCAATCATCATCTGTGATAAGAATTATCAAGAAAGTTCAAAAACGACCCTAGAATTTACAGAAGGTTTATCTCGTTTGCTTTCTACCCAACTTGAATTATCTGAAATCGAAAATCAACGTAAACTGGTTCAAAAAGCTGAACTTAAAGCACTTCATTCTCAAATCAATCCTCATTTTTTATTCAATGCGCTCAATACGATAGCGGCTACCAGCCGAGAAAATCCCGAAAGAGCCAGACAGTTGATCATTGCCTTAGGTTCTTATTTCAGAAATACCTTAAGTTCTCAAAAAGAACTGATCGATATTCAAAGTGAAGTTGAACATGTCTTATCGTATATCGAAATCGAAAAGGCGCGTTTTGAGGATCGTTTGGATGTTCAGATCCTTTGTGACCCTAAATTAAAATGGGAAGTGCCTAACTTCATCATTCAGCCTTTGATTGAAAACAGCATCAAACATGGGATGAAAAAAGACATCCTGCATCTTAAGTTGACCATCCTAAAAGTCAAAGATAAATTGAACATTGAAGTCTGGGATGATGGGGGAGGCATGGATGCCTCTATCATTGAAAGGCTTTATTCTAATACGTCAGATCGTGAAAAAATCGGTTTAGCCAATATTCATAATCGACTTAAAAGCATTTATCCTAATCATAAAGGTTTAATCATCGAAACCAAACCAAATGAATCTACCTTGATCAAGATGCGTATTCCATCTTCAGAGGTGAAACCATGAAGCTTTTGATCGTTGATGATGAGCGGATCTCACGCAATGAACTCAAACATCAACTTTTAGAATTGAATTCATCAAATACGATATTTGAAGCTGATTCATGCGAAAATGCCTTGACCTTATTAAAAACCATTTCCTTTTCAGGAGCTTTCTTTGATATTGAACTCTTGGATGGCAAAGGAACAGATCTTGCTCAACAAGCCTTAGTTCTTCAACCAGATCTCAACTTTGTCTTCTCAACGGCCTATGATCAATTTGCCTTGGAGGCATTTAAGTTAAATGCCTTGGATTATATATTAAAGCCCTTTAATCCCATTGATATCCAACGTGCATACAATCGTTTAGTCAAAAGGGAAAGACTGATCGCCCCAGCAGCCTGTGCAACCGAAAAAATCACGGTATGGTCCAATGAAAAGGCGCATGTGTTAAGTTACAGTGACATCATCTACATTACATCTTCCAACAAGCAGATTCTTTTGGTTACAAAAAATCAAACCTACTCAATCAAGCAATCACTGGATCAGCTTGAGCAACGATTAGCATCTTGCGGATTTTCAAGAGTTCAACGAAGTTTTATTGTCAATCTGAATCGGGTCACAGAAATCTTGCCTTGGTTCAATAATGCCTATGCCTTAAAACTGCAAGGTCTAGATACCATCATCCCAATCAGTCGTCAAAAGACCCAGATCTTACGCGACTATTTTGATTTCTAGCCATCAATTTATACATTTCAACCTTATTTTTCAACAATTCAACCCAAGTGTAAGCGATTGCAGGGTTGTTTTTTTATAATGATGTGGAAAGGGAGGTTACTATGTTTACATTTCTAATCGCTTTAGTCGTCTTGATCTTAGGTTATGTTTTCTATGGCGCTTTCATTGAAAAGATTTTCAAACCAGATGATCGTATTACGCCAGCTGTATCCGTCAATGATGGGGTCGATTATGTTCCTATGAAACAAAAATGGAATATCTTCTTGATTCAATTATTGAACATTGCAGGTTTAGGTCCGATCTATGGAGCTATCTTGGGGGCTTTGTTTGGTCCTGCTGTCTATATTTGGATCGTATTTGGTTGTATCTTTGCCGGGGCAGTTCATGATTACTTGTCTGGCATGATTTCCATGCGTCACAATGGAGCCAATATTTCTGAATTGGTTGGCATCTATTTGGGCAACAATATGAAATGGATCATGAGAATATTCTCAGTCATTCTGTTGGTTCTAGTAGGAACTGTATTTATGAGCGGACCAGCTGCCTTGTTGGCTAAGTTGACTCCGGAATCCTTAAATTTAACATTCTGGTTGTATGCAATTTTAATTTATTATTTCTTAGCTACGATCTTGCCTTTCGATAAGATCATTGGCCGTTTATACCCAGTCTTTGGTTTCGTTTTGATTTTCATGGCTGTAGGCGTTGGTGCTTTATTGCTCATCAACAATGGCTCAAATCCTTTGCCTGAATTGACTTCCATTCCTTTAGCTAATGTTAAAGGTCAGGCTTTATGGCCAATCATGTTTATTACTGTTGCTTGCGGAGCCATTTCTGGTTTCCATGCTACACAATCACCAATGGTTGCCCGCGTCATGATGAATGAACGCGATGGTCGCAAGATCTTCTATGGTGCCATGATTGCTGAAGGCGTTATCGCATTGGTATGGGCTGCTGCCGGGACAACGTTCTATCAGGGTCCTGCCGGTTTAAATGAAGCTTTGGCTACATTAGGCGGTCAAGGCGGCGTTGTATTCGATGTAACTAAATCATTGTTGGGCCCAGTTGGTGGCGTCTTGGCGATCTTAGGGGTCGTTGCAGCTCCAATCACTTCTGGGGATACAGCTTTCCGTGCTGCACGTTTAACTTTAGCGGATATCTTCAAACTGAATCAGAAACCTTTAAAAAATCGCTTATTCATTGCTGTTCCGTTGTTGTTTGTCGGTTGGTATTTGACACAAGGTGTTGATTATCAAATCATCTGGCGCTACTTCTCATGGGCCAATCAGACTTTAGCGATGATCGCATTATGGATGGGTGCAGCTTACTTGTATCAACATAAACTCAATCATTGGGTTGCCAGTATTCCTGCTACTTTTATGAGTGCTGTCAGCGTTACCTACATCCTACAAGCTGCTGAAGGCTTCAAATTAGCGACCAGCATTTCCTATCCAGTTGGACTAGTCACAGCTCTTTCATTCTTTGGGTTATTCTATCTGCTCATCTTAAAAAAAGCTAGAATTGCTGTATAATTGAAAGGGAAGATTGGAAACAATCTTTCCTTTTTTTCACAGGAGGAAACATGGATTTTCAAAAGTTAAAAGATAAGTATGCCGTTCATCATATTAATCTAGAATATTTTTCAACCATCAATGAAGCCAAGGCTAGAGTTCAAGAGCTGATTCATGATGGACAAGTCGTTGGAATCGGTGGTAGTACGACCCTTAATGCTTGGGGCATCGTTGATGATCTGCGCAATCGTCAGATTCAATTTCTGGATCGTTTTGTGCCTGGGATCACCCCAACTCAACTCAATGATATCTTTCATCAATCGTTCAATGCGGATGTCTATTTAAGCAGTGTCAATGCGATGACAGAAGATGGCGAATTGGTCTGTATCGATAAGAATGGCAATCGTATCGCTGCCTTATTATATGGACCCAAGAAAGTTATCTTAGTCGTTGGTAAAAATAAACTCGTCAAGAATCTCGATGAGGCCTTTAATCGTTTAAGAACGGTTGCGGCTCCAGCCAATGCACGACGATATAACTTAACGACGCCTTGTGTGAGTACAGGTGTTTGTATGGATTGCGATCATCCTCAAAGACTTTGTTATGCAGAGATCATCATCAAAGGTCAAGCGGATCCTTCAAGAATGACTTTATTGTTTGTCAATGAAGACGGTGGTTTTTAATGGAAGAGGCAGTATACATTCAAAAAGCTAAAGAAAACATGACGATCTGTAAGATGTGTCGTGAATGCAATGGGGAAGTATGCAGAGGTTTGACTCCTGGTCCTGGTGGTAAAGGCACAGGTTCTACCTTCGTCAGAAATGTTGCAGCGCTTAAAAAGATACAGCTCAAAATGGCTGTCATTGGCCATGATGTTCAACCAGATACGACATACAACTTCTATTCAACGATACTCAGTGCTCCCATCATGGCTGCTCCCATATCCAATGTAAAGATCAATTATGGTTCTTTGGTGGATGAACAAACTTACTTAAATGGTTTGATTGATGGAACACAAGAAGCAGGTGTACTAAGTTTCTTAGGCGATGCCCCAGCTCAGGCTATGTTTGATTTATCACTAGAAGCCCTGAAGAAACTTAAAGGCAAAGCCATCATGACCATTAAACCTTGGGAAATGTCTACTTTTATGAATCGATTGGAAGCTGTGATGGCAGCTGATCCGATGGCCATTGCGATGGATATAGATGCTGGAGGTCTGACTTCACTTAGAACAGTTCATCCTAAAGTAACTTTCATGTCCGTTGAACAATTAAAAATGATCAAACAAAAAATGGGTTCTGTTCCTCTGATTTTAAAAGGCATCATGACCGTTAACGATGCATTGTTGGCACTAGAAGCCAATGCAGATGCGATCATTGTGAGCAATCATGGTGGACGTGTCATGGATCAAGGTGAAAGCAGCATTGAAGTCTTGCAAGACATTGTTGAAGCTGTCAATCATAGATGTTTGATTTTGATCGATGGTGGTTTTAGAACAGGCAGTGATGTCTTCAAAGCATTAGCCTTGGGGGCTGATGCTGTATTGATCGGTCGACCATTCTCACATGCGAGTATCGGTTCAGGTAAAGAGGGTGTCGTTCATTTGGTCAACAGATTGACCAGAGAACTCAAAGACGCGATGATGTTGACTCAATGTTCAACTTTAACTGATATCGATCTGAGTAAAGTTAAAATTCGCTTATAAATAAATTATTTGTTATCTGCAGAAACCTGAGAAATCAGGTTTTTGTTTATTTTGGGTAGATATTCTTATGAAAGATTGCTCGTGTATAGACAACTTAAGTGATGTGGTAGATAATAGGATTAAAGAGGTTCCATGAACTTTTGTATATCTAATGTTCTTGTTCATAGGAAGCACAAAGGAGCACCATGAAAATCAATGAAGTCATTGCAAAAATCAAAGCTTACCATAAAGGCATAGACAGTAAAGGCAACCCCATCGATGAGGCAACGACTCGCGATAAGATCCTGTATGGTGATTCTGATCGTGAATGTACAGGCATCATCACGACTTGTTTTGCCTCAACAGAAGTCATAAGAAGCGCTATTGAGAAAGGTGCAAATCTGATCATCAGTCATGAAGCTTTGTTTTGGAATCATGGTGATCATACCGATTGGTTAACTGATAACAAAGTCTTCCTAGCAAAGAAAAAGTTGTTGGAAGAGTCCGGTATCGTCGTATGGCGTGACCATGATTATATTCACTCTGGAATTCCTTTAGGCAATGGGGAATATACCGATGGTATCTTTTATGGACTCATGAAATTTATGGGTTGGGATGATTACTTGGTATCATCGATTCATCTTCCTGTGTTGTTTGAAATGCCTAAAACATCATTAAAGTCATTCGCAGACGATATCTTAAATAAGATAAACTTAAGCGGGATCAAAGTCATAGGTGATCCCGATACAGAAGTCAAACGGTTTTTGATTGGACGTCATATCATGGGTCCTGGTGACAGTGAGAAAATAACCGAAGTTGAGAATGGAAACATCGATGTGATCCTTAGTCTAGAAGTCATTGACTATACCGTCAGTGAATATATTCGTGATGCTTCTCAATTGGGTTGGCCAAAAGCCATTTTAGCTGTTGGACATTTTAATCTTGAAGAACCGGGAATGGCTTATATGATCGAATATTTGCCAAACCTGTTTGATCATAAGATTCCATGCGCTTATGTTCAATCAGGAGACTCCTATCACTTCTTTACAAAATAAATAAGATGATTTATCTTAAGTGGCTCTGCTTTCTTGTGTGGGAAAGTAATCAAAATCTTTAGGAGAACAGTATGGAAAAAAACACTGGCGTATTCATGTTGAATCTTGTACGAAGAAATTCTGTCAATCATCCTTCACTGATTGTGGATGAACATCGGGTCATGCTGATCGATACAGGATTGCCTGATCAATATGATGTTTTAAATGAAGATCTAAAAAGAGTTGGTTTTTCAATGGATCAAGTAACAGATATTTTGATTACCCATCATGATATGGATCATATGGGCATCGTTAAACAAATCAAGACGCTTTATCCAAATATCAATGTGTTGGCTTATCATGTTGAAATACCCTACATCAATGGAACAATTAAGCATCTTAAACTAAATGATATAGACACAGGCCGAGTCATTCTCACTGAAGATCGACAGACTTGGTATGATAATCTGGTTCAGAAATTTCCGGCTTGTGTTTGTGAAGTAGATGAAATTTTAGAGGATGGACAAATCATCGATATCGCAGGCGGTCTTCAAGTGATTTTGACGGTTGGGCATACTTTAGGTCAAGTTTCATTGTTTCATATGTCGACCAAAACTTTAATTTCTGCAGATGCATTAAACATCAAGGATGGTAAACTGTCTGGTCCTAATCCCATCGCGACCCATGACTTGGATGAAGGCATGAGATCCATTAAGAAACTCGCTGCTTTTGATATTAAGAGCGCCATTATCTTTCATGGGGGATGGATTGAATCAGATGATCTGCCCCAACAACTCCACCAACTTGCCGACGACTATTTTATGTCAAAGTAATTTCACTTTGTCTGATTTCTTAGGCTTTTTTTCATGAATAAGTTTATCAAAGATCATTATCTTAGTTTTCTTTCTTAACTTATTATGATGTCTTGTAGATAAAATCTAGAATTAGGAAGATAATGAAGAAGGTTTATGTTTGGCCCGTTGGAGAAATGGTTAACTCACATGCCCCTCACGCATGCATTCACGGGTTCAAACCCCGTACGGGTCACCAACTAAACATGTAGGTTAATAACCTTAATCCATAAAGACCAGGAGGCTATATGAAGACATTTAAAATTGCAGTGATTTCAGGCGATGGGATTGGACAAGAAGTTACCTTAGAAGGCATCAAAGTACTAAGAAAAGTTGCTTTACTTAGTGGTCAATTTGAGATTGAAACCACCTTTTTCCCTTGGGGTTGTGATTATTATCTTGAACATGGCATGATGATGGCGGAAGATGGTCTTGATCAACTCAGAAAATTTGATGCGATCTACTTAGGATCCATAGGAGCTCCTAGTGTTCCTGATCACATCTCATTAAAAGGTGTTCTTTTAAAGATACGTAAAGGCTTTGATCAGTATGTAAACCTGAGACCCATTGTTTTACTCGAAGGAGCACCTTCTCCATTAAAAAATGTTTCAAAAACCGACATCAATATGTTGTTTGTCCGTGAAAACAGTGAAGGGGAATATGCAGACTCTGGCAGTTGGTTGTATAAAGATCAAGCCAAAGAAATGGTGATCCAAAACAGTGTCTTCTCTAGAGAAGGATGTGAGCGTGTCATGCGTTATGCCTATGCTCTAGCTCAATCAAAAAAGTTGACGTTGACCAGCATCTCTAAAGCCAATGCATTAAATTATAGTATGGTTTTCTGGGATCAGATCTTTAAGGAAATTGGAAAAGAATATCCTGATGTTAAGACTTATTCTTATTTAGTCGATGCGGCAAGTATGTTTATGATCAAGGATCCAAAACGTTTCCAAGTCGTGGTGGCTTCTAATCTGTTTGGAGATATCTTAACGGATTTGGGAGCTGCGATTGCTGGTGGGATAGGTTTAGCTGCTGGGGCGAATTTAAACCCTGAAGGCAAGTATCCTCCGATGTTTGAACCCATTCATGGCTCTGCCAATGACATCGCTGGGAAAGGCATTGCGAATCCTTTGGCGGCCATTTGGTCGATTAGTCAAATGTTGGATTACTTTGGGTATGAGAAAGAAGGGGCACTTGTTTTATCTTCTATCGAAAAAGTTCTGAAGGATGCTAAGGTATTAACACCTGATATGGGTGGTCGTGCTTCTACGTCTCAAACCGCTGATGAAGTCATTCATCAAATTGAAGCGCTTTATCATCACTAAAAGGAAACGATATTAAACTGGCTTCATAAAGAAGTCGGTTTTATTTAGATTGGATAAATATCTGTTGTCTATGTTTAGATATGTAAAGATTTGGTTAAGGATCATAGTAAATGAAAGATATTAAGTTCATTTCATCTTTTTCATTATAGAATAGTGGTTGGATGTTTTTAGTTGATGGATCTATGGCACAGAAGGGGAACATATGTTAAAGGCAATTATTTTAGATATGGATGGCACGATGATGGATACTGAAAGAGCAGCAGCACTAGAATGGCCCCAGGTCGGTAAAGTGTTTGGTTTTGAAGTCACCTCATCGTTTATAAACTATTTTATGGGTTTGACAGGTAAACAAAAAAAAGAAAGAATTCAAGAAATGTTACCTGATCGAAGCGATACTGAGGAAATCATTGCTTACTTATACCAAAGTGTCAAAGCACGCATTAAAAACGAAGGTGTGGCTGCTAAACCAGGATTAACTGAATTGATTCATTATTGTAAATCACGAAATTTGATTTTAGCCGTTGCTTCTTCTTCTCCTGTTCATCGTATTGAGGAGTTATTGGGTAATCATGGACTTCTTCAGTATTTTGATTTGATCATTGGTGGAGATTTGGTGACACGTCATAAGCCAGACAAAGAAATCTATGATTTAGCCGCAGCACGACTAAATCTTACTCATACTGAAGTGATGGTGATCGAAGACAGTCGGGTAGGCTTAGCTGCAGCTTATGCCGCAGATATGAAAGTTATCCTAGTTCCAGATGTGGAAGCTCCTGATGAAGTGATGTTGAGTCAATGTGAGGCTTGTGTGTCATCGCTTAAGGAAGCCATACCAGTGATCGAAGGACAGCTTAGTCGAGATCGATTGTGGTCAGTCAATGAGGATGCATCTTAAATCCTATAAAAAGGAGAGCTATGGAAAAGATTGAACAATTTGATCAAGTCATCAACTTGATCAAAAGAGAAGAAATACTTTTCACTCTAAAACCAGAACGAGTCTACTTCGCTCAAAAAGAACACATGATACAAGCTAAGAGTGAACAGGCTCAATATCTGATCTCATGGGAAACCTTTATCGAGTTATTTAAATCATCCGATTTTTATCTCTATGAGAAGAAAGAAGAAGTGTTCGTTGATAAAGCTAAAGATGACGAATATTATGCCTGGAAACACAAATAGAACTATAGCCAAATGAAAATTAAAGCGAAAAAAGATAATTGGATCAACATTGGGTTTTTATTTATGATTGCAGTTCTGATTTCTAGTGTGATGATCGTTGAGCGAAATGAAAGGTTGATTTTAGCCATTTTGGTTATCCCATGTATTGGTTTGTTGCTTTGGATTTATTTTGGGACCTATTATGAGCTAAGAGATGAAGTGCTGTTTTGTAAGAGTGGTCCATTCTATGAAAAAATCCGTTATGATTCAATCAAATCGATCAAGTTGTGTGAAAACTTTATGTCATCCATGGCACTTTCAAGACAACGCATAGAAATTAAACAACACAAGAAAAATTATGTATTAGGTACGACCTATATTTCCCCTGTTGATCGCGAGAATTTCATGATCGAATTAAAATATCGTTGTCATCATTGTGATGTATGATTAAAAATACCAAACTTATGTTTGGTATTTCTTTAGTCAATCAAATATGGTGAGATTTTCAAGTCCGAAGTCAGAGAATTTTGGACTAAATCCAAGGTATTGGTCGCTACCAATGGATGCAGAGTAAGCTTTAGAATTGATATAAAATCCTGTAGTATTCACTCTGATCCTTAGGTTGTCATAAAGTTCCTCTACAGAGACATCACTTGGTATATAGCCAACATCGATTTCTTCTTGGATTTGTGCTTTAAGAGCACTTTCATAATCAAAACCAGGTTTAAAATAATCTTTGATTCCGATTTCTTTTAAGTTTTTATCGTAACACTTGAATTCATCTTTATATTCAAATTTATCTTGAGATGAAACTTCGAAATTTGAAGTGAGACAATAGGTTGAACCGGATTCATTCGCATATACTCCTGCATTTAGATAATCTATGTCATATTGATCTCCATAAACCATCAAATCATGGATGATCAGGTCTCTCATTGAAGATAATTTTGTGACAAGGATTGGATTTAAATCTTTTGGATAAGACATTAGAATTCGATAATCTTTATTCTTTATGGATATGATTTCAAAATCTTGAATTCTTTTTGGATTATTCAGCAATAAAAACTGACGATCGATGATGGGTTGATTAAAGATTTCGTTAGGAGAGGTGAAACGAGCTGTGATCCCAATATGATCTATGAAATCAAAGTATGGAACAGTAATGGACACAGTCGTAAGACCGGTATCAAATTCTGGGGTCCGATAATCAAAGAGTAAATGTAAGCCTTGGTCACTGATGAAGAAAGGCTGTGTGGCTTTGATGCCTTTAAAAGGCACGACTTGGGTCATTTCTCCATAAAACAACTCAAATCCACTATGGACAGGTTCATCAGTACTGTTAATGTCCATTAATGAAGTGTGAAGTGAATTGTTGATGAGTTTTTGTAGATCAGCATCATTGGTAAAGACATCAGCCAGGTTGAGTTGTTCACCATGAATCAACTCAAAGGTCATCCCATCCATCACATTGACATAGACAAAAGTTTCATCAGGATTCTTGATTGCAATATAAGCATTCATACTTAAGCCTAAAACATAATTCGCATTATAGGAAACGCTCACATAAACATTCATGGCTTCAATTTTAGCATTTGTTTTGATTCTTTGACGTATTCCTCGAAACGCAGGAAGAGACTCAATATCCTGATAAGCCATCATTTCATTGAATCTTTTTAATATCGCAGCGTTGATTTTAGATTCAACGGCTTCATCTTTTAAACCATCGATCACGACTCTGTTTGTATACATGGTTTCTGATTCATAGTCGTTGACATACTCGATCTCAATCGGATTATTCCAAACATAAGGAATCGCAACAGGGGAGTTGACCACTGATCCAATGGGTTTCGCAAACTCTATGACTTCTTCTTCAGGATCTTCTTTGGGTTCTTCTTTATTAATTGTGCATGAACTTAATAAAAGACAAGTGAACAGTAAAAGTTTACTTAACTTTGACATATCCGTTATCCTCCATCAGTTGCTCACCATCTTTGCTTAAGATCCACGATACGATCTTTCTAACATCACTGTTGAGAGGCTCATCTTTTCTAAAGACTGCATAATAGGCTGTATGAATGGGATAGGTGCCATTAGCGATGCTTGTTTTATCAGGATAGACATTATTGACCTTCAACAATTTGACTTGATCATTGCCCCACATATCGGTCACAAAGTAATAGTATGAGTAACCTAACGCATCCGATTTATTTTCGTAGGTCGCAACAGCTTCAATCAGCTCACCCATACCCGCATAGACCCATTGACTTGGCGGGGTCATCGGAATTATATCCTTCATGACTAAATCCAAGAAACCAGTTTGACTGCCTGAATTAACAGGTCTTTGAAAAGCAATGATCTGTGAATCAGAGCCACCGACTTCATTCCATTTGGTGATCTTACCGCTATAAATATTGATGATCTGTGCTAGTGTCAAAGAATCCACAGGATTATTTTTATGGGTCAAAAAAACAAAAGCTTCACTGACGATCGGAATGATTTCATAAGTTATTCCAGCTGCAGCAGCCAACGCAAGTTCCTCTGCAGAAGGACTGGTCACAAAAATAAGATCTGCTTTCTTTTCAATGAGATTGACATAGGCTTGGTGAGTTTTATTATGGACAACATAGGGTCTAACTTCCTCTATCGTTTTACGTGTCAAAGCCGCAACCAAGGCTTCATCCATGGGGATGGTAACGGTTGATCCATCCATGACAGGTAGTTTTTCTAAGGTAAACAAAGGAGGTTCAATTTTCTTGGCTGAACAACTCATCATTAAAATTGAAATGATCAAACTGAACAAGAGTGCTTTTTTCATAGGTTCCTCACGCAGTTCTGTTGCCCATATTATATGCCTGTTTGAAAAGACCCACAACCTAGAAAAAACTTAATCTTGCCACAAATAAAGCATGGCTTTTAAGTATTTTTATTTTCTTAGGATATCTTTTTTATGTATTCTTTTTAATCGATTTAAGTCAATATTGTGGTGTAAATCTGCTAACTTAACAACTCTAGCTAATTTGTTGTGTTTTAATCTTTCATAATAGACCTGATCATCTTCACCTTTGACTTTTGATAGAAGTAAAACTGCATCACAGACAGCTTTAGGAAGCTTATGGGACAATAATAAATCTTCATAGGTTATTGATGTATCTTCGATCACATCATGTAGCAAAGCCACGCATTGAGCCAATATAAGCTCTTCTTCATCTAAAGTCAGGGCAATTCTTTTCATGACCCCATAGTTATGATTTTCAACAAAAGATTGAACTTTTAATGGGTGTAAAATATAAGGTTCTTTGCCTTTATCAACTTGAATACTATGGGCTTGATCTGCAATGAGAAAACATGTTTTGATCAAATCTTGAGCTTCGTTTGGTTTCATAGAATCTCCTTACAGATTCAGTATAAATCGTTTTAATAAGAAATAGGATCATTGTCCAATCTTATGGTCACAAAAAAACCTGATGAATCAGGTTGATCAAATAAAGAAACCAAGATACCAATCTAAGATCGGCTGAGCTGCTAAGAATGCGATAAAGATGCCTAAGGCAAGATGAGGTCCAAAAGGCATCATTGTTTTTTTATCTTTGCCTTTTTTAAGTAAGAAGATTGCTTGAATGCCTCCCAAGATAACACCCAGAAAGAAAGCCACAATGACGTTTGGGAAACCCAGAAGCAAGCCAGCAGCCCCCATCAATTTAACATCTGCCCCACCAAATCCACCTGTCAAAACAGCCAGAATATACATAGGGATACTGATGACAAACATACCCAACAAAGTAAACATAAGATTGGTGGGATGAATCAAATAGGCAAGGAGCGCTAATATCACGATAAAGATACTGAATCCATCATCAAATTCCATGGTATCCAAATCAATCATGGCTAATACGACTAGATCAGCAGCCAAAGCCATCCCGATCAAACTCATCCAAGTATTTTCAAATCTAAGATAACTTAAGGCAAACAAGATGCCTGTCAACAATTCGATGAGAGGATAACGCCAGGAAATCTTTTCACCACAATAACGACATTTTCCTTTAAGGAAAAGAAATGAAAAGACAGGAAACAGATCAAGTGCCGATAATCCATGATGACAATGCGGACAAAAAGAACGTCCTTTAACGAAATCCAGTTTTAAAGGAATACGATAAATCAATACATTCAGAAATGAACCAATGATGGTTCCAAAGACAAAAATAAAAAGTGCAATGAGGTTTGTTAAGTTCATGCACTTATTATATCAAAGGCTTATTCTACTGTGACAGATTTGGCTAAATTTCTTGGTTTATCAACATCCAATCCTTTTAAAACAGAAGCATAGTAGGCAAAGAGCTGAAGTGGAATAATAGAGACCAAGGGAATCAAGGCAGGCTGTACCTTTTGGATCACAAAGATATGATCAGCCACATCGGTTTCAAACATCGGATCATCTAAGGCAAACAAGTAAACTTGAGCTCCACGAGCCTTAACTTCTTTAATATTGGAAATGATTTTTTCGAAGAGTTTTTCTTGAGTCGCAATGGCGACAACAGGAACGTTATCCGTAATCAAGGATATGGTGCCGTGTTTCAATTCACCGGCAGGATACGCTTCTGAATGAATGTATGAGATTTCTTTCAGTTTCAGCGAAGCTTCTAAAGCTAAGGCATAATCTAAACTTCTTCCTATAAAAAACAAAGAAGGTTTGGATACGATCAAGGATGCTAGTTGTTTAATGTGTTCTTGTTCATTCAAAATCCCAGATACCAAATCAGGGATCTTATGCAGATCTGAGATGAATTGTGATAGTTCCTCAGTAGAACACAATCCATGGATGACCTGAAGTTTTTTAGCCAACAAGGTCAATAATGCAGATTGAACAAAGTAAGCTTTTGTTGAAGCCACAGCGATTTCTAAACCGGCCCAAGTATACAAGACCACATCTGCTTCACGAGCAATACTTGATCCTACCACATTGACAATGGCGATGACTTTAAGTCCATTGGATTTGGCTAAACGTAAAGCAGCCAAGGTATCTGCTGTTTCTCCGGATTGTGAGATCACCATGACGACTTCCGTTGGCTTTAATATAGGAGATCCATATCTGAATTCGCTGGCAATATGTACATCACACGGAATCCTAGCATTAAGTTCAATCAAGTGCTTGCCAATCATGACAGCATGCATGGCTGTTCCACAGGCAACCAAATGAAATTTTGTGATGGATTTTAAGAAATCATCGTTTAAACCTTCTTCACTAAAATCAATCTGTTGGTTCTTTATTCTGGGATTGATGGCATTCATCAACACTTTAGGCTGATCATGAATTTCTTTCAGCATGAAATGCGGATAACCTTCTTTTTCGGCCGACTGTCGATCCCATGAAGCCGTTTGTAGTTCTTTATGGACGACTTCAAGATCATTGTCTAAAATCGTGACCTGATCTTTTTCGATGATGGCGATTTCGCCTTCTTCTAAAAGATAATAGTCACGTGTATAATCTAAGATCGCTGTAATGTCTGAAGCGATGAAGTTTTGACCTTGTCCAATCCCAACGATCAAAGGAGAATCTTTTCTAATCGCATAGATTTGACCTGGATGACCATCAAAAATCATGCCTACCGCATAGGATCCACGTATTTTTTCGAGCACTTTTTTGATCGCATCTAAAGGATTGCCTTTTTGAACATAGTAATAATCTAGTAATTTAGCCAAAGCTTCAGTATCTGTTGCGGATTCAAAAGTATAGCCCTTACGAATCATTCTGGCTTTAATGAAAAGATAGTTTTCGATGATCCCATTATGGACCAAGGAAACACGATGATTGCCATGGGGATGAGAATTCACATCTGAGGGCTCTCCGTGAGTTGCCCAACGCGTATGACCAATGCCTACGCCTCCATATAAAGGAAACGTTTTTAACTTGAGTTCAAGATTAGCAATACGTCCTTGAGTTTTAACGGTTTTGATTTTTCCTTCTTCAAAGATCGATAAACCTACTGAATCATAGCCTCTATATTCTAATTGTTTTAATCCCGCGACTAAAACATCAGCAGCTTGTTGCTTAGAAACAACGCCTACTATTCCACACATATATTATAAATTCCTTTCATCAGTGAACAGGTGGCTCTGTTGATTTAACCTTACTGTTGTCGACACACTGTTTGCCGAAGAGGCATCCGCCGAATCTTTCGATACTCCTCTTTCCTCGTCACTCCCAATGGAGCCGGGCGCTATAATTGATCTTTATGCAACGTTTTTAGTTGTCTTCCTCCTTTACTATGTTAGTTTAGCATATCCTACCAAGTCTAAACAACACTACATTGTGTGCATTTTAGTAAAAATAAATACATATTCATCCTATTTGTTTTTATATGTTCAGAAATCGTTTCTAAAAGGTAAACAAATCAAGCAAGACAAGACTCATTTTTAGACAATTTTCTCAGGACTTGTTTCATCTTTCCTACTGACAAAACAAAAAAGAATGTGTATAATATACAAGCATCGGGACGTAGCACAGCTTGGTAGTGCACTACCTTGGGGTGGTAGGGGTCGCGCGTTCAAATCGCGTCGTTCCGACCAATGCGGCCGTAGCTCAGTTGGATAGAGCGAGCGCCTCCTAAGCGCTAGGTCACAGGTTCAATTCCCGTCGGTCGCGCCAAAAACCCTTAATGGAAGATTTATAAATAAGCACCAGTGGCGGAACTGGCAGACGCGCACGTTTGAGGGGCGTGTGATTTAACCGTACGGGTTCAAGTCCCGTCTGGTGCACCAAAAATTACCCAATTGTTGGATAATGATGGATGAAATTATTAGCCCCTAAAAAAACAGAAGGACTGACTAGAATCAATCCTTTTTTTATAAAGTGTTTCCTGATCAATAAATCTCTATTAAAAATTATGAATATATCGTTTCATAAGATCTTCGTTATGGGCATCAGCACCATCTAGATTTGAACTTATAAAGACAGGGACTTCTAATCCTAAAGCTTTGATTTTTGAGGCAACCAAGATACTGATGGATTCCGCCATAAAAGCCCCGATAATAGTAGAACTGGATCCCATCATTAATCCATCTCCTAAGTCAAAACCAGCATCACCAAAAGCTCCGCAATTATCAATGATGATGTCTGCATAATGATCTAGATTCTTTCCTAATGGATGTCTGGAACTGATGGATTTGGTTTGTTTATCATTGACGAATGCGATCACATTCAGTCCTGCCTCTTGAGATATCTTTGCAAGTTCTATAGGCAAAGCATTACGTCCTGAGTTACTGCAAATCATGATCACATCTCCAACTTCACAATGATACAGATCGAAATATACTTTCGCCAAATCTTTGGTTCTTTCAAGTCTTGTAGATTTCAATGGATGATCGCTTAAGTTCAATTCATTGGGAATCATGGGAGTCACATTGGCTAAGCCTCCCGCCCGAGCATAGAATTCCTCAGCGATCATATGGGAATGACCACTTCCAAATATTAAGAAACGTTTGTGTGCTACATAAGCTTCAACGATTTTATCAGAAGCCTTTTCAATGGCTTCCCATTGGGTTTCTTGAAAGTGTTTCAGCAATGAATTGATTTGGGTAGCATATGCAGTGAATAAAGGGTTAGATGGTTTCATAAGTGACTCCTCTTAAGTTTTTAAGCTTAATCGTATTATAGCATGTCATCATTTATTGAACTTGTAGCCGAGAAATCAAGTCATACATAGAAGGTGATAAAAATAAGATTGTTTTCACAATACAGTGGTATAATGATTTAGTTCATAAGGAGATAGTACGATGAAGAAGATCGGTTTATTCTGTGTAGGTGGATTAACAACAACTTTGTTGGTCAATAAGATGAAAAAGATAGCGAATGAACAGAGTTATCCTTTGGATATTTCAGCATATCCTACGATTGAGATGGATGTTAAAGGTAAGAACTGTGATCTTATCATTTTAGGACCTCAAGCAGCCTCTTCATTAAAAGAAGTTCAATCAAAGTATCCCAATAAAAAAGTCATGGTATGTGATATGTTGGCTTTTAGCCAAATCGATGCGAAAAAGATCCTTGAGGCTGCCAAAGCTTTGTTGGAAAGTTAATACTCAACCACAGAAAATAAGTCATTTGGAAACAAATCATTCGATAATAGAATGGTTTGTTTTTTATATACACATTACTAAATCAATAGGTAAACCATCTGATAAAACAAGGCTCATGATACAATAAGTCTAGAGGTAAACCCATGAAAAAGATCCTTGTCTTATTGGCCGAAGGTTTTGAAGAAGGTGAAATGACCATTCCAGTAGATGTTTTACGCAGAGCCCATTTTCAAGTTGATTTGATGTCGATTGGGTTTTTGGAAGTCATATCATCGCATGGAATCAAAGTGACTGCTGATCGACTGTGGGATGAAGATTCATCTTATGATGCGCTACTTTTACCTGGAGGATCTCCTGGAACAGCTCATTTACTTCAAGATGAACGTGTTTTAGCTTTGGTTCGTCATTATGATCACGAAGATAAATATATTTTTGCGATCTGTGCTGCCCCAAGTGTTTTAGCGAAAGCTGGTATCTTAAAAGGAAGACGGGTCACTTCATATCCGTTAGAAAATTTGGAAACGATTTTCGCTATGGCCCATTATTTACTGGATGATGTTGTTATTGATAAAAAGCTCATCACCTCAAGAGGGGTAGGGACTGCCTTCCAATTTGCTTATGCTTGCGCAAATGCTTTAGGAGCAGATGTTTCATCCCTAAAAAGAATCATGATGTACAACGGTAAATAAACATCATGATAGGTTAATAGATATAAATTAGATTCTTACTCCTCAATGACATAAATTGTATTTTTAGATCTATAAATAAAAGCCAAGTACTCATTGTCTTCTCTTAAGTTTCTATGGCAATTTTCATGAAGTTTGCTATAATTATGAAGCATCACAAAAGCACCAGTGGCGGAAATGGCATACGCGCACGTCTCAGAAGCGTGTGGGCAACCGTGCGGGTTCAAGTCCCGCCTGGTGCACCATCTTAGTGATTCACTTTTTGGTTTGAAAACCATTGAGTTAATAAACCATTGATTGATTCTAATAAGCACACCAACATCTAAAAAAGCATAAAAAGCTGATCTCAATGAAATTGATGATCAGCTTTTTTTACACAATTACTTTTCTATCAGATTAGGTTTTTGTTGGCACTTCTTACAGATACCTTCGAAAACGATGTGATGCTTGTGGATGATATACGAAGTTTCTTTGGCTACCACTAAATCAAATTCATTTTGATAAGTCAAAGGCAAATCTATGATTGATTTACATTCTATACAGAGAAGATGATAATGCGTATCTTGGCGTATTTCAAAATGATCCACTTGAGATATTTTGATTTGATGTACATCACCTTGCTTAACCATAACATTAAGATTCCGATAGACTGTGCTTCGACTTATTTTACTGTCTATGGATTTGATATCCAAGTAAATTTGATCAGCACTAGGATGATCATTGCGTGCTTTGAGTGCACTTAAAACACGTTGCCTTTGTTTTGTGTTTCTGTTTTGATTCATTCATGTAACCAGTATAAGCAAATCTTTCCTAGATGGGTTTTGGTAGTGTTGCTTCAATAAGCCCTTTGTGATTTAGTTTGGAAAGTTCTTTCACTTTTTTAAGATCTAGTCCAGCTGCTTTTGTAAAACGTTCGCCATATTCTTTATCAGCAAGATAACAATGAACAGCATGTCTGTATTTAATGTTTTCTGTAACTGAAGCAATATCATTGGCTGTATTCTCGATAAGGATCTGTTTCTTATCTTCAGTCAAGATCTTCCATAAATTACCGCCAGCTCTGAAACAATCGTCTGTAGGATCATCTTTAGGATCATAGCGATACATGGCTCCATCTAAATCCAATGGGGGTTCCAAAGCTTCAGGTTGAGCTGCCCATATGCCATCACTGTTAGGTGAATAAGCAGGTGCACTTCCATAGTTACCATCTGTACGCATGGCACCATCACGATGATATTCATTGACTTCACCTTTCGCTCGATTGACTGGGATATGATTGTGGTTGACTCCTAAACGATAGCGTTGGGCATCACCGTAAGAGAATAATCTGCCTTGTAGGAAACGATCTGGACTAAATCCGATTCCAGGAACCACATGGGCCGGAGTGAAAGCAGCTTGTTCAACTTCCGCAAAGAAATTTTCTGGATTTCGATTTAATTCAAGCACGCCTACAGGAATCAGTGGATATTCAGCATGCGGCCAAATCTTAGTGATGTCGAAAGGATTTTCATAATGATGCTTGGCTTGTTCTTCCGTCATGATTTGAACAAACATATTCCATTTTGGAAAATCACCGCGTTCAATCGCTTCATAGAGATCTTTACCATGATACTCACGATCCATCCCATTGATTTTAGCAGCTTCTTCATTGGATAAATTTTTAATGCCTTGTTGTGTCTTGAAGTGGAACTTGCACCAAACACGTTCATTCTTTTCATTATAGAATGAGAAAGTATGTTCTCCAAAGAAGTGCATATTTCTAAATGAACTTGGTATCCCACGATCACTCATAACAATTGTGATCTGATGGAAACATTCAGGAAGCAAAGTCCAGAAATCCCAATTATTTTGAGCAGAACGACGACCCGTATGAGGATCTCGCTTAACTGCACGATTCAAATCAGAGAAATTATGGACATCCCGAATAAAGAAGGTTGGTGTATTATTGCCTACCAAATCCCAGTTGCCCTCTTCAGTGTAAAATTTAACAGCGACACCACGAATATCGCGTTCACAGTCAGCTGCGCCGCGTTCTCCTGCAACAGTCGAGAAACGAATAAATAAATCTGTGACTGTACCTGGCTGTAAAACTTTGGCCTTGGTGAACTTTGAAATATCGTTGGTCACAGTCAGTTTGCCATAAGCTCCCCATCCTTTCGCATGCATACGACGTTCTGGGATGACTTCTCGGTTGAAGTGGGCCATTTTCTCCATCAACCAGACATCCTGCATAACGACGGGACCTCTAGGACCAGCCGTTATAGAATTCTCATTATCAGGGACCGGTGCTCCTACTTCATTGGTAAGATTCTTGTAGTCTTTCATACTTATTCTCCTTTCATTTATGTAAATATCACAGGGATATTTGCAACTATAGTGACAAACACATCACAAGTAACCACAGATAAGTACAGGTTTTTGGAAGCATCAACATCCCAATCTTTGGATTATTGTTTGCCCAAATCACCACTGGCAGATAAAACATAAAACTCAGCAGGATAGCCAACCACGCCCATTCTAAGCCAGGTTGACTGGATTTGTTTATGAAGAATAAACCAGCCACCATCAAACCCATCAAGAAAAAAGGAACATTGCGCCAAATTCCCCAATTTACTGGAGGATATCGTTGAGTCCATTTATTTTGAGGCAATAAACACAAGATGATCCTTATTATCGCTAAGGCATACATCATCATTGTCCAAATATAAGTGTTTTCTGGACTATAAACAGAGATTCCTATTTGCCACAATAACAGATAAAAGAAAGTCATGGTGATTGAAGTGATTTGCTTTCCACGTCCCAGTATTTTACGATACTTCTCTTCATTGTCGCTCAAGATAACGATGATCCTTGGGATCAAATGAAAAGCATCCCCACCCACCAGTACCAAAGCCATAATGCCCGCAAGGTATCGTGATGACTGATCCCCAGCGCTTTGAATCAGAACAATTCCTATGAGTAAGGCACTTAAAAGATAAAACACATCAAACAATGCTTCTACTTTTCCAAACATTCTTTTCATGATCTAAAAACTCACTTTCTTTTAGCCAAACTTAAAATATGAAAGGTAACCCAGTTCCAATCAAAAACAGTAATCCAATGCTTGAAAGCAGAAAGATTTTCATATCAATGGGGTACCTTACCTTAAGGTGTATATAAATGAATCTTATTAGGACTAGATACGAATAGTATACTTCTAAAATTAAGCTTAATGTGTTTTATAAGCTATGAATGCGTGGTTTCACGAATCTTTCATCCTTATCCTAAACATCTTATTTTAGCCAGTTGGGAGATTTGAAGAGCTTAAATTTATTGCGTTGGTTGTTTTGTGTACAAAAAAAGTCCAATGGACTTTTATAGACTATATTTAGATTGTTCTTTTTTAAATCGTTCGATTAAGGTATCACAATACGCATCAAAAGCAGGTTCTTCGACTTTTAATTCAGGATGATCCTGCATATATTGAAGGAATCTGTGAAGTCCTTCTTCTAAGGATATTTGAGGATTAAAATCAGGGACAAGATGTTTTAGCTTAGAAATGTCATAGATACAAGAAAACATTTTATCACCTTGTATTGATGTTAAGAAATCAAACGATGTGCTTTGGGCTAAGATCGTTGAAGGAATATAAACTGGCTTAAAACTAACTTTCAAAGCTTTGGCTAAGATTCTATAAACATCATTAAAGGTATGGCTTGCTGGATTCATGATCTGTATGATTTCTCCGATCGTATCAGGGTGATTAATCAATGGAATAAATCCCTTCGCGAAATCATCCGCATGGGTTGAAGCCCAAACCGATTCACCATCCCCATGGATGATGACTTCTTTACCTTGGATCATGCGTTGGATAACTGGCCAACAGCTATTGCCTTTGATACTTAACGGAATGCGATGTTCACTGTATGTTTGCGATGGTCTGACGATCGTAATTGGGAAACCGCTCTTTTTATATGTAATTAGGAATACTTCTTCAGCAGCGGCTTTATTTCTTCCGTATAGGCTAAAACGATTGCCTTTGGGAGATTGTTCATTGATGTTGAGGGACTGTTCATGATCGAGACAAGCAACAGTGCTGATGAAGATAAACTGCTTGGTGATCTTTTTGAATAAGTCGATTCTTTGGTAAGCTTGATCAGGGGTGAAAATGATAAAGTCGATGATGCAATCAAATGTTCGATCGATCAGAAGCTCTTGGATAGAGTGGGTAGAACTCATATCACCAATCAAGACTTCAATTCTCGGATCTAGTTTTTCATTATGATGACCGCGATTGATCAGAGTCAACCTAACTTCAGGATCGTTGGCTAAAGTTTGCGTAATGGGTGTTGAAATCGTTCCTGTGCCACCGATGATAAGGATCTTTCTCATGTGAGGTTTTCCAGTAGTTGCAATAATAACTTTTCAAGTCGGATGGCTGCTTTATTGGCCATATCGACGACACGATGATGATCATGTTTAACTTTTTGAATGCCGGTAGCCATATTGGTCACGACCGCAAAAGCCAACACCTTAATTCCAGCATGATTGGCTGCGATGGTTTCTGGAACCGTGCTCATCCCAACCAAGTCAGCTCCCATGATTTTAGCCGCTTGAATTTCAGCTCGAGTTTCATAATAAGGACCACTGAAATGCGCATAAATACCTTCTTGGATCGAAGGATCCAGTGCCTTTACTTTATTGATCAAATCAAATGAATAAGGCTCACTCATATCTGGAAAGCGGGGTCCCAATGATTCATCATTGACTCCAATCAATGGATTGATCCAAACCATATTGATAAAATCTTGAATCAATACAATATCTCCTGGTTGATAATGTTCATTGATGCCACCACAGGCATTGGTCAAAATCAAGGTTTCAACCCCAAGTGCTTTAAGGACATAGATTGGAAAGACCACCTCTTTCATACTGTACCCTTCATAGAAATGAAAACGTCCTTGAAGCATCACCACATCTTTGCCTTTAAGTTTTCCAAACACAAGTTGTCCTTTATGTCCAACGACTGTAGATTGTGGGAAATAAGGCAGATCTGCATAAGGGAAGATTTGTTGGTCAGTTGCTTCATCGACCAGATTTCCTAAACCAGTTCCTAAAACACAGGCAATCTTGGGACTTGTTTTGATCCGATCTTTTAAATAGGTTGCACATTCATTTATCTTTTCTTTATAGTTTTCCATGGTTTCCTCTTGCCTTCATTATACTAAATATTCATATTACTTGACGATTTATCATCTTTGCTTATGATGTTCACAAGGAGTTTGAACACAAATGATCAAAAGATATATTTTTATAGGATTTATAGTTGTATTGACCTTGGGTTTAGTATCTTGTACAAAGGCCAATCCTAATCCCCCAGGAACACAAGTATTTACGGTTGTAGAATTAGCTCAGTATAATGGTTTAAACGGCTCCAAAGCCTATGTAGCGGTCAATGGGGTTGTTTATGATGTTTCAAATGTTCCACAGTGGAATAGTGGAGCTCACAATGGTTTGCATGCAGGACAAGATCTTAGCTCGGCCATCAATTCAGCCCCACATGGAAGTAGTGTATTAAAGAATCTTAAGATTGTAGGGTCCTTAGTCAAATAACTGCGCAAGCAGTTTTTTATATGAGGGGTATAAACCATCTTAACTTTGGCTTAACATAAAGCGTGATATGATGAAAACAGAGGAACCCCAATGCTGAAAAAAATAGGAATGACCTTTCTAAGTTTGATCTTAGTGAGTGGATGTACGACCTCATCGATCAAGAACTTATCCAAAACAACTGGCTCTTTAAAATTAGCTCAGTCTGCACAGTTAGATCCTGACCTTATCAAAGGGATCAATGATCTTGCGTTTAAGTTACAAGATAAGAATCCTAGTGAAAATGAATTCATGTCAGCCTTAAGTATTTATTTGGCTTTGGCGATGACTTCTCATGGAACTGCCAATGCAAGCTATGATCAATTCATGGATTTGCTTAATCCTAATGATCTTGATCAAACTGAATGGTTAAGTCAACTCAGAGATCTGCAAGGCAATCTCAATGCCTCTAGAGAAGTTAAGATCGCTTTATCCAATTCTTTATGGATCAGAGATGCTTTTGCGAAACAAGTCAAAGCAGACTTCTTAAAGCGCAATGAGACCTATTTTGGTGCCATGGTCGCTGCTTTAGATTTTGATTCGCCATCCGCTGTTGACGACATCAATACATGGGTCAAAAAGAATACCAATAAACTGATTGAAAAAACACTAGATCAGATCAATCCTTCTACGATCATGTTTTTAATCAATACAATCTATTTCAAGGGAGATTGGGTCAATCCCTTTGATAAAAACAAGACCACTGATCGAACCTTCTATGGGATCACTGAAGAGCATGTTAAATTTATGAATCAAATTGGTTCTTACTTGTATCACGAAGGGGAGGATCATCAATCTGTTTTATTGCCTTATGAAAGCAATAAAGTAGGCATGTTGATCGTGATGGGCAACCAAGGACAGGTTGTGGTTGATTCATCAGAGACCTTTAAAGCTGAACTTGAAGCCTTGAAGAGTACCCGTATTACACTGCGTTTACCAAAAGTTGACATTGCGACAAAGAGGATCCTCAATGAAGATCTGATCAAATTAGGATTAAGTGATCCATTTGATGCCTCAAAAGCAGATTTCTCAAATTTAGCTGACGCTGATTTATTCATCAGCCAAGTCTTACATAAAGCAAGACTCTTGATCGATGAAGAAGGCACTGAAGCTGCTGCTGTAACTTCAGTTTCCATAGATACAACATCCATTGAAATCACAGATTATGAAATGAGTATCGATCATCCGTTCCAAGTCTTCATCGTAGATTTAGAGCAGAATTTGATCTTATTTAGTGGATATCTCAATGATGTCCAGGCTTCTGAATGAATGTTAAGTTTCGGTTAAAACCGAAACTTTTCTTTTCAGTTAACAAAGTTGGGCGTATAATTATAAAGTATGAAAAAAAACATCACCCTTATTGACCTGTTTTGGTCCTTCTTTAAAATAAACTTAGTTACTTTTGGTGGCGGTTTTGTGATCATGCCAATCATTAAGAAGACTTTTGTTGAACATAAAAAAGTTCTGGATGAACAAGACATGATTGATTTGATTGCCTTGGCTCAATCCATACCTGGGGCTATGGCCATCAATACATCGATGTTGGTCGGTCATCGTTTAAGAGGACTTAAAGGGGCACTGATCAGTATGATTGGGGCAGCTCTTCCGCCTTTGATCGTTATCTCTGTCATCTCTTTTTTCTATACGGCATTTCAAACCAATCCTTATGTATTGGCTGCACTAAGAGGCATGCGTGGTGCAGTAACGGCAGTTATGATCGTTGCGGCTTATTCAATGATGCAGACCGTCTTAAAAACAAACATCGTTTTCTCAGTCATCATGATGATTTCAGCATTTTTGATTGCCTACTTAACCAATATTTCTGTAGGTTACTTAATGTTGAGTGCCGGAATCATCGGTTATTTAACTTTTACATTTTTAATTAAGCAGGTGAACTCATGAGTGTGATCTTTGAACTGTTCATCGCTTTTGTATCGATTGGGGTCTCTGCCTTTGGGGGTGGATATGCGGTCATGCCACTGATCCAACACTATATTGTAGAACAACACGCATGGATCAGTATGATCGAATTGGCGGATATTACATCGATTTCACAGATGACTCCTGGTCCCATCTTGGTCAATGCGGCTACTTTCGTAGGGATCAAAGTTGCGGGTATCTTTGGAGGTATCATCGCAACCTTCGGATCAGTTTTACCATCATTTATCTTCGTCATTATTTTGGGCATGATCTTTGAAAGACATGGCAAGCTTGATTTCATTCAAAACATCATGAAAGGACTACGTCCTACCATCGTCGGATTGATCTTTTTAGCAGCCTTTACATTAATGTCTTCTTCATTGTTTAATGATGCATTGCCTTGGATTTCCAATCAGATCGATATCGTTGCCTCCATTTCATTTATTGTGGTTTTACTTTTAAGCATCAAAACTAAATTAGATACCGTGGCTTTGGTTGGCATTGGGGCAGTTATAGGTTTAGTGATGATGTTTTTACCATTTTAATGGTATTTCAAATAAATAGAGTACAATAAATCCAAGACTTTGGAGAAACACATGAATCAACTTTTTATACCTGAACACTATGATCATCCTTTGGATATCAGAGAAACTGAAATCGCTATTAAATTCATCAAGGATTTCTTTGAGCACGATCTTGCGAAACAATTGAACTTGACGCGGGTGTCTGCACCTTTATTCGTCAAAAAGAATACTGGGCTTAATGATGATCTTAATGGGATTGAAAGACCGGTTGCTTTTGAAGTCAAGTCCTTGGATAATGCGGTCGTAGAAGTGGTTCATTCCTTAGCAAAATGGAAAAGAATGGCTTTAAAACGCTATGGATTTAAGGTCGGTGAAGGTCTTTATACCGATATGAATGCGATCCGTCGTGATGAAGACATCGATAATTTACATTCGATCTATGTGGACCAATGGGATTGGGAAAAAAACATCACCAAGGATCAAAGAAACATGGATACCTTAAGAGAAACAGTACGACACATTTATAATGTGTTAAAAGATACAGAAGTAGCAGTTTATCGTCGGTATTTTCAACTGAAGCCAATATTACCTAACGATATCTTTTTTATTACAACTCAAGAACTTGAAGATCGTTATCCTGATTTAAGTCCAAAAGAACGTGAAGATGCGATCTGTCTTGAGAAAAAAGCGGTGTTCATCATGAAGATCGGAGACTTATTAAAGTCAGGCATCAAACATGATGGCAGAGCCCCAGACTATGATGATTGGACCCTAAATGGCGACATCGTAGTTTATAATCCAGTATTAAGCCGTTCTTTTGAATTGTCTTCCATGGGCATTCGGGTCGATGAACAAGCACTTGATGAACAACTCAATAAAGCCAATGCCAATGATCGTAGAGTCCTTCCATTTCATAAAGAGCTTTTAGAAGGGCGTTTACCTTACTCTATGGGTGGCGGTATCGGACAATCTCGACTCTGTATGTTTTTCTTAAAGAAGGCTCATATTGGGGAAGTTCAAGCCTCGGTATGGTCGGATGAACTTGATGAAGCATGCATGAGTGCTAAGATCAAACTGCTTTAATTATTAATCAAAGATAATTCTAAATAAGCGAGTAAGTCAAAAGACTTACTTTTTTGTATAATATGCCTATATTTGGGGTCAAAACTTGAACCCCAATTCACCGTAGCACTTGGTATTATTGAAAAGAAGATGATAGTGCTTACACAGGAGGATTTATGCGCATCAACCGACTAAGCCTGTTACATTCATTATTCTCAGTGTTAAATGATTATCCTCCAGAAGATTCAAATGCTGTATTGGCACTTTACTTTCTGGAACATTATCGGAAATTGTCAGAGCTCAATATCTTTGATGTGGCGGCAGACTGCTTTGTCTCCAGATCAAGTGTACGACGTTTCTGTCAATCCATCGGGTATGAAAATTTCATTGATTTGAAGACTGAATTCAGAGAGTATGATGACCAGATGGCTCATTTTACCCAGCATGTCGAAAAGGATAATTATCGCGAATCTTTGACGAAAGAAATCAATGCGATGATTGCTGAACTTGATCAACGGATGAACCATGCTGAAACGGATAAGATGGCAGATCGTATTAAGAATAGCCGTTTTGTGGTGTTTCTAACTTCAGAAACGTCAACGTCTATCATTAGAACATTCCAACAATCCATGGTTCTACATGGTAAGATCATCTATTTGATTTCTGATTCCTATACAGAAAACAATTTGCTCAATAAGTTGGATCAACGAGATTATCTCATCGTACTATCTGCAACTGGCGTTTTTGCCAAAGCCTGCGAAGATTACATCAAACCCATCAAAGCTTATAAAGCTTTGGTCACGGTCAATCGCGATGAAGGTTTTAAATCGCAATATGATCGAGTCTATCATTTAAGTGCCCAAGACAGGAGCCAAGATGGAAGCCTGGTTTATGGCAAATATGGACTGACCTATATGTTTGATGTGATTTATGCAACGTATGTCAATAAATATGGAAATAAAGCAGTATAAGAAAGGTTAATATGTACTATAAACACGATCCGAAATTCCCCAAGGGGTTTATGTGGGGCGCTTCTAGCGCTGCCTGGCAAACTGAAGGGGCGGTAAGTGAAGATGGTCGGACACCGGCCATCATCGACCTCAACAGTCAAACTAAGTTTCCTTATGCAGACAACAGTGTTGCTGCAGATCATTATCATCATTATAAAGAGGATGTTGCCTTGATGGCAGAAGCAGGATTTAGTTCATACCGTTTCTCGATTTCTTGGTCAAGGATCATCCCAAAGTCTGATGGGGTTGTCAATCCTAAAGGCATAGCATTCTATAACAATTTGATCAATGAACTCATTGCTCATAATATTGCCCCAATTGTGACTTTATATCACTATGATATGCCGGTTTGGGTCGATGAAGAGTTGGGTGGTTGGCATGATCGAAAAGTCATTGATGCATTTGATCAATATGCAAGAGTTTGTTTCAATGCATTTGGTGATCGCGTTAAATATTGGTTAAGCATCAATGAACAAAACATGCAGATCGTTTATGGAGAATGGTTAGGCATCAATAAAGGCTGTAAAGATTGGTTTAGAGACAAGTGGGACATCAACCACATCATCAATCTATGCCATGCAAAATCTGTCATTGCCTGTCACGAATTGGTTGAGGGTGGCAAAATCGGACCTGTTCCGGGTTATGTACCCATTTATCCGCAAAGTGCCAATCCTAAAGATCAAATCGCTGCGATGAATGCTGAAGAATTAACAGAAAAAATATGGAATGATCTTTACTTTTATGGTGAATACAACGGTTTCGTTAAAAAATACTGGGAAGAAAATTTGATCTCGGTAGATATTCGCGAAGGTGATATGGAACTCATCAAAGCAGCTAAGATCGACTTCTTTGCCTTGAATTGCTACAGAAGTAATGTTGCTAAAGATTGTCCACTCGATGAAACATTCGTCGAACTTGAACTCAATAAGTCAGGCAAAAAAGGAAATTTCATATATCCGAAATATCCCGGACTTTATGCGTTAGATTCAAATCCTTTCGTTGAAACAACAGACTGGGATTGGGAGATCGATCCGATTGCGATGCGCTATATGTTGCGTTATGTTCATGATCACTATCATTTACCAATGATGATCACAGAAAATGGATTTGCAGCGCATGAAGATCTTGATCAAAACGGAGAGATCCATGACTTAAAACGCATCGAATTCTTAAGAAATCAAATCTATCAGATCGGATTGGCCATCGAAGATGGTTGTGATGTCATTGCTTATAATTTGTGGTCATTTACCGATATCCTATCTACTGGAAATGGTATGGCCAAAAGATATGGTTTAGTATTTGTTAATACAACAGATGATGATGTTCGTGACTTGAGAAGAGTTAAAAAAGCATCATACAATTGGTATTCCGCATTAATCAAATCCAATGGAACACATTGGGGAAAAGGAAACTCATGAGTAAATATACAGAATTAGCAAAATCTGTTTTATCTGATGTTGGTGGAGTTGAGAATGTTGGTGGGGTCAATCATTGTGCCACACGTTTACGTTTAACGCTTAATAACGTAGAACAAGTGAATTTGGAAAGTCTAAAGAAGCTCAATGGGGTCATGGGGGTCGTTAGTCGTGGTCAAGAAATACAGCTGGTTATTGGAACAGATGTAGGAAATCTTTATCAAGAATTCATAAAGTTGGGAAATTTTAAAAAAGGCGGGACAGTCAAAGATGATGGCTCAAAGAATATTTGGGGCACAGTCATTGATTTCGTTTCTGGGACCTTTGTTCCAATTCTACCGATCTTGGTTGCAGCTGGCTTGGTCAATGCTGTTTTGACTGTCCTAACAACTTTCTTTAAATTACCAACGACTTCAGGCACTTATGCTGTCATGAATGCCATCAACGCGGCTGGCTTTGCTTTCTTGCCCATCTTCGTTGGATTCTCAGCTGCTCGTAAAATCGGACTTAATCCGTTTATGGGCGCTTACTTAGCAGCTATTCTATTGTCTTCAGGCATCAATGGCGTTGCCGGTTTAGATTTCTTAGGCATTAAATTTGCCGCTATGAACTATGGTTCATCAGTCTTACCAATCATCTTAGGAGTTGTCTTCATGTATTGGGTCGATAAAGGTGTTGATGCCATTACGCCCAAGGAAATCAAATTCTTTGCTCGTCCTTTGATTACCATTCTTGTGGTTACCCCGGTCACTTTGATCGCCTTAGGTCCAATCGGTATTTATTTGGGTAATTACTTGGCTGCTTTCTTAGTCTTCGTTAATACAAATTTAGGTTGGTTGTCTGTTGGTTTAATGGGTGCTTTAACACCATTCTTGGTTATGACTGGAATGAATCAAGCTTTGTTCCCACCTGTTATTGCCGCATTTACCAATTTCGGTTATGATGCCTTTGTATTGCCTGGTATGTTGGCAGCCAACGTGGCTGTTGGGGCTGCAGCTTTAGCTGTCTTTGTTAAATCAAAAAATAAGGATCATAAAGCTTTGGCTTCTTCATCAGGGATTACTGGTATACTAGGCATTACAGAACCTGCCATCTTTGGTGTCTTGCTGCGCTTCAAAAGACCTTTCATTGGAGCGGTCATCGGTGGTGGTGTCGGAGGTTTATTTGCTGGAATCGTTGGGTTGAAACAATATGGAATCGTAGCGCCCGGACTTGCTGCCTTGCCAACTTTCATTGCACCTGATGGTTCTATGAGTAACTTCTATTTAGCGATCGCAACCATTGTGGTATCTGTAGTTGTTGCCTTTGCAGCGACTTGGATCTTAGGCTTTGACGATAGCGAAACGATTGAATAAACACGGGCGGTTTTCCGCCCTTAACCCCCATGAACTTTTTTAAACATAACGATCTCAACATTTATAGTCCACTTCAAGGACAAGTAATCTCATTGAATCAAGTTAAAGACGAGATGTTTTCTCAGGCCATGATGGGTCCTGGTATCGCGATTATGCCAGAAAACGGAAGAGTTTTTGCTCCCTTTGATGGACAAGTCAAGTTTGTGTTTCCTACGAAACATGCGATTGGTTTAGTCAGCTCTTCAGGTGTCGAACTTTTGATTCATATGGGTATCGATACCGTTCAACTTGAAGGTCAACACTTTACAGTATTGATCAAAGATAAACAGAAAATAAAAAAGGGTCAAGAGATTGCTCGCTTCGATTTGGAAGCTCTTGTATTAAAACAGATTGATCCAACGGTCATCTTGGTTTTGACAGATAGTGTGGGTTTAACTTTAGAATATTGTGAGACCGTACATGTTGAAACAGGAGACCTATTAATTAAGGTTACTCGCTAAAGAAATTTATTATATATTTAATAAAAAATGAACCTTTCGGTTCATTTTTCATGAGTTTCAGCAAGTCTCTTTTTAACCAATACTGGATCAAAGCTATGAATAATGGCTTCCTTAGCATCTATCTTTTTATCTTTGACCATAGAGATCAACATCGTATCCATAGAAATCATGCCTTCATTGACCGATGAAGAAATCGCATTCATCAATTGATGGGTCTTGCCTTCACGAATCAAATTCTTGATTGCAGGAGTAGAATTCATCACCTCAAAGACAGGAATCAGATTGCCTTCTTTATCTTGGACCAATTGTTGGGATATGACGGCTTGCAGGGTCATCGACAATTGGACTCTGACTTGTTGTTGCTGAGCAGGCGGAAAGACATCGATGATGCGATCAACAGTATTGGCTGCACCTAAAGTATGCAAAGTTGAGAAAACCAAGTGACCTGTTTCAGCAGCCGTAATGGCTAATGATATGGTATCTAGATCGCGCATTTCTCCTACAAACAAGACGTCTGGAGCTTGTCTAAGCGCTGCTTTTAAAGCTGAGGATGTTGATGTGCAATCGGTCCCAATCTCACGCTGTGAGACCACGGATAGGTTGTGGGTGTATAAGAATTCTATAGGGTCTTCAATGGTAACGATGTGGGCTTCTCTGGTTTGATTGATCTTATCGATCAAGGTCGCAACAGTGGATGATTTACCGCTTCCAGCTGGACCACTGATGATGACCAAACCTTTTCTCATGTCTGCGAATTTTGTGATTTCTTTAGGGATGTGCAGTTCTTCCGCATTGGGAATCTGAAATTTTACGATTCTTAAGACAGCGGCTAATGAACCTCTTTGACGATAAACATTGACTCTAAAACGAGCCACTTGTGGGATCGAAAACGAGAAATCATCATCGCCTTGAAGAGATAATGATTCTTTAGTATTACGATGAGCTAAGACATAGATCTCATTGATGAGATTCTCACTTACGATAGGGACTGTTTTTTCTTGATTCAAAGGGGTCAAACGATTGTTGACTTTGATCTCAATGGGACAGCCCGCAACGATGAAGATGTCTGAGGCTTTGGCACTGATGGCGCTTTGGATGATTTCTTGGATGTTCATTGGGGGCCTTTCCAGATCGGATCTCCATCAAGGGAGTAATCCTGATCGTTCTCTATGGTTAAGATTTGACCCAGAAGGGTAAAATCTGAAGAACTGTGAGTAGTTGAAATTCTGACTTTGATCGTAACTGAATATGGACCTGATTTATTTGAGAAAGAGAAAGTATAAGGATCTTCACCGATCACTAATTCTGGATGATTTTGATAAAAGGCTTGGATCGAAGGATTCAAATCATTTCCAATCGGTAAGAAATCATTGATCTGATCAAACTCAGATTTAAGCTTCTGATACATCGTCAAACTTAAAGCTTGAGCTTCAGTGCTGCCTTCAAGTAAAGTTAAACTTCGTTTAAGTCCTTTATTGTCGGCATTGGCACTAACTAAGGATAGGCTTGCAAATCCTAAAACACTCAAGACAATCAAGACAGTCAAAATGGTAGGTAAACCAAAGACTGTATTTAATGATTCTTTTCTCATTGAGGCAACTCTGAAAGTGCACTGACTTTCATGTGGAATACGATTTGACCCGATTTATTTTTTAAACTCAGATCAGCTTTGTTTAAGCCCTCTGTTTGTGTTAAGGTAATGATCATCGTATAGTGTACATCACTTGTGTTGGCTTCACCATGAGCATCATATGTCGTTGTGAACGATGGCGACATGTTGGCCCAATCTTGATTGGGTTGACGTAAGGACTCTGCCTGTATGACCATGAGTTCTGAAAGCTTTCTTAAGGCCATGGTTTCTGTATGGATCGTAGCTGCCTTGGTAAACATTGAAAAGGCAACCACTAAGGCTACACTTAAGATAATAAGACTTAAGGTAAACTCAAGCAAGAAAAAGTGCAATTGTTTATTTTTCATGAGGAAGCACCTGAAGCCATCACAGTGTAGGTGAACTGAACGGTCTTGCCTTCTAGATCGGTATATTGAATGATGATCTTATGGGTTTGAAGCGTAAAACTAAGATTTTTAAGCGGCAATATTTTCTGTGCTTCTAAAGGTTGGATCAGGGCTGTCTCTGAGCTTTGTTCAAGCAGGTATCCGTCCACTTCATATACTAAAGTATAATAATCATCTTGTTTAAAACATAAAGCTTGGATATGTCCAGAGCTAATGACTGTGATCTGATCTTGTCCATCATGCTGTTTGATGCGATTGTTGAAGTAAAGAAGGGCACTGTGACGATTTAAACTGAGTTCATTATCTTTGACCATGGTGGTGTAAAATTGAGCACCATAAAGCACCACAAAGCCTGAGCCACCTAAAAACAAGGTAATCAAAGATAAAATGATCAGGTTTTTAAAGGATGTTCGTTTCATTGCGGATCCCTCAGATAAACACTCACATCAGGTCGTATATTGGCTCCAATCGTTTTATAGTACACAAAGTATTGATCAGAACTGATCTGTATCCCATAGTGCTCAATCAAATAGTCCAGTTGCGCCGGATAAAAGCCTTCTTGGGCATAACATAGATTTAAAGCCCTTTGAATCGCATTTTCGACTTGTATGCGACGTTCTTCTTGAGTTGATCTTTGGATCATGGATGAAAAGAACCAAAGACTCAAGATGACCAAAGGAATCAATAACCAGCGTAGGATCTTCATATTAACCCAAAGAACTCATGATTCCAATGAGTGGAATGATCAAAGAGAAAAGGACTAAGGCAACAAACCCAGTCAATGTGAGAATCAAGATCGGTTCAACTTTATTCAATAAGGCTGTTAAACTGCTTTCAGAATCTTCCTGTGTTTTCTTTGAGACATGTTCCATGACTTCATCTGTTTTACCTGTTTTATACGCTATGGTCAATGTGTTTTGAAGCAAAGGAGGATAAATACTGGTGTTGACTAAAAGGTCGTATAAACCTTGAGAAGGGCTCAGATCTTTGATTTTAGCATCAAGCTTATCTTTGAGTTGCCCTGCAGGAACTTGTGCCATCGCAAGTGCCATGGCTTCTTGCTGTTGAATCCCGGCTCTTAAAACCAATTGACTGATGAAACTAAAACGAGCCAAGTCTGCTTTATATTTTCTGGATGGGAACAAACGTAATACTTTATCGCCTAAATCAACAGGGGTCTTATTGAGTCTACCTTTAATGAGTGTAAATACAATGATGACAATGATACTGATCAAGGCACCTAAAGCGATGATCACAAAGCCTTTAGAGATCAATAGGAGCATTTGGATCCAAGCATCAAGGGAACCACCTAAGCTTTCATATACATCTTGAAAGACAGGGATGACCACAAAGGTCAACACAGCCATCACCAAAATCAAAATGGTCATCAACATCAACGGCATGATCATGATGTCTTTTAAGAAAGATTTTGTTTCAGCTTGTCTTTGGTAATAATGAGCCAAATGGGTTGATACAGAAGCTTCTTGACCAATGGTTTCAGCTGCTCTCATGGCTAAAACTGCTTCTTTTGGAAAGCGAGGATCTTGTGCCATCGCTAAGGAAAGTTTACCTGTTTCTCTTAAGTTTTCTTTTAGCTGTTTAAGATCGATTTGATCCGCTGTATCTAGAAACCCCAGGCCTTCTCTTAAATCCATCCCAGACTCATAAATCAGTGCCACTTGGGTACTAAAGAGACTTAAGGATTCCTCATCATAACTTGTGTTTTTTTTCATACGATCTCCTTTCAATAGAAGAGCTTTTCTTGATATTTTCCAAAATAAGGACCTTGAGCATCAAAGGTAGGGTCAATTCTTTTCCAGGTTTCTTTTTCAAAATAAATCGAAGGATTGATCCATCCGATCCCATCGATATATGTTTCTACCCAAGCATGATAACCAGGATCTGTATATCCTGTAACCACTTTGGTTGGGATATGCTGTACCCGAAGCATCGCTGTCATCAGGGCTGCATAATCGAAACAAATCCCTTTTTGTTTGGTATAGGCATCATCAAGATCGGGTATCATAAATGTTGTTAAGGCTTCTTTGACTTTATCATAATCATAATCGATGTTGGTGACGATGTATTTATATACAGCATAAACTCTTTCAAGCTGACTCTTAGAGTCTTTGGTCAATTCAAAGGATTTTCGAACGGCCAAGGTCTCTTTATCATAATCGACGATTTGATTGGGATACAGATAGATGCTGAGTTCATCAGTCAAATTTGCGGTGATTTCTATTGATGCGGTCACACTGTAGGCATTATCAACTTTTTGTTTCAAAGTTCGAATTGTATACGTTCCTGAACCTTTCATAAGGGGTAAGATGGTGAATTTGTTTTCAAATACACTATAGGTATAAATCAAATCGCCCTGTATGACCTGAACCTTCTTGGTGTTTTCGTCATTTGGACCTTTAACGCAGACATAACCTTGTGCTTTATTTGAATAGTCGATCAGGTATCCGTTTTTTTCAAAAACTGTTTTTTGTGGACAAGAAGGCAACAAAATTTCATCGATTGTATATTGTTTACTGATGGGGCCTTCAGTGGGATATTTTCTGAATGGATTATAGAATTGAAGAACGATAAAAGAGCCAAGCCCTAAAACTAGGGCTACGATAAGAATGACAATGATGATGCGACCACGTTTAGTCATTAAACCGGCTCCTATTTTTCTGTTTTCATTATAACACAATGAAATAAACTCAAGCTTGTTGTACCTTTAGTAAACAATCAATATATTTCTTTATTTATAAGGACTTAAGCGAGGTCATTTGATATAATATTGGCTATGAAATCATCTGTACTAAAAGCACTTAAAGCCATTTCGACTCATCATTATGTCCATGCATTACAAAAGTCTTTGATGTCGGTTGTCGGAGTCAGTTTTATCGCAGGATTACTGTTGATCATTCAAAACCCACCTGTTTCAAGCATCAGCAATGGTGAATTCATTCGTGTTGATTGGGTCAACTTTGCTGCAGATAATGCTGGTCTTTTAAGTCTTGGTGTCCAAATGACTTTAGGCATGATCGGATTGTACACATTGATTGCCTTCATCATACATCTGGCTCATCATTATAAAATGAATCCTTTTCATCCGGTTTTATCAGGTGTCAGTGCTTATTTGATTTTATCTGTGGGTTTTGTGGTCCAAGGATCAGGCCTTGATCTTGATCTGAAATATTTGGGATATTCTGGGATTTTTGGAGCTTTTATATTAGGGATCTTGGTGGTTGAGGTATCACGCTTATCAATCTATGTGAGATCGAAAATAAACATAAAGTCTGAAGTTTCAAGTCACTTGATTCAACCCTTGGAATCTTCATTAAGTACTTTGCTGATAATATTGTTTGCACTTGCCTTAAGATTTTGGTTTCAGCAACAAAATATTCTTTTGCCAGATTTGATTTTAAAAGCAATTTTACCACTACTTAAGGAATCTAATACGCTATGGTTTGTAATGGGAGTCATATTGTTCAGTAAATTATTATGGTTTGTCGGACTAAATGGAAACAGCTTGATTTTGGTCAGTTTGATTCCTTTGATGTTGATCAATAATGCTCAAAACCTTGTTGCTTATCAAAATGATATGGCGATTCCGTATATTATATCAACGGGTTTTCTTTTCTTTGAATTGGGTGTCTTACCTTTAGCGACAGCGATTTTGCTTTTCTCAAAAAATAAGCAACAAAAAGGAAGTGCCAGGTTAGGGATACTGCCCGCTTTATTCAATTTCCAAGAAACGATATTAACCGGTTTACCTTTAACTTTTAATGTTAATTATTTGATTCCCTACCTATTGACCAGTGTGTTATCTCTTTCGGTATCTTATCTTGCAATGGCAAACTTTCTTATCAGTAAACCGTTATTTGCGATGTCCTTTGCTTTACCAGGTTTTCTTGGGGCTTTCTTGAGCACGATGGATTGGAAAGCCATCGTTTTATGGATGCTTCTGTATGGGCTATGTACCTTGATTTATTGGCCATTTATTCGCGAAATTGAAAGAATAGAACCAGCGGTTCAAGATGAGCATTTGAATAATACTTAGAATATCTTGTGATACACTATAGATAGAGGTAAAATTATGGAACATTGGTTTTGGATCATCATTGCCTTGGCGACACTAGGGCTTGAGATTGCGACCGTTGGGACTTTGGTTTCAATATGGTTTTCACTTGGTGCTTTTGCAGCATATATCGCATATTTGATTAATTTGGATTTCTTTGCCCAATCGATGATTTTCTTGGTGGTCAGCCTTGTTGCTTTCTTGACCATTAGACCATTGGTAAGGCGCTATTTTACAGTTAAACAACAACCCACCAATGCGGATCGATATATTGGACAAAAAGTTACTGTTACTGAAGCAGTTTCCACTGAACATTGGGGTGCAGTCGTTATTCAAGGCGTTCGTTGGAGCATTCGTGAAGTTAAGAATCAATCGGTCAATGTTGGAGAGACCGTTGAAATCGTAGCCCTTGAAGGGGCAAAGTTATTGGTCAAAAAGGTCCAATAGGAAAAGGAACATATGGAACAAATCATTGGTTTAATTTTAACGATTTTCTTTGTCCTCATATTTATCGCACTGTTGAGTATGACCATCAAGATCATACCTCAATCCCATGCTTATGTCGTTGAAAGATTGGGTGCTTATTCGCATACCTTGCCTAAAGGCTTGCATATGTTGTTTCCGATCGTTGATCGGATTGCACTGGATGTACCCTTAAAAGAGCAAGTCTATGACTTCCCACCACAACCGGTCATCACGAAAGATAACGTTACGATGATGATCGATACGATCGTCTTCTTTCAGATCTTAGATCCAAAGCTGTTTGCGTATGGTGTTCAAAACCCCATCAAGGCCATTGAAGCTTTAACCGCAACGACGTTAAGAAATATCATTGGGGATCTTGAATTGGATGATACTTTGACTTCAAGAGAAGTGATTAATACCAGAATGCGTATTATCTTGGATGAAGCCACTGATCCTTGGGGCATCAAAGTTAATCGTGTAGAAGTTAAAAATATCTTGCCTCCAAAAGACATTCAAGAAGCCATGGAAAAACAAATGCGTGCAGAACGTGAAAGACGTTCTTCAATTCTGTTGGCTGAAGGTGAAAAACGTTCAGCGATCTTAATGGCTGAAGGTGAAAAGGAATCTGTCGTATTAAGATCTGAAGCTAAGAAACAAGCTTTGATCGCAGAAGCTGAAGGGCAAGCACAAGCCATGGAGCGTGTATATGAAGCTCAGGCACGTGGGATTGAATTGATCAAGAAAGCCAATCCTGGTCAAGCGTATCTAACTCTAAAAGGTTTTGAAGCTTTAGAGAAGGTCGCTAATGGTCAAGCTACAAAGATCATCATTCCTTCAGAATTACAGAATTTAGCGTCTGTCATCGGGGCTGCACAAGCCATATTGGATGATAAGAAACCTGCAGTCAAAGAAAAAGAAGTCAAATAAGATCTCACTTATGAACTAACATTGATTTCTATCAAAGTTAGTTCTTTTTTTATGCTCAAAAGATTTAAACATCGCAATCTATCATTTTTTTATCGGATAAAATTGGATTCATCATCATTTTGTCTTATACTAAATTGTGGAATAAAAGGAGTTAACATGATCCTAGAAATAAAGCATATCAATAAAAGCTTCTCTGGTAAGCAGGTTTTGCATGACATTTCATTTACAGTCACTTCTGGGAAAGCCATGGGCTTTTTAGGTCGCAATGGGGCCGGAAAGACCACGACCATCCGAGCTTTGATGGATGTCTTTGAACCTGATAGCGGAGAATTCCTGTTGGATGGAGTTCCATTTGATCCAAGTACCAGCAGGGTAGGTTACTTGCCTGAAGAACGAGGACTTTATGGAAAAGAAAAGATTTTATCCCAATTGATCTATTTTGCGACCTTAAGAGGTGCAACTCAGACTCAAGCCAAGGCCAGTGCAGAAAGCTTACTTGAACGTTTTGGGCTTAGCAGCGTCAAGAATCAGAAACTTGAAACCTTATCTAAAGGCAATCAACAGAAAGTGCAAATCGCACAGGCACTCTTGAATGATCCCGACATCATCATACTTGATGAACCCTTTAGCGGTTTGGATCCAGTGAATTCGATCGTGTTGGAGGAAGTCATCAAGGAATCCATCGAGAAAGGCAAATTGGTCATCTTCTCCAGTCATCAAATGGGTTACGTTGAGGCATTCTGCGATGAGATCACTTTGATCGATCAAGGACGGTTTATTATGAGTGGCAGTTTAAAGGAAATCAAAAGTAAGTTGGGAAACTCAAGACTTAAAGTAAGCTCACTCAACGAAGATCCATCACTTCTCTATAAAGAACTTAAGGATAAGATTAACGACATCTTAATTGAGCCACAAGAACATGTGTTGATTATAGAATTACTGAATCATAAAACAAAGCATGATTTTGTTTTGGAATGTTTACAGAAAGGGATAGAACTGGATAGTTATGGACCATATGAACCAAGCCTTCAGGAGATCTTCATTAAGATGGTAGGACAAGACAATGCATAACACTTTTAAGGTATTCATGTTTGAGCTTAAAAGCATCTTTAATCGGAAGTCTGTCAAAGTTGTCATGTTTGTTATGGCCTTTTTGTTTTTTGCGGCAACCTTTATTCCAACAGTGATGACCTTGTTTGAAGACAAGACTCCTGATCCTTCCGAAACACCGATCGTCAATTTGGAAAAATCCGCTTTCTATCTTCAAACAACAGAGCTCACTGAAATTGAGTTGGTGTATTTTGTTGGCGATAAAGTCTCCTTTTATAACAATGAATCTGATTTAAAACAAGCAGTACAAGAGGGAAAGATCGATAGTGGTTTTGTGATCACATCACCGACCAGTTTCAAAGCCATCATCAAGAACAAGGAACTTTATAGCGCTTCCTCAAGTATGGTGAGTTATATCTTAGAGACCATCACCATTGATCGCAATCTGGCATTGGCAGGTATCGATCCCATCAAAGTCAAAGAAGCCTCTAATTTTAAAATCAAGGTTGTCGATGAGGTTTTAGGAAAAGATGCATCACAGAGTTTTTTAATCAGTTATATTTTGTTGTTTGCGGTCTATATGTTGGTCATCATGTATGGACAAATGGTTTCTACTTCTGTAGCTCGAGAAAAAGACAATCGTACAATGGAGATCCTGATTACTTCCACCAAACCCGATGCTTTGATCGTTGGTAAAGTATTGGCCAATGGGGTTGCTGGATTACTGCAATTCTTCTTCATCTTGGGCATCGCTTTGTTAGGTTATTTCATCAATAAACCAAATTACCCGGATATTGTCAATGAGATGCTGTTTGGATCTTTATCTTGGGATGCCGTTGTGGTCTTTCTGGTGTTTACAGCTTTAGGGTATCTGATGTATTTGTTTGTGTATGCTTCTTTGGGTTCACTGGTTTCAAAACTGGAAGATGTCGGAAGTTCGGTATCAATCGTTACGATCCTGTTCATGGTTGCTTACCTTATGGGTTCACTGGGTTTAAACATGCCCAATAGTTTCATACTTAAAGTTGCTTCTTATTTCCCGTTTACTGCCATTCTCAGTATGCCCATTCGATACTTTTTAACAGAAGTTGCGTTGATTGAGTTAAGCATCTCATTGATTCTGATGGCTGTGACCACTTGGTTTTTAGCACTCTTCTCGATTCGTATCTATCGTCTTGGATCATTGTCTTATGGTAATAAAATGGGCTTACTCAAAGCCATAAAAGCCATCGTTCAGAATTCGCAAAATAGAAATTAGTGACATGAGAAGTATACTTTTTAATTGAAATTTCAGCCGATCAATTCATTTTAATAAACAACGATGTATAATGAATTGGTGAAAAATACGATCGTAAAACCTCATTTACACATACGCAAAGCAAAATTTTCAGACGCTCAAACCATTCTGGATTATCTTTTGGTTATCGGATCAGAAAGCGATAATTTGACTTTTGGATCAGAAGGTTTAGGCATTACACTTGAAGATGAAACCAAGATGATCGAAACCATTTCCATGAGCGATAACTCAGTGATGCTTTTAGGATTGATCGATGATCAACTTGTTTCCGTTGCGAATTTAAGCGGAAGAAGCCGAGAACGCTTGAAACATTATGCTACTTTGGGAATATCTGTTCGTCAAGCTTATTGGCATCAAGGCATAGGCAAAGCCATGATGAAGAAACTGATAGATTTTGCCCAGAAGAATGATTTTCTAGAACTGATCGAACTGGAAGTTAGAAGTGATAATCATCACGCGATCCATCTTTATGAATCCTTTGGATTCAAGCAAGTTGGAATTATGCCAAAATTGATGAAAATCAACGGATCGTACTATGACACATTGGTCATGGTCAAGGAGTGTAAAAAATGATAGAAGCAAAACACATCAGTAAATCGTTTGTTAAATATGAAAAAGAAAAAGGACTTTGGGGCATGATCAAAGGTTTTGTGAATGCAAAAAAAGTCATAAAGATGGCTGTTGATGATGTTTCATTTAAGATTGAAGAAGGAGAAGTCATTGGTTATATTGGAGCTAACGGAGCTGGTAAAAGCACCACGATCAAAATGTTGACCGGAATTTTAACTCCAACTTCTGGTGAAATCTTGGTGGATGGGATTGTTCCGTATGTTGATCGTGTCCGCAATGCACGAAACATTGGCGTCGTTTTTGGACAGCGTACACAGTTGTGGTGGGATTTACCTTTGGTTGAATCCTTTTCGATCCTAAAGGAAATCTATCAGGTCTCAGATGAGGATTATAAAGCTCGTATGGAAATGTTTGAAGATGTTTTACAGTTAAGTGAATTCATCAAGTCACCTGTTAGAACCTTATCTTTAGGTCAACGTATGCGGGCTGATATTGCGGCCAGTTTGTTGCACAATCCAAAAGTATTGTATCTGGATGAACCTACCATTGGATTGGATGTCAATGCGAAGAAAAAAATGCGTGAAGCCATCAAAACCATGAATAAGACTTTTAAAACGACTGTTATTTTGACGACTCATGATTTGGATGACATCGAAGAATTGTGTCAACGGATCTTGATCATTGATAATGGAAAGATCATCTATGATGGGGCATTAAGTGACATTAAAGCACGTTATGGTTCAGATACCAAAGTTTCTTTTATCTTAAAAGAAGCATGGACAGATTTTGTCGACTTGGCGAAACTATTGGAAGTAGATCCAAAAGAAATCACAGTCAATGTGGCTGAAGATAAACTAGAAATCGGTTTTGATAAGCGCGTTTTAAGTGTTGCGCATGTAACGCAAGCCATCTTGAAAAAATATGAAGTTTCAGATCTGAAAATCATAGAGACGGATATTGAAAGCATTGTATCTCGAATTTATTTGGAAGGTAAGGTCAATGTTTCAAACGATTAGACCTTATTGGGCTTATGCGAAAGCATCCTTTACAGTAGGCTTTGCATATCGTCTGCACATTTTGTTTTGGGTTTTGAGCGACTTGGTTCAAGTTGGGGTTTTATTGTTGATATGGATCGCAATCTATGGCAACAGTGATAGTGCATCGATGCAAGGATATACCTTATCGCAAATGATGATGTACAACTTGGTTATTTATATGACGGCTTCTTTTACCTACATGAAACCTTTGTTTGATTTGGCAGATGATCATTATGATGGAAAAGTTGCGATGAGTCTGATCAAACCAACCAAATATATCTATGAAGTTTTCTTTCGTAACTTAGGTAGTAACTTTGTAGGAAACATCATTATATCTTTACCCTTGATCATCATTTTGACTTTATTGAGTGTGAGTACGCAACATGGGGTCAGCTTTACCTTAGGATCAAGCATACTCTATGTCATCAGTATCTTAATGGCCTTATTGATCAGTTTCTTTTCGAACTTTATCTTTGCGACCATGGTGTTTGTGACCGATGCGACGTTTGGGATGATGCAACTCAATGAAGCCATCGTTCGTATCTTTTCTGGATCATTGATTCCATTAAGTTTCTTTCCGGGTTGGCTTAAGACCATTGCTTATATTTTGCCTTATGCAAGTGTATATACAGTACCGACTTTGATCTTGATGAATCGCTACACTCCAAGTGAACTATGGATCAGTTTATTGACTCAATTGGCTTGGGCAGTTGGATTGATCATCTCTTGTAATATACTTTGGGCTTTCATCATCAAAAAAATGAAAGTTCATGGGGGATGATATGAAACGTTATTTTGATATTTATCTTAAGTTTACAGCCCAGCATTTAAAACGGATGCTTCAATATCGATCAGATTTTTTGATTGGAGCAGGTTCATTTTTGTTTATGCAAGGATCAGGTCTCTTGTTTATGGTCCTTGTCTTTCAACAAATTCCTGATCTTAATGGTTGGACCTTAACTGAAATGATGTTTTTATATGGTTATTTTCAATTGCCAAGAGGACTTGATCATTTACTGACGGACAATATCTGGCTCATTCCACAAAAAGTTAGACGAGGAGAAATCGATCGTTATTTGCTTAGACCAATCAATCCTTTGTTTCAGCTGATCATCGAACGCTTTCAAATTGAGGCATTTGGAGAATTGATCGTAGGGATCGCATTGATGGTGATCACGATTCCTAAACTTGCGATTGAAGTTAATCTGATGAGTATCTCACTGGGTGTTTTATTTATTATCCTTGGTGCTTTGATTTATACTTCGATCAAACTGATTACAGCTTCAATTGGTTTTTGGGTCATCAACTCTATGCCGATCATGACGACCATTTATAACATCGCAGATTTCTCAAAATATCCCACCACGATTTTCCCTAAAGTCATTCAATGGACGGTGACCTATTTGATTCCGTTTGCGTTTGTATCTTTCTTACCCGCAACTGTTCTTCTTAATCGAACTGATAGTCCAAACATTCTGTTAGGATCCATCTTGGCAGTAAGCATCTTAACATTTAGTGCTTATCAACTTTGGGTCTTAGGTTTGAAGAGTTATCAAAGCGTAGGCAGTTGATACTTAATGATTTAACTAGAAACCCAGATAAATCTGGGTTTTATGCTTTTATTAAATAATGAGTTGGTGCTATACTACTTGTATAGATGTGCAGTTGATAGTTTATATTCGTGATGTGATGTGATGGTGTTTGACAAGAAACCAAGGAGGAAGAGAAATGTCAAAGCTAAGCATGATTGAAGGAATTGGACCGTCTTACGAAGTAAAATTAAAAGCGGCCGGAATCGGATCTGTAGAAAAACTACTTGAGTTTTGTGCAGACAAAAAAGGCAGAAATGCTTTGGTTGAAAAAACCGGAATCAGTGATAAACTCATTTTGAAGTGGACAAATCACGCTGATTTATTTAGAATCAAAGGCATTGCTGGACAGTTCGCTGAATTGCTGGAAGCTGCAGGTGTTGATACCGTAGTTGAATTGGCCAATCGTAAGCCGGAAAATTTATATAAGAAAATCGTTGAAGTGAACACTGAAAAGAATCTTGTAAATCGTATTCCTACTGAAAAAGACCTAAAGAAATGGGTTGAACAAGCAGCTAAATTACCTAGAGCTGTACACTATTAGAATCAGGCAGTACCTGTGACACAATTTAACGACATATTAAGTCAACTTTCTGATCGAAAGGTTCTTAAGAATCTCGGCAAGACCGTTGAAGCCAAACCAGATCAAGTTAAACAACTTTTAGATTTAGGGATACCAACGTTGGTTTCAGCGCTCCAAAAGAACGCCAGTACCCCAACTGGAGCCAAATCTTTAGCGAAAGCCTTGGATCAGCATCAAAAAGATCCCATGGAAGATTTAATGGGTTTCTTAGGTCAAGTCGATACTCAAGACGGATCCAAGATCATTGGTCATATCTTAGGCGCAAAAACACAAACCGTACAGAAGAAATTAGGTGCTCAAACAGGACTCGACATGAATCAAGTCGCATCCCTAATGAGTATGTTGGCGCCCTTACTGATGAGCAGTTTAGGCAAGCAAAAAAGTAATCAAGGTGTCAGTGCTAATGGGTTAGGTGGTTTATTGGGAGGTTTGTTAGGCGGATCTGGACAAGATCTTGCTGGACTTGCTTCCAGTTTTCTAGATAGCGATAAAGATGGTGACATCATGGATGATGTAGGCAATCTCTTAAGCGGATTCTTAAAGAAATAAAGTTAAAACCGACAGTCATCTGTCGGTTTTAATATGATGAAAAGACATGTAATAAAATGATAACTAATGAAAATGTCCTTGCATTTATTACATCTTTGGTTTAAACTATAAAAAACGATGAATAGGATATGTGGATTTAAGCACTTCTGTCTAGCGAGTTGGAGATGGTGTAAGCCAACCTGAACCTTAAATTTGTAACCCCTATGAGTGTTGTGGTGAACTTGAAGTAGCCACTGCCGGGTGTTCCCGTTATAGAACTAGGGTTTGAGTGAACCTGAAAAAGAGACCTTTTGGTAAACAGGGTGGTACCGCGGAGCACAAACAGCCTTCGTCCCTACGGATAGGCTGTTTTTTTGTTCTCTGGAGGAAAAACCATGTGTGGAATCTTGTTTGTAGAAGGACAGGCTGATCTTGATCAATTTAAATCCTCATTTATAAAAATTCAGCATCGCGGACCGGATATGAGCCGTATCTTAAGCAATGACTTAGGAACCTTTGGCTTTCATCGCTTAGCGATCATGGATGTCACTGAACATGGGATGCAACCCTTTGTTGATCACGATACCATGGCCGTATGTAATGGTGAGATCTACAATGAGAAAGCCATCAAAACGATGTTTCCATCATATCCCTTTCAAGGTCACAGTGACTGTGAAGTTTTGATCCCAATGTATGAAAAGTTAGGAATCGAGATGTGTCGTGCTTTAGACGCGGAATTCGCATTCGTACTGACAGATTTGAAGCATAAAAAAATCATTGCAGCTCGTGATCCAATTGGGATAAGACCTTTGTTTTATGGATATCAAAAAGGATCTCGCAAAATCGCTTTTGCTTCTGAAGCTAAAGCCTTGGTGGACTTATGTGATGAGGTACAGCCATTTCCGATTGGGTCTGTATACGAGAATGGAAAGTTCATCTTATATCATGACATCACCAAAACAAACACTCAAAAAATAACAGATGAACAACACATCAAAACATTGATCAAAGAAAAATTAACTTTAGGTGTTCAAAAAAGAATGATGTCGGATGTGCCTGTAGGCTATCTGTTAAGCGGAGGACTTGATTCTTCACTCGTATGTGCTATCGCATCTCGAAGTTCAAATCAAGCCCTAACAACTTTTGCGATTGGGATGCAGGAAGATGCGATCGATTTAAAGTATGCTATGCAAGTAGCCAAGCACTTAAATACAGATCATCATGAAATCATCATGAGTGTTGATGAAGTCATAACTGCTTTGCCTGAAGTCATACGTATGCTTGAAACTTATGATATCACCACCATCAGAGCTTCTTTAGGCATGTATCTGTTATGTAAAGGTATTCGAAAGTGTTCCAACATCAAAGTCTTATTGAGCGGTGAAATCAGTGATGAACTTTTTGGCTATAAATATACAGACTTTGCCCCAAGTGCCCAAGCCTTTCAAATCGAAAGTGAGAAACGTTTAAGAGAACTCTATCAATATGATGTCTTAAGAGCTGATCGTTGTATCGCCGCTTGGTCTTTAGAAGCCAGAGTTCCTTTTGGTGATTTAGATTTTGTTTCAACGGTTTTAGCCATCGATCCGCAACTGAAACTTAATACCCATAAGATGGGAAAGTATTGGTTACGTGCTGCTTTTGAAGAAGGAGATTATCTTCCTGCTTCAATATTATGGCGCGATAAAGCTGCTTTTTCTGATGCGGTAGGACATTCAATGGTGGATGCTTTAAAGGCTAAAGCTGAAAGCTTATACAGTGATGAAGATTTTAAACAAGGCTGTTTACGTTACTTAGATTGTGTTCCTTTATCTAAAGAGGCTTTATGGTATAGAGATCTGTTTGAAAGCTTCTATCCCAATCAGAGTCATTGGTGTTCCGCTTATTGGATGCCTAATCCTAATTGGGATGGTTGTGCTGTCAGTGATCCTTCTGCCCGTGTCTTAAGCAATTATGGACTAAGCGGGACATAAATCATGATTTATCCATTAAAAAAGGTCTCGATAGAGACCTTTGTGTTGATTAGAAGATATATACAAAGTAAATCAAAGCAGTAATCAAGGGCACAAACAGATTATCAAGCCCATAGGGAGATATGGCTTCAATCAAGGTTGCTAAGACAGGGATAACGATCACCATTGACCAACTGAGAACAGGCGTCGTATATGACAAATAAGCAATCACAACGATCACAGAAACGATCAACATGGCCACAGAACCTTCGATACTCTTTTTGCCTTGGAATATTGAAAAAGTGTGCTTACCAAAGAATTGTCCAATCACGGCTGCAAATCCATCACCATAACCCATGACCAAGATCCCTAAACCACCAGCAACTCTCAACACGGGATCAAAGAAATAAAGATGGGTTAAAAACAAAACCGAAATCGCATAATAAACAGTCCCGATGTTTCTTTGTTTACTGTTAGAATTGATGGCTGGGATCCAGTTGAATATGGCATTTAAGGTATTGAAAACCACAAAGAAAATAGGCGCTGCCATAACGACCCAATACGAACTCATGGTAAGCGAGGCAATGATCCACCAGTTTGAAACCATGATATGTGAAAAAGTCCGACTCATTTCATGAGGCAGTTTAGACATCATTATCGATATAACAAGGATGATTCCGATATAGGCAAAACCTAAGCCTAAGCCAATCAGTTCAGACATGGTGGTCCCCTTAATATGCTTTCACATTATAATCTATGCTGAAGTTTCATGCAAGACTTGATAAATTGAGATATGAAACTGAGCAGTCACATTTAAATGTGACAATGACTTAACTTTAATGACTGCTTCTTTACTGGAAGTATGGACATAAGGCGTCATATCCAACAAATCACAGATGGAGTCTTGATCTAGAACCATTGTAAAACTGCATTCTTCTTCTAGGATACACTTCAACTGTGACAGATTTGTGTCAGGAACAGGATTCTTCAAAACTTTCGTATAAAGTGCTTGCTTAAGCTCTAAGAGATGATCAGGATTAGGTCTGACTAGGATTAGAAATCGTTTGCATATTCGACCAACTTCATTTAAATCAATGGGTGAGAAAACAGACAATACAGCATCAGTATCTTGATCTGATAAAGGGGTCTTGGTGATGTTGGCCAACACATAATCCACTTTTTTATTGGATTTTGAAGCGATCTTAAGGGCTGCTTTGGATAAGTCGATTCCAATCACTGGTACACTTAAAGCTTCTTGGATCGCATTGGTATAGTTGCCTTCACCACATCCCAAATCCACAAGCGACGAAACTTTAAGATCTTTTATGAGCTCAATCAGTCTATTTTTTAAAGGGTCATAAAATCCTTGACTTAAAAAACGTGTTCTAGAAAGAACCATGGCTTCATCATCTCCATGACTTTTTGTCGAGGATCCAATCAAAAGATTGACATAACCAGACTTTGCCTTATCATAAGCATGACCTTGCATACAGCAAAATCGCTTGGGTTCTTCTAGTAATTTGGTTTTACATATGGGGCAAATCAACATGTCCCTATTTTATCACAGATGACAAAGGGTGTCTTCATACAGTATAATGACACAAGGAGTGTGTCCTATGAAATTTGTATCTTGGAATGTCAATGGTTTAAGAGCCATCTATACAAAAGGTTTCCCTGAAATCTTCAAAGCATTCAATGCTGACTTTGTATGTCTGCAAGAGACTAAAATGCAAGAGGGTCAATTGGAATACAAGCCAGAAGGCTATCAGTCTTATTTTAATTCTGCCCTTAAGAAAGGGTATTCAGGAACAGCCATCTATACACGTCATACCCCACTCGCAGTATATCGCGGAATCGACATGGAAGAACATGACCAAGAAGGCCGTGTTTTAACTTTGGAGTATGAAAATTTCTATTTGATCAATGTGTATACACCCAATGCTCAAGATGAATTGCGCAGATTGTCTTACCGTATGGTATGGGAAGATGAATTTAGATTATTTCTGATGCGTTTGGATCAGAAAAAAGGTGTGATCGTGTGTGGTGATTTAAATGTTGCCCATGAAGAAATCGACCTTAAGAATCCTAAAACCAATCATAATAGTCCAGGTTTTAGTGATCAAGAAAGAGAAAAAATGACCCGTTTATTAAAAAGTGGCTTTATTGATACCTTTAGAGCGCTATATCCTACCAAAGTTCAATACTCTTGGTGGAGTTATCGTATGAATGCCCGTGAAAAAGGGGTAGGCTGGAGAATTGATTATTTTATCATCTCTGAGCGTTTAAAACTGGCTTTAAAAGAAGCCAAGATTCATGATGATGTGTTTGGATCGGACCATTGTCCAGTCAGTATCGAGATCTTTTGATGCAAGACGAGAGCTATTTTGAATTAAGGATCAGTAACCAAGATCTAGAATCGATTAAGAAATCAGCAGCACCTAAAGGTCATTATTGCCCCTACTTTTTAAAGTGTGGAGGCTGCCAGCTGCTTAATTGGGATTATGACAAACAATGCGAGTGGAAATCTAAACAGATGGAAGCGTTGTGTAATGACATTCAATTAAGTCCAAAACCTTTCTTAAGAGCATCAGAAATTTTTGGTTATCGTCATAAGAATACGTATACGTTAAAGGCCTACAAGAATGAAATATTAGGCGGCTTTTATGCGATGAATTCTAAGAATCTGGTCACCATCAATCATTGTCTGATTCAGGATCAAAAAGCAGAGGCCATTTTCAATTCTTTGAAAGTGATCTTGAAACAGCAAAAACAACAAATCTATGAACCAGACTATGATGAAGGATATCTTAAACATATCGTCATCAGAGTTTCAAGTTTTACCCAGGAAATCATGGTGATCTTGGTCAATGCATCCAGTGATTTCCCTGGACGTAAAAATGTCGTATCAGCACTTAGAAAAGCACATCCTGAAATAACATCCATCTATGAAAATACCAATCCTAAGCAAGGCCCTTATGTCTTATCCAATACCAATCATTTGTTGTATGGGAAAGAAACTTTGACTGAAGAGATTAGCGGATTTCAGTTTAAACTGGGTCCATCTTCGTTTTTTCAAGTGCATCCCAAACAAGCAGAGTTGATGTTTAAAGAAGCACTCTCACATCTGGATATCAGATCGAGTGACACAGTAGTTGATTTGTACAGTGGTGTAGGTGTCATGGCTTTAATGTGTGCTGCGAAAGCCAAATCAGTCATTGGGGTCGAAAGTAATCCTGTTGCGGTCAAATTTGCGATTGAAAATGCGAAATTGAATCAAATCGAAAACGTTAAATTCATCAAAAAAGATGTCGATGAATATATGAGTATGGCAGAAGGAGCTGATGTTGTGTTAATGGATCCACCTCGTGAAGGTGCATCCATGGTTTTCATCAATAAGCTCATCAAAATGAATCCTCGTCAAATCCTTTATATATCCTGTAATCCATTGACTCAGATCCGAGATTTAAAACAATTGAGCCAACAATATAAAGTAACTTGGATCCAAGGCATTGATCTTTTCCCTCATACCAAACACATCGAATCTTTCGCCATCTTAGAAAAAAAGGCCTTTAGGCCTTAATAATGATACTTTCTTTGTCTGGAATATTCATCACTTTTAAATCCAAGATAAAAAAGCAAGCTTGACGTTAAGATCAAGGCATCACTGACCAATATGATCAACAACAAGGAATCCTTCAAGATCTCATAGTCTGTATTCATCAGTAAAGGAAAAATCCATAAGAAATACATGGAGGTTGGGGCATCATATATACCGGAGAGATTCAAATTAAACAAAGCAATCACATCCAATTGAAGCAAGACCGCAAAGGCCAATACCACAACTGCACTCAATAAGATCAAGAATCGTTTCATAGGTGTCCTCCAAGTGCCTCTATCATATCATGAAAAAACCTCACCAAAAGCACACGATCGTGTGCTTTTGTGAGAATTTGATGAAGATTGATCAAACGATAAGCGAACGGAGGAACATCAGTCGGTGAAGTGTCATGCTATAATGAAATCAACCATGATGCCTCCTTATCCAATCCCAAAAGCTGCTTCTGTTTTAATGTCCTTGTTGGAAGACAAGGGTTTTGAAGCTTACATCATAGGTGGCTTTGTCCGAGATTTATTGTTGGGAAGATTTGGCGGAGACATCGATATGGCGACCAATGCTTCAACTCAGCAGATGATTGAACTTTTTAAGGATTATCCTTTGTCTAGGATTGGTGAAAAATTAGGAACCATTGGGGTTAAAATCATGGACCAATGGATTGAAATCACGACTTATCGATCAGAAGGGACTTCTAGTAATTATCGTCACCCAGATGAAGTCCGCTTTATAGGTTCTTTAAAAGATGATGTCTTTCGCAGAGACTTTACCATGAATGCGATGGCCATCAACATCTATGGCGATCTGATTGACTATACTGATGGTTACATCGATCTAAAAAAACGTTGTATCAAAGCCATAGGACTCCCAGAGGAACGATTTCAAGAGGATGCCTTAAGGATATTAAGAGCACTGCGTTTTTCCGGTCAGCTTGGTTTTACCATTGAAGACAAGACTGCTCTAGCGATCCTGAAATATCAGGATCTGACCAAAACTTTACCCATTGAAAGAATCTCTTCCGAACTTGATAAATTGATACAGTCTCCGCATCCTCAATCTTTGTTTGAAAACTATTCAAGTGTACTCAAGCTTTGGTTTGATTTTGATTTAACCCATATCCAATATCTAGAAAAGTTCACAGATAAAGGTTTACGTTATTGTTGTCTATTGAATCATATGGATACAGATAGGATACAGAGTCAACTGACTCATTTGAAGCATCCAAAAAGCTTTGTTAAAAAAGTACATTCAATTAAGATCCTAAGCGAGATTAAGACTAAAGATCGTTATACCATGAAGACACTCTTAGGAAGCTATGGTAAAGCATTGATCCTTTTAGCACTTGAATATCAAAAAGTACTTCAGATCGATGGGATCGACCCTTCATTGATGAATCCATTGATCGAAGAAGATCCTTGTGTCTGTCTAAAAGATTTAGCCATCAATGGCGATGATCTGCTTAAAATGGGTTTTCAAGGCAAGATGATCAAAGTGCTTTTAAATCAACTTTTAGAAGCTGTTATGAAAGATGAAATCAAGAATGACTTGGCTTCTTTAAGACAGGCTGTTTTCGGCTTTCTTGACTAAAGCTATGAAACTGTGTATCATAAGGTCATATTTTATGGAGAAAAACATGAGTGACGAGGGCAGTGATGAGCGAGAGCTCAGTGAGTTGATGGCATTAAAGAAATGGAGATCTAGAGTATGCTAGAATTTCTGTTTCTTATCGCTTTAGTCGGTTTAAATGCATTCTTTGCGGCTAGTGAAATGGCCTTTATTACCTTAAACGACAATAAGATCAAAGTTATGGCTGAAGAGGGAGATCCTAAAGCCATTCTTTTGGAGCGTGTTTTATCTCATCCTACAAAATTCCTTTCAACCATTCAGATTGGGATCACCATGGCTGGGTTTTTAGCTTCAGCCTTTGCATCTGATAGTTTTAGTGGACCCTTGGTTGATTTGATCTCTCCGTATGTCAATTTACTTTCTCAAGCCACATTAAGAACATTTGTGATGATTGGGATCACTGTGGTGTTATCGATCATGTCATTGATATTTGGTGAATTGGTTCCTAAACGTGTTGCCATGAATTACTCTGAACAAATTGCTTTTAGTGTTGTTAAAGTTATTTATTGGATTTCAATCCTATTTCATCCTTTCGTTAGATTCTTGACCTTTAGTACGAATCTAATCGTATCTTTATTTGGAATTGATCCCAATAAAGAGCCTGATGCTGTTACTGAAGAAGAAATTAGAATGATGGTGGATGTTGGTGAAGAAAAAGGATCCATTCGTAATTCTGAAAAGGAAATGATCAATAATATTTTTGAATTTGATAATATCAATGTCTCAGACATCATGACCCATAGGACCGATGTCTCTGGAATAGAAATCGATGCGAGTTTTGAAGAAGTAAAGCGTATCGTATTTAGAGAACAATATACTCGTTTTCCGGTGTATAAAGAAACCATCGATGATATCATTGGGATCTTGCATGTCAAAGATCTCCTTCAATTCATCGAACATGAACAAATCATTAATTTTAATTTGAAGGCATTGATTCGTGATCCCTATTTCGTTCCTGAATCTAAGAAAACCGATGAATTATTCAGAGAACTACAGAAACGTAAAGTTCATATCGCAGTGGTCATCGATGAATATGGAGGAACTGCAGGGATCATTACCATCGAAGATTTGATTGAAGAGATCGTCGGCAATATCTTTGATGAATATGATGAAGAAGAAAAGCAAATCCAAGTGCTCAACCATTATACCTTTGATGTGGATGGTGGTATCGATCTTGAAGATTTAGATGAAGAATGTCAATTGAACTTACCTTTGGAAGAACTTGAAGATTATGATACTTTAAGCGGATTCTTAACTGGGCTTTTAGGTCATATCCCAGAAGACAATGAAACAGTAGACATACTTTATAAGGACCTTCGATTTAAAATCTTAAAAGCTGAAGACAAGGTCATAGAAAAAGTTAGGATCATAAAAAAGGACAGAAGTCCTGAATCTAAAAAAGATTAATTACTTAAAACGACACCCTTGTGTCGTTTTCTTTAAATTCATTAAGAAATGAAAGGAGTATAATTGATATATGGAAGTCAATAAAAATTCAAATAAACGCAACATTCTAACCAGAATGTTGTCTCCCAAAGGTTCTGCTTTAAGAATCTCGATCTTCTATTTATGTATGGCGTTGTATGGATCTTAACCACAGATCAGTTTTTAGATTGGCTGGTAGGTAGTGATCATGAGACCTACAATCAATTTCAAACATATAAAGGATGGGTCTATGTGGCATTGACTGCTGCCTTTATTTACACTTTGGTAGCGCGCGCCTTGGGTCTATACGAAGACGCTAAAAGAAGAATTCAAAGTGGTAAAGATGAATTAGAAGTTCAATATGAGAAAACATTGGCCAGTGAAAAACGTTTTGATTTGGCTGTTAAGGGATCATTTGATTCGATTTGGGAATATGATGGGATCCATGATAAGTATTTCATGTCTAAAGCAATTCTTTATGCGTTAGGATATGAAGAACCATTAAAACTAGAAACATTGGAAGATTGGATGGCTTTCATCGTTGATGAAGACAGAGCTGATTTTAGCAAAAAAGTTGAGCAATTCACTCAAGCTCCTACTGATATTTTTGAGGCAAACTATCGAGTTGGTCGAAAAGATGGCACTGTGGCTTGGATCAGAACTCGAGGTTCGGCTAACGTTGATCCTCAAGGAAAAATTCTGAAAGTCGCAGGATCTCATACTGATATTACATTATTCATCAATCATCAAGAAGAGCTAAAAAAGATTGCCTATTATGATCGACTCACAGGTTTACTTAATCGTCATGGTTTTAGTCAAAAAATCAAGGAACATATTGAGGTTCATCCTTACCAGCCATTTACCATCGTAGAACTGGATATTGATGACTTTAAAAATATCAATGACTTCTATGGCTATTCGATCGGTGATAAGCTTTTAGTGTCCATCAGTAATTTGCTTAAGGATCATCTTGAAGAAAGTGATATTTTAGCGAATCTTGGCGGAGATGGTTTTGGGATCATGATTGAAAGCATCGATAAAACATTATTATTTGATAGAATAAACAAAATATATGAATCTCTAGAAAATATTCCCTTGATCGAAGGACGCTTGATTGAAGTTCATGCCTGTATTGGCTTAGCTCAATATCCAAAAGATGAGAAAGATGTCCAAGAGTTACTGTACTGTGCTGATGAAGCCATGTATGAAGCTAAAAATAAAGGCAAGAATACACATGTTTTCTATACAGAATCCATTCATCAAACTCATCTTAGTCAGATTGCTTTGACCAATCAATTGCGTAAAGCAGTCGAAAATAAAGAACTGTTGATGATGTATCAACCCATTTATAAATTAAGCGATAATAGTTTATCTTCTATGGAAGCCTTAGTAAGATGGTTCCCTAAAGATCAAAATCCTATATCTCCTGAAATCTTCATTCCTTTGGCCGAAACATCAGGATTGATTTCAAAAATTGAACTATGGGTCTTTGAGGACGTGTTTAAACAAATTGTAGCTTGGCGTAAGGTCAGAACACGAAATATCCCCATCGCAATCAATTTATCCTCAAAAGGGTTAACTGATGAAGGCTTTATAAGTTCTGTTTTAGCGTTGATCTCAAAGTATAAGATCAAACCAGGTGAAATCGAAATTGAAATCACGGAAACATCTTTGATCGAATCTAGTGATATCGCATTAAAACACATCGGTTTATTAAACAGTCAAGGCATCCATATCTTACTTGACGACTTTGGGAAAGGATATTCATCATTGACATATCTGGTCTCATTACCCATCGATGTTTTAAAAATAGACAGAGGTTTTACTCAACAAATTCATAGTTCATATGAAATCGATGAGGTGATTGCGACCATCATCAATTTAGCCCATTCTATCAATTTAAAAGTCATCGCAGAAGGCATAGAGTATGAAAACCAAAAAGAATTTTTGAAGTCACTGGGAACCGATTATGGGCAAGGTTATTATTTGCATGCCCCAGCACTTCCCATTGACATTGAACCACTCTTACATTAAAAAGGACGCATCAGCGTCCTTTAGTCTTTTTTAACAGATTCAAAACTTAATTTAGCACCATAAGCATTGACGATCTTAAGATACTTAGCTTCCCACTGTGCTTTATCAGGTAATAATTTAACGGATAAATCATCCCAAGGATAGACCTTGAAGTTGAGCCTGTTGCTGTCATAGTACGTGTAGTTAAGATCCACTTTCAAATCATGCAGTTTTATTTGTGAAACAGAACCCATGGTTATTTTAGTAATTGTGATCGCAGAAGTTAACCCTATGAGTCTTTCAGTTCCGATTTGACTTGAAATGAAGTTTCCTAAAGCATAATAAACAAGGCTATCACCGATCCATTCAATGGGTTGAATGGCATGAGAATGATTTTGAATGATGATGTTGACACCTAAACCTGCTAAGAATCGAGCAACAGAACGTTGTTGATCGGTTGGATAATTAACATATTCTTTACCAATATGTACAGACACGATCAACACATCGACATGTGGTTTTAGTGCTAAAACATCAGCTTCCATTTGATCTAGGTCCATATAGGCAATCATATGTTCATTGCCTTTAGGTAACCTGACATTTGTTGATTTTGTATAGGCAAGAAATCCAACCTTGATCCCATTGACGGTCGTTATGTTTAAAGCGGCTTTGTCACTTGGTGTCAAATAAGCTCCAGAAGTGACCACATCCTTATCTCCCCAATACTCTAACGTGTTCAAAATAGCTTGTTTACCACGATCAGAAGTATGATTGTTGGCCAGTGATACCAAATTAAATCCAAGATTGATCATCGCATCCCCAAACTCAAACGGAGAGTTAAACAATGGATAGTTTGAAAGACCTAATTCAGTTCCACCTAAAACTGATTCTTGGTTATAAAAGGCGAGATCATAAGGCTCGATCACTGGTTTCATCAATTCAAGTTGACCTGTAAAATCATAGATGCCATTTGAATAGGCATCCTTATAAACAGTAGAATGAACGATCGCATCTCCAACCATGACCAAATCAAAAGATTGAACCACTGGTTTTGGAAGCAATAATGAATACAGTGAATCAAAAGTTTCTTGTTTGGTGTTTAAGTTTGAACAAGAACTTAATAGGAATAAGGCTAAGACAAGGAGTCTTTTCACTATCTAAAGCCCCTTTTGTAGGAACTAAAAAGTTGATCAGGATCTTCTGTAGCAAAGATTTTATTCACGAAATTTGGATTACGTAATAGTTCTCGACCTAAGGCAACCAAATCCGTATCTTGAAGCGCTTCTTCGACTTCTTCGGGGGTCGTGATCAACCCAACACTGATCACGCTTTTATTTAAAGCATGACGAATCGTTTTGGCATATTCAACTTGATATAAAGGTTTCAAAGGAATTCTGCGATTGACGACCCCACCTGAAGAGACATGGATCATATCAAGTTTATCTTTGATGGGACGCAATAGTTCTATCACATCTTCTGGATGATTGCCAAGCGGATCATATTCTTCCGCAGAGACACGTATCATCAACCATTTTTCTTTAGGCCATACCATGCTGATCGAATCGACCAATTCATGGACAAAACGACTTCTGTTCTCAACACTGCCTCCATACTCATCTTCTCTCAGATTGGATAAAGGCGACATGAATTCATTGATCAGATAACCATGAGCCCCATGCAGTTCTATCCCATCAAAACCAGCTTGATCAGCTCTTTTGGCCGCCTCTGTAAAGGCAATGATGGTATTTTGGATATCTTTAAGCGTCATCGAATCTGGTGTTTGATAGTTATCATCAAATGAAAGATCTGAAGGTGCTATGTGAGGTAAAGATGTGGTTTGAGCTTTACGTCCAGCATGTCCCAATTGAACAGCGATCTTAGCACCATAACGATGAACTTCATCGACCAACTGTTTGAGTCCGGCAAAGTGATCATCGCTCCATATCCCTAAATCATTATCGGTAATACGACCTTGTGGAGTGACAGCTGTGGCTTCTACGATCACAAAACCAACACCACCCATCGCTCGGGTCGAATAATGCGAGACATGAAACAGATTAACAAATCCGTCTTTGGCTTGATACATACACATAGGCGGCATAACGATTCTGTTTTTCAAGGTAATATTCTTATGGGTAAAAGGCTTTAGAGCTTCCATGGGACCTCCTGAAGTCATTGGACTGGGCTATGTTTAGTTTAGCGTTTATAATGAAAGATGTAAAGCGATGAACAAGTGTTATTGTGGTTGATGATTGACAAGCATAGACCTCACCTTTACACTTGACTTAGGAGTTCACCATGTCAAAGATTCATTCTAACATCACTTCATTGATCGGTAAGACTCCTTTGGTCAGCATCGATCGATACAATCAAAAACACAACGGCTTAGCTCGCTTATTGGTTAAACTTGAATCGTTTAATCCAGCAGGCAGTGTTAAAGATCGCATCGCATTAAGAATGGTTCAGGTTGCCCTTCAAGAAGGTAGACTAGTGCCTGGTGGAATCATCATAGAACCTACCAGTGGTAATACTGGCATTGGTTTAGCCAGCGTTGCTGCATCGTATGGATTTAAGTTGATCTTAACGATGCCTAAAAACATGAGTGTTGAACGCATCAAGATCTTAAAAGCTTATGGAGCACAGATCCATTTAACACCTGCTCACTTAGGGATGAAAGGATCCATCGATCAAGCTAAAGTCTTGGTCACTGAACACCCAGGATCCTTTATGCCTTCACAATTTGAAAACATAAATAACCCTAAAGTTCATTTTGAAACAACAGGACCAGAAATCTTTCATGACACAGATGGTCAAGTTGATATCTTGGTGGCTGGGATCGGTACAGGGGGAACCATCACTGGCGTTGGTGAATATCTCAAAGGAAAAAATCCGAAAGTAAAAATCATCGCAGTTCAACCCAGTGATTCACAAGTACTAAGCGGAGGAGAACCGCATGCGCATCAACTCCAAGGTTTGATGCCTAATTTTATCCCCAACATCCTCAATATGAAGATCATCGATGAAATCATTAATGTGTCAACTCAAGAAGCTATGGATGCTGCCCGTGATTTAGCGAAAAGCGAAGGCATCTTATCTGGAATCTCAAGTGGAGCTGCACTACATGCCGGCATGCTTCTCTCACAACGCAGTGAAAATCAAGGCAAGACCATCGTTGTCATCCTTGCGGATGGCGGTGAACGATATTTATCTACTCTTCTATATGAAGAGTAAGAAGGGGTTCCTATGACCAGAAACAGACAACGTTTACTTATGATCACCACTTTAGGATTACTGATGGCCATGATCATCATCATGACCTATATCCCAAATCTTGGCTACATTACCACCGGATTTTTTTCCATCACCATCATCCATATCCCAGTCATAATCGGAGCCATTTTAACTGGACCGATTGGTGGTTTGGTTTTAGGGGCAACTTGGGGTTTGACCAGTTGGCATTATGCCACGACCTTAGGTACCATTGAAGCTACGATCTTCGTCAATCCTTTGGTTTCGATCGTACCACGCATCTTGGTTGGGTTGATCATCTCGTATACGGCATTGGGTCTGCGTAAACTGATACGTTTGGATTTCCCAAGACATGTCGTTGTGGCAATTGTGGGAACCTTATCCAATACGATTTTGGTCCTAAGTGCGATCTTTCTGTTTGCGTCCAGCGGTTTGGTCACCTTCAACAAAGGCTTATCTACAATCTTTTCTATTGTGATTTCACTCAATGGATCTTTAGAGATCATCTCAGCAGCTTTGATTGCCCCAGTGGTATTAAAAGCCTTAAGCAAAGTCGGAAGTCAAAGAAAATCTGTCTAATAATAAACATCGATTCATTCGATGTTTTTTTATGGGTTCATCGCATTTGAAACTTAGTCACTTCCTTAAGTCGGTCAAAGCAATTGATGGATAACACATTCTAAAGTAAAGTATGGTTAAACACAGGAGAAAACAATAATGACCTATACTTTACCTAAATTGCCTTACGATGTGGCCTCACTAGAACCCCATATCGATGCGCAAACCATGACCATCCATCATACCAAACACCATCAGGCTTACGTAGATAACCTCAATGCTGCATTAGATAAGCATCCTGAACTCTATGACGTATCCCTTGAAAAACTGCTTCAAAACCTTTATTCAGTTCCTTCAGACATAAGAATGGCAGTTACAAATCATGGAGGAGGTCATTATAATCATTCATTATTCTGGAAATTACTGACTCCGCAATATAAAGATCCTTCCGCAAAGTTACTTCATTTGATCAATCGTGACTTTGGATCGATGGAAGGTCTCAAGGATAAATTCAATACTGCTGCTAAAACTCGTTTTGGCTCAGGCTGGGCCTGGGTCGTATTGACCAAAGAAAATACTTTGAAAGTCACTTCAAGTGCCAATCAAGATGTCCCCTTTGATGAAGGAACTCCTGTTTTAGCACTGGATGTATGGGAACATGCTTATTATCTAAAGTATCAAAATAGAAGAGTAGACTACATCAGTGCATTCTGGAACATCATCAATTGGGAAATGGTTGAGAATTTGGTCAACGCTGCGCTATAATAGGTGCATGACAAAAACCAACACCCACAAATACATTCGATTATCTATCGGAGAAGAAATTGGAAACGCAGTCACCCATGGGGTGATGGCGTTTCTTCTTTTATGGCTCAATCCATATATTGCGATCCATGCTTATCAAAATGGCGGGTATGTCTTAGCGACCAGTAAGATCATCTTTATCATCAGTTTGTTCTTGATGTTTATGGGATCTTGCTTATACCATTCGATGTCTTATGATACCCCGCACAAACGTGTCTTTCAGATCTTGGATCATATTTTTATTTATGTTGCCATAGCGGGATCGTATACGCCGGTTGCGATGAGTATCGTTGGGGGCTGGTGGGGCATCTTGATCATGGTGATCCAGTGGGGCATGGTCCTTGCGGGGATCTTATATAAATCCATCTCAAGACATTCAGTTCCTAAAGTGTCGGTTACGATTTATCTGGTCATGGGTTGGACAGCCGTCTTATTTATGCCCATCATCATCCAAAAAGCTTCACCTTGGTTTATTTTCTTCATTGCCTTTGGGGGTATCTTATATAGTGCCGGTGCCTGGTTTTATTCAAAGAAAGAACGGCCTTATTTTCACTTCATCTGGCACTTATTTGTCAACTTTGCGGCCATTGCTCATTTTATCGCCATTGTCTTTTTCATCTAATAGGACTTGTTAATATATCTTAACGAAATCGCCTTGTTTTCAATGCTATAATGAAATTAATTTGAAAGGGTTAATATGAAACTAACTAAGGTAGAGAGAAGTTGGGTTTTGTATGATGTTGCGAATTCGGCCTTCACTTTGATGGCGACCGCTACGATTCCAGTTTACTTCAGAGAAGTGTTGGCAAAAGGACTACTTGAACCCTCCGAGATTTCGCGATGGCTCTATATTGGGACTTCCGTTTCCACCGTCGTCTTGGCTTTTGCTTCGCCTATCCTGGGTGCCATTGGGGATTATCATGGCATGAAGAAAAAAATGTTCATCAGTTTCCTGCTGTTGGGTTTGATAGGGGGTCTGACCTTTACTGTCACCAGCAATTATATGGCTTTCATGCTGCTGTACATCATGAGCCAAATTGGATACAGTGCCTGTAATATGTTCTATGATTCCATGCTGGTCGATGTCAGTTCCGATGAACGTATGGATACCATATCTGGATATGGTTATGCCTTTGGGTATGTCGGATCCACGATCCCCTTCATCATCGGAGTAGCATTGCTTATGCTTCGTGATCAGTTGGGTTTAAGTTTGACCTTAGCCATGCAGTTATCATTCATCGTCACCTTTATTTGGTGGGGATCTTGGTCCTTGCCATTGATTAGAAACGTACATCAGACATATTATCTGCCCAAACAGGAACATCTGATCAAAACGGTCTTCGGTCGTATCGGCCGTTTATTGAGCAAGATGAAAAAAGACAAACGCTTATTCTACTTTGTCTTAGCTTACTTCTTGTATATCGAAGGCGTCTATACGATCATTTCTTCTGCCACTACCTTTGGTGGTGAAGTCGGCATCGATTCGACAGCCATGATTTTGGCCTTGTTGCTGACGCAGTTTGTAGCTTTCCCGTTTGCGATTCTGGCTGGTCCGCTGGCAAAGAAATTCGGATCGCTGATTATGATCCGCTTTTATATCCTGATTTATGCTTTCGTTTGTATCTTGGGTTATCAGCTTTCGACCGCAACAGAATTCTGGACTTTGGCTGTCATCGTTGGCTTGGCTCAAGGTGGCATTCAATCCTTATCGAGAAGTTACTTCGGTCAGATCGTGCCTAAAAACGAATCCAATGAATACTTTGGTTTCTTAGATATCTTTGGGAAATTCGCCAACTTGGTTGGTCCAGCTGTCTTGACCATTTCAACCTTGATTTTTGATACCAGTCGTCCTGGTATCCTGTTTCTGATCATGTTCTTCGTATTTGGTTTCATCCTGGTCTCCATGGTAGCCAAACTCGATAAACAAGCACAAAAAAATTAAATCAACATTAAAACATCTTGCTTACGCAAGGTGTTTTATTTATGATGAAAAAAAGGAAAAGGGACACCTATGAACTTTCTGCCATTGTATGTGATTGGGGCAATCCTGATCGGGTATGTCTTACTTCAGTCGATCTTATTCTATCGGAAAGCCTATCAAAGAGGTTTAGAGTTAGGGATGAGTAAACAGGCACTCAATGAAACAACGAGAAGTTCTGCGATCTTTTCAATCGTACCTTCGATTCCCATTCTAATTGGACTGATTACGATGATTCCTTTATTTGGAGATGCTGCGATCCCTTGGATCAGATTAAGTGTTTTAGGTTCGGTGAGCTATGAAACGTATGCAGCATTGGCCATTAAGAATGCGGCTGGGATCACGACCTTGCTTGAAGATATGCAGGTATATTCCTCTGCGATATGGACCATGACCTTATCCATCATGAGTGGGATGATCATTCTTATTTTCTTCTACCAAAGTTACACCAAGAAACTTCAAGAAATTCGCTTAAAAGATTCGCGTTGGTCAGCCGTTTTGATATCTGCGATGTTTATGGGTTTGGTAGGAACCATAGGGGCTCAACAAATCGTTTTAGGAGGCTATAACTTGATCGCATTGTTGATCAGTATGGGCATCATGGCAGTTCTTGGCGCATTATCTTTTAAATTTAAGTGGCTGGAAGAATTTGCTTTACCGGTATCCATCTTAGGCACCTTAACGGCCCTTTACTTTTTGATTGGGAGCGTCTCATGAATCAAGATCAATACATCCAAGGCATCCATAAAGCAGGTAAACGCTTTGTGATCATCTCAGCTCTTTTAATGATCGCAGTACCTTTAACGTTTAGTATTGCCTATAATGCTTGGCCAACTGTTGATTTGATGATCAAAGGCTTCTTATCGGTCGGTGCGATCTATATTCCAATCGCCATCATTGAAACCTATAACTATGCCCCAATGATGGGCATAGGAGCGACTTATCTTTCAAACATCACTGGTAATATTGCCAATATGAAATTACCGGCAGCTCTAACGGCCATTCGTTTAGCGAAGGTTGAATCAGGCAGTGATGAAGCTGAAATCGTCGCAACTTTAGCAGTGGCTACTTCTTCGATCGTAACCACCCTCATCATCATTATTGGTTTAGTTGTCTTGCTTCCATATTTAGAAACCATCAAAGATTTCTTGGGACCAGTAACAGATTATCTTGTACCTGCGATATTTGGAGCCTTAGGTGTTGTTTTTGTGGTTCGCAATTGGAAATTGACCATTGCGCCACTGGTGGTCATGTTGTTTCTATTTGCCTTTGTGATCACCAGTCCAAGTATTCAGCCGGCTTTGGTTCCTGTCGCTTCACTCATATCGATCGGTGTTGCACGTATCCTCTTTAAGAAAGGTTGGGTCAAATGATGAAAACAGAAACAGCTTTACAGCATCTACAAAAAGCCATACAGTGTGAAACAGTATCTTATGCGGATCGTTCACGCATCAACTTCAAGGAATTTGATAAGTTCATCGATTTTCTTAAACACAGTTATCCCTTATTACACAAGAAAGCAAGCTTAGAACTGGTTGGTAAATATGCGCTTGTCTATAAGATAAAAGGCACAAGCAACTTAGATCCCATCGCACTGATGGGTCATTATGATGTGGTCCCGGTGAAAGCTGAAGGATGGAAGTTTCCTCCTTTTAAAGGAGAAATCAGTGATGGTTATATCTATGGAAGAGGCACTTTAGATATGAAAGGCCATGTGGTTGCGGTATGTGAAGCTGTGGAGGCTTGTTTATCTGAAGGGATCGTTTTTGAAAGAGATGTGTATCTCTTATTTGGACACAATGAAGAAACAGGATCAGCCATGATTGATTCTGGAGCACGTTTGACTTGTGAACTTTTAAAACAAAGAGGCGCACATTTTTATATGGTTTTGGATGAAGGTGGAGCTTTCATCAATGGGTTAGCCATGGGCGTTGATTCAACCTTAGCACTGGTTGGGGTCGGTGAAAAAGGTTATCTCGATGTGGAATTAAGTGCAACTCAAAATGGAGGTCATGCGTCAACCCCACCACACACCAGCGCCCTTTATGATGTCGCACAAGCAGCAATGAAGATGGAGTCGCATAAATTCCAGGCTGATTTTAATCCAGCGACTGAAGCAATGTTTAAGGCGCTTATCCCATACATGAGACAACCATTAAAGTTCTTGTTTAAAAACAGACAGCTGTTTAAACCAATCCTATTATTGGCACTGGTCAAAAGTCCTGAAACAGCTGCAACCGTTAGAACAACTTCTGTCATGACCATGGCTTCAGGATCTTCTGCCCCTAATGTATTGGCTCAAGAAGCCAAGATCAACATCAATTGTCGAATCGTACCTGGAGATTCCATTGAGAAAACGATGAGACGCATAGAACTCAGAGTCGGTCCTAAAATCAAAGTCAGTTCACAAAACGGGACTCAACCCACAGACATCTGCAGATCTGATATTCCTCAGTTTGAGATCGTCAGTAATGCACTAAAAACGGTTTATCCTGAACTAAAAGTGGTTGCCCCATATTTGATGGTTGCGGCAACCGATAGCCGTGTGTATCACGGAATGGCAGATGCGGTGTATCGTATCCCACCCTTTAGTTCAGTAAAAGATGATCGGGCTACGATCCATGCGGATAACGAAAGACTCAGCATCGACTCTTATATGAAAGGCATCGAATTCTTCAAACAAATTTTGCTTCAAGCAACAAAAACAAAGTAAAAACCTGCGTCAGCAGGTTTTGGTTTATAAGGATGAATCTGAGATCGCATCTAAGGTTTGTTCAACCAAAGAAGTGACAGAAGCCACACAACCTTCCTCAAAAGGAGATTTTAGATGGGCAAGTTCGATCAGTTCTAAGAAAGATTTGGTACCTCCGACTTTACACAGATTGAGATAATCATTCCACATCTGTGGATCTTGATCCTGAGCCCGTTTGAAGAACTGCAGTGCACAAATTTGCGCAAGGGTATAGTCGATGTAGTAGAAAGGTGAACCAAACACATGACCTTGCTGGAACCAATAACCTCCTCTTTCTAAAAAATCATTGCCGGCATAATCTTTATGCGGCAGATACTGTTTTTCTAGGTTTCTAAAAGCTGTTTTTCTTTCTTGGGGAGTCCATAAAGGGTTGGCATAAACTTCATGCTGGAAATGATCGATCAAGACCCCATAAGGCATAAAGGTCATTGCTGAAGATAAATGACTGAATTTAAACTTATCTGTATCTTTCCCAAAGAATTGATCCATCCAAGGCCAGGTGATGAATTCCATACTCATCGAGTGGATTTCAGCGGATTCATAGGTGGGGAAAGCACATTCAGGGATATCGACCCAACGTGACATATAGGCTTGGAAAGCGTGACCTGCTTCATGGGTCAAGACTTCAACGTCGCCTTGGGTGCCATTAAAATTAGAGAAAATGAAAGGGGATTGATGATCACTGATGTAGGTACAATATCCACCGGATTCTTTGCCTTTTTTAGCGACCAGATCCAACAGATCCCGATCGATCATAAAATCAATGAACTCTGCAGTTTCTTGGGACAATTGATGATACATCTTTTGACCTGAGGCAATGATTTCTTCAGGTGTTCCAATCGGTTTTGGATTTCCGCTGATGAATTCATAAGCCAAATCATAATAATATAAATGATCCAAACCTAGACGTTTGGCCTGTCTTTTCATGAGTTTTTGTACTAAAGGAACGATATCTGATAAGACTTGTTTTCTAAATACAGATACCATTTGGGCATTATAATCAAGCCGATTCATTCGGATATAACCCAGTTCGATGAAATCTTTATAGCCTAATTTACGTGCGATCTGATCTCTTAATTTGACCATCTTATCGTAGATCTCATCGATTTCTGCTTCATGGTTTTTAAAGAAATCAGCTTTGGCCAACCATGCATCTTCTCTAGTTTTACGATCTGGATTTAAAGTATAGGGATACAATTGAGCCAAAGTCAAGGTTTCACCTTTAAAGTCGATTTGAGCAGAGGCGATCAATTTCCCATAGGCACTGCGCAGTTTATTTTCTTCTTGAAGATCAGGAATGATGATTGGATCAAAAGCCTTAAGGGCATTATCAGCCATCTGAAAGAAAGTCTTAGGAATATATGCTTCAAGTTCATTTCTGAATCGTGATGCCAAAACAGCCTTGTATAAAAGGGTATCGAGTTCAGCATACATCGGATTCTGATTGTCCCAATAATCATTCTCAGCTTCATAGAAAGCATCGGTGGTATCGATGGAGTGACGGATGGAACTTAAGGTGCTCATGGAGGTCCAGTTTAAACGATAAGCGTTGATCTTTTTAAAAGTATCCAACTGAACCAAAGGGTTTGGTGCTTGTTCAAAAAGTTTAAGTAAATGTTCGAATTCAGTTTTGATATGATCAAAGTAGGGTCTGATGTAGGCATAGTCTTTAAATTTCATAATTGTCTCCTTGAAACATCCCATTGAGGGACTGTGCTATAATCATTGTAGCATGAGCCACCTTCAAAACAGATTGAAACCCATCCAACTTAGATTTTTGACCTTTCTAGTTATCTTCAGCCTTCTTTTAACGGGCTGTGCTTTGTTTCCACAGAAATTCAAAGAAGTTGTAAAAGATTATAAGCCAAATCATACGTATTATAAACCTGAACTCATCGTACAAACACTCTCACAGCCTTTGTATGTTAAAGAAAAAGTTGTTTATCGCGTGGATTCAGAAATGGAATTGGCTGTCTTAGCCATGATCCTTTTTGAAGAAGGCACGTTTCAGATCTATTTCGAAGATCGCGATTTTTCAATCGATCGTACTTATGCATATCTAGAATCTTTGATGATTCATGCGTTTAGATTCAGTATGGGAACCAAGACTTATACACAAGGCGATGAAACCGTTAAAACGTTAGATTATGTCAAAATCGAACTCTATAATGATCGAATGGGCCAAGTCGATACAGCCATTGATACGTTCATTGACAGCAAAATCAATTCATCTGATTCACCTGAAAAAATACTAAGAGACATTCATGATGGTTTGATCCTGACCACAAAATATGACACGGCTATTTTAGAGCTGGATTTGACCAATATTGTAGATCATACGCCGTTTGAAGCCTATGGGCTGTTTGTAGAGCACAAAGCTGTTTGCAGTGGCTACGCCAAAGCATTTGTGGGAGTTGCCAAAGAGATGAACATTCCTGTTTTGACAGTATCCAGTACTAAAATGAATCATGCGTGGAATTTGGTCTATGTCAATGATGCATGGCTCTATATCGATGTCACCTTTGATGACCCAGTCCCTGATAAAGCAGGACGAGTTGTAGACACTTACTTCTTATTGACCTACAACAAGATCACCAAAGCCTCTTTTACGATCAAAGCCCATGAGTTTGACGTGGCCTCTGAGACGACCTTGACTGCAGACCAATATTTAGAATTTGCCCAATATGTTTTCAACTAAAAATAGCTTAGTGTACAATTTAAACCAAATAGTGACAAAATTTAAATCTAACGACTTGTATTTTGGCAACAATAGATTACAATGAAAGTAACGAACAAAGAACAGTGAGGTATCAGGATGAGCAGAAGTTTTCTTGTCCAATTTGAGACACCAATTGTAACAGAGACACCTGTCTTTGTTGTCGTGAATAAGACTAAATTTGCCTTTTAAGATGGACTTAACACGTTCATCTTTTTTATTGTTTGAACACAGGAGGACAACAATGGATCAAACAAATCAAGTATTCTGGGAAGCTGCTGCGGCTGGAGATCTCTCTAAGGTCGTATTGGCAGTCAACCAAGGCGCTGACGTCAATGTCAGAAATGCTGAAGCTCGTACCGCATTGATGAGAAGTTCTAAACGAGGTTTTGAGAAAGTCGTTCGTTATCTCATCGACAATGGTGCCGATGTGAATGCGAAAGACAACAATGGGAAGACCGCTTTGATGGGTGCTGCTAAAAAAGGGCACATCGATATCGCCAAGATGTTGATTGATTCAGGAGCCGATGTGAATGTCGCTGATAATAAAGGCAAAACTGCCTTGATCAGAGCCAGTTTCTTAGGTCAATTGGATGTGGTAGAACTCTTGATCAAGTCTAGAGTCAATGTGAATGCACAAGATGATATGGGTAGAACCCCTTTGATGGAAGCATGCAATGCCTTCAAATTCGATGTGATCAAAGCTTTATTGGCAGCAGGAGCCAATATCAATGCCGTGGATGATAATGGATGTACAGCCTTGATGAGAGCAGCCTATATCGGTTATACCGAAATGGTGCAATACCTCTTGGATCATGGCGCAGACAAAGAAGTGATCGATAAAGGCGGCAATAAAGCCGTGCATTATGTTAGAACCGAATGTTTGGCTGAACTTAAGCCTTTACTTAAATAGGAGCCCCAATCACCATGAAAGATTATGCAGCCTTAGATATACGTAACATTGTCTTACTGGGTCATTCCGGTGTAGGAAAGACCCAAATCGTAGAAAGTATGCTGTATTTTACGAAAGTGACCGATCGTATGGGGAAGACCATCGATGGGAATTCTGTCATAGATTTTGATCAGGATGAAATTAAAAAAGGATTATCGATTTATACAGGATTAGCCCCGATCGAATGGAAAGATCACAAGATCAATTTCATCGATACCCCAGGCTACTTTGATTATGCTCAGGAACAAGAAGCAGGCTTAGCGGTTGCAGACAATGCCTTGATCGTCGTCAGTGCCAAAGATGGGATCCAAACCGGAACCATCAGAGCTTGGAAATCGGTCAGTAAACGTAAGTTGCCTACGATCTTCTTCATCAATAAGATCGATGAAGAAAATACATCATTTGATAAAGTGTATGCTCAACTCAGAGACCAATTTGGAAAGTCTGTCATACCTTTTGAAATGCCCATCATTGAGAATGGTAAAGTCGTTGGATCCATCAATATCTTAAAGAATAAAGCCTGGTACTTAAAAGACAGAAATACCCCACAAGAAGTCCCTGCAGCTTTAAAAGCTCAAGTCGATGATTACCTCAATCAGATCTCAGAAGCTGTTGCGATGACATCTGATGAGTTGATGGAGAAGTTTTTCTCAGGGGAACCTTTTCAAGAAGCACAATTGATCCAAGGCGTTAGAGCTGGGGTCAGATCAGGTGATATTCGTCCTGTGTATTGTGGCTCCGCAACCCAACAGATCGGTATTGAGCGCTTATTGGATCTGATTGGAGAATATTTCCCGTCTTATGGTGAAAAAGGGCTTATTGAAGCTAAAAATCTTAGAGGTGAAGTGGTTAAATTACGTACCGATGAAAGTGAATCATTCAGTGCTTTGGTTTATAAGACCATCATTGACCCCTTCGTAGGTCGTATTTCCTATATTAAGGTCATGACTGGGGTTTTGAATTCAGATTCGGTGGTTCAAAATGTACGTGAAGAAAAACCTGAAAAGATTGCCCAAGTCTTTATCGTCAAAGGCAAGAATCAAATCGCTGTCGGTAAGTTGTTTACTGGAGATTTAGGCTGTGTCGTCAAACTTCAAGTGACACGCACCAATGATACTTTGGCCATCAAAGGCAAAGAAGTGGTCTATGATCACATCATCTTCCCAGAAGGTTTGTTGGCGATGAGCATCTTCCCAAAATCCAAACTCGATGAAGATAAACTCAGTTCTTCCTTACAACGCATTGAAGAAGAAGATCCTTCATGCAAAGTCGTTAAAAACCCTGAAACCCATGAAATGGTCTTATATGGATTAGGGGATCAACATTTGGATGTCATCGTCAGTAAGCTTCGAAACAAATATAAAGTCGATGTTGAACTCAGAGAACCACGGATCCCTTATCGTGAAACCATTCGCGGAACTGTTACCGTAGAAGGCAAACATAAGAAACAATCTGGTGGTGCTGGTCAATTCGGAGATGTCTTCATTACCTTTGAACCCTGTGATTCAATTGAAATGGTCTTTGAAGAAAAAGTATTCGGAGGCGCTGTACCTCGTCAATATTTCCCAGCCGTAGAAGCTGGTCTTAGAGAAGCCATGGTCAAAGGCGTTTTGGCCGGTTATAAAGTCGTTGGGGTCAAAGCCACTTTGGTGGATGGGAAGTATCATGAAGTCGACTCCAAAGAAATCGCGTTTAAAATGGCAGCCCGTTTGGCGTATAAAGCAGGTATGCCCTTGGCTAAACCTGTCCTACTAGAACCTGTCGTTAAAGTTGCGGTCACCATCCCAGATGAATTTACGGGAGCCGTCATCGGTGATTTCAATAAACGCAGAGGCATCATCTTAGGTATGGAACCCAATGAAGATGGCGATCAAGTCGTCTTGGCTGAAGCACCGATGAGTGAAATGATGCGTTATTCAACGGAATTGAGATCATTTACTCAAGGCCGTGGTGTTTATACTCAAAAATTTGATCGATATGAATTTGCCCCACAGCCTATTGCTGAAAAAGTCATCGCAAATTCTGCCAAAGATCACGAAGAAGAAGAATTGGAATAAGCTTCAAGGCACAATCTTGTGCCTTTTTTTATGACTTGATATGCTTTGTTGGCTTAGAAGGGTTCTTATTTATGCTTGAGTGATTTTGAAGTATAATGAGTATATGAGTAAAATCGTTGTATTGGGTGGTGTCAGTGTTGATTTAGTAGGGGTATCTTATGATCCTTTGCGTATGCAAGATTCTAATCCTGGATCAGTATCCTTGTCTTTTGGTGGAGTTGGAAGAAACATTGCGGAAAACTGTGCCCATTATGGAGCTGAAGTACAACTGATCAGTGTATTTGGAGATGATCACTTAGGTCATCTGTGTTATAAAGATTGCGTAGAAAGTGGTATAAAAGTCGACCACAGTATTTTTAAGGACCAAACTTCTTCGATGTATCTAGCGATACTGGATCCTAGTGGTGATCTGGCTTTAGGGGTATCTGATAATTCGATCTTATCATGCTTAAATTATGATTCAATCAAGAGTGCTTTATCGATGATATCTACTCAAGATATCCTTGTCTTAGAAACCAATTTAGAAAAAGAACTGATCGACATGGTTTTGACACATAAGTCCTGTATGATCGCATGTGATCCGATCTCTACTCATAAAGCAGAGAAACTGATCGATCATTTAGGTCAGATCGATATCTTTAAACCCAACGATTTGGAAGCTGCGGTCTATTTTGGATCAGTGCTCACTTCAGATGAAGATTTCCTAGAAGCTTTACGTTTCTTTAGAAACAAAGGCATCCAAGAAATCATCATCAGTGCTGCTGAAAAAGGGATCTATGTTTCTAAAGGTGAGTCGTATTTTCATTTATTGACTCCCAGTGTCAAACTCGTCAATGCGACAGGGGCAGGAGATGCCTTCATGGGAGCCTATCTAGTCATGCGTCAGCGCTATGATTTCCAAAGGGCACTGGAACTGGCATGTTGTGCCTCACTGCTGACCTTGGAGTCACAAAGGACTGTCCTAAAGGATTTAAGCTTAGAAAGCATCATAACTAAACATGAACGAAGTATCTTCGTAAGGAAAGACCTATGTTAAAAATCAATCAAGAAGTAAAGGAAGCATTAAGACAAGGCAAGGCCGTGGTGGCTTTAGAATCAACGATCATTTCTCATGGAATGCCTTATCCACAGAATGTTCAAACAGCTCTTGAAGTAGAAGCTGAAATCAGAGCCCATGGGGCAATACCGGCAACCATTGGGATCATTGATGGGATCATGGTCGTAGGGATGAGTCCTGATGAGATAGAAGCCTTTGGGAAGCGTCATGACATCGTTAAAGTATCAAGGCGTGATTTACCCATGGTCATTGCGAATAAGGCGTGGGGAGCCACCACAGTGGCTTCAACCATGATCATAGCGGCTTTGGCGAAGATCGAAGTCTTTGTGACAGGTGGAATCGGCGGAGTTCACAGAGGTGCTCAAAATTCTTTTGATATTTCTGCAGATCTTCAAGAATTGGCGCATACCAACGTTACCGTGGTCTGTGCAGGAGCCAAAGCCATCTTGGATCTGCCTTTGACGATGGAATATCTGGAAACCTTTGGGGTTCCTGTCTTAGGTTATCAAAGCGATGAACTGGCAGCTTTCTATACCCCTAAATCAAACTTAAGAGTCGACCAAAGAGTCAATACAGCCCAAGAAATCGCTCGAATCATTCAAGTTAAACGTGAATTGAAATTAGACGGAGGGGTCTTGATCAGTAATCCGATCCCAAAAGAATATGCGATGGATGAACAGATCATAACCAAAGCCATTGATCAAGCGCTCAAAGAAAGTCATCAAGAAAACATCAGCGGGAAAGATGTGACCCCTTACTTATTAGCCAAAGTCAAAGCATTGACTGGTGGTGATTCACTTGAATCCAATATTGCCTTAATCAAGAATAATGCGTTGGTTGGAGCACAAATCGCTGTTGCCTTAAGCAAAGGAGTACAAGATGTACGATAAATGTGTTAAATTATTACAAGAAAGAGGCGTCACTTTAGAAGATATCGCTGAATTGGTCCTTTTTCTTCAAGGTAAATATCATCCGGAGATCGGTATGGAAGAAATCATGCTGACGGTCAAAGGCGTTATCGCTAAACGTGAAGTTCAACATGCGATCATGACCGGCATCTTGATTGATCAGATGGCTGAATCCAATATCCCAATGGATGAACAATTACGTCAAACCTTGATGAATGATGAATCGTTATATGGCATCGATGAAGTATTGGCTTATGGCATCTGTAATCTGTATGGTTCGATCGCATTGACCAATTATGGGTATATCGATCGTGAGAAGCCTGGAATCTTGGCTAGTATCAATGAACACGGTGCCCAATGTAATGTATTCTTAGACGATATCGTTGGGGCAATTGCGGCCAGTGCGGCCAGCAAAATAGCCCATACCCATGGAAAGTAAGGTAAACCTATGAAAAAAATATTACTTTTAATCTCAGTCTTGGCATTAGTATTGGTGGGCTGTTCAGATGGGATCCCAGAAAAGATCAAAGATAAAGCCCCAAACTTAGATAAGATCACCCAAGTCAAACCCAGTTACATCGTAGAGTTGATTGAAAACAAAGCCAGTTTTGTGTTCTATTTTGGTAGTTCTGTGTGTGGTGCTTGCCAATATATGAAGAATGTCAACAATGAAGTCGTTGAACGCAAAAGCCTTCCGATCTACTATATCGAAATGGATAAAACATCCGATAAGCAATTGAATTTGATTTATAAATACGTGGTTAAACCACAAGCGACTCCGACCTATGTGATCGTCTTAAACGGGGTCGTCAAAGAATCCTTTACCCCTGAAATCATTGTTGGAGATGATACTGGTTTCGTCGATGAACATTTTGATTTGTATGTCGTTAATTTGATCGCGGTCCTTAAAGCTAAAGGTTTAATGAATTGATATGTTGCCTGTGACCCTTGAAAGCGCAAGTGCTGCCTTTAGATCTTTAGGTTTAAAAGGCGGTGAAATTGTTGAACTTCATGGCTCACTAAAAGCCATTGGTTTGGTGTCCGGAGGACCCAATACCATATGTGATGCCTTACTCAAGGTGCTTTCCTATGAAGGCACTTTGATTATGTCTGCTCAATATTCAACCAACAGTGATCCTGCCCATTGGGAACACCCACCGGTCGATATCGAAGCCTTTAAGGCCATTCGCGAATCGCATCCCCCATATACCGGTAAATCGACTTATCTGGCTTGGATGGGATCTTTGGCGCAAACTTTGCAGCTCAAAGATCAAACTGAATTCTCAGATCATCCCAGTATGGCAGTCATGGCCTATGGGAAACAAGCGAAATGGCTGACGATGGATGCCCCACTGACTCCTGCATTTGGTTTAGATTCTCCTTATCATAAAGCCATACAACTTAAGGCCAAGGTTTTATTGATTGGGGTAGATTATGATCGCTTGAGTGGAATGCATGTGGCTGAAGCTTTATCGAAAAAAAGACCTTATACAGTAGAGTCGGCCACGATCGTTCAAAATGGCCAAAATAAACGCATCAAATTTCTTGATTATGATTATGACTCAGATGTGTTTAAAGAAATTGGAACTGAATTTGAAAAGACACATCAAGTCCCTTTAGTAAAACTAGGCAATGCGATGTGTAAACTGATTGACTTGAATACCCTGCATGAGTTTACCTTAACTTATTTCAAGGAGCACTTATGAAACAAAGCGTAAAATTCTTAGATCGATATTTGACGGTAAGCGGAGATGATCGTGTCATCACTTTCTTAGATATCACAGAGACTGATGAAAGTGAAGGCATTCCTACTGGAGAAATGCTTAAAGCGGTTAAACAACTTCAAAGATATGCCTCGGGTGAAAAGATCAACTTTGATTTAAACTTGGATCCTCAAGGCACTGCTTTTCAAAAAAGCGTTTGGAAAGCCATGTGTGAAATTCCATATGGTGAAACCAGGACTTATGGTGATCTTGCGAAAGCCATTGGTCATCCTAAGGCATTTAGAGCTGTAGGTGGAGCTTGTAACAGAAATCCCATATCTATCGTTCAACCATGTCACAGAGTCGTAGGAGTCAAAGGATTGACTGGATTCTTTGGTGGACTTGATTTAAAAGAAAAGCTATTGAATTTTGAGAAAAGATAAAGACACTTAGTGTCTTTTTTTGTGAATCTTAAGCATGATATAATAAACAAGCCATGAACAACTTTCAAAAGATAAAGAAGATCCCGCTTAAAAAAGGTTGGTCCAACGATCAAAAAACCATACTGAAATCAAAAGATTCAACTGTTCTTTTACGCGTGATGGAACCTTCAAAATATCAACGTAAGATTCAAGAAATCGAGTATTTAAGTACCCTTGATTGTTTTCCTAACCAATTTAGTCAACCCTTAAGTGTGGAAATGATCAAAGGCAAGACTCATTTTGTAACCTCATATATTGAAGGCACGGATCTTTTTGAGACACTTTCTTCATTGCCCATTGATCAACAAATCCATTTAGGTCATCAAGCAGGGCATGCCTTAAAACAGATCCATACTCAAATCAAAGTTGAAGATGATGGGTTTTGGGAAAAAAGATACAAACTAAAAATTGAAAAGAAACTGAAATCTTATCGTCAATGCGGGATCAATTTTGAACATGATGAGATCTTGATTCAACGCATCCATGAATTGATCCCTTACTTAAAAGATCGACCTCAAGTCTTTCAACACGGAGATTATCATGTGGGGAATTTTGTGGTCGATCAAAATGGAAATCTTGGGATCTTAGATTTTGATCGTTGGGACATAGGCGATCCTTGGGAAGAGTTCAATCGCATCACTTGGTGTCGCGAAAAAAGTACCTTATTTTCATCGGCTATGATCGAAGCTTATTTTGATTTTCAAATGCCTCAGCATTTCTTTGAATTGATGTTTCTATATGTAGCGGTCAATGCGATTGGATCATTGTCTTGGGCACAAGATTTTGGTCAGGATGAGGTGGATGTTGCCTTACATTTGATTAAACAATTTGATCAAGATACACAGCATTTCTCAAAAATAAAGCCCAGTTGGTTTAAACCAACTAGGCCTTGAATTTAATCGGCTAAGCGTTTTTCTCCGTTTATGTTTTGAATGTCTTTGATGTCTTGAGTAACTTCTAAACAACCTAAGTAAGTACCTTGTTCATCACGAACCGCATAATAGCGAATCAAAGCAAACCTACCTTTGAATTGGATCCAGAAATCTTCGTGATCCTTTTTTCCACTTTCAAGGTCAGATACGATTTTCATGACGATATGGACTGATTGCGGGGGATGACATAATTGAATAGGTCTGCCGATGACGGACAATGGTCGATCAAAGATACGTTCTTTACCTTGTGAGACAAACTTTACTTTTTGATCGGCTCCAACAAAGGTCAAATCGAAAGGTAAAGTATTGAATAATGCGTTGATTTCAGTTGGGCTCAATTGACCAGCACTCATTTGGATTTTTTCAGAGTGATCAGTTTGGGTGTTGGTTTCTTGTGAATACATCGTATTTTGGTCACTTTGGTCTTGGAAACTGACGGCCACCAATTTAAGATCTTCTTGAGTCATCAAATCTCTAAGCATCGGAAACAAGATGTTGTTTTCTTTGGTGATCATATCTTTGATCATCTTCAAGACAGACATCAATGTTTCATGAAGCGTTGCTCTATTTTCATTTTGAATCAATTGGTGATTTAAAAGACGCAATTCATCACGGATCTTATTGTCTACACCCCACATGACTTGAGGAACGGTTGTGTTTCCGTTTTTCTCCAGGATTGGAAATAATACATTTTCTTTTTTGGCATAATGAACTTCGACTTTAGATAAGTTGAGGGTTGTTTCTTTGATGAGGGTGATCAATTGTTCATCCGATCTCAGGTTTTCGATTGAACGATCAAACTCATTGATCATTTGTAGAAAGTGCTTATTTTCAGCTTCAAATTCTGTTATGGGATTTATGGTTAAAACATCTTGATGCAGATCTTGAACAGAACCTTGGAATAGGCTCGCATGGACATCACATAAGGATTGAATCTCTTCGATGGATACACCTTCTTCAACCAGCTTATACTCCATCTGGGCAATCTCTGCGCCTGTGACAGAGGCAAAATCGCGTTTGAATTCGATTTCGATTTGGGACCGATCTTCTCCCTGATGCAGACGTTTGATCAAATTCTTTAGCTTTTCTAGACGTTGACTGTTGTTGATGATTTCACTCATAAGTTCATCCTCCTTGTTCAGTGTAACCAAAATATATACAAAAAAATGTGATGTAAATCACATTTTAAGGTAAAAGTATTTCCTTATGCGCTAATAGTCTTATTTTCCCTTCAAGATCCATTTTCTTTAAGGTTCTTGAGATGGCTTCTCGACTGGATCCTAAGCGACTGGCTATTTCTTCTTGACTCAAAGGAAGTCTAACGATGCGCTCACCATTACGAATTTCTCCATAATCCAGTTCCAATGATTTTAATAGACCATATAGTCTGTTTTCTAAACGTTCAACGTGAACACTTTTGATTTCATCCTCTAGTGCTTCAATTCGATAAGATAATCCAGCCAATAATGCTAAAGATAAATCTTGATCTTGTTGAATCAAATGATGCATGATGTCAGATGGGATCGTACAAAGACTCCCGTCTTCCACACATTCAACTGTAAACGGGGAATCTACAGGATGAAACAAACTGTTTTCACCAAAGAAATCACCAGTTCGATAAAAATAAACAACATTTCGTTTTCCATCAATCGTATCATTATAAGCCTTAAATCGTCCTCGATTGATGAGTACAAATGAAGCTAAAGGTTCTTGCTCATGAATAAAAATCTCGCCTTTTTTAAAGGGGATCCTAATCACATTCGCAACGATCAATGCTTGTTGTTTCTCACTTAAGGTTCTGAACAAACGTATATGTGAGATACATAGTGGTGCTTTACAAGTTAAACATGTTTCCATGGCTTTACTTTAACATGGACATCTCTTAGGTGCAAATGATGTGTTTAGAAGCAATATAACTCAATCTTTTCTTTGTAGGTTTAATTTCTAAAATCCCAGTCAGCATCCAATGCACCTGAAACACCATAGTGATCATTCAGAAAGGACTGTCTACGAGTTCTGCCTTCTTCACTGAGTTGTGTATCTAGGTCTATAGTGGCAAATAGGGATTGAGTACTTGATATTTCTTTGACTAAAACCAAGAGGCTTGTTTCAACGGTAGATTTAGGAAGTACTGAAAAGACAACGATCATTTCAAGTTCAGTTGAACTTTGATACATCAATCCAATTCTGCCATTTAAAACACTTGCCCCATCTTCATCCAAATCTAAAAGATCAACGACCTTGATATAATCGGGTACTGTTTTATTGAAATGCAAGGATGTGCTCGTGGAAAGAAACATACATTTCGTATGATTGGTTTCAATCACAGAACACTTTGCATTGATTCTCTGTGGACCAGCAGCATTGATTTCATCCAATTGATCTTGTGCTGCCTTTAATTGCAATTGAACTTGAATCAAATCTGTATTTGCTTTTGATAGTTGGGATGTTAAACTTTGGACTTGCTTTTCTAAATCATCAACTTTTGTTGATGAACATGAACTCAGCATTAATACACATAAGAAAATTAGGATAAGCGTGACGATTTTCTTCATTTCTTTAATCTCCTTTTTGTGAAACAAAACAAAAAAACGTCTTATTCATAATGGATTAAAATTGTTTCTTTTTTCTTATAAGGCAAAGAATCATATTTAAGATTGATTTTGCCTAGATATGTTGAGTTCCCACCTCTTTTTCAAAATGATATTCGTTATAATAACAGTGTATGTTTTTTTTTAGCTAAATCAAGCCTAATATGACGAAATTATATGACTTGAAAACTGACTAAAACTAAGATCAAAAGACCTAACACGATACGATATAAGGCAAAGGGTGTAAATTTATGTCTTCTGACATAGTTCATCAACATCTTCATGACCAATAAGGAGACTATGAAGGCAAAGATGAATCCAACCAAAAGAACAGCCCATTCCAGTAAGGTCCAAGAGAAACCTGCCTTGATGAATTTGATCGTTCCCCAACCTAATAGGACTGGAATCGATAACATAAATGAGAACTCTGCCGCAACGGTTCTGCTTAAACCTAACCATAAAGAACCGATGATGGTCGCTCCGCTTCTGGAAGTGCCAGGAATGATCGCTAAGGTTTGAAAGGCTCCGATGGCTAAAGCTTGAGGATAAGTGATGTCTTTGAGTTTGGATACTTTAACAGGAATATTTTGTTTTTCTACGAAGATGAATACAAAACCATAAATAATAAGTGTCCCAGCGATCACGATCAACATATAATCGCTCAACAAGGCATCGATTGCATCATCAAACAATAAGCCGATGATGGCTGCCGGAATCGATGCGATCACGATTTTCAACCATAGATTCAATGTGCTTTTTGTGCCCTCTGCTGTTTTACGCAAAGGATTCAAAATCTTATAAAACAAGAGTAAAACTGCCAAAACTGAACCGATCTGAATAAAAACAATGAACAGATTGGTGAATTCTTCAGAAGAAGTCATTGGCCATAACGCATTGAAGATTTTCATGTGTCCGGTCGAAGAAATGGGCAGCCATTCGGTAATACCTTGAATGATGCCCAGAATCAAGGCTTTTAAGAGTTCAATTAGATTTTCCATAGGATAATTATACCACCTGTTCTTGTGAGAAAAGCCATTAAAGGGTATGATTATAGTGTCAAGTTTGAGTAAAACATCTTGATTTGAACAAGTTGAATCATTCAGACAAATCTATTGATGAAATAGGAGGCGCCCTATGCGCGGTATATTTACCACAGTTAAATTTCTCAGAAACGAAATCTTTAAAAATGTGACGGCGGCTGCTTATGAAGGCTGGTCCAAAAAAAGACTGGAAGAGATCCCTTTTGAGATGATTGAAGAAGGAAGGCCAATGTATCGCGATTCCATTCAGCGTGAACGAGAGATCATTAGAGCCCGTATTAAATTGGCGATGAATATGGAGTTAGGAACTTCTTTTGATAAGCAATTCATCGATGAAGATCTAGAAACTTTAAAAACAAAAAAAGTAGGACAAGCTTTAGTCAATGTGATTCCTCAAGCCTGTGAAGCCTGTGAAGAGAAGAGTTTCTTTGTGACCAATGCCTGTCATGCTTGTTTGGCTCATCCTTGCATCGAAGTCTGTCCAGTGAAATGTGTCAGTATGCAAAATGGCCAAGCTTATATCGATCAAGACCTTTGTGTCAAGTGTGGACGCTGTTATGATGTGTGTCCTTATGGTTCGATCGTCAAGAATGAACGGCCATGTAATGCAGCCTGTGGGGTCAATGCGATCACCAAGGATGACCAAGAACGGGCTGTGATCGTGACTGAAAAATGTGTCAGTTGTGGGATGTGTATGGTGGCTTGTCCCTTTGGCGCCATCATGGATAAGTCTGAGATCTATCAGTTGGTAGAAGCTTTCAAAGGCGAAGATGAAGTTTGCGCGATCATTGCGCCTGCTTTCGTGGGTCAATTTGGCGATAAAGTTAGTGCCGATCAAGTGGTTGAAGGTTTACTTCAACTGGGCTTTGATGATGTTCGTGAAGTCGCTTATGGGGCGGATATCACCACAGTAGATGAAGCTAGGCATTTCTTAAAAAATGTCCCGATCGATCAGCCTTTCTTAGCGACATCCTGTTGTCCTGCATGGTTAAAGGTTGCCCAAAAAGAGTTGGGCGATAAAGCCTATTGTGTATCTAGTTCTTTATCACCGATGGTTGAAACAGCCAACTACTTAAGAAAACAATTTCCTAAGACAAAGATCGTTATGGTTGGACCTTGTTCAGCTAAGAAATATGAAGCAGCCTATATGGATCCCAATCAAAATGTAAACTTCGTGGTAACATATGAAGAAATCAATGCGATGTTTATTGCCAGAGGGATCGATTTAGCGACCTTGACGCCAACGCATACTTTAAATCATGCTTCTGTAGATGGTCGTGGATTTGCGATCAGCGGTGGTGTGCTCAATGCGGTCGAGAATGTCATCAAACGATTGGATCCTGATCGAGTCGTGAAAGTAGAACGTGCTGAAACATTGCACAGTTGCAGAAAGATGTTACTGATGGCCAAAGCAGGTCGAAAAGACGGTTATCTTTTAGAAGGTATGGCTTGTCCGGGAGGTTGTGTGGGTGGTGCAGGAACCATCATTCATCAAACCAAGGCAACGGCCAACGTGACTAATTTTGCCCGATCTTCAGATAAATCTTCGGCTTTAAAAACATATGCAGAATTTAAAAAACAGGATTAACTGTTACGAAAGGACCTTATGAAAATACTGATTTCCGAATTGAGCCCTTTACCAAGTGATGTCAAAGAGCGCTTCAGCAATGCAGGAATAGACGTTGATTATTTGGATGATCTAAGCACTTTTGATCCATCATTGTATGATGTGATCTATGGTAGAAGACCTTTTGCGCATCATCCTTATGATGCCTTTACCAATTTAAAATTTATTCAACTGAGTCAAGCTGGTTATGATTCAATGCCGGTTCAAAAATGGATCAGTGATGGCAAACTGATTTCCAATGCGAAAGGGGTCTTTAGTGCACCCATCGCAGAAATGACAGTCATGCATATTTTGATGGCCATTAAACGTCAACCCGAATTGGCTGCTCAACAAAAAGACCATGTATGGAAGAAACTTGAACTTAGAGAAATGGGTTTTCTTAAAGTGCTTTTCTTAGGAACAGGCAGTATTGCAGCTGAGACAGCACTTCGTTTAAAACCTTTTGGACCTTTATTGATTGGACTCAACACCAATGGCAGAGCTGTGGACCCTTTCAATGTGACAGGGAAAATGAGCGAAGTCACTGAGTTTTTGCGTAGTGCCGATATCGTTGTCAATACCTTGCCTTATTCGCCAGATACGCATCACATCATGAATGAAGGTTTCTTTGAGGCTCTAAAACCAGGAGCCATTATCGCCAATGTAGGTCGCGGTAAGACGGTCGATGAAGCTGCTTTATTGAAAGCGTTGGAGACGGATCAGATTTCATTTACCTATCTGGATGTGTTTGAAACAGAACCTTTAGATGCGAATAGTCCTTTATGGAGTCATCCTAAAGTTATGATCACCCCACATAATTCAAATTCTGGCCAACTTACTAAAGAGCGAAACTATACTAATTTTATCAACAACATCCAACATTATCTTGCGGGAGAACCTTTAGAGAATCAGCTATGAATGATGAAGAAACCCATCAACTAAAACGATTGATCCAAACCTATGAGAATGATTTCATCGGAGTCGATCAAATCAGTCTCTTGGCTTGTTTAAAAGAGATACAGGCTCAATACGGCATCATTCCTTATGAAGCAATCGATATGATGTGTCAACAACTCAAGACTTCGCCTGCCATCTTAAAAGGTTTGATTTTAAGAAGTCCTAGTCTAAGAACTGAAACAAAGGTGCATACGATCACTTTATGTAACGGAGAACGGTGTTCAAATAGGGGAGCTGTTGCCTTCATTCAAAGTGTTGAGAAAGCACTGGATTGTAAAGTGGGCTCAAAAACAAAAGACGGACGGTTTGAACTTAAGACACAACGTTGTCTGCATCGCTGTGAATTTGGGGTCAATCTCAACATCGATGCAACAGAATACACGAAGATGGATCTCGAAAAATTGCTCATCGCCATCAAAAACATCAAAGATCATTAATAACGCACGAAAGTGCGTTTCATATGAGTTGACATCTATATTATATTTGATAAAATTAAATTGTATAAAATATAAAAAGGAACCCATATGAACATTTACGACATCCCACTTAAGAATGCAGACCAACTAGAAGTCAATTTAGCTCCTTATCAAAATAAGGTCATGCTGATTGTCAACACCGCCACAGGTTGTGGTTTTACGCCACAATATGAAGGGCTAGAAAAGTTATACAAAACCTATAAGGACCAAGGCTTTGTGGTCTTAGATTTCCCATGCAATCAGTTTGGTAAACAAGCTCCAGGTACAGTAGAAGACATCAATGCGTTTTGTACCCTTAATTATGGAACGACTTTCCCAAGATTTGCCAAGATCGAAGTCAATGGAGCCAATGAAGCCCCATTGTATACCTATTTAAAAAAAGCCAAAGGCAGTTTCTTAGGGGCTCAAATCAAATGGAATTTTACGAAGTTTTTGGTGGATAAAGAAGGCAATGTGGTTAAGCGCTATGAATCCAATGTTGTTCCAGCCAATATCGAAAAAGACATTTTGACTTACTTGTCGAAGTAAGCCAATAAGGTGCAGTATGAACGATGATGCGCTGAAGCTTCAAAATCAGTTATGTTTTCCGCTGTATGCCTTATCTAAAGAAATTATAAAAAAATATACCCCGCTTTTAGATGAACTTCATTTGACCTATACCCAGTATTTGGTCATGATGGTCATGTGGGAACATAAAACGATCAACGTCAAAGCCTTAGGTGAACGCTTGTATCTGGATTCTGGGACATTGACACCTTTGCTTAAAAAACTTGAAGCTCAACATCTAGTAAGTCGTCAAAGAGACGTCAGTGATGAACGAAGCGTCATCATCCAAATCACAGAATCAGGTCTCTTGCTTAAAGAAAAGGCCAGTGATATTCCTAAAACGATCGGCTCAAGTTTTAATCTAAGTGAAGATGACCTTATGCAGCTTTATTTGATCATCCATAAGCTATTAAAACAACTATAAAAAAGTCTCTGATGATGATCAGAGACTTTTATTTTTACTATTTTTATGAACAAGATAACCAATCAGTGAAAGTCCAATGATGGCCAATATCACGTAGGTAAAGGTCGAATAAACATCCATAAAGGCTAAGATCTCTTCCCATTTATCTCCTAAGATGGCCCCTGCATAAACCAAAGCTGTGTTCCAAATCAAGGTTCCAATGGTGGTATAGAAGAAGAAAGTCTTACGGTTCATTTTTGCCATACCGGCAGGAATAGAAATCAAACTTCTCAAGACAGGGATCATCCTACAGATAAATACGGCCAAAGTCCCACGTTTATCAAACCATGTTTTTGCGCGATGAATATCTTCAACTTTTAAACGCAAGATTTTTCCATATTTCTCAACAAATTTTTCAATCGTTTCTACTGGGAAGAAATGTCCAAGTTCATATAAGAGCCAAGCTCCAAAAACAGCCCCTAATGTCGCACTTAAAATGACACCAGGTACACTTAATGAAGTCGTGGTGGTCATAAATCCACCAAAGGTCAAGATCAATTCTGATGGGATAGGCGGAAAGATATTTTCAACCAGGATCATCAAAAAGACGCCGATGTATCCAAATTGTTCCATAAATGCGATGATCCAAGCTTCCATGAGTGCTCCCTTATTTTGTCATGACTTATTCTTACATGATGGGTGTTGCTTGTCAAGGGACGATGAAGCGTTAAAAAAAGCCGGTTGGCTAAATGAATTCATGAACTAAAATAAACATGCTTACTCAAAATCGGGATTCAACTTCTCCAACATGACGATATCACGCCATTCTCCTTGAATCTTCTCGTGTTTTTTCATCAGTCCAACCAATGTATAACCGACTTGCTGGGCTTTTGCAATGGCAGTTTCATTGGTGCTCAAAAAAGTAACGGTTGCTTTTCGATAGCCATATTCTTTGAAAGCAAGGTTCGTTGCTCGAGTCAGGATCCTACTGCTCAAACCTTGACCACAAAGTTTTCGGTCTACTGAATAACTGATGTCGCATGCATGTTGATGCGGTTCAAAGACACATGCAATCTTGACGACTCCAATCATTTTTCGATCTTCTGAAATTACAGATAAGCGATAAGCAATCTTACGATCGGCCTCTATGATCGAACGCAACAATCGTATTCGTTGAGACTGCATGGAAAAGTCAAGATCTCCTGGATCAAAATTTTGTTCATGCTGAAAACGATTGTCGTTGTAGTACTTATATATGTCTTCCAAAGTCATGTCATGCATTGGCACTAGATAGATGTTTGAGAGTGGTTTCCCCATAAATGTCCCCTGACAATATCTATTGTATCGTATTGTGAAAAAAACTCAATTCAAAACTATAGAAAAGTGGTTCTTGGTGTAAATGATGTCCAATTCTGTGGTCTATTATGCGCTAATCGTCTATAATAAGGTTAAGTGAGGAAGAATTATGCTCAATACGAACCAAGCCATCCATGTGACGGGGCACAAGCATCCAGATTCAGATACGATTTGTTCAGCGATTGCTTATGCCAATCTTAAACGTAAACAAGGTCTAGAAGCCATTGCTTGCCGTTTAGGCGAAGTTAATCATGAAACAAGATATATCTTAGAACGCTTTGGATTTGATGAACCTAAAGTCTTAAGTGATGCCAGAATGACCTTATCTGAGATCGATCTGGATGAACCGGTCACCATATCTCCAGAGACGACGATCTTTGAAGCTTGGCAAATCATCCAAAATGAAAAGAGGGCCTTGGTCGTTGTCGATCAGGACCAAAAAGTATTAGGCTTGGTCACCAATTCTAATTTATCTTCCATAGCTATGGGCGATACGGCCAAGAGTATTGAACTCCTGCAAAAAACACCGATCAGTTATATTGCGCAAACTTTAAAAGGAACTTTAGTGTATGAACCCGAGACCCCTCGTCTCAACGGGAAAGTTTCCATCATCGCAGTGGCTGAACATAAGCTAGAAAACTATGAATTATCAGATCGTACCGTTATCTTAGGCAATGATACTGAAGCTCAACTTCAAGCCATTGAGAAGAATGCAGCCTGTTTGGTGGTCGTATGGAGCGATAAAATATCGCCTGACGTTATCGCAAAAGCCAAAGAAAAAGGCTGTGCCATCATCATCTCAGGCCATGGTACTTTAAATACATCACGTTATCTTTATTACTCAACACCAGTCAGATTTATTATGAGCACTGATCTTTTATCCTTTCAAAGAAGTGAATATGTAGATGATGTCTTGGCTAAACTATTGAAGTCACGCTACAGATCTTATCCGGTCCTTGATGAGAAACGTCATGTCTATGGTTTGATTTCACGTTTCCATTTACTTAATGCCCGTAAAAAGAAAATCATCTTGGTCGATCATAATGAAGTTTCACAATCCGTTGATGCGGTCTTAGAGAGCGATCTTTTAGAAGTCATCGATCATCATCGTATCGGAGACATCACGACGTCTAAACCGATCATGTTTAGAAATCAGCTGGTAGGATCGACCTGTACGATCATTGCCCAGCTTTATGATGAAGCCCGTGTTCCGCTGGATGGTAAAATGGCAGGTTTATTGTGTGCCGCCATCATTTCAGATACCCTGAATTTTAAATCACCGACCACGACTCAAACCGACATCAATACTGGTCAACGTTTAGCTCGCATCGCCCAACTCAATACCGAAGATTTGGCAAAAGATCTCTTTACCCACGGTTCTGGTTTAAAAGACAAATCAATTGAAGACATCATTGAGAACGACATCAAGGAGTTTACCTTAGGCAAATATAAGGTCATGGTTGGACAAATGTCTTTGTATGATGTGGAAGTCATCGAACCGATTCGTGTTGAACTGATCAAAGGTATGCAGGCCTATGCGAATGATAAACGACTGGATGTGTTGATCCTGCTGTTTACAGGACTTGAAAACAATAAGTCGGCAATTCTCTATGCCGGTAAAGAAAGCTGGATCGCAACCGATGCCTTTGATGGGCTGTCCAATGATAAACTGGTCTATTATGATGTAATTTCTCGTAAGAAACAAGTCATGCCTAGACTATCAGCCATCATCGATGAGAACGGACACTAATATGAAACTCGCAACTGTAGGGACATCATTCATTACCGATCGTTTTATTCAAGCAGCTCAAAAAGAAGGCTCATTTGAAGTAGATACCGTATTTTCAAGAACGGCTCAAAAAGCACAGGTTCTCGCAGATAAATTCAATATCCCGCATATCCAAAGTGATTGGCAAGCCTTGCTTTCAGATCCACAAATCGATGTGGTTTATTTAGCGACCCCCAATGATACGCATTTCTCATTGGCCAAAGATCTCTTATTGGCTAAAAAACATGTGATCGTAGAAAAGCCTTTTGTCTCAGACATCGCAGAATTCAAAGAAATCATGAGTCTTTCTAAAAGTGTAGAACGATATGTATTTGATGCGATCATTCCGGTTCATTTACCTAACTTCAAGACCCTCAAACAAGCCGTTAAACTGATCGGAAGAATCAGCCTGTGTCAATTCTCGATGGTTCAGCGTTCATCGCGCTATGCAGCTTTGCTTGCCAATGAAGATCCAGCTATTTTTTCACTTGAGCATTCAGGGGGAGCTTTGATGGATCTGGGTGTTTATCCCATTACCCTGTGTGTTGGAACCTTTGGGAGTCCACAAAGTGTGACTTATCAATGCAACAAATACTCCAATGGGATCGATCTCTCTGGCGTCATCACGCTAAGATATGATGGATTTATTGCGGAGGCTTCTATCGCAAAAGATTCAACAGGTTTAAACTTTATGAGTATCGGTGGCGATAAAGCCCATATTCAAGCTGAAAAATCACCATCGATGTTGTCTCAAATCCTTTTGGTAGAATCCAATAAATCAACTGAATTGGGTTCTATGCAAGATGAATTGACCATGGTTTATGAAATCAAAGATTTCTATCAGGTCATCATGAATCAAGACAACCACAAATATGAAGAATGGATGGCCATTACCGAAAAAACCATCTTGGTCCTTGATGAGTGCCGTAAGCATGCGAATATTGTTTTTAAGGCCGATGGTGTAAAATAAGGGCATGAAACTGATCATCTCTAAAGACGCAGAACACTGCGCCGCAATGGTTGCCCATCTGATCGAAGGCCAACTTAAACAAAAACCCAGTTCTTGGATTGCTTTACCATATAGTCCTACTTTTAAACGGGTCTATGATCATTTGGTTATGGCTTTTCAAGACAAAGAAGTGGATTTTTCTAAAGCACATTTTATTGGGATCTCTGAAATCGTACGTTGCGAGCACTGTATCAGTTTAAAAGAACAAATTACTGAACGTTTCTTAAAACCTTGCGGAATAGATGTAGATCATATTCATTTCTTTGATCCAGAGGATTTAAATCAAACTGCCACGGTATTCAATCAATTCTTAGATATGATCGATCCCATCGATCTATTGATCACCACGATTGGGACCGATGGTCATATCGCCAACAATTCAGCAGCCGATGCACTGTCACCTCGGATCCATATGGATACCATCAGTGATGCGACACGTCAAAGCATGGTCGTTGATTATGATGATCTAAGTGAAGTTCCTACTCAAATCTTGACCTTTGGGATCCAAGATCTGCTTCGTGCTCGCAAAGTCATCGTTATGGCTGCCGGCAGAAACAAATCTTCTGTCGTTAAGCAACTCTTAAACACAAAAAAAATATCGACAGGATTTCCTGCATCGATGATCTTACTTCATACCAACGCCATCTTAGCGATCGATGCGGAAGCTGCATCTGAATCAGATGTTTCGATGCCTAAGTTTGAATAGGAAAGAATGTTTTTAGTTTTTCTAAATAAGGTCGATTATGAGGAATCCATGCTAAAGCATCGACTTCCTCTTTTTTTATCAGTTTCATTTGATCATAGATCGTTGGATCAAATTCATCGCATAAAGTCGTGTAAAACCAAGTCAAATGAAGTGGACCAGCAGGCGTTATGACCTCATAATCAAACATGGCACTTGCGGTATCGACTTTGACTTTGCCTTCTTCCCAAATTTCACGTACCAAAGCTTCGATCAAGTTTTCATCACCTTCTACTTTTCCACCCGGACATTCCCAATAGCCTTTAAAAGGGTCACTTAAACGCTGACCGACTAAGAGTCTATCTTGGATGAATATGGCTGCGATCACGACGTCTCTCATAGAGTAAGCATAACATATTTTGTGTCAAGCTTAAGACTATGGTAAACTGAAACCAAGGAAAAACATATGAAAATAGCCCTATTGTATGATTTTGATAAGACCCTATCCGATAGAGATATGCAGGAATACGGGTTTATTGAAGACTTAGGATTTAAGGATCCGGCTGAGTTTTGGGATCAAGTCGATCTTAGAGCCAAATCCAACAGTATGGATCATATTTTGGCTTATCTCTATGAGATGATCCATCAATCCAAACTCAAAGATAAAGCCGTCACTAAAGAAGGTTTAGCTCAGTATGCGAAGCGAGTAGAACTTTATCCAGGTGTCAAAGCTTGGTTTGAATTGATCAATCACTATGGGGAAACCTGTGGGTATGAAGTGGAACACTACATTGTTTCATCAGGTCTTAAAGAGATCATAGAGGCTACACCCATCGCATCCTACTTCAAGAAAATCTATGCCTGTGAATTCTATTATGATGAACAAGGTCAAGCTGTATGGCCAAAATTGGTCGTCAATTATACGATGAAGACACAGTTCATCTATCGCATCAACAAAGGTGTCTTAGACATCAACAACGATGAAGATCTGAATAAACATCAAGCCGATGAAGATAAACCGATCCCATTTACCCACATGATCTATATCGGAGATGGATTGACGGATGTTCCTTCGATGAAGCTGATCAAAAACAGCGGAGGTCATTCGATCGCAGTTTATCCATCCAATAAAGAACCCAAAGAGGTCACCATCGATTTACTGGGCTATGGCAGAGTGGATTTTGTGGCCCCGGCCGACTACAATCAAGGTTCTCGTTTACATCACATCATTTTGACCATCATTAATAAAATATATGGTAACGATTGCTTAAATCGCTTACCAAGAAACGGACACCAATGAGCCTATCTTCCAATTCAGAACGTTTTTTAACCGCTTTTACGACCATAGAAAGCGACATGAACCGCCGTATCAAATCTGATCGATATATTTCCTATTCAGAATTGGTCAGACGAGTATCAACGATTGATAAAGCCTACAATAAATATCGCCGATATCTAGAAGAGTTTGGTGATCTTAGAAATGCGATCGTACATGAGCGGATCGATGGGGAAGTCATTGCGGAACCTCATTTAAAAATCGTGGTAGAAATCGAACAGATCGCCAGTATCTTGACTCAGCCTGAACGAGTCAAAGATTATTTTCTCAAAAAAGTTCAAACGGTTACGGAAGACACTTCATTGACGGATGCACTGAAAGTATTGGAAAGCTCTAAGTATTCTAAGATCCCTGTCTATGATCAACAAAATCACTTCAAAGGCTTACTGACCACGGATGCGATAACCCACTTTTTGATCAAAAATATTTCTGCAGCCAACTGTGCTTTTCCTCAAGTTCCAATACGTGAAATCCTTGCCTTAGACATCAAAGAGCGTAATGTCTCTTTCATTTCGGTCAATACGACTTTGGTCGGTGTCATCAATGAGTTTGAACATCATCTCGCTTTAGGCAGACGTCTTCAAGAAATCATCATTACCCAAGACGGAGCCCTTAATCAAAAACCTTTAGGCATCATCACCATTACAGATTTGCCTTTGATTTATGAAAAGATCAATCGTAATTTGATCAGTTAATGATTTGTTTTCAGTTAAATTCTGTTAGAATAGACACATTCAAGCGAGGTTAAAGATGCTTAAGAACTCACGGTTTATGCGACGTATGATGGTGATATTGATGGGTTTGATTTTGATGGTCGCATCCATCATTCAGATCATTGATAAAACTGGACCTTTGTGGTTGAATTTGATCTTTGCCGGATTGGGTCTTTTTGAGGTCATCCTGGCTTTGTTTATGATGCGTCTGGAAAAGAAGAATGCTGAAGATTTAAACCAAAAAGCACCGTGAGGTGCTTTTGTGTTATAGTTCTGCTTTTAAGATCGGGTGACGAGCTGCTAAGACATCATCGACCCGTTTGATCGGAGTCGTATATGGGGCATTGTGCAGATAGTCTGGATCCGTATAGGCTTTCTCTTTAAGTTCAATCAAGATCCTGATGAATTCATCCATGGTTTCTTTAGATTCAGTTTCTGTAGGTTCAATCATCAGTGCTTCATGAACGATCAGTGGGAAATACATGGTTGGGGGATGAACCTTATAATCCAGTAATCCTTTACACATGTCTTTCGCATTGATGCCCGTTTCATCCTTGAGTTGTTGCAGACTCAAGACAAATTCATGCATACAAGGCACAGGATAGGCCACGGTAAAGTGATCTTTTAGTTTTGCCATCATATAATTGGCATTGAGTGCAGCGTGATAAGAGGCTTCTTTTAGCCCATTGGAACCTAGCGATAAGATGTAAGTATAAGCTCTGACATTGACTAAGAAGTTGCCATAGAAGGAACGTAGTCTACCAATCGATTTTTCATTGGCGATAAACTTTTCATTAATAACGGTTCCATCTGGTAAATAAGGCAAGAGATGTTTTTTGACCCCAACTGGTCCTGAGCCTGGTCCACCGCCTCCATGAGGGGTAGAAAAGGTTTTGTGTAAGTTAAGATGAACCACATCGAAACCCATATCTCCAGGTCTGACTTCACCCATGATGGCGTTTAAATTAGCCCCGTCATAGTAAACAAGACCACCGGCTTCGTGAACTAAACGGGCAATCTCTTCAATGTTGGGATCAAAGAGACCTAAAGTATTAGGATTGGTCAGCATCAAAGCTGCGACTTCATCGCTTAAGACCGATTTTAAAGCGTCAACGTCGACTCCGCCTTGAGCATTGGAAGGCACATTGATGATGGAGTACCCCGCCATATTGGCAGATGCAGGATTGGTTCCGTGGGCTGAATCAGGAACGATGACTTTAGAACGTTTCACATCTTTGCGATCTTGATGATAAGCATGGATCAATAAAAGTCCGGTAAATTCACCATGAGCTCCAGCTGAAGGCTGTAAGGTAAAGCCATCCATACCAGTTACTTCACATAGCTGTTGACTTAATTCACTCATCAAACGCAAAGCACCTTTAACTGAAGATGCGGATTGAAGCGGATGAAGTTCAGTAAATCCCGCTAAAGATGCGGTCTGTTCATTGAGCTTAGGATTATACTTCATCGTACATGAACCTAAAGGATAAAAACCATTGTCGACCCCAAAAGCATTTCTTGAGAGATCCATATAATGTCTGACCACGTCAACTTCACCGACTTGGGCAAGCCGCGGAGCCGCTGCTCTAACGATGTTTTCATCCAAACGTACTTCTGGGCAATCAAATTCAGGCAAAGTAATGCCGCGTCTGTTTTTAACGCTGCGTTCAAAAATCAGGGCACTCATAGACAGGCCTCCTTCAAGATCTTGACGACCTCATCGAGTTGAGCTTTAGAAGTGGTCTCGGTGACACACCATAAAATTTCATTTTGATTGATCACTAAACCACTTAAGATATCATGTTGATCCAAACAAGCTTCGATTTTGTCTGCTACTATTGGAGTTCGTGTTACGAATTCATGAAAGAAAGGCGTGGAGTATTTTAAACTAAATCCAATCTTTTCAAGTTCTTTTTGGAAGTAATGGGCTTTTCTTAAACTATGTTCAGCAACTTCATTTAGACCTTGAGGTCCCATCGCAGCCACATAAACACTGGCCGTCAAAGCACACAAAGCTTGATTGGAACACAAAGAACTGGTCGCTTTTTCACGACGGATGTGTTGTTCACGCGCCTGTAAAGTAAGAACGAAAGAACGTTTCCCATCAGTATCTAAAGTTTGACCTACGATTCGACCAGGCAATCTGCGGATCAATTCGTTGGTTGCGGCCATATAGCCTAAGTAAGGTCCACCAAAAGCCAGAGATAAACCTAAAGGCTGAGCCTCACCAACTGCGATATCAGCGCCTAAAGCACGCGGGCTTTTCAGATAAGCTAAAGTCAAAGGATGGGCATAAACGATAAGTTTTGCCCCAGAGGAATGAACCAATTGAGCCATGCTTTCAACGTTTTCTAGGCATCCTAAATAGTTGGGTTGTTGGATCAGTAAGGCCGCGGTATTTTGATTAAGAGCATGTTTTAAAGTAGCTTCTGATAGGATACCATTTTCGGTTTTCAGAACTTCAATGATCGTATCATGACAGGAAGTATAAGTTTTGATCGTTTCGATCACATGCGGATGTGTACTGTCCGCAATCAAAATCGTTTTGCGGGTTCTTTCTAAAACCATGGCGATCGATTCAGCGGCAGCGGTTGCGCCATCATAGACAGACGCATTTGCGCCATCCATGCCTGTCAATTCACAGATATCGGTTTGATATTCAAAGATGGACTGTAAGATGCCTTGCGAGAACTCGGCTTGATAAGGCGTATAGGCACTGACGAATTCTTCGCGATTGGACAATTGTTTAACGACCGCAGGGATGAAATGCTGTTCAGCTCCAGCGCCTCTTAAGATCGTTGAATAGACCTTGTTTTGTGATGCTAAAGCAGAAAGCTTCTTCAAGACTTCCATTTCACTTTGTCCTAGAGGCAAGTTGATTGGACGCTTTAATCGAAGCTTGTTGGGGATCATGTCAAACAGCTGATCGTGTTGGATACCGATCGCATCCAACATTTCTTGGGTTTGAGCTTTGGTATTTAAAAGATAAGAGGCCATATTAATGATCCTTGTCTAAGGCTAAATAAGTGGCTTCATCCAACAGTAAGCTTTCATCGACGGTGCCTTCAACTTGAATGATCCACGTATTCAGCGGATCAGAATTCAAAAGTTCAGGGGCATTCAATAAGGCATCATTGACCGCAATGACTTTGCCACTGACCGGTGAGATCAAATCAGATACAGCCTTGACAGATTCTACGTCCCCAAAGCTTTCACCTTGTGTGACTGGATCTCCAATTGAAGGCAGATTGACGAAAACGATGTCACCTAATGCGATTTGAGCATAATCTGAAATCCCAACCAAAACATCTTTGCCTTCTTCTAATCCTGCCCATTCATGGGTGTGTGCATACAATCTTTTCATGTGTTTCTCCTTGTTTATTTTTTATAGAAAGGCATCTTTGTTCGTTGTGCCTTTAATAACCTTCCTCTGACATCGATCACAAATTCTGTTTCATTAAACAAATCGGCTCTGATATATCCCATCGCAATCGCTTGACCTAAAGTCGGAGACATGGTTCCTGAACTGACTTCACCAACCACTTCACCATTAAACAAGATCGGACAATGTTCACGTGCAATCCCACGATCGATCAAAGTCAATCCAATCCTGCGTTTTAAGACAGGATTACTTAAAGCTTCTTGGGCGATGAATTCCTTCTTATCAAGTTTGGTAAACATCTTAAGACCGGCTTCTAATGGCGTGGTCTCATCATTGAGCTCATGGCCATATAAAGGCATGGAAGCTTCTAAACGCAGTGTATCGCGTGCTCCTAGACCGCAAGGAACCAGTCCATCTTCTTCACCTACTTTAAGCAAAAGATTCCAAAGTCTAACGGTATCAGATGCCTTACAGTAGATCTCAAAACCATCTTCTCCAGTATAACCAGTCCTACTGATCAAAGTGATCATTTCATTTAAGGCAACTTCTGGTAAGAAAGAATAATATGCTTCAGGAATCTTGTCGGTCAATTTCCTTAAGATCTTTTCAGAAAGAGGACCCTGCAGAGCAATTTGTCCCCATTCATCGCTTTCATTATGAATCGTAGCACCACCAAACAAATGATTCGTGAAGTATTCAAAATCTTTGTCTGTATTGGAGGCATTCACGACGATCCAATAATCTTCTTCATCTAATCGATACACCAATAAATCATCCACGGCCGTTCCGTCTTTTCGAACCAATACCCCATAGCGTATCTTTCCAATGGCCAAATCAGTAAAATCATTAGACACCAAGGCATTCAGATTACGTAAGGCATCTTTGCCTGTCAGAAACAATTCACCCATATGTGAGACATCAAAGAGTCCAGCTTTTTCGCGGACACTGCGATGTTCAAACAGGATGCCCTGTGGATACTGGACTGGCATCAGATAGCCTGCAAAGGGCACCATTGTTGCCTTTAAGTCCACATGCGTTTCATACAAAGGCGTTTTCTTTTCCATTTTTGTTCTCCTTTAAATGAAGAAAGGCGCTTGAAAAATCAAGCGCCTTCGTCTGTTTACCTGAAAGATTCTCCATAAGCGGGATTGCTTCTTCGGTGTGTTGTCTCTCTTTTCGAAGGTTTGTCCAAAACCGGTCCTTTTGCCTGAGCGTTTATGCGCACTTCGCCTTCGGCGTCCACAATGGATCTCTCCCGGTCTCTTCAATCAAACATCTAAGTATAGTATATGACATTATCGATAAAAATGGACAAACAAAGCAATGTAAAGAGAATGAAAATATGGATGAGCATTGTTTCAATAATGTTGACTTGTGAAATAAACCCATCATTTAATTAACACCAAAATTTCGCACACGATACGTGTAATCTAGAGTATAATAATACGCGACTTGTGATTGAAAAATCCAGGGGAGCGTAAATGCCAAAAATCATTTTAGATCAACTTCAAAAAATGCACCGACTGTCCGAGATTTCTGAACAGTTTTTACAACTAAATCCAGATGATGAGATCGATTATCAATGGGTGACCGATAATCTACTTGAACTTTCAGAAGCCAAATATGCAGGATTTAATCTTTATGATTCAAAAGGTGAACACTTTAGTACCAAAGCCATGAGTGGTGATTTAAAAGCCATTGCGAAGACTTTCCAACTGATTGGTTTTGATGTGACTCAGAAAAAGTGGCCTCATGATCCCATCAGAGCAGCTAAGATTGCCTTGAATACCACAACTTATTTTAAATCGATTACGGAATATGCAGGACCAGTCTTACCAAAATTGATGTGTGATACCATTCAGGATCTATTCAAAATCTCGGAAATCATTGTGGTCAAAATCATGGTCAATCAGATCATGATTGGGGATTTCTTCCTGTTTATTGAAAAAGGGGATGAATATCTGAGTGAATCGATCGTTGAGATTTATTCGCGTCAAGTTGGGATGGTCGTCAGCCGTCAACAAACACAACAATCCTTAAGAGAAAGTGAAATCAATTTCAGAGCTCTTTTTGAGAAAGGTCCGATTGGGATCGCTTATCATAAAATGATCTATGATGATCAAGGCGAAGCCATTGATTATCGTTTTTTAGAAGTCAACAACAGCTATATAGAACTGACAGGGATCGATGCGTCAGGGCTTTTGGTCACAGAAGCCTTTAAAGGCATCGAAAACGATCCCTTTGATTGGATCGGTACTTTTGGGAAAGTTGCCAAAGAAGGAACTCAGATCCGCTTTCAACAATACCTTCAAGCCAACAATCGTTGGTATGATGTGGTAGCTTATCAATATCGACCTGATCATTTCGTTGCCGCATTTTTTGAGATCACTGAAATGAAAGAGATTGAAAAATCACTGGCGATCAGTGAAGCGACTCATAAAGAAATCATATCCAGTATTTCTGATGCGATCTTGATCATGGATCATGATCGTTTTGTCAAATATCAAAGTCCCAATTCAGAGCGTATCTTTGGTTGGGCAAAAGATGATCTGATGGGTAAAAAGTATTATAACTTTATCCATCCTGAAGACATCACCATCATCCGTAAACAATTCTATGACATGATTCAATCGGGTGTCATGCAGACTACTTTTGAATGTAGAGTCAAAGATAAAACAGGAGTTTATCGTACAGTAGAAATCTATGCGGTCAATCTGATCGATAATCCATATATCAACGGGATCCTTGTGACCTTTCATGATATCTCTGATCAGGTCATTGCCCAACAAGCACTTAAAGCAAGTGAAGAAAAATATCGACTTATTACCGATAATGTCTCTGATGTGATTTCGGTCATCAATATGGAAACCAAAAAAGCAACGTATGTCAGTCCTTCCATCATTCATCAAAGAGGGTATACAGTTGAAGAAGTCATGAAACAACATTTAAAAGATGCACTGGCTCCAGAATCTCTAGAAATCGTTAGAGATCTCTTATCAAAAGCCCAAGATTTTAAACTCAATCCTAAAGACAATCAAGTCCACATCATTGAAGTCCAACAGACGCATAAAGACGGACATATGATTTGGGTCGAACTATCTGCTAAATTTCAAATCAACAAGGACCAAGAAGTTGAAGCGTTGATCGTCAGCCGCAACATCGATGAATGGAAGATCGCTGAAGTACAACGTGTTTACTTAAGCTTCCATGATCATTTGACTGGTTTATACAATCGTCGTTTCTTTGAGACTGAACTTCATCGCTTGGATGTCTCACGAAATTATCCTTTGGCCATCATCATGGGCGACGTGAATGGTTTAAAGCTGGTCAATGATTCTTTTGGCCATGAGATGGGTGATCAGTTGCTGATCAAAACAGCCGAGGTTTTTAATGCCCAATTGCGTGAAGACGAGATCTCAGCACGATTAGGCGGAGATGAATTTGCGATCTTGTTGCCGCAAACATCTTTGGAACTTGCCCAACGCATCACCAAACGTCTTACTGAAGCCATGGCTTCACAAAAAGTAGCCAACATTGCTTTATCCATTTCTTTTGGGATCAGTGTTAAAGATAACCCTAATGAGCCCATATCCGAGGTTTTAAAGAAAGCCGAAGACAATATGTATCGAACCAAGCTTTATGAAAGCCGCAGTTCACGCAGTACGACGATCGATGTGATATTAAATGCCTTGTTTGAAAAGAGTCATCAGGAACAGATGCATTCTAAACGGGTCAGTTTATATTGTGAGAAATTGGCAAAAGCCTTAGGTTATACCCCAGAACGTGTCAATCAAATCAAAACAGCAGGGCTTGTTCATGATATCGGTAAGATCGGTATCGATGAGCGTATTTTAAATAAGACAGAACGTTTAGACCAAGAAGAATGGTTAGCGATCCAAAAACATCCAGAAGCCGGCTGGCGCATTCTAAACTCTGTCAATGAATTTTCTGAACTCTCAGAGTTCATCTTGACCCATCATGAACATTATGACGGATCAGGTTATCCTAGAAACTTAAAAGGGGAAGCCATCCCCATTGAAGCACGGATCATTGCGATCGCAGATGCCTATGATGCGATGACTTCTAAACGCTCTTATCGTGAAGCCTTAAGTAAAGCTGAAGCTCAAAAAGAATTGATCAAATTCAGCGGGATCCAATTTGATCCACAACTGGTCATCGTCTTCATCTCAAAAGTCATCCATACCCACTAAAAAATACCGATCATTCGGTATTTTTTTTAAGATGATTCAAACTTTCAGAAGTATCGATGATGTGTTTAGGAACCCCTGGACCCAAGTGAAGATTGATTCGTTTGATGGCTACTGTCCAATTGGTGGTCCCCAAAAACAGATTCGTACAGTTTTCACACAACACATGATTGGGTGTCACAAAGGGATTGTTTTTTAAAGGTTTGCCGCACTCATCACACTTTTTATCCGGTAAAAATAAAAAACTATTTTTTAAAGCCTCTGATTTATACCATTCTTTAAGCTGATCGATCAAAGTTTTCATCTGACTTGATCCAACACAACCTGTCAAATCAACAGGGGTCTCATAGACTGCTTCTGCCACAGCCATTTGACCCACATTGACCAAATAGACCGCTTTCTTGGCACCTACCCCAAAGACACCTTGTGATGCTGCACTCACTAATTTGCCTGTTCTAACGACTTCTGAAGGTCCAATAAGAAACTTGGCTTCATCAAGGGCTTCTCTCAATGTTCCCGAAACACTGATTTGTATATTTCGTGACGTACTTTTAACGGTCAATTTTTTTGAGATGATCTTGGCATTTCTAGGAAGTCTGCTTTCTACTTTACGAATGGCGATCTCATCGGTCTCACCTTTTTCTTTGATGGCCTGGATCCCATAATCAGAGCGATAGTACGTTAAAACAAGCACCAACTCTTCTGGTACCAGTTTCTTTAATCGTTCTTTTGCTTCATCCATATTTGATCCGGATGCAGAGATCCTCGATAGATAATCGATCGGAAATTTCCCCTTTCTGCACACAGTGTAAAAACATCTTCTGTTTTTATCATAAGGCGAAATCAGTTAAATATCAACCAAACAAACAAAGCTTATCATCACTTTTAAAAAGACCAAACAAAAAGCAGCTTATTGGGCTGCTTTTTGTATCTTAATGTGTTGATTATGACGTCTTAATTTTAACATTTGGTCCAAGTTTCTTGGCTTCTTCGTATTTTTTTGAATAATAGTAGTCATATGGATCAGAAAAATACTTCATCATCAGTTTTGATTATACCGATGGCTGATGCAAGCCCACAATTGTAAACATCGAGATAAATTTCTAAATCTGCAAGTATTTAGTCTGTTACCTAAGATAAGCGCTTACGAAACAGTGGATTCTAGTTTATAATACATATAGGTCAAAACAGATACGTTAAAACACCCACCTTATATATTGTCAATTCAAAATCATCGAGATAAGCTCAGTTCTTTATATACAGTTTAGGTTAAAAACTCAGAAAGGAAGTTTCATTATGAAAATACTATTGTTGGGTGGTACAGGTGCCATAGGCAATCACCTTGCTGAAACCTTGTCTAAACAAGATCATACGATCGTGATCACTTCAAGAAGTAAACGAGACTCTAAAGGATCTATATCCTATAAACAAGGCAATGCTAAAGATTTAGGTTTTGTTAAAACCTTGCTTACACAAGACTGGGATGCGATCGTTGACTTTATGGTATATACAGAAAAAGAGTTTGAAGAACGGGTTGATTTATTTTTAAACGCAACTCGGCAATATGTTTTCTTAAGTACTTCCAGAGTTTATGACAAGCATTCAGGTTTATTGACTGAAGATGCTTTAAGATTACTGGATTCTAGTGAAGATGCTGCTTTCTTGGCTACCAGTGAATACTCACTTAAGAAAGCACGAGAAGAAAATGTTTTGTTTTCTTCTGCTAAAAAGAACTGGACGATCATTCGACCTTATATCACTTATTCTAAAAACCGCATACAACTGGGAACTTTAGAGAAAGAAGACTGGTTATACAGAGCCTTACAGGGAAGAACGATTGTTTTCTCTGAAGAGATGAAAGATTGTCTTACGACCTTGACGTATGGCCAAGATGTCGCAGAAGGTATTGCTTGTATCATAGGTAGACAAGAAACTTATGGTCAAGCCTATCATATCACCAGTAATAAATCTATCTCCTGGATTGAGATCCTAGATCTTTATCTAGATACTCTAGAAGAAAAACTAGGGAAAAGACCAAAAGTTCTTTATCAAAACTTAACTGATTTTAAAGCGTGGAATCCAAGTATGTATCAAGTCATCTATGATCGCTTGTTTGATCGAAGATTTGATAATACCAAGATCAATGCCTTTATCAAGACAGATCGTTTTATGGCTGTAGAAGATGGCTTAAAAATGTGTTTGAGTGAGTTTATACAGAAGCCACAATTTCTTTCCATTTCTTGGAGGAAAGAAGCAATAAAGGATCGTTTCACTCATGAGAAAACACCTTTAAAAGAAATACCTGGCTTTAAAAATAAACTTAAATATGTCATATACAGATATCTGTTAAAGTAAATGAGCTTGATTGTATAAATCATGTTTAAAGCATCATAGATGTATTCAGAGTATGATTGAGGTATGAATCTGATGAGAAAGTATCACTGAATCTTGACTCTCAATGATAGAATAGAACTATGCGAAGTGCTTGAGCCTTATATGCTTGATTAAGAATCAATCTTAAGTGTGAAAGCTAAAACGCATGGGTTTAGTAAAGACGCCACTTAGTGAGCATAAGAGGTTGTGGCAGTATTTTAATGGCTTACAAGTAAACAATTTTGAAAGGAAGAACTTAATGACAACCTATTATACAGATGAAAAAAATGTACAAGTCTTAATTGCTTTATTAAAGGAGCACGGCATAAGAAAGGTTATCGCATCACCTGGGACAACCAATATTACCTTTGTGAGAAGCATGCAAAATGATCCGTATTTTCAAATGTATTCGGCTGTGGATGAAAGATCTGCAGCTTATATTGCCTGTGGTTTATCTGCAGAATCTCAAGAACCTGTTGTTATTACCTGTACAGGCGCAACAGCTTCTAGAAATTACTTATCTGGGTTAACTGAAGCTTATTATCGCAAGTTACCGATCTTAGCCGTCACCGCAACACGTGAAGTTTCCATGGTTGGACATAACATTGCCCAAGTCATCGATCGCAGCATCATGCCTAAAGATACTGTTAGAAAAAGCCATGTCATCCCTTTGATCAAAGATGATGTTGATTTATGGAATGTTGAGATCAAAGTCAACGATGCCCTGTTAGAATTAAGAAGACATGGTGGAGGACCGGTTCATATCAACTTGTCTACCCGTTATACCTCATCTTTTGAAACAAAAGAACTCCCAAAATTCAGAGTCATCAATAGAATCACCAGAGAAGATGCTTTCCCTGTTTTACCTAAAGGCAAAATATCTATTTTAATGGCTTCTCATCCTGTGTTAAGTGAAAAACAGATTGCTTCACTAGAAAGATTCTGTGCGACCCATGATGCGGTCGTATTTACCGATCATACCAGTGGGTATAATGGTAAATACAGTTTGCTTCATTCACTCAGTTCTTCGCAAAGATTGGCTGAGTTTGATGAACTCAAACCGGATCTGACCATTCATATCGGAGAGATCACAGGTGATTATTCCACAAGCAACATCATTGGTAAAGAAGTGTGGAGAGTCTGTGAAGATGGTGAGATCAGAGATACTTTTACAAAACTTAGATACATCTTTGAAATGCCTGAACATGATTTCTTTGATCATTATTCAACTGTCGAAGGTTGTCGTGATCAGTACTTGAATCGTTGGATCGATCATCTTGGTAAACTGCGCACTCAGATTCCTGAACTTCCGTTCTCCAATGTCTATGTGGCCAGTAAACTTCATCACTTGATCCCTGAACATTCAGCCATACATTTCGCCATTTTGAATAGTCTTCGTTCTTGGAATTTCTTTGAGATCTCAAAGACGATCAATTCCAATTCAAATGTAGGAGGCTTTGGGATCGATGGTTGTATGTCAACTTTGATTGGAGCTTCTTTAGCCAACAAGCATAAATTATACTTTGGGATCATCGGAGACTTATCTTTCTTCTATGATCTGAATTCATTGGGTAATCGTAATGTAGGTAAGAACTTAAGGATCCTTTTGATCAATAACGGTACTGGTATGGAATTTAGAAACTTCACGCATTTTGCGGCTTCCTTTGGGGAATCTGCTGATGAATATATCGCAGCTGGCGGACACAATGGGAACAAGTCTTTGACTCTAGTTAAAAACTATACTGAAAGCTTAGGCTTTGAATACTTATCCGCAACCAACAAAGATGAATTTGAAAAGGTCTATCAAAGATTCTTGACGAGTGAAATTGTTGATCATTCTATCGTATTGGAAGTATTTACCAATACTGCAGATGAATCTAAAGCGTTAGAGATCATTACTTCCATCAGTAAAAAGGCAAAGAGCCAAACAAAGAATACGATCATCAATGTTTTAGGCAAGGAAAATGTTAAGAAAATCAAGAAACTGATCAGAGACATCAGCTAAGTTTTGGTTACCATCTAGCGATCTTTAAAGCAACCAAAAAATAAGCAACGCTCATGCAGTCAGGTTAAACAAGGTGGGGCCGTAGTTATTGGTTTCCACCTTTTCTTAAAACAAGTAGGGGACACACATGAAAAAAATAGGCGTTATTACACTCAACAGTGACAATAATTACGGAAACAGATTGCAAAATCTAGCGCTTTTAAGTGTCTTGAATAAACTTGGTTTTGAATCACAAACGGTGATCTTTAAAAAGAAACCCAGGCCTTCTTCATTGAGTGCTAAACTAAAACGAGTTCTTAAACAATTTAAAGGGCAATCGCTTATCGATAATGTCCACATGATCTCTCGTAAAATTCAGCGCAGGATCCATAAAAAGAAAACAGCCAGTCTTGAGCAAGAAAAAGTATTAAGAAGCAAAGCGTTCTGTTCAAATTATATTAAGTCGTTTATTGTCGATTATGAAGATCTTGAGAAGGGCTACCCAACTTTAAACGACTTTGATTATTTTGTCTCCGGCAGCGATCAAGTTTGGAATCCGCATCTTTTAAACAAGGGCACAGGTGACTTAACACCTTTCGAAATCAATTTCCTAAGCTTTGCCCCGCATTCTAAAAGAACGGCGTATTCTGCCAGTTTTGGGGTATCAGATATACCAGAGCAGTTTATCGAAAAGTATAAAGCATATCTTAAAGGCATGCATTCAATCTCTGTAAGAGAAGACGAAGGAGCACAGATCATAAAGAAGCTCATCAATAAAGAAGTACCTGTATTAGTAGACCCTACCTTACTTTTAAACCAAAATGAATGGAAAGAAATTTCATGTGCACCAAGTATGGACCTTTCTCAACATTATATCCTGACTTATTTTCTAGGAGGCATCTCAGAATCTAACGACAAAATGATCAAAGATTATGCTAAAAAACATAACTTTAAAATACACCGGCTTATCGATCCAAGTGATAAGTCCTTATACACTTTAAATCCAGGTGAATTCTTATACATAATCGATCATTGCGACATGATGTTGACGGATTCTTTTCATGGCTGTGTCTTTTCAATTCAGTTTGAAAAACCTTTTATTGTCTTTGAACGAAGAAACGCTCAACATTCTATGGAATCCAGAATCAATACCTTGCTTAGTAAATTTGATCTAGAGAACAGGAAATGGTTATCTACAAGTCAAATGAGCGACTATGAAAAGATTGATTTCACAGGTGCTAAAAAGAATCTTGAGCTTGAGAAAAAGAAAGCCCATGACTATTTAGTCAATTCGCTTAAAACAAATTCTTAATATAAAAGGAACTCATCGATGAGTTCCATTTTTTTAAGTACTTCATTATGTAGACCTTTATGATCGGGAAAGTGTATCGATCTTAAATCTTTAGTTTGTTTCACACGAAGGTTTTAACTTTATTAGAAGAAAATGCTAAGAACTTTAATTTACTGATGGACATAGATATCTGATTATACTGTGAGACCCTGGCATTATATTAATTGAACTTGTTTTGTGCTTAAGGCTTACTTACTCAAATTTATGCCTTAATAGCATCCTTTAAGAGATCAATATTCTTTTTGAAGTTATTTTGATCATAGAATATACCAGCAGATCCTAAAACAAAACCCGTTGCACCACACTTCACAAGTTGAGCAATGTTTGAAGGCGAAATTGAACCATCAACCATAATATCGATTTTTTTCTGATAGTTAGATAATATGTTATACAGACGTTGAGTCTTTTCGATTGAAGCATGAATAAATGCTTGACCAGCAAAACCAGGATTAACAGACATGATCATGACCACATCTAGATCTTGAATTAATTCTTCAGCACATGAAATGGGGGTTGATGGATTTAAAACCAAGCCAACTCTTTTGCCCATACTTTTGATTTGATTGATCGTACGGTGCAAATGTGTACATGTCTCAGGATGGATCATTATTATTGATACTTTATCTAAATTGAAAAGATGAAGAATATTGCTAGGCTCATTAACCATTAAATGAATTTCCAAAGGAAGTGGACTAATTTTATTTAGTGCAATAATATCCATCAACCCCAAAGTAATATTAGGAACATAGTTTCCATCCATAATATCAATATGAAATGAAGTGCTTCCAACTTTAGTTAGTTCATCTACTTGTTCTTGAAGATGTAAAATATCGATAAGCATCAAAGAAGGTGACCAATTTATTTGCATTGCTTTTTCTCAATTTCAGAGATTAACTGAACTCTCGATTCATGTCTTCCGCCTTCAAATGTGCTATCTAACCAACTACATATAATCATCCTAGCCAATTCTTTACCTACAACTCTGGATCCTAAAGCTAAAATGTTCGTATTGTTGTGTTGTCTTGACAGCATCGCAGAATATGGCTCCGAACAAACGACAGCCCTAATGCCATTGACCTTATTGGCGGCAATAGATATTCCAACGCCTGTTCCACAGCATACTATTCCCAAGTCAGCACTTCCTTGAGTAACTGCATTAGCAACTTTTTCTCCAAAAACTGGATAATCGCACCTTAAAGTATCATAGGTTCCAAAATCTAGAATCTCAATACCGCGTTTATTCAACTCATCGATAACTGTTGATTTCAATTCAATCCCAACATGATCACATCCGATGGCGATTTTCATATTTCCCCTTAAAATTTTTGCACACTGTATTACAGCTGATATTTGTCATATTTAGAAAAGTTTAGCTTGATTTCTAATTAGAGTTGTTTGATGATTGGTCAGCATTTTGTTGGTTCCAAATATTTATCTAATTCTTACGTATTTGGCTTGGTATTTCTGAGAATTCAAGTATTGTTCGGTATACTCCATGACATCTCCATTTTTTAAGTATGTCAGTAAGTTGACTTTCATGATGGGGGTATACTTGTCGATCTTAAACACTTTCGCAAGTTCAATGGTTGGTAAGATGGGGATCACGGTATGTGTCGCTATATCGATCTTTAAGCCTTTGACGACTTCCACATAATTATATTTGCTTTTCTCCAGATAACTGATACTGAGATCAGGGAACTTTCTGATTGACATGTAGGTTTTTTCATACTGAACGACTTCCTCATCGCAGTAACAGGCTCTTTCAAAGTAATACACCATTTCTCGCTCATTGATGTTTAAGGCATGGGCAATTTGAGGTGTGGCTTCCTCTACAGTAAATACCTTGACTTCATAATGAGGGGTCTTGCCTTGAGCTCGCATTTCTTCTGAGAAGGACAGGGTTTCTATGGTCTTATGGGCTATTGAAGAAGGTCTTACGATCGATCCTAAGCCTGCTGTACGCACCAAAAGGTTACGGGCAACTAAACCATCGGTTGCCTTTCTAATCGTTACTCTGGAGACCTTATAGATCTTGGTGAGCTCTAGTTCTGTGGGGATCATTTCATCTGGTTTATAGAAACCAGAGGTGATCTTATCGATCAAATCATTTTCGATGGATTTATACAAAGACATGTTTTTCTTACTCATAATGTTTACCCTATAAATGTATTATATATCATAACAATTAATACATCAAGTAAATATAATTAAATAATATATCATAATATATAACTAAATGTATTTACAAATGCCCGAGATAATGCTAAACTTTGGTCGAAATAACGGAGAACAACAATGATCGGAGTCGCCATTTGTACGCATGCTGGTTTTGCGCAAGGACTAAAAGAAGCCTGTGAGATGATCTCAGGTGAACAAGAAAATTTTGTTGCTTTAGGATTTACATTCCATGATGAATTGATAGACTATAGTGAAAAATTAAAATTTTTAACTAAGGACTTTGACGAAGGCTGTATCTATGTCTGCGACATGATCAACGCGAGTCCTTATAACGCTGCTTTGATGTGTATATATGAAACAAAAAACTGGGTACTTAGCGGTGCCTGTTTACCGATGGTCATAGAAATACTGATTGCGCGTTCTTTAGAAGGCGCAACGGTAGAATCGATCGTCAATATGGTTAAAGGCTCATATCATGATTACTTGGGATTCACATCATCAGATGATGTTTTTAAGTAGAAGAAAGGAGGAAAACAATGCTGAAACTTGTTAGATGCGACGATCGTTTGATTCATGGACAATGTATGACCTACATTATCAATGAATATGCGATCAGGAATATTATTGTGGTCGATGAATTTACCGCCACCAATGCGATCATCAAAAAGATCTTTACGTCGGCGATACCGAAGTCGATCAGTGCTTCAGTTCATACCTTAGTAGACTCAACAGAAGCCATCCTAGCGGCTTTAAGCGATGACAGTTCAAGTTTGTTGTTGATGAAAAAACCACAGACCTATGTCTCGCTAAGAACCATGATTCCAAATTTGCCTGACAGTTTAAACATTGGTCCTCAAACCATTCGTAATGGCTGCAAGATTTGTACGCCATACGCTGCTTTGAATCAGGAAGAGGCCGATGCATGTACGACTTTAGAAAAGCAAGGGGTTAGAGTCTATTTCAACTCCATCGGTAGTGGTTCAAAAACGGTAGAATGGAATAGTGTTGCCAAGCTGTTCAACACTTAATGCTTAAAAGATTTGGATGATGTGATCTTAAATCTTGAAAGGAGAAAACAAGATGGAGTTATGGCAAGCATTTCTAATTGCTCTATTAGGGTATTCAGCTGCTAACTGGTCCATTCCTTTAATGGGAAATATGGGCGGTTGGTGGACCATCGGGCGTCCTTTGGTCGCCGGATTATTGATTGGGCTTATTTTAGGGGATATTAAACAAGGGGTCATCTTAGGGGCCGCAATTCAAGCATTGTATATCGGTTTGGTTACTGTTGGTGGAGTTATTCCAGCCGACATCAACTTTGCTGCTTATATTGGTATTCCGTTGGCGTTGATGTCCAATGCCTCCGTTGAAACCGCTCTTGCAATCGCTGTTCCACTAAGTATGTTAGGCGTATTGGTTTTCAATTTGACCCGTGTCGTGAATGTTTATTGGGTTCACTTACAGGAAAGATTGATCAATGACGGTAAATTGGATTTAGCAGCAGGGGTACCAATTTTCGGTAATCTGTTCCAGTTCATTTTCCGTTTCTTCCCAATTTTCTTTGCTTGTTTATTAGGCGTAGACGTTATGACGAAATTCATTGCTTCGATTCCTAAGGAATTATCAGCCATCATCACGATTTTCGGAGCTATGTTGCCGATCATTGGTTTTACCCTCATCTTAAAGATGATCGTCAAAAGCAATCTGCAATTTGTCTTCTACGTATTCGGTTTCGTTTTGTTTACCGTATTTAAAGTTGGAGTTATTCCAATCGTTGTCGTTGCAGCTGTCTTTGCTTACCTTGACTACAAGTTTGGAGGTCAGACCACATGAGTAACGCACCAGTCCGTTTATTAAATAAAAAAGATGTTCGTAAAGCTTGGTTAAACTGGATGTGGTTCTTCTTGTCGACCCAAAATATGGAACGTATGCAGGCTCCTGCCGTCATCCGTACCATGTGGACCGCAAAAGACAAATTGTATCCAAACAATAAAGAAGCTCAAAAAGAATTAATGCAGAGACATACCCCATTCTTCAATACTGAACCTGTTTGGGGCGGTATGATCATTGGGATCACCTTGGGTATGGAAGAAGAAAGAGCCATGGGCGGAGACGTTCCAGATGAACTCATCAGCAGCATCAAAACTGCATTAATGGGTCCGTTTGCTGGTTTATTTGATTCCTTGTTCCAAGCGACTTTAGTTCCTATCCTGTTGTCTATTGGGATGGGGATGTCTGCTGAATCCGGCTCTGTTGCTGGACCATTATTCTATGTCGTGTCATTCTGGGCGATCGTTCCGACCATTTCTTGGTTCTTGTTCTATAACGGATACAAGGCTGGGATCTCCGGAGCTCAAATCATCCTTGAAAGCAATATTAAAGAACGCGTCATCAGTGCTGCCAACATCATCGGTTTGGTCGTCATCGGTGCCGTTACCGCATCCATCGCCAACATCAATACCGGTTTGAAGTTCAAATATCAGACCTTGGTCGTTGATTTGAATGCCATTTTAACTGGGATCCAGCCTAAGATCTTGGTCTTGCTAATGGTCTTCTTGACTTATTACCTGATGGTCAAGAGAAAAGTAACCATCAACCAGATTTTCTTACTGTATTTCTTATTGGCAGTCGTTGGTTATTTCACAAAAATCTTAGCTTAATTGATTTATGAGGTATGCCTAGCTTGCTCTAGGCATACCTTTCTCACAAGGAGACTTATGATCCTTACGTATCAATGTAACATCGATGATATCATCGATTATCATTTATATTTGGCTGTTCATGATTCCTCGATGCAGAAGCGTTTGCTGCTGTTTATCGCGGGGTTTTGGGCGACCATTGCTTTAGTTATCGTCGTTTACTTTCGCACGACACAGGCTTTGCTGATCGGTTTGATCGTGGCTGTGCTTTATGCTTTGATCTTACCTAAAGTCTATTGGGCCATCGTCTTAAAACGCATTACGTTTATAACAAAAAAAGTATCGGTCCAATATCCACAGGTAACACTCACTTTATCTCGAAACATCATTCTAAGCGAAAACAATAAAACGACCACCATCTCTTTTACTGATCTGACTCATATTGGTTGGACCAAAAATAGTTGTTTCTTATTTTATATCGTAGATGAACATAAGCAAGTCGCCATCATTCCTTTAAGGGCTGTATCTGATCTTGAAGGGTTTGCGGCTTATTTATCACAAGGAGCCTAACTATGAAAACAAAAGCTGAAATTTTAGCTTCTCTACAAGGCGGTTTAATCGCTTCCTGTCAGGTCAAAAAAGATGACCCACAATATATAGAAGGATTGATTCCGGCCTTAGCCAAAGGGGCGATATGGGGCGGAGCTGTTGGATTAAGGATCGATCAGCCTGAAACATCAAAGCGGTCAGAGCTGTTACGGATTTGCCTATTATTGGTTTATGGAAAATACATCGCAAAGATACAGAAGTCTTTATGACGCCCAATATGGATGCGGTGAGACAAGTCATTGAAGCCGGAGCCGATATCGTTGCGATCGATGGGACTCAAAGAATGATCGATGGGGAAGCTGCTTTTGAGATCATTCCTAAAATCAAAAAAGCCTATCCTAATGTCTTGATTTTTGCGGATGTTAGAGATGATGATGATGCGGTCGCAGCTTTAGAAAAAGGTGCTGATATCGTAGCCCCGACTTTCTATCGTTTTTCGCCCAATGCGAAATCATCCGATCTACCAGACTGGGAAATGTTTTCCAGGATGTGTGATCGCTGTAAAGGCAAAGGTGCCGTGTTTATGGAAGGCAAACTTTGGACCCCGGACGATTGTATCCGCGCTTTACATTATGGAGCCCATGCGGTCGTTGTTGGGACAGTGTTGACTCGTTCACACATTACCACCCAAAGATTTGTTGATCACATTAAAGGTTTCAAAGAAAAAAGAAGTCTTTTCTATTAAAGAAAGGGGATACTCATGAACCCGAAAACTCACATTTATTGGACAGATATGCACAGTAATCTTCATCATGAAAAAATGATGGAGCTTGAGAAATGGTTTAAACACATCCAACAATTGATGGATTTTTGGCCGATTGCCTATTATCCTTTTACGATGAAAGCTTTACCGATCGGGATCAGTGTTGAAGATCTGCATGATGAGGATAAGTTCAAAGCCGATTGGGAAACCATAAGAGCTTTTACGAAGAAAGCCAATGAAGAAGGTTTCCCTATGTTTATGGGTTATGAGTGGCAAGGTTCTGGTGAAGACGGAGATCATAATGTGTTTTTTAAAGACAATGATCAAGACATCGTTTTTCCTTTAAGATATACCCAACTCAGAGATCATTTTAAAGATAAAGATGTGATTGCGATACCACATCATTTGGCTTATCAACCCTTAAATAGAGGTAAGAATTGGGACACTCACGATGAACAGTTTTCACCTTTCGTAGAAACGTATTCATCTCATGGCAGCAGTGAAAATGATACAGATTCACTGCCTATGGTTCGCCATATCCACATGGGTCCTCGAACAGGAGTAACAACCGTCGTCAAAGGTCTTCAAAATGGTCATCGTTTTGGGATCATTGCCTCTGGAGACAATCATAGCGTACCTGGGGTGTATGAATATGGAACCATGGCGTGTATCGCAACCGAGTGTACCAAAGAAGCGCTGTGGGATGCGATGAAACAGAGACGAGTCTATGGGGTCTCTAGAGATCGCATCAAGCTTGATTTTAAGCTGGATGAAGTGTTGATGGGTGGCGAGATAAAAGCTTCCCCAAATAGTCAATTGAAGGTTCAAATCGAAGGCAGTGATCGTCTTGATCGCGTTGAGATCATCGATGGGAGTCGAGTCATCGATGTGGTAAATATGTTGAGTCCACATAGAAATGATTTACCTAATGAAAACATACGCATTAAATTCAAGATCGAATTTGGATGGGGACCAGATCGAAGGATCTTTCCTGAGATTGCCTCTAAAGTATGGAATGGATCTTTCAAATCGAGTGGAAAAATAAAGTCGATTGAAAAATGTTGGAATAATTTTGGCCAGAAACTAGAAAATGTCGATGATCATCATTTTGATTTCACGATCACGTCTTATAAAAATGCGGCCAACGATAAATGGATGGCGACTTCAGCCATGACGACAGAAGGTTTCATCATCGAACTACAGACTCAAATCGATGCTTGTTTTGATGTGATCGTCGATGGGAAAACTTATACCTTCAAAGTCTCAGATATTTTAGATTCTTCCCACATCATAGAAATGAGTGATGAGGTCAAAGCTTTGATCTTTGAAAGATATGGATTTAGTGAATACTATCGTCAAGATACGTGGTGGCATCATGCCTATAAATTTAAAATTGGACAAGCCTGTCGATCTGATGAATATGAAATGACGATCGATAAACAGATCGATACCACATCTTTAAACAGTGTCAGACTTAGAGTTTGGGAAAACAATGGCTCTGTTGCCTGGAGCAGTCCGATTTTCATCAAGAAGGAGTCCTTATGAACATTGTCTACATTCACACCCATGATATGGGTAAATTCATCAGTCCTTATGGTTATGCGACACCAACAAAAAACATCATGGCTTTTGCGAAAGAAGCCACTGTTTTTACCAACAGTTTCTGTGTTGCCCCAACCTGTTCACCCAGTCGAGCTGCTTTATTGACAGGTACTTATCCTCATCAAAACGGTATGCTTGGCTTAGCACAACGCGGTTTTAATTTAAACGATTACAGTCAACACTTGGTTCAATTCTTGTCTAGAGCAGGCTATACGACGGTATTGAGCGGGATTCAGCATGAGGCAGGGTGGTATTTAGAAAACAGTGGTGCTGATAAAGTAGGTTATCAGATCAATTTGACAGCCGATGCTCAACCATATGAGCGAGAAGACCTTCATCTGTGGGATCATACCAACGCTAAAAAAGCAGCTAATTGGATCAAACAAGCCGATCCTAAGAAACCCTTCTTTTTATCCTATGGGATGCATTCTACGCATCGTCCTTTCCCGCTGGATATCGATCCTTCCATCGATAAAAACTATCTGCAGCCGGCTAGTCCCATCACCAACAATGCGATCACACGTCATGATCATGCGCAATTATTGACCTCACTGAAATATGCAGATGAAGGCTTTGCGATGATCATCGATGAACTTAAAGCCAAAGGCATTTATGATGAGTCGATCATTTTGTTTACGACCGATCATGGTTTACCTTTACCGTTCCATAAATGTTATCTTAATGATTTTGGGATCGCAGTCAGTATGATCATGCGTGTCCCATTTGCCAGTTCTAATGGTCAAGTCATTGACACCATGGTTTCTCATATCGATGTATTCCCAACCTTATGTGATCTCTTGAACTTAGAAAAACCAATTACATTGGAAGGCAAATCATTTGAAGCTTTATTTAAGGGCGGAAACTTTGAGAATGAGCTGATCTTTGCGGAAATCAATTTTCATACTTCCTATGAACCTTCACGTTGTGTACGCTCAAAACGCTATAAATACATCAAATTCTTTGATGCGGATCATTTAAAAACCAATCCTTCTAATGTGGATGTTTCTTTGACAAGAGAATTCTATATTGAAAACGGATGGCTAGATCTGGATAAAGATAAAGAAGGTTTATATGATCTGTTCTATGATCCAAGTGAAAAGAATAATCTGATCGAAGATCCTAAAGTCGCCAATATTGCCCAAAAGATGCGTGAAGCACTTTTGGATTTCCAAATCAAAACCAAGGATCCTTTATTAAATGGTCCAATTGAAGTCAAAAAGACTTATAAAGTCAATAAACAAGCCTGTATCGATCCTTCAAGCAAAGATCCAAAGGACTATGATCCTAGAGGAGTAACCCCATGAACTATCCCAATCAAACCGAACTTTTAAAAGCATATGCGACTTTTACCCAAGATATTTTTAAAAAAGTAAAAGAAACCCAATTTGAAACGATTGCGAAGCTAGGAACGCTCATCTTTAAGCAATTGGCCACTGGTCATTCATTTTGGATGTATGGCAGCGGACATTCGCATATCTTGTGTGAAGAAATGATTGATAAGAAGGGTGGCTATTCGTTTGTTAAGACGACTTGTTTAGAAGAAGTCTTAGGCAATCCATCAAAATGCGGTATCTTAGAGCGTGAAGCAGAGTTTGCTTATGCGATCTTACCTTTCTTTGAAGCTAAGGCAGGGGATATTGTTTATTTGATCTCCAATTCTGGAACCAATGGGGTCATCGTAGAATTGGCCAAAACTTTTAAAGAAAGAGGTTGTGTCGTAGTTGCCCACTGTAATATGACTCAATCTAAGAAAGTATCACCACGTCATCCTTCAGGCAAGAAATTATATGACTTTGCGGATTTCATCATCGATAACTGCGGTAAAGATGGGGATGCGGCCTTTGAAGTCGTTCCTGGACAAAATATGGGGGCAACTTCCAATATGGTGGGATCCTTTATCTTACAAGCCCTTAATGTGGTCTTTACGACAATGCTTGCTGCCTATGAATCTGATGAAGCGCATTTACTTAACGGAAGTTTAAAAGATAAAGTGATCAATCAACCAGTTGATTTGAAACTGATCATGGATCAGTTGGATCGTTATGTTGAAACCTTCAATGAACACTTTACCCAGATCACCAAAACTCAATTTCCATCCATCATCAAGGCATCTAATTTGATTGGTGATGTTATTTTAGCCAATCGCTCCAGTTATATGTTTGGGATGGGCCATGATCATTCTTTGGTTGAAGAGATCCATGCCAGGGCAGGGACCATCATGGTCAATAAATCCTTGGTCATGAATTGCCCAGAACTGATGATTTTTAAGGGTCTACAAAAATCCAATGCCTATGCGAATTGTCCGCATTATGCCGATGCGATTTTAGCTCAAATCGATCCTCAAGAAAATGAAGGATTCCTTTTGGTCTCGCAATCCTTTAGTGAACCGGCTTTGATCAGAATGTTAGATTTATTAAAAGAAAAGAAATGTAAAGTCGTGGTCATGGTCAATCAGAACTTGGCTAAAACACAAAGCACCAAGGCTTATCTTAATGCAGATGTCGTATTGGATAATTGTTGCGATGAAAGCGATGCTGCTTTATGGATCAGTGATAATGCTACCGCGGCCTTGTCTACACCTTTAAGTGCCTTTGTCTTACAGAGCTATGTCTTATCCATGGGTCATTACGTCACTGAAAAAGGGATGATTTTACCAGCTCGAATCAGTGTCAATACAGATCGTGGACTTAACTTTACAGAAAACTTGAATCGTGATCATTTTAAGAAGAGCATCGTCTAATTAATTTTCACGTTTAAATGTTGGGGGTCAGTATGATCGCAATAGAAGCCTTGATTGTTTTTGTGGCGACCTTGATTGGAGCCATTACGGGTTTGGGTGGTGGTGTCATCATCAAACCCTTTTTTGAATTAGCAGGGTTACATGATACTCAAACGATTGGAGTCTTATCTGCCTTTGCGGTCTTTACCATGTCGATTGTCTCTTTAGTCAAGAATAAACAACATTTTATAAGCCTTCAAAAAAACATCATTCTGTTTTTAGCGAGCGGATCTTTCTTAGGAGGTCTGTTGGGCAATACCATTTTTGGATGGATCAAAACCATGACTCCCGATGAGAATCTTCTTAAATTATCTCAGTCTATGGTATTACTGCTGGTTTTGATCATCATTGTATTAGCGACGATTTTTAAATCTCGGATTAAGACATATCGGGTTAAAAGTGCTTGGGTAATCTTTAGTGCAGGTTTGTTGCTGGGTTGTATCTCGGTATTTTTAGGGATCGGAGGTGGTCCTTTAAACATCATCTGCTTAAGTGTTCTGTTTTCCTTTGGGATGAAAGAATCGGTTATCTATTCGATCAGTACTGTTTTCTTTGCGCAATTATCTAAACTTACTCAAGTTTATATTGTGAATCAGTTTAAGGAATATGATCTTGGATTGATTGTGTGGATTTGTCTTTTTGCACTGTTAGGGGGTTATGTTGGATCAAAGGTCCACCTTAAGATATCCAGTGCTCATATTCAAAAGATCTACTTACTGACCATGATTTTCTTGATTTTTCTGACTTTATTTAATATATCGCGCTGCTTTATATAGTAATAAGGTAACCATTTTAATAATAGTAGGAATCTTTGATTTCATAGAATGGTTGTAAGGCATGATTATTCATGGGTTTGATTTCATGAACATGTGGATACATGTGAAATAAATGCTTAACAAGTTCATGTGTTATGGGTATAATGGAAGCAATAAACAAGGGGAAATTATGAGAAAATTACTGATCAGTTTAGTGTTGGGAAGTTTAATCCTGGCTGGTTTTAGTGCATGTGCCTCTAAACCTAAACCAGAAGCTGCAGTCAAAGTATTTCTAGAAGCTTTTAAGAAGGGTGATGAGACCTTCGATTATGACAAGATGTTTGATTCAGAAGTGACCTTCTTGGATAATGTCCCACTGACAACTGATGAAGAAACACCGATTGAAATCCAAACCAGAGCTGAAGAACTCTTATTGGGTTTTGAATATGAAGTCGTTAAAGCAGTCGTCGCTAAAGACGGAAATACAGCCCTTGTAACGGTAAAGTTTACGACAGTTAATATGGGTGATATCTTCTTTAAATTCTTTACCACATACATCACTAAGGCCATGGAAGCACTATTTAATGGTGCCACTGAAGCAGAAGTAACAGTGATGGCAACTGAGCTTTTCTTAGAAGCATCAAAAGATGCGAAGAAAGATAAGTTAAGCACTGTAGATATTCAGATGGTCTATGTTGATAAAGTTTGGTTGATCAAAGGCGGAGAAACCAATAAAGTCATGTTTGATGCCTTATTGGGTGGTATGATCACCGTCATTGAAGATCTGCAGGAAATGCAAAACCCTGAAACAAATTAATAAGTAAGATGACACTTTTAGTGCCATCTTTTTTAATAAGCTTACTTAAACAAGGAGATAAACATGTCTGAGTCTATTGATAATATCATTATCGAGGAACATGAATTATTTGGGAATGGTCATTCCATGAAGTTCTTTAACTTCTTATACAAGACTTTTTTCTTCTTCTTTATCGTTGGATTGGTCTTAGAAGTTTCATCATTGACCAATTCATTCATCGTCGATTATAAAAAAGATCTGCCTTTATTCTTATCGATATGGGGCAATCTCAGTACTTTATTTTTGTTTGTGGTTTTGATTGTCTATAATCTTGTGATGACAAGTGCCATCATCAAAAAAGATAAACAGAAATTCTCGGTTTTGATGGTGTGGAGATACCCTTTAGCAACGTTATTTCTAGTGATCAATTACTTTATGTATGTCCTTCAATATCCGGAATTATCAACTATCCTTTTACCTCAGACTGTTTTTCAGTCCTTTATCCAACTGGTATTATTTATTCCCATATTTATTTATTTAAGAAAAAGGATGAACAAGAAATATCCTTCCGATATCCATCAAGATTTATTTAGACAAACATAACAGCTTATTTCTCGTTTGTTTAAAAACAGCTTAAATCACACTCATCGTAGGTAGACACTGATGATTTCAACCTTTATCCTAAAGATATGGGGAGTCATCATGTCTGATAAAATGAACAAAATTTATAATATCTTTATGTGGATTGTTTTAATCACTGTTGTATTCATATCCGTGCTTATGGCAAGACTAAAAACTTTTGCTGATATGATTAGTCAGTTGAGACCATGAATCAACGTTATTTTTACATCAACGACCTACAATTGGTTGGTAAGAAAGTCAATAAAGCTTCTTACTTATATAAGAATCAGATTTGGGAGGATGATACTCAAAACATCATCGATGATCGCTTAACAGGATACTGTCATATCTTAAAGACCACAGGACATCCACATATGCTGATCAAAATTGAAGAAATCAGTTGTGAAGATGCGAAAAGGTTGATGAACCTTTATTAATAAACCGAAATCCAATATTTGCCATTTTTAATGCTACTCGTCATATTAAAAAGATAAACAAACGTTTATCTTTTTATTGGGTCATCTGATAATTCATGATGTAGTCTATTCTTGCTTTCAGGTCCGCTAATAAATTTTGATTTGGCCAAGAAACATAAAGTAATCGTTTGCTTCCCATGCTATAGGTAGGTTGATAATCATGTGTTCCGATCAATGCGGAGGTACTGATGTTCCATGTTTGATTGTTTTCAATTTGAGCACTGACCAGACTTAAGACATTGTCTGTCGTTAGATTGGTGTCGATGCTATTGGAAGCTGCATTGATGATGCTTTCAACTTTAAGAAGGGTAGAGGCATCGGTAAGTTTCTTAATCAGACCTTTAATGACTTCTTGCTGATTCAATCCTCGTTGTTCATCTCCGCCCGGAAAATTATGGCGTTCACGGGAGAAGAAAAGGGCTTGTTCTGCACTCATGATGTTCATGCCTTCTATAAACGAATATGATTTTGCATAGGATACATATTTTGAAGTCGTGAAGGCATATTTTGAATACACTTCGATCTTGCCTACCGCATCTATGATTTTCATGAAAGATGTGAAGTTGATTTTGACATAATAGTTTACTTTGAGTCCAAATAGGTTTTCAACAGTCTTGACTGTACAATCGACTCCGTAAACACCAGCATGGGTCAGTTTATCCATCTCAAAGGTTCGACAGCCTAAAGGTGTATAGGTGTCTCGTGGGATACTGATGGTCAAGACATTATGGGTCTTGGGATTGACAATGACCAAGATGTTGACATCGCTTCTGGCTTTTTCTGATAAAGCTCCAGGTGTTCTGGAATCAACGCCACTGATCAGCACGATGAATGGATTTTTTGCTGTATCGAGCTTCATCGAATCAATCAGTTTTATGGTGTCTTTTTCCAGAGTAAGGATGGTTGTGGTTTTACTTTCAAAGTCTGGATCTTCTTCGATGATATAAGGCATCATACTTTTATCCAAGACCATGACATCGATCTTTTTTGTATACAATAAATTGAGATTGGTTAGATCATCATCACTGACTTGCCAAGTATAGTTGTCAATTTCTTCATTAAGGTACTCCTTTAGATAATTGGTGATCGTATCTTCGGTCTGTGCCGTTGCGCCTAAGATTGCATTTTGCATCTCTTTGACATTGGTGATGCCGCTGTCTTTCAATACGACAAATCCAATAATGTTGGTTTCAACTTTTTCTTGGTTGAGCAATCTTTCTAAAGTATATTGGCTGTAAAATAGTGCGCTTGAACTGATAAACAATAATACTGACAAAGTGATCAGGAGTCCTTTTTTGAAGTTCAATAAGAAACTCAGTCCGAGAAGCATAAGAAGAGCCAGCTTGATCGTTAAGCTAATCCAATTCGGTAAGATCTGATTATAAAGAAGCCCTAAGAAAAGCAGAGCTGTCATACTGAAATAGAGTATTTGATATGGTAATTTTTGTTGTTTAGGCTTGATCATATGGTGCTGTTCCCCATGAGTGTTATACATCATTTCATACGACTATGCAAACAAATACAGTTAAAATTCATTGGGAAACAACTCGTATAAATATTGAGGTAAAAATGTACATTGTTTTTGTATTACATTGTGTGCAAAAATCAAAGTTAACATAACTTTAACACAATTGTTAAAAATGAAATGAAAAAACTCGTCTTAAAGTCGTCACAGGCTTAAAAAATTCTGTATAATATGGACGTCAAATGTGATAATTTGATGAAATGAAGAGGGTGTGCTCGTGCTAAAGCTGTTTTATATCAAAGTTAAAAGATTTCTCGATATCGTACTTTCAATAAGTATACTCGTGATTCTTTTCCCGATATTTTTAATGATTGGTGTACTGATTAAACTGGATTCTAAAGGCCCGTTGTTTTTTAGACAAATACGAATCGGATTAAATTCTGAACCTTTTACCATCTACAAATTTAGGACCATGTTTATTACAGCTCCCACCAACATCCCTACCCAAGAACTGGAAGACCCACAGATGCATGTTACCAGGATGGGACGGTTTTTAAGAAAAAGCAGTTTGGATGAGCTGCCACAAATCTATAATATCCTGACCCACAGGATGACACTGATTGGTCCCCGCCCAGTCATCCCTGAAGAAGTTGAATTGATCCAACGTCGCAAAGATCTGGGCATCGATCAAATCTTGCCTGGAATCACGGGTTGGGCTCAGATTAATGGCCGAGATGATCTGGACTACCTAGAAAAAGCAGAGTATGATTATGATTATTATAAAAATATGAGTTTGATCATGGACATCAAAATTATTTTTATTACCGCGATCAAGATACTAAAACATGAGCATGTTAGCCATTAAACCTCATGCGACAGATTGTTGGATATCTGATTACTTATCGTTATTTGACGTTTATTGAAAGCAAGAGGACCTTGGTTTGACCGAATTTAAAATATCCTTAAAGCAATTGAATCATCTTGAATGGATCTTACTGAGTCAACCGATCATCGATCTGTTGACTTCTTTACTGATGAACCAAAGCAATGCAATTGCTTCAATCGGAGTTATGAGCCGTATGCTGTTTCTGGTTTATTTTGCTTATGTGATCTTCATGAAGTCAGATGCAAAGCTGAGGAAGTTTTCAATAGGTTATTTAATTGCAGTCATTATTTTTGCCTTGCTTTCATTATGGATCAACTTTATCCATAAAGACTCCAGTGTCTTATTATCAGAAATCAAGAACTTCGCTAAGTTGTTTTATTTTCCAATCTTACTGATCGGCATCATGAATTTATCTTTCACAACTAAAATAAGAAACTTATCTTGGATCCTAACAATCAATATGGCTGTTATCGCTGTTTTTATCGTTGTACCGACGCTTTTTAAGGTAAACCTAGCCAGTTACCCTACTGGTAAGTTTGGGTCCGTAGGATGGTTCTATTCGCCCAATGAGTTAAGTGCGATTACGACCATCATCTTGCCATATGTCATCTATGAACTGTTGCGTCGATTCAAACTTCAGATAGCTTTGATTGGGATCGTTTCGATCATGATCAGTATGTTGATGCTTGGGACCAAGGTTCCATTGATCGGGATCATATTGATTACTTTTTTGATGATTCTTCCAAAACTTAAATTTTTCTTTAAAAACATCGATCTCATAAAAATCAAAGAACTGACCCATTTCGGTTTTGCGTTTGTGATCGTGTTGAGTTTTGCAATCTTGACTCAAGTCGGAAACCTTAAAACACAAAGCCAATGGATAGATCAAGTCTATGAAGACAACATACATTCAGAACCACATGCGGGAGATAATGTCGATCCAAGTTTAGATCTGTATAGGCAACTTGACAGTCGTGTCGTTAAAGTCATCAATCTTATTTTCAGCAGTCGTGATCGATATGTATTGGCCATGGGTTCAATCATGAATGATGCGCAGATCGATCGAAAACTGATGGGTTTAGGCATCACGGATTATGCCGATGTTTATAAATTCGGAAGCAATAATATCGTAGAAATGGATTTCATGGATGTTTTCTTTATGTATGGGTTTTTTGGTTTCATCCTTTATTTCGTTCCTTTGGTGTTTCTGTTTCGAAAATTCAAAGTTCACTTAAAAGAAAATTTAAAGAGAGCCTTTAAAGACGAACGTCACATGATTAATGTCTTGGCGCTCAGCCTGATCGCAGGCATATCTTTATTCAGCGGTCATGTCTTAAGTGCTCCCTCCGTCAGTATCTATGTCGGATTCATTCTCGTCGACATTCTAAACAAAGGACAATCTCATGAATCAACTTCCAAAAACTGAAAAGATACTTGGTGTTCAAACCAATGTCTTGACTCAAGCATCCTTGATTGAGGCACTGGATAAAGACATCCAAAACAACACAAAACGAAGACTCGTCGCAATCAATCCGGAAAAAATCATGAAGTGCAGGAAAGATCCAAAACTGAAAGCGATGCTGAATACATTTGATTATCGCATCGCTGATGGGATCGGGATCATATTGGCTTCTCGTCTGCATCACGGACAGATCAAAGAACGGATCACCGGCATTGATACGATGACAGCTTTATGTCAATTGGCTCATGAAAAAGGATATGGTATCTTTATGTATGGCTCTGCTGAATCTGTCTTAGTCCAGGCAAAAATGAAGCTGAGTGAGACATTCCCGAACCTTAAGATCTGTGGCATCATGGATGGTTATCAACCTGATCAAGGGGCCATCATCAAAGGCATCAATGAAACCAAACCAGATATTTTGTTTGTCGCTTTAGGGTCTCCTAAACAAGAGTATTGGATCAATGATCATTATGAAGGTCTCAATGCAAAAATATTCATGGGTGTTGGGGGTTCATTTGACGTGCTCAGTGAAAAGATCGATCGGGCACCTGAAAAATATAGAAAAGCGGGGCTGGAGTGGTTTTATCGGCTACTCAAAGAACCTAAACGCATTTTTAGACAATCCAGTTTAGTCGTGTTTGCGGTTTTGGCGCTGACGCATTGGGGATCAAACTATGAAAAATAGAGCAATCTTTCATCTTGATGGAGATTTAAAGTGACACCTCAAAACCGTTACTTGGTCATTGTTCCTGGCTATCCAAGCGACAAACATCGATACAACAATGCCTTTGTCCACAGTAGGGTCAAAGCTTACAAACAAGAAGGTATCCTTGTCGATGTCTTTTCAGTCGATCAGCTTGGCAGCTCCTATGAATTCGATGGGGTAAACGTTACAGTTGGATCGCTGAAACAGCTGAAAGAACAGCTGATGAGCCAGCAATATACCAAACTATTGGTCCATTTTGCCTTAAGCAAGATTATGAAAATTATCTTGGAAACCAATCCAAATGCTCAAATGATCATATGGGTCCATGGTTATGAAGCCTTGCATTGGAAACGCAGGATTGGATTCTTTGAACTTAAGACGTGGCACAGAATGATCGGATATGTCCTGATCAATCACAGACAACTATCCTACCTTAATAAATTGATCAAATCTTCCCCACAAAACATCACCCTCGTATTCGTATCGAAATGGATGAGGGATGTATTCATTAGCGATACCCGATCTACTGGCCGCTTGATAAAAGGGGTCATCATACCCAACAGCATCGATACCGAAAATTTTGTTTACATACCCAAATCAGCTGATCAAAGACTTCAAGTCTTAAGCATTCGGCCTTACAGTTCGAAAAAATACGCAAATGATTTATCCATCGATACTGTCCTTGAATTGTCCAAACGACCTCATTTCAATCAATATCATTTTACGTTCTACGGTGACGGCAGATTATTCAAATCTTTGACCGATAAGATCAAGCATTTTGATAATGTTGAAATCCATCGCCAATTTCTTTCTCATCCGCAAATCATCCAACTCCATCAAAAAAACGGCATCATGTTGATTCCCACACGTCAAGATTCTCAAGGAGTTTCTATGGGTGAAGCCATGAGTAGCGGTTTAGTACCCATCGCCTCCAACAATACAGCCATTCCTGAATTTTTAGATTCAAGTTCAGGTTTTTTAACCAATAATTCGAAAGAAATGGCAGATGCGATCGAATCCTTGGCTCAAGATCCAGAATTATTTTTGAGAATGAGTCAAGCTGCTGCACAGCGCGTCAGGGTTCAATGCGCTCAAGATGTGGTCATTCAACAAGAAATAGATTTGATCCGTGATCGTTTTGTGATCGAATCGAGAACCCTTTAATATGAAAAGCAAAAACAGCATCAAGAATTTCATCAGCAGTTACTTCATTTACTTCATCCTGGTTTTATTGGGAATTTATAAAGTTAGGATCTTTTTAGGTCACTTAGGTCAGGAACTGTATGCTTTAAATCAGCTCTATATCAATTTATACTCATATTTGGCGGTAGCGGAAGGCGGGATCGGGATGGCCCTGATTTATCGACTCTATCCAAAATTCGCAGCCAAGCAAACAGATCAAATCAATGCCCTTTATTCGGGCACAAAAATTATTTACCGATACATCGGCTTATTTGTCTTGGCAGCAGGTTTCATCTTCACTTTCTTTATCCCATCACTACTTAAAGACAACACGATGTCGCATGCCTACATAAGTTTGACCTTCATGATGTTTGTCGTCAGAAGTGCTTTGGATTATTTCGCAGTCGTCCCACGTTTGATCATCCAAGCCGATCAAAAGATGTATAAAGTCAATCTTATGATCTTTGGTAGCCGATTTTTTATCATCATTGCTGAAATTGCCCTGATCATGGCTGGATATGACTATGCTTATTCTTTGATTCCAGGAATTGTTTTAACAGTCTTGGTCAATCTCATCATCAATCGTTTCATCAAGAAAACCTATCCTTGGTTGAAAACTGTTGCCCACAAAGACTTCAGCAGTTTCAATGACACCAAACATCTGTTGCTTCATAAAGGTTTGACGCTGATCACCCGTAACATCGACATCGTCTTGATCACCTACTTCTTAGGAAGCCTTTCAGTGACCATCTATGCGGCCTACAACTATTTCGTTAAGTTTGCCTTAGACAGCTTTGAACACATCTTCAATGCGGTCAAAGACGGTATGGGCATGGTTTTCCAAGAGGATTCAAAAAATAAAGTTGGTATCCTAGAAGAATACTTCAGCATCTTCAATTTCATCTCTATCTTTGGGATGACCTTGTTTTATCTGAATATCAATAAATTCATCACCTTGTGGATTGGATCTGAATACGTGACCGATTCGACAACGCAGCTCCTATTTTTAGTATTGGTCTATGTGAGCACCTTAAGACAATCCTATGAGCTCACAAAGACTGCCCTGGGTCGATTCAAAGAAACCAAATTGATTGCCACGATCCAAGCCATTTTAAACATTACCTTATCTTTGATTTTCGTTAAGCTATTTGGTATGAAAGGGGTATTACTAGGAACCATCTTCTCATTCTTATTGACTGATTTCTGGTATTATCCAAACTACCTATACACAAAGGTATTAAAGATTAAGCGTTGGACGTATTATCGAGATCAGGGATTGAATCTGTTGATTCTGGTGTTTGTTTTATGGACATCATCGACAGGTTTATCGATGATCTTTAAACCACAAGTGTTCACCTTTGTGAGTTGGATGGTCTATGCGATCTGTTCACTCTTGATCGCAGGTCTTTTGACCAGTGGGGTGTCGGCACTGATCTTTGCGCCTTTCAGACGACTTTTCATCAAAACCGTCAAGGTCATGATGCCTAAACACAAACCAAGTATTTGATCAAATTCAAAGGAATCTTTGACTCAAAATGATCTTAAATGGTAAATAATCAAAGTTTGTCAGTAATGACAGTCCTTGGAAGATTAGGGTCACTGTCTGATGTGTGGTAAAATCAATTCAGCAGATATGGTTGAATGAAGGAGAAATTTATGGTAAATGTAATTGGTCTAGGGTATATCGGATTGCCCACAGCACTCATGTTGGCAGCTCATGGAATCGAGGTCGTTGGAACCGACTACAGTGAAAAAGTCGTCCGTTCACTCAATGAAGGCAAAGTTCCATTTGAAGAAAAAGGCATCCAAGAGCTTTTTAAATCTGCTACGCAAAAAGGCATCCGCTTTACAACAGAGTATCAATCCTCCGATGTATACATCATTGCTGTACCTACACCGTTTTTAAAACTCAATAAAAAACTGGATCCAGTCTATGTCATCAATGCGGTCAAAAATGTTTTAGATCATTGTCCAAAAGGTGCCATCCTTATCATTGAATCGACCATTTCACCTGGAACCATCGATAAAAGCATACGTCCGATCCTCATTGAAAGAGGTTTGATCAGTGGCAAAGATGTCCATTTGGTCCATGCTCCAGAACGCATCATCCCCGGCAATATGATCTATGAATTGTTGCACAATTCAAGAACCATCGGATGTGATGACCATTTGATCGGTGAAGAAGTCAAAACGATCTATACATCCTTTTGTAAAGGTGAGATCGTTTTAACCAGCATCAAAACTGCAGAAATGACCAAAGTCGTAGAAAATACTTTTAGAGACATCAATATCGCTTTTGCCAATGAGTTGGCGAAGATTTGCAGGATCGATGGGATGGATGTCTATGAGATCATCAAGATCGCCAACATGCATCCACGAGTCAATATCCTTCAGCCCGGTCCTGGTGTCGGTGGACACTGTATCTCGGTTGATCCTTGGTTCTTGGTTGGAGATTATCCGGGTTTGGCCAACATCATATTGGCTGCTCGTAAAATCAATGACTCCATGCCTGAATTCGTTCTAGAAAGAACCCACAACATCATGCGTCAACACAAGATCCATGATTTCTCTAGGGTAGGGGTCTATGGCCTTACCTATAAAGAAAATGTCGATGATGTTCGTGAAAGCCCTACTTTACAACTATTTGAAGCTATGAATAAGCATTTGGCACCCAGTTTAAAATGTTATGACCCTTATATAAAAACGGATATCGTTGAGCACCAGTACCATGATTTGGATGCTTTCTTAAAAGATGTCGATGTGGTCATCGTGATGGTGGCTCATCAAGAGATTATTCGTCATATGGATAAACTAAAAGGCAAGATCGTTTTTGATACCAAGAATGTCTGTCCTTTTGAAAGTGCCTATAAATTATAACCATGAAAAAGATCATGCTTGTGTTTGGAACACGTCCTGAAGCAATAAAGATGTGTCCATTGGTTAAAGAACTGAAGTCTCGACCATATTTTCATACGGTTGTATGTGTAAGTGGTCAGCATCGCGAAATGCTAGATCAGGTCTTGTCGGTATTTGAAGTGATTCCTGATTATGATTTATCGATCATGCAAGATAATCAAACGCTGTTTGACGTGACCAATCGTATTCTATCTAAAATCAAAGATGTTTTGATATTAGAAAAACCAGATGTCGTATTGGTTCATGGGGACACGTCTACAACCTTTGTGACAGCTTTGGCATGTTTCTACCTGCAGATCCCTGTTGGCCACGTAGAAGCCGGTTTAAGGACCCACAACATCTATTCACCATTCCCTGAGGAATTCAATAGACAGGCCGTCGGACTTATTGCCCGTTATCATTTTGCCCCAACAGAAAGCGCAAAACTTAATTTAGTTCAGGAAGGAAAAGATCCTTCGCGTATATATGTGACAGGCAACACAGCCATTGATGCACTTAAAATAACTGTCAGAGCTGAGTACACCAATGATGAGTTAAAATGGGCAGCTGATAGTCGTTTGATCATGATCACAGCTCATCGAAGAGAAAATTTGGGTGAACCGATGCGCAATATGTTTAAAGCCATCTTAAGGATCGTGGAAGAGTTTCCAGATATTAAGGTGGTATATCCCATTCATATGAATCCAACAGTCAGGAATATTGCTGAAGAGGTTTTATCCAAATCTGATCGAATTCATCTTATTGAACCAATGGAAGTGATTGATTTTCATAATATGTTGGCTCAGTCGTACCTGATTTTGACTGATAGTGGCGGAATACAAGAAGAAGCCCCCAGTTTAGGTAAACCAGTCTTGGTCATGCGGGACACTACAGAACGTCCTGAGGGCATAGAAGCAGGTACTTTACGTTTGGTTGGCACAGATGAACAAACCATCTATATGAACTTCAAGCAGCTCCTAAGCGATGAGAATGAATATATGATCATGAGTAAAGCTAGTAATCCTTATGGGGACGGAACTGCTTGTAAACAAATTTCCGATATTTTAGAAATGGAATAAAATCTATCTTCATCAGAAAATCATTTGGCAGACATCTGAATTTTTTATCATATTTATAAGTATCAATATCGCAAGCATATATTTGCTAAAGTGAATAAATGTTAAACTATCACAATAATTAACATTTTATATACAATTCACACTCATAGTATGTAGAATAGTGTTTAAAAAAAGTGTAATATTGACTTGTATATGAACAAAATACTAGATTTTATTTAATATGAAGATAGGAATAAAGAAATGAATTTTAGCGTAGTTGGTTTAACCCATGTGTTGGTGACATAGAATGAATGTCTCAAATGACATATGATTAGTCAGTCTTACCATTTTCATCGTTTCAAAAACACATTTCAAGGGGTATTAAATAATGAGAATCTTAACTATTTGTCAATATTATAAACCGGAACGATTTAGGATTGATGAGATTTGTGAATACTTAGTCAGTCAAGGACACGAATTAACGGTTATTACAGGTCTTCCAAATTACAATACTGGTCGTGTGCCAGAAGAATTTAAATTTGGGAAAAACCGAGACAACATTGTTAACGGTGTGAGAGTTATAAGAACTTTTTTGGTTGCTCGAAAAACAGGTGTATTGCGATTAGTACTTAATTATCTCAGCTTTATGATATCGTCCTCCATTAAAGTTATATTTCTTAAGGGAGATTTTGATGTTGTATTTTCATATCAATTGTCACCAATAACAATGGTATTGCCCGCTGTTATCTATAAGAAATTGCATAAAAAGAAATTAGTAATATATAGCTTGGATTTGTGGCCCGAGAGTGTAAAGCACATTATCAAGAATGAAAATCATCCGGTTTTTAAGATGATTAACTCATTAAGCAAATATTTATACCAACAAGCAGATGTCATTCTGACTTCAACAAGCACCTTCAATGAGTATTATTCAAAAGTTCATCATATATCTGAAAGCAAACTCATTTATCTTCCCCAACATGCTGCAGATATCTATAAAGGACTCGATCTTAATCATAATGATGATCATACTGATTTCATTTATTTGGGAAATATTGGGTTAATTAATGATATAAAATGTATCATTGATGCAGTAAAACATTTATCGAAAGAACTACAATTTACAGTTCATATTGTAGGCGATGGTTCTGATTTCGAGAAAATGAAAAAATATGTTATTGATCATGGACTAAATGAGCATATAATATTTTATGGTCAATACCCTCAATCCGAAATGCCAAGATTTCTTAAGAATGCGGACGCCTGTCTGTTGACGCTAAAATCGGATTCACTGGCAGGAGAAACAATCCCTGGGAAACTCCAAGGTTATATGGCTGCTAGCAAAACCGTTTTGGCTGCAGTTAATGGTCCGGCACAAGAAATCATCAAAGAATCTAAGTGTGGTGATTATGTAAATGCTTCAGATTCTCTGGGTTATTCGAATTTACTAAAGGATTACATAGAAAACAAAAATAAGTATGTAAATTGTGGCATAAATGGTCGAAAATACTTCGAAGAACATTTTACGATTGAATCCTTCGTTCAAAAGCTTGAAGATACATTTGATAGTATTTTAGAAAGGAGCAATTAATATGTTTAAAGGTAAAGTATTGTTAATTACAGGTGGCACAGGCAGTTTTGGAACTGCAGTGACGAAGAGGTTTTTAGAAACCGATGTAAGTGAAATCCGAATTTTCTCAAGAGATGAGAAAAAACAAGAAGATATGAGAAAAGCTTTTAAAAGTGATAAACTGAAATTTTTTATTGGTGATGTTCGAGAAACATTATCTATGAAAATGGCTTTTTATGGTGTGGATTATGTGTTTCATGCTGCTGCATTAAAACAAGTACCATCTTGTGAATTCTTCCCAATGGAAGCTGTTAAAACCAATATAATTGGTGCTGATAATGTTCTAAACATGGCAATAGATTCCGGAGTCAAGAAAGTTATAATGCTATCCACTGATAAAGCGGTTTATCCTGTCAATGCTATGGGTGTTTCAAAAGCAATGATGGAAAAGATATTTGTTGCTAAAGCTCTTAAAATAGATCCAGAAAAAACATTGATATGTGGAACCAGATATGGGAATGTCATTGCCTCCAGAGGGTCTGTTGTTCCACTATTTATTAATCAAATTAAAAAGGGAGAGACGTTAACCATAACTGACCCAAATATGACACGCTTTTTAATGGATATTGATGAGGCCATCGATCTGGTTCTGTTTGCATTTAAGAATGCTAAAGCAGGAGATATTATGATTCAGAAGGCAGATTCATGCAGGATAGGAGACTTGGCTCAGGCACTTTTAGAAATTTTTAATGCAACAAATCCGATAAAGATAATAGGGACAAGGCATGGTGAAAAGCAATTCGAGTCATTATTATCTAGAGAAGAAAAGTTGGTAGCCATTGATAAAGGAAACTTCTATAGGATTCCAGCAGACCAGCGAGACCTGAACTATGATAAATATGACATAGAAGGCAACATGGTATTAAGTGTGAATGAAGAATATAACTCCAATAACACAAAGATATTAACCGTTTCAGAAATCAAAGAGAAACTACTAAAGATAGAATATATTCAAGAAGAACTTAAGAAATGGAATTCAAAATGAGAATACTAGTTACCGGAGCAAAAGGTTTTATCGGTAAAAATTTAGTGGCAGAGCTTAAAAACCAAGGTTATAAAGATATCTTTGAATTTGATCTCGAAACAGACCCTTTATTACTTGATATATTTGCACAGCAAGCTGAGTTTATTTTCCACTTAGCTGGGGTCAACAGACCTTTGGATAAATCTGAATTCATGAAGGGAAACTTTGGTTTCACTTCTTTACTTTTAGACAAACTGGTGAAATACAAGAATAAAGCTCCAATTGTATTGTCTTCATCAATACAAGCAGAATTAAATAATCCATATGGAGAAAGTAAAAAGGCTGGTGAAGATTTAATTTTTGGATATGGTAAGCAACACAATGTTAAGGTGTTGGTTTATCGGTTTACTAATGTTTTTGGGAAATGGTGTAAACCAAACTATAATAGTGTTGTAGCTACCTTTTGTAATAATATCGCCAATGATCTACCGATAACTATAAATGACCCAACTGTCGTTTTAAATCTCGTTTACATCGATGACGTTGTAAATGAACTTATTGGTGCAATTGTTGGACTTGAACACAAAGAAGATGGCTTCTGTTATGTTCCAGTAACTCATACAGTTACTTTAGGGAAAATTGCAGAATTGATTCAATCTTTTAAAGTCAATCGCACTGATAGGTTTATACCTAACTTAGCTGATGAAGTAACCAAAAAGTTATATAGCACTTACTTGAGTTATTTACCTACTGATAAATTTAGTTATGAATTAAAAATGAATATCGATCAACGAGGATCATTTTCGGAATTCTTGAAGACACCTGATCGTGGACAAATATCAATCAATGTTGCGAAACCGGGAATTGTTAAAGGGAATCATTGGCATAACACAAAAAATGAGAAATTTTTGGTGGTAAGTGGAAATGGAATTATTCGTTTCCGACGTGTGGATTCTAGTGAGATCATTGAATATAAAGTAAGCGGAGAAAAGCTTGAAGTCGTTGATATACCCGTTGGTTATACTCACAATATTGAGAATATTGGTATCAATGATTTGGTGACAGTCATGTGGGCCAATGAATTGTTGGATATAAACAAGCCTGACACATTTTTCTTGGAGGTGTGAATGAAAAAACTAAAAGTTATGACAGTTGTGGGGACTAGACCTGAAATCATCAGGTTGTCTGCCGTAATCAACAAACTCGAGAATACGGATGCAATTGAACATGTTTTAGTTCATACAGGGCAAAACTATGACTATGAACTCAATGAGGTTTTCTTTAGGGATTTAAACCTTAAGAAACCCGATTATTTTCTGGATGCAGCTACCGCGGCACCAATGGAAACCATTGGAAATATACTCATCAAGATTGATCCAATTTTAGACATTGAAAAACCAGATGCTTTCCTTATCCTTGGAGATACTAATAGTTGTTTGTGTTCTATAGCCGCGAAACGCAGGCATATCCCAATTTTTCATATGGAAGCTGGAAATCGATGTTTTGATCAAAGGGTTCCAGAAGAAACAAACAGAAGAATTGTCGATCATATATCAGATATAAACCTTACTTACAGTGATATTGCTAGAGAGTATCTTTTAAGAGAAGGATTGCCAGCTGATTGTATAATTAAGACAGGTAGTCCTATGTTTGAAGTTTTAAACAATAAAAGAGACGAAATAAATAAATCGAAAGTTTTGGAACAATTAAGTTTAGCTGATGGAAAATACTTTATTGTATCAGCGCATCGCGAAGAGAATATCAATTCTGAAGAGAATTTCTTGAACTTGGTCGAAAGCATTAATACAGTTGCAGAAAAGTATAAGTTGCCTATTATTTTCAGTTGTCACCCAAGAACTAGAAACATGATTGACAAGAAGAATATCAAATTTAATAATCTTGTTCAAATAATGAAACCATTAGGGTTTATAGACTATAATAGACTGCAACTCTCATCAAAAGCAGTATTAAGTGATAGTGGAACAATCAGCGAAGAGTCGTCAATTCTAAAGTTTAGAGCCTTAAACATCAGAGAAGCGCATGAACGTCCTGAAGCCATGGAAGAGGCGGCTGTGATGATGGTTGGGTTGAAAAAAGATAGAATTTTGCAGGGGTTGAGTATACTTGAAACTCAGAATCCTAATACATTAAGATTTGTTGAAGATTATACTATGCCCAATGTCTCTGAAAAAGTTGTTAGAATCATTCTATCGTATGTTGATTATGTTAACAGTGTAGTTTGGAAAAAGTGAATAAATTGAAAAGAGCAACCAAATGTCTTTGATCTATAAATTTCTCGTGTTACTAAAAAGAATATTTCACAGATTCTGTGTGATGCCTTTTCTAGTAAGTGCATTTGCAAACCATGGAAAAAATATATTCGTAGGACAAAAATGCTCAATTAACTATGAGAATGTTGATATAGGAGATAATAGTTCAATAGGACAAGGTGCAACGTTTGTATCAACTAGAGCGAGAATCATTATTGGTAAAAATGTTATGTTTGGACCAAATACAACAATTATTACTGGTAATCACCGAATTGATGTAATCGGCAGGTACATGAATTCTATAAAAGAAACCGAGAAATTACCTTCAAATGACTCCAATGTTGTTATCTCAGATGATGTGTGGATTGGTGCTAATGCAATTATTCTTAAAGGAGTATGTATTGGAGAAGGTAGTGTAATTGCTGCAGGAAGTGTAATAACAAAAGATGTTGAGGCGTTTTCAATATATGGTGGAAATCCAGCAAAGAAAATCAGAGACAGATTCAATGAAGCCGAGATAAACAAACACCGCAAAATAATCGAAGAAAGGAGTAATAATAATTGAAAAAGGCAGTCATTATTTCAATGGATAAACTCCCAAATGGTAATGCCGGTGCTGTTCGTCAGCAAACTTTAGCTAAAATTCTGTCTATATTAGGATATGAAACAGTAATTGTTGGTTTAGGAGAATCAACAGAATACAAGTTAATGAATTGCGATTTTTTTTCATATGTTTCCCTTCGGTCAAGTAACGCGTCTTTTTTTGGCAAGATTGGGAATATTGTATTTTTCAGAAGAAGACTCGAAAAGTTTTTGGTGAATAATGCTAGCTCAGCGAGTGTCTATATTATTAATGATATTCCAATTAATGCTATTCAATATATAAAAAAGATTTCCAAAAAAAACAATGCCAAATTGATACATGACAGTGTAGAATGGTATTCGCAATCTCAATTTAAATTTCGTTTTTTTTCTTATAGTTATCTTAGAAATTCATTATTAAACAGAGTATTGATAGACAAACATTTTTCTGTTATTGCCATTAGCACATATCTTTGCAATTATTTTAAAAAAAGGGGGAAATTCAGTTTGTCTTATCCCCGCTGTACTTGATGTTAGTGAATACAGTATATATAAGAATGTTGATCCAAAAAAGACAGTATTTACATATGCTGGATTTGCTGGTAATAAAGATTATTTGATACAATTTCTTAGGGCTGCATCGAAACTTCCAAACAAAGAGTTTGTAATAAGATTAATCGGAATAACAAAACAGCAACTTATGAAATTAGGACTTGATCGTTTGACTCTGGATTCTTTACAACAAAATCTTGAAATACATGGAAAAGTTTCAAGAACTACAGTTTTAACCTATATTTCTTCAACTGATTTTACTATTATGTTTAGAGATCATAACGAAAGATATTCTAAGGCTGGTTTTCCAACTAAGTTTACGGAATCAATGGCAACTGGAACACCAATGATACTTAATCTATCATCTGATATTGGAAAATATGTTAAAGATGGTAGAGAAGTTATCATTTCAAGTGATCATAGTGAAAAAGAAATTTTAAAATCCTTGTTAAGAGCAGTGAAATTAACAAATGATGAGAAGTTAAAAATGAAAATTGCAGCCAGAAGTTGCGCAGAAAATAATTTAGATTGTAGACTTTATACAAACGAGTTGGCTTCAATACTCTAGTATGAATAACAGTAAATAAACCAAAGACAATAGTAGTGTTGTCAGGAGGACTCGATTATGAAAAATCTTGTTGGAGTATTAGTTTATATAAGGAACTTAATATGGACAAAATTATCACCCATGAGTTATGCAAAGCATTTGGGTGTTAATATTGGAAAGAACGTAGTGTTTTACGCTATGAAACCAGGAATGTTTAGCACTGAACCATTTCTAATAACTATAGGCGATAATTGCTTCATAACTGCAAATTGTCAGTTCATTACGCATGATGGAGGAACATTGATTCTTAGAAAAGAGGTTCCTGACCTTGAAATTACAGCCCCAATATATATTGGGAATGATGTATATATTGGATTGAATACTACAATTTTACCTGGTACAAAAGTAGGGAATAGATGCATCATTGGAGCATGTTCACTTCTAACCGGGAACTATCCAGATAATTCCGTAATTGCAGGTGTTCCAGGAAAAGTTATTAAATCAGTTGATGAATATTTAGAGAAAGCAAAGTTGAATTCACTACATATAGGCCACCTTTATGGAAAAGAAAAGGAATTTAAAATAAGAGAGTTTTTTAATAAACCAAAATGAAGATAATATAAATATAGGGAAGCTAATAATTTTAAACTGTAAAGGAGCGAAATACCTTGAGAGATTTTTCAGAACTAAATAATCATGAATAAAAACCTAACTCTTTCATGGTATATAATTCTCTTTTTTACATCAATAAACTTCCTAGGAAATAGAAATGTTAATGTTCTTTTACTAATTCTTTTTGGTACTTATTGGGTATATAGAAAGAATCTTAAATACGAGGTTGATTTGAGTTTTTTGCTGTTATTATTGTTTTCGGTATTGTATTTTGCTATGGTATCAGTTTATAGAACTTTAGCGTTAAGTACTTTTCTCTATACTTTGGTTGGACCCATCCTATTATACATAATAGGATTTAGTATAATAGAAAAAGGGGTCTCAATAATAATAAATTCTTTTGTAATAATTTCCTTTGGCTACTTTATCCATGGGATTCTGAACTTTACTCAATACATTAGAATATATGGAATAAACTCAATTTTAAGAGTTGTTCCAGATTTTTGGAATGGGAAAATATATGTTTCAACTTTAGTTGGAATACAATTTGCACTTCTAGCATCATTACTATTTATTGGTGTAGTTTATTTGAGTAAAAAAGATAGTTTTATAAAAGGAATAATTCTACTTGTTTGTATCTTATCGTCAGTATTCGCCTCGTTCATTTTAGGAAATAGAACCTTAATATTACTCATATTTACAATATTTTCAATTAATACCTATTTTTATATTAGGTTTCACAAAATAAAAATTCAGAAAACTGAATTTTTAAATATATGGGTTAAATTCAAACTTCTGATTCTAACACTTAGTTATTTTTTGCTTGGATATATTACAAATGTATTCAAGGTAAGAGATCTAGTTGAAGGATCAAAATTATACCAAAGATTTAATTTATCATTATTAATTGGTGATCCAAGAATTAAGATATATTCTGAGATTTTTAACCAAATTTTAATTTATCCATTTGGTGGTGAACAAATGTTGATAAGTCTCCCATATGCTCATAATTTGTGGCTTGATATTATGTTTGTCTCAGGACTAATCCCATTTCTTGTTATTTTATCGTTTACAATATTGATTTTTGTAAATATTAGAAGATTAATAAAATCTAGATATATTGCAATTAACGCAAAACTATTTATTCTTAGTATCTACTTTGGATTTATACTTATTTTTATGGTAGAGCCAGTTATGGATGGAGCACCATATTATTATTTAGCATATTGTTTATTTTGTGGGATGCTTAACAAGCTAGTAATTATCAAAAGACTTTAAAACTAAACTGATTTGAATAGTTCTACTTACTAAATCAATTCGATTAAATTAATATTTTCTAAAAATGTTATCAATCAAATTTGTTAAGAAGGAAATGAGTTTATTCAACTTAGATCAATTTTAGGACAGTTTAGTACAAATCTATTACATCTGGTTTTCTCCTTAATTATCATTTGCGTTTCGAGTTAGCATGCTATTATAACTTTGTTGCTCTATTATTTCATACCCATGGGAACCTTGAGTATTAAAGTAATTAATTCTAAAGAGAGAGAAAATGAAAAAACTACATTCAGTGAGTACTTTGATTAATAAATTCAAACATAACTTGGTTTGGAAAAAATTAATCCTTAATTCTACATGGTTAATTAGTGATAAAGTCACTAGTATGGTTATAAGTTTATTTGTTACATCATTAGTTGCCAGATACTTTGGACCTGAAAAGTATGGAGTTTATAACTATGCATTGTCATTTATAACATTATTTTCTGCCTTTTCAACATTAGGACTAGAAAACTTAACAGTTAAATCTATCATAGTCAAGGAATATCATGAAGGAACCATACTTTTTACAAGTTTAGTTTTACGTGTTATAGGGGGTTTAATTCTAGTTATATTGTCATATTATGCGATAAGAATTCTTGAACCTGATGATAAGAATGTGCAACTTCTTGTTTCAATAATGTCTTTAACTATGGTATTTAAGTCGATTGAAGTAATTGACTATTGGTCGCAAGCATATCAAAAAGCGAAAATGATGTCAATAATTAAAATTTGTACTTATATAATTATTTCATTAATGAAAATATGTCTTGTTTTATTTGGAGGAAATTTAACACAATATGCAATTGTGTATTCAATAGATGCAATCATTACTGGTTTCGCTTTATTGTTGGCTTATTTTCATTTTAGGAATGATAAAACAAAATGGAACTTTAGTTTCAAATATTCAGTATATATCCTATCTCAAAGCTGGTATTTAATTCTGTCAGGCTTAATGGTTACTCTTTACATGCAAATGGACAAGATCATGTTAGGATATATGCTAAATAACAAAGCAAGTGTGGGTATATACTCTATTGCCTCACAGGTGTCAAGTTTATGGTACTTTATTCCTATAGCAATTATTACTTCTTTTAAACCACTAATTATGACTAAGAAGCAGCAAAGTGATTTCGAATATAAAAGAATTTTACAAGTGCTTTACACAATCATAGCCTGGATTGGAATTTTCTTTGGGATAATGATAACGATTTTTTCTAGACCGTTAATTTTGCTACTTTTTGGACCTGTTTATGGTAGTGCAGCCGACATACTCTCTGTTAGTATTTGGGCTGGAACGTTTGCCTTGCTGGGCACAGTTAGATCTGTTTGGCTGTTATATGAAGGGCTACAAAGATACACTCTAATTTATACTTTTGTGGGATTCATAACTAATTTAGTTCTCAACTCTTTATTTATACCGATTTGGGGAGGATTAGGAGCAGCTGTCGCAACACTTGTTGCACAATTTGTTTCTAATGTATTATCGTTGGCGTTTTTTAGAGAAACAAAAATTTCTACGTTTATGATTCTAAAAGCATTTAGTTTTAGAGAATTAAAGAATTTGTTCCTATTTAACGAACTATAGGCTAATCTTTGATATCAGATCATAAAATATATTTGAGATTATGGAAATCTTGACAAGGAGAAAAATGGATAATATTGCAATTGTAGTTGTAGCTTATAACAGACTAGTTTCACTTAAAAGACTTTTGCTTTCTCTAGATAACGCATTTTATGGAGATTATAATCCAACATTAGTTATTAGTGTAGATAAATCGGAAAGTATTGAAGTTGCAGAATATGTTAAATCGTTTATTTGGCGTCATGGAAAACTGCTGATTAATATTAATGAAACAAGATTGGGACTAAGGGAACATATATTGTATTGTGGTAATTTGACATCTATTTACTCTGCTGTAGTTATACTAGAGGATGATTTAGTTGTATCCCCGTTTTTTTATAACTATATTGTTGAAACTGTAGACAAGTATAAATCTGATTCGCGAATTGCTGGAATTTCTTTATACACACACTTGTGGAATTTCGGTGCAAATAGACCATTCTTCCCTTTACCAAATGGGAAAGATATTTATTTTTTACAGTATGCTCAATCATGGGGTCAAGTATGGACCAAAAGTATGTGGCAAAGCTTTTATAGTTGGTATCAAGAAAACAGAGTAATTGAGAAGAACATTAAAGTTCCAGAATATATTACAGACTGGCCTAAAGCTTCATGGTTAAAGTACTATAATCACTATATTTCTGACGCAGATAAATTTTTCGTTTACCCATATGTAGCATTATCTACAAATTTTTCTGAGATTGGGACGCATATAAATAAACTAGAAAATAGTTTTCAGGTCCCAATTCTCTTTGGTCAAAAAGACCAGTATAAGTTGCCAGATTTTATCAAAAATGAACAAATTTATGATATGTATTTTGAAAGTGAAAAAGTCAAAACATTTATTTGTGGAATTGTTAATTCAAATGATGTTTGTGTTGATCTTTATGGATGCAAAAATAATAAAGAATTAAATAGATTTTGGATAACAAGTAAACTAGCTAACTTTAAAATAATAAAGAGTTTTGGACTTGAACTTAGACCTCACGAATTGAATGTGCTTCAAGATGTTCCAGGCAACATTTTCTACCTATATGATTGTAACCAAATAGAGAAAAATAATTTAAATTTCAAAGATAATGAGATTCAGATTACAAGATATGATGTAAGAGGTTTGTCATTAAATAGAATGTTTAAATTGTTCATCAAGACGTTGATCTTTAAATTTTTGGAATTAATGAAGCGAAAGCTAAACTGGTTATACAAATTTATAAGAAATAAATAGGAGTATGACAGCTTACAATATAAGAGAAACCTTCAATTTCACTTTAAAGCAAAAATAATCCCATGACATGATTTCAGTCTCTTAAAGATAAGGGTATTATGTGGAACCTCTCTCCTTGAATTCATCTAGATAACTTCTTTATAGTTATAGAAGTAAACAAATAGATCATTAAATCAAACCATAAGGGAAGAGAATATTAAGACAATTCAATTTTAGGATTGAAAGAAAGAAGTAAAACTATGAGTACAATAAAACGATTTCTAAAAATTATGTTTCTTAGACTTAAATATTTTGGGAAAGGAATTAAGATTCCTTTCGAAAGCAATGTTTCAATTAATTCTCAATTTGAAGAAAATATTGCGATTGGAACTTTTACAAGATTTAGTGGAACTATTGGAAGGTGCAGCTATATTGGAAAAAATTGCTCAATATATGCGAAAGTTGGACGATACACAAGCATTGCAGATAATGTGAATATCCTTTATGGTGATCATCCTTCTCGGGTATTTGTTTCAACTAGTCCTGTGTTTTATGCAAGATCTCAACAGTGTGGAATTACATACAGTGATAAAGATTATTATCAGCAAGTTAAGTTCGCTGATGAGAATTTTAATGTAATTATCGGAAATGATGTTTGGATTGGATTTGGTGCAACAATTCTATCTGGCATCAAAATAGGTGATGGAGCAATCATCGCTGCAAACGCAACTATAATAAAAGATGTTGAACCTTATACTGTTGTTGGTGGTACACCAAGTAAGGTAATTAGAAATCGGTTTGACCTTGAAGATATCACTAAGTTACTTCAATATAAGTGGTGGGAAAAGGAATCTGATTGGATTAAAGATAACTTTACTTTATTTCATAATATTAGAGAGTTTATTGATTTCATTGACGAAAGGGAAAGTTGATTTTATTTTAGGCAACTTTCTAGAACTTTTGATTTATAAGAAAGCCTTTAGTTTAAATAGAAAGAAAAAGTATTTATTGATCTGGTTGAATAAAAAGTATTTCCAATCTTTTTTCTCATATATTTCTGCAACAAATAATTAATTCTTTATTATTATTTGAATTTAATGACCTTATTAGCTCCTATATACTGAAGAAAATACGTTTAGAGAATTTGTGATAAAATTGTAGCCAAGAAGTGCTACATGAATTTCATCTTTATAGGCCATTCCCACTTTCAAGTAAAATTTTCTGATATTGTCTTCATAAAAATATATGTACTATAAGTTTATATGAATTTTTAAAAAAGAGGTCTGAGTATGAAAATTTTATTACTAACACCACAAAATAAAAAGTTGAATAATGTTCAATATGGCGGAATTTCGAAATGGACGGATAATTTTCTAAGAAACATCGATCTTGAGAAGCATGTTATAAGTATAGTTAATACCGCTACTATTGGAAATAGAGAAAATGCATGGAACTCTAGAATGAATTTTTTTACAGAAATTCATAGATTTATAATGATTATATTCTCATTGATGATAAAGTTAATATCCCAAGAATATGATGTTATTCATATCAATTCCTCATGTTCGAAATTCGGAATTTTTAGAGATTATTTATGTTTAAAGTTATCATTGTTCTCAAAAGCTCAAGTAATAACTCATTTTCACTGTAATCTTGAAAACCAAGTAAAATCAAATAAACTTGTGTTTTATTTCCTTCAGAAGATAGTTGAGCAGTCGAGTAAAATTTTAGTATTAAATAATAGATCAATGGAATATGTTGATTTACATTTCGGAGTAAAATGTGAGAAGATTCCGAACTTTCTTGATACTAAATATATCAAAACTGAAATTAAGAAGATAAAACCTCAAGTTGAGGTAATTGTATTTGTGGGATCTATATTAAAAGCTAAAGGCTGTAAAGAGATTTTTGAGGTAGCTAATCACTTTAAGAATATAAAATTCAACCTCATAGGTGTTCTTAACAAAGAAGCTGAAAGTTGGGATATACCTGAAAATTTACTTTTATTAGGAGGTTTAAATGAAGAAGATGTATTTTATCAATTAGACAATGCGGATGTTTTTCTTTTCCCTACACACAGCGAAGGATTTTCGTTAGCATTACTTGAAGCTATGGCGAGAGGATTGCCTATTATTACAACTGATGTTGGTGCGAATTCTGAAATGCTTGAAAATAGAGGTGGTTTATTTGTTGGTATTGGTGATGTTGGATCAATAATCTCATCTATAAATTTAATTCAGGATAAAGACTTAAGACAAAGGATGTCTATATGGAATGTCGAAAAAGTGTATAATTTTTATTCTAGTAAAAAAGTAATTGACTCACTTTTTAGTATTTATAATCAATTGATTAATAAAAAGCAAATTCAATAAGTTATTAATTAAATTCTGATTAAGAAAATTTGAAGAAACTTTAAGTCGTCTAGTCAATTTGAATAAAATTGTTTCTGAATTTTCTGAAAGTTAATGGTAAGTAGAGCACTTCAATCAACATATATTTAACTTTTTTAAGATATTATCAATTAATGGTTAAAAATTGGCTCAAATTCATTAGGATGTGTATTATCTCAATAAATTTGTATTATGAATTTGCTCTCTAATGGTAGTTGAATACTTGAAATAAACCATTGTTTATTTTTAGACATTTATAATTAAGTATCAAGCTGATCATTTTTTGGAAATAGATGATCTATTCCTTGAATTTGTGAATCATCATCCCAGACTGCTTATTATGGTAAGTAAAGCTCAACATTATTTGATATGTTCTATAATAATTTAAATTTATTTATTGGTCTAAGATACGATTTAATTAGTAAAATATGACATAAAACCAATCAATTAACGTTTGAATAAATGCATATTCTTTTAGGTTAACTTATTTTCTTTTCTTCTAAAAATGTTTTAATCTTCAATTTCAATTCTTCCAGTACATCTAGGTTTGGCCAAGAAACATATAAAAGTCGACTACCCATACTGTAAGTTGGTTGAAGATCACCTTTACCTGTAAGTGCAGAAGCTGTAAATTCCCAAGGCTTATTGTTTTGTATTTGATCTTGAATGAGTTTCATAACATTATCATTGGTTAAATTTGTATCAATACTTTTAGCAGTAGCTTCGATGATTTTTTCAATTTTTAACAATGATGAAGGCTCTGTGACTTTATTTATGATTCCTTTAATGACTTCTTGTTGATTTAAACCTCTTTGAACATCACCGTCTTTGAAAGGGTGTCTAGCTCTAGAGAAATACAGAGCTTTTTCGGCATCTAAAGTGTTTATGCCTGCCTTGAATGAATATTTATTAGCAGGAACTGTGTCAGATCCAGATACAAAAGCATATTTCGAATATACATCAATGGTTCCAAGTGCTTTTATAACATTAATGAATGCAGTGAAATTGACTTTTACGTAATAGTTTATGTCAACTCCCATTAGGTTTTCTATTGTTTTTACGGTACATTCAATGCCGTAAACTCCAGAGTGTGTTAACTTATCCATTTTTCCAGACTTACATCCTAACGGAGTATAAGTATCTCTAGGAATACTGATGGTCAATACTTTGTGTGTTTTTGGATTAATAACCATTAAGATATTAACATCACTTCTCGCTTTTTCTCTTATTGCACCAGGTGTACGTGAATCAACACCGCTGATTAATATGATAAATGAAGTTTTGGATGTATCTACTTCTTTTACAATTTCTTCTTTTATAAAAGATTTTTCAATTTTGAAGATTACTTTGGTTTTTGATTCAAATGTAGGATCTTGTTCAACCAAACTATCCCACATACTATTATCTAAGATCATTACATCGATATCTTTTGAGTATAAGCTTTGTAAATTGCTGAAGTCATCATCGGCAACCGAAGGCGTATAATCATTAATTTCCTTATCTAGGTATTCTTCAAGGTAATTTGCTATGTCATCTTCGAGTTGAACAGGAAACCCAATGCTACTATTTTTTAAATCAGCGATTTTAGTAAATGTACTTTCCTTTAATACAACAAAGGAAATGACACTTGTTTCAGTTTTTTCTTGATTGATTAGTCTATTAAACGAGTATTGAGAATAGAAGAGAGCTCCTGATGTTATAAACATAAATATTGATAAAACAACGAGTATCCATTTTTTCAAATGAGCAAACATTTCTATAATCAGGAACAAAACCAAAACTATTTTTATCGTGTTGCTGATCCAGTTAGGTAATATTTGGTTATAGAAAAGTCCTGCTATGAGTATGGCCGTGGCTATAAAATATAATATTTTGCTTATACTAACGTGTTTTTTAATTTTTGACATAATTGTTTCTTCCCTTATGAAGTTATACACTAAATGAGCCTATAAATCAATAAATCCAGGGATTAAATCATCTTTTCCTCAATAATTTATTCGCACTATAAAAACAATCAGAATGGCTATAGAAGAAAATACTAGGATTATAGATTAAACATTTGCTGCAGTTTTAATAAGTTTTTTGTATTTACATAAGTTAATATCAAAAGTTGGGCTTCTGAACGTTCGCCATCAGTTAAAGCGCCATACAGAGTTTTGACTGCTGCTACATCTTGTGTAATATTGTATTTTGGATCAGCAATGACTTTACTGATTGTCGACCTTATAGAGCTGACTACTGACTTAATGCCTTGAGTTGATGCTTTAGATTCAACAGTTGCCAATTGTTTGTTAGTCGCAATAAGTAGGTCTTTGGCGACCTGTGCTGGGTCTTTGGGAGGTGTTGGATCGGTTGGTGTTCCAGGATCTACAGGTGGTTTAGGTTCTATAATAACTGGCTTTTCCCATTCCAAAAGTAATTTTGAATCCTTAAAAGAGAATCCTAACAGTGAATCTGGAATAATTTCTTTAGATATGATGAGGACACCATCCACAAACGTAATGTTTGGGGAAGCTTTCTTTATATAATCAAATACTATATTTTTGGGAATCTGTATGCTGCCTACTTTAAAATCTATGGGTTCGATCAAAATAGAAGTTTCATTTTCACTTACTTTAACTAAAGATTCAAAACGCATAAGAAAACCATTCACATGCGCAAAGATTCTAACTTTTAAATCATCATCAACAATATCAATATCAATACTTTTAATGGTAGCGGGACCTACAACGGTTCCTTCTTTAACGATCAATTGAGCAATCGCATTTAAGTCAGATTCTTCCATGATCCATATCCCACCAGCTGATTGATATTTAAAATACTCAGTAACCAATGTATCAGTTTTAGAGACTTTGATGATGACTAAACTTCCAGTATTAAAAACCATAGTGGCAAAAACACCGAGCATAAGTATGAATACAATCAGTATTGAACTGATTGAAAGGATCACTTTTTTTGTTTTTGACATTTTAGTTTTAGTTGGTCGGTCTAGTGTCATAGGTTCTCATTTCCCATCTTCGTCAAACTAGTTTGCGTGATGATATTGCGTTAAATATTCAGTTACAGTATACATTAAGAAAGCTTTATGATTCATTTACTCTAAAAATTAGAATAGACTAATTTGCAATATGAATCAAGAATTCATGAATAAATCTAAATCATCGTTTCTCTATGTTGATCAACAAATCTATAATCTGCCTCATGTCACCTTTGTGCTCAGTAGTTTCGAAGCTTTCTAAGCGTTGTGCGATGGCAGTTTCATTAGCTTCTGCACCTATCACATGTTTCTCTAAAGCTTCGATCCATAAAGAATCCATCGCATCAGACCATAAGGAACTCTTGATGATACGTCCATCTTTGATCTCAAAGAACCATTTCAAGACTCCAAAATCAAAGGCTTCTTCAAAGATAAGGTTCTCTTTAGCAGCTTGAGGAAACAACCACTCCTGTGAAGCATAGTGTTTCATATAAGCTTGAGCTTGATCCAAAGGAAAAGGTAAGATGCTTCCTTGAGTCTGAGTATATTTCTCCACGGCCTTAAACAAATGGGCTTTTAAACTTGGGATATCTATATCGATCAGTTCTTTAAGGTTCACGATTCGGGCTGCGACAGAATTGACATTCTTGCGTTTTAATTTCTTAGGATTCACATTCAAATATTTCGCAAGTTTTGATTTATCCACATTGACCAATAAGGTTCCATGGTGAAGATGCTTATTTGAACTATGCGCAAATGCATTGCCTGACACTTTGGCACCTTCGATTTCGATGTCATTGCGACCATTGACCTGCGCATTGACGCCAGCCTCTCTAAGGGCCAATGCAATCATTTCCATCTGTTTTTGAATGTCGAATAAACCAGTTGGGGCAATAAAGGTAAAATTCAGATTGCCCAAATCATGATAGACAGCACCACCGCCAGAAGAACGTCTTGCCAAAGTGCCTTTATCTTGAGTTAAATGATCTAAAAACACTTCAGAAGGGGCATGCTGATTCTTACCGATGACCACAGTGTGGGCATTTTGCCACAAATAAAAGCGCAAAGTATCAGATGGACAAGTTTCTAAAAGATAAGCTTCAGCTCCTAAATTTTCATATGGGTTAAATCCCGTTGATTCATATAATTCAAGTTTCATTAAAGTTCTCCCACAGGCATTATAGAAAAGACCAAATAAATATACAACTCATTCGACATAAAACAGAATTATTAAGATGGAATATGTTTAATTGATATAATGTAGAGGCTCAAGATCAATCTGAAGACGTGTCTAAAATGATTGTCGAGGTGAACCATGAAAGAGTTACTGTATTTGATCATCGATTTATTTACTCGTTTTAGTGGCTTTTTTAGAAGAGTCAGTCAAAAACTAAACCTAGATCTTACCGATAAACAACTTCATTTCATCGTCATCGGATTACTGTGTTTGTTTATTTTTATGATCGTACAAATCATCTTTAAAAGACTCGCAAAATGGAAGATTTCATCCATATCTTTCATATATACAATAACAGTTGGGATCATGATTGCCTTCGCAATCGAAATCGGGCAATGGAAAACTGGGACAGGGGTCATGGAATTTGCAGATATCGTCTATGGAATCTATGGCTTCATTATTTTCTTTATCGCTTACCAAATCATCATTGCGCTCACTAAAGTCATCAAAGACAGATGAATGACTAGACTTCAAATGCATTTGACAAGTCACCTTGCCTTAATTCTGTTATATTATCCTCATTGAAAAGGAGATATGCCTATGCCTAAATTGACCTTATTTATTTTAGAATCTTGTCCTTACTGTGTAAGGGCTAGAAAATATCTCGCAGAACTACAAAATGAAGATCCCAAATACTTAACCGTTGAAATCGAATTGATCGATGAACGTCAGAACCGTGCTTTAGCCAATAGTTATGATTATTATTTGGTCCCAACATTCTACTTGGGAAAAACCAAACTCTTTGAAGGCATCATGAATAAAGAGGATGTCAGAAAAGTATTGGAGTCCGCATTAGCGTCATAATCCATAAACAGGCATTGCCTGTTTTAATTTGCCTTGATTTATTTGGTATACTTAATTTAGATATGCTCTTTAAACGTTCCTTAAAACTAGATGATGGAGAAATTCGTCTGCAATTTGCCGGTAAACATGTTGACCCTAAAAAGAATGGATGGGGGACCTCTTTTATCTATGATATCGTTGTATCTGATAAGATCGTAGGCCGTTGTGACTTAAGGATCGGATCAGGATCGACCATTGATTATGCCGGTCATATCGGCTATTCCGTCTATTTACCTTATCGAGGTCATCATTATGCTGCCAAAGCCTGTTTATTGCTGTTTAAACAAGCCAAACACTTAGGCATGGATGAAATCCTCATTACCTGCAATACCGACAACATCGCTTCCTATAAGACTTGTGAGCTGTGTGGTTGTACCTTCATTGGAACCAAAGCAGTTCCCATTGACCATGAACTTTATCTTCAAGGAGATCGTGAAAAAGCACTATTCATCAAGCACTTATAGTGCTTTTTTAGTATAATAAAACTATGGATGCCAACTATCACACTCACACTCATCGCTGCGGTCATGCTGTAGGCTCAGATGAACAATATGTCAGAGCTGCACTTGATACAGGATTTAAGGTCTTAGGTTTTTCTGACCATGTTCCATATGTTGGGATACATGCCCCTAAAGATCGTATGGATCATGATCAAATTGATGAATATTTATCGTCCATCAACCATTTAAAAGAAAAATACAAAGATAAAATCAAAATTCTCTCTGGCTTTGAAGTTGAGTTCTATCCCCAACACATCAACTACTATAAATATTTGTTGACCCGTTGCGATTACTTGGTTTTAGGTCAACATAATGTCACTTTCTTAAAAGATGATCTGGATTGTTATGCCAGCGATGAAGATGTTGAAAAATTCGCAGAAGCTTTGGTTCAAGCCATGGACTCTGGACTATTTTCATACATCGCTCATCCGGATTACTTTATGATGGGCAGAAGACATTGGAATGAAACCTGTGTTGCTGCAGCACATAAAATCGCCAAGAAAGCTGCTGAACTCAAACTTCCTTTAGAACTCAATTTAAATGGCATACGACACGGCCATAAGCCGTATAAAGCTGGTTTGGCTTATGTCTATCCTTATCGTCCTTTTTGGGAAATCGTGGCTCAGTATGATACGGTGTGTGTCTATGGCTATGATGCACATCATCCTACGACCTTATTGGAAGATGATCGTATCATCACGATCAATAAGATCATTCAAGGCATTCCTTTAAACATCATCGAAAACTATCGGTTATAAATATGAAAGCCTTCTTTAAGAAGATCACTTCAAAAGCCTATGTCATCAGTATGTTGGTCTTATTCCAACTCTTTTTGGTTTATTTACTAATGTATTCATTATCAAGTTTGGTTCCTCTACTGTATTTCTTTGTGGCTGGATCAGGGATCATCTTATCGATCTTCATCATCAACACAAAAATGAATCCTTCTTATAAACTATCTTGGATCTTTTTGATTTTGACTGTACCTTTGATTGGAGTCACGACATATTTGTTGTTTGGAGGAAGAAAAGTCCCTAAAGACTTAAGAACAGGCATCAATCAACTCTCTTTAAACAAACAACCTTTATTGCTTCAAGATAAAGAACCCATGCAATCCTTATATGAAGTATGTCCCCGTTCATTCAAGATTTCAAACTACATTTTTAAGACAACCGAATTTCCTGTCACCCATGATTCTAAAGTAACTTATTATCCAACCGGTGAAAGTAAATATAAGGCTTTGATGGAAGCTTTGAGAAGTGCCCAGCGATTTATCTTCTTAGAATATTTTATTGTGGTTGAAGGCTTTATGCTGAGTTCAATCAAGAAACTCTTGATCGAAAAAGCCAAAGCAGGCGTTGAAATCAAAATCATCTTTGATGATTTCGGAGCTTTAAAGTTACCAAAATCTTTTAGAACAGAAATGAAAGAAGCGGGGATATCCTTGTATTTCTTTAATCCGATCAGACCTATTTTAGCCATCTATATGAACAATCGCGATCATAGAAAAATCGCAGTCATTGATGGAAAGATCGGGTTTATCGGAGGCATCAATATTGCGGATGAATACATCAATAAAATTGAAAGATTTGGTCATTGGAAAGACACAGCCATCAAAGTAGAAGGCAATGCGGTCTTTTCACTTACCATTATGTTTCTGCAATTTTATCGCCATCTAAGTAAGGAAGACATCCATTTCTTAGATTATAAAGTTGATAATCCAGAATATCTGGATGAAGGCTTTATCCAGATGTTTTCTGATTCCCCAACAGATGAAGAATTGGTTTCTGAAAATGCCCATCTGAGTCTTATCAATGAGGCTGAACATTATCTTTATATCATGACTCCTTATTTGGTCATCAGTCATGCGATGATGACAGCTTTGACCTTATCCGCTAAAAGCGGGGTCGATGTAAGGATCTTGGTGCCGCATATTCCGGATAAATGGTATGTTCATCAGGTCACACGTTCTAACTATGAAGAACTGACCAAAGCCGGAGTGAAAATCTATGAATATAGCCCTGGTTTTGTCCATGGGAAAGTCATGCTTGTGGATGATGTCATGGCGATCGTTGGGACCAGTAATCTAGATTTTAGAAGTTATTATATGCACTTTGAATGTGGGGCTTTGATTACTTACTCAAAGTCCTTGATGGCTATGAAAAAAGATTTCTTAGATACCCTGGAAGTTTCTCAAGAAGTCACCTATGCCTCAACTTTAAATGTTAATCCATGGGTTAGAATGGGCAGAATGTTACTGAATGTTTTCAGTAGTGTCTTATAAGGAGGACCGTATGAAAAAGGCGTTGGTTTTAGAAGGCGGAGGCTTGCGTGGAGCCTATACAGCAGGTGTTTGTGCATGGCTGATTGAAAACAAGATCGAATTCGATCTTCATTGCGGCATCTCATCAGGAGCCTTGTTTGCGATCTGTACAGGACTAAAAGACATCCAGATGCTTCATGATTGCGCAACGACTTATTCCGTTTCTAAACGCAATGTAGGCTTACAGCCTTTCTTATTGGAAGGACAACCAGTAGGCTATGATTATCTGTTCAATGATGTCTTGCCTAAGAAAGTTAACTTGATTCCTTCACGTATCCAAACCATCAAACCTCTGGTTGAATTTGGAGTGTATGATTTAAAAAATGAAGATGTCTTATGGAAAAATCAAACTGATTTAAAAGAAGATCTCAAATGGTTAAAAGCAGCTTGTGTGCTTCCCATCGCTGGACGTAATGTCAAGATCGGCAAGCAGTATTATATGGATGCGGGAGTCAGAACGATGATCCCACTGGATCAAACCTTGACTCATGATGTCGATAAATTAATGATCATTACCACCAAACCAGATACTTTTGTACGTAAAGACAATGCGCCTTTAACTCAATTCCTTCTGGATGTTCTTTATTTCAAACACAAAAAATTACTCAAAGAATTCAGAGATCGCAAAACAGTGTATTATCGTGAAATGGCGCAAGTCAAAGATTTGGTCACACAAGGCAAAGCCATTCATATGCGTCCTACAAAAGATTCTGGAGCCAAACGTTTCTCAGCGACCTATGAACAGGTCAATGATCTCTTTGAGATGGGAAAAGCAGACTGCGAATCCCGTAAAACAGAAATATTTGATTTTTTCAAAGCTTAATTCTTAAAGAAAATCGGTTGATTTTCTTTTTATAAATTCTTCAACAAAAGCAGGACAAATTTATGACAATAACCCCCATTAACGCATTCTTTGAAAAATCGCCTTTCGCCAAACCTTTGTTTGATACTTTGGTCATCGAAGTTTTACAACGTTTTCCTGATACGAGCATTAAAGTTCAGAAATCACAAATCGCTTTGGTTTCGAAAAAACCGTATGCGGCGATTTGGCTACCCATCATTGAACTGAAAGATCGTCCTCCTGTTTATTTGATCGTCTCTTTTGGCTTGGATCATGAGCTTAAAGATCCTCGTATCGTAGAAGTCAATCAGCCTTATCCACAACGTTACATGCATCATGTGTTGATCAGTCATCCTAAAGACATCGATGAAACATTATTGAATTGGCTCACGCTCGCTCATGATTTTTCAATGAGAAAAGCTAAGAATACGCATGAACTTGATTAAAGCGAAAGACAAGTATCGTGACTAAAACCAAAGATGTCTTTGATTATTTAAAATCAGCTGATAAGGAAGATATCTATACTTCACTGATTCATTATGCTTTTAATGAAAGTGAAACTTTTAGAAGACGATTTTGTCTGTTTTTTGGGGCTCAAGATGATCCACAAGCGAAGTTATTGGTGAGACATCCTTTTTATAATCAAAGTAAAATCGCCAAACGTAAAATAAACAAAGATGAAAAAGTCAGTGAAGATCATCAGTCCCATCAGCGTCAGATCCCTGATTTGACTTTGGTAACTCAAGATAAGATCTGCATCATAGAATCTAAGCTCTTTTCTCAAGAAGGTTCTTATCAAACCGAAAGATATGGAGATCACAGTTTTCTAGAATCCATTAAGAAAGACAAGAAACTTATTTCTTTAAAATTGGATGATGTGAAATTAAATGCGCATCGCTGTCCATCAAAAATCGATCAATGTTTATTTTATATGACCATCAACGGGGATCGTGCAGTCAACACAGCCTTTATGAGCATCACTTGGAGTGAACTCATTGAAGAAGTGTTTGTTGAGTTGGAGGATTTCAATGAGACTTTAAGAATCATTTTGATTCAGATGAAAGAACGTTTTAGTTCGTATCCGATAATGAGACAAGAAATCATAGACACAAAAAACAATCAAAGCCTGGATGCCTTTTTACGTCACAGCAGCAAGCATTTCTTACTTGAGAAGGATTATCTCTTGTTTGCCTATTTCAATCAGCTTGAGCCTATTGGAGCCCTTATGCAAGATCGTGAAGAACTACAAATTGAATTTGTGACAGTACTGGGAAATCGTCAATTGATCATCACATGTAAAGACTGGGAAAGTCCATCCATCCAGGAAACATTATTAAATTTTCCTCTAGGAACATCGGTTGATGAAGTGCTACAACAAATGAAGGATGTGCCTTATCCTTTCTCAAAGCTCATCATCAAAGTCATCAACAATAAAAAAATATCTGTATGTATCAACTATGAACCTAATCCTTATCTTTCTGATTTAAAATTACTTAAAAGATATGGTATAAAAATCAAAGAACGGTTGAAGCAAGGCAAAGTTCAGTTTGAACAGGCTTTATTAAGGTGTAACATCACTCCTTCATCAACATTGCTTCAAGTCGCTAAAACAGAATTCTCAAAGAAGGAACATGATTTGGTTGAAAAGGTGACAGATCAAATCAAACAGTATTGCCTAACCATCGATGAACTGATCAAAAAGGAGATCCCTCATGAATAGAGTGCCACTAAAAGATGAACATCATAAAATCATAGGGTATGTGGAAACCAAACCCAATGGTCAACAAACATTATCGGATGATCATTATCGTATCTTGGGCTATTATGATCCTAAGACCAATTACACCACCGATGATCATCACAAAGTCATAGGACATGGGAATATTTTGACCAGTTTGATCCATAAATAAGGGTTTTATAGGTGATGCATGTTAAAAATGATGGATTTGTTTTGTGATGAAAAACCCATTTTTAACATACTGTAAATAAAACTAAAAAAGGCATAAGAATACACTCATCGAGTGTGGTAAAAGCATTAAAAATAGTGTATTGTAGAAATAACTGAAATAAGTATTGACTTAATATCTAGCTTTATTTTTTTGTAGATTTAAAACAATGGGGAACATCATGAAAAGAAATCACACTGCCTTCTTAAAGCTCATCATCAGTATGCTTTTTATGTTGACGGTATTGGAGCCAGTCAAAGCATTGGAGACAGGTTTTGGCTCAGATCAAGTCAGACTTCATCTGGCGGTTGATGACTTCACTGCTTTTGCATCATGTGACATCAATGACCCGATCTTAAGTCAAGACGAGGTATTGGGGACCGTAAGTCTATTGGTCAATGAAAGTTTAATTGAACAGAAAATTAGCACCTATAGAGCTTGTGATGGGGTATTGGCAGTGTATCAAGATCATTTCGCAGCTTTAGATCTTATTCCTACCGATCCCAACTATGCGACCTATCAATTCAATCTAAAAAAGATTGGGCTTGAAGAAGCATGGAACATTACGAAAGGCAGTACTTCTATCATTGTGGCTGTTGTCGATAGCGGAGTCGATCCTGAAACAACCATCACTGATTTTTCTACAGGGACCATTTTAAAAGGGGTATCCATTCTAACCAATGAGACTACCTTCATTCAATCTATAAAAGCAGATACATATGTAGGTCAGTACTCATACGATGGAGGCAGTCATGGGACAGCTGTGGCCTCTGTGATCGCAGCAGGGATGAACAGTAAAACCATTACAGGCGTGGCCCCTAATGTACGCATTTTGCCTATCAAAGTCTTTAGAGATGAAAAAACGCTCAATGAAGAAGTACCAGCATTTACAGTAGATGTCAGTAAAGGCATTGTTTGGGCTGTTGATCATGGTGCAGATATCATCAATTTAAGTTTGGGAACCTATGATTGGGATTATTCTTTGGCTCAAGCCATCCAATATGCAGAATCCAACAATGTACTTGTGGTTGCGGCTTCTGGTAATAATGCAGATCACAATGGTTTATATGGTAGTCCAAATAATGGGTATATCAGTTACCCAGCTGTATGGGATGAAGTTATAAGTGTTGGTTCCATCACAAAAGATGATAAAGTATCCAATTTCTCAAGCACAGGTAATGATGGCTTAGAGTTGGTTGCCTATGGTGATGGGATATGGCTTCCATGGAGCAGTGAAAATAAATATAAAGCAGTCAGCGGAACATCATTTTCAGCTCCAACCGTTTCAGGCGTCTTGGCTTTGATTTTAAGTGCTTACCCTAACCTGACACCTTTACAAGCCAGAGGAGCTTTGATTTCTGGAGTGACAGACATCAACAATTCCAGCGATACTTCATTGGGTTATGATTCTCACACTGGATATGGCGTCGTCAATGCCGCAAAAGCCCTAGAATTTGCATCAAAAGTTGCCACTCTATCGGATCACGATGATGTCTATGAAAATAGCACCATTGTAGAGTTATTGGACGAGGTACAAGGTAATTTGCAGGTCGTTGGCGATCGTGATATGTATTGTATAGAAACCGTATTGGCGGCATCGCTTCGTTTTCAAGTAGATGTTGATCAAAGTTATAATATCTCGACCAATCTTAGTAGAAGAAATCCTGATGGGTCTATGTATCTTTACAGCGATAATGCAACACCGTTTGTTGAAATTGGTGGGGCAAATCCTGGAATCTATTGCGCCATGGTTTATGACCTCAATGGGCGTACGACCTCGACAGGCAGACCATATAAAGTCCGATTCACTGCAAGTCCTATTTTTACGATCCCTTCGATTTTGGCCAATACATCGGCAGGAGAACTTTTCAATAATGAAATAAGTTTCTATCCTGTTCAGATTACGATTCGTAATTCATATAAAGCAGTGACTAGTGTTACCAAAGATGGCGTTGGAATTGCGATGCCAGAAAATAAAATCTTTAATGATGAAGGAAAGTATGTCGTTACCGTTGATGATACAAAAAATGATCCAGTTACTTTCAGTTTTGAGATCAAAACCGGATTAATCCTTAATGGTTTTATCAATGGCCGACTTTATAATAAGCCAATCACCGTCACTTACACGGCTGATTCTGCCACGCTTGATGGCCAACCCTTTGCTTCTGGATCAACTGTTTCAACAGATGGAACACATGAATTGACCTTTAAGATCGGTGAAAGAACTTATCAAGCCAACTTTAGAATCGATAGGACACCACCCATCATCACAGGCATGTCCTCTTACTATGTGCTATATGAGTCACAGCCCATCACTTATAATGAGGGGATCGGGTTGATGGATGGGGTTTTCTTTGCCAGTGGCGGTACAGTAACCACTCAAGGCTATCATTCCTTAAAAGTCACGGATGAAGCGGGAAACTCGACATCTCAAACCATTTTGGTTATTGATGAATTGAATACGCCTTCGGTTATATCTAAACCAAAATTCGATTCCATTGACTTACAAGTGGATAATCATACTTCATGGACACAATTCTACCGCATTTATCAAGTAGATCCAGTGACTCATGAGAAACAATTCATAGTAGATTCTACGAATGCTTATTATGAAATCAAAGACTTAACAGACTTTAATGCGCTGTTGACTTATGAAGTATCTGGTTGTCGTACGGTTGATACAGTAACCTTATGTTCAGAGTCAACTTTGATCACAACAAAAACGATGTTGGAAGCAGTTTATGCTGCACCTTCCCGAATCAGTCACAAGTCTTTCCTTTTCTCTTGGGTAGGAAATAACAATGCGACAGGATATGATATCTTTGTCAATGGGATCTACTTTGATTCTACGACCGAGTTTACATATTTATTAGAATTATCTGACCCAGAGTCAGAAAACACCTCTTGGAAAGTCGATATTTTGGCAACAAGAATGGATGATGGGGAGAAAATCCTAGGCTCAATAAATCCTGCTAATACGCAAACATTATGGGTCAGTGTTCCAAGAGTGACCAACATCACGGCACAAATGCTTGAAACCGGTGAGTATAAAATTGATTGGGATCCAGTTCCGTATGCCACTTCTTATCGGATCACCTTTAAGATCACTGAATCTGGTTATAGTGGATATTCTGGCGACTATGTCACCAACGAACCGACGATCACCGTAAGTGGCTTGATGGGTATGACATCCTATAACATTTATGTGTATGCTCGAACGATTTTAATCAATGGGAACCAAATATCAAGTGAGTCCATGATTAAAGGTATACGGACCAATCCTTCTAAACCCTTACTAAGTGGATCTTCTACTGGCGCTGATTCAGTAACTTTAACTTGGCCAAGAGCAACATCTGATTTAGGCTATTATATATATGAATATAATAAAAATACAAAAGCATATGATTTGATCCTTGATACTGCGCAAAACACCGCAACCTTTACTGGAAAAACCGTTGGTGAAATCTCAACTTATAAAGTGAAAGCATATTCAGAATACAATACAGTCAGATTCATCAGTGCTTTCTCAAATGAAGTAGCCTTATCTCCAATGCCGGTTTCAGTCAATGGGTTCTCTGTGACAACGATCGGTGCTGATCGGATCAGTTTAAACTGGACTGCTCAATCGGGAATCACTGGATATGAAATATTTAAATCGACTACCTTGACTGGAACTTATACATTAGCACTGGATATAAATTCAGGTCACACTGCGACCATCACCGGTTTGGCTTTTAATGCCAATACCTATTTTAAGATCAGACCTTATCTGCAAACCAGCTCCACACGTATTTATGGACCATTAACTTCTGCTATTACAGCAAAAACAGCTTTAGAAAACATCGCTAACTTTAAAGCAAGTTCTTCTGCCTATAATTCAAATCTGATCACATGGTCGCCAGTTTCTTTGGCTAGTGGTTATGAATTGTGGACATCGACTGGAACCAGTACGACTTATGTCTTGTTGAAGACCCAAACTACGACATCATTTACTCACACAACACTCATCACCAATACCCGATACAACTATAAAGTTCGTGCCTATCGCTTGGTTGGAACGATCAAAGTATATGGTGCTTATACAAGCGTGTTATCAAGTGTGCCTTTACCAAGTGCCCCTCAAGCAACGGTTGCTTCAGCGGGATACAATGCATTGAAAGTATCTTGGCCAGTAGTTGTGGGAGCCAATGGATATGAAGTTTCTTATGCATCCATAGAAAACGGAACTTATACAAAACTAGCATTATTGACAACTAACTCTGTGACCATTTCTAACCTATTGACCAATACCTCTTATTTTGTGAAAGTCAGAGCTTATAGAACGATCAACACCGTAAAGATATACGGTGATGTGTCCTTAGTCGTCTCAGGAAAGCCAATCCCAAGTACCCCAGTATTGTCCTCTGTTTCACTCGATTATGACAGTGTAAAACTATCATGGACAGCAGTTTTAGGGGCAACAGGCTATGAATTGTATCGCCGCAATACCGTATCAGGAAATTATGAACTCATCTTGGATACAACTCTGTTGACGTTTAATGATGACGGTTTAGTCACTGGAGCAGATAGTCTCTATAAAGTAAAAGCTTATCGATTAGTAGGAGAAGCCAGAATCTATGGTATAGAATCCAGTGTTACAACCATCAAAGCTTTACCATCTTTAGTGATCGGATTAAAAACTTTAAATCCAAAATATACAGAACTTAGTTTGTCTTGGAATGCTGTTGCTGGAGCTACTGGTTATGAAATCTCAAGATCGACATCATCGACAGGGACTTACGTTTCACTTGGAACTGTTGAAGGGAAATTAAGCTTTATCAACACAGGCTTAAGTTTCAATGCGACTTATTACTACAAGGTTCGTCCTTATACCACAGTCAATAGTGTGAAAGTCTATGGATCTTGGTCTGCCTATGTTTTAGGAAAAACAGCTTTAGAAACTGTCGTTGGACAAACGGCTGTGTATACTTCATACAATTCAAATAAAATCAGTTGGAGTGCTGTCAATGGGGCTTCAGGTTATCAGGTGTATCGTTCGATTAAGACCAGTACGACCTATTCTTTAATCGCGACAGTGACTTCAACCAGTTATACCAACACCAGTCTTTATACCAATACTCGATACAATTATAAGATCAGAGCGTATCGTTTGATTGGGACAACTAAGATTTATGGACTTTACAGTGCAATTGTTTCTGCGACTCCATTACCTTGGAATCCAACAATTACTGTTGCTTCTTCTGGTTATAATTCGCTTAAAGTATCTTGGCCTGTTGTGGCAGGAGCCAATGGCTACGAAGTATCCTATGCCACTACAGAAACCGGGACTTATACCAAAATACCATTGGTAACCACCAACAGTGCGACCATTCCAAACTTATTAACCAATACTTCTTACTACGTTAAAGTCAGAGCTTATAGAACCGTCAGCTATGTCAAGATCTATGGAGCATATTCACTTGTTGTATCAGGCAAAGCAATCCCAAGTACACCGGTCATGACTTTGATCTCTAATGGTTATGACAGTGTTAAAATCACTTGGCCGGCTGTTTTAGGGGCTACAGGCTATGAATTGTATAGAATCAATCCAAGTACACGCAGCTTTGAATTATGCACTGATACGGCTTTATTGACCTATACGCAAACAGGTTTGGTCAGTGGTCAAATCTCTGAATACATGATCAAAGCTTACCGTTTGATTGGATCAACTAAAGTTTACAGTGTTGATTCATCTGTCAAATCAGTAACACCGATCCCATCTTTGGTCAGTGGCTTTAAACTGGCCATGCCTTCAGTCACATCTTTGAAGTTAGCTTGGACACCGGTGTTGGGCGCAACAGGTTATGAGATCACTAAAGCTACTTCATCCACCGGAACCTATAGTTTAATGAAAACTGTTGAAGGATCAAGCGAATTCACAGTGACTGGCTTAACATTCAACACAACGACCTACTACAAGATCCGTGCTTACACGACTGTGAATACAACCAAAGTCTATGGTCCAACAAGTTCTGCGATCAGTGCCAAGACCATTCCTAGTACGGTTGTTTTATCAGTCGTCAATACTTCCTATTTATCTCATACCTTATCATGGCCTGCCATAGAAGGGGCTTCTGGTTATGAAATCTACAGATCTACAGGAACCAGTACATATTACACCTTGCTTAAAACACAAAGTACCACTTCTTTCCTAAATACTGCATTGGCTTTCAACACCCAATATAACTACAAAGTCAGAGCATATAAATTGGTTGGGACAACCAAAATATATGGATCCTACTCCAGTATCGTCAGTAAAAAAACCTTGGTCAGTGATCCTTCAGCCATCTTTAGTATGACCCATGATTCAATCACTGTTTCTTGGGCTGCAGTCATCGGTGCTTCAGGCTATGAGATCTCCATCGCCACATCACTCAATGGAACCTATACTATTTCCACACAAACCACCTTATCAAAAACATACACAGGTTTAAGTACAGGCACGGCTTACTTTATTAAACTGCGTGCTTATCGATTGGTTTCAACCACCAAAGTCTATAACCTTACGCCAGTGATCATCACGATCACCCCAAGTTTAAGTGTTCCTGTGATTCAATTGAGCGGCTTGAGCGCGACTTCTGCGACTTTGAGTTGGCTAAGTGTCAGTGGGGCAACAGACTATGAAGTTCGAATCAAAAGCGATGCGCCAGATTCAGAGTGGATCGTTGAAAGTGTCAGTGCACTCAGCGCTACCTTTGATGATTTGGATATGAATGCGCATTATACGGCCGAAGTACGAGCCATAAAAAAAGTCAATGAAGTTTCAATCCCGTCTGCGTATTCAGAACCGATTACCTTCTCTTATTCAGAAACCAGTTAAAGTTTAAGCCAACCGAATTCGGTTGGCTTGTTTTTTATTCAAATTGATCCCAAGGATATGACCGAGGCAATTCAGAGTGAAAGTACATGATTTCTTGAGTGATGGGATGAGGGAAACTTAAAGATGTTGCCCATAAAGCTAATTGCTGACCCGGTTTAGCATCTCGATTATATCGGGCATCCCCCCACAGCGGACGATGACGGCTGGCAAACTGAACTCTGATTTGATGAGATCGGCCTGTGATGAGTTGGATTTCAACAAACTGTAACGTTTCTTTACTGCCGAGCACTTTAAATCTTAACTCACTATATTTACCTAAAGCACTTGAGGTGACGCTTGAAGTATTGGTTTTTTCATCTTTGATCAAATGATCGATCAAGATTCTTTCATTAGGAAGTTTACCTACTAAGATGGCTTTATAAACCTTATTAAACTGATCTGTTCGTATCGATTCTGATAATCGTGAAGCAGCTTTTGAAGTCTTCGCAAACACGGCCACACCGCCTACAGGTCGATCTAAGCGATGAACCATCCCACAGTAGACATTACCAGGCTTATGATACTTTTCCTTAAGGTAAGTCTTGCATAAGCTTAAGAGATCCATATCTTTGGATTCATCTTCCTGCATAGGGATATTGATGGGTTTTTCGATCACCAGAAGGTGATTATCTTCATAGATGATCTTCATTTGAAGATTACCCGAGCACTGTTACCACACTCTAAAGGTGTGTTTTTATATTTGATGGGTAAGATCAAATTGGCACATTGGGTTTCTGCTTGATCAAGTGGAAACTGATCATGCATCAAGGCTTTTAAATCATGCAGATCAAAATTTGCACTGTAGGTAGAAACTAAGAAAAACAAAGGTTTTTTAGATAGAAGTTGTTTACACAATTCAATCAACTTTTGAAGCTGTTCATTAAATTTCCACAGTTCGCCTTTAGGACCTCTTCCAAAAGGTGGAGGATCCATGATGATGGCATCATAAGTATGGCCTCTGCGAATTTCTCGCTGCACAAATTTTGAGACATCATCGACGATATATCGGATGTGTGCTTCGCTTAGATTACTTAATTGGGAATTTTCCTTGGCCCATTGAACGATCCCTTTAGAGGCATCGACATGAACGACAGATGCGCCTTCTTTAGCACAAGCCAATGTTGCAGCTCCAGTATATGCGAATAAATTGAGCACAGAAATCGGACGTTTCGCATTCTTGATAAGACCTCTCATCCAGTCCCAATTAGAAGCTTGTTCAGGAAAAATGCCAGTATGTTTGTATAAGGTAGGGGAGATCTTAAAAGTCAGATCTTGATAGTTTATGGACCAAGAAGTCGGGATTTCTTTTCTAAAAATCCATTCACCTATAGCGTTTCCGGAGCGATAACTTGCATCAGCACTCATCCAATGATGAGCCTTCATATCGCTGACATAATCCAAGGCATTGACATCAGGTCGTCTTAAAACATAGGACCCAAAACGTTCAAGTTTTTCACCTTCACCAACATCGATCAATTCATACTCAATCCAATTTCCAGGGGTAAATGACATGGCCTTATTATAACACAATGACCATAAGGAGCTCTTGCGGAGAAAGAGAAGAAACATGTGTTTTCTGTGGGATAAATGTGTGAAAACCCCTTATTTAAAGCCGTATAATGCAATTCTCATTAAACTTTCACAAAGTCAAAATATGACCATTCTATAAGGGAATTATGGATGTACTTAAGTCGAAGAAGCTTGTTTTAGTATGTTTTGTGCAGCCTAAAAATTGATTTAGGGGTATCTATTCGTTAAAATTAAGCGGTAACATACAATTGTCAGGAGGAATGCATATGATCGAGTATCGACATATACACAAGGCCTATCATGGCAAAATCATCATCAATGATCTTAATTTAACCATCAAGGACGGGGAGTTTGTTATACTCATTGGACCCTCTGGATGCGGTAAGACCACCACGTTGAAAATGCTGAATAGGTTGATTGCGAATGAAAAAGGCGAGATTTTTATCGATGGTAAAAACATCAAAGAAATAAATGTGACTCAATTGAGAACTTCAATTGGGTATGTCATTCAACAGATTGGTCTGTTTCCAAACATGAGTGTTGAACAGAACATTTCCGTCGTCCCTAAACTTTTAAAATGGGAAAAGAATAGAATCAAAGATCGTGTCAAAGAATTGCTAAAGATGGTTGATATGCCCTATGAAGATTATGCAGGCAAATATCCCAATCAGTTATCAGGCGGGCAACAACAACGTGTCGGAGTACTACGTGCCTTGGCAGCCAATCCTCCCATCTTACTAATGGATGAACCCTTTGGAGCCCTAGATCCAATTACCCGTGATATCTTACAAGATGAAATCAAAATGCTTCAGCAAAAGCTCAAGATCACCATCGTTTTTGTGACCCATGATATGTCTGAAGCCATCAAATTAGGCGATACCATTGTCTTTATGGACAAAGGCGAAATCATTCAACAGGCATCCCCCGAAGAAATGTTGAGCAATCCGGAATCGACGATCGTCAGACAATTCATGGGCAAACATTTAAATAGTCCCAATACACCAAAACTGAAGTGTATGGACATCATGCGTCCACAGGTTTTTTGGACAACACCTAATCGTAAGACATTAGAATGTCTAGAAATGATGAAGAATCGCCATACCGATGCCTTAGTCGTGGTCGATAAGAATAAAACCTACATTGGTTATATTACTGTTCAAGACATCTCTGATAAAGGCGTACCAGGCAAAACGATTGAAGCTTTGATCAGAACAGATCGAGCTACCTTTAAGTTAACCGACAATGCGCAAGATGCGGTCAATACTTTGTTGAATGAAAATGTCAATTTCGTCGCAGTTGTCGACGATGATTCTAAGTTGTCAGGCATCATCACAAAGAGTTCTCTCGCAAAATCGCTCAGTGATGTCGTATGGGGCCAATCATGAGTTTTGATTTAAAGTATCTAAAATACATGCCGAAACTAGGTGAGGCCATTATGGTTCACATGTCTTATGTGTTGTGGTCAGTATTGATTGGAACTGTTATTGCTTTGGTTTTGGCGATATTTCTATCCAGAAATCGGAAATTGGCCAAATATATCTTGCCTGTATTGAGTGTGTTTCAAACCATCCCAGGTATTGTCTTTATTGGGATCTTGTTTATCTATTTAGGAATGAAACCCATCACGATCATCATTGCTTTGGCTCTATATGCAATTTTACCTATCTTAAAGAATGCTTATACGGGAATCATCACAGTCGATCCCGGACTTTTAGAGGCAGGGAAAGGCTGTGGGATGACTCCACTGGATATTTTGATCAAGATCGAATTGCCGATGTCGGTCGGTGCCATCTTTGGTGGTATACGGATGTCGACGATCTACATCATCAGTTGGGCTGTTTTAGCAGCTATGATTGGACAGGGCGGCTTAGGTGAATTCATCTACCGCGGCATTGATACCAACGTTAAGGAATACATCATCATGGGTGCCATACCGGCAGCCTTATTGGCCATTGGAAGTGGTTTTCTGATCGATTGGCTTCAAGTTTTGTTTACACCGAAAGGACTTAGGAAAAAGATATGAACCTAGATGCAGCACTTCAGCATTTCTATTTGGTTTTTATGGCTTCGATCTTCATCCTTACGATTGGTTTGGTGTTAGGTGTCAGTGCCTATCTATTCAAGTGGATCCGTAAACCAATCTTGCTTTTGTTGGATCTGTTTCAAACGATCCCGTCTTTGGCTACGCTAGGCTTTTTGGTGGTCATCTTTGGAGCTAACGCGACGACCGTTATCATCGGTCTGGTCATGTATTCACTGTTGCCTGTGGTTAAGAATACCTTGCTGGGCTTAGAATCTGTTTCGCCTGGCATTAAGGAAGCTGCCATTGGGATGGGCATGAATCAAATGCAACGCTTATTTAGCGTTGAGTTACCTTTAGCTTTCCCCATGGTGTATGCCGGGATGAGAATTGCAGTTGTTACATCGATTGGATTTGCCGTATTTGGCGCAATCGTAGGAGGAGGTGGATTAGGGACCATATTATATCGAGGAGTCAGGATCCAGAATTTGGGCATGATTCTCTCAGGAACAGCCACGCTGATGATTTTATCCATTGTGATCGATGGATTCATGGGCTTGGTCGAGAAAAAATATTTTCAACCTAAACAAGGAGGCTAAAATGAAAAAAATTTGGATCAGTTTAATACTGGTAATCAGTTTATTAGGTGCATGTACTTCTGCCCCAAAAGCGAAGCAGCTCACGATCATCGATGGGGACTATGGGGAAATGTATTTGTTTACACAAATGGCAAAGATCTTGATTGAAGATAAGACCGATTATAAAGTCAAGATCAATCCGACCATGGCCGTAACATTAGCCTATGATCAAATCAGAACAGGTAAGATGGATATGCGTCTAGGTTATGATGGGACCTTAATGGCAACCTTATTACAGCTTGATTTATCCACCAAACCGGCAGAATTGACTGTCTATGAATATGCCAATCGTGAAGGCAAGAAAAAAGGCGTTGAACTCTTAGGAAAACTGGGCTTTCAAAATACTTATGCGGTAGCTGTTACCAAAGAAGTAGCCGCTCAATACAATTTAACAAAAGTCTCAGATTTGATTCCCATTGCGGATAAGCTTATCTTTGGGGCTGAACATCAATTCTTTGATGAAGAAGGAACCGTTCGCTACAAACCCTTTACAAAATTCTATGGCTTGAATTTCAAAGATGGGATATCACTTGACCTCAACTTGAAATATGCGGCTATGGCCAGCAAAAACATCGATGTGACCTTAGTTTATGGCACAGATGGATTAAATCTCAAGTATGAATTGGTTGTTTTGGAAGATGATAAAGTCTTCTTCCCTGAATACTATGGAGCCTATATGATCCGTAGCGATCTAGAGAAAGATTTCCCTGGCATCAAAGCAGTATTGGCTGTTTTAGAAAACACTTTTACTTTAGAAAGCACGATTGCCTTAAACTATAAGATCGATGTTGACAATGAAGATCCTTATGATGTTGCCTATGAATATCTAAAATCAAAGAATTTGATCGATTAACGAAAAAAGACTCGAAAGAGTCTTTTTTGATGGTCATGGCTGGGGTACAAGGATTCGAACCTTGGAGTGCCAGAGTCAGAGTCTGGAGCCTTACCGCTTGGCCATACCCCAATAAAGTGTGCACGTTGCGCTTAACTATTATATAATATCTATCGGAGATATGTCTATGAAAAAAGTGAGAACACGTTTTGCCCCAAGTCCTACCGGTTACATGCATATTGGTAATCTTAGGACTGCTTTGTATGAGTATTTGGTCGCTAAAAAAGATGGCGGAGATTTCATCTTGCGCATTGAAGACACTGATCAAGCCCGCTTGGTCGAAGGCAGTGTCGAAATCATTTATGATACCTTAGCTCAAGTTGGACTAATTCATGATGAAGGACCTGATAAACCTGGTAAATATGGACCTTATGTTCAATCTGAACGTTTACCGATGTATAAGCAATATGCCTTGGAACTTGTCAGATTAGGCGGAGCCCATGTGTGTTTTTGCCAAGAAGACATCATTCAAGGCCAAAGAGATGCGGCTGAAAAAGCCGGTGTTCCTTTTAAATTCAGTGATCCCTGTCACTTCTTAAATCCTGTTGATGTTGAAAAGCGAGTAGACTCCAATGAAGCCTATGTTATTCGTCAAACCATCAAACCTGGTGCGTCTACGCTCTTTCATGACGAAGTCTATGGCGACATCGAAGTCGAACGAGATATTTTAGATGAACAAGTCCTCTTAAAATCAGATGGCTTTCCAACCTATAATTTCGCCAACGTCATCGATGATCATACGATGGAAATCACCCATGTCGTTAGAGGTAATGAGTATTTGTCTTCGACCCCTAAATATAATCTGCTTTATGAATCTTTCGGTTGGGAAAAACCAATCTATATTCATGTCCCACCGGTCATGAAAGATGAGACCCATAAATTATCCAAAAGAAATGGCGATGCTTCTTTCCAAGATCTCGTCGCGAAAGGTTATCTGCCTCAAGCCATCATCAATTACATTGCTTTATTAGGATGGTCGCCAGAAGGCACTCAAGAAATCTTTACTTTAGAAGAACTTAAGAGCGCATTCAGTGTTTCACGTATCTCAAAATCAGGATCCATCTTTGATATTGAGAAACTTAAATGGATGAATGGGATGTATTTAAGAGCCATGTCTTTGGATGAATTCCATGCGATCTGTTTGCCTACGCTCAAAGAAGCCATTCATATTCCTTGCGACCTAAAAGAAGTCAGCAAGATGCTTCAACAACGGGTCAATGTCTTATCAGAAATCCCAGAGATGGTTGATTTCTTAGATACTTTCCCTGAATATGATGTTCAGATGTATTTTCATCCTAAAATGAAGACCGATAAGGGAATCTGTTTAAGAGCCCTGGATGCTTCACTTCATGTGTATGAAGAAATAAATGACTGGAATGATATCTTAGAACTACAAACTAGACTTCAGGCTTTACCAGCTTTACTAGGCTTTAAGAATGGCCAAGTGTATTGGCCCATTAGAACCGCTGTTACAGGTAAACAATTTACACCTGGAGGTGCTTTAGAAATCCCATATCTCTTGGGTAAAGAAGAAACGATCCGCAGAACATTGATTGGGATCGAAAAACTTAAAAACGTCGAATAAACCTTAAGCCTTCTGATTCAGAAGGCTTTTATGAGTTAAAAGGAGCACTTATGAGCGTCGATCATACCAAGTTGCCTTGTAGAAGAAACACGAACAGTGTTAAATGGGATGCATTACCTAATGTATTCAAAGTTGATCCGAAAGCAGATGTCTTACCTTTTTGGGTTGCTGATATGGATTTTGAATGTCCAAAACCCATCATCGATGCCTTACACGTAAGAGTTGACCATGGCGTTTTTGGATATACCTTGGTCTCAGATCACTTTAAACAAAGTGTCAGCTCTTGGATGCTTCATCGTCATCAGTGTCACATTGAAAACGCATGGGTCGAATTTAGTCCGGGTGTCCTAAAAGGTATCACCAATGCGATCCTTGCCTTAAGCAACGTTAAAGATCAGGTTATCATTCAAACGCCTGTATATTATCCTTTTAAAAGCATCGTCAAGGATGTATCAAGAATCATCGTTGAAAATCCTTTGATTGAAAAAGAGGGTGCTTATCTTATTGATTTTGATGATCTTGAAAAGAAAGCTTCTGATCCTTTAACCAAACTGATGATCCTGTGTCATCCGCATAATCCCATCTCTAAAGTCTTTACTCAAGAAGAGCTTCAAAAGATTTTTGAGATCTGTGAAAGACATGATGTGGTGATCTTATCCGATGAGATCCATCAAGATATCGTTTATCCGCCGTTTGAACATATCAGTGTGATGCGTTTTGATGATCGTTATCGTAATAATACCTTATGTTTCATATCGCCTTCTAAGACCTTTAATTTGGCAGGTTTACAAACTTCAGCTGTCATCATCAAAGATCCCATCAAACATGAAGCCTACAACCAAGCTGCTCAAAAGACTCATTCCAATATGATCAATGTGTTTGGAGAAACTGCTTTGTGTGCTGCTTATGATCATTGTGCTAAAGATGTCGATGAGTTGATAAAGTACCTGCAATCCAATATCGAATTTGTCAGACAGCAATTGGCATCTCGCTTTCCAAAACTTTATCTGTTTGAACCTCAAGGGACTTACTTATTGTGGATTGATTTTAGACAAAGTGGGATATTAGCTCAAGACTTACCTGAATTCATGAGTAAAAAAGTCAAGATCGCTGTGGATGATGGATCTTGGTTTGGTGAAAAAGGAGCAGGCTTTGTGCGTCTCAATATTGCTTGTCCACAATCAATGCTTCAAGAAGCCTTTGATCGTTTAGAGAAAGCATTTCAATCCTTAAAGTAAAATGGCCTTGCGGCCATTTTAGTTCTTTGTTTTCTTGTTGGGATCTCGAGATGCAGTAAAGACACCGACATCTTCGCCTTCATTGTTTTTATACAATGAGGAATTCACCAAGACGGGTGTTTCTTTGCCTGTCTTATGTTTGATATTTAAAGCATAATTATGAATTTCTTTGTCTTTTTGAGTCTGATATATTAGATTATTTGCTTTCTCTTCAGGTAAGAAATGAGTACTGAAATGTGTGCCTAAGGTTTTGACACGACTGAGCCCCAAAGTTTTCAGCATGGCTAAATTGACATCTTTGATTAGTCCGTCTAATCCAACCATCGCAAATGAGTCTAGGTTGGAATCCAAGATGCTTTTGGTGTATTCATGATACTTTTCTAGATTTAATCGGGTCTTTTCAATATTCCTAAGGGCAGTTCTATAGGCTTTATTCTGATGCTTCTTGGTTGACAATTCTTTTTCGGATTCTTTGTTGACCGCCAATAGTTCGGCGATTTGATTGGTCTTTTCCTGAATCTCAAGAGTCAAAATTTTATTGGCTAAAAGAAGTTCAGCCGCCAGTAGGGTCTTATGGTTGAGTTTAAAAGATAATGAGGTGGTCACTTCGAGTAATTCTTGAGTCACTTCTTCTAAACTTAGAGTTACGTCTTTTTCCATCATCAAGCTCCTTTTCTACGAATAAGGGTCAACCAATGAATCGCTAAAACACTTACTCATTGAATAAAAGTTAAAAGCGATCATTTGATCTTGTTTCTTATTCATATATCATTTATGGCCGATGTAACCCAAATGGATCAAAGGCTCTTGTACACGTTGGAGTGTGCAACAAAATAGGATGTGTTGGCACTTTAGTAAGTTTGGATTATGATAAGTTAAATTTAAATCGATTGCTTATCTTATCCCCAAGATCTTACGCCCACAGTATAGTCTTTTTTAAACAATAAACTTACTTTATGCAAATATAGTTTTAGTTTTAACATCAAAACCCCATAATCATAGGTAAAATCACTTTGATAGAGCCATATTTTGTGATTTTGTGAAATGACCCATAATGTGGGATGATGTCTGATTTTATGGTCAGTCATCCCTTATTGGCTGATACTTTGATATAATAAATCCATAAACATATGAACTTTCTAGAACATCTAAACCCTAACCAAGAAAAGGCTGTCTTAGCCAATAGTAAATATACCCGAATCATTGCCGGAGCAGGCAGCGGTAAGACTCGGGTTTTGATTTCGCGGGTGGCTCATTTGGTGGTTGACCTGGGGATATTTCCAGGATCGATCATTGCCATCACCTTTACCAACAAAGCAGCCAATGAAATGAAAGAAAGATTGATTTCTTATATTGGGGATCGATCGGCTGGGGTTCATGTCTCTACGATCCATTCCTTGTGTGTCAGAATCTTAAGAGAAGACGGACCTGCGATGAAATTACCTAGAAATTTTACTGTCTTGGATCAAGATGATCAAAAGACCATCGTAAAAGAAGCCTATCGTGAATTGAATCTGGATAAACAAAAACACAACATCAATACGGACATCGATTATATCGGTGCCAATAAAGGGGCTGAAATTAGTCCGCAAAGGGCTATGGAGTTGGCAGGTTTTCATTATGGCGAACAAGAGAAGGCCAAGGTATATCAATATTATGTCGATCGTCAAAAGGCTTTATATGCCTTGGATTTTGATGACTTGCTTTTAGTAACTGTGAAGATGTTTGATCTGTTCAGTGACATTTTACATAAGTGGCAACGAAAATTTAATTTCATTCATGTGGATGAATTCCAAGACATTGATAATGTCCAATATAAATTGATCAAACAATTGGCTGGACCTACCAATCAGGTCTATGTAGTCGGTGATCCCGATCAAACGATCTATACGTGGCGTGGTGCCAATGTCAACATCATCATGGATTTTCCCAAAGACTATATAGGAACTGAAACCATTGTGTTGAATGAGAATTATCGCTCGACCGATCAAATCTTAGGGGCTGCCAATACTTTGATCAAATTCAATCAGTATCGAGAAGATAAGGATCTTTATACCAAGCGTAAAAGCAATGATAAAGTAACGCATTGTACCTTTGCGTCTGAAGAACATGAAGCCAAATGGATCGCAGATAGAATCAAGAAACTGCATGCGGATTATCCTTACCGAGACATCGCCATCTTATATCGTGCATCTTATTTATCCCGTTCGATTGAAAAAGGGATGTTGGATGCGAAAATTCCATATGTGATCTATGGCGGAACTCGATTCTATGATCGCGCTGAAGTCAAGAATATGTTGGCTTACTTACGGATGATCGTTCATAACGATGACTTAGCTTTTAAACGCATCATCAATGAACCCAAACGAGGATTAGGTGATAAAACAATCGATACGATTTTTGATTTAGCCAAACAACAAGGGGTGACGATGTATGAGATCGCCAAGACTGAAAAACCTTTTAAAGGCAAGATACAATCGACCATCGATGATTTTGTAGAGATGGTTGAAACATGGAAATCTAAAGTTTCGACACTGAAACTTACTGATTTATTTGAACTGGTTTCCAATGAAAGTGGACTGCGCTTTCTTTATGAAGCCAACAATGAAACTGATCGCCTTGAAAACATCAAAGAATTGATCAATGATATCGATACCTTTCAGAATCAATATACTGAAAGCGGTTTGGATGAATACTTACAGATGGTTTCCTTATATGGAGAACGCAATGAAGTATCAGCTGGAGACTTTGTGACCTTGATGACGGTTCATGCGGCCAAAGGGCTTGAGTTTGGAACGGTTTTTGTGGTAGGGATGAGTGAAGGTGTCTTCCCTAATGAAAGAGCCATGGCTGAAGGAAAACGAGGTTTGGAAGAAGAACGCCGATTGGCTTATGTTGCTTATACACGAGCTAAACATAAACTTTTCTTATCTGAAACCAAAGGGTATAGTTTTGTCTTAGGATCAGCTCGAAGAATGAGCCGTTTCATAGAAGAAATAAGTGATCAACATATCGATCATATTGGGGTCAATTATGATTATGAACACCCTAGAGAAATAAAGTTGAACGTGAAAGAAAAAGATGTGAGTGGATTTGGGGATAAGATGAGCAATGGACCAAGATCTGCCTTTAAGGTAAAAGAATGGGTCTTGCATCCTGTTTATGGAGAAGGTCAAATCCTTAACCTAAATGGTAATTTAGCTGAGATCATGTTTGCATTTCCGCATGGGATCAAAAAAATCATGGCTTCTCCTCAATATCTATCCAAAGTAGAGGTGCACGATGAGTAAAGAACGAATCGATCAGTTAAGAGCTTTGATCAATCGCTATAATCATGAGTATTATGTCAATAACGCATCAACGGTAGAAGATGCTGAATATGATCGTTTGATGCAAGAGTTAAGTGAACTTGAGCACCAATTCCCTGAATTTGATGATGTGTTATCGCCGACCCATCGGGTAGGGGGAGGCATTTCAGACAGTTTTAAGAAAATCAAACATAAGCGTCAGATGTTGTCTTTAGGCAATGTCTATAATCAACAAGAAGTCTATGATTTTATCGATAAGATCCAAAGTGAATATGGACCCGTTGAATTCTGTGTTGAACTTAAAATCGATGGTTTAGCCATGAGCGTTGAATACCAAGAAGGTCGTTTTCATCATGCGGTCACGCGTGGTGATGGAGAGACCGGTGAAGATGTCTCAACGAATGTCAAAACCATACGTTCGATCCCTTTAGAAATCAGTGAAAAGCGCGAAATCGAAATCCGCGGTGAAGTGTTTATGCCTAAATCAGCCCTTGAAAGTTTAAATAGGCAAAGAGTGCTTCAAGCAGAAGAACCCTTTGCGAATCCACGCAATGCAGCTGCAGGAAGTATCAGACAGTTGGACTCTAAGATTGCTGCCTCTAGAGGACTGGATGCCTTTTGGTATTATTGGGTCGATGCGGAAAGCTTTGGGATCACTCATCATTCAAAGGCGCTTAAACATTTAAAAACCATGGGGATCAAAACCAATCCTTACACAAAAACCATAACTTTCAAAGAAGAACTTTGGGATTTGATTTTAGAGTATACTCAGTTAAGATCGACTTTACCTTATGAGATCGATGGGATCGTCATTAAGGTAGATGACTTAAGTCTTCAAACTCAATTGGGGTTTACATCAAAGACCCCAAGATGGGCAGTTGCCTATAAATTCCCAGCCGAAGAAGTCACCACGAAACTGCTTGATATTTTTATAACGGTTGGACGTACCGGAAAAATAACGCCTAATGCGAAACTTGAACCTGTGCGCATCGCAGGCACATCGGTGGCTTTTGCGCAACTACACAATGAAGATTTCATTGCTTCAAAAGACATCCGTATCAATGATATCGTCATGGTTAGAAAAGCTGGTGAAATCATCCCAGAAGTCGTTATGGCATTAAGTGAAAGACGAGACGGAACTCAAGTTGAATATCAATTCCCAACAACTTGTCCAAGCTGTGGTGGACCTTTGGTTCGCGATGAAAATGAAGCAGCTCATTACTGTATCAATGTTAGTTGTCCTTCGCGTATCACTGAAGCTTTGGCTCACTATACATCACGCACGGCCATGAACATTGAAGGTTTAGGCATCAAAACGATCCAAGCATTATATGATGCGAAATTGGTCGATTCGATCGACGATATCTATACTTTGACCTTAGAAGATATTCTAAAGGTTCCTGGTTTTAAAGAAAAATCAGCGCTTAATCTGATCAATGCCATTCAGGCTTCAAAAGATAATTCGTTGGAACATCTTTTAACAGGTTTAGGCATCCGCCAGGTCGGCGAAAAAGCCGCTAAGACTTTAACCATGAAATTTAAGAGTTTGGATGGTTTAAGGCAAGCTTCTGTTGATGAGCTTAAATCTACGGATGATGTGGGGGATATAACCGCATCTCAAATCATGCAATATTTCAGTGAAGCTCATAATGCGGAACTCTTGGATCATCTTCAAGCTTTAGGTCTTAATACGATCAGTAAATTGACTCAAATCGAGTCGCCTTATCAAGGAAAAACCATTGTCGTTACAGGAAGTATTGAAGGGTATACCCGTCAAGAAGTTGAAGCCTGGTTTGAAAAGCGCGGTGCTAAAGCTGCCGGATCTGTGTCTAAACTGACCTCCTTGGTGATCGTTGGTGAAAATGCCGGCTCAAAAGCAGATAAAGCCAAAGAACTTGATATCCCCATCCTAAGTGGACAGGATTGGTTAAAGGAAGTGAACTCATGAAAAAACTGTCATATATCCTATGTTTGATTTTGCTCCTAGGAGCCTGTGCTGCACCTGCTAAAAGTCCAGATGCTACCATCATAGAAAGCAAGGACCCCAAGGATTATAGTATCCTAATTCCTTTTGAAGCATCTTCAATCCGTTATAATCATGGTATCTATACAGGAGCCATTGATATCCTTGATATTGGAACGCGTTTACAGGAACACGCTAAAAAAGTATTTAGTGTCGATGATTTTTACTTGGCTGAAGGTCAGATTTTAGATGTCAATCGAGTCAATAATTTGCTTAAACGTGAAGGGACCGACAATCCTTATGGTCTCAATCCACCCAAAGGCTCACAATTTGAAACAGGCATTGGAAACATAAAGATCCTCGATGCGGTTTTAGTGGCTGATATTTTTGAAATCAATTTCTATATGGGAACCCCAAGCAATCCTGTGTTAAGTGGGATCGGTTTTGCCTTGGTTTTTAATCAATCCATGGAAGTCGATGGGTTCACCACCTTAATCAGCGATGAAAAACTTAAGGAATTTGCATTAACGGCTGGTCGTAAGCTTGAGCGTTATATTCGTACCATTCAAGGTCTAGAAACCCTTAATATTTATATGGCACTGTATTCAACCGAGAAAATCGATGCGACTCTACCAGGCCATTTCTTTGCGGAAGCAACATTCTCTGCACGTGAAGGACAATTCATTGATCTGGATGAAGAATGGGTTTTCTTTCCTTCTCAAGCAGCCCTGGTTAAGGATGTACCGACATCTACTTCATTTTCTAAGTTAAGAAATACGATCGTTGATTTTATGCCTGAAGCAATTGGAACAGTTGGGGAAGGCTTGTATGTCGATGGAGAACTGAGCACTTTAAAAATAACCGTGAATATGCAAGCTAAGACTTACACTGAGGTCTACGCTTTGACTCAAACCATCATCAGTTTGTTGGATGAATTCAATCATACGAAATATGATATTATAGTAAAGGTCGTATCAAGTTTTCAGACAGTTGCCCTAATAAAACTAACGCTAGACGACCAACTCAGTGTCATTATTGCCCCCTAGGAGAACTCATGGAAAAACAACCAAAGTCCTATTTTATAAATTTGGCCCATCAATTACGTTTTGACCTTAGCGACAAAGAAGCTCAGGACATTGCCGATGAATTTAGTGTATTGATCGATCAGATGGATTTGTTGAATAAGATCGATACTCAAGGGGTTGAGCCCATGGTTTATCCATTTGAAGAACCCACATCCTTTATGCGTGAAGATGAAGTCAACCATGTTTTAAGTGCCCAAGAGGCTCTGAAGAATGCCCCATCTACTAAGAATGGCTTTTTTGTAACAAAAAAGGTGGTTTTATAATGTCTTATCAATCCATAAAGAAAAATAGATCGGTTGAAGATCGTGTATTTGAAGCGCTGAAAAAAGCGCATGAAGTTCAACCAAAACTAAATGCTATGGTCTCTTTTATTGATCCAACATCACAGTTAGAAGCATTGAAGCCAAAAGATGAATCCTTACCTTTATATGGAATACCGGTTGCTTTAAAAGATCTTGTGAATATGAAAGAAACGATCACGACCGGTTCTTCACATATATTGGCCAATTATGTCTCACCGTATGATGCCACTATCGTAAAGAAATTAAAAGATGCGGGTGCGATCATGATCGGTAAAGCATCGTGTGATACTTTTGGAATGGGTGGAACCAATAAAACTGCTGCGACAGGTCCTGTTTATAATCCTTATGATCTTTCTAGGATGTCTGGTGGATCTTCAGGTGGTTCTGCAGTACTAGTCGCCAGTGGGGTCGTGCCAATGGCCATTGGGACAGATACAGGGGACTCTATTCGTAAACCTGCAGCCTATAATGGGATCGTTGGGGTCAAACCAACCTATGGCCGTATTTCACGTTATGGGATCATTCCTTATGCATCTTCTTTAGATCATGTGGGATTCTTTACCAACAATGTCAAAGATGCTGCATTGACCTTAGAAGTTTTGGCTGGACGAGATGACTTGGATATGACTTCTTCAGATCGACCAGTTGAAAAGTATACTGAGGCTTGCCTAGGAAAAGTTTCTGGTCAACGCTTTGGGATCATTACCAATGTGACCGATGCGATCCAAAATAAACAAACCATGCGTCAATTCGATTACTTATGTGAAAAATTAAGAGCTCAAGGTGCACTTATCACCAAGATTCATCTCAATGATGATTTGATGAAGGCGATGCTTCCAACCTATTATGTCATTGCGAATGCAGAGGCAACAGCCAATCATTCTAATTTAGACAGTTTACGTTTCGGAGTTCAGATTGAAGGCAAAGACAATGAAGCCATCATGATGGGATCTAGAACGAAAGGTTTTGGTCCTTTATTAAGAAAAAGATTCGTTATCGGTTCCTATGCTTTGTTTACAGAAAATCAAGAGAAGATCTTTAGAAAAGCTCAAAAAGTAAGAAGACTGATCGTAGAAGATGTTAAAAAAGCGTTATCTGAAGTGGATTGTTTGATTGCCCCAGCCTCAGGAAATGGAGCACCTTTACTTGAAGATACACAAATCGATCAGTTGTCTTCTGAGTATTTGGTGGCAGAGAACTATATGGCTTTTGGGAACTTCTCAGGATATCCCAGTATGACCTTGCCTTTTGGTTATGATGGGATCTTACCTTTAGGAATCAATTTAACCTGTCGTCCATTTGAAGAAAGCAGGATGTTTAATCTTGCCCAAGGTATAGAAGACCTTACTGGTCTGAAAGATGTGATCTGTGAGGTAAAACCATGAATTATGAAGTTGTCATTGGGATAGAGATCCATTGTGAACTCAAAACAAAGTCAAAGATGTTTTCTGGGGCACCTGTTGTCTATGGTGCACAACCCAATACATGCGTCAATGAGATTGATTTAGGACATCCAGGAACTTTACCTTCGCTTAATAAAATGGCTGTGGTTAAGGCAATACAAGCCTGTATGGCATTACATTGTGAAATCGATCCTTTGATTCGCTTCGATCGTAAGAATTACTATTATGCTGATTTACCTAAAGGTTTTCAGATCACTCAACAGTTTCATCCGATTGGAAGCCATGGATATTTAGATATTGAAACTTCTGATGGGACAAAACGTATCCGTATCAATCGTTTACATATGGAAGAAGATACAGCCAAACAGTACCATGTAGAAGAAGAGTCTTGGATCGACTTTAATCGTGCAGGAACACCTCTGGTCGAGATCGTCTCTGAAGCCGATATCCGTAATGCTAAACAAGCTATGGCTTATGTAGAAAAACTAAGAAATATCTTGGTTTATCTTGATGTGACGGATGGGAAGATGGAAGAAGGATCACTGCGTTGTGACATCAATATTTCACTGCGCCAAGAAGGCACTGAAGCCTTTGGAACCAAAACCGAAATCAAAAACATCAACTCCATATCCAACATAGAAAAAGCTATATCAGCTGAAATCATTCGTCAGACAGCTTTACTTGAAGCAGGTGAAGAAGTTCAGCAAGCGACCCGGCGTTATGATGATGTTGCGAAAGATACAGTCATGATGCGTTTAAAAGAAGGCTCAGTTGATTATAAATACTTCCCTGAACCCAATATTCCACCCATCCAACTTGATCAAAGCTGGATCGATCAAATCAAAAAGGATTTACCAGAATTGCCGGATGCCAGAGCACAACGTTACTTAAATTGTGGTCTCAACGAGTATGACATCAAGCAACTGATTCAAAACAAAGCATTGTCTGATTTCTTTGATACTTTGATCATTGGAGTTAAAAACATCAAGTTGGCTGCCAATTGGTCATGCGGTGAAATCTTAGGGGCTTTGTCTCAGAAACAACTCGAAGAAAAGTCATACTTATTAAAAATCCCTGAATTAAGAGCCATGATCAACGCATTAAGCGATCAAACCATTTCTTCTAAACAAGCCAAAGACATATTCCCATACTTGCTTAAAGGGGAGTCCTATGGTCAAATCATCTCCAAGCTCAATGTGAGCCAAGTCTCAGATGAGTCGACATTGATGAAGATGGTGGAAGAAGTATTGAATGAAAATGCCCAGTCTATCCTAGATTATCATGCAGGTAAAGATCGTGCTTTAGGTTTCTTAGTGGGCCAATTGATGAAAAAATCAAAAGGGCAAGCCAATCCTGCTTTAAGTTCACAACTCTTGAAGACGGAATTGGACCGCAGAAAACCATAAAAATGAGGTATAATAAAGTCAACCTATGAAAAAAACACTCCCAAAAATTAAAAAATCATTAAGAAAGATCAGCTTTGGCGGCTGGGTCTTGATATTTAGCATTACAGTCGTCATCGCATTTGGTGCTGTTTTCGCTTGGTTCATATATGATGCTTCACGTGCGACTGGAACCATCATCACTGGAAATCGATACAAATTCGAATTGGAACCAAAAATTGAAACAGCTAAGGTAGAGGAATTAAAAACAGCCCTTGATAATGCAGACTATGCCGTTGAAAGTAGCATCAGCTTAAAATCAGGTACCTTAAGGATCACCGTATTGGTTCCTTCTGATATGACTGATACAGAACTACAGGCTACCATTTTGGCCATCAAAGATCTCATCAATGCGTCATTACCGATCGACACTTACTTTACCTCAACACCTGACGTTAAGATGTATGATTTAGAAATCCATGTTTATAATTCAAAAGAACCGGTAAGCACAGAAACATTTAAATATCATTATTTTGTTTTGGTCAAGAATGCAGTCATGGATCATTGGAACATACAAGAATTATCTGTCCCAGTCAATCCTGAATTAGCAGCTTTATTAAGAGCACAACTTAACCCTACAGAAGACGAAGAAAACCCAACCCCAACACAATAAGGAAATCCATGAACAAAAACGACATCATATCCGTAGCCGCTAGTGATTATAATGAACAAGCCTATGCGGTGTGTAAACATGAAGGTTTTGTGGTGTTCGTCAAAGACATGATGATCGGTGAAGTTGCGGAAGTTCGCATCGAAAAAGTCAGTGAACGTCATGCGTATGGACGCATCCAAACACTGATTGAACCCAGTATATATAGAATTAATCCCAGATGTCCGATCGCTGCTAAGTGTGGAGGATGTCAGATTCAACATATGGATCCTCAAGCACAACTCAAATTTAAGAAGAATCACGTTGTGAGTCTTTTTAAGCGCAATTTAAATATGGAGATTGATCCAGTCATCCATAGTATGGATGATCCATGGTTCTATCGAAATAAAACTCAGGTTCCTTTTGAGATCACCAAAAGAACCATCGATTATGGATTCTATAGATCACATACCCATGACATCTTGCCTTTTACAACCTGTTACATCCAATCAGATGATAGTAATAAGATTCTGTTCGACATCAAAGCCTTTTATGATGCGAATGCTATTAAACCTACAGGACTAAGAACAGTTCTTATTAAGAAAGCTTTCAGTAATGGTGAATTGATGGTGGTATTTGTCAGCCGTAAAGATACATTGCCCAATCAAAAACAATTGATTGAAGAGCTTCAACAGAAGCATCCTACAATCAAATCTTTCGTCTTAAATGTTAATACCAGAGAAGACAATGTCGTTTTGGGCGATCGATACATCACCCTCAGTGGCCAATCGATCATCACAGATCAACTCTCTGATCTGAAGTTTGAAATATCCGCAGCTTCTTTCTTTCAAGTCAATCCAATCCAAGCAGAAAAATTATATGCATCCGCATTAAACTTGGCTCAATTGAAATCCAAAGATACTGTCCTGGATCTGTATTGTGGAATAGGAACAATTGCATTGTTAGCAGCTTCAAAAGTAAAATCAGTCGTCGGTGTTGAGATCATCAACGATGCGATAGAGGATGCGAAAAGGAATGCAGTTTTAAACAACATTACGAACGTTTCGTGGATGTGTATGGACGCATCACAAGCCGTTGATACGATCATTGAGAATAAAACCAAGATTGATGTGTTGATCGTAGATCCTCCTCGTAAAGGACTGGATGAATCAACCCGCAAAGCCATCTTGAAATTGAAACCTTTAAAAGTTGTCTATGTATCCTGTGATCCAGGAACTTTAGTTCGTGATCTTAAGATCTTCTCAGAATCATATACCATTGAACAAGTTGAACTCACAGATATGTTTCCACAGACTATACACGTTGAGACAGTGGTATTGATGTCAAAACGGATGATTTAGTTTACGATCTCAAATGATATCTTGATTGACTAGATAAAAGTATGCAAACTATAGATCGAGCTATCAGAATCAAATTAAACAATTGAGAAAGAATAATAATCACTGATAAACAAATTAGATTCATTTATAAGATAAAGTGAATCTGTGATAGAAATAGATATTGCGATTTATAAGGGGAGAATTGAAGTATGGACATTGTTAAGAGTGTTTTATCAATTTTCCTATTACAAGTACTTATTTTTGGTGTCATCTACTTTAGAAAATTCGCGTACTTGTTGATGACGAAGGCTTGTTTTAATGAGAAAGATATAAACAAGAAGGAATTGCGTTACGTTTTTTTGATGGGTGCTTTGGTTTTTTTTGAATTCCCAGTGTTTATCATGTTGACTAATCCTCTTGTGTATCTCGAGAATGGTCCAATTTCAAGATTGCCATTATGGATTTACCAGAGTTTATTCTTAATCCCAGGTTTGATCATTTTTATAGGGTTATCTATCTATTCTTATCGAGAAGCTAAAAAAGGTTTCTATCCATATTTCCTTGATGCAAACGGGAAGTCTACTTGGTCTGAAAGATTTGAAGTAATGTCAAGTCTATTTTATTCAATGTTTATCTCTGGAAATATTTTTACTTTATTGGATCATTTATTGGTTCTATATGAGTACTCTATTTATCTTGGAATATTGATGAGTATATGTATGGTGGGTTTAGGTTATATTGGATTTATCATTTTGCATCGCTTATTACGCGGTAAACAAGAACATATATTAAAATCATATTAATGGATGAGGGATTGCTAGTGTTGATGTATTAGGATGGTAAGGCTTTCAATATGGAGGGTGTTGTTTATTCAACAAAATATAACGATGAACATTTATGAATATCAACGACCTGTCGGTAAGATTCTGGACAATCCAGAATTGAGATCAGAATTTATTAGACTATATGACACAAAAAGTCATAAAGAGATTGCTATGTTTAGTATGGCTTATGGTAAACATCTTCAAAGGATAACTGCTTATCCTGAAGACATTGAAATCCAAGCCGCCTTTATTGCCATACAGAGATGGCTTGATGGTTTAACGAACTATCATGAAGCACGTAATTTGAGTAATGACATTCATACTTTAGCTCGAAACGAAAGCAACTTTATTAAGGCGCGATATTATCGGACGATGGCACAGATGGCAGCTGTAACACATGTTAAATATCACGGTTTGTGGATGACTGACTTCGCAATCACACTTATCAATCGTATGTTCCCAAATGATGAAAGTGCTGTAATGTATGAGCGACAAAATCAAATAGAAATGTTAGAAAAGATTGTTTGAGCATAATATCTAAACATTGAGATATTGTTCGATATAATTGTTGACAAATGTAGATATTGAAATCATCTTAACAGAAAAATGAACGAATCTGATGAACGAGAAAAGGAGCCTAGAATGAAAAAACGAATGATTCAATCTTTGATTGGTGGTGCTTTATTGGGAGTTGTTTGTGTGGTTGGTGCGTCAGTTCGATCTGGTTTTACAGCTTCACCTATTTTTATCTTTGCACTATGGTATAACCGAGTGATCATAGGTTTGGCTATTGGTGCTCCTTGGCCAAAAACCAATCGAAATCAAGCTTTGCTTAGAGGAGCGATACTTGGCCTTATGGTTTCTTTTGCTTTCTATAGTGCAACTAATTTCCAAGATCCGGTTAGTTTTATTGCCGGAATCGTTTATGGAGTAATTCTAGAGGCTTGGTTTAGCCGAAAATAAATGTTTTAGGATAAGTTTTAACTAGAATTATGCATTATTTTGTCTTGCAGAAACCAATGGTTTCATATCAGAACCAAACAGAATTGCATTATACTTGTCTAAATCTTTACTTAAATGAGTCTTTCGCAGCATTAGCCATGCAACGTGTCAACATTCAACTTGTCCCAGTATTACTAGATCCATATTGTAGAACACTATTTGTAACTGATTTTTATTCTAAAAGAAGCATACAACTTTATGATTATGGAATACGTCTGATAAAAAAACTTGCTGTAAAATCAAACTAAACAAACAATAATCATGTGCTAGGTTAGAGGTTTACACAAGAGTGAGATAGGAAGCAAGATCATGACCAGTTTTGAGAGTAAAGCATTGAGTACCATATTACGTATTTCTAACATCAAAAATACTTTTGATTATGTTTTGGATAAAAAAAGCGACAGTCATGAAGAAACAAATGATGTCCCAAAAAAACTATATTCAAAATTTATTGTAGAGAGAAATCTGGTGAATGGAAGAAACGTATTCACTATATCACCAAAAATTAATAAAAATCCAACCCATATTCTTTATCTTCATGGAGGTGCTTATATCCATGGATTTAAAAATTTTCATTGGGATTTGATAGATAAAATGATACTTTCAACAAACTGTACTGTTGTTGCCCCGGATTATCCATTAGCTCCAAATTATACTTATCTAGATTCTTATGAGATGGTAATGCCTATATATCAAAACCTTGTCTTAAAAGTTGGTGGTAAAAATATTATTCTTATGGGTGATTCATCTGGCGGGGGATTTGCGTTGGCTTTAGCACAGAAGATAAGAGATGAAAAATTAGAAAATGCTCATCAAATCATTCTATTGTCCCCATGGCTTGATGTGTCAATGGAAAACAGAGATATGTTGGCGATAGAACCACAAGATCCGATATTAAGTATCAATGGATTAAAAAGAGCTGCGAAAGCTTATGCAGGAGAGACTCAACTTCAGCATCCCTTATTAAGTCCAATATATGGATCATTTGAAGGTTTGGGGAAAATAAGTGTCTTTATTGGAACTCATGATATCTTAATAGTAGACGCACGTAAGTTTAAAAAGATCACAGAAGAAAAACACATAAAAATCAATTATGTAGAAGTTGAAGATATGATACATGATTGGATGTTTTTTAATCTTCCAGAGTCTAAATCTGTCATACAAGAAATCATTGGACTTGTTGATTCACCAGGGATATAAATCATTTTAAAAATAGTAGTTTTGGTATAAAAACGTCCGATTTTTCTTGCATCTTATCGTGTGCAAGAACCTTTGTAATGAATTATGCCATAAACGGTCAATAATTTAGTAAATTTCTTGATAATTCCTTGTTGTAATAAGGGTTTTAGGAGTATAATAGCGCAAAGGAAATATTTTTTCGAACATTATAAATAAGAGATCTATAGGCATTTATAACAGATGATCGCGATATCTTTAAACCTTGTTCAGTGGGGTAGACTGACAGGATGTTGGAGGAATCGTTTGGGGAAGAGATTCTAGTACATCTCCATTTATCGTGTCAAATCATCCTTTTAATTATTCCGTGATTCAAAAAGGGAAATGGGAGGACTATGGATTCTTTAAATAAGGAAATTAAGGAATATACTTTACAATTAAGTCAAGGCCATATTCAGAAGGCTTATCGAGGAATATTATCTTTTATATCTGAACTAAGGACCCAACTTGAGCGAAATCATCCTGATTATACATTAAGTGCGATGTATACAGGTTATATGGATATGAGCTACTTTGCCTTCACACCATTAGACTTAAAACGCAAGAAACTGAAGATTGCTATTGTGTATCTTCATGCGGAAAATCGATTTGAAGTATGGCTAAGTGGAACCAATCGTCAAATACAAGCTGAAGTGATTGAAATTTTACGTGAGAAAGATGTAAAACAATTTAAATTGTCTGAAGTTGGACCAGGCATTGATTCAATCATTGAATATCCAATCATTAAGAAACCGAATTTCAATAAACCTGAACAATTGAAGCAACAAATTGAAATCAATTCATTGCTCTTCATCAAAGAGATGGAGAAATTGCTTAAGTAAGACTGCTATTATGGTTTCTACTATTTTATTGAGCCGAAAGGCTTTTTTTATACATAGACTTGACGTACATAAAAAACGAGTTTATAATATGAACATATGAACAACTATTCATATGATATGGAGATATGTGATGGAAAATAACACTGAGATGATTAAATGCGATTGTAATGTGATACACCAAGATGTCGTTGATTTGGTTAAACCGAAGATACCTGATCAAGATTCAATTCAAGATCTTTCTCAGTTTTTTAAAGTGTTTGGAGATGCAACACGTCTAAAAATCCTGTCTGCTTTGTTTGAATCTGAAATGTGTGTTTGCGATATGGCAACTTTATTCAACATGACACAATCTTCAATTTCTCATCAACTCATCGTATTGAAACAAGCAAGAATGGTCAAATATCGTAAAGAAGGCAAGGTTGTTTATTATAGCCTTGATGATCAACATATTCAACACATCTTTGATCAAGGCTTAACTCATATAAATGAAAACAGAAAGTAGATCCCAATGACTAAAAACACCACCACCATCATACTTGATGGGTTAGATTGTGCCAATTGTGCACTAAAAATTGAAGCGGCTGTAAACAAGATCGAAGGTGTATCGCATGCATCCTTAGATTTTACGACCCAAAAATTAAAAGTCGAATATATCAGTTCGTTGGAACCCAAGATTATAGAATTGGCTACCGCTGAAGTCTTAAGAATTGAACCTGATATTAATGTACATCTTGATGGGCAAGTCAAAGTGCAGACTCAAAAGAAATGGATTAATAAACATGTAGGATGGTTAAGTGGGACATTGATTTTTGGGATCGTTACGATACTTGAACTCAATGAAACCCTTGAACTGATTTTATATGGTTTTAGTTATCTATTAATTGGTTATGATGTATTGGCTATTGCGATTAAAAATACGATTCATGGACAAATGTTTGATGAAAATTTTCTGATGAGTATTGCGACAATTGGTGCTTTTGCGATTGGACAATATCCTGAAGGGGTTGCGGTCATGCTGTTTTACAAGATCGGTGAGTTATTTCAAAACTCTGCACTTGATCATTCCCGTAAATCAATCTCATCCTTGATGGATATTCGGCCTGATGTTGCCAATGTCGATCGAGGCCAAGGTTTCATCAAAGTATCTCCACTCAGTGTTCAGATTGGTGAAGTGATCTTAATTAAAAGTGGCGAAAAGGTGCCTCTTGATGGAGTTGTCATTGAAGGTCATTCCTTTTTAGATACATCATCGATTACTGGAGAATCTCTACCTAAAGAAGTTAATGTGGGTCAAGAAATATATTCTGGAACCATCAATAAAACAGGTGTATTAAAAGTTGAAGTCACAAAGTTATATCAAGATTCAACGGTTTCTAAAATTTTAGATCTTGTTGAAAATGCAAGCAGTAAAAAAGCTCCCACTGAACAATTTATTTCTAAGTTTGCCAGAGTGTATACACCGATTGTTGTGTTTAGCGCAGTAGCATTGGCACTTATTCCACCTTTAGTTATTCCTGGCGCATTATTTCAGGATTGGCTTTATAGAGCCTTGGTTTTTCTTGTTGTATCTTGTCCTTGTGCTTTGGTGATTTCCATTCCATTAAGTTATTTTGGAGGAATAGGCAGTGCATCAAAACATGGAATTTTGATGAAAGGCGGGAATTATCTAGAGGCACTTCAATCGATCGATACACTCGTTTTTGATAAAACCGGTACTTTAACGAAAGGTCGCTTTGCAGTAACGAAAATCAACTCATTATCAAACTATACTCAAAATGATATCTTGAAAGCTGCGGCTTTAGCTGAAAGTCAATCTAATCATCCCATTGCGTTATCAATTGTAAAAGCATTTGGAAAAGTCGATCAGAGTGTGATTAAATCTGTGGAAGAAGTTTCAGGTTTAGGACTAAAGGTCATCACGCTTGATCAATCCATTATGGTTGGTAGTGAGAAATTTATGAACCAAAATGGATTCTCTATTGAATCACAAGATTTAGATCAAACCATGGTTCATGTATCCATCGATGGAACATATGCAGGGTATGTGATGATAGAAGATGAACTTAAAACAGATGCAGTTGAGTCAATCAAAAAATTAAAAGAATTAGGTATCCCAAGAATCGTCATGTTGACAGGGGATAGTGATCGCGTAGGTAAAAGAATTGCCCAACAACTAGGTATCGATGAAGTCTATACAGAATTGATGCCTCATCACAAGGTCGAAAAAGTTGAATGGTTAGAAGAACATAAGAAAACTAAAGGTAAGTTGGTGTTTGTAGGAGATGGTATCAATGATGCCCCAGTTCTAACAAGGGCTGATGTAGGTATCGCTATGGGGGCATTAGGATCTGATGCTGCGATCGAAGCCGCGGATGTTGTTCTAATGACAGATGAACCTTTAAAGATCGTGTCAGCCATACATTTGGCTCGCTTTACGCAAAAAATCGTTTGGCAAAACATTATTTTAGCCTTTGTAGTCAAAGGATTTGTTCTGCTTTTAGGAGCAGGCGGTTTAGCAACCATGTGGGAAGCAGTTTTTGCAGATGTTGGAGTAGCTTTATTGGCTGTGTTCAATGCATTAAGGATCCTTAATCGTAAATTCGATTAAGAACCAAGGGGATGTCTCATGAAGAAATGGTTCGCACTTAGTTTTGACGATGGAACACAGAATGATAAACGACTTGTAAAGCTGCTTGATCACTATCAAGTCAGAGCCACTTTTCATTTAAATGGTGGCTTGATACCTTTGCTTGATCAAACAAGTGAAAACGACAGACTTTCGCTAAAACAACTTCAGACACTTTATGTTAATCATGAAGTTGCTGCTCATGGATTTACACATCCCGATTTAACTCAATTAAGCAATCTTGAGATACGAGATGAACTCATTAAAGATATCGACTTCCTAGATCATTCTTTTAATCAATCAACGCTTGGCTTTGCCTATCCATTTGGTGTGTATGATGAACTCGTGATTAAACAGCTTAGTCAAACCAAACTTATTTATGCCAGAACCATAGAAGATTCTCATTGTTTTGATGTTCCAAGTGATTTATATCGACTAAATCCTACCTGTCATTGTAAAGCAGATGATCTATTAGATCTTGCTACTCAGTTTGTTCGTTCTGAATCCAATGAAACTCAATTCTTCTTAGTTTGGGGACACTCAGTAGAGTTTGTGACTGATGAAGATTGGGCTCGTTTTGAAGATTTCCTTAAACTTATATCTCATCAAAAGGATATCTTTTATGGGGCGATTCTTGAGTGTATACAACAAATGAAACAAGATGAAAAGAATAACTAATCCTAGGTTTTCAACTCACCCTAGCAAAGTGTTGGTCATGTTATAATGGACATAAGAATTAAGGAGTCCTATGAACGAAACACAAAAAAATCCAGAAAATATTGATGAGTATATTGATCTTTTTCCTAAAGAACATCAAGTTAGAATGCAAGAAATTAGGAAACTGATTCATATCGTTGCTCCTGAAGCCAATGAACGTATGGCTTATCAAATGCCGACGTTTTATTATTATGGAAACCTTGTTCATTTCGCATGCTTTACGCATCATATCGGGTTTTTCCCTGGTTCTTCTGGGGTAGAACATTTTTTACCAGAACTTGAAGGCTTTAAGACTTCTAAAGGTACCATACAGATTCCGCATAAGATGGATCTACCACTGGATTTGATTAGACGTATTGTTGAATTCAGACTTCTTGAGAATGCTCAAGAAGGGCAACTCAAAAAGAAAAAGAAAAATGTTTGATCTTAAAGCCAAAATACAATCCATAAAGCATATGATTCCCACCCTATATTTCGCAATGAAACATAAGGATACTCCACTTCTTCCTAAAGTATTGGCAGCCATTACTGTGGCATATGCCTTATCTCCAATTGACTTGATTCCAGACTTCATTCCACTTATTGGTTTTCTCGATGATGCCTTGATCCTACCTGGATTGATTGCGTTGATCATTAAGTTGATTCCTAAAAGGATCATGGATGAATGTAAAGAACAAGCACGAATTTTATGGGATGGTAACATTAAAAACAAATGGATTTATGCACTACCTGTCATATTTATCTATATGCTTTTGATCATATGGATTGTTTCATTAATTGTTTGATGTTGAGTGGATTAATTACTCTATGACAATAGCTTTTTTTTAGCCTAGACTGGTTCTGCATTGACACCTCCTATGTGCTCTACTATAGTTGAAGTATATTTAATCTAGGCCAAAAGGTCAGCGAGGAAACACACATGGCACGAGTATTTAACTTCTCTGCAGGTCCATCGATCTTGCCCCAACCTGTTCTATTAAAAATTCAAGAAGAATTGCTGGATTATCAAGGTTCCGGTCAATCTGTTATGGAGATGAGTCATCGATCTGAAGTTTTTATGAGGATTACAAAAGAAGCTGAAGCTGATTTGAGATCACTTTTGAATATTCCGCAAAACTATAAAGTTCTATTTCTACAAGGTGGAGCTTCTTTACAGTTTTCGATGATACCAATGAATCTCATGCATCAAGCTAAAAAAGCAGATTTCATCATTTCAGGAGAATGGGCAAGAAAAGCAGCTCAAGAAGCTCAACGTTACGGAAGAATTCATATCGTTGCATCATCTGAAGACAAGAATTTTACAACCATCCCAAAATTTAAAGCTAAAGATTTTTCGAGTGATGCAGATTATATTTATTATGTGTCTAATAACACCATTTTTGGGACGCGAATCAAAGACTTTCCAGAGCTTTCAAATAAGGTATTGGTTTGTGATATGAGTTCTGATTTATTGTCTCGTCCAATTGATGTTTCAAAATATGGACTTATCTTTGCGGGAGCACAAAAGAATATGGGAATTGCTGGATTGACCATTGTGATCATTCGTGAAGATTTGATTGGTTTAGTAGAAAATCTGCCTCCCATGCTGGATTATAAAGTTCAAGCAGACAATGCTTCAATGTACAATACCCCACCTTGCTTTAGTATCTATGTGGCCGGACTCTGTTTTAAGTGGATCAAGGATCTGGGTGGTTTAAGCGAAATGGAACGCTTAAATAACGCAAAGGCAAAGCTCCTTTATGATTATTTGGATGAAAGCTATTTCTTTGCCCCAACGATACATAATCCTAAAGATCGCTCTATCACGAATGTTTGCTTTTTAACGCCATCAAAAGAAACCGATAAATCATTCATTACTTATGCTGAAATAAAAGGTCTAATCAACTTAAAGGGTCATCGTTCAGTGGGTGGAATGCGAGCTTCTTTATACAATGGAATGCCCATTGAAGGAGTCGAAGAATTGGTTAGAGTGATGCGTGAATATGAAGATCTGCAGAGGTAAACCATGTTTAAAATAAAAGCACTTAATGAGATTGCTCCAGAAGGACTTATCTTATTATCAAAAGATTATGAAATGACTGAGCTAGAAGCTGCAGATGGCATCTTAGTTAGAAGTGCCAATCTACTTGAGACAGATTTTGAACCATCACTTAAAGCCATTTCCCGCGCTGGTGTAGGGGTCAACAATATCCCCATAGAAAGATGCTCAAAAGCCGGTATCGTTGTTTTTAATACACCAGGAGCCAATGCAAATGCAGTCAAAGAAATCGTATTGGCAGCCTTGTTGATGTCATCACGAGAGATTGCGGATTCCATTGAATGGACCAAATCTTTACTTGATAAAGGTAAAGAGATTCCTAAATGGGTTGAAGCAGGCAAATCAAAATTTGTTGGACCTGAACTTAAAGATAAGACCATTGGGGTCATTGGATTGGGGGCAGTTGGGGTTTTGGTTGCCAATGCAGCTCAAAGTTTAGGCATGAATGTATTGGGTTATGATCCTTATATATCAGTCGATAATGCTTGGGGTTTATCACGCAATATTATACGATCTTTGTCTTATGATGAAATCTTTGCTGCATCTGATTATTTGACTTTGCACATTCCCTATATCGAAGATACTAAGAACTTCATCAACGAGATAACCATCTCAAAAATGAAAGATGGGGTACGAATCTGTAATTTTGCCCGAGGTGAATTGGTGGATGATCGAGCCATGGCTTTAGCCCTTGATCAAGGTAAAGTTGCTAAGTATGTGACAGACTTCCCAAATGAACAGGTTTTACGCATGAAAAATGCGATCGCAATCCCTCATTTAGGGGCATCCACTCCTGAATCAGAAGTCAATTGTGCTATGATGGCAGTAAGAGAAATGTCAGACTACTTAGAAAACGGAAACATTAGAAATTCTATCAATTATCCAGATTGTGACATGGGTCAATGTCGCTCTGATGCACGTTTAGCCATCCATCATCAAAACATCCCAGGCATGGTTTCTGCCATAACTACGATTTTAGGTGAGCATCAACGCAACATCGCGATGATGCAAAACATGTCTAGGAAAGAATGGGCTTATACGATGGTTGATGTCGAAGGCGAAATTTCGGAACACATTGTAGATAATCTCTCCAAAATCGAAGGTGTTGTTAAAGTGCGTGTGATCAAAGGTCTTGTGACCTCTTAAAAAATACAGAAAGAAGGGTTTGTATATGACTTATGAATGGTTTCTTGGATTAAATCCTGTCGTTCAAGCATTGATAGGGACTTTGTTTACTTGGGGCGTTACAGCTTTAGGAGCAGCCATGGTTTTCTTCTTCAAGGAAATCAAACGCACGGTCCTAAATGCCATGTTGGGTTTTGCAGCAGGGGTTATGATCGCTGCATCATTTTGGTCCCTATTGGCACCTGCCATTGAAATGGCTCAAATGGAAGGCATCCCAGGTTGGCTGCCTGCTGTGGTTGGCTTTTTAAGCGGTGGTGCCTTCTTGTGGGCTGTTGATAAGCTTTTGCCTCACTTACACATGTTTAATAAAAAAGCTGAAGGTCCTAAAACATCATGGACAAGATCCATCTTGTTGGTTTTGGCCATTACTTTACACAATATCCCTGAAGGATTGGCTGTAGGGGTTGCCTTTGGAGCTGCTGCTTCAGGTTATGCAGGATCAACAGTTTTGGCTGCGATTGCAGTTGCGATCGGGATTGGTATTCAAAACTTTCCAGAAGGAGCAGCAGTATCCGTTCCTTTGCGTAGAGAAGGTTTATCGCGATGGAAGGCATTTATGTATGGTCAAGCTTCTGGTGTCGTAGAACCGATTGCTGGGGTCTTAGGAGCCATGTTGGTCATTACTATGAAACCGATCTTGCCTTATGCACTTGCCTTTGCAGCTGGTGCTATGATCTATGTCGTCGTTGAAGAATTGATTCCAGAAGCACAGAACGATGAAAAAACCGATGTGGCAACCATTGGTGTCATGTTGGGATTTGCAATCATGATGTTTCTGGATGTGGCTTTGGGCTAATTTATTGTGACCAGTCGAGTTTGGCTTTAGCAGCCTGATCAGACTGGTTTTTTCTTGGGATCTTATACAGGACTCCGTCTTTGATCAAATTGGCTCCTGTTTGATGATAATGAAACGATATGTTTTTTGAGATGGCTTGTTGCCTAAGAGACAAGACCCATTGAAAATCACATGGTCTTGCCTCTGGTCCAGATTCACCACCCACTAGAACTTGTTCAATTTTATCACTTAAATAAGAACTTAAATCTATGGCTTCAAGTAAAGGTTCACAACAAATCGAACGATGTTGAATGGGAAAAGATATAAAGATAGGTAAACGTAGATCGGCTTGTCTTTGATTTTCAACAGTGCATCCGATCACAACGTTAGGATAACCTTCATTCCAGTCTTCAGGTAAACAATCCTTTAGTCGAGAAATCCGTTTGGTCAGAAAAATAAAAGTCAGATCGCTTCTGATTTTCATCATCCGCCACACTTCATCTCTCCACTTATCTGCTTCTTCGACCAAGAAATCAGAGCTAAAGCATGTGTATACCAACTCATGCGAAGGAATGATATAGTTTCCTTGACGATTCTTTCTTAAAGGCAATTCAAAAGATTTATTTTTCTTAACGAATGATGAATCTCGATCGTATTGAGCATCCATACGATATACGTAACAATGCTGACAACCTTCCGAGATTTTATGGCAACCATGCCAAGGATTGTATAACACCATATCCATATTATAATTGAAAACTAAAAGGAGCACGTATGGAAAACAACATCGATAGCTATATCGCAAAATTTAATGAACAAGATCAAGCCGTGATCCAACGTTTACGAAAAGTAATTAAGGATCATTTACCTCAAGGATTTGAGGAACAGCTTAACTATGGAATGATTGGTTATGTGGTTCCGCATTCGATCTATCCTAAAGGATATCGATGTGATCCTAAATTACCTTTGCCGTTTATGGGCATTGCACGTCAAAAACAAGCCTATAGTTTCTATCATATGGGTATTTATGCTGATCCTGCTTTATTGGAATGGTTTATTACGCATTATGAAAAATCCTATGGGAAACTAAATCATGGAAAATCCTGTTTCCGATTTAGAACTGAAGAAAAGATCCCTTATGAACTGATAGGGACCTTAGTAGAAAAAATAAGTGTTCAAGATTGGATCAAAACCATGGAGCAAGCTAAGGTTTAAGACTGTCTGAGATGATTTTCCAATAATCATTTTCTAAGAATTTCTGCGAATAATAGAATTTAGCACTGACTTGTTTGATCATTGCTTCCACATAAGTGGGGTTGGGGACAACCCCTTTATTATAGGTAAATTCTTTTGTTTTGGCGTTGTATCGCCCTGCACTGGTGATGAAACTGCGATCTAAGAAGATGACCAAAGGTTCTTGGTTACTAAAGATATCCGAGCCCATCATCAATCTGGAGTCAAATTTGATACCCATTAAATTCGAAATCGTAGGTAAGATATCCATACTAGAGACAGGCTTGGTGATGGTTTCACCTTTCATTTTTGAATTGTATATGATGATTGCACTGCGATACAATTCAAAGGTCTTATCGATCTTTTGGCCATTGTTGAGTTCCGCAAACATGTCATCTTTTAGGTAGTATGGATAATGATCAGCACTAAGGACAATCAGTGTTTTATCTAATTTCCCAGCTTTTTCAAGTTCAGCCAAGAGATATTCTAAAGCACGATCAAGTTCAATTTGGGTTGCGAGATAACCTTGGACATATTCTGAATAAGGCAAATCTTTGACCAAATCTCGATTCTTTGAGGCAATCATATTGCCTCTCCAGGTGTAGTTAGGATGACCTGAAACTGTCATATAGTAGATATGAAATTTGTCTTTATTAATAAACATAGGGATGGTTTCTTTCATCATGGTCACATCAGATTGTGGCCATGAATGAGTATCGGTCAATCCATTGCCAACTCCCATATAGGTATAGCCTAAATTAGGATGAGATTTATCTCGATTATAGTAAGTATATGAGTGATCATGAAAGGCATAGGTCGAATATCCTAGATCCTTAAGCTGATGACCCATAACGAATCCCATATCATTGACAGCTGATTCAGAAAGGCTCCATACTCCAGATTTAGGGATCAAACTTGTGAATTGTACATATTCGCCATCCGATGTTGAAACACCCCAGATTGGATTATAGAAGTTAGGGATATAAATGCCTTGATGAACCATCTTATATAAGGTTGGGGTAATGTCTTGTCTTACCGAATAATGTGAGAAAGATTCAGCTGTAATCAAAATCAAATTATAATCTTTATAGATCCCAGTCTTAATGTTTTGACGGGTTGGTGTCCTGGATTTAAAATACTCATGCATGGCAATCAAGGTTTTATTGGTCGTATTCTTGATGAGATCATCAAAAGGGATGTCTAACTTATTGTATACAGCGGGTATTCCTGGATCAGGATCATCATCATCGTCATCAATCACATCAGGAACTCTTGTGGCATTGGCCAAGCCCATATTTTCTCGGACCAAACGTGTTACGTCGACAGTAAACGAGGTCAACACACCCAAAGCTTTCACTGAGGCAATGACTTCAGGATGATAGACATAGGCATCATAGGTCACGTCATCTTTATCTCTCAGTGTGATTTGAAGCACTGTAGCACCATATAAGATGGTAAAGATCATCAGACCAATCCCAACTTTCTTAAATGATAATTTTGATGCGACCAAGTTTTTACGGACAAATATTAGAAGGAAAGCAGGTAAGAAAAAGAAAAACAAGATATGTATGTTCTCTTGAATCAGCGTAATGATTTCACGATAATAACTGGCTGCAACTTGATTGGCTCTTAGAAAAGAGTAGGCGATATAAAACGTATCAAAGAAATAATAGTAATATACTTGTGATCCCCAAATAAAGGTCAATATCAAAACTGTTGTATAAAACACAACTCGTGTATGCTTAAATGACAAAGTAATCAACGTTAGAAGTAAGGCATACCATAAATTAAAGACAAACGGCATCAAATCCATCGATTTATTAAGGGTAAAGATCCTAAGCAAAATCTCAAAGTAGGTCAGTAAAGCCAAATAAATCATGTAGTAAATAAATGGTTTTTTAAGACGGATTTTTTTCATAAAGGTTCTCTTTGATGAAACTCAATACTTGAGTTTCATAATCTTTTTGATTAAGCGGAAAAGTCAAGGCATGATGTGCATTCTCATACTGGATCAGCTGTTTTTTACACGTCAAGGCAAGATACAGATCATGACTCATGGGATAAGGTACAAACATGTCTTTAAGACCATGGATGATGAGCGTAGGACTTTTGATGAGCGCAGCAGTTTGAATCGGCGAAGCTTCTTTAAAGCTAAATCCAAGTTTTATTTTACACCACATAGAACCTAATGGAATCATAGGAAAAGATGGAAAATGAAAGATTTGCTTAAATTGGCGCTTAAATTGTTGATTAAGATCTGAAAAACCAGAATCCGAAATTACGATTTTGACCTCTTCAGGGCAATTATGACCTGCAAGACTTAAAACAGTTGAACCACCCAAAGAAATCCCATGCAAGATCACAGGTAAATCTTTCCCGGTCTTTTCTTTTATGTTTTGAATCCATTGTCGAGTATCCTCTTTTTCAAGAAATCCAAAACCTAAATAGCGTCCTTCACTTTGACCATGCGCTCGCATATCCAACACTAAAACATCGGCATCCATTTTTTCACGATAGAATTTCGCGAAAATCGCCATATTTTTGCCTTGTGATGTATAACCATGATGTAAAATCACCAATGCTTTGGGTTCGTTTTTACTGGGTAAATAATACGCATGCAGTTTTAGATTATCTCGACTTATCATCCAAAGATCTTGGGGTTTTTGATCAAAAAACCAAGGTTCAAATGTTTTGAAGATACTATAGTCTACGGTTCTTATGTCTTTGCTTCGTCTAATCCATCTTTTTTTTCTATTACTGAAACCTAAAATAAAGAAAAGATAGCTTAAACCAATCAAAATTATTATGAACAAAACAATGATAACTGTGATGGTCAACTGAAGCTCTTGCATAATGATATAATACCATTATAAAACGATAAATGAGGTCAAAAATGATAGATCCATCTTTACTTAAAAGCATACAGAATCAAGTGTTTGGAGAGCCTGAGATATTTAATCAAAGTGAAGCTCAACTGGCTCAGCAAATCCTTCATCATCATCCCGCAAACACAGCTCAGGATGCCTTTTTATTAATGGCCTGTGCCAACTTTATCAATGCCTATATCAAACAAGTCAAAGATCCAAACGATAACTTTTCTTACAGTTTTAAATTCAAGGTTTCTGATTTAGCAGAAGCGTGGTCGATTAAACCCATTGAAGGGGTCAAAGTCATCCGTTATAAAGATGTGACCTACATCGAAGTCGGTCCTTTACAGTTTAGTTTTCATTATCTTCAAAATGAACCTGCAATAGCACTTTCAAATACTCAAGATCCTTGGGCAAAACTTAAACTACAACCCTTTGCGCAACGGATCTTACACAGTGCCATTGATCAATTCCCAATCAGCAGTGAGACCTATGCTTTACAGCTCAAAGCCTTATCCGATCATACGCGTTTACAGATTTTTCAATTGGCTAAAGAAGGAGAGGTCTGTGCTTGTGATCTGATCAAACAGTTTAATTTGACTCAGCCTACCTTATCTTTCCATATGAAACAATTGGTTCAATGTGACTTGATGTTGGCTCGTAAAGAAGGCAAATGGGTCAAATATCGTTTAAATCTTTTCGCAGCCCTTAAATTGAAACAGCACCTTGGATAATCGATAAGACTTGAATTCATATAAAAAAGGTTTATCATATAGATAGATATCTATACATCGATAAGAAGTAACTATGATGTAGATTGATCTTGGAGGAACTATGATCATCAAAATACTTGGGATTGGTTGTTCAAATTGTATAAGACTAGAAGAAAATACAAGGACAGCACTAAAAAATCTTGGCTTAAATGCTGAGATCATAAAAGTAAAAGATATGGTGGATATCGCAGCCTATGGCATCATGAGGACACCTGGTTTGGTGATTGATGAAAAGGTCGTGTCTTATGGAAAGGTACTTAATGTCCAAGAAGTCATGGCCATTTTGAATCAACCTGGCCAAATCAAATTTAACGTTAAGTGAAATTTGTTATAATTGAATCATGAAAGAAAATAAGCTAATATCGACCCTAGTTGTTGCATCGCTTATTTTTCTTATGGGGATCATGACATTAAATGCCTTTATTCCAAAACACAGCACTTTCAGTTCACTGAGTTTTGTCAGTGAAAAATTAATTGCTCAGGGATATACACATAAAGAAACACAAGGCATTCAAGATCAATTACCTGTAGATGTTCAAATCAGATTATCTACACAACCCTATCAAAAATATGCAGTCGAGAGAGCGCTGTATCCTTTCTTTGAAATCTTAAATGATAAAGGATATACCAAAAGAGAAATCAATGTTCTCAGTTTATTGGACACTTCAGTGCTGTTTCAAGTGATAGAACATGAAACAATAGAAGATCCCATCTCTTGGTTTGAAACAGATTATTTCTTACCCAATAGGCTGATCAGATATTTAAATTACCAAGACCAAAAACCTTCTTATTCTTATCGCCAAGTCGTTGAACTTGTAAATACGGATCGAGATCATCAAGCATATATTGACATTAGCCCAGCAAACTTTGATGCAACGATCTTGCTGGTCAATAAATATCACTATGTTCCCAAAGATTACGTTCCTGTTAATTTGATCAAAGCTCAAGGTTGTGGTAGACCAACATTACAGGTTGAGGCTGCTCAAGCTTATGATTTGATGTGTCAAGCGATTACCGAAGATCATCTGCCTTTAAGTACATCCACATCTTATCGCTCTTATTCGTTTCAATCTGCTTTATACAATAGCTATTTAAAATTCTACGGAAGAGAAGCAAGCGATGAATTCTCAGCTCGACCTGGGTTTTCTGAACATCAAACGGGTTTAGCGGTAGATGTGAATGCTGGTGAAGGTGGCAGAGGATTTTTCGTAAACAGTGATAGTTACCAATGGATGTTAGACAATGCTTATCGATTTGGATTCATATTGCGTTATCCTAAAGGTAAAGAAGAGATTACAGGGTATCAGTTTGAGTCGTGGCATTATACTTATGTGGGGTTTGATATTGCTCACTGGATCAAATTAAAAGGCATTACACTTGATGAAGCTTCTCTTTTTATAGAATAAGGTATAATACAGAAAAGGTGCCCCATGGATAAGATCTCCCTTAATGCAGGCGTTATCGTATACAATGCTGAAAAATTACTGAATCTTTCGTATGATGACTATGTCAAATGGAAAAAGAAACCGAACTTTACACCAGATGTGGTTTGGATCAATATCGATGATAAATCATCTTTTAAAAGTGCCAAGACCTTAATCGACTCGTATCATTTTCATCCCATCTTATTAGAATATGCTCAAGAAACAAATCGTAGAGCTTCTCTTCAATTGATTGAAAAAGAACTCTTCATGGTTGGTAAGATGATGTATTATGCCAAAGAAGAGCTTATTTTTGAACAGATATCCATGATTTATCATGATGGATTATTGGTAACCATGGGTGAACTTGAAGGGGATGTCTATGATTCAATCAGAGAACGACTTCAAAATCCTCAAGATCCATTAAGAGGTCGAAAAACAGACTATCTTTTATATACATTGCTTGATCGTTTGGTCGATGCTTACTTTGATGTGATCACGCAAATTGAAGAAGATGTTGAAGACTTGGAAGAACGCGTTTTGCATGTCCACGCCCAACAGAACCTACATGAGATAAGAACTCTGAAACGTGATTTGTTGTATATGCATAAACACATATGGCCACTTAGAGATGTATTGTCCAGACTATCTCATGGTGAACAAACCATAACCGTTGAAACACAGATCTATCTAAGAGATGTTCAAGACCATTTGTATCAGGTCTTAGATTCAGTAGATACTTTACGCGAAGTATTATCTTCTTTGGTTGATATCTATCTGTCAAATGCCTCCATCAAAATGAATGAAATCATGAAAGTTTTGACCATCATCTCAACCATTTTCATTCCGTTAACGTTTATTGCGGGAGTATATGGGATGAACTTTAAATATATGCCGGAGTTGACGTGGGTCTATGGTTATCCTCTGATCATGGGAGGCATGTTGGTTGTAGCTATAGGCTTACTGATTTATTTCAAACGAAAGAAATGGTTCTAGAGTCAATTAAGGCTCGTTTAGAAAGTGAACGCTATGATTCATTATGTACGCTTGCCTCTCGAAGGCACGACCAATACCCGTGATTTAGGCGGTTATTCAACCAAAGATGGCCATTCAACGAAATGGCATGCTTTTATACGTTCAGATGATTTAGCGCTTCTAAGCGATCATGATAAGAAGTTCCTAGAAGAGTATGGCTTAAAAACGATCATCGATCTTAGAAGTGCCATGGAATTATCGATGCGACCCAATCCTTATCTTCATCATGAACACATTCATTACCATAATGTCTCCTTGTTTGAAAAAGCAGATCCTGAAAGATTAGCAACCTTATCTTTGGATACACTGGGCGGGATGTATGTAGATATCCTGATCAATCATAAAAATCAGATCAAAACAGTTATGGAAATCATCGCTGATGCCCCGGAAGGAACGATCCTTTTTCATTGTGCTGCAGGAAAAGATCGGACAGGGGTCATTGCCATGTTGCTTTTAGGGCTGGCTAAAGTCCGTAATCGAGACATCGTATCCAACTATGAAGTCAGTTACACTAACTTAAAACGCAATGCCTACTTTAAAGAAAATAAGGATTCCTTATCTCATTTAATGACATCAACCAATACATATATGGAAGATACCTTACGTTATCTATATGCTCATTATCCTTCAATTGAAGCTTATCTTTTGGATATTGGATGTAGCCAAGCGTTACTGGATAAAATCAAAGCTCGTTTTGTTTTAGAGGATCAAACATGAGAAGATTTACCCTGATTACGGGCGCTTCAAGTGGTTTAGGACTAGATTATGCCACTGAATATGCCAAGGCTCATGAAAATCTGATCTTGATTGCCAGAAGAATAGATCGCTTAGAAACCATCAAAGCTGATTTAGAAACAAAATATCCCATTGAAGTGTTGATATATCAGGTAGATCTGTCTGATCAAAAACAAACACAACACTTTCTTATGCAGATCCCAGACGATATTTTTGTATTTAGATTGATCAACAATGCTGGATTTGGGCATCATGATGCGTTTGAAGACGTTCCAAAAGCAGTGGTGTCAGGTATGATCGAAGTCAATGTCTTATCACTCACTTATTTAGCTCATCATTTCATTCCTAAAATGAAAGCAGCTCAAGAAGGCGAGATCTTGAATGTTGCCTCGATGGCAGCATTTACACCGGGTCCATTTATGGCAGAATACTATGCGACAAAAGCTTATGTGGTTTCGTTTTCTTTGGCACTTCATGAAGAGTTAAAACCTTTTAAAATCAAGGTTAGTGCTCTATGTCCTGGTCCTACTCATACAGAGTTTGGTCAAGCAGCTCATTATAAACATCATGACGGGATTCAAAATAAAGTTTCTATGGCTTCATTGCCTGTCGTTCAGATGTCGATCAAAGCGCTTAAAAAGAATAAGGCGATCGCTGTTCCAGGTTTTACAAACAAAGTTCTCAAAGTATTGTTGAGCCTTATTCCAAGTCAACTCAGTGCTAAAGTCATCTCAAGGATACAAAAACAGAGGTTTTAAGCCTCTGTTTTAAATAGTTTTGTTTTTTTAAGCATTTGTACTAAGGGATAACCAATGACGATGACACTGATGGCTTCTCCAATCGCAACACTCAAGGCATAGAAGACAAACATACCTAAGGTGTTTGGTCCAAAGACCACCATCAATTCATACCCTATGATTAGTCCATTGATCAGGATCGGCATCATCAAAGATACTATAGGGATCCCTTTAAAAGTTAGCGTTCTAAAGCGATAGGTCAATAAAGCAGCCATCAAAGTCGCCAAAGTTCCCCATAAAACATCCCAATAACCTAAGATATTGATGCCTGTCGCAGCCCCAATCAGATTGGTGAGCGAACAGCCTAAACTCAATGACCAGATGGGCCAAGGGGCTAAAAGGGGTAAAACGGTGAGTGCTTCGGAGATTCTAACTTGGACAGGTCCAAAAGAATAAGGCGCCAATACAAAAGACAAGGCCGTATAAAGTGCCGCAATCATCGTTATTTGAACCCAAATCTTTAATTTTTTACGCATAGAACGTCCTTTAACCCAGGTATTGTATATAATAATAACGGAACTTTCAAGCAATGAATCAATTTGAACGAATTTCACTCTTACTTACAGATGAACAATTAGATCGACTTCACAATGCACACGTGATGGTTTTTGGGATGGGTGGGGTAGGCAGCTTTGTTTGCGAGGCTTTGATCAGAAGTGGTATCGGACAGATCTCACTGGTCGACCATGATGATGTTGATCTAACCAATATCAATCGTCAACTGATCGCAACCCATCAAACCTTGGGCACAAAAAAAGTAGACGCCATGAAAGAACGCTTATTGTCGATCAATCCTGAAGCTACAATCAACACTTATCCCATCTTTTATAAAGAGGACCGTGAGATTTCACTTGAAGGGGTAGACTTTGTGGTGGATGCGATCGACAGTGTTCCTTCAAAAATTACACTGATGGCCCAATGTGAAAAAGCAGGCTTACCAATGATCATGGCATGCGGTACCGGTAATAAAATGAATCCACTAGATTTAAGAGTCAGTCAGCTCTATAAAACCGAAATGGATCCTTTGGCGAAGAAGTTAAGAACACTTGCGAAAGCGCGAGGTCTAAAAAGTGTCAAAGTCGTGTATTCGATCGAATCACCGCAAATGACCCTTCAAGAAAAAGGGACGCATGAAAAAGTCATCATCGGATCCATGGTGTTTGTGCCTGGATCTGCTGGATTACTGATTGCCAGTGAAGTCGTCAAAGAACTGCTTAAAATGGTATAATAAACAAAAAGGAAATTTATGGAAAAAGAACTTAGAATCGCGGTGTTAATTGATGCAGACAATGTCTCAGAGAAATATGTACGAGTTGTCTTTGACGAAGTTTTGAATCATGGGACTGCCACTTATAAAAGAATCTACGGTGATTGGACAAAACCCCAGTTTGCAAAATGGAAAGATGTCTTATTGAATTATAGTATTTCACCGATTCAACAATACGGTTACACTCAAGGCAAGAATTCAACCGATTCTGCTTTGATCATCGATGCGATGGATATCTTATATTCAGGCAATGTCGATGGTTTTTGTATCGTATCTTCGGATAGCGACTTTACACGCTTGGCATCACGTTTAAGAGAAGCTGGGAAGTATGTGTTGGGTATGGGTGAAAAGAAGACGCCACAGCCTTTTATTGCGGCCTGTGAGAAGTTTAAATATCTGGAAGTCTTATTAAAAGACTATACGCCAGAATCTATCGATGATAAAGGCGTCAAAGCCAATAAGAATGATTTGACTGAGATGATCAAATCGATCATCAAAGAAAACAGTGATGATGATGGTTGGTCATTTATGGGAGAAATCGGAAACTATATTTCTAAACGTATGCCTGAATTTGATACCCGTAACTATGGCTATCAAAAACTGACACCTTTGATTTCATCGATGAAGATCTTTGAGATCCAATCCAGAAAGACCCCTAATCCAAACATCACGCATAAGTACGTGAAAATCAAAGAGTAAACTATGGCCTATTTGACATTAAAAGAAACATCACTTAAAAAATACAATTCATTAGGTTTAGATGTTAGTGTAGCTTTGCTTTATTTACCTTTGGATTCCCAAGGTCTTTTAGAAGTATTGGAACTAACCAAGGCATCTAAAAGAATTTTGATCGGGAAGGGCTGTAATATTCTGCTCTCAAAAGCGTATTATGATGCAACTTATGCCTTCATCGTTACGACCATGGAAGATGATTTAGTCTTGACAGATACTGAAATCATAGCGGATGCTGGCGTCAATTTAAGCCGTTTGGCGTGGTTTGCCTTGGAACAGTCACTTGGAGGCTATGCTTTCTTAGAAGACATTCCTGGGACCGTCGGTGGGGCTATGATTATGAATGCAGGTCAATATGAATTCAGTTTTGGACAGTTGGTCAACTGGATCGATTTATATGACACCTTAAGCAATACATGCTCAAGGATCATTCCGGATAAAGATTACTTTACCTATCGTCAATCCAAGATCTCAGCCCATGAGATCGTCATTAGAGCTGGTTTAAAAGCAGAACCTGGCAATGATGAAGAAACATTGACAGCCATCTTAAAATATAAGAAAGATCGTTATCTTAAACAACCTCGTAAATATCCCAATGCAGGATCCGTATTCAAACGTCCATATAAAGAAGGACAATCTTATTATGTTTGGAAACTATTTGACGAGGTAGAACTGCGCGGACATCAAATCGGAGATGCCCAAGTTTCAGCCAAGCATCCTGGTTTCATCGTTAATTGCGGAAATGCGACCCCGCAAGATATGTTGGATCTTGTGAAAGAATGCCAAGATCGCGTAAAGAAACACTTTGATATTGATTTAGAACTGGAGTGGAAAATCATTGATTAATACCTTACTGATTGCGGTCAGACATCAAAATAACCCTGATTTTGAACTAGAGGTCCAAGAAACCGTTCAATTGATCGAAGCCTGTGATTTGACCCATTGTATGACGGTCATTCAGGGCATGGAAGAAAAAAACGTTGCGACCTATTTTAAAAGCGGAAAACTTGAAGAAATCAGACAACATATCGAAGCTCAAAACATAAATGTCGTGGTGACTCAAGATGAGTTGAGTCCTTCTCAACATCGTAATTTAACCGAGATTTTAGAAACTGAAATCATCGATCGAACGCATTTGATCTTGTTGATCTTTGCGAAAAGAGCCAAGAGCCGTGAAGCTCAGCTTCAAGTTGAAGTCGCTACTTTACAATATCTATTACCTAGAACGATGATGACCTATCATTCAGTAGGACGTCAAAGATCAGGAGGAGCCCGTAATAAAGGCTCAGGCGAACAATTTGCTGAACTTAAGCGCAGAACTTCTAAACATTTACTCGATAAAGCAACAGAAGCCCTTAAAGCCATGGAGATACAGCGCGAGACTCAAAGACGTGCACGTCAAAAGAATCAGGTCTTTACCTGTGCTTTGGTTGGTTACACCAATGCGGGAAAATCAACTTTGCTCAATGCGTTGGTGACCTATACGGGTCAATCGGATGATAAGAAAGTATCGATGAAGAATCGCTTGTTTGAAACTTTACAGACGGCTTCACGTTCAATTACGCTCAAAGGCAATCCCATGATCGTGACAGATACAGTTGGATTCGTATCCCATTTACCACATGGTTTGATCAAAGCTTTCAGATCGACTTTAGAAGAAGTCAAAGATGCTGATCTTTTGATCCATGTGGTCGACAGCAGTTCGATCTTGGCTGGAATTCAAAGTGAAATCACGATATCAACATTGACGGAGATCGAAGCAGTGGATAAACCCATGATCACCGTCTACAATAAATCAGACATCGCCATCAGTGCTATTCCATCCATTGCCATCCCCATCAGTGCCCTCAATGGGTCCAATCTTGATGAATTGGTCGACATGATCATTTTGAAAATGAATGAGATACAGCCTTTGTATACCTATCTGATCCCTTATGATCAAGCTCATTTACTTGAAAAACTGAAGAAAGAAAGTCAAGTGGTCAGTACTTTGAATACCGATGATGGCTTTGTGATTTCAGTGAGATCGCATGAAATCTTACCTAGTTTTAAAACTTATTTAAAAACCAAGTAAGATCAAATCAATAAAAAACATAAATAGGTGTTCAAATGAGCACCTTTTTTCTTGATATGATAAAATAAATAAGACTTATGATCTATCTCGACTATAGTGCCACAACCCCCATTGATCCTCGGGTCATTGAAAAGTGGGTCAGTGTTGAAACCAACTTTTATGCCAATGCCAACAGCGACCATGTTTTAGGTCGCGAAAGCAAACGTAACAATGATGAATCGATCCGTATCATCGCGGATTATTTTAAGGTGTTGCCTAAAGAAGTGATCATCATGTCATCTGCTGTAGAAGCCAATAACACAGCCATCAAAGGCTTGGCTTTAAAGTTTCCGCATAAGAAACATATCATTTCATCTGCTTTGGAACATGCCTCTTTGATAGGAGCCTTAAGTTACCTGGACCAAAATGATTATGATATCGAAACCTTGGGATTAGATGAAGAAGGCCGTTATGATCTAGATCAACTGAATTTAATGATCAGAGAAGATACCTTAATGGTCACGTTGATTGGAGTTGATTCTGAAACAGGGATCAGACAACCGATTGAAGAAGCAGGGAAACTTTGTCATCAACATAAGGTATTCTTTCATTCAGATATCACGCAACTTGTTGGAAAAGGACATTTTGATCTCTCAGACATCGATTTGGCCAGTGCTTCTGCTCATAAAGTTTATGGGCCTAAAGGAGTCGCTGTTCTTATTAAGAAAGCTTCTGTGCCTTTGATTCCTTTGCTTCATGGCGGACATAGTTTTACCCCATATCGTGCGTCGACTCCGCAAAACGGTTTAGTGGCTGCATTTGCGGAAGCTTTACGTTTATCAGCCCTTGAATTTGATGAACGTTTCATCAAAGTTGAGAAGCTGAATGATTATCTTAGAAGCAAACTTGAAGGTTTTGAAGAGATCCACATCAATTCAAATCAACATTCGATCCCCCATCTTTTCAACATCAGTATTCTAGGATCAAGACCTGAAGAAGGTCTGGCTTATTTTTCTGATCATGGGCTTTGTTTTTCATCTAAGAGCGCTTGCAGCGGTCAAGACGAATTTTCTGCCTCGGTCTATGCGATTACCAGAGATCAAGCTTTGGCCTCATCATCGTATCGTATCAGTCTCTCACACTTGACCAGTGTGGAAGAGTTGGATAGCTTCATCAAGATCATGGAGACCTATTTGGAAAAATTATGCGAAAAATAGTCATTGTATCAGCAGTATGGTGCCATGCTTGTCTCACCATGCGTAAACGCATCAAGGCAATAAAAGAAAAATATCCGCAATGGATCTGGGTCGACCTTGACTTGGATCTGGATGATGAGCTTGTCCTTCCTTTAAATGTTGGTAAACTGATTCCTGTCTTTATTATTTATGAAAACGACATTGAAGTGAAGAGAATCGCTGGCGAAATGAGCCAAGACGCGTTAGAAAGCGAACTAAACCATGTTTAAGAAAACCCTTGTGGTTTTAGCGATATTATCAGCCTTATTTTCAATGATGATCACGACTAAAGCCTATGATAAGACCCATATGTATTTCTTCTATGCCCAAGGCTGTATTACCTGTGCGGCTGAAGATAAATATTTGATCGAACTTGAAGCTAAAGATCCAAATCTTGTGATTCACAGATATGAGATTGCCTTTGATAAAGAAGGTCAAAAGTTGGTCAAACAACTCGATGAGATCCTCAACATCAAAATCAAATCGACGCCAACTTTAGTCATAGGACGTAAAACCATCGTTGGTTTTTCAAAGAATTCAACAGAATCTACGATAGAAAGTTCAATCGATTTTTTCCGTAAAAACAATGTGCGAGATGTGATAGGGGAACTGTTAGGGTATGTGGCGCCTGGTGAGGGGGTCGATATCGATCCGACAGATGGTACGATCAAAGTCCCGTTTTTTGGTGAAATCAATGCTAAAACCATATCTTTGCCTTTATTAGCGGTCGTTTTGGGAACATTAGACGGCTTCAATCCTTGTGCGATGTGGGTCTTATTGCTTTTGATCAGTATGCTGTTTCATCTTGAACAGACCTGGAAGAAATGGTTCTTAGGAGGACTTTTCTTAGCGACCACGGCCATCATGTATTTTATGTTCATGTTGACTTGGCTCAATATTACCTTGCTTTTTGGAACCATTACGTACATTCGTTTGTTGATTGCTGCCATTGCCTTGATTGGTGGGATCGTCAACATTAGAACTTATCTGAAAACAAAACCGGGTTGCGAAGTCATCGATGATCGCAAACGCAAAAAAATATCCGTCCGTATCAAGCAGATCTTTGCCCAACCGGTCTTGGTCCTGGCTTCCATTGGAGTCATTGTTTTGGCCATTAGTGTCAACTTGGTTGAACTGATCTGTTCAGCGGGTTTACCGGTCATTTATACGCAAGTTTTATCGATCCAAAATCTAAGTGGGATCCAATATATTTTATATCTTCTTTTATACTTGCTATTCTTTATGGCGGATGATATCATCATTTTCGTCATCGCAATGAAGACAGCACAACTCACAGGTATCTCTACGAAGTATTCCCGTAACGCGCACTTAATTGGAGGAATCTTAATGATTATTCTAGGCATCATGATGGTTTTTAAACCAGAATGGCTGATGCTTCAATTCTAAGTTGTCAAGCGTGGAAATAAGTCTATAATGGGGTTGTAAAAAGAGACAGGGTGAAGATGAAAAATACACAAGACAGAGCACCTATTGCGGAAGCACTGATCAAAAACGTCTCCAAAAGAACAGTCAGTTTTGATGTTCCAGGACACAAACAAGGTCAAGGCAATCCCTTGCTTAGGAATTTTTTGGGCCAACAAGCCCTACAGTATGATGTCAATAGCCGTCGTGACTTGGACAATTTGATCCATCCTACCGGCGTTATATTAGAAGCAGAAAAACTGGCAGCCAAAGCCTTTAAAGCAGGACATGCCTTTTTTATTGTGAATGGGACTTCGGCTGCTGTTCAAACGATGGTCATGAGTGTTGCCAAAAAAGATGAAAAAATCATCATGCCCAGAAACGTTCACAGAAGTGCCATCAATGCCTTGATCTTAACAGGGGCTGTACCTGTGTATGTCAATCCTGGTATTGATTTAAATTTGGGAATTTCACTGGGCATGAGCGTCAAAGATGTTGCCTTGGCGATTGAAGAACATCCCGATGCCAAAGCTGTTTTTGTCAACAATCCGACGTATTACGGCATCTGTTCAAATCTCAGCGCCATCGTTGAGTTGGCGCATGCTCATAAGATGAAAGTTATTGTTGATGAAGCCCATGGGACACATTTTTCTTTCAATAAAAAATTGCCGATCAGTGGTATGGCCGCCAAAGCTGATATGTCGGCAGTCAGTATGCATAAGACAGGGGGTTCTTTGACCCAGTCTTCTTTCTTATTGATCAAAGATGATAAAGATACCAACCGTGTTCGTAAGATCTTAAATTTGACCCATACGACCAGCGGTTCTTACTTATTGACTGCTTCTTTGGATATCGCACGTAAATATCTCGCTTTAAACGGCGAAAAACTATTTGATAAGGTCATTGAATTAGCGGATTATGCCCGCGGTGAAATCAATGAGATCGAAGGGTATTATGCCTTTGGACGCGAGATCATCAATGGGGATACCATCTATGATTTTGATACCACCAAACTCTCCGTCAATACCGCAGGGACAGGCCTCAATGGGATCGAAGTGTATGATCTCCTGCGTGAAAAATATGATATCCAAATTGAATTTGGAGATCTTGGGAATATATTGGCGATGATCTCAATGGGGGATACGATGCCCAAAGTTGAACGTTTGATTGGAGCCTTAGATGACATCAATGATGTGTATGCGAAAGACTCGATCTTACTGAAGACTCAAGAATACATCCATCCAATCGTCAGATTGACACCAATGGAAGCTTTTAATGCCAAACAAAAGAAAATCAAACTTTTAAATAGTGCAGGTCGCATCAGTGGAGAATCTGTGATGGCTTATCCACCTGGTATCCCAGTGCTTGCCCCTGGTGAAGAAATCACCTCTGGTGCCATTGATTACATCTTATATGCGAAAGCGCACGGTAGTTTCATTACCGGTATGGAAGATGACAGTTTAGAAACCATTAAGGTTTTGGAGGTCTAATGGAACTTTGGTTTACGGAAGAACATTCCGATGATGTCCGTTTTTCGATACGTATCGTTAGACAACTCTTTTCTAAACGTTCAAAGTTTCAACAGATCGATATCTTTGAATCCAAAGAATTTGGAAAAGTCTTGGTTTTAGATGACTCGATCGTCATCACCGAAAAAGATGAATTCATTTATCATGAAATGATGGTGCATGTGGCTTGTGCAGCTAACCCTGATCTGCGTAAAGTATTGGTCATAGGAGGTTCTAATGGTGGTTGTGTACGTGAACTGATCAAATATCCTTTCATCGAGAAAATCGATGTGGTCGAAGCGGATGACGAACTGATCAAAGCCTGTAAAGTTCATTTTCCAAAAATGAACAAGTCGTTTGAAGATCCTCGAGTATCTATGATTGTTTCTGATGGATTAAAATATGTCCGAAAACTGGATAATATATATGATTTGATCTTGGTGGATTCAACGGATCCTTTTGGACCCAATGAAACTTTCTTTACGAGAGAATTCTATGGGAATTGCTTTACAGCACTGACACGCCAAGGCATCTTGGTGACCCAACAAGAATCACCGTTTTATCCGCAAACTGCAGCAGCCATGGTTCGCGCTGTGACCCGTATGAAAGAACTCTTTGGGATCTTAAAACTGTATCAAGCCCAGATCCCGTCTTATCCATCAGGCCATTGGCTCTTCTCATTTGCGAGTAAAGATGCTCATCCGCTCAAAGATCTAGATCCTGTTTTTTGGAAAGAACTAAAAGTTAAGACCCGTTATTATAATGAAGAGATTCATGGGGGATGCTTTGCATTACCCAACTATATCAAGGAGGACATACTCAGTGAAGTTAAATGAAAATATTTCAACCTTTGTGGGTTGTAAGACAAGTTATGAAGATGCTGAAATCGTATTGTTTGGAGCTCCGTTTGACTCAACCACATCCTATCGTCCAGGAACACGTTTTGGACCTTCTGCGATCAGAACGGAATCCATTGGATTAGAAACCTATTCGCCTTACAGTGATGGTGATTTGACCGATTGTAAAGTATTTGACTCAGGTGATTTGATTTTGCCTTTTGGATCTGCTGAAAGAGCATTGGATGAGATCTATGATCGAACCAAAAACATCTTAGACGATCATAAGATCCCCTTTATGATCGGGGGTGAACATACGGTCACCTTTGGTGCTTTTAGAGCCGTATTTGAAAAATATCCGGATGTCCATATGATTCATTTTGATGCGCATACAGATCTAAGAGACACTTATTATGGAGAATATCTATCGCATGCGACGGTCATCCGACGTTGCCATGACTTAACAGGCGATAAGAAAATCTATCATTTTGGATTAAGAAGCGGAGCTAAAGATGAATTTGTATTCGCTCAAGAACATGATATCTTAGAGAAACACAGCTGCAAGACATTAGATCATGTGTTACCGCAACTTAAAGATAAACCTGTCTACATCACCATCGATTTGGATTGTTTGGATCCATCCTTCTTCCCGGGTACAGGCACTCCTGAAAGCGGAGGCATCAGTTTCATGGAACTCTTGGATTCAGTCTTAAAGATGAGTCATCTCAATGTCGTCGGGATGGACATCAATGAATTGTCTCCGATGTATGATCTGTCCCAAGCTTCAACGGCCTTAGCGTGTAAATTGACCCGTGAAAGCTTGATTGCCTTATCCTTGAATCGTCAACGTTAAAGAGCCCATCGGGCTCTTTTTTTACATGATAAGTTCTTTTACTTCTTTTCTAATAAAACTTTGATGTCTTTGAGTATGCTGAGTTCATTTTCAACAGGTGCAACTGGTTCTGCAGCAATCGCTGCTTTAGCATCTTCTTTGCGTTTGAGTTTGGCTAATGCTCTGATCATGATGAAGATCGAAAAGGCGATGATCAAGAAATCAACGACGTTTTTAATAAAATTTCCGGCCATGATGGCTACTTCAGCTTTGGCTTCTGTCGCTTCTACCAACACAAATTTGATGTCGCTAAAATTTAATCCCCCAGTCAATACGGATACGATTGGCATGATCAAATCGTTGACCAAAGATGATACGATCTTCCCAAAGGCAGAACCGATGATGACCCCAATGGCCAAATCCATCACATTGCCTTTTGATGCGAAATCTTTGAATTCTTTAAAAAACTGTTTCATGGTGTTCCTCTTTCCTCTGGCTTTATTATAGCGCTGTGGTAGAATAAAAACCAGTGAGGTAAGTATGGAAAAACTCTGGATATTAGGACCTCTTGTCTTTCTGGCCGGATTCATTGATTCGATTGCCGGAGGTGGAGGACTGATCTCATTACCAGCCTATATTTTTGCGGGGATACCCATTCATTTGGCGATGGGGACCAATAAACTATCCTCATCGATCGGGACGTTTACCGCATCGATCACTTTTTTTATCCATAAGAAAATCTGGATCAAACTAGCCCTAGTGTCCGCTTTGTTTGCCTTAGTGGGTTCGTGGATTGGTGCCAGTATGGCACTATGGGTCTCAGAAACAGCCCTTAAGACGGTTTTGATCTTTGTGCTTGCCTGTGATGGCTCTGTTTGTCTTAAGACCCCGTAAAGAAGTCGTGATCAGTCCTAAAGATAAATTTCCTTGGGCACAGATCACCCTTATTACTTTTTTAGTTGGAATGTATGATGGATTCATTGGACCTGGGACAGGCAGTATGTTGATCTTTGGCTTTGTGTCTGTGATTGGGATGAGTTATACCCAAGCATCAGCCAATGCCAAGTTGGTTAATTTAGCGTCAGGCATTGCTGCACTCATTACTTTTGGATTCAGTGCTCAAGTTGATGTGGTGCTTGGACTTAGTGCAGCTTTATTTAGTATCACAGGGAATGTTGCGGGTTCTTTGATGGCCGTCAAATATGGTAAGAAATTGATTCAGCCTTTACTGATCGTTGTCTTTGGGATCTTGATGATCAAGATGATACTGGATGTGCTCTAACTTATGAAAATTTGTATCATTGATTTTGAAACAGCCAATAATCATCCAGCCAGTGCCTGCAGTATTGGACTTGTCGTTTTTGAAGAAGGCGTAGTGATTTATGAAGGTGTATACTTGATCAAACCGGATCCTGATCATGCCTTTTTTGATCCCTTCAATATTTCCATCCATGGCATTCAGTCTGAAGACGTTGAAAATGCACTCACCTTTGAAGAATTGTGGCCGCTATTAAGACCTTGGTTTCATCAGAACCTATTGGTGGCCCATAATGCGATGTTTGATATGGGTGTCCTAAATGCCTTACTGATTCAATATGGCATTTCTAAACCATTGTGTACCTATATTGATACGGTTGAGATTGCCCGTCGTTTATGGCCTTTTTTACCCAATCATCGCTTAAATACTGTTTGCGAATATTTAGGTATAGAACTAAATCATCATGAGGCTTTAAGTGATGCCCGTGGTTCAGCCTTGATCTTGATGAATGCCATGGTTACTGTGGAAGATTTCGACATCAATTCTTTCATAATGCATTTAAAACTGAAAGAAAGAGCCCTGTAAGAACATTCTTGTTTACATTTCTCTTTTCATCTTTTACAATGAGAGGTGAGGTGTGTATGAGTCAACTTGAAAACAATGCCTTTTTCTGGCAAAAACTGGATACCCTATATTTCTCTTCGTCCATCATTATTACGCAACCTGCAGGATCTGCGCATCCTCAGTATGGTAACCTTATCTATCCGGTCGATTACGGTTATTTAAGCGATACCGTAAGTCAGGATGAGACTGGGATCTCGATCTATAAGGGTACTTTATCGGCCAATCAAGTCAATACGATCTTGGTTGCGGCTGATATCTTAAAAAAAGACATCGAAGTTAAACTTCTGGTAGGCTGTTCAGTCCAAGAAGAAGATGCGATCTTAAGATTTACCAATCAAACAGACTTTCAGAAAACTGTCTTACTTAGACGAGGCACTGAAGTTCCGTCTTGGGGATTCTCCGAACAATAAATGTCCGTTAAGGACATTTTTAAACGATGCAAGTTAAAATAGAAAAATCCGGAATCAATGGCGAAGGCATCGCCTATATCGATCGTCAACCTGTCTTTATTGAAGGGGTTTTACCTTACGAAATCGTAGAAATCAAGATCACCCAAACCCAATCCACTTATCAAAAAGGCGAACTTTTACGTATCATAAAAGCCAGTCCTTTTAGAATTCAAGCCCCATGTCCTGTACAAGCCACCTGTGGGGGTTGTGCACTGATGATCGCGACCGTTGAGCAACAAGAAAAAATCAAGCTGGATCATCTTAAACAAGCCCTGGTCAAATACATGGGCAACATCGATTACAGATTGATCAAACCCATGGTTTCAAATCCACAACCTTTGGGTTATCGCAATATGTTTAAGTTACCGGTTCGCAGTGAAAAAGGGAAGTTGGTCAGTGGTTTGTATTCTGCCAACTCCAATCATTTCGTCAAAGCTGATCATTGTTTGATCCATTCTGATGAATTAGAAGCTGCCAAGGTTTTGATCCTGGAGTGTTTGAATATTCATAAACAAGAAGCCTTTAGTTTTGAGTCCATGGTGGGCATTCGTTATTTGATCTTAAGAGGTTTTGAAGGACAATTCCAACTCACCTTGATCGTGGGTGAAAACAAGATCCCTGATGAACTGATCAGTGATCTTATGAAGATCGACAGTGTAAAATCAATCTATCTCAGTGTCAATACAGACCGTCATGCGCATGATCCTTTTGGGAACAACTTAATCCACAAGGCAGGATTAAAAACCATTCCAGTGACCTTAAATGGGCTCAGGTATGAGCTTTCACCCACTGCTTTCTTTCAACTCAATTTGATTCAAGCTTCAGCCATCTTCAATAAAGTCGTTCAATTGGTTAAAGCAGAAGATGTGGTCTTGGATGCGTATTGTGGGGTAGGGGCGATGAGTTTACCTTTGGCTCAAAAAGTTAAAAAAGTCATCGGTTTGGAAATCAACTTGGCGTCCGTTAAAGCAGCGATCGAGAATGCCTCCCTCAATAAAATCAACAACGTTCACTTCAATCAAGGCGATGTTCAGCTGTTATTGCCTGAACTGTTAAAAACAGAAAAGATCCATGCGTTGGTGATGGATCCGCCACGAAGCGGTTTAAGCAGTCAAATGATTGAAACATTACTCAACTCAAATATCGAACATTTGATTTATGTCTCTTGTAATCCTTCAACTTTAGCCAAGAATCTGGCTGAATTAAAAAAGAAGTATACGATCGTCTCGTTGACTCCTTTTGATTTATTTACGCAATCGCCGTTACTGGAAGTCGTGGCAGATCTCAAACTGATCAAATCAGTTTGAAATGCTTAAGCGCATTATAGATACCGTCTTGTTCAAGGTCGTTGGTGACATAATCAGCGACTTTTTTTAAATTCTCAGTGGCATTGCCCATAGCAATCCCGATCCCGGCTTTTTGAATCATCCGAATATCATTGTCGGCATCCCCAAACACCATGACTTGATCCCAACGTAAACCAATCAACTCTAGGACATCTTCGATGCCTTTGGATTTATGAATGTCTTTGTCATAAATGTCCATGCCCCAACTAAAGGCTCTGGTAAAGGTCCAATTGGGAAACAAATCATTTTGATCGATGACTTTTTGAACGTCACCGACCAAGAAGATACCCATCGCCATATCTTTATCCAACGCATCAGGATCATCTTGAGCATCCAAGAAACGTCCGGCTGGATCTTCACCATGGCCGTAATGTTTCGCAAACAGTTCATAATCATTTAAGATGACGATTTGTTTAGAACATTTACATCCTAAAGCGATCTTTTCTTTCTTACATATGTCTAATAATCTTAAGATATCTGCTTTATCCAGATCATGTCTTTTGATGATCTGATGATTTCTATCCATGACACATTGGCCATTGATGGTCACATAATAATCACTGTCGATGACTTCAAATACTTGTGGTTTGATGAAGTAAGGGGCACGTCCAGTGGCCACCAAGACTTTATATCCATTCTCATGTAAGGTATGTATGGCTGTGACGGCAGAAGCTTCAATGATTCTCTTTTTTTCAGAGACCAAAGTGTTATCGATGTCGAATACGACCATTTTGATGTTGCTGGGTTCCATATGTGTTTCTCCACACATTAGTTTAACATACACCTTCACACTGGTCATATCCTTTGAAATAAAATGTTTAAACTTTATACTTTATCCATGAGGTATATTATGAAAAAAGCATTCTTTATGGCCCATGGGGCTCCTACGATATATTTAGAAGACAATGATTATACACAAACATTGAAAAAATTTAGAAAAGATCATCCTGAAATCAAAAGACTGGTGCTTATGTCGGCTCACTTTGAATCACAGATCATTCAAGTGTCTACTTCGATTAACTATGAAACCATGTATGATTTCGGAGGTTTCCCTAAAGAACTCTATGAGGTCAAAATGGAAACGAAAGGGGATCCTAACTTAGGAAGAGACGTGTTGTCGCTTTTAGACAAAGCTGGATTAAAAGCCAAAGCTACTCAAGATAGACCACTGGATCATGGCGCATGGACCTTACTCAAGCTCATCGATCCGCAAAATACATTGTCTGTTGTGTTGATGTCGGTGAATCCTTTTGAAGAACCACAGCAACTTATGAAGATCGGAGAAACTTTTAGATCATTAAGTGATGACACCGCCTTTATCTTCTCGGGAGGATTGGTTCATAACTTAGGATGGTTGGGATATGGGGATCAAGCAGATCCAAAAGCACTGCGTTTTTGGACATGGTTGGATCAAGCCATACAAAACAAAGATTCCCAAGCTTTGATTAACTATAAATCACAGGTTGATGCGAAATTGGCCGTTCCAAGACCTGAACATTTCATCGGGTTATTTAGTGTTTATGGTTTTTCGAAAGACCAAGATCAAGTTCATTTATTGAGTCATATGTTTCAGTTTCAAACTTTAAGTTTAGATTATTATGCGTTTGTAGGTAAGTAATTATTCACTGTTAAGATTATCTTGGGATTAGTTTTTTTGATAATTATGATTTGCTTGAAGCAAACATATGCTGTGCTATAATTAAATAGCCGCATGGGGGTATAGCTCAATTGGTAGAGCACTTGGTTCGCAATCAAGGGGTCGAGGGTTCGAGTCCCTTTACCTCCACCAAACGATAAATGAAACCTTAAATAAGGTTTTTTTTATGTGTTTTTCCCATAACTTGTTTGGGAAGAGGGGTGCGCTGTGTTAAAATGTTGTTGTCTTATGATAAAAACCAAAGTATTAAGAAACATATTCATTGCTTATGTGGTCATTCTGGTCTATGGAATGGTTATTTTTAACCGAAATCTTGATTTTAGTTGGATTGTGACCGGAGGTTTTGATAAACTTCAGGCAATGATGGCAGATACCACCAACCTCATTCCTTTTGCGACCATCAACCGTTATTTGGGGGTATTGGATCGACCCAGCGGCTTTGGTTTATTTCTATACAATGTGATTGGAAACATGCTGATCTTACTTCCTTTTGGATATTTCTTTCCGATGGTCAATAAAGCGGTAAAGAAATGGTGGGTGTTTGTTTGTGTGGCTTTAATATTTATCTTATGTATCGAAGCGATGCAATATGTATCGATGAGTGGGACTTTGGATGTGGATGATGTCTTATTGAATTTGATGGGGGCACTGATCGGATATTTTTTGAGTCCTGATAAAGGCAAGGCTGTTTAGCACACTAAGAAAGTTTGGGAAAGATGTTTAAATTTATCGATCAATACCGCGGTTTAAACCGCGACATCTATATTTTGTTTATAGGACGTGTTATAGGGGCACTGGGGACTTTTATATGGCCTTTATTGACACTGATTCTGAAAGTTAAATTAGGCTACAGTGCCTCGCAGATAGCTTTGATCATGGTGCTGGGTTTTGCGGCTAATTTACCGGCAAGTTTATTGGGCGGGAAGCTAACCGATCGCTATGGTCGAAAAAAGATCATCGTCATCTCAAATTTACTGATGGTCAGCTGTTTCTACATCAATGCGATGCTACCTATTTCTACTTTAACCGTTGTCTTGTTTTTCTTCTCAAGTTTCTTTGGGACGGTTCAAGGTCCTGCTTATGATGCGATGTTGGCGGATAAATCAACTTCGGATCAGCGCGCAAAAGCTTATTCTTTGAGCTACATGGGCTTTAATCTAGGCTTTATCTTGGGTCCTGCGATTGGGGGCTTCTTGTTTAAGGATCTATTATGGTTGGCGTTTTTGGTCGATGGACAACATCTTTACTGGGTACTTTACTGATCATGTTTATGATCAAGGATACCAAACTCAGTGATATCAAACATACCTTGAATGCGTATGAACAAACCAAAGATGGAGAAAGCACCTTATCGATCATCTTTAAATCCAAGACCCTTTGGATCTATCTGGCTTGTAGTTCATTGGTCGGTTTGATGTATACCCAAACCAATTTCCTCTTACCTTTGCAACTTGAAAAAACTTTGCCCAATTACTCTGAAATCTATGGTTTCATGTATTCACTCAATGGTTTGGTCGTTATTCTTGCAACCCCTGTTTTGACCTATTATCTTAAAAGGGTCAATGAGGTCAATAAGTTTGGGATTGCCATATTCTTCTTCATGAGCAGTTTTATCATTTATGCTTTCTTAGGCACATTGATCCCATTATTGTTTATCGGTATGATCGTATTTACCATCGGTGAAGTCATCAACACCATCGCCAATGCAGCGTACTTCTCAAGACGTGTTCCAGCCTCTCATCGAGGAAGGATCTCATCGACCTTGGGGATCATCTCAGCGGTGATCGGGTCGATTGCTCAGATTTCATTTGGATTTGTCGTTGATTTGTTGCCTTATCAGATGGCTTGGTTAATCATTATATCCTTAGGTTTATTGGCTTTGAGCCTGATTCCGTTATTTAGACGCAGTGATAAGCGAGATTATCACCTACTTTATAAGGAGCTGACATGAACTTTCTACCTTTTGTATTCTTTCCGATCATCATTATTCCACTCATTGCCTTACTGGTCGTCGTTGCCCCACTGATCATTGGATTTATGGTCTACAATGATGCGCGAAGAAGAGGTGTTGAATCACCGATGATGTGGGCCATTGTCGCTGTACTGGTTCCATTTTACATTGGCTTACTGCTTTATCTGTTGATTGGATCCACACAAACAAAACCTGGGGATCGATTATGAGTTTTATCGACCTTCATAACCATTGCTTTGCGGGAATGGATGATGGGGTAAAAACAGATGAAGAAGCATTAATGATGTTACAAAGCGCTCTAAAAAGCGACATTAAACTCATCTATGTGACACCTCATCGAGAACCTAAAGGCCGCTATAATCCAGATAATGAAACCGTGCTTCAGGCATGGCGTCATCTTAAGCGCTTGGCTGTAAAACATGAGCTGGATATTGAGATCCGCTATGGTGAAGAATTCAGAATCAAAACAGACTCCTTTGACCTGATTAAAAACAATCAGGTTTTAGGCTATATGGATACAGATTATGTCTTGGCTGAATTTACACGAACCAATGCTTTTTCGAAATTGGCATCACAAGCGATTCTTACCTTTCAAGAAAATGGCAAAAAAGTCTTGATTGCGCATCCTGAACGTTATTTTGATGATGTTCATGAAGGGGTAGAACACTGTAAGAAGTGGGTCAGTATGGGCTGTTACTTACAGATCAATCGGACTTCATTGTTGGGAACACATGGGGTTTATGCTGAAAAAATCGCCCATCGTTTGATCAAATTGGGTTTAGCGCATGTGATTGCCAGTGATGCTCATGAAGGTGAAGGCATCAGAGTATGTCGCTTAGATGATGTATTTTTTATGGTCAAAAAGAAATATGGTTTACATGAAGCCAATATGTTGTTTCATAAAAATCCAGAATACTTGACCAAGAATGAAGCACTTCAAAGCATCAAGAAACCTAAGAAACGTATTGCGTTGCTTTCGCGTCTCAAAATAAAAAAGAAGACCGATACCACAAATAAAGGGGAATGATCATGGTGAAAAAGAAAGTCTTATTGACGGGTGGTTTGGGCTATATCGGTTCCCACATCATCGCAAGCATGGAAGATCCAAGCATGGTGGTAATCGCAGATAATTGTTCCAATTGTGAACTCGATCAAATCGAGCGATTGAAACAATTGGTATCTTTAGAAAAACATCAAGTTTATTTGGTGGATTGTACTGATCTCAATGCTTTTGAAGTGATCTTCAAAGAAAATGAAATCGATACAGTGATCCATTTGGCAGGCTATAAAGCTGTTGGGGAATCGGTTGAGAAACCCCTTGAATATTACGCCAATAATCTTAATGCGACCTTGAATGTATTGACCTTATGTGATCGATATCATGTCAATCGTTTGATTTTCAGTTCTTCCGCAACGGTTTATGGTCCTCAGATTTCCCCAATGAATGAGTCGATGACTTTACTGAAGACCACCAATCCTTATGCGGAAACCAAAGCCATGAGTGAACGCATGATCGAAGATTATTGTGTGGTTCATCCTGACATGGCCGCAACCTCTTTACGTTACTTTAACCCTGTAGGAGCCCATCCTAGCGGCATCATTGGGGAATTCCCAAAAGGGATACCCAATAACCTTCTGCCGTATGTTCAACAAGTGGCCAGTGGTAAACGACCTTGGCTCAATGTTTTTGGGAATGATTATGATACAGCTGATGGAACACCGATCCGTGACTATATCCATGTGATGGATCTGGCTTTGGCTCACTTATGTGTGTTAAAATCACCCCAAGCAGGATATCGTATCTACAATGTCGGCACAGGAGTTGGAACTTCTGTTTTAGGTTTAGTCCATGCCTTTGAAGAAGCCAATCAACTTAAGATTCCAACCAAGATCACCGATCGAAGAAGCGGTGATGTGACAGAAAGTACAGCTGATGTTTCTAAGATCAAAAAAGAACTCGGTTGGGTCAGCCAATATACGATCCAAGACATCTGTAAAGATGCCTGGAACTTTGAAAAGAAACATTCGATTTAAAGAAGTATAAAGTAATCTTAATAGAAAGTCTTGTGCATTAACCCTTGAGTAACCAATATGAACCCTATTTCAATTCCGACCCTTATCCATTTCATTCAACCTGGTGCTTTAAGTACCCAGCTGATTAACAAAGTATCGATTCAAAAGACAGCCCTCTTCATCAGTGAAAGTACAGCTGAACAATTGAACTTTTTGCCCATGATTGAATCGATGAAACAACAAGGCACTGTGACTTGGATCCATCAAATCCCTGCGATACTTACTTATCAAGATATTACATCTGCTTTAAAAATCTTGAAGGACAGTGATTATACCTTGTTTATTGCGATTGGTGGAAGCAGTGCTTTGGATATCGCTAAGAGTACGGCTGCTTTGCTTTGGATGAATGATCATGTATTGGATGATGCTAAAGTATTAAAAGCCATTCAAACTGAGAATTATCTCAAACATCCTGATCGACCAGAATTGATCGCTGTCCCAACAACTTCAGAATTAAGTGGTGTATTGACGCAATGGGCTAATGTTTGTGACTTAAGTAAAAATGCGAAATATGTCATTAAGGCACCAACACTTGCCTTTGATCGTGCATATATCGTTGTTGAATATACACAATTTATGCCTTTACGTTTGACTTTATCGACAGGATTAGATGCTTTGACCCAAGCTTCTGAAGCGTATTGGGCCAAATCAACATCTCCGGCTGTTCAAACCTTAGCGCTTAAAGCAATTCGTTTGATCGTTAGAAACTTACCTTTGGTGATAAGAAATCTTGAATCTCTTGAACTTAGAAAACAAATGATGATTGGATCCTTATTGGCTGCTTTGGCTTTCAGCAATACCAATTCAACCGCTTGTGATGCCATTTCTTATCCTTTGACACTAAAAGTTAAAATGGATCATGGCTTGGCGTGTGCACTGACTTTGGCAGATCTTCTAAGATATAATCTCAGTGCTTTATCAAATCCCGAAAGTGTCTATGAAGCTTTCAACATCAACAATCCTGAAGAATTATGGATGTGGATCGAAAAGACTTCTGAAGGCATTGCGTCGATGAAACTATCAGATTATGGGGTCAAATCAGAAGAACTTGATGAATTGGTGAGCTTGTCTTTCACCTATGGGAATATGGAAAACAATCCCATTGAACTTACCTCAAACCATGTCGAAAACATCCTAAAACTTCATCTGTGATGAAGTTTTTTATTGAGATGACGTTCATTTAAGAATCGTAATGATACACAATTTTTAAGTGAAAGCGTATAATAATAAAGCATTTATGAAAGGACTCTCTGTCGAAGTTGACAGACTTAACACTATGTCAGAAAATCAAAATCTAGATCCTAAATTTAATCCGTTTAAAGCTCGTCCTAAGAAAGAAACCAAAATCAAAAAGATGTTTGCGATCGTCAGTGGAAAAGGCGGTGTCGGTAAATCGACAGTTGCGGCACTCTTGGCTTCGCATGCCCAAAAATCTGGTTTTCAAACAGGATTGCTTGATGGAGATATCGTTGGGCCATCAATGGGACAACTCTTTAATATTCATACCCAAGCTTTTGGTAGCGATGATGGCATTTTACCGTTTGTGACCGAGAGTGGTCTAAAAGTCATCACTTCGAATATGTTGGTAGAATCTGATACGACACCCATTTTATGGCGTGGGGCATTGATCACCAACGCAGTCAAACAATTTTACACCGATGTCGCATGGGGCGAACTTGACCTCTTGGTGGTGGATATGCCGCCAGGTACTGGTGATATTGCCTTGACTGTTTTTCAGTCCTTACCGATCGATGGGATCATCATTGTGACCACGCCTCAGGATTTGGTCTCCATGATCGTTTCTAAAGCCATAGAAATGGCTCAAAAGATGAATGTTCCGATTTTAGGCATCATCGAAAATATGAGTTATTTTGATTGCGATGAATGCAATAAACGTCATACACCTTTCGGGATCAGTAAAGTCAATGACTTGGCCGAGAAATACAATCTGCCTGTGATTGCCCAATTACCAATCGTATCATCTTTCAATCAATTGGCAGATGAAGGCCGTATCGAAGAAATCGACAGTGAAGATTTCATGTGGTTGGTTGAAACTTTGATGGTGGAATGATGTTTGAAACAGCCAAGTCAATTCAACATAGAGATCCTGCAGCCAGAAGCCTGATTGAAGTTATCTTGCTTTATCCAGGGTATCATGCGGTCATTTATCATCGTTTTGCCCATTTCTTTTATAAAGCACATTTGTTTTTTATCGCCCGTTTGATTTCTCAAACCAATCGCTTTATGACAGGTATTGAAATTCATCCTGGAGCCAAGATTGGAAAACGTTTGTTTATCGATCATGGGATGGGAGTCGTCATCGGAGAAACTGCGGAGATCGGCGATGATTGTACGATCTATCATATGGTAACTTTAGGTGGTGTCAGTTTGGAAGCAGTCAAGCGTCATCCTACATTAAAAAACCGCATCATGATTGGAGCAGGGGCTTCTGTATTAGGTGCAGTTACCGTTGGGAACGATGTTAAAATCGGAGCCAATGCGGTCGTTGTTCGTGATGTCCCCGATGGGGAAACCGTCATCGGACATCGCTTTGATCAGCACTCACATAAACCTTAAGCGACAAACGTCGCTTTTTTATTTGATCGATGAGGGTGGTTTTGTTTGAAAGCAGGCCTTGTTTACCCTATAATAGAGTCATGGCTTATATCCAACCTCGCGGAAAAAAACGCAAATTGAAGATATTTAGAATATTAGTTCTAATGGGAATCACCCTACTTTTAGGTTTAGGTTCTTTTTGGACTTATACAACTTTCTTTAAAAAAGCACCTCATCAAGAAACTTTAGATGATGTCTTGGTGGAGATGAAAGGGACATATACTAGAAAACTGATTGAGATCACTGATCCTTTTGTTTACACCAACACTCGCTTAGAAAAAGTTACGATTTTAGGTAAAGAAACAGATTTAGTGGCATTATATGCTAAATATGGCATTCTCTATTATCTGGCAGAACCAATGACTGAAGAGGAAATCAATGCCCAATTCTTAGAGATCTATTTGTTTATGAAGCCCATCTATAAAGAAATCATTTCACGTGATTATGCGAGTGAAAAAAGAATCGATATGTTTGGTCATGAATATACTACTGTACAGCAGTATCAGCAAGTCGCTGAAGATTTCGTTAAAGGTTTAATGGTGTTTGCGACATCAATGAATCAATCAAGTGATGGCACATTCAATAAGTTTGATCGATCCTTCTTGTATGACGATATTCGAGAATATGTCATGTATAAAGAACCAGAAGGGGTCTTTATGCGCATGCAAGACAAAGCTGCGATGATTACCCGTTATGAGCGAGAATTGTTTGTCAGGATGTTTAAAGTCATGGCAATCATGCATCAAGATCTGTATAAGAAATATGGGATCACCTATCAATGTGATTTGTGTCCAATCCCAAAACCAGTAAAATAAAAAAGATGATAAAAAAGGTGATGCTTAATTAAGTATCACCTTTTTAAATGTTATTTTTTTCTCGTCATGATTTGTTCGCGATTAGGCCCATTGGAAACCAATGCGATCTGAACGCCAATCAACTCTTCCAGTCGATCGACATAGATCTTTGCCTCAATCGGTAAATCATCATAATTTCTAATATGTGAGATATCACAATTCCAACCTTTTAGTGTTTCATAAATAGGAACACTGTGTTCAAGGCGGGTAATGTTGGGGAAATGTTCGCGACGTTTCCCATCGACTTCATAAGCCACACAGATCTTGATTTCATTCAAATAACCCAAGACATCCAAATTGGTCACACACACATGCGTTGCGCCTTGGACCTGACAACCATATCTTGTCGCCACCGCATCAAAGTAACCCATTCGTCTAGGACGACCTGTGGTTGCCCCGTATTCGCCTGCATCGCCGCCTTTTGAGCGTAAAATCTGAGCTTCTTCTAAATCGTGGATCTCAGTGACGAAAGGACCTGCCCCAACCGATGATGAATAAGCTTTCGTAACAGCCCAAATCTCATCGATGGCTTTTGGTAAACCTGCTCCGATAGGACCATAGAAAGATAAGGTTGAAGACGAAGTAGAATAAGGATATATCCCAAAGTCTGGGTCTCTTAAAGCTCCCAATTGACCTTCTAATAAAACAACTTTATGTTCATCCAGAGCAGTTTGAAAAAACTTGAATGTATCATGAACATAAGGGGCAATCATGGTTCTGTAGGAAATCAATTCAGCCATCAAATCTTCTTTTTTTAGAGGTTCTTTACCATATAAATGAACCAGTAAAGTGTTTTTAGCCGGCAAGATACGATCTAATTTTTCGGAGAGCCATTTTTCATCAAAGAGTTCTGAAACTTGGAAACCGACTTTGGCATATTTATCCGAGTAGAAAGGGGCAATACCACTTTTTGTGGAACCAAAAGCACCTTTACCTAAACGTTCTTCTTCATATTTATCAAAATTGACATGATAGCTCATCACGATCTGAACGCGATCAGATACGATGATTTTAGGAGCCGGTACATTTCTGACTTCTAAATCATGAAGTTCTTTGATGAAAGCGGGGATATTTAAAGCAACGCCATTTCCAATCACATTGGTAATATGACTGTAGAAAACTCCAGACGGAAGCATATGTAAGGCAAACTTCCCATAGCTGTTGATGATCGTATGACCAGCATTATTACCGCCTTGATATCTTACGACGATATCGGATTCTTTCGCAAAGACATCGGTTAATTTGCCTTTGCCTTCATCACCCCAATTGGCGCCTACAACTGCTTTAATCATGTGTGTTCTCCTTTAGTTTCTTTAAGTAAAGATCGGCAACATATAAGCCGTGAGCCGCTGCTTGAGATAATGAGCGGGTAAAACCAGCCCCATCTCCAATCGCAAAAACATTGGGCAAACGAACCAATTCAAAATCAACCGTTTCTGGTCGAGCCGAATAGTATTTGCATTCCACCCCATAAAGCAAGGTGTCTGCATTGGCTGTCCCAGGTGCGATCTCATCAAGTGCGATCAATGTTTCAATGATGTTGTCAAGTTGACGTTTGGGCATACATAACGATAAATCACCTGCCACGGCCTTCAAAGTCGGATGGACCGTATTTTGAGATAAGCGTTTTTCATCGGTACGTCTTCCTTGCATCAAATCACCAAAACGTTGAACCAAAACGGAGCCTCCACTGATCAAATTACCCATATGAGCAACATGTCTTGCATAATCAATGGGATCATTGAAAGGTGTGGTAAATTTTATGGTTGCCAATAAGGCAAAGTTAGAGTTGGGAGTTTTCTTATCTTCTTCTTTGAACGCATGACCGTTTACCGTTAAAATGTCATTGGTGTTTTCCATGACGACATGACCGCGTTCATTGAAACAAAACATGCGGGTGATGTCTCCGTATTTCTTGGATCTGAACCAAATCTTAGGTTCATAGATAATTTTAGAGAAATGTTTCCAAACTTCATAAGGCAATTCAACGCGTACCCCAATATCAACTTGATTATTGATGAGGGGAATCTTGTTTTTTGCACACCAGTTTGAGAAGAAACGACTGCCGGCTCTACCAACCGCAAAAATAATCGCATCTGCAGCTATTTCATGAGTTTCTTTGGCTTTAAGATAGGTAACTATTTTGTTTTTACCATCGACATCTTTTACTTCGGCATCAGTCAGGATCGTTACTTTATGGCGTAAAGCATCCACGAGTTTGACCATGGTTATATAATTCGCATCTGTGCCTAAATGTTTGACTTGTGCTTGTTGCATATGAAGATCGTGCTGAAGGCAAAGTGTCTTGAGTTCATCAGAAGGCAGATAACGTTCTGTCGTTGCACCATGGCTGACCATGATCGCATCGGCTTGTTCTATGTAGTTTAAAACCGTATGGTTGGGTAAAAAATCTGTTAACCAACCTCCGTATTCAGTTGAGATAATGTATTTTCCATCAGAATAAGCACCAGCACCTGCCAGTCCTTCCATGACGCCGCAGGTTGGACAATTGATACAAGAAGGGACCTTACCTGTGATGATGGGACAGCTACGATGGGTAATATCATGTCCTTTTTCAATAAGGGTGATCTTTAGGGTGGGTTGTTTTTCAATCAGCCGAGTAGCTGCCATCAGGCCACTGATTCCACCACCGATAATAACGACGTTGACTTTGTCCATAGGTTTCTCCAACGTCCATTATTTTACCTTAATTGAGTTCAATTTACAACCACGTTTGACAGTTCAGGTGTCCTGTGTCAGAATAAATCCGAGGTGTTTTATGGGAACAAAAGTCACGGCTATCTTAGATTTTAAGAACACATTTCAAGGACAACTTCAGTTGAGAGAAGGAGTCATCAACATTGGCTTGGCCGATGATGAAGCCAGACCTTATGATTTACTGCAAGGTGCTCTGGTATCTTGCTTACACTCAACATTCTTGGATATCTTAGAAAAGAAACGTTTGTCTATTGAGTTTGCCCATTATGAGGTTGAAGGTGAAAAACGTGATGATGTCCCAACGACTTTAAAAAGTGTCCATGTTGTGGTCACTTTGCCTTTAGGAAATGAAGAAGCAATGATAAAATCCATGGAACTGGCTAAGAAATACTGTTCTGTATTCAATACAATTTCACAAGTTGCTGAAATGAGCCTTGAAATCCGCTTTAAATGACTTGATTTTACGATTTAGAGGTGTATGATGAGTAAGTCTTCGGGCAAAAAACATGAAAAAACACACATTTTTAGATAGATTTACTTTTGGATCACTTAAACCTGCACAGCAGATCGTTTTAAGTTTTGCCGGAGTCATATTGACTGGCGGCATTCTTTTATCGCTTCCCATCAGTAATCAATCCACAGCTCCCATCGTGCCATTTTTAGATCATTTGTTTACTTCAACTTCGGCGGTTTGTGTGACTGGTTTAACGACCATCGTCGTAGCGACCCAATACACTTTATTTGGTCATCTTGTGATCTTGTTTTTAATGCAAATCGGTGGTTTGGGACTTATGACTATGATTGCAGCTTTTGTGATATATCTGGGCAGTAAGATGACCTTATCAGATCGTTTATCGATTCTAGAAGCAACCAATCGAGCTGGTTTTCATGATTTTAAGAAATTCATCCTTAACATTGTTAAATATACTTTTATATTTGAATTTGTTGGATTTTTGATTATGTTGATACAATTGGTTCCTGAATATGGTTTATGGGACGGGATGTTCAAATCACTATTTACAGCCGTCAGTGCTTTCTGTAATGCTGGGCTTGATATTTTTGGATCAACCAGCATGATCGAATATGTCAGTAACCCAATCATGAGTTTGACTGTTGCTGCTTTGATTGTTATGGGTGGTTTAGGTTTTGGGGTATGGTTTGACTTATCCCGGGCATCTAAATCCATCATTAAGAATAGATTGGATACAAGAAATATCCTTCAACATCTAAAGATACACACAAAATTAGCTGTTATTATGACAATTCTTCTGATTGTTTCGGGATTGTTACTGATCTTTGGATTCGAATATACAAATCCCAACAGTTTAGCATCACTAGATTTTGGAACAAAAATCATGTCGAGCTTATTTCAATCTGTTACATTGAGAACTGCTGGATTCGCGACCTTGAATATTGGGTTGTTACGACCAGCAACTCAAATGATCATGATCGTCTACATGTTTATCGGGGGTTCTCCTGGCGGTACAGCTGGCGGTATCAAAACCACGACCTTTGCGATACTGATATTAATGATTTTTGCAGAACTTAGAAGTCAAAAAAACATCATCGTCTTTGGTAGGACGATTGAACGAGAACTCTTTAGAAAAGCATTCATTATCTTCTTTATCTTGCTTTCTACATTATTTATTGGTATTTTACTCTTAAGCTTGATTGAGCCCTTTGAATCTCTAGCCATCGTATTTGAGGCTACCTCGGCCATTGCGACCGTAGGTTTATCAATGGGAATCACGGCTTCGTTAAGTGAGTTTGGCAAGATGATCATCATTGCCTTGATGTATCTGGGACGAATTGGACCACTGACTTTATTGCTGAGTATCGGTGATCATAAAAAACATATTAAAACAAACGACATGACATATCCGTCTGCCAACATACTGATTGGCTAAAAGGAGCTTCTATGAAACAAAAAACATATGCGATCTTAGGTTTAGGCGTCTTTGGTTCTACCATTGCTAAAACTTTAAGTGAATACCATTGTGAGGTCATTGGAATTGACAGTGACATGACTTGTGTTGAACGTGTTGCTGAATACGCGACCCAAGCGGTTCAAGCTGACTTTACGGACATTGATCAATTACGAGAACTTGGAATCCAAGATGTGGATGTTGCGGTCATTGCAGCGGGGAGCCGCTTGGAATCTTCAATCATGGCGGTCCTTCACCTGAAGGAACTTGGTGTGCCATATATCGTAGCCAAAGCAAAAAATAAGATCTATATGCAGATCCTTTTAAAGGTCGGCGCTGATAAAGTAATTCGTCCTGAGAAAGAAATGGGAGAACGTGTCGCTAAAACCTTGTTAAGCCGCAATGTCGTTGATATGATCGACATTGATGATGATTACTCGATCATGGAATTGGCAGCGCCAAAGGATTGGATTAATTCAGCGTTAAAGGATTTGGATGTTCGAAACAAATTCGGTTTAAATATCTTGGGTGTTCGTAATGGAGAAAATGCCAAACTCAATTTCAGTATCAATGGAGATTATGTCGTAAAAGCTGAAGACCAATTACTGGTTATAGTTGAAGCCAATAAATTTGAAGCCATGGAATATCAAGGAAAATTGTAAGAACGGCAAGCCGTTCTTTTTCTTTTTATCGTTTCATCGCTTATAATAAAGTCATGATAAAGAGAATCGGTGCAGAGTTTATTGAAGGCTGTGGTATTCTGGGAGCTGATTTGGCGATCAAATCCTTAATGGATATGCTAGAGTTCGATGAAATCATTTCAGCTGATCCCAGTTTACGAAAAGACGAAGACCCACTTTACTTAAGTGCTGTGGTTGACTTTTGTCAACGCATCAAATCGACAGTTGATAGAACCCTTGATATGGGTGATTTTCCATTGGTCTTTGGTGGTGATCATGCCCTGGCTATTGGAAGTGTGGCTGGAACATTAACTAAAGATACGGGTGTATTATGGATCGATGCCCATGGAGATTGTAATACAGATTTGAGTTCCATCAGCAGAAGGATACACGGGATGCCTTTAGCGGTTCTGCAAGGCCATGGTCATCCTCGATTGACTCAAATCAATGATGAGGTATTAAAATCAGACCATATCTTACAGATTGGGATTCGATCTCTGGATAAACAAGAAGCGATCCAGATGAAAGAATGGGGAGTCCGTTCGATATTGATGGAAGAGATCAGAATACATGGACTTGAGTGGATGATCGAAGAAGTCAAACGATTTATGGAAACTTATCCTAGAATACACATTTCATTTGATTGTGATAGTATCGATCCACAAGAAGCACCAGGTGTGAATACACCCTATAAAAATGGCTTTACACAAGAAGAAATCTTTATTATATTAAATGCGATATCGTTTGGAAAAGTGTGCAGTATGGATATCGTTGAATATAATCCGTTGTTGGATAATGGGACAACCAAAACCATGATTATATCGATCGATGCTTTGGTACACCAAAAGAAAGGGCTGTTATGACCTCCTATATTTTAGCCATTGATCAAGGAACAAGTAGTTCAAGAGCCATCATTTTTGATAAGCAACTCAACATTGTTTCCTTAGGCCAAAGAGAATTTCCAAGCTATTATCCTCAGCCGTCTTGGGTTGAACAGAATGCAGATGAGATCTTTGCCTCAGTGGTTTCTGTGGTCTCAGAGAGCTTAGCTAAAGCACGATTGAGTGGTAAAGACATCAAAGCCATTGCCATCACCAATCAGCGAGAAACCACCATTGTGTGGGATAAAAATACAGGGAATCCCGTTTATTTTGCCTTAGTTTGGCAATCTAGACAAACGGCTGATTTATGTGATATCAAACGTAAAAAAGGTTTTGAGCCTTTGTTTAAGCGTAAAACTGGCTTGGTTTTAGATCCTTATTTTTCAGCCTCTAAGATCAGGTTCATTCTCGATCATATTGAGAATGGTCAACAAAGAGCCGAAGCTGGTGAATTGTGTTTTGGGACAGTGGATACATGGTTGACCTATAAATTGACCAAAGGCAAGACGTTTAAAACAGATGTCTCTAATGCATCACGAACTTTACTGATGAATATCATGACCTGTGAGTGGGATGAGGAACTCTGTCGTGCTTGGAACATTCCACTGAACATGCTTCCAGAAATCGTAGATACCAGTACTTTAGTTGGTGAGGTTGATCCATCTTATTTTGGAGCTTCAATTCCGATCGCTGCCTTGGTTGGTGATCAGCAAGCTGCCTTATTTGGTCAATTGTGTTTAAGTCCGGGCGATGTTAAAAATACGTATGGGACAGGATGCTTTATGTTGATGAATACTGGAAGTGAAAAGATCCAGTCTAAACATGGCCTATTGAGTACTGTTGCTTGGCGTTTCAAAGGCCAAACAACCTATGCTTTAGAAGGCAGTGTCTTTATTGCCGGTTCAGCGGTTCAATGGTTAAGAGATGGCTTAGGTTTGATTCGTCATTCTGAAGATTCTTGTCAGATCTGCAATGAAATCAAAGATAGTCATGGGGTCATCATTGTTCCGGCTTTTGTTGGATTAGGGGCCCCTTATTGGAACTCTAATGTTCAGGGTGCCATGTTTGGTTTGACTCGTGGGACAACGGATCAGCATATCGTAAGGGCCACTGTAGAATCCATTGCCTATCAATGCAGCGATGTGATTACTGCTATGGAAAAAGATGCCCATCAAAACATCAAGAAATTGAAAGTTGATGGAGGTGCATCACGCAATGACTTCTTGATGCAGTTTCAAGCAGATATCCTAAATACGGATGTTGTTAGACCTATGATTTCAGAGACTACAGCCTTAGGTGCTGCGATGTTGGCTGGTTTGGCTGTTGGGGTCTATAAAGATACCTCGGATCTATCTAAGGTCTGGAAAGCCTCATTTGCCTTTAAACCAAAGATGGATGAAGAATTGAGACTTGCTAAATTACAGCGTTGGGAAATGGCTGTTAAAGCTGCCATGGCTTTTAAAACTGATAACCATGAGATATAAACTTGAAGTATGTTGTGGAAGCATTGAAGATGCTTTGGTTGCTCAAAAGATCAAAGCGGATCGAATAGAACTCAACGGAGGGCTAGAATTAGGCGGTGTAACCCCATCTTTAGGCATGCTCAGAAAGGTTAGAGCCTTGGTTTCCTTACCCATCCTAGTGATGATCAGACCTCATAATGGGATGTATCATTATAATGATTTAGATTTTGAACTGATGAAAGAAGATGCCCAGATATTGCTTCAAGAAGGAGCAGATGGGATCGTTTTTGGTTGTTTGACAAAACAAGGCAAGATCGATGAAGAACGAGTCAAGGCTCTAGTCAAAATCGCTTCAGGTAAAACCACAGTGTTTCATAAGGCCATCGATGAGACTGACAATATTGAAGCATCTCTGCAAGTTTTGATTCGATGTAAAGTCGATCGAGTCTTATTGGGCGGTGGTTTAGGCAAGATCGAAGATCATCTTGAATTCATAGCTGAACTTCAAGAAAAATATGGTCAAGATATCGAATTATTACCTGGTGGTGGAATACATAAAGATTTGGTCCTTAAAGTCATTCAAACCACGAAGGTCAATCAAATCCATATGACAGGTAAACGTCTTGAAATCAATCCAAAGACAAAAACAGCCCATTCGATCGTTGATGAAACAACCTTAATTGAAGTTCAAAAGCTGCTTAAAAGTATCTCTTAAAGATAATGTCGACCCATAAGAAGTGGAGCTCTCTATGAAAAGAATGATTTGGATGAGTTTGGTTTTGATGATGGTTTTGAGTGGCTGCATCAAGCAAATCGTTATCGACAAGGATCCCTATACCAACACCAATGCAGGAAAACTGCCTGATGGCCGATATGAGATTAATAATCATCCCTATTATGGGGTAGGCTATGTTTTTGATTTGTCTGATGAGTCAGAGTTTGAAGGCTTAGATGTTTATGTCGTACATAATGAAAAAGAATTGGCTTTATTGATGGCGATCCATATCGATCAGTTGGCTCAGGATTTTTACTATGTTGAAGATCGGGAACTAAACTATGATAAAGTATGGCCTTATTTATATTCGCTCTTAGTCAATGAGGTGACCATTGTCGAAGGAGAAGTTAAGCTGCCTGAATCTAAACCAACTGAAACATTTTATACGTATACCTTCACCTATGACTTTAAATCCTTACATATCGTTGAGAATACGATCGATGAATGGACCTACAAATATAAATCCAGTAGCTACTCAGATCATGACAGAGCAGAATTCAGCCTTGGAGACATGCTTAAAGAGGTAGAGTATGATGATGCAGCCTTGGATGATGAAACACGCACCGATGTTGCCTTTAGTGCTTATGGCGTATTCGAAGAAGGATTGGCTGTATGTAACGGTTATGCTCAAGCTTATATGGGAATCTTAAAAGATTTGGATGTTCCATCAATATTAGTGGCATCTCAAATCGATGATCATGCTTGGAATATGGTTTATGTGGATGGGGAATGGAGTTATGTTGATGCGACTTGGGAAGATGAATATTATGAGAATAGTGAATTTTGGACCTATTTCTTGATCAATCAAACTGAACTAGAAGAAGATCATCGGTTTGATTCAGGTACCTATGATACCTTAAATGCCAAAGACTATTTTGATTTTGCAAGATATATATTCCCTCAAACAAAAGAAGCTCAGTGAGCTTCTTTTTAGTTCATTTAGGACCACAACAACCAAATCATCACATAGCCTGAGATGACCGCAATTAGAGTGAAGGGAACTCCGATACTCATGAATTGCTTGGCTGAAACTTCATAGCCTTCTTTACGCAAGATCCCAAGACCTGCAATATTGGCAGAAGCCCCAATTGGAGTTAAGTTGCCGCCTAAGGTTGCCCCAACCAACAGTCCAAAATAAAGAATCGAAGGATTGATGTTGAGGGAAACCGCAATTGATGCCATAACTGGCAACATGGTTGCAACATACGGAATATTATCGATGAACGCAGATAAGAACACAGAAAACCAAACCACCAAAGTATAGATGATAAAGAGATTGCTCCCTGCGATTTTTGAGAATAAAGCACTAATATCATCAATCAATCCAGCTTCAGTGATAGCGCCAATGACCACAAAGAGTCCCATCAATAACAACAAAGTCTGGAAGTCGATTTCAAGTAATGCTTGCATGGCATTGGATCTGTTTTTGTTATATAACCACTCATAAATCAATCCAATGAGCATCAAAGAAATGCATATGATCCCATTGATGTATTTTGTGATGATTGGATTACTAAAGGGAAACAAGGAAGCCAAAATCAATAAAGCGACCATTGAAATCAATAATACGGATGGGAAATAGTCAGTTACTTTTTGTTTTTCATCTAAATGAATGACTTGTTTTTCTTTTCTAAATATCCATAAAAGAACAAACAATGTAATTAAAGCACTGATCTCAACCACAAAGAACATGCCCATCTTACCTTGATAAACAAAGAAATCTAAGAAATTCATATTGGCAGCACCGCCCAGTAAGATGGAAGTGGTATCACCGACTAAAGTTGCTGCACCTTGAAGATTACTGGATACGGCAATTGCTATGATCGCATTGATGGGATTGATCTTTAGCTTTTTTGCGATTGTCATAGCAACTGGTGCAACCATCAATACCGTCGCAACATTATCGATAAATGCTGAAACAACCCCAGCAAATAAAGCCAAAGAAACGATGGCCCATTGTACATTAGGCGTCTTATCCAAAATGATATCAGCTAATAAAGCCGGCATTTTAGATTCAATGAATAGATAAACGATACCCATGGTTCCACCGATCATCATCAACACATTGAAGTCGATCGCAGATAATACATTGGCAACAGGCATGATGCCCAAAAGCACGAAGAGGGTAGCGGATCCTAAGGCCACATAAGTTCTGTACTTGGGGAAAATCAGCAAACAGGCGTAAGTCAATAAGAAGACAGTCAGTGCAAGTTCTTTCATAACATTACTATTCTATCAAAACCGAAGTCTTCGTTCAATCTTTCTTTTATCTAAGTAGACCTTTTAATGCGACTTGGTTTTTGATAGAATAGAATGGCTTATGAACAGATATGATAAAGCACTGGTGATTTTTATCCTCATCAGCTCACTTGTGATGTATACCACCATGGAATGGTTTGTCCGCTATACGACCTCGGATCAAATCGTGGCCGTGGTGTATTCCTATGACAAAGAGGTTTTACGAATCGACTTGAAGGTCGATAAGGTTTATGAAGTTCAGGGTACTTTAGGAACTGTTTTCATTGAAGTTGAGAATAAGCGGGTCAGAGTTGAGAAGGAAACTTCACCTTATCACCTGTGTTCGATCCAAGGTTGGGTCGAATATGCGAACATCCCGATTGTTTGTTTGCCCAATCATATCGTCATTATCATTGAGAACGGAAGCGTTGATCCCAATGATCCGGATGTGACCTCATGAGAAAGCGCTCAGCAACCCGACGTTTGACTTTGTTGACCATGCTTTTGGCCATGAGCATCCTATTGCATATGATTGAACCGGCACTACCGATTCCAGTGCCAGGGGTCAAACTTGGGTTGGCCAACATTTTAGGTTTGATCACCTTATATTTGTTTGGGATCAAAGAAATGATGACAGTCAATGTGATGCGGGTCTTGATGGCATCTTTGTTGAGAGGGATTTTGTTTGGGACAGGTTTTTGGTTGAGTATGTCTGGGATGCTGTTGAGCTCACTGATCACCATTCTCTTATTTAAACAAAACAAATTCACTAAGATTGGGATCTCCATCGCATCAAGTGCTTTACATGGTGTAGGTCAAATCGTTGCCTTGATATTTATCAACAATACGATCATGATGGTGTATTGGTTGCCTATGCTGTGGTTTAGTTCAATCCCTACAGGCTATATTACCGGAACCTTAAGTATTCAAGTTTTAAAACGACTTAAGGTGACAGAAAGAAATCGTGTATGAAAAAAGAAAAAAAGAAGTCCATAAAAAAATTAAAATTCATTCTGACGTATATGGAAGGTCAGAAATTAAAGTTTACTATCTTAATGGGTGTTGTCTTGATCTTTGTTGGATTATCTCTATTATCACCCATCCTTTTCCAGTTTTTAATTGATAATGTCATCAAACAAGATCCAATTGCCAATCCTTTGATGGTTTGGTACTCCAACATATTTGGCGGAGTTGATTTGATCCGTAAGAATTTGTGGTTAGGAGCTTTGATGATCATCTCAGTCAATTTATTGACCTTGAGTTTACAGTTTCTTCGAGGCAAATGGAATGGACAAATTTCAGAATTGTTTGCGGAAAAATTAAGAAATGCTTTGTTTGCACATCTTCAACATATGCCTTATGCCTATCATCAGAAATCTAAAACCGGTGATTTGATTCAAAGATGTACATCAGATGTGGATACAGTAAGACGTTTCATTGCTGGTCAATTCTCTGAAATGTTGTATGCGATCTCGGTGACCATCATCGCTATGATCGTTTTATTTAATGTCTATGCACCTTTAGCGTGGATCGCCATCATTGCCTTACCGATCATCTTTCTGTTTGCGTATGTGTTTTTTATCCGCATGCAAAAGATATTTAAGAGCTCAGATGAAGCAGAAGGATACTTATCCAATACGATCCAAGAGAATTTGTCTGGCGTGAGAGTTGTTAAAGCGTTCAATCGCGAAGTCTATGAAGCAGAAAAATTCGATGAGAAAAATAAGACGTATAAGAATCTTACTTATCGGTTGATTGAACTATTGGGTGTTTATTGGGGAGCATCAGATTTTATCTGTTTGACCCAGATATTAGTCGTGGTCTTATTTGGGATCAATTATGCCCAACAAGGCATCTTGACCGTAGGGCAATTCTTTATCTTTATCTCTTATGAAGGCATGATTTTATGGCCAGTGCGTAATGTGGGACGTATCTTATCGGATATGGGTAAGATGTTGATTTCTATTGGTCGACTCCAAGAAGTTTTGGATGCCCCGGTTGAACCTTTGACTGAAGGGGTGACACCTGAAATCGAAGGCGATATCGTCTTTGATCATGTCTACTTCAAATATGAAGATGGTGACCAAGAAGTGCTCAAGGATGTCAGTTTTAATGTCAAGAAAGGTCAAACCATTGCCTTATTGGGTCCTACCGGATCTGGAAAGAGTTCCTTAGTTCATCTATTGACGCGTTTATATGATTATCAAAAGGGCTCCATTACTTTAAATGGTACAGAACTTAAAACCATTCAAAGACATCATTTGCGTAAGAATATCGGGATCGTTTTGCAAGAACCTTTCTTGTTTTCTAAGACGATTTTTGAGAACATCCGTTTAGCCAATCCCAATGCCAATGAAAGACAGGTCATCGAAGCGGCCAAAGCTGCTTCAGTTCACCGTGTCATCAATGAATTTGACATGGGTTATAAAACGTTGGTCGGAGAAAAGGGTGTCACTTTATCCGGAGGTCAGAAACAACGTATTGCGATTGCCAGAACCATCATCAATAAATCACCGATCCTTATATTCGATGATTCATTGAGTGCTGTCGATACCGAAACCGATGCAGCCATTCGCAGAGCTTTAAAAGAACTGTCTGGTGGTTTGACGACCTTCATCATTACGCATAGAGTTGCTACTGCTCAAGCCGCAGATCAAATCGTAGTGCTTCAAGATGGCAAAGTTGCACAGATGGGTACCCACGCTGAGTTAAGCAAACAAGAAGGTTTATATGCCCGTATCGTTGAGATACAGGGCCGTATGATTGAAGGAGAAGCCGCATGAGTCAACAATTTGAAGAGCAAGATTTTAATACCGATAAATTAGACACGCATCTTTGGGCTAAGATCTTCGGTTATCTAATGAAGTATAAAAAGAATTTACTATTCTTAGTTTTTCTGATGGTTACGATCGCATCGATCGATGTGGGTTTTCCACTGATGAATCGATATGCAATGGACTATTTCATTGAAGGCAAAGGTTCTATGGACACTTTGTTTACCTATGGGGCACTCTATTTTGCGATGATCTGTGTCCAAGGCTTGGTCGTCTTCTTCTTCATTCAACAAGCTGGAAAGATCGAAATGGAATTTGCCTATGATATGCGTAACCGTGCTTTCAGAAAACTCCAAGAATTATCTTTTACGTATTTTGATAAAACACCATTAGGGTGGATCATGGCTCGTATGACTTCTGATATAGGACGTTTGGCTGAAATCGTATCCTGGTCACTGATCGATATGGTGTGGGGTCTCACGGTCATGTTTGGGGTCAGTGTCGTCATGTTTATCGTAGATTGGAAAATGGCCCTCTTGATTTTGATGGTGGTTCCTGTTTTGGCACTGATCTCAGTCAAGTTTCAGCGCATGATCCTAGAGAAGTATCGTATGACACGTAAAATCAATTCACAAATCACCGGAGCTTTCTCAGAAGGCATCACCGGAGCTAAAACATCTAAGACTTTGGTTTTGGAAGAAAGCCAAATCTCTGATTTTAAACAATTGACGCATAAAATGTCGCGTGAATCGATCAGAGCTCATATTTTATCTGCGATTTTTATGCCCATCGTTATGGGGCTTGGGGCATTCAGTGTTGCGATGATTTTGTGGTTAGGCGGTCAACAGGTCTTGGTTGGGACGATGAGTTTTGGGACCTTAATGTTGTATACCCAGTATGCAGGTTCATTCTTTGAACCACTTCGACAATTGGCACGTTTATTGGCTGAATTTCAAATGGCTCAAGCTTCTGCAGAACGTGTTTTGACCTTGGTCAATACGGAAGCAGATTTGATTGATTCTAAAGAAGTCATTGAAAGTTATGGGACGATCTTAAATCCCGTTACGAGTGGTTATCATCGACTAAAAGGCGATGTCCAGTTTGTAGATGTTTCTTTTGCTTATAAAAAAGAAGAACCGGTTTTGACTCATTTTAATCTGGATGTCAAAGCTGGACAAACAATTGCTTTGGTTGGAGAAACCGGCAGTGGTAAGAGTACCATCGTCAACTTACTATGTCGTTTCTATGAACCCAACGAAGGTGTGATCAAGATCGATGGGATTCCACTTAAGGAACGCTCTGTTGGGTGGTTACACTCGAATTTGGGCTATGTGTTACAAGCTCCTCATTTATTCTCAGGTTCTGTCAGAGAAAACATTCGCTATGGAAGATTGGATGCGACCGATGAAGAGATTGAACAAGCTGCCCGTTTGGTCGATGCGCATGATTTCATTATGAATCTGGATAAAGGATATCTAACCGATGTAGGAGAAGGGGGCAATCGCTTATCCACAGGCCAAAAGCAACTGATTTCATTTGCTCGAGCGGTTATTGCGGATCCTTCCATCTTCGTTTTAGATGAAGCCACGTCTTCAATCGATACCGAAACAGAACAGATCATTCAAAAAGCCATTGAGAATTTGATGAAAGATAGAACATCTTTCATCATTGCTCACCGTCTATCTACCATTGTCTCTGCAGATCGAATTTTGGTCATCAGAAAAGGTGTGATCGAAGAAGACGGGACTCATCATGAATTGATGATGAAACATGGCTATTATTATCGGTTATATACCAATCAGTTCAATGAAGATCTGCAGAATCAACTGTTGAATCTGAATCCAGCGGATGAATCAACTGACATAGCATTTGGCGATTAAATCCGTTATACTTACACATAAGAGGTTTGATATGACGTTAAAACTAAGTGAAATCAGAAATCTTCAAGCAGAACTAGATGAACGAATTATGGCCAATCATCAGGTCAATCGTGATCAGACACGAACCAAAAGGATCCTTGCCTTGTTGGTTGAGATCGCAGAATTGGCCAATGAAACCAGAACGTTTAAATTTTGGAGTTTTAAAAAAGCCAGTGAAAAAGAAGTGCTTTTGGAAGAATTAAGCGATTGTGTACACTTTGTCATCTCTTTGGGCATTGATCTTCATGATCAAAGTGAATCGTTAATATTTAAGTCTCGTCCTGAAGAGCTCAGTGTTCAGTTCATTGACTGGATGGCTGAAGCAGCGCGTTTACAAACATCATTTACCTTACATCAATATTACATCGTCTTGTCTTATATCGCATCGGTTGCCTTAGCCATGGGCTTCAGTGCAGAAGATGTAGCATCTGTCTATCTTAAGAAAAATGAAATCAATCATCAACGTCAGGATAACCAGTACTGAAAAGGAGCACCATGGAAGAAAATAAAAAAGTAGTGAAGATCGAAGAGGCCTATGGAAAAGTAGATTTGAAAATGATGGAGGATTTTACCTCAGCGGATGGTATTTCAGGGTGTGAAAAAGAAGCGACTCGAGTTATGAAATCGTATGTGGCTCCTTTTGCGGATGAGATCACCTACGATAACTTAGGTTCTTTGATCGCACTTAAAAAGGGCACAGGTAAAGGTCCTAAAGTCATGCTGATGGGACACATCGATGAGATCGGATTTGTGGTCAGATCCATTGAAGACAAAGGATTCATTCGTTTGGCACCGGTTGGTGGTTGGTGGGGTCATGTCTTATTGTCTCATCCTGTCACCATCACGACTCGTACTAATCAAAAATATGTAGGCGTTATTGGCTCTAAGCCACCTCATGGTTTACCAGCTGAAGTTAGAGCTAAAGTTATGGAAGTCAAAGATCTCTTTGTGGATCTTGGCGTAAAAAGTAAAGAAGAGGTTGAACTCTTAGGCATTCGCCCAGGAGACATGGTGTCACCTAAATCAGAATTTACGGTTTTAGCAAACCCGAACTATCTGATGGCGAAAGCTTGGGATAATCGAGTAGGAGCCCTCATCGCCACTGAAGTGTTGATGAATCTCAAAGGTGTAACTCATCAGGCCGATGTCTATGCGGTTGGTACAGCTCAAGAAGAAGTTGGACTACGCGGTTCAAAAACCGCAACGTATGCGGTTCATCCTGATTTGGGCATCGCTTTGGATGTGACAGTAGCCAATGATATTCCTGGATCAGAACCCGGATCCAAGATGGGTGTTGGGATCACCTTGGCTGTTCAAGATTCTTCGCACTTGGGCCATCGCGGACTCTTGTCATATCTGTCAGATCTCGCGAAAGAACTTAAGTTGGATGTTCAATATGATACTTTGTTGGCTGGCGGAACAGATTCTGGGGAGAATCATAAATCCTTTGATGGGATCATCAATTGTACATTGTCTATTCCTTCCCGTTATATTCATTCCCACCGTGCTTTGATCCATCGTAAAGATTATGTGGATACTGTGACCTTGATGACTGAGTTTGTCAAACGGGTCGATTGGGATCTGATCGAAAGCTTAAGAAGCGCAAATCGTTAACAAGCCTTTCCCTTAGGGGACAGGTTTTTTTCTGTTATAATAACGTTATGAAAAAAATGGAATGGTTCACGATCTTATTTGTTTTGGGTTTAGATGCACTCACGAAAACCTTGACCAGTACTTTGATTCCTTATGGAGCAGAAGTCATGGTCATCAAAGATTTTTTTTGGTTGACCTATTTAAAAAACACAGGGGCAGCTTGGAGTATCCTTCAAGGCCAACAATGGTTTTTTATCCTTTTGGCGTCAGTCGCCAGTGTGGTCATGGGGTATTTCTTTTTGAAATCTGATCAAAAACAAGTTTGGCTGAGATATGCCTTGATATTTATGTTTGTGGGAACTTTGGGAAACCTGATCGATCGTTTAACGGTTGGCGGTGTTCGTGATTTTCTTGCCTTCAATATCTTTGGCTATCATTTTCCTGTCTTCAATGTTGCCGATATGGCTCTAAACATTGGGGTAGCCTGCATGATCGTAGAAACCATTTTGGATGAAAGAAGAAAACATGCCTGATTTCGAGTATATCGCCTTAGCAACTGACGCAAAAGAGCGTTTGGATAAAGTATTGGTCAAAACGATGTCTGGTTTTTCAAGAAGCCGGATTCAGCAGTTGATCGATTTTGGTTATGTATTGGTCAATGACGAAGAAGTCAAAAGAAACACCAAAGTCAAAGAAGATGACATCATCACAGCAGAATATCCTGAAGCAGAAAGCTTAGAAGTGGTCGCAGAAAAAATGGATCTTGATATTCTATATGAAGATCGTGATTTATTGGTCCTTAATAAACCCAAAGGTTTAGTTGTCCATCCTGGAGCAGGTAATCCTAACCATACCTTGGTCAATGGCTTGATGTATCACTGTCAAGATTTATCTGGGATCAATGGGATCGCTCGACCAGGTATCGTTCATCGTATCGATAAGGATACTTCGGGTTGTTTGGTCATCGCTAAAAATGATATTGCGCATCATGAATTATCTGATCAACTTCAGAAACGTACTTTAAAAAGAACTTATTGGGCTTTGATCCATGGGGTCTTGGAACATAACAGTGGTCGTATCGAAGCGCCGATTGGAAGAGATAAATCAGATCGTCAGAAGATGACAGTGACCGCCATCAACTCCAAAGCAGCGGTAACGCACTTTAAAGTTTTGGAACGTTTCAAAGACATGACTTTGGTTGAATGTCAGCTTGAAACAGGACGTACACATCAGATTCGTGTCCATTTCCAATACATTGGTTATCCTTTGGTAGGCGATCTAAAATATGGAATTAGACAAACGTTAGAAACGGATGGTCAATGTCTGCATGCTTTAGCCATTGACTTTATTCATCCAAGCACTCATGAACATATGCATTTTGAAGCCCCTTTACCAACGTATCTTTCAGATTTATTGACAAAACTTAGAATGGGAAACGCCGTATGAGCAAACACACAGAAACCTTAATGACACTTACAGCCTTGACTTTGATTGAAGAAGAAGGCTATAAAATCATCGATGTTCGGATCATGGGCAAAGAAATTTGGCTCAATCATCCTAGAAACACGCGTGAATTACTTCGTTTATCACTTAACGGAGCTTTTAATATGCCAATGCAGGAAGAGCGTACCGCAGCCATCAGAAGGGCTATTGAAAAGATTTTTGGGGAACGTACTTTATTGTATGATGTTCGTTTTGATGATGAAGAATCTCGTTATGAACTTACAGAAGATACAGCTTTTGTGGTTTTGAGTCCCTTAACACAAGAAAATGTTTTCTTGGATCGTTTTCCCATGATTCGCCCCATTCTACAAATCAAAGAAGATAAACCGACTGATCTTGAAGATGCACAACGACGATTAACTGTACTTCGACCTAAACGCATTGAAAATGTTAGACCTAAAATGCCAAAAGTTACTTTTGCGGTCGTTGTGGTCTGTTTGGTTGTGTATGGGATCATCAATTTATTTACTGATATTGGTGGTTTTAATCCCATCAATACCTCTATCTTATTTGGGGCTTACTACAAGACTTTCATCATCGTCAATCATGAATATTGGCGTTTCTTAACTGCTGGTTTCATTCATACCGATTTTATTCATTTGGTTATGAACATGTATGCTTTATACAATCTTGGCTTGTATTTTGAACCTAAGTTTGGTTGGAAGCAACTGATCCTTACTTTATTGGTTGGGATTGTCAGTGGTTCTGCTTTCTTATATATCACTTCAGGAAATCTATTGGCTGTTGGACTCAGCGGTGGCTTATTTGGGCTACTTGGAGCCATTGTCGTTTATCTGATCGAAAGTGATCAAATCAAATATCGTCCAGTTCAAATGCAATTGTTCCAACTCTTTGCGATCAATCTCTTTATTGCATTTTTACCGGGTATTGCGGTCATGGCTCACGTTGGTGGCTTCTTTGGTGGAATCTTGGTTGCTTTATACTTCAACCACAAACCTTCATGGAAAGACTTAAAACGACATGTGATGATTGCTTCAGGAGTCTTGGTGATCGTTATGATTGGCTTGATTGCAATCGATAAAAAACATCAACCTTATTATGGTAAGACAGATTATGAAGTGGTTCAGCAAGCTTATGATTTAGGTTTAGGATGGTATGCGGATGGTTTAAAAAGCAATCTAGATGCTTATTATGAAGGGATCATTCAATGAAAAGAACAAATGTGATCAGTTGGGATGAATACTTTATGGGAATGGCTCATTTATCGGCCTTAAGATCAAAAGATCCTTCGACCCAAGTCGGAGCCGTCATCGTTTCACCCACCAATAAAGTCGTCAGTATAGGCTACAATGGTTTACCTAAAGGCTGTAGTGATGATGAATACCCGTGGGATCGAGATGGAGGAACTTTGGACACCAAATATGTTTATGTGGTCCATGCGGAACTCAATGCGATCTTAAATGCCCAGATGCCTGTGACAGGATGCCGTATCTATGTTTCCTTGTTTCCTTGTAATGAATGTGCGAAAGCAATCATACAATCGGGAATCCAAGAAATCGTGTATGAAGATGATAAATATGCCAATACGGATCATGTCTTGGCCAGCAAAAGAATGCTGAATTCAGCTGGAGTTGTATTGCGTCAAACCCCTAAAAAGGTATCAGTCCTGCTTAACGTTCAATAAATTCTGAATGTTCTTAAAGTGGAGTTTTGCCACTTTTTTTAATTCAGCTAACCCATGTTTTTCAAGAAAGATTTGGGCAAATTCATCCACTTGAGATGAAGCACCCTTAGGAAAAGTCGTGTCATATTTTTGTCCCATCGCATCCAACTCTTTTAAGAAAGCATATCGGGCAATGATCGATGCACAAGCCACCGCAAAATACTTTGACTCTGCTTTTGTTTCAAAATGCAAATGTTGAAAGATTTGGGATTGATCTTTCAGATATTTGAAATACATCGCTTTAGGGGTAAACTGATCGACCACATTTAAAGTGCTGAACTTAGTAAGTGATTTTATTTTATGATCTAAATGCAGATAAGCCTGATTATGCAGTTTGGCTTTGATCGCATTCATATTGTCTGTTTTATGAACATCATTGTACTTTTGATCATTGAGGATCAAAAGACTGTGTGGCAATGTTTTCATAAGGACGGGTCCTAATTCAAGGATCACTTCATCGGTTATCTTCTTGGAGTCTTGAATTGAAAAATCCTTGAGTTTCACATAATGTGCCTCATCGACAAAACAGGCTGCCACGACGACTGGTCCAAACACATCACCGGTTCCTACTTCATCAGAACCTGCTTGAGCATCAAACTTCTTATCAAAGACTTGGCTATAAAAAGCTGCGCCTTCACCTTGAAAAACAACTTTTTTACTGGTATAGATCGTGATTGTACAGTCACTTAAAATCAGTTGAGCTTTCACATAAGGCAAAGACTTGGGATTGATCTGCTGAGGATAAGATTGGATGAGATCGTTGATTTGTTGATCGGTGAGAAGAAGTGACTTATTCATATCAATAGTGTATCATACGATTGCGTTTGGTTTTGCGTTATACTATCATTAAGCCAAAGGGAAAGCAGAGGAGAACCATGACACTACCTGTAAACATCTTCCAATATGTAAATGCTGCAATCTTGATTTTTGTTGCCTTGATGTTGATCTATGGTTACTTCAAAGGCTTCTTACTTCAAATCTTTAGTATCTTGCTTTTTATTGCGGTTGTTTTTGTCTCGTGGATGATCGCTCCTGTCTTGGCCAAAGCCTTGCCTTTGATGCAAACCAGTGAACAGTTTAATGTGATCCCTGTGATAGGACCGATCTTTCAAAACACCATCAATACCATATTCTGGTTTATCATCATCGTCTTTGGATTGATGATCTTAAGCTTTTTCTTTAAACCTGTTTTAAAAGGCATCGGTAAGATTCCTTTGGTTAAACAAGTCAATCGTTTATTAGGACTACTTTTAGGAGGCATCAAGGCCGTGGTGGTTTTGATCTTGGTAACCTTATTGATAGGTTCTGGTCTATTTACCAACGGAAAAGATTTGATTGAACAAAGTTTCTTAGGAAAGGTCAGTCCAGCTGCAGAGTGGACCATCGTATCCATCTCTTCACGATTTGATTCAACGGGTTTGGTTGCGAAAATCATGACTGCTCAAGAATTTTCTCAAGAAGATGTCATTGTCTTGGATGCTTGGTTAACTTCTAAAAAGATTCCTGCAGATATCGTTCCAATCCTATCAAAACTGCTTCGTTTAAAACCGATAGATGCCTCTCAGATGAGTACTTTACTTCAATGGATGAGAGATAATGGAATCTCTGAAGAAGATATTGATCACTTTATGGAAAGGTTTCAATGATCCCGCTTCAATCTTTAGAATATCAAAATGTCTTAGAAATCCTGGTGAATCTTGCCAGTTTTTCACTTTCAAAAGAAGTGATTTTAAACTTGAAACCTTTTGATAAAAAATTGGTGATCGAGCGAGAAAATGCCAGGACAGACGCTGCCATGCGTGTTGAGCGATTATATGGGATGTGTCCGATGTTTGGGATGAGTGACATTAGATTGGCCTTGGCTCAAGCAGAGCGAGATCAAATCTTATCGATTCCTGATCTTTTGGATATTGCGCGTTTTAATCGAGGCATTGCCTTGATTCAGAAGTTTTTTAAAGATGCTGTGTGTGAGAAAGAAGCATTATTGGATCTGGTTAATGGCCTAGAATCCTTTATCATCTTAGCTGAAAGCATAGAGCGTTGTTTTAATGGTGCCTATGAAGTGCTGGATTCAGCTTCACCTCAACTCAAAGACATACGTCGTCATTTACGTTTGACACAAACTAAACTACAGGATACAGCTGCTTCTTTTATCCAGAAACATGCCTCATCACTCAGTGAACCGATATCTATGGTCCGTAATGATCGGGTCGTTGTATTGGCAAAGAATTCTGAAAAAAATACTTTCAAAGGCATGATCCATGGGGAATCAGCTTCAGGTCAAAGTGCCTATGTTGAACCACCTGTCTTGGTTGAACTCAATAATAAACTAGCGGATCTGTTGATCCAACAAGATGAAGAAATCAAACGAATCTGTTTTGAGTTGAGTCAAAAAATCAAGCCTTTAACTGAATCCATGGAGGCACATTTAGAAACAGCTTCTGTATTAGATGCCTTGTTTGCGAAAGCACGTTATGGGAATCAAACGCAAGGCGTGGTTGCATCATTAAGTCAGGATCTTTATTTAAAGTCTGCTCGACATCCTTTGATCGATCCAAAAGAAGTGGTAGCGAATACCTATCGCTTAGATCAAAAACAGCATGTTCTCCTTATTACTGGACCAAATACAGGCGGTAAAACCGTCTCTTTAAAAATCATCGGTTTATTTTGTTTGATGGCCTATAGCGGAATTCCTGTCTTGTGTGATGAAGCACGGATGCCTTTATTTAGTCAGATCTTTGTGGATATTGGGGATGATCAATCTATAGCCCATTCTTTATCGACCTTCTCGGCTCACTTATCGAAATTGACTCAGGTGACCAATCAAGCCGATGCGCATTCTTTGGTGCTTTTGGATGAATTGGGCGGAGGAACTGACCCCATTGAAGGGGAATGTTTGGCCATGGCTGTTTTAAATGATCTTCGTAAAGCAGAAGCTTGGACTGTTGCGACGACTCATTATGCCCGCTTAAAAGAATATGGCCTTCAACATGACGACATCATTGTAGCTTCCATGGCTTTTGATATGGAAACCATTGCCCCAACCTATCGTTTTATAGAAGGCCTTCCAGGCCAATCCTATGCCTTTGAGATTGCCAAACGCTTTGGACTGAAATCAAGTGTCATCGATGAAGCCATTGAATACAAAGCTCAAGCCAAGACCCAACAAGCCATTCTGACTGAAAAGTTACAAGCTGCCATTGAAGAAAACCGTAAGATCCAAGAAGATTTGCTTGATAAAGAAAAAGCTCTGGAACTTACGTTATCTGAAGTCAAAGCCAAAGAAGATGAACTTGAGAAAACGCGTTTAGCACGTTTAAAAGAAGTTGAAGATGAAGCTCAGGATTATTTGAATCTGGTTCAAGAAGAAGCAGAAACGATCTTGTCGGATATGCGTGCTTCAAAAAGTGCACCGATTCATGAAAACATCAATCGTAAAAAAGAAATCGACAATTTAGTCAAAGAAAAGGTTGAAGAAACAACCTTAGATAAAGTCAAGGTCGGTCAATGGGTCAAGATCACCATCACCAATCAAGTGGGTCAAGTCGTTGCGACCCGCAAACAAATGGCGACTGTATCGGTTAATGGGGTCAAACTTGAAGTTCCTTTAAGTAAACTCGCTTTTGCGCAAACCCCCATTCCAGTTAAAAATGTACACATCACTTCTGAACGTTTGGCTTCAGTGCCTTTAGAATACAATGTGATCGGTTTGACCGTTGAAGAAGCTTTGGGTGAAATTGATCATTATCTGGATGATTGTGTAAGGGCCAGAATGCCTTTTGCGCGTTTGATCCATGGCCATGGGACCGGTGCTTTGCGTTCTGCCATCCATACCATGCTGAAGTCCCATCATTTCGTTGAATCCTATCGCTTAGGTCAACAAAGCGAAGGCGGTGTAGGGGCAACCGTTGTTTATTTCAAAGGACCTAAAAATGAATCTCAAAGATAAACTGAATACTTTACCTTTAGATCCAGGCGTCTATATCATGAAGGATCTTAAAGGGACCATCATCTATGTCGGTAAAGCCAAGAAATTAAAAAGTAGGATCAATCAATATTTTGTGGGAGCTCATGATTATAAGACCACAAAATTGGTTTCACGTGTCGCAGATTTCGATTATATCGTGACGCGTACTGAAAAAGAAGCCCTGATTTTAGAAATCAATCTCATCAAGCAACATCGTCCACGCTTCAACATCATGTTTATGGATGATAAGTCTTACCCTTATCTAAAAATCACCCAAGAACCTTATCCAAGGCTCAGGGTCGTCCGTGATCTTAAAAAAGATAAGAAGGCTACGTATTTTGGACCTTATCCTGATGCGACTGCAGCCCATCAAATGCGAAAACTGTTGAATGATTTGTATCCGTTAAGACAATGCGAAATCATGCCAAAGAAAGTATGTCTGTATTATCACTTAGGTCAATGTTTAGGACCATGTCAATTCAACATCGATCCTGAGATCTATAAGACCATGGTGGCCGAAATCACAGATGCTTTAAGAGGCAATAATAAAGTTCTGAAAAACAAATTGTTGGCTGAAATGAATGCGGCGACTGAACAACAACGTTATGAGAAAGCTGCCCAATATCGGGACTATCTCAAGTTTTTAGACTATGTCAAAGATCCGCAAAATGTCACCAAAGATGATCAAAGGGATACGGATGCCTTTGCCTATTACGAAGACAAAGGATACATCGCAATCCAAGGTTTGCTTTTAAGACAAGGTAAGATCTTGGATCGAAAATTTGTTCTTCAAGAACTTCACCAAGAAGCGCAAGAGGCTTTCATTGAATTCATTCTGCAGTATTATAGTGAACAACCCAAACCTTCGATTTTATTGTTGCCTTTTGGAGTCGATATCAGTTGGTTGAATGAAATGGATGAATATAAGATTCATCAGCCACAAAAGGGCAAACAAAAATCCCTTATGAACATCGTAACAGCCAATGCGAAACAACATCTTGAACAAAACATCGAATTGATGGCCAGAAAACATGCGGATCATGAAGGGGCATTGATTCAATTGGCCCAATTGCTAAAGCTAGAGGATGTTGAACGTATTGAGCTTTATGACAATTCGCACATTTCCGGAACTTATGCATCTGGAGCTTGTGTGGTCTATGAACACGGCTTGCCTTCAAAAAAGGATTATCGATTGTATGATGTTCATTCTCAAGCGGATGATCTTAAAAATATGGAAGAAGTCATCTATCGCCGATATTATCGAATCATCAAAGAAAAGGGAAGACTGCCTTCCTTGATTTTGGTCGATGGCGGTCACCTTCAGATCAGTGCAGTTAAAAAGACCCTTTTAAGCATCAATATCAATGTGCCTGTTGCGGGTTTACGCAAGAATGATAAACATGCGACTGCTGAACTCTTGGATGAAAATGGGGAAACCATCGATCTTAGGGAACACAAAGCTTTGTTTTTCTTATTGACCCGTATGCAAGATGAAGTTCATCGTTTTGTCATCACCCATCACAAAAAAAGGCGTGCTAAAGGTCAAGTCGCTTCCATTCTTGATGATGTAGAAGGTTTAGGACCTGTTCGATTAAAACAATTACTGAAGACCTATAAGAATGTCAACGCATTGAAAGAAGTCTCGCTGGAAGATCTCGAAAAAGTCTTACCAAAAAAGGTTGCTTTAGCGCTTTTTGAAGTGCTCAAACAATGAGCCGTGGTATAATGATGAGGGTAAAAATATGACCATAGGAATATTAGATTCAGGCCTAGGAGGCTACAGTGTTTATCATGCTTTAAGAGCTGCTTATCCAGAAGCCTCTTTTCTTTTTCTGGCAGATCAACTCAATGCACCTTATGGAGATAAATCAAAAGATGAGATCTTTAAGATCGTTCAAGAAGCTTTAGCTTGGTTTGAAGAGCAAAACGTCACAGAGATATTAGTGGCGTGTAATACGATCAGTTCTTTGGTTTTAACCGAAATCATCCCACTTTATCCTCACTTAAAAATCACAGGGATCATTGATTTGACCGTTGCACAATTTAAAGACAAGGATTTTAAAAACATCCTGGTCGTTGCGACCAAGGCTACGATCAATGCCCATGCGTATCAAAAAGAATTTTTGAAAACTAATTCTGATGTTTCGGTTATTGAGAAAGCATTACCACAACTCGTTGTGTTACTGGAAGGTTTAGCGCCACTTAAAGATATTGAAGTATATCTTAAGGAAACATTGGCTCAATATCAAAATAAAGTGGATGCGGTCATTTTGGCTTGCACACATTATCCATTGGTCAAATCAACCTTTGAGCATTTGCTGAATACTCCAGTTTTTGATTCTCAAGATCCCATCATCAACTTATTTTCTCAAAGAAAATTAAATGTTGGACCTAGTCGTGTATTAACCACAAAAGATCCATTTTATATGGCTAAGCAAATCAAAGTTTTGTTTGATGCGGATATTCATGTTGATTTAGCTCAGGTAAAAAAATGCAAATCGTTGTAATCAGTGATACGCATGGTCGAAATGAAGTCTTTCAGGAGCTCAGGGAACGTCACCCACAAGCTTCTGCTTTTTTACATTGTGGTGATTCTGAGACTTCAGAATCTTATTTAGATGGCTATGTCAGTGTTCAAGGCAACAATGATTATTATGCGGATTATCCTTATGAGGTTATTTTAGATTTAGAGGGTGTCCGTTGTTTCATGACCCATGGGCAATTTTTACGATATCACAATCGTTATGAGATCTTGGTAAGTAAAGCCAAGGAACATGAATGCACTTTGGTGCTTCATGGTCACACCCATATCTTTGATGTCCGAATCATCGATGGGATCACGATCGTCAATCCCGGATCACTTTATCATTCACGAGATATGAGTCCACCTAGCTATGCCTTGATCACCATCAGTAATGGGGTCATTGACGTACAACGAATCAACTATCCCAAAACGAACCGTAAGTAATGTATTGAAAGGCGTAGGGTAGTTTGGTATAATGTTCAAGCATTGTCCTCATAGCTCAGCTGGATAGAGCATGCGCCTTCTAAGCGCACGGTCGGGGGTTCGAGTCCCTCTGAGGACGCCATTAATGATTAAGCCCTTTATTTCTAAAGGGTTTTCTTTTGATCACATTTCAAAGTGTAGCAAAAGCGTAGTGATTTCTAATAAAACTATCTTTTTATCTAGAAGAGATACTGCCCAAACGAGTCAGTTATGTAATATAATATTCTTATCAAAGTAGTTCAAAACAGTTTATTTATGACTTTATCTGATGCAGATCATCGCATCAAGAAAACATGTTTAAGCAAATAGAATCAACCTTATTCATGAAAGGAAATGTTTGAGAAAGGAAACCATGACCGAAAAAAAGATTACGATGTATGACTACATTTTAGAGGAGCAGTCTGTCTTACTTAAAATCATAGAAAATCGTAAAACCATTGTGAAAGAAGTTGTGAGTTTTTTCAATTCTAATCCAGTAAATGAAATCATTATTTGTGGATCCGGGACTTCCTATCATGCTGGTTTAGCAACAAGAAAATTATTCGAGGATTTACTTGGGATTCGCATACGTGCTGAATTCCCCATGATTTTCAAAAATCAACAGAAAATTTATCAACCCAATACTTTATTTATAGCCATTTCCCAAGGCGGACAAAGCACTTCAACGATCCAAGCTTTAGCGAAAGCAAAAGAAAGCGCTTGTTCAACTGTGGGCATTAGTGAGAATCCAAATGCTGAAATACTTAAGAATTCTGATATGAAGATTTTGATGGAAATTGGACCTGAATTGAGCATTGCCAAGACAAAAGGGTATGTGGCCACGATTTGTATTCTACATATGATTGGTTTAGAAGTTGCTTTGAGTCTACATAAGATCAGCGAAGAAGAATATACAGCATATATCAATGACTATATAAAAACCGTTAATAATTTCGATAAGATCATTCAATTTGGCACAGCGTGGGTCAAAAAGAACACTCAGTCTCTAATCGAAAGTAAAAACATCTTAGTACTTGGTTATTCCAATCACTTCTCAACGGCGCTTGAAGGGGCTTTAAAAATGCTCGAGACGATGCGCTTTGGAATCTATGCGTATGAACTTGAAGAATTCTGTCATGGCATATCTAATGCCATTAGTAAGGATACTAGTGTCATCTTTATCGCACCTTTTGGCGATGAACAAGCCAAGGCTTTGCGTGTCAAAACTGCACTTGAGAGCAGAACATGCAAGTTGCATTTTATTGTCAGTCCAAATGTAAACATGGATGTCAGCGATTTAGACTGTGTGGTTCCATTTATCAATCATAAATACTTTGATGTTTTAGAATACATCATCCCACTTCAAATCGCTGCTTCAATACTCCCATATCATCTGGGTATTGATCCATTCTATGCAGCAGATCCGGGTTTCCATAAAATTGTTGGAAGCAAGGGCGTTCGTTAATCGTTCATTTTACATAATCAATAAAGTTTAGATCATCCGATTATTGTTTTAAATAAAGACGCCTTTTTTAGCGTGCTAAATCTGATGATAACCAAATTAGATTGACAATTCGCTCACAAATCAACTAATATAATTCTATGAAATCCATCATTACCATCCATCATTTATCCAAAGCTTATGGGTCGATCCAAGCAGTCAAAGACATCTCTTTAGATGTGTATGAAGGCGAACTGTTTGCCTTTTTAGGTCCCAATGGGGCTGGAAAATCGACCACGATCAATGTATTGTGTACCTTATTGAGTGCCGATCAAGGAGAAATATCGATCAATGGCCATGAGTTAAGCAAAGAAGACGATAAGATCAGAAAAGACATTGGGGTCGTTTTTCAAAAATCATTTCTTGATAATCTATTGACAGTTCATGAAAATTTAACAACACGAGCTTCTTTCTATGGTTTATCCAAAGATGTCACCAAGAAACGCATCGATGACTTGACGAAGCAGTTGTCTTTGGGTGAGTTCATCCATCGTCCTTACGGTAAACTATCGGGAGGACAACGCAGAAGGGCTGAGATCGCACGTGCTTTGGTGAATCATCCTCGGATCTTGTTTTTGGATGAACCAACCACAGGTTTGGATCCTCAAACACGGCATAGTATCTGGACGTATATCGATGAATTAAGACACAAACATAAGATGACCATTTTCTTGACGACACACTATATGGAAGAAGCAGCGCATTGTGATCGAGTCTGCATCATTGATCATGGTCAAATCTTGGAACTTAATACCCCAACTGAACTCAAAGTCAAATATGCCCCGACTTTACTGAGGATCAAATCTAAAAATGATTTGAATCCAAACCTAAAAGTCTTTGGTTTTCCATATACTCAAACAGCAGATGGCTATGAATTGGTCATTCCCAGTTCTAAAGCAGCTTTACCTTGTTTAGATGCGTTGAAGGATCATTATGATCACTTTGAGGTCTTAGAAGGCACTATGGATACTGTCTTTTTAGCCTTGACTGGAAAAGTCATTCGTGAGGATAATGTATGAACACCATCAAAGCTTTGACCATCAGAAACTTAAAACTCTTTTTTAGAGATAAAGCCTTGGTATTTTTTAGTTTTCTATCCGTTATGATCATTTTAGGACTCTATGTATTATTTCTAGGGGATATTAATATTGCCAACATCAAATCCATTATTGGTCAAGATTTACCTGGGATCGATGCATTGGTATATGGTTGGATGTTGCCTGGGGTCATCGCGATCTCAACGGTGACTTTATCGTTAGGAAATATGGGACGCTTGGTTGATGATGCACGAGATGAAAGTCTCTATGATTTCATGGTGTCACCGATGTCTAGAGCGCAATTGATCATCTCTTATGTTTTATCAACGATCTTGATTTCAGCCCTGATCTCTGGATTGATGTTTGTAGCGAGTATTTTTATCGTGAAGTTTAAAGGTGGAGCTTACTTAACCCTCGATCAGATCGTAAGTGCTTTAGGCATCATCTTACTTTTGATCGTCTCATCCAGTCTCATGAGTTTATTGATTGCTTCGTTTGTGCAATCTCCCAATACCTATGGGGTCGTGAATTCTATAGGTGGGACCTTCATCGGGTTTGTGACCGGCTGTTATATGCCAATGGGCATTATGCCTGTGGTCATCCAAAACATCTTTAATAGCCTACCAGTATCTCAAGGTGCCAGTATCTTACGTCAGATCTTTCTAAGAGACATCATCAAAGATGTGTTTATGGGAGCTCCTGAAAATGTTGTTGCAGATTATCGTTATTTCCAAGGCATTGATCTTAAGATCTTGGGTCACATCTTGACGCTAAATGAAATGATCATCAGTATATTAGTTGGGATCATCCTATTATTTTTATTGTCCGTTTTACGTTTCAGAAATTTAACCAAGAAAGTATAAAAAAAGCCGTTAGGCTTTTTTACGATTGAAGGGAAGACAAACGAACACAAAGGCAAGGATACTCAAGCCATAGGCAACTTGTGCGATGATCAGGAAGTAAGGGACGTAAGCAGATGATCCACCCGCAATATCCACCACACCTTTCAGCACCAAGCCAAGGACTTGCCAAGCGGATGCGGTATTAAACAAATTTACGAAGAGCCGATAATAGGCTCTTTTTTCAAACTTGGGGAAAAATAAAAGTAAGAAAGCATAAACCCCAGCAGAGAGTAAGAACCAGATAAATGCAAACTGCATGTCTTTTGAGCTGACTCCATGGGAAAACAAATGATAGACAAAACTAAATAGAATCATGAAACCAGTTAAGATAAGATAAACAAGTGTATTTTTAGCCAACGATTTCATTCTTGATTTCCTAAGATATAGACAATATCACTGACACCTCGTTCATAGACACCTTGACCATCATAAGTTGGTTTATTGATGACTTTTCCATTGAACCAGATGGTGGCTGATCCACCGCCATCTAGATTATAGGCAATTCTTGCGCCTTTATCTTTGAATATTTGAGCCAATTGTGTTAAGGTCAAGCCTTTAGATAAGGCACTTCTTCCATCAGCGACAATGAACATATAATGTAAAGGACCGATTTGAGCAATTCCAACTCTTGGATTTTTTGAAGATGAGACCCAGTTTTGACTGTTGATGTCTGAACTTGCGATCTCGCCATTTTCAACCAAGACAGGTCCAAAGGACCAAGCTTGCAGTATGCCACGATCAACCAATGCATCACCGCTTTCACTGCCTTCTTCAAAGATTTCAAAATTGCCTTTATTGTCGATCAATAGTGCCCGTGTGTCTGCTCCTGTACGTGGAACATCACGATATAAGACCCCATTACGAATGACGATGCCAACAGAGCGATATCCATAATAATCACCATTGATCGCTAAAGTGGCATTGTGACTTTCAGCGATATCGGAGGTGTATTGTTTGATGTTTCGTCCGTAAGTATCCTTCGCAAAAGCACTTCTTAAGTATTGCGGGCTACTGAGTTGAATATCAGCGATATATACAGTTGCACCTTCATAAGAAATGATATCGATGGTAATGGACTTATATAGGGTCGTGGTGGTGGCAGATTCTGTATAAGAAGTGTCTGTTGCATCGACTTCTTTGGTAACATCTGTGTTTGTCGTATCATCGCAAATGATCGGTTTTTCATCAATAACGATCGCAGATGAACTTAAGACGAAAGCATCCAGAAGAACAAAAGCAGTACAGGTCGTTAAAAAGACGGACATGGCGACAGCATATAGTAACGGGATCTTAATCAGTTTTTTCATACAGATTCCTTTCTGAATATGAATAGTTTTTGAATTTGATAGGAAAGTAAAAAGAGCAGGCCATCGACGATGATTTTGATTCCAACAACATTACTGCCAAAGCTTGCATATGCTGTCTTTACTAAAAAGTAGGAGGCCAACATTTGAAACAACGCTAAACTATAATATTTCCACATATGGGAAACCCATTGTTGACGACTTTTGAATACGACGGTCTTATTTAATAAGAAATTGAAGTTGACACTGATGATCCTTGCGATGATCGTGGCATAGAGAATATTATCGATACCGCTTAAGGTATAAACCAAAAGTGTAAATACGGAAAGATCTAAGAAAGTTGAAAGCAATGAAATCAATGAGAAGGTCAATATTTGTCGATAGATTCGAATTGAATCTAATAAAGGATTAAAATGAGAACCAGAATTATCATCGATATAAATCGTTTCGATGAGTACTTCTTCAATCGGAATGCCCAGTTTACCACAGTACAGCAACATGTTCATTTCATATTCGTAGCGGTCACCTTTGACTTTGACGAATTTATCAAGCGTAATTTTACTAAAGGCACGAAGTCCGGTTTGCGTATCCTTGATTTTCTGACCAATCAAATAACTGGTGATCAATCGGGTTATTTTATTGCCCAACATACTTTTTAATGGGACTTGTCGTTCATTGAAACTCCGGCTACCTAAAACTAATGCGTTTGGATGTTGCTGAGCAGCTTCAAGGACTCTTACAATGTCTTTGGTTTGATGCTGACCATCCGCATCGACAGTAACAAAGACATCAATATCACTTTGTGTTTGACAATACTCCATAGCTGTTTTTAATGCTCTGCCTTTTCCTTGATTGACCTTGTGAGTCAAAACAACCACGTGGTTTTGTTGGGATGCCAAATCAAAAAACTCGTCACAAGTGGCTTTACTGCCATCATTGATGACGATGATCAAATCTGCTGCTGAAACTAAATTAAGTTCATCAATCAGTTTGTTTAAACGGAAATCGGGTTGATATGCTGGAATCAATATTGCTTTTTTCATAGGACATAGATATTATACTGTATTAAAATGAGACAGACATTAAAAAGTTATAAAAGCATTGCAATCATGGTAAAATAATATGGTACTATGTTGAAAATTTCTAGACAGCATTTCATTCGCAATGGCGTCATTATGTTAACGATCACCGCACTTATATGCGGGGCTTTGTTGTTAAGCTTGATGTCTGAAAGTATAAAAGTCGTTAATCAAGATCCTGATGTGATCGAACCTGATGGAACCAGTGCCCTTCATGCTTTGGTGATCCATGAAATCATGAGCTCTAATAAGGGCGCCGTAGCAGATCCCCAAGGCAATACCTATGATTGGATCGAATTGTATAACGGAACCAGCCGAGACATCGACTTAAGTAATTATGGATTAAGTGATACTAAAAATGAAACCAAGTGGATCTTTCCTAAGACCATTATCAAAGCAAAGACCTTTTTAGTCATCTATTTGACCAATAAAACAATGCCTGGATTATATGCTAATTTTGGCTTAAAAAGTGAAGGCGGCGAGACTGTCGTTTTAAGGGATTCAGGAGGTATGATCGTTGATCAAGTGGATGTCCCAGCTTTAGGTGCCAATTGGGTCTTGGCTAGAAACAATAGTGGATCATGGGTTATTTATGATCAGGCTACTCCTGGATTTTCAAACACAGCTTTAGGATTTGATGCTTATATCGCATCGATCACCAAAGAAAAAGGGGCTGTCTTGATCAGTGAAGTGTTCCCTAGGAATGCTGGCAACTTTAAATCGGATTTGGCAGGATTACCTGGATATATTGAAATTACCAATACTGGAACTTTATCAGTCAATCTAGAAAACTATTCGATTGGAGATGAATTTACTTCACCCTTTCAATGGGGCTTTCCTTCAATCAGTTTGGAAGCAGGTCAATCGATTGTTGTCTATACTTCAAATTTAAATCGAAAAGAAGGGGAACTGCATGCGGATTTCAGTTTGAATGCGCAAAATGGTTCAGTTTTCTTAAGCGATGGGACAGGTCATATCATTGATCGTGTGGACTATAAAATGTTGCCTAATGGTTATGCTTTACAGAGAAATAACGGCGTTTATGAAGTGTCGGCTGCCCTAAGCCCAGGTTATCCAAATACGATCAGTGGGATTACCGCTTATCAAAAGACACTAAAGACACCCAGCGGTTTGATCCTTAATGAGATCATGACCAACAACAATACACTTCTAAAACACAATGGAGCCAATGCCTACAATTGGGTCGAATTAAAAAATAATACCAATACCACCATCGACTTAAGCGAATATACGATTTCTGAATCTTTCAATGTGCTCAATGCGGTTTCATTGCCTAAAGTATTGCTTGAACCAGGAGCTTATATCATATTAATGGGTTCTGGAGATGCCTCATTAAGCACAAGTATTTATCATCATATCGACTTAAAGATCAACAATGATGAATCTTTATATCTGTTTAAAGGTCAACAACTTCAAGATTGTTTATTTGCATCTGGGCTCAAAGCAGAAACCAGCTATGGACGAGCAGATGATCATGGTTTTATCTACATGAATGATCCAAGCCCCAATGCTGCAAACAATTCAGGTGTTAGAGCCATTAGTATCGCAGCAGTATCAACGATTGAAAGCGGTGTATATGATCGCTCAAGCATCACCTTTAATTTACTATCAGGGGGGAATGTTTATTACACCACCAATGGTTCTACTCCCAATTCCAGTAGCCCCAAAGCCACACAACCCATCACCCTTTCAAAGTCAGCAGTTGTGAAAGCCATCACACTAGAAGATGGCAAATGGCCCTCTGAGGTCATTTCTTACACCTATATCATCAATGAAAAATTTACGTTACCCGTTGTTTCTTTATCAATGAATGAAGCACATTTCAGTGATTTACAAGCTAACCCTTGGAACAGCACATTGGAGTATCCTGGCTATATCGAATATTATGCAAATGATGGGGGATTTTCTAGTCCCTGCGGTGTCCAACTATTTGGAGGTTCTGTTAGGGGTTTGCCTAAAAAGAGTTTCGCAATTACATTTGAAGCACAGTATGGAGCCAGTAAACTAAATTATAAAGTATTCGAAAAACGGGATTTTTCAGTTTTTGATACCTTGGTCTTAAGGTCTGGTTCACAGGATTATGAAACGACATTTTTTAGGGATATTTTGGCGTCTTCTGTTATGGAAGATTCTGATACGGTAGAAGTTCAAGCCTTTACTTCCGTGATCTTGTTTATCAATGGTAAATATTGGGGACTTTATGATTTTCGTGAAAAAATTGATGATGATTTTATCGCAACCCATCTAAATGTCGATGAATCCACCGTTTCTGTCGTTAGGACAGGAGGTTCGATTTCGGCAGGTAACAAGATTGCATATAATGCATTGATGACTTATGTTGATACACATGATCTATCGATTCAATCCAATTATGAACATGTTAAAACCTTACTCAACATTGACAGTTATATCGACTTTTGGATCGCAGAACTCTTTACAACCAATAATGATGTCATCAATACCCGCTATTTTTCTTCGACCGAGTATGATGATGGAAGAATAAGTATGATTGCCTATGACTTTGATTTTGCCTGGTATTTTCCAGATCGAGAATATTATAAATTCATGACTGATCCTGCTGGGATGAGTCGGCTTTTGGTTTCAACTTTACTGAATCGTCGACTTTTTGAAAGCGAAGCTTATCGTACACGTTTTTTAGAGCGTCTCAGTTTGAATCTCAAGACCATATGGAAAGAAGAAAATGTTCTGGCAAAACTAGAGATGCTTTATACGACATTGAAACCTGAAATCAGACGTGACTTTCAGCGATGGAACCTAGATCCAAATTCATGGGAAGGCAATGTCGATTTTTTAAGAAACTTTATAAAATCACGTACCAAAAGCTTACTTAAACAAACCAAAGCTTTCTTTAACTTAACCCAAGCTGAATTTGATGCTTACTTTGGAGACTTATAATGGAATACCGCCATGAACTAAAGTTCATCATGACGCCGACCAATGCGATGCTTCTTAAGAAAATCTTGCGCAATTTAATGGAAATCGATCGTAATGGGGACGCGAATGGATGTTATATGGTAAGAAGTCTCTACTTTGATACCTTGGGAGGCGCAGCATTCTTTGATAAAATGGATGGGGTAGAATATCGTAAGAAATACAGAATACGTTACTACAACAGCAATACGGACTTCATCCGAATGGAATCTAAGATGAAAATTGATGACCTGTCGGTTAAGAAACAAGAACGAATCGAATTGAAACAAGCTCAAGACCTCATTCAAGGTCACATTGAATCTGTTCCATTAAAACCAAATTCCGTCATGACCGATTTTGTATGTGATCTAAAGTTACAAGGATTAAGGCCTTCTGTCATCGTGGATTATCAAAGAACAGCTTTTCTGCATCAAGCACTGGATGTGAGGATCACCTTCGATGAGAATATACGATCACGAATCTATGATACTGATTTGTTTAAAACAAATTTTGCCTCCATCAGAGTCTTAGATCCCAATGAAGTTGTCTTAGAAGTCAAATACAACGATATTATTCCGCAATCCATAGCCGATGTGATCAAGCATGTTCCGATGACACGGTTGGCGGTCAGTAAATATGCATATTGCTACAACAAAAAATAGGAGGATTTCATGGAAATCATCGAACTGATTCAGAATGCGATCGTACAACAGTTTACCGGCACCATATCACTAACCAGTATCTTATTATCACTGTTTAGTTCCTTTGTGATTGCTTTGTTTATTCTTGTGGTCTATAAGCGAACCTACAATGGGGTCGTAATGTCGAGATCCTTCAGTTTACTGTTGGTGCTCTTGGCCATGGTTACTTCATTAGCCGTTAGAACCATCAGTTCTAACTTGGCTTTATCCTTGGGGATGGTGGGTGCTTTATCCATCGTACGTTATCGTACAGCCGTCAAAGATCCCATGGATACCGGTTTTATCTTCTGGGCCATCATGGCTGGGATCATGACCGGGATTGGTTTGTATCTGATTGCCATCGTGTCTGCGTTAGCGTTGGGTTTATTGTTTATGTTGGTGTTTGGCTTTCAAATCAAACGAAGCGCTCAATTCTTATTGATCGTACGTTATGAATCGTTAGCTCATGAAGCTGTATTGACGGCTTTATCTAAATTACCTGCGCATAAACTTAGAAATAAAACCATGGTGGGTTCAACGATCGAACTGACTTATGACATTGAAATCAAAGCCCATGAAGAACAGATCGTAGACCCCATCAAAGCCATCCGTGGCGTAGAATCCGTGAATCTGATTTCTTATCAACATGATTATGGACTATAAACAAGCATCTTGAGATGCTTGTTTCTTAGTGAATCAGAAAGTCTGTGATAAAATGAAACCTGTGAAAAACACATACGATGAGATCCTTGAAACCATCGATCATGCTTTATCCAAAGGACAAATCAAAACAGCTTTGGACTTGATCGATGAAGAACTGCGAATGCCTTATGTTCCGTCTTATGTTTTGGCTAAACTGATGCAGTTTAAGGAGATCGCGCTAACGGCTCAAAAAATGAATCAAGAGATTCATTTGGATATGAGCGAAGAAGGGATCTTGGCTTATCTAAAACAAGATGAGCTTCATCAGCTCAGAGCCCTAGAAGCTTTTAGTGTCATGAATATGCGTTCTGTCATCCCCTTGGTTCAAAAAGCTTTCGATCTGATCGATAAAAGACTATTGAAGTGCCTTTTGTGCAAATTGACCATTGAGCAAGCTTTGACTGAATCCTTTACCTTCAGTGATGAAGGGATAAGGTATGAATTCATCCCGGCTGCTTTGACTTTACCTGAAGACAGTGAAGGCATTCAGAAAGCAAAAGCTTATCTTAAGAGCTGGCTTGAGGATGATGATCCGTCGATGCTGAAGTTGTGTTTGGAACAAATGGAATTAGAAAGCTTGTTGAAACTGCCTGAAACGATTGATGAAGACGAGGCTTTTGATCTAGCCTTTCAAATTCTGGAAACCATTTTTCTGATGTTGTCGACCAAGGAACGCTTTGAAGCATTCCTCATCGATAAAGGACTTCGAAAAAGCGGTCGTTTAGCACTCTTTAATTGACAGTGCTAAATAAAGTGTTATAATTATTAAGCAATTTAGGAGGTCCTCATGAAATCAACTTGGACATTAAACGAAAAATCAAATGGAGTATTGAGTGTCAGTCTCGACGGTGAAGCATGGGTCAAAGCCCAAGCCAAAGCCCTAAAAAAACTGGCTGAAAAAACGGAAATCAAGGGCTTCCGTAAAGGTAAGGCCCCTGTCGATAAAGTAAAAGCCTCTTTGAGTGAACAAGAAATCTTGATCAACGCGGTGGAAACGATTGCCCAAGAAGCTTTAGAATTTGGCTTGGAAGAATCGAAAATCGATCCGATCAGCCGTCCGGAATTGGGTGTTGAGAAGTTAACGGCTGAAGAAGTCGTAATGACCTTTACCTTTGATGTCAAACCAGAAGTCACATTAGGTCAATACAAAGACTTAGGCATCAAACGTGAAAAAGTTGAAGTAACACAAGCTGAAATCGATGTAGAAGTTGAAAAACTCAGAGAAGAATTCGCTGAACTTGTTTTAAAAGAAACAGGACAAGTTGAAGACAAAGATACCGCTGTGATCGATTTTGAAGGCTTTAAAGACGGGATTGCTTTTGAAGGCGGTAAAGGTGAAAACTACGCTTTAGAAATCGGATCCAACAGCTTTATTCCTGGTTTTGAAGAAGCTTTGATTGGTTTAGAAACAGGTTCAACCAAAGATGTTGAATTGACTTTCCCTGAAAACTATCAAGCTGAACATTTAGCAGGCCAAAAAGTTGTCTTCAAAGTTAAAATCAATGAAATCAAATCCAAACAACTCCCTGAAGTCAATGATGATTTCGCTAAGACGGTCAATCATCATGAAACAGATACCTTGGTAGGTTTACTCGAACATCTCGAAATGCATTTGAAAGAAGATAAAGAACAAAAAGCAGATGAAGCTTATACCAATGCGATCTTGACGAAAGTCGTGGATGGCGCAAGTGTTGAAGTTCCTTCTTCACTGGTCAGTGAAGAAGCAGATCGCATGATGGAAGATTTCAAAGCCAGATTGCAGCAACAAGGATTCTCATTTGAACAGTTTACGCAAATCACAGGTCAAAGTGTGGATTCACTCAGAGACCAAATGAGTGTTGATGCGTCTGGTAAAGTTAAAGTAAGATTGGTCTTGGATGCGGTTGCGACTGCAGAAAACATCGAAGTCAGTCCTGAAGAAATAGAAGCAGAATACCAAAAGATCGCAGAGACGTATACGATGGAAGTCAGTAAGGTCAAAGAATTGGCTCAGCCTGAAACCATTGCATATGATTTGCGTTTACGCAAAGCCTTTGATTTAATCAAAGCAGACTAATTTGTCTTCCTAAACCAGGAGGTGAATTTAATGACAAATCTTAATCTAGAAATGAACGTACCTGCCGTTGCGACGCGCGGTGTACTTATTTTCCCCAACCAAGAAGTAATGATTGAGGTTGGCCGCGAAAAATCTATGAATGCGGTCGATGAATCCCTCAACTACTTCGATGGCCAAGTGTTTATCGTTTCCCAAAGAGATGTATTGGTGGATGAACCACATGATAAGGATCTGTTTATCATGGGAACCTTGTGTAAAATCAAAACCGCTCGTAAAAAAGAAGGTTTTCAACGGGTTACCTTTGTGGGGATCAAACGCGCTAAGATCATCCGTCTTTCCGAAGACGACAAGATGCTTTTCGCCACCATTCAACCTTTAGAAGACATCATCGGAGATCCTACTGAAGAAATCGCCTTGGTTCGCCAGGTCGGCAAGTCTTTGGAACAGATCACCAATGCCCAGAACCATTTCCCTCAAGAAGTGTTCAATCAGCTTACCAAAGGCGTTTCTGCGTCTCAGTTGGCTGATCAAGTGGCTCAATATTTCCCCATGAATGTCGATGATCGACAATCCTTACTTGAAGAACTCAGTCTCAATGCCAGATTGCTTTTAATTGTTGGTAATCTTAAAAAAGAAAAAGAATTGACTGCGATTGAAGCAGGCATCAATGAAAAAGTTCGTGAACGTATCGAAGAAAATCAACGTGAATATTATTTACGAGAAAAACTCAGAGCCATCAAAGAAGAATTAGGGGATGTCCCCAATGGCACTGACGATGTGGAAGATCTAAGACGTTTGGTCGAAGAAAATCCTTATCCTGAAAACATCAAAGCCAAAGCTTTGGATGAAATCCAACGCTATGAAATGTTGCCATCAGCTTCAGGCGAAAGCGGCGTCATCCGGACTTATTTGGATTGGTTACTTAAAACCCCATGGTGGCAAGAAACCAAAGACAATGAGGACTTATCCGCTGTCAGAGCTTTTCTAGATCACGATCATTATGGTCTTGAAAAGGTCAAAGATCGTATCATGGAATACTTGGCTGTCAAACTGATGACCAAGAGTTTAAATGCGCCAATTTTATGTTTGGTTGGTCCTCCAGGGGTTGGTAAAACATCCTTGGCCAAATCGATCGCCAATGCATTAGGACGCAACTTCATCAAGGCCTCCTTAGGTGGCGTTCGTGATGAAGCTGAAATACGTGGTCATCGCAGAACTTACTTAGGCTCATTACCAGGCCGTATCATCCAAGGGATGAAAAAAGCTGGAGTCGTTAACCCTGTCTTCTTGATCGATGAGATCGATAAGATGTCATCAGACTATAAAGGAGACCCCAGTTCAGCCATGCTTGAAGTCTTAGATCCTGAACAAAACTCAATGTTTTCAGATCATTATCTGGAAGAACCTTATGATTTATCCAAAGTCATGTTTATCGCAACAGCCAATTATTTGGAAGATATTCCAGCGGCTTTGCGTGACCGTTTAGAAATCATTCATTTGGATTCCTATACCGAAGACGAAAAAGTTAAGATTGCCTTGAATCATTTGATTCCTAAGCAAGTGGCCATCAATGGTTTAAAGAAAGCTCAGTTTACCTTAAAAGAAAAAGAACTCTTACATATCGTACGTAACTATACCCGTGAAGCAGGGGTTCGTCAGCTAGAAAGACACATCGCAGCCTTGTGCCGTAAGAGTGTTTTGATGATCCTCAAAGACAACAAGCGCAGTGTCAACATTTCAGACAAGCAATTGATGGAATGGTTGGGCAAAGAAATCTATGAGTATGGACGCAAAGAAACACAGAATCAAATCGGTGTAGTCACCGGTTTAGCCTACACGTCTTTTGGCGGAGATGTGTTACCAGTCGAAGTGACCACTTTTGAAGGCAAGGGACGTTTGATCGTCACTGGCCAATTGGGCAATGTCATGAAAGAATCGACTGAAATCGCTTTGGGTTATGTAAAATCCAATGCGAAGAAATACAACATCGATCCTAAGTTCTTTGAAGACCATGATATCCATATCCATGTCCCAGAAGGGGCTGTTCCAAAAGATGGCCCAAGTGCTGGGATCACCTTGACTACCGCCATCATGTCGGCTTTGACCCATCGTGCCGTGTATTCCAATTTGGCCATGACGGGCGAAGTCACATTACGCGGACTGGTTCTGCCGATTGGCGGCTTGAAGGAAAAATCCTTGGCTGCACATCGCGTTGGCATCACAAAAATTCTTATTCCGAAACTCAATGCGAAGGATCTCGATGAGATGGCTCCTGTCGTTAAAGAATCCATCACCTTTGTCCCTGTTGAAACCATGGATCAAGTCCTTCATGAAGCATTGGTTGCCTAATGGCTGGTTTCCAGCAAGCCGTCTTTGTGACGACAGCCGTATCTAAAACAGGCTTTGCCTTAACGGATTTGCCTGAATTGGTATTGGCTGGAAGAAGCAATGTCGGAAAGTCGAGTTTCATCAATACCCTATGTCGCCAAAAGTCGCTGGCCTATGTTGGCAAACGTCCTGGTAAGACCCGCTATATCAACTTTTATCAAGTTGAAGGATTATTATCCATGGTGGATGTTCCAGGTTATGGTTATGCCAATCGATCAAAAAGCGAACTCAAAGCGTATGGTACCTTGATGGAAGACTACTTCAACACGCGTCAAAACATCAAAGCGGTGATCTTGGTCATCGATTCACGTCATGGTTTGACCGGCGATGATGAAGATATGCTGAACTATGTCACTGAAAAGAAACTGCCATTGTTGATCGTTGCAACCAAGTCTGATAAGTTGACTCAGTCTGAAAAGATGAAGACCAATAAAGAACTTCAGTTAAGATTTGGAAGCAATGTGATCTTATTTTCTGCCCTTAGACATTTGGGCATTGAAGAGGTCGAAAACTGGATCATGAATAAAATAAAAACCTAAGCATGCTTAGGTTTTTTTGATATAATAGGGCAATAGTTAGGAGAAAACCGATGAAACAAGCCCTCTACATCAAAGACAATACAGCCATCATCAACTTTTCTACTTTTTTTGCACAGACGACGGATGAATTCATCTCTTCGGATAGTTTCAAGAAAATGATGAGTCATTATGTGAGCTCTTTAAAGATAGAAAACAAAGAACGTTATGATTGGTTGACCAAAGGGCTCAGTGAATCAGAAGCCTTGAATCAATTGGTGAAGGTCTTTAAGCTATTGTTGGTATTGGATGTCGAAGAAGTTTCACATCCCTTGCTTAGTGACCGCAATCGCTTCAACGCCATGATTGAGGACTGGTATAACAGCTGGAGACAACTTCAACGCTGTTCTGTCATCAAGATCTCTTCTTCTCACTCTGGTCAAGTCAATAACTTCATCGAAGCGGACACGAAATTTAACGCATTGATCCTATCTGTTTATCGTGGGATCCAAGAAAAAATACAAGGTCATAAAAATCGTGTTTATCGTCAACTTCAAGCTGGAACAAATGCTTCGATGGTGCTTAAGGATGTCAGATGGCCCATTTTTGAAGGCTATGAAGCTTTAAAAGGCATCCCGTTTGTCGATTCAATGTTGATTCGGGCCCCTTTACTGCTTCATCCGAGAAGCTCAAAACGAGTGGGTTCATTTGAACCAGTCTTGGTCAATCCATTTAATGGGTTGACACTCGATCGTGAAGAATGGTTTTGTTATCCCGCTAAAGTAGGCAGTTTACTGATCTTGATTTATGTTCATATCGACTTTACCTTCTCTGGGATCACCAACGCCAATCTCTTTGAATTGGCCAGCGATGAAGAAGTCTTAAAATCTAGACCAGATGGGATCGTCTTATTTGGACTCAAAGATAAATCCGATGAATGTACGTATACTTATGACGATAAAAATAAAGTCTGGATCGGTAAAGTACCTTATCAAACCCGTATCGAATACTTTGGGTATATGAAAAAAATGGTCTTGACCATTCATAATGTGATCATGATGAAAAATGGATGGTTACCGATCCATGGGTCCATGATCAATGTCAATTTTAAAGATGGTCGAAAAATAGGGGTCGTCTTTATGGGCGACAGTGGAGCTGGTAAATCCGAAACCATTGAAGCCATACAAATGTGCGGTCATGAAGATCTTGTCTCCATGGATGTCATCTTTGATGATATGGGATCCTTTCATGTTGAAAATGGTCAATTGGTGGCTCAAGGAACGGAGATTGGTGCTTTCATCAGATTGGATGATCTTGATAAAGGTTCACCGTACAAAACCATGGATCGTTCCATCTTTATGAATCCGGAATCTACCGTCAATGCCCGAGTCGTTATTCCTGTCAATACCTATAAAGAAATCGTAAAAAATCACAAAGTCGATTACTTCTTATATGCCAATAATTATGCTGATAAAACAGGCTTATTGATTGCGAAAAGTGCGGCTGATCTTAAGCACGTCTTCATCGAAGGGAAACGAATGGCCATGGCGACGACCCATGAGTCAGGTTTATCGACCACGTATTTTGCCAATCCTTTTGGACCCATGCAAAATCAAGCCCTGTGTGATCCCTTGATCGAACATTACTTCAAAGTCCTCGATGAAACACAGGTCAAGACTGGTGAAGTTTATACAGGTCTAGGCCTAAAAGAAAAGGTGGATAACCACCTCGAATTGACTGCCCAAGCTGTCTTAAATCTCATTCACGACTAATCAACCAAATAGCCCAATCGACTCAGAATCTTAGCGATGCCATCATGATCGACATCTTCTGTAACATAATGGGCTATTTTTTTTAGGGGTTCAACCGCATTGCCCATCGCCACACTGATGGGAGCATGTTGCAGCATTTCATAATCGTTAAAGGAATCCCCAAAGGCAATATAATAGTCAGAGTAACCATAGGTCGATAAGACATCAAGGATACTGCTGTGTTTAGATACACCGGCTGACATGACATCGGCTGATGTCGTCATGGTGGCTTTTATGTCCAGATCGTCTATATCATCAAAAATGCGCCAATCAAAACCAACTTTCTCATAGAGGGCGATTTTATCAATGGGTTCATTTTCATAAAGTTTAACCTTTGGGATGGGTTCTTGATAATAAGCATGAGACGTTTTGACATAGTCATTGGGTTCTTGACTCAACATATCGCCTTGTGGACCTCCACAAAACACAGGAATATGATGTTCCTTGGCTCGTTTGATCAAGGTATGTATCGTTTCAGGATTGACGAAATGTTGGCGGATGACCTTGAAGTTTTCATCCAGGATGACATGTCCATTACTCAAGATCACAAATTTCCATTTGACAACATGTTCAAGATGAAGTTGAGAAAACATATATTGATCTCGCCCTGATGCGATACAAATCGCATAACCTTGATCCGCTAACTTATTTAAAGCAAGAATGGCTGAGTGTGGGATCTCATGGGTATTGGTATCGAGTAAGGTTCCATCGATATCAAAGAATAGGGTGTTGGGTAAGTTCATGAGTTTATTATAGCAAAGCTGTTCTCTTGAATGGACTTTAATGATAGAATACTTTCATGATTAAACTATTCGTATGCGATGTCGACAATACCTTGTTGACCCATCAAGCAGGCTTACCTCAAGAAAACATCGAGGCGATTTTAACATTACAAAAAAACGGCATCATCGTTGCCTTAGCCAGTGGCAGGATCATACCAGGTATGATCGAAGTGGCCATGCAACTTGAACTTAAAAAATATGGGGGATACTTGGTGGCTTCCAATGGGGCAACCGTGATCTCACTTAAAGATGACAGAGTCTTATTGGATGAAAGAATTTCATTAAGCAAGCTCAAAGAAATTGTAGAAACAACTCAACGTTTAGGCATACATTCGCATATCCAACAAGGCAATGTCCTTTATTACACCCAAGAAAATGAAGCTTTGAGATATAATCGAGACATCGTTGGGTTACAAGTCAAGAAACAAACCGACATGAGTTCAGTTCTTTATGAATCCGCCCCAAAAGTTGAAATCACCAGTTGGTTTCAAAGCGATAAGAAGCCTTTTGATGAATTCGTTAAGCGTTATGAACACGAATATACCTTGATTCGAGGATATCGTAATTTCATTGACCTAACACCTTTAAATGTGACCAAAGCCACTGGTGTGGCAGCCATCATGAAAGAATTGGGTTTAAAAGCCAGTGAAGTCGCCGCCATAGGAGATGGTGAAAATGATCGGCATATGCTTAAAGCTGCTGGATTATCCGCAACTTTGGCCAATGCGGATCTATCTCTGCAATCTGAAGTCGATCATGTGGTTGCCTCTGTTGAACAGGCAGGACTATCCCACTTTGCCCAACTAGTATTGGCGAAGAATGCAAGTTGATTTAAACAAGAGCGATATAAAGCTCTTTTTTATTGTTTCAGTGTAATAACAACCAACTCAGGTCCATTAAACAAACGTAAAGGCAAGACACTTTCTCCTAAACCTCGACTGATAATCATAGTGGTTGCATCTTTTGTAAATGATCCAGCTGTATATTTAGGTAAGATTCCCTCATTAGGGGCATACAGTCCTTGGCCAAAGAATCGCCATTGACCACCATGAGCATGTCCAACCAACACGACATCAACACCAAGTCTTACATAATCTTCAAAGTCATTGGGATGATGAGCCAAGAGTAAGTTGAAACTTGTTGGAATGACTTGATCTCGTACATAAATCCCACGATCTTCAACAAGAAATCGTTCTTTTAATCCGATCAGATTGATTGAGCTATCTTGTTTGGTGATCAACATGGATTCATCTTCCAACACAAGCCCACCCGCATCGATCATGGCTTGTTTTTGAATGGGATAGGTTATTTCACGGGCATCATGATTCCCATCGACAATGATTACCGGTGCGATCTTGAGGGCTTCTTGGATGAGAACCAATGAGTGATTATACTTAGCATCCCAACTATCTACCATATCTCCAGTTAAAACTATCAAATCTGGATTTTGAGTTTTGATGGCTTGAATGAGTTTCTCTTGATTCTTCCCAAATGATTTGTTATGCAGATCTGAGACTTGGACGATCACATAACCATCAAAAGCTTCTGGGATCTTTGTTGAATTGATCTCATAAGATGTGATCGTAATCTTTGAATTAGGCAATGTACCAATGACTAAAATGCCTGTACACAGTATGAGAAGGATCCAGGATAAGGTAAACCAATTGAATTGAAATTTCATAATGTCCTTATTATTGATGGAAAATATCGATGAATTGAATTGTTATGATGTGAAATTGTCGAAAATCAAGGGTGTAGCTTCGCTAAGATCTGTTCATGTTCTTGCGTCGTGAACTTATAGAAAAACATAGGAATCAAGCTCAATAAACAGGCAATGGCAGGAAACAGAGACAAGAGTGAGAATATGCCTTGGTAAGCCAAAGGTGTTTGTTGAAGCACGTCTCCTTGATAACCAACGAGCGATAACACGATTCCGATGAAAGCCAGTCCTAAAGCACTTTGTAGCTTCGTGGTAAAGGTGTTGAGTGAAAAGATCATGCCTTCAGCACGTAGACCTGTTTTATGTTCCATATAATCAACGGTATCCCCAACGATTGAATACACGACCACATCATTGATGCCTAAGGATATCCCGCAGATAAACAGAAGTCCAAAGACAACGATTAGATTTTCATAACCTATGATAAAGAGTACAGCATGAGCAATGAATCCTAGAATCAAGGAGTAATTGTAAGTGAGTTTCTTTCCCCATAAACGAACACATAAAGGGGCAAAAAACATCGATACGATCATGGCAGCGATCAAGATCCCGCCTAAGATCGTATATTGAGTCGGATCGGCTAAATTTTTATTGGCGAAATAGAGTCCTGCGGTCGCGATGACCATTCTGAAAGCACCCAATACGCGACTAAATTGTAAAATCAATAATGGTTTATTCTTCGCAAGAATCCTGAATTTAGGTGTTTCAGTACTGACTTGATGTACCCGTTCTTTCGTAAAGAAACCGGCCAAGGCAAATAAGGCTGAACCGATGATCCCAATGATCATAGCGGTGTATAAATAAGCTTGGCTGTTACCAGCAACATTTTCAACAGTTGATCCGCCTAAACTGTTGATCAAGATCGGAGGAACCAAGATCCCAATCGCCATCCCGATATTACAGAAGATACGGACCATGGTCACTAAATGCAAGCGTTCCTTAGGATTATCTGTGATCGCTACCGACATGCCCCAATAAGGAATATCGCTGACGGTATAAGTCATGCTCCAAAGATTGTAACTGATGATCGCATATAAGATACGGATCGATTCGCTCATATTGGGAACCGCAAAAGTCAAGATCGTAAAGATCGCGATTGGAATAGGCACAGCCATCAAATAAGGTCTGAGTTTACCAAATCGTGTTTTCGTTTTATCGACGATCACGCCCATTATTGGGTCATTGATCGCATCCCATAAGCGAGAAAAAAACAAGATTGACGCAACCACTTCAGGTTTTATAAGAGCCACATCCGTATAATAAAACATAACCAAGGTAATGACTAAATTATAGACGACGTTTTGACCCATGCCTGCTAAACTAAAGGACAACTTCTCAAACAAAGACAACTTGTGTTTTTGCATAAAAAACCCTCTTTAATTTCAAGTATAGCGTATTTTTAAGCTATGGTATACTTGTTTCATGAACGAAACCTTTGAAAACAGAAATACTTTAGCCAAAGCCATTGCGATTAAAGCAGCTGATTTGCTTGAACACTATCAATGGGGTAAACAATCCGTCAGTAACGATGTTGTTTTAAAGTCCCTTGATGAACTTCAAACACTTATATTAAAACTTCAAGAATCACTCAGGGATTAATCATCGTTCTTCGTAAAAGTGAGTGGAGGACATCATGACAACATCAAGTATTCTTATGTTTGTTGCGATCGCAGCCGGAATCGCTGCCATCTACAAGCTTCTGACCTCAGGACGAGGCAGGGTGAGTATTCCCGGGATAGAAATGACTTGGGGAAAATGAGGACTTAGTCCTCTTTTATTATGAAAATAAAAGATACGGTGATCAGTGATCGTCCTCGAGAGAAACTTCAAAGATTAGGTGTCAGAGCTTTAAATGATGATGAATTGATCGCAATCTTGCTTAGAAGCGGAATCCAAGGTAAATCTGCTTTGGATGTGGCGCGAGAGATCTTGAATTTATGTGGTTCTTTGAATAATCTTCCTGCCTTAGATGAACTTGCTTTGAAAGCCATCAAAGGCATAAAAACAGCCAAAGCATCTGAAATCTTAGCCCTGTGTGAAATCAGTCGAAGGATGGCTCAAGAAGCATCCTTAGAAGTCAATGTGATCGATCAGCCTTCACGTTTGGTTCATTGGCTTAAGAAAGAACTAGGATCTGCTCAGCAAGAACATTTCATGGTGGTTTTTCTGAATACGAAAAACCACATCATCGGGCATAAGATCTTGTATACAGGGGGTTTGGATCGATCCATTGTTCATCCTCGAGAAGTCTACAAAGAAGCGCTAAAAGTCTCCGCAGCCCGCATCATCGTTGTTCATAATCATCCCAGCGGAGATGTCAGTCCCAGTGAAAATGATCATCTGGTCACCAAAGTTTTACAGGAAGCAGGGGAAACCATGGGGATCCCGCTCTTGGATCATTTGATTGTTTCTCATTACGGATTTACCAGCTTACGTCAAATACTGAAAAAAGATTGAAGAAAGGGTCCCATCTCTTTATAATAGGGGGTAGACTTATGAACCGACTCAATCCTTTAAACCGATTCTTACTTAAACTCATAGCGGGTTTGCTTGCCATATCCGTGTTTTTAGCTGCAGTCAGATTTAATTCATCGTTACAAAGTTCAACCGATCAGGCTTTTGGTTTCTTTACGAGCTTAAGAGTGACCTTGTTTGATCAACCGATCCAAGCCTTGGGCAATTTCATTACGGATTTTACGTCACTTTATGCCCTAAAGGCTGAAAATGATCGTTTACGTTTACAAATCGACATGCTTGAACAATTTCAAGCACGTTTAGAAGAAGCCTATCGCGATATTGAAGATCTAAAAGTGCTCAACGATCTTAAACAGTCGATGACAGAATATCATGTGATTGCGGCAATGGTGCTCAATCGTCCCGCTGACAGCTTCAATCATAAGATACGTTTGAATGTTGGGACATTGGATGGGGTAGCCCTAAATGATGCGGTCATCAGTTCTGAAGGTTTGATTGGGAAAGTTGTGACCGTGACGTCATCGACCTGTGATGTGTTGCTGTTGACCACTGAACAAGAACTCAACAAAGTATCCGTCAAGATCCAAATCTCAAAAACAGACACGATTGAAGCATTGCTGGAATATTATGATGTCAATGAAGGCGCCTATGTCTTAAGTCTGCTTGAAACCAGTTCATCTGTCGTTGAAGGTATGAGTGTCATCTCCAGTGGTTTGGGTGAAACTTATCCTAGCGGATTATTGGTCGGCAAAGTTTTAAAAGTTGATACCACGCAAAGTGCAGGCGGTATAAAAGTATTTGTACGTCCATCTGCCGATTTTACGCATCTCAATTATGTGGCCATCGTCAAGCGGGGAAATCTCAATGTGGATTGACCTCGCTTTTGTTTTTGCTGGTTTTACTCTAGACAGCATCTTAAGGATGATTTTTCCGATCGATCCGGCATTACGTTTTCTTGTCTTTGTGCCTAATCTGGGTTTTTTAGCGTTCTTGCTGGTTTCTCTTAAAAAAACTTTTCCTCAAGCGTTGATCATGGCTTTTTTATGTGGACTTACGGTTGATTTTTTAAGAAATGAAATGTTGGCCAATGTCATCGCCTATCCCATCAGTATCTATGTCATCAAAGTATGGGCCAATCAACTCAATGAATCTATATTTGAGCAGGTTTTTATTGGAACGATAGGCTTGTTTCTAAAAGAGTTTATCTTGTTTGGGGTATTGACCTTGGGTGGAATCACCCACATCAGCCTCAACAATTGGTTTGTTAAACGTGAATTCTTAACGATCATTGGACATATCCCGCTTTTATTGGGTTTAAGTATGCTAAATCGAACCAAATCGGGGGCTCAAAATGTCTTAGAACGAAAGAAAAAGCGCCGGGAAAGAGTGCTTTGGAATCCTACTGTAAAGCCATAGTGTGCTATAATTATTTGGAAATGGAGTCGACATGCGTAAAAAATTCTTCGTCTTGATGATATCGATGCTCACCATTTTGGGCAGTTTAAGTGGCTGTAAGTTAAGCGTGCTTGAAATCGGGGTATCAACCTATCCTGTGGAATATTTGGTCAAACGGATCGCAAAAGACAAAGTCAATGTGGTCATGTTAAGCATGGGGACAAACATCACCAGAGCTCAAGCCGTTGATGATTTTAAATCAAAACTTGAAAAATTGGATGTCTTTTTTCAGATGGGTCAATTAGAGCCTTATATTTCTGTACACTTAGAAGATGTCCGAAAAAGCAATGTTAAAATCATTGATTTGGTAGGGACATCAGCTGTCTATGCCTTCAAACGCTACACTTTAAATATGATTGGGTCTCAAATCATAACGGTTACCAGTGACTATTATGATGGCAACTTATTTGATGCAGTCGATATGTATGAAACAGATCCCTACTTATGGATCGATCCCATCACCATGACTTCCATGGCTTCAACCATCAAAAAATGGTTGATCAGCAATTATCCTGAAGAAAAGGCATTTTTTGAAGCTAATTTTGCGGATCTTGAAGTAGAATTGGCCAATATGGATGCCAATTATCAGGTTTTACGCAATAAAGAAATCTCGTTTATGAGTGTGACGCCAAGTTTTGGAAATTGGCAAAAAGCGTATGGAATCAGAGTATATCCAGTCATCTTATCGCGCTATGGGGTTTTGCCTAATGCTCAGCAATTATCCGTCATCAAAGCCAGGGCCAAAGAAGAAGGTGTCCAATATATCGTCAAAGATCCTTTGATGACTGAAGACATGTTGGCTCTGCATAATCTGTTAAAGACAGAATTGGGTCTAGATGAGATCGTGTTACATAGTTTGGCTTTCCTAAGTGAAAAAGACATTGAAGACAAGAAAGACTACATGACGATCATGTATGAGAATCTTGCGGTATTGAAATCGATTGATTAAGTGAATCCTCAGGGATTCACTTTTGACATAAAGTGAGGTCAACCTATGAAGAAAATGCTCTTGGTAGATGGAAATTCCATGTTTTTCAGGGCTTATTATGCCACTGCTTATACACGTTTGAGTGCTAACAGTCAAGGCGTCTATACCAACGCTGTCTTTGGCTTTGTGAGCATGCTCAATAAAGCCGTTGAATTGGTTCAGCCTCAAGCTTTGATGGTTGCCTTTGACAGCGGCAAAAAAACATTCAGACACGATCAATTTGCAGAATATAAAGGAACACGTAAAGCTTTACCAGAAGAGCTCATCATGCAGTTTCCTATTGTTAGGGAATACTGTGATGCTGCCCATATCTGTCATTATCAACAAGATGGTTTAGAAGCTGATGACATCATCGGTTCTTTGGTGAAACGTTTTCCGGATTGGGACATCAATGTCTTAAGCAGCGATAAAGATCTGTTACAGCTGATCGATCCAACGACTTCAGTGTGGTTGATGAAAAAAGGTCTCACTGAAATCAAGAAAATGGATGAGGCTGCTTTGATGGAAGAAATGGCTTTGAAGCCCCATCAGATCTGTGATCTGAAAGGATTAATGGGGGATGCCTCAGATAATATCCCTGGTTTACCAGGTGTTGGTGAAAAAACAGCACTTAAACTATTGGCAGATTATGGAAGCTTAGAAAATGTCTTAGATCATAAAGATGAACTCAAAGGCAAACTTAAAGAAAATGTAGAAACCTATGCCCAACAAGCCATTTTTTCAAAGTGGCTGGCAACCATTAAAACAGATGCCCAGATCGATCTTGCGTTAGATAAGATGGTGTATCAGCCTGAAACCAGTCAAGCCAATCCTTTCTTTGAACGCTATGAAATGAAATCTTTACTTAAGGTTGAAAAAGTAAAAGTAGAACATCTTGAAAGCGGAGATCGTTTTGAAGATCTTAAACAAGACCAACTCTTTATTTTCCCTCATTATCGTTTGGATACCCAATGGCCTCATCCTTTCTTCGGATTGGCCTTTTCTGATGGCTCTAAGAGCTGTTTTATCAGTGCTGAACATCTTCATCAAGAACCCAACATCATCGCTTATTTGAGCTCCAATGAACCCAAGCGCGTGTATGATGCGAAAGCTTTCCTGCATGCTTGTGATGCACAGAAGGTTCATGTGGGAGGATCATTTATTGATCCGACGATCTTGATTTATCTGGATGACTCTTCAATCAATTCTTATGAAAAGATCCAAGCTAAACTGACTTGGCCGGAGTATCCAAAAGCGGTCCTTAATGAAGATACAATCAATCTATCGCGATTGATTGCTCAAAAGATGGCTCAAGATACCCCGGTCTATCTTGAGAAAATTGAAATAAAATCGATGAAAACATTATATGACACGATCGAAGAACCTTTGATCAGGATCCTTTATCATATGGAAAGAGAAGGGATCTGTGTCGATGAAGAAGTACTCAATACGATCGCGGATGAAACATTGGCTAAACTCAATGATTTATCAGCTCAGATCTATCAAGCTGCAGGACATTCCTTCAATGTGAATTCACCCAAGCAATTGGCTGAAGTCTTGTTTGAAGAACTCAATTTACCAAGTGGTAAGAAACAATCCACAGCCATCGATGTGTTGGAAGGATTGGTGGATGCGCATCCGATCATTTCGCTTTTGATCGATTATCGTAAGTATCAAAAACTGTATTCAACTTATGCCCAAGGCTTAAAGAAATACATCTTGAGTGATCATAAGATCCATACGGTCTATAGTCAAACCACCGCTCAAACCGGACGTTTGTCTTCCTATGATCCTAACCTACAAAACATTTCAGTACGTGATGAAGAATCGCGTTTGATCCGCAAAGCATTTATCCCAAGTCCCGGACATGTTTTATTTGCCTGTGATTATTCACAGATCGAACTACGGGTTTTGGCCCACATGGCTGATGAAAGTGCCATGATCGAAGCCTTTAGGACCAAACTGGATATCCATACCAAGACGGCCATGGATGTGTTTAAAGTAGAAGCAGATAAAGTGACTTCTTCTATGAGAAGACAAGCCAAAGCGGTCAACTTTGGGATCATCTATGGGATCAGTGATTTTGGATTGGCTGTACAGCTGGGAACAGACCGCAAAAGCGCCCAAAAGTTCATCGAAGCCTATTTGATGTCTTATCCCAATATCCAACGCTACATGGATGAAACAGTCTTTGGCGTTCAAAGACAAGGCTATGTAGAAACTTTATTTAAACGCAGAAGAGAGATCCCTGAGATCTTTGATAAATCATATCAGATTCGAGAATTTGGTAAACGAGCTGCGATGAATGCACCGATTCAAGGCACAGCCGCCGACATCATCAAACTTGCGATGATCAAAGTCGATCAAGCTCTAAAATTGAATCATTATAAGACAAAAATGATCCTGCAGGTTCACGATGAACTGGTATTTGATGTCCCTAAGGATGAACTGCAGGCCATTCGACAATTGATCCAAGAGACAATGATCCACGCGGTTGATTTGAAAGTGCCCATAGAAGTCTCTGAAGCCTATGGGAATTCTTGGTATGAGGCCAAATAATGCCAGAATTACCCGAAGTTGAAACGGTTGTTCAAACCTTAAGACATCAGATCCTCCATCAAAAGATCCTGAGTGCTCAGGTCTTTTGGAAAAGGACCATTTATGAATCTGAGACCTTCATTCGTGATGTATCTAACCAACATATACAAGACATCACCCGTAGAGGCAAATACATTATCTTTACTTTAAATCAAGGATTTATGAGTGTTCATTTGAGAATGGAAGGACGGTTTTATTTGACGCCTTTGGATGAAGCTCCTAAAAAGCATACGCATGTGGTCTTCTATCTTGAACATCAGAAATTAGAATTCAACGACACACGTAAATTTGGACGCATCAAATACAGCGTAGAAGATCCTGTAGGCTTGTTGACACAATTGGGGCTTGAACCCTTCGATGAACGTCTAAATCCTGCTTATTTAAGACTGAAATCTAAAAACAGAAGTGTTCCCATCAAGACTTTCTTACTGGATCAGTCTGTGATTGCGGGTGTTGGGAACATCTATGCCGATGAGATCTGTTTCTTATGTCATTTATCACCATTAAAAAGAGTCAACAGGTTGACGCTTAAACAATGGCAGGAACTGATCGATCAAGTGCGTATGGTATTAAGTGATGCGATTCTTGCGGGAGGGACGACGGTTCGTTCCTATACCTCATCATTAGGTGTCACAGGTCGATTCCAAAACACCTTAAACGTCTATGGCCGGGCATCACAAGCGTGTGTCACTTGCGGAACCTCCCTAAAAAGCATTAAAATAGGACAAAGGACATCGGTGTATTGTCCGATTTGTCAGAAAGGCTGATATGCACATTGCAATCACAGGAAATATTGGCAGTGGTAAATCCAGTGTCAGTAGAATATTGAGATCATTAGGTTATCCTGTTTTTGATGCGGACAGTATCGCTAAAGCCCAATATGAAAAAGCAGAAGTCAAAGCAGCCATCAATGATTATTTTCATGAGGATCTTTATAAAAACGGAGCCATTGATCCAGCCCGTTTGTCTCAGTTGATCTTTCAAGATACGCGAGTCGAAGCCAGGCAGTTCGTTGAAGCGTTGATTCATCCTTTGGCTCTTGAAGATCTTAATCGCTTGGCCATTGAAAGCAAGGAACCAATCGTTTTCAGTGAGGTTCCGCTTCTATATGAATCGCATGGGGAAACCAATTTTGATCGTGTGCTTTTGGTGATTAGCGATGATGATATTGCGGATAAACGTTTGATGGAGCAACGTGGCTTAGATCTTAAAGAAATCAGACGCAGACGTAAACTGCAGCTTAGTCCTAAAATAAAAGCAGTCTTGGCGGATGACATCATTGAAAACAACGATGATGAATCCAGTTTGGTTGATAAAGTAAGCCGCTACAGTGATAAAATAAGAAGTATCTATGGAAAGAAATAGAAACGCCATCATCCACATCGAATCTTTTTCAAATCCTCTGGATACTGCCAGTCTTTTTATGGTGTATCAGAAATTATGTTCAAGCAGTGCCATTGCCTGTTATGGCATGATGGTGCATTTGTCTGTTCCTGAACATTTTACGCATGCTCAATTGGCTGAGCTTTTAGGGACGACGCATCAAAACCTGTGTGTTGATTTTGAAGCCCTTGAACAAGTTTCCTTACTCGAAAGTTATCATCATCCACTTGAGGATTCCTATTTATATGTTATGAAGATGCCCCTTAAGATCACTGAAGTTTTAAATCATCCTGTGTTGGGAAGGGCATTCTTAAAAGCCGTCGGTGAAGTTCATTATCATGCCATCAAGCAACGTTATGCGTCACATAAGATCGTTAAAAGCGGTTATGAATCGATCAGTAAACCTTTTGAAGCACAGCGTTTAAAAGACTTTGATCCACACTCAGAAACTCATTTTGTGCCTGAAAACAGTGAACTCAGCGGTTTGCGTTTCAATATCCTGGAGTTTAAACAAAGATGTTCAGATCTGGTTTTTCCACCACAATTGAGAACCGCTGAAAATCTTAAATTGATAGAAGAACTGGGTTCAGTGTATGGCGTCAGTGTTGCGAAAATGATCCAATGTTTGGGTGATTGCATCAACATTCAATCCCTGACTTTTGATACCGAAAAATTAGAACGAATGATCCGTAAAGTCAAAGATCCAGTTTCTATGCCTGATGATCCATATTTAAGTGAACCTGTTGTCTTTTTACGCTGGTTACAAGAAGGCAAAGAACCCACGGATACTGAAAAACGTTTATTAAGTGCATTGGTCAGAGAACAACGGCTTAATCCTGAAGTCGTCAATGTGTTGATCAAACATGCCCTTGATACCAGCAATCAATCCCTAAAGAAATCGTATGTAGAGACCATTGCGGCGTCATGGAGCCGTTTAAAGATCACCACCAAGGATCAAGCCTTAGCGCATATTCAAGGCATAACTAAGAAGCCTGATAAGGGTCGGAAAGAACCGATTCCTGATTATAAAACAGAGTCACAACCCATGAGTCATCATGAATTGGATGACTTAAAAGCAAGACTAAAGAAACTGGGAGAAAAGCATGGAAAAGATTAACATCAATTTCGAACTCAATGAACAACAACAAGCAGCCCGTGCTTTATTGATCCAAAACGTCCTTAAAGATCCCAAAGTCATCGGCTTTATGAAAGTTCATCATTTGGATGAATCCTTTATATCGAGACATGTTCAGCGTTTTGCGGATTGGTCGCAAGAACTGGGACGCTGTGACAATTGTCCAGGTTTACATGCCTGCAAACAAAAAGAAACAGGACATTTCTTAGACCTTGAATTTGAAGGCATTTTACAAACGGTTTTTAAACCTTGCGTTTATCAAAGTGCTCAAAATATAAAAACAGCGCATGAGAAACAATATTTGATCAGAGATGGCGGAAAAGAAGTCTTATTGGCTGAATTTTCAGATTTGTTGAATGCTGATTTTGATGCGACTTATGCGGAAAGCATTGCGAAAATCGCCTCATGGATCGAACAACCCACAGAAAAAGGCTTTTATCTGTATGGCAACAGTGGGGTAGGTAAGACCTATTTGGCTTCTGCCGTATTAAACATTTATGCCAAACAAGGTTTAAATGTGGCTTTGGTTCATGTGCCTTCACTGGCCATCAAGGTCAAACAAAGCTTTGATACACCCGATGTGATCGATTTTACAATGGCCATGATCAAAAAAGCCAGAGTTGTTGTTTTTGACGATATTGGGGCAGAGTCTTTATCGGGATGGTTTAGAGATGAAATCTTATTGCCTTTACTGAACTATCGGATGGAACATCAAAAAATCACCTGGTTTACCAGTAATTTGAAAATCGATGGCTTACGCTCTCACTTCAGATTCAATCTAAAAGGAGATGATGAGGCCTTAAAAGCCAACCGTTTGATGGAACGCATCGAAAGTTTGGCCAGTCCACTTTTAGTGGGTGGAAATAACCGCAGAAACAAGTAAAAAGATACACAAAAAGGCCTCATAATGATAAAATTGATGAGGATAAAAAAGGTGCAGATATGATCAAAAGAATTGGTGTATTGACTTCAGGTGGTGACTCACCAGGCATGAATGCTGCCATCAGAGCGATCGTGAGATCGGCTTTGGCGCGTGGTTTAGAAGTGGTCGCCATTGAAGATGGTTATAAAGGCATGGTTGAAGGACGGATGTGGCAAATGAACACGCGAAGTGTCAGTGACATCATTCTAAGAGGCGGGACGATATTGGGAACCGCTCGCTTACCTGAATTCAAGGATCGTGCTGTCAGAGCAGCTGCCATTCGCAACCTTGAAGAAAACGGCGTGGAAGCCGTGGTGGTCATCGGTGGTGATGGAACCTATCGCGGTGCACAAGCATTGACCGATATGGGCATCAACTGTATCGGATTACCTGGAACCATCGATAATGATGTGTCCTCCAGCGATTATACGATTGGTTTTGATACGGCCCTTAATACGGTCATTCAAAACATAGATAAATTAAGAGATACTTCTTCTTCGCATCATCGTTGCTCCGTGGTCGAAGTCATGGGCAATCGCTGTGGTGACTTGGCAGTTTTCGCAGGTATCAGCTGTGGTGCCGAAATGATCATTACCCCTGAAAGAGGCTATGATGAAGCAGCCGTTATCGCTAAACTGAAATATTTTGATGAAGTACGTAAGAAACGGCATGCGATCGTTGTGATCAGTGAAAAGATCACGGACGTCAATGCCTTAGCCAATAAAATCAGTGAATCAACCAGTTTCTCAGGTCGTGCAACGGTTTTGGGTCACATCCAGCGTGGTGGATCCCCCACGGCATTTGATCGTGTCTTAGCGACCAGAATGGGCGATAAGGCGGTTGAATTGTTGGTTAATGGCATTGGTGGTCATTGTGTCGGCATGCTTAAAAACGAAATTGTATCCATGCCTATCGCAGAGGCTTTGGCATTGCCTAGAAGATCAAGAGAAGATTTGCTTGCCTTGCATGAAAGGCTGATCTAAGGAGGTCACATGAATAAGATCCGAAAAACTAAGATTATATGTACACTGGGTCCTGCCAGTCAGACAAGAGAGATGATTGTCAGTCTTGCGGAAGCTGGAATGAACATCGTTCGCTTGAATTTCTCACACGGGGATCATAACGACCATGGCGAAAGAATCCGTTTGGTCAACGATGTCAATGATGTATCCGGCTACAATTTAGCCATCATGTTGGACACCAAAGGTCCAGAAATTCGTTGTGGAGAGATGGAAAACGGGATCCTTACCTTTAAAAAAGGGGATTTGGTGAAAGTAGTCCGTGAAGTCGTCATTGGAAACAATGAACGTTTCCATGTCGATTGTGCTGAAATGTATGAAGATGTCAAACCAGGAAATTATCTGTTGATCGATGATGGAAAAATGAGATTGACTGTTCTTGAAGTCAAAGATGGTGAATTAAGCTGCAGAATAGAAAATTCAGGTGTCATCAAAACGAAAAAAGGGGTCAACGTACCTAACGTTACCTTATCGATGCCTTTTATCTCAGAGAAAGACGATGCTGATTTAAGATTTGGATGTAAGATGGATGTTGATTTTATCGCAGCAAGTTTTGTCAGACGTCCTGCGGATGTCTTGGCGATTCGTAAGATCTTGCTTGCCGAAGGTAAACCAAAGATTCAAATCATCGCTAAAATTGAAAATCAAGAAGGCTATGATAATCTGGAATCGATCTTAGAAGTTGCAGATGGGGTCATGGTCGCAAGAGGCGATTTGGGTGTTGAAGTATCTACCCAACTGGTTCCAATCTATCAAAAGAAAATGATCAAGATGGCCAATGAAATGGGTAAACCAGTCATTACTGCGACCCATATGCTTGAATCCATGATGGCCAATCCGCGTCCTACCAGAGCTGAAGCCTCAGATGTTGCCAATGCTGTACTGGATGGCTCAGATGCGATCATGTTGTCTGGTGAAACAGCGGCTGGTGAATATCCTTTAGAAGCCGTCAGAACGATGGATATCATCGCTACGGCCATGGAAGAAATCTTACCTTATCGCGAAAGATTGGATTTAGCCATCAAATCATCCCGCAAAACCATTCAAGATGCGATTGGGATCTCAGTCGCTGACTCTGCTTTACAGCTGGATGAAGTCAAAGCCATCATTGCGTTTACCCAAGGCGGATCAACCGCAAAACGTATTTCTAAATTCAGACCTTCTGTTCCAATATTCGCGGTGACTTTTACAAAATCAGTTCAACGCAAACTTAATTTATACTGGGGTGTTATCCCTGTCTTCTCAGACATTCAAAACAGTATGACCAATGATGATGAATTAGCCAGCATCATCGCCAAAGACAATGGGTTTAGAGCAGGTGACTTCGTGATCATCACAGCTGGTTATCCAACCGGTGAAGGCACCGCAAACATGATGAAAATCGTCGAGGTAAAATAAACATGAAAACAGTGATCGGCATCGATTTAGGCGGCACCAACGTTCGCGTCGCCAAAGTAACCGTTGATGGGAAGATCCTTCAAGAATTCAAAAGCCCATCGTATGCTCAAGAAGGACCTGAAAAGGTCACTTCAAACATCATTTCATTGATCAAAAAAATTGATGGGATCAAAGATTGTGTCGGAATCGGCATTGGGGTTCCAGGTCCTGTCGATACGATCGCCAACATCATGAAAATGTCGACCAATCTAAAAGGATTTACCAATTATCCATTAGGTGACATCTTAGAGAAAGAATTTGGCATCCCGTGTTATTTAGACAATGATGCGAATGTTGCCGGTTTGGCTGAAGCATTATTAGGTGCAGGCCGTGGTGAAAAAGTTGTTTATTTCATTACCCATTCCACAGGAATCGGAGGAGCTTTGGTCGTAGGTGGTCAAGTTATTTCCGGTAAGAATGGTTATGCCGGTGAAGTTGGAAACATCATCGTGACCCGTGAAGGTGAAAAAATCAATCATCTCAATGTTGGAGCCGTTGAAAATCTGGCTTCAGGTTTGGCTTTAATCAAAGCAGCTCAAACCAAAATCGATCCTAAGATCGACTCTGCTTATGAACTATTTAAACTCGCTAAGGAAAACCATCCGGTTGCCTTAGAAATCATCGATAGAATGGCCTTTGATTTTGCGTCGATGTGCTCTGCGATTGGACATGTCGTTGACCCAGCTGTCTTTGTGATTGGGGGAGGCGTTAGCCAATCTCATGAACAATATTTCCCGCTGATCAAGAAATATTATCAAGGTTTAGTGCATACAGGTATGAGAGATGTTGAGTTCAAACTTGCTGAATTGGATGAACCGGGAATCTTAGGCGCTGCAATGCTGCCAATATCCCACGGCAAATAAAGGAGAATATGATGCCCAGTCAAAGAATGTTGAAGAAGTATGCCAAGCTTGCGGTTTGTGTCGGTGCGAATGTCAGAAAAGGTCAGCCTTTACTCATTTCAGCTTCCGTTGAAACCAAAGATTTCGTTCGTTTATGTGTTGAAGAAGGCTATAAAGCAGGGGCTTCGATGGTTTCAGTCCGCTGGTTGGATCAAATGGTTTCCCATACGACCTTCAAATATGCCAGTATCGATGTGTTGACCGAAGTACCAAATTATTTGATCGATCAAATGAAATTCTATATCGATAAAGGTTATGCCGCCATCAGTATTTCAGCGGACACCCCAGGGGTTATGGCCGATATCGATCCCATCAAGCTTCAAAAAGCTGGAATGGCGACCGGAAAAGCTCTGAAATTTTACAGTGAACACATGATGGGCAACAGAACCCAATGGTGTGTCGTTTCAGTGCCTACAGAAGGTTGGGCCAAGAAAGTATTCCCCAATGAGCGTCCAAACAAAGCCGTTGAGAAACTGTGGGATGCGATCTTAAGTGCAGTCAGAATCACCAAAGACAACGATCCGGTCAAAGAATGGAAAGCGCATAATGAGATTTTGCATAAACACAACAACATGCTTAATCAATACAACTTCAAAGCCCTTAAGTTCAAAAATGGTTTAGGGACTGATTTGACGGTTGGTTTGGTCAAAAATCATGTATGGGCCGGCGGTAATGAAAAATCAACCAAAGGCATCGTCTTTAATCCCAATATGCCTACAGAAGAAAGCTTTACAATGCCTGAGAAGAAAGGCGTCGATGGGAAAGTTGTCGCGACCAAACCATTGAATTATAACGGTTCTTTGATTGAAGATTTCTGGTTGACGTTCAAAGATGGAAAAGTCGTTGATTTTGATGCGAGAACATCTAAAGAAGCACTATCGACCTTGGTCAATTATGATGAAGGATCCTGCTACTTAGGTGAAGTTGCGCTGATTTCTCATGATTCACCGATTTCTAACTCCAACATCTTATTCTTCAATACCTTATTTGATGAGAATGCATCTTGTCACTTAGCGTTAGGCCGTGCTTATCCAATGAATGTCAAAGGGGGCACATCAATGACCCAGGAACAATTGGATGCGGCAGGTGCCAATAATTCGATGACCCACAATGATTTCATGTTTGGCTCAGCCGATATGTCGATCACCGGCATTACGCAAGATGATCATGAAGTCGTCGTCTTTAAAAACGGAAATTTCGTCTTTTAATTGACAAGTTTTCGCTTTAGCCTTACACTTATTTCATAAACCAACAACACAGAATAACAGACTTTTCCGCCAATAGAGAGAAAGCGCAGGGTGAAAGCTTTCATAAGGATCATGTCTTACCATCTGTGAGGGAACTTTGAAAAGTTACGTGACTCTGCGTTAATGAGTTGAGCGCATAAAAGTGCGAAATCAAGGTGGTACCACGAGACACTCGTCCTTATGACGGGTGTTTTTTATTTAAAAGGAGGATCTATGATCAACATCAAAGAAGATGAAAAACTCAGTGTATTGAATCATTCTGCAGCCCACATGATGGCTCAGGCCATTAAACGGCTTTATCCACAGGCTTTGTTTTGGGTTGGACCAGTCATTACCGAAGGCTTCTATTACGACATCGATTTAGGGGATGCGATCATCAATGATGAAGCATTGGTTAAGATCGAAGCTGAAATGAAAAAGATCGCGAAAGACGGGAAGCGAATCGTTCGTGAAGAACTCACCAAAGCAGAAGCATTGGAGAAGTTCAAAGATGATCCGTATAAGTTGGATCTCATCTCAAACATGGAAGAAGGATCCATTATCTCAACCTATCGTCAAGATGAGTTCGTTGACTTATGTCGCGGACCGCATGCGAACACAACAAAAGAACTGAAGTTTTTTAAACTGTTGAAAGTTTCGGGAGCCTATTGGAAAGGCGATGCCAACAATAAGATGCTTCAAAGAGTTTATGGGATCTGCTTTGACAGTCAAGAAGCTTTGGATGCCCACTTACATTTACTGGAAGAAGCCAAAAAACGCGATCATAAAAAATTGGGTAAAGAACTCGATCTCTTTATGATGAGCGAATATGGACCTGGTTTTCCATTTTGGTTACCCAATGGGATGATCCTAAGAAACATCCTAGAAAACTTCTGGTATGAAGAACATACGAAGGAAGGCTATGAGTTCATTAAGACGCCAATCATGTTGAATCAAGATCTCTGGGAAGTTTCAGGTCACTGGTTCAACTATCGTGAAAACATGTATGTTTCGGAAATCGATGATCATAAATTTGCAATCAAGCCGATGAATTGTCCAGGTGGTATTTTAGTCTATAAAAATAGTTTGCATTCCTACAAAGATCTGCCGATTCGTACTGGAGAATTGGGTCTGGTTCATCGCCATGAAGCTTCTGGTGCCCTCAACGGCCTATTTAGAGTCAGAACTTTTACTCAAGATGATGCCCATATCTACATGCGTCCAGATCAGATTGAAAGTGAAGTCGTACGTCTCATCAACTTCTTTGATCGTTTCTATAAACTGTTTAATTTACAGTATACGATCGAATTATCGACGCGTCCTGAGTCCAAATACATTGGATCGATCGAAGTATGGGATGCCTCTGAATTGGCTCTACAGAAAGCCTGTGAAGCTGCAGGTAAGTCCTTTAAAATCAATCCAGGAGATGGCGCATTCTACGGACCTAAACTGGATTTCCACATCAGTGATTCTTTAGGTCGTGAATGGCAATGCGGTACGATCCAATTGGACATGAACTTACCTGAACGTTTTGACATGACCTATATCGATTCAGATGGCGAAAAGAAACGCCCAGTCATGTTGCACAGAGTAATTTTTGGTTCAGTTGAACGCTTCATTGGCATCTTGATTGAACATTATGCAGGAGCCTTCCCATTATGGTTGGCACCGGTTCAAATTGCGATCTTAGGGGTCAACGGGGAACTTCATGATGATTATTGTGAAGCTCTGAAATTAAAGCTGTCTGCCCTCAAGTTTAGAGCCATCGTCGATAATCGTAATGAAAAACTGGGTTATCGTATGCGTGATGCCCAAATGAAAAAGATCCCGATCCAATTGGTCATAGGGGATGGAGAATTAGCTTCTAATTCAGTCAATGTCAGAAGATATGGTAAAAATGAATCGGTATCGATGTCGATCGATGCCTTTATCGAAAGCATTCAAATAGAGCAGGCCAGCAAACAATGAAGAAACTAATCTTATTGTTGGTCCTTGTTTTAAGCTTGACTGCTTGTGTTCCAGCTAAAAAGGTTCCTTTCACTTGGCTTGCCCCAAAAGGAGCACCATCGGTTGCCTTGATCCCCATTTTAAAAGCTGATTTTGATCAAGTGGAATCTGTGGATGGAACGGATATCCTTTCCGCTGCTTTGATTCAAGGCAGTAAAGACATCATCATTGCCCCCATCAATTTGGGATCCAAACTGATCCAAGCTGGAAATGCGAATTATAAACTTATAGCCGTAGTGACTTGGGGCAACCTGTATATCGTCAAAGATAGTGCTGTGCCTTTTTCGGAAAATATGAACCTGGCGATGTTTGGTCAAAACGCAGTTCCGGAACTCGTGTTAAATCATGTTTCGGATCAGTTCGAATTTACCTATACCAAAGTTCCGTTTAACTCGGTTGCAGATGTTAAAGGTCAATTGGTCGCCAAAGCTTATTCACTAGGACTATTGGCTGAACCTGTCGCAACGGCGACCATCGCAGCTGCCAAAGCAGCAGGCATTACATTAAAAGTAGTCGCTGATCTTCAAGCAGCATGGAAATTAAAAACAGGTTATGATAATTATCCTCAAGCAGCAATCTTTGTGAAGAATGGACTCAGTGCTGCCCAACTCAAACAAATAAAAGAACGCATTACTTTAATAATCAATTATGTTTCAAGTGTCGATGCGGATAAAACCATCGTTGAAACAGACATCACAGCTTTGACACCAGAATTGATCGGTGTTCCTTCTGCTGCGATCGTCAAAGCCACTTGGGCTAATTTAAATGTTGATGTCAAATATGCCAGTGAAGTCAAAGACGAAATCAAAACTTTCTTAGCATTATTTAACATTGTCTTGGATGATGCGAATTTAATAACGAAATAGTGAAGAATCACTAAAAAGGGGTCATTATGGCTGAAGTATTTGAAGTATTGATGGTTGTCAGTTTTGGGATATCTTGGCCAATGTCGATTTTGAAGTCGTATAAAGCCAGGACGGCCAAAGGCAAGAGTTTATTTTTCCTGTGTATGATTCTGTTTGGATATGCCTGTGGAATCACTTCTAAGCTTCTAAATGGACGAATCAATTATGTCATTGCGTTCTATATCCTTAATTTCATCATGGTCAGCATTGATTTGTTTATTTATTTTAGAAATCATAAACTTGATCTTCAATCCTAAGGTTTACGCTCAAATCATTGAGCGTTTTTTAAAACTTAGCTATGTTTTAACATGGTTAAAGATAAGGTATAATGAATGAAATGAAAAAAGTAATGATTTGGCTATTTTATGCCTTATTTTGGGAATTGTCAGCACTGTTGGTGAATAAAGCCATCATTTTGCCGTCGTTTTCATCTGTCATTATTTTGATGTCTCAACAACTTCTCGCCTCAACACTTTATGTAAGTTTAGGAACTAGCCTGATTAGAGTCATTATCGGTACAACGATCGCTTTGATTTTAGCTTTGACGTTGAGTTTATTGGCTGAATCCTATCCGAAATTGAAACCCTGGTTTAGACCCTTGGTGTTGATCAGTAAGACCATCCCCAATATTACATATATCTTGATTATCTTGATTTGGCTTTCACGTGAAATGACGGTCAGTATCATTACTTTACTAATACTATTTCCAGTTTTATATAGCCACATCAGTCTTGCGATAGAAACGACCTTACCGGAATATCGTGATCTTCATCAGTTGTTTCCAGAGCGATATAGCCATCGTTTAAGAGAAGTTATTCTACCTTTGATTCGAGTTCATTTGATTGAAAGTATTCAAACGGCCATCTCATTAGGCTTTAAAGTAGGAGTTATGGCAGAACTCTTGGGTCAAGTTCAACCTGGACTAGGTTATCAACTATATTTAGCGAAACTCGATTTAAACACAACGGCTTTGTTTGCCTATACCGGATGGATGATCATTACGGTGATTTTGGCTGAAAAGCTGATTGGATTGTTGAGGAAAGATTGATGGATCTTCAAGTTTGGATCCAAGAGATGAAAGATCAAGGCGTCAGTCCTAAGCGAGCCTTGTTTAACATTAAAGTTCGAAAAGGGGCTGTGTCTTTGGAAGCCTTTGAGTTGGTTAAACTCATCTATCAACTCAACGAAACAGAACTGAAATTACTTCTGGGTTGGTTTCCTCAACTAAAAGATCGGCCCATTGCCAAACATCAACTTTTGATCTGTAAGTCGTGTCAAAAAGGGGATGAGTCTTTCATCAAAAACATCAGTACCATGCTGGATACGCCAATCAATTCGATCAGTTCAGATGGCTTGATTTCATTAGAGATAACTGGATGTATGGGAATGTGTGCTTTTGGTCCCAATGCCATTTTGGATCAACAGATCTATAATGGGATCCATACAAACACGGTTTTTAGAAATAAACTAAAAGAAATCCTAGAAGAAAGAGAGAAATAAGATGGACATGAGACAAAGGATCGCATGGCGACATGTGGTCAATCAAAAAGGAAATATCTACTTGATGGATGAAGCTGAAATCACCTATATCGTTGATTTCAGTAAATTATCTACATCCTCAAGGAAACATTTGAATCAAATGCATTTATTCAATATGATTGCGATCTATGCTTTTCCAATTTTGGTAGTGATGTTGACTTTACCTTTTAATTTGGATTCCTTGTCTAAGTTGATCATTATTGTAGTTGCGATATCGATTCCCTTGGTTATCGATTACTTGATGATGATTTATTGGGTGCTCCCCAAAAACATCCGAGAAATACTAGAAGTTAAGAAACATGCGTAAAAAAGGTTGATAATTAGTCAACCTTTTTAGTTACTTTAGGAAATTTTGAACGAAGGGGAGAACTTGATCGAGATCGACCAGTTGGATTTCTTTTTCATTTCTCAACTTGACTTCGACTTTCCCTTGATCAATGGTTTTACCAACCGTGATGCGAAGTGGAATGCCAATCAGATCCATATCGTTGAATTTGACACCTGCACGCTCATCACGATCATCCAGCAACACATCAATTCCTTCTTTTGAAAGAATTTGATAAAGGTTTTCTGCACTTGAACTTTGAAGTTCAACTTTTGTGTTGATGATGACGATGGCCACACTATAAGGTGCCAAAGCTTTTGGCCAAATGATCCCATAATCATCATGATTCTGTTCAACGATGGCGGCTAAACAACGACCCGGTCCAATCCCATAAGAACCCATGATGACAGGATGTAAAGTATTGTCTTGATCAAGATATTCTAAACCCAATGCTTTTGAATATTTATCGCCTAGTTTAAAGGTGTTTCCGATTTCAATCCCATTGTTGAAATAGATCGTTCCGCCACAGTTTGGACAAGTATCTCCAGGTTTGATGTTTCGGATATCGGCAAATTGGGTGACTTGGAAATCGCGTCCAACATTGACGTTTTGGTAATGGTAATCCGTTTTGTTGGCACCCACCAAGAAATTAGACATGGTTTTGATGCGATGATCCGCTATGACTTTAATGGAAATCCCAACAGGACCCGCATAACCGACTTTAGCGTGCGATAATTGTTCAACGATGTCAGCGGTTGCCAACTCAACCGATGTGGCTTTAAACAGCTTCTGGAGCTTGACTTCATTGATTTCATCATCCGCTCTGACCATGATCAAATAAGCCTGTTTATCGATCATATAGATCATCGATTTGGTCATTTTATCTTCTGCAATGTGATAGTTCTCTACGAGATCTTTGATCTTACCTACATTTGGCGTATAGAGTTCACTCATATCCTTGAAATCTTCAAGCTGAAGATCAGAGGTCACACAAGGACTAACTTCAATGTTGGAAGCGAAATCACAGGTATTGCATAAGACCAAACGATCTTCACCGATATCGGTTACGGCTTGGAATTCTTCAGATAACAATCCACCCATGACTCCAGTATCTGCAGTCACGATCTTATAGTTGAGACCCATATGATCAAAAGAAGCTTTATAGGCATCATACATTTTCTGATAAGAAATTGACAATCCATCCAGATCTTTATCAAACGAATAAGCATCCTTCATGATGAATTCGCGCACTCTGATCAACCCAAAACGAGGCCGTGGTTCGTCTCTGAATTTGGTTTGAAACTGATATAAGTTGAAAGGCAAATCCTTATATGATTTGACATGATGTTGGGCAGCCATGACAAACAATTCTTCATGGGTCGGTCCTAAAACAAAAGGCTTTCCAAATCTGTCTTTTAAGGCAAACATGGAAGAACCAATCAAAGCTCTACGGCCTGATTGTTCATAAATCTCTTCAGGAATCAAAGAAGGCATCAAGACTTCCTGAGCACCTGCTTTGTTCATCTCTTCACGGATGATCTGTTCGATCTTCTTAAGGACTTTGTAACCCAAAGGAAGATACATGTAGATCCCTGAAGAATTCTTCTTGATCATGCCGCTTCTGACCAATAGATTGCCTGAAACGGAGTCTTCATCTTTTGCGTTTTCACGCAAAGTGAAGAAATAACTACTTTTTAATTTCATATGAAACCTCGCTGATACGTATAGAATTATAGCATGTTAACTTTTGTTTGACACCCATGTTTAATCATGATAAACTAACTCTGCAAATAACTGTGGAAAGAAGAAGTTCCTGCTTCTCACCTGATGGCCTAAGTCATGGGTACGTGCTACAAAACTGTTTTGGTACTTTTAAGCGGGAAATTCAAGCCCGCTTTTTATTTGAAAATGGAGGACTTTTATATCACAAAACGACCTGTAAATGATGAATTGGTGAATGAAAACATTCGCTTTAAAGAAGTGTTGGTCATCGGCCCTAATGGAGAACAATTAGGTCATCTGATGCGCCGTGAAGCTCTTGAGAAAGCGTATGATTATGGTTTGGATCTTTTCTGTGTTGCCCCAAATGCCGTTCCACCGGTCTGTAAAATCATGGACTATGGAAAATATCGCTTCGAGCAACAGAAAAAACTCAAAGAAGCAAAGAAAAATCAGCAAGTGACTGAAGTAAAACCTTTGCGCTTATCACCGGTCATTGACACCCACGATTTTGAAACGAAGCTCAATCACGCCAAAGAATGGATCGCCGAAGGCTTAAAAGTCCGAATCGACATGCGTTTTAGAGGACGTCTCATCACCCACATCGAAGTGGGCCAAAAAGTCATGGATGAATTTGCGAGACAGATGAGTGAAGTTGCGGTTATCGAAAAACCGGCGGTTATGGACAACCGTACCATGATATTGGTTCTAAGTCCGAAGAAAACAAAATAGAGGAGCAGACTATGCCAAAAATGAAGACTAAAAGTGCTTTGGCCAAACGTGTCAAAGTCACAGGCAGCGGTAAACTGAAACGTTCCCATGCGTATGTTTCCCACTTCGCAGCCAATAAGACCCACAAGCAGAAAAGACATTTAAGAAAATCAACCTTGGTCAGCAAAGCAGATTTCAAGCGCATCAAGCTGTTGATTCAAAGGTAAAGGAGTAACACATGCCAAGAGTAAAAGGTGGTTATGTCACCAGAAGACGCCGTAAAGGCATATTAAAATTAGCCAAAGGCTATTTTGGAAGCAAACATACGATTTATAAGACCGCTCATGAGCAGGTCATGCATTCTCTGAAGTATGCGTACAGAGATCGTAAGAATCTTAAACGTGAAATGAGAAAACTCTGGATTGCCCGTATCAATGCGGCAGCCAGAATGAATGACATCAGTTATTCCAGATTGATGAATGCTTTAAAGTTGGCCAATGTCTTGGTCAACCGTAAGATGTTGTCAGAAATGGCCATTCATGATCCTAAAGGTTTCAGCGCCTTGGTTGAAAAAGCCAAAAAAGCTGCAGCGAAAGCCGAAGCAAAAGCCGAATAAAATAGTTCCGAAAGGAACTATTTTTTTATGTAAGATTATTTTAAGCGTTGAGCTGATCTAGTTTATCTTGAGCAATGTGCAAATATACATCAAGGTTTCTGCTTTCATACATCATGATGGCCCATGTACACCACAATAAGTTATGAAAATCTTCATAAGCTTTTAAGGCAAGAAGCTCAACACTGGTCAATGGATGATCGAAATAGGTTTCCAAGAATTCTTTTCGCTCATCTTCCGTCAGTTTATTTTCTGTGATGAAACTCATCACGTCAAAGTAAGGATCATTATCACCGGCATATTCATAGTCGATCAAGTAGTCTCTTTCATTAGTAAAGCCGATGTTTCCGCTGACCCAATCGTTATGACACAAAGTAGGGACATAAGGAATCGCTTGAATGGCTTGGATGATCTCTGCAGCACGTGCATCTGAGATCCACGCCTTTTTAACATAAGATCTGTATTGATGATATCGCGCAATGGGATCGAAATCATAACCAATGGTTTGTTGCAGCGCATGCAGACGTTTCATCAAGCATGCTGTTCTTTTGATTTTATCAGATCCCTGATACTCTTCAAAGGTTAGAAAATCGGGGACATATTCGGTAATTTTGATGCCTGTTTCTTGATCATAAAAGATGGTTGTGACATCCAACTGGGCATTTTTAATAAGTTCTAAAGCTTTTGCCTCATGCGGAAAATGGACGATCTGATGGGCATCGTTTTTTGGGACTCGGCAAATAAAACATTGTTCACCAACCGTAATCAGGTAATTATCATTGGTTAACCCTTTATTTAGTTTTTCTTTCGTGAAGAAATCTGTTTTGAGAATGGTTTTGAGAAGGTGATCGATATCTGTCATGAACATATCATATCATACTGTTCCAACTGGTTTCAGTGCATATCTTCATAGCATTAACCAAAGTCCTTTGATAGAATAGGGGCATATGAAAACAGCCCTCGTCAGTTTGAATGTCAGCTACATCCACAAGAATCTGGCGCTTAGGTGGCTGATGGTGACCAAACCATCCCATCATGAGGCCAAGATCTTTGAGGGCGTCTGTAAGACACCGCTGAGTCTATTGGATGATATTTTGATGTTTGAACCTGATGTGATTGCACTCAGTATCTACATCTTCAATATCGATGCGTCAATGCACTTGATCAAAGCGTTGAAAGAAAAACGTCCAATACTTAAAATCGTTGCAGGTGGACCTGAAGCCACTTATCATCCTGAACCCTTATGGGAATGTGGAATAGACGGCATTTTCAAAGGCGAAACAGAACTTGTCTTTTGGGATCAACTGGAAGGCAAGACCACTCAGGGTTATCAAAGCGATCATGATGAGAAAACAGAGATTCTTAAAGTCGATCTTAAGCGATTAGAAAGCTATCCTTCGCCTTATTTCTTACCTGAAGATCAAAAAGACATGGGACAGCGTTACTTATATGTTGAAACATCCAGAGGTTGTCCATATGGGTGTACCTATTGTATGGCTTCATTGGATCGTCAAGTTCGTCTGTTTTCAGAATCTTATCTCGACACCTTCTTTCAACAACTTCAAACTTCAAAGGTTAAACAAGTCAAATTCTTAGATCGAACATTCAACATTTCGAAGACCAGAGCCCTTAAGATTGCCCATCAATGTCTCAATATGCCTGAAACAATGTCATTTCATGTGGAATTGGTAGGGGATACGCTTGATGATGAATTGATTCAGTTTTTTGTATCTAAAGGTCAACAGCGTTTCAGAATGGAAATTGGGGTTCAATCCTTGAATCAAAAGACGCTGAAAGCTGTTGATCGAGTTTCCAATTTACCAAAACTATTAGGTTTGATCGAGCTCTTTTCATCCCATCAACTTAAACAACATGTCGATCTGATTGCTGGTTTACCCTATGAAGATCTCCCATCTTTTAAACAATCTTATCAAGGGCTCATCCATCTAAAACCCCATGAGATCCAAGTCGGAATCCTTAAGCTATTACATGGTTCTGTTTTAAGAGAAAAAGCTCAAGAGTATGGGATGATTGCCTCCACGATTGCACCTTATCAAATCACTCAGAGTCATTGGATGAGCTATGAAGACATCCAAGAAGTAGAAGCGGTAGCCTTAGCGACTGAAAAGACTTATAATACTCAAAAACTCAATGAAGAATTGGATCTGGTATTTGAAGATGAGTCTCTTAGTGCGTTTGACGTGATGAAAACGATTGGTGTTTTGATCAAAGATTTGAAGCATCCCTATACCAATCAAGCCTTATACCTTTCGGTTTATCAAGGTTTATCCCAACACATCGATCCAAATCGAGCCAAGTCTTTAATCAATCATGCCTATTATAAAAAAAGTGCTTTATGTCCGCCAGCGTTGTTTCCGTATACTTTTGATAAAAATAGGATCAATAAGATCAAAGAGCACTTAAACTTAGGACATGAGATCAAGCACTTGATCTTAACTCAACGCATTGATGGATCACTTGGTCATACTTGCTTCATATATGGCCAAAAGGGAACTCTGCGATCTATGGTATTATTGGATGAATCAGATCATACTGATCAAAGGGGAAATCTATGAAACTGTGTCTTGCGACCCACAATCAAAATAAAGTCATCGAATTAAGATCCTTATTGAGTGATCATCCGGATGTAGAGATCTTAACTTTCAATGATTTAAACATCACCGATGAACCCGAAGAAAATGAACCTACCTTTGAAGGCAATGCCCGCTTAAAGGCACTCTGGGCTACCCAACAAACCGGACTCATTTCACTGGCAGATGATTCCGGACTTGAAATTGATGCGTTAAACAAAGAACCTGGGGTTTATTCAGCCCGTTATTTGGGTAAAGATACCCCTTATGTAGAAAAGAATCAAATCATCTTAGATCGTATAAAAGATGCTCAAGATCGAACAGCTCGTTTCATCAGTGTCGTGGCGATCGCATTTCCGCAAGGCAATCAATCACACCTTAAGAATACTGATATAATTTGTTGTGAAGGGATCATGGAAGGGCATATCGCTTATGCTCAAAAAGGAACCAATGGATTTGGTTATGATCCCATCTTTATTCCTTCAGGTTTTAATGAAACCTATGCGCAAATGAGCACTTTGGATAAGAATAAAGTCTCTCATCGAGGTCAAGCTTTCAGAAGTGCCGTCAAGATCTTAATCGGAAAGGGAATATTATGAGATTGGTCGAAAAAGTAAACGCAATAGCCTTAGGAACCATCATATGGATCGTTTTGATCATCAGTGCACTTCAATTGACCGGATTCAATTTAGATTTTTATGTTGAACAATACGCATCACGTGACACAGCCGAAGAAATCGGGGTTTCTTCTGCGGATCTGATGCATGTGACTGAAGTTCTGCTCGATTATACCTCTGGAAAACGAGATGATATGATCGTAGAAGTTGAAGTCAATGGGACCATTCAACCTTTCTTCAATCAAAAAGAAATCGATCATATGTTGGATGTAAGAATCTTATATCTCAATGTGATCCAACTTAGAAATATCTTGTTGATTTTTGCCTTAGCGAATATCTTTGCCTTGTTGGCCTTTAATCGCAAATCTTCGATTTCAATTCTTCAGTTTGGTTTGAAATGGGTCACGATAGGATTAGGAGCAATCATTGTCGGTTTGGCTGCCTTTGCGATCATTGATTTTGAAGCATTTTGGACAGCTTTTCATAAAGTCTTATTTACCAACGATTTGTGGCTTTTAGATCCATACACTGATAATTTGATCAATATGGTCCCAGAGCGATTCTTTATTGATTTGATCTTGATGATCGCAGTGCATTTTTCACTGGCTTTGTTGACACTGTTTACTTTGCTTCAAGCCATCAAAGATAAAGGCATCAATCAAAACATGTTGAAAGTGATCGCAGTCATCACAATGACCATTGATCATGTCGGCTATTTCTTGTTTCCAGAAATTCGAGAATTACGCATCATCGGCAGAATTGCCTATCCGATCTTTACCTATCTATTTGCGATGAGTTATCGTTTCTCGCATGATCGAAAAGCCCTCTTGATTCGATTAAGCATCTTTGCGGTTGTGGGTCATGGCTTGATTTACGCTGCTGGCCAAAGAGGCTTCTATAATATCTTGTTTTTGTTTGTAATGGGTTGGTTTGCCTTTTGGATCATCGATCAGAAAAAAGACATCATCTTATCCATCATCGGAGTAGGTGTGTTGGCTTATCTTGCGGAGACGATAGGGGTCGATTATGGTGCTTATGGAGTTGTGACTTTGGTGATCTTTTATGTTTTTCATGACCAAAAACTTAAACAATTTAGTGCTTTTGCGATTTTGACTTTCTTGTTTAGTTTCCAATGGTTGATCGTAAGACTCATCAATGATCCTGTTTATTGGAGCTATTTACCTCAGATCTTCAGTAAAGGCATCTATAGCTTTACTGGAAGTTTTCCGCAGACCTTTGCAGTCTTGGCTTTAATTCCTTTAGCTTTCTATGTCTATAAAAAGCCTAAAGACAAGACCAGTCTTATCTATAAAGCCAATCAATACTTCTATTATGTGTATTATCCTGTTCATTTTGCCATCTTGGCATACATCCACTATCACCTATGATCCACATCGTTTTATTTGAACCTGAGATCCCGCAAAACACAGGCAACATCATGCGGACCTGTGTTGCGACAGGAGCGACTTTACATCTGATCAAGCCTTTGGGGTTTAAATTGGATGAACAACGCATACGAAGAAGCGGGATGGATTATATCGATGATTTATCTTACTTTGTGTATGAGAACTTTGATGACTTCAAACTTCAACATCCCCATGATTTTTTTTACATCACACGCTATGGAAAAAAGACCCCTTATCAAGTCGACTTCAAAGCTGTTTTAGGCGATATTTATCTGATGTTTGGGAAAGAAAGTACAGGAATACCTAAAGCTACTCTACAAGCCCATTTAGAGCGCTGTCTAAGGCTTCCAATGGTCAAGACAGCCAGAAGTCTCAACCTGTCAAATAGTGTCGCCATCGTCATTTATGAGGTTCTTAGACAACTTGATTTTCCTGACTTGTCTTCAGTAGAATTCTTGAAAGGCGAAGATTGGTTAAACCAATGAATACACTCTTAGATTGGTTAGAATCCAGACATCATCGCATGGTAATGATCTTTGCGATCTTTACGATAAGTGCCTGGTGGATCCTTAAGAATCAGATTGCTTTTGCCTATCCATTAACTCAAATCGATTCAATCACTCAATTGACTATTTTAACTCAACTCAAAGAAGCGACTTTGATGAGTCGTTGGGGTGCCCTTTATTTGGATTATGGATTAAAGTTTAATGTGTTGTTTAGTGCCATTTATATCGAAGATTGGGTCTTCATAGGTTTAGGGACATTACTATGTTTTAAAGCGAATGGCTATAAGACATATCTCATTGCGAGGATCGTAGTGGGTTTGGAGCTCTTGATTAATGTGGGATTGGCCTACGTGATGCTTTTTGGAATGCAGTCCTTTGATACGACAGCAATCTTAAACAATGTCAAATTCTTTGCGACCTTTGAGCTTCTGTGTTCACTGGGTTTAATGATCTTGCTTTTTGTGACTTTCTTGAGAATGTGTTTTCGTGAGTATTCGGATTGAAAGATTGGTGTTGTTTGCGTATAATAAATGACGAGGTAAAGCCATGATTGAAAATCTTAACGACATTATGTCTGCTTTCTTGATCATCTTAAGCGTGGCATTTGCGCTCATCCTGAATTTGGGCTTATTTATACGTCATCGTAAGAAGAAGATCATTCAGGAAGAAATCGAATACTACAAAGAGTGGTAAAAGGAGCACCATGTTTACAAAATCATTCGTATCCCCTCATGTTTATAAGCCGATTGGACCTTATTCACCAGCTGTAAAGTTGGGCGACTTTGTTTATCTAAGCGGACAACTTCCACTGGATGTTGAAGGCAAATTGGTTGAAGGCGACATTCAAGAACAGGCTTATCAAGTTTTGAAAAACATTGAAGCGACGTTGGCTGAAATGAATCTTGAGATGCGTCATATCGTTAAGACGACGGTTTTCTTAACGGATTTAAGTGAATTCCAAGCCATGAATGAAATCTATGCGACCTATTTCTCAGATCCTTATCCAGCACGTTCAGCAGTTCAAGTTGCTGCTTTACCTAAAGGTGCAAAAATCGAAATTGAAGCCATTGTGATCGATACTTTGGTTTATGAACAGCAAGTGGCTCATCAACATGGTGAAGCTTGCGGTTGCGGAGATGATTGTGGCTGTGAAGATGGTTGTACTTGCGGCGAAGGTGATGAAGCCTGTAGCTGTAAAGAAGGCGATGAAGCCTGCAGCTGTAAAGAAGGCGATGAAGCCTGCAGCTGTAAAGAAGGTGAAGGCGCTTGTGACTGTGAAAAAGTCGAAGAAGAAACCACCTGTGAAGGGAATTGCTGCGGTTAGAGAAATCTAGCCGTTTTTTTTAGGAAATTTATCCTTTATCATAGAAATAGAAAGTATGCGTCATGTCAATTACCTAAAGTATGATCCACTTAATCACATCACTTTGATCATGGGAACTGAAAATAGAAGTGCTTTGGGTAAACCCTTAGTGTTACTTGAAACTTGGGCAAATGCATATGGACTAGGCAGTTTAGGATCGTATGCCGCCTTTAAAAGAATGTTGTCGATCAAACAAAAAATACCCATCTTAATCGATCCTTTTCATCAAATTTATTTCTTTCCAACCTTAAGTCCTCAACTCAATGCATGTTGCTGGATCAATGCTTCTCAAGTAAAAACCATCAAATCTAAAGAGATCCATTCGATCGTAAACTTTAAAGATGGTTCGTCCTTGAAGTTGGGAATTGGCAGACGATCTTTGATGAAGCAAGTTCAACGATGCCAAAGCATGCAAGACTTAATCCAACAAACCCATTTTAACCAAGCGTTGGATTTATTAAGCCATCATCCACCCATCCATCAAAACAAAGTGTTGTCCGAAAAATAAACCAGATGGATGAAGTTTGATCAAAAACGGGACTTTGACTTGCGAAATGCCTCTGTTTATGGTTAAATAATCCTGTCTTATCCAGAGTTGAGGTAGAGAGTTAGCTCGCATTACCTCACGCCAACCTGCATTACGCAAGGTGGTTCCGCTAACACCGATGAGGGACCAGTTGACACACGAACCCTTCTTGAATGGACTAAGACGGGTTTTTTATAAGGAGGAACCATATGAGCAGAAAATACTATTTTTCATCAGAAAGCGTGACAGATGGACATCCGGATAAGTGTTGCGATCAGATCGCAGATGCGATACTGGATGAAGCTTTACGCCGAAATAAACATGCGAAAATGGCTGTTGAAGCCACGATCAAAGATGACATCGTCATTGTTTATGGAGAACAAAATCTATTTGCCAATCTTGATGTGAAGCATTTACCGGAAGGTTTTGATCCTACGATTGATTTTGCATCCATTGCCAAACAAGTATTACATGATATTGGTTATACCAATGAATTCAAAGTATTTGTTTTGGTCGGATCACAATCCAAAGATATCTTTAGTAAAGTTGTTTTAGGCAATGAAGTCGCTGCAGGAGACCAAGGCATCATGTTTGGCTATGCTTGTAAAGACACCCCTAACTATATGCCCCTTGCGATAGATACAGCTCATAAGCTTTCTAAACGTCTCTCAGACTTTAAACGCGAAGATGATCGAATCAAACCTGATGGTAAAACACAAGTTACGGTTTTATATGAGGATGATAAACCAGTCAAGATCACAAAAGTGGTGGTATCCACTCAACATGATGCTGAATTAAAATTACCTGAATTACGAAAATTGATCCAACAAGAAGTCATCGATAAGGTCATTGATCCTAAGTGGATTGATCCATACGATTTTGAAACCATCATCAATCCAGGTGGAGATTTCATCATTGGAGGTCCTTATGGAGATTCAGGGACCACAGGTCGTAAGATCGTCGTGGATACTTATGGTGGATCAGGACGAATCGGAGGAGGTTGTTTCAGTTCCAAAGATCCGTCTAAAGTCGATCGCAGTGCTGCTTATTATTGTCGCTATGTCGCAAAAAATATTGTGGCCAATGGATTGGCTGATCGATGTGAAGTACAAGTGTCTTATGCGATCGGGATGAAAGATCCTTTATCGGTCTACATCAATACCTTCAACACTGAAAAGAAATCCATCGATGAGATCGCACAGATCGTCGATCGCAATTTCAACTTCGCCGTCGGTAACATCATCAAAGAACTCGATTTACTCAGACCCATCTATCGTAAAACCAGTAATTTCGGTCATTTCGGTCGTGAAGAACAAGAATTCACGTGGGAAAAGATCATACATCTTAAGTAGGACCGTTTACGGTCCTTTTTCTTGTATGTCCATAAAGTGAGTGATATACTTAACTCGCTTAACAATTAGTTCTCACCTTTGAAAGGAGTCCTATGGAAGATCAACCTTTATCACAACAGTTATCTATGGCAATGGACAACATCAAACGAGCTCAAAAACACATGCGCAAAGTGTTCAATACGGATGATAAACCTTTGTTTCTTTTGATGCATTTCGATGAAGTGGCCCAAGGAGGCAGTATTAAGATCTCAGCTTTGAAAGAAGCTTTGGGAGTCACTGCAGCTGCGGCAACCCAATTTATCAAAAAGCTGGAACATTTCGGATATGTAGAGCGCCAACTCGATCACAGTGATCACAGGATCATCAATGTCTATTTAAGTCCAAAAGGCATTGAAACGGTCAATCAAACCAAAGCATGTTTCGGATTAGCCTTGAATGGTCTCGTAGATGATTTGGGTCAAGAAGATACAAAGACCTTGATTCGCTTATTGAATAAAACGTCCATTTATTTGGAGAAGGAATTTCTAAAATGAAAAAGAAATCAAAACGCGGTTTAATTATTTGGGGCATCATTGCCTTGATTGTCGTATTAGGAGTTGTAAGTTTTAATAACTTACGCAACAGAGCTAAGAAAGATCTTGTCGCTTCAGCAGAAATCTATAAGATCGAAAAAAGCGATCTGATGATTTACAGCTTTGCGAAAGGGAAGATCGTTTCAGCAGAAACAACGGAATATACCTTTACAGGGTCTTTATCTAAAAACTATGTTGGTTTAGGCGATAAAGTCGTCAAAGGAACAGACTTAGGAAAATACGTCAATATGATGGGTCAAACTCGTCTTATTGAATCTAAAGTCAGCGGTATCGTAACTTCGATCCCCAGTTCTTTCAACAATGGTTGGGTCATTTCAAATGCCGATAAACTGCAAATGAGTGTCCAGATCAGTGAAAAAGACATCTCTAAAATTACCTTGGATCAACAAGCTTTCGTTTATATCGATGCCTTAAAGATCAACGTTGAAGGTAAGGTAACAGATGTCAATTATCTTGGGAATACAACGGCTGATTATACGACCTATACCGTAACGGTCAGTTTTGATAAAGCAGATTATCCAATCTTCTTAGGTATGACAGGTAGCGGAAAAATCGAAATCAGTGCCAATCGTGATATCTTAGTCGTTCCGGTTGAAGCCTTGATTGAAAAAAGCGGTAAATATTACCTGCTTGATAAAGCATGGTTAGAAGATGTTGAGAAGTCTCAATCGGCTTTCTATATTGAAGTGACCGTTGGGGTCGCAGACATCAATGTGGTTCAAGTCATAGCAGAAGGTCTAGAGAATAAAGAAGTCGTCATCTTACCCTCTGATGCGCCTATGGGCTTCTTTGCTAGGTTCAGAAGCAATGATTAGTCTTTCGAATGTGACCAAACATTATCACATGGGTGATGTGTTGGTTAAAGCTCTGGATGGGATCTCATTTGAGATTGAAGAGGGCGAATTTGTGGCGATCGTTGGTCCTTCAGGTAGTGGAAAATCAACCTTGATGAATATTCTGGGTTGTTTGGATATCGTGACCGACGGTACCTACAAACTCAATCAAAAAATGATCAATGAATATGATGAGAATGACTTAGCTGGAATCAGAAATACCTCGATTGGTTTTGTTTTTCAGCAATTCAATCTCTTACCTAGTTTTAGTGCCTTGGAGAATGTTTTGATACCTTTGACTTATGCCAGAGTTCATCGTAAAGAGCGTGAACAAAAAGCTAAAGCTTTATTGACTCAAGTTGGCTTGGGTGATCGTATGTTTCATAAACCAACTGAATTATCAGGTGGTCAGCAACAGCGTGTTTCCATCGCTAGAGCATTGGCCAATGATCCTGAAATCATTTTAGCAGATGAACCGACAGGTGCTTTGGATTCAAAGACTGGACAAGAAGTTTTGAGTTTATTATCACAGTTGAATCAGCAAGGCAAGACCATCATCATCATTACGCATGATATGGCCATAGCTCAGCATGCAAGACGAATCATTCGTCTGAAAGACGGTCTCGTTGAAAGCGATGCCCGGTATGAGGACTTCGATGTTTAAAGAGTACTTCTCGATTGCTTGGCGATCTGTTACTTCGCATAAGGTGAGGGCATTATTGACTACCTTAGGGGTCGTGATCGGTGTCAGCAGTGTCATCTTATTACTGTCATTAGGCAACAGTGCGAAAGCAGAAGCCGAAAAACAAATTCGTAGTATAGGATCTAATTTGATCTTTGTGAGTGTTTCTGATCCGATTGGGGTCTTACCTTCGATCTGGATGGATGAATTAAAGGAAAGTGCTAAGATTGCTTACTACAGTCCCATGGTCCAACGTCCAGTCAGTTACTCCGTCAATGGGGTCGATGTTGAGGTAAACATCAGCGGAGTCAATGAAGACTATGATTATGTATCTTCACTGACGATGACTTCTGGTCGTTTCTTAAATCAACTCGACATCAAAAGCAACTATCCAGTTGCGGTAGTGGGTTCAAAGATTTCTAAGAGTTTGTTTGCAGGAGCAGATCCAATCGGAAAAACCTTGGTCATCAATGGGGTTCCGTTTGAAGTCATCGGTGTAGTTGGTGCTCGAGGTCAAAATTTCTCAGGCGACAACGACATGTTAGTGTACATCTCGTATGACTATGCATTGAATCTATTCTCAAGCCGTGCGATTATGACCACTTACTACATTACTTCAGTAACTGAAGCCTCAGTCAATACGACTTTAGCAAAAGTATCCGCGTATCTTGATTCTGTCTTACCTTCAAGTTCATTGTATAGAGCCTTTAGTCAATCCCAGATCCTTGGAATCATGGATACCTTAATGAGTCTGTTGACCAGTTTATTGGCTGGCATCGCTTCAATATCCCTGCTTGTTGGGGGTATTGGAATCATGAACATCATGTTGGTCACCGTCCGTGAAAGAACCCGAGAAATTGGGATACGAAAAGCTCTTGGCGCAAAACGCTCACAGATCTTGCTTCAGTTCTTGATTGAAGCTGTAATCATTACTTTATTAGGCGGTTTGATAGGTTTAGGTATTGCTTATATGGGAGCCTTTGTGATTTCAGCCTTAAGTGACTTTAAAGTTACGATCGGTTTAGATACCGTTGTATTAGCCTTACTGTTCTCTATTTCAATAGGACTTATATTTGGAATTTATCCTGCCAACAAAGCCAGTTTATTAGAGCCTGTAGAAGCCTTACGTTACGAATAAAAACCTAAAGCCCGAAAGGGCTTTTAGTTTTGGACATTGTGATGTGTTTCTGGGGTATCCATAGTTATGGGAAGAATAACAGCATTGATTGATCTCAAGTAGTCCAGGATTTCGGGAAGTGCTTCTACAGTGCTTTCGTGACCGGGACCATCATGCATCAAAACATAACTGATTTTTCCGATTTTGATGTTTTTTCGAGCGTTTCTTAAAATACTTTCTGCACTATTCTTGATGTTTCCGTCTCCAGTTGAGACATTCCAATCGAAGTAGTGATAACCTTTTTGTTTAACCATTTTAACTAAAGTTGTCATGATGCCTGGATTAAAATTACTGCTGGTATTGGATGATCCACCTGGAAAACGATATAGTTTAGATCTTAAACCTGTCAAATCATAAAGATAATCTGAAATCGCATCAAGATCATTAAAGAATGCGCTGGTTGAGGAATAGATGGTTGAATAGTTATGGGTATAAGAATGCAATGCCATAGAGTGACCTTCCTGATATGCTCTTTTAACAAGATAATCATAAGAGGAGCCACGATATACGATGAAGAAAGTTGCTTTCATATCGTATTCTTTTAGTATATCCAATACTTTGATGGTGTTTACATTTGGGCCATCATCAAAGGTTAGATATACGGTTGTGATGGGTAAGTCTGCGACTTCAACGAAACGATAGAGCGTGCTTGAATTACCGCTTTGATCCGTTGCGGTATAGGTTACTGTATATTTTCCTATGACAGAAGGATTGATATTGTGTGTGATCACAACTGAATTGGTCAAATCACCACAATTATCGCTGGCAATGATACCATATTCATAGTATTGGGCATTTCTTCCCATTTTTATGGTTTCAGAACCGATGAGCGTCAAGGTAGGAGGCAGTGTGTCTTGTTTTAAGAAAGATCGTGTCAGTTCTGCTAGATTTCCAGAACTGTCACTTACTGAATATTTGAATCCAGATTCAATTTTCTTTACAAGAACATGTTGACTGATGTCTCCTTCATAATTGTCAATGGCTTTAAATCCTTCTTCAACATAAGAATCTTTTTGACATAGAAACCCATCTACAGCGCCTTGAAGTTCAATCTGCGGTTTTGTCGTATCGACTACAGAAATCGTTCTTACTAATTTTTTTGATTTTGATCCAATTTTAGCTGAATAGGTAATGGTATATGACCCTAATATATCTTTGTTTAATGTACTCTCGATGGTTATTTCAGCATTGTTTTTGACGTATACACCTGGTTCCATGAAGTCAGTATGTACTTCGATTTCCATTTTGCTTTTTCCAAGCAAGTAAAAATCACGTTCAAAACATGCAACATTGAGCAGTAAAATTGAAAATATCGATAAAAATAAGCTTATAAAACGTTTAGTTTTCTTCATTGGATTAATTATAACAAAAAACATGAGACTTTATTGTTTCAATAATCAAAGCATGTTTAGGACTAATTAGCGACTCTGTGATGTGACTGAGGTGTATCCATGGTGATCGGAAGAATTTTCGCATCGATGGACATCAGATAGTCGAGGATAGGTGCAACGGCTGCTACAGTTTCATCATGACTGCTGCTGTCATGCATCAAAACCACATAGGATCTCCCTAAATGAATATTTTTCGTAACATTTTTAATCATTTCTTCTGTTGTCGTTGAACTGCTTCCATCTCCTGAAGAAACACTCCAATCAAAATAATGGAACTCTTGATCGAGGACCATTTGGGTCAATAAGGTCATGATACCAGGATTAAATGAACTGGATGTATTTGAAGATCCGCCTGGAAAACGATATATGAAAGATTTTTCTCCTGTTACTTTTTCGACCCAATCTTGAACCTTATAAAGGTTTTCAAAGAAGACTTCGGATGAAGCATAGATGATCTTGGCATTATGACTATAGGCGTGTAAGGCAACCGTATGGCCTTGCTGGTAAGTTTTTAACATGATCGGTTCATATTCTTCACTTTTTTTACCGACAAAGAACGTGGCCTTAACATTATACTTTTTAAGAATATCTAATATTTCAAGGGTTCGATAACTAGGACCATCATCAAAAGTCAAATAAACGGTGGTTTGAGTTTGATCAGTGACTTCTGCATCACGACTAATAGAGGCTGTATTTCCACTTTTATCTGTTACTGTATAGGTTATCTTGTATAACCCGACTTTGGTATTGTTGATGTTGTTTGTAATGACAACTTGTTGAGTGACGGAATCGCAGTTATCTGTAGCCTTGACTCCGAATTCATAGTAAGAAGAATTAAGATGAAGCAAGATCTTAGAAGGACCGATCAATTTTATGACAGGATCAACATTGTCTTCAACTTTTATTGATCTGAAAGCCTCACTTAGATTATTTGAGCGATCTGCGACCGTATATTTTAAACCCTGATCAACTGTAGAAATTTTGACTAAATTGCTGATGTCTCCATCATAGTTATCCAATGCTAAAAATCCATCATCTTGATAAGTCGCGGATGGACACAAAACTTGAGTCACAGAACCATTTAAGGTGATGATCGGTTTAGTTGTATCAACGACATTCACGATTCGATTGAGAGTTTTAGTTTTAGAACCGAATTTTGCAGAATACGTAATCGTATAAACACCAAGCGTATGGATATCTAGATCAGTGTCAACTGTGACAGTCGTTTTATCGTTTTTTAGAACACCAGGATCTTCAAAAGGGGTATGAACTTCAAGGGTCATATTTTCACTGCCGATCAATGAAAAGGGTGAGCTTTGGCAGCCAACAGTGATCAAACATAAACTGATTAGGAGTAGAATTTTTAAGCTAAATATCAAGTGCTTTTTCATCATTCAAATTATATCAAATTCAGTAGGTAATAAATGCTCAATTTTCTGGTTCAAATTGACTTAAGTAAAGTGAGGTATAAAAACCATTCTGCTGCATCAGTGTCGTGTGTGTGCCTTGTTCAATGATGGCTCCATGATTCATGACTAAGATGAGATCAGCATCTTTAATGGTCGATAAACGATGAGCGATGATGAAGGAAGTTTTGTTGCCCATGAGTTTTTCCATGGCTCTTTGAATCAAGACTTCAGTTCGAGTATCAACAGATGAAGTGGCTTCATCTAGAATCAAAACTGAAGGATTAGACATAAAGGCTCTGGCAATCGTCAACAATTGTTTTTGACCTGATGAGATGTTGTTGGCTTCTTCGTTGATGATCAGATCATAACCTTCAGGTAGGGTTTGGACGAAATGATCGACTTTTGCAGAATCCGCGGCCTTAAGCATTTGTTCTTCAGTGGCATGCGGATTTGAAAACTTGATGTTTTCTCGAATAGATCCATTAAACAACCAGGTATCTTGAAGCACCATCCCAAAAATATTCCTTAGATCATATCGTGATAAACTTCGAATATCTGTTCCATCGACTTCAATACTTCCGCCTTTGACATCATAGAAACGCATGAGAAGGTTAATGAGCGTTGTTTTGCCAGCTCCTGTAGGTCCAACGATGGCGACGCGTTGCCCTGGTTTGACTTCAATGTTGAGGTTCTTGATGAAGATATTGTCTTCAGAGTAACCGAAATCAACATTTTTAAATGAGACTGAGCCTGTGATCTCAGGGCAGTTTGTACCTACTTGATCTTTTGGTTCATTGGGCTGATCCACAAACTCAAAGACACGTTCAGCAGATGCAACGGTGGATTGAAGGACGGTTCCGATATTGGCAACTTGATTGATCGGGGCTGAAAAATTACGGGTGTATTGAATGAAAGCTTGAATACTACCGACTTGAAGTTTGCCTTGAATGACTAATGTTGCCCCTAAAACACTGACCGCGATATAGGAAAGATTTGAAACCAAACTGATAATGGGCATCATCATGCCTGAGAAACTTTCTGATTTCCAACTTTCTAAAAAGAACTTGGTTGATAATTTCTCGAAGGTTTGAGTTTGTTGTTTCTCACCGTTGAATACTTTGATGATGGGATGATTCGCAAAGGATTCTTCGATATGCCCATTCAGCATACCCAAGGTCTTTGTTCTGGCTCTATAATACTTCTGTCCTATCTTTACGATTTTAGTGACCATAAATAAACTGACAGGTAAAGATATCAAGGCAATAAGGGTCATTTCCCACGAGATCGAAAGCATCATGATCAAGACTCCAATGACTGTAGTCAAAGCAGTGATCAATTGGGTAACAGATTGTTGAAAAGACTGGGCAATGGTATCCACATCATATGTGATCCTGGATAATACATCTCCGATCGGTTCAGTATCAAAATATTTTAAAGGTAAATCATTGATCTTCTCTGTGATCAAGAGTCGTAGATTAAAGGTGATTTTTTGGGTCACTTTGACCATAACAAAGGATTGAAGATAAGTAAACAAAGCATTGCCTGAATACAATAATGCTAAAACCATGATGATCGAATTGACATAATCCAAATCTATTTTTGCGTTAGGAACACCTTGTGCAATCTGATATAAACCTTCCGCAACCTTAGAAGTAATATTCCCAACAAGTTTTGGGGCTATGATCGCAAAAATCGTACCAGTAATTGCCAATCCGATAACCAAAAGCATCTGAAACATAAAAGGGGAGGTAAAGCGAATCAAACGTTTGACAGTCTTACTAAAATCTTTGGGTTTGACGACAGTGGTCCGCATCGCCATCATAGGTCCTTGTCCTCTGGTCATGCGAGTTCCTCCTGACTTAATTGCGATGAAGCAATTTCATAATAGACAGGACATGTTTTAAGCAAGTCTCTATGTTTTCCTATCCCAGCAATTCTTCCTTTTTCTAAAACGACGATTTGATCAGCATTCATGATGGTGCTGACACGTTGACCGACAATAAACAATGTGCTGTTTCCAACTTCCTTATGTAAAGCTTTTCTAAGTGCTGCATCTGTTTTAAAATCCAAAGCTGAAAATGAATCATCAAAAATATAGATATCAGCTTGTTTAACCAAAGCTCTGGCAATTGACAATCTTTGTTTTTGTCCACCAGAAAGATTAGTAGCTCCTTGAGCCAATTTAAAGAGGTACTGGTCTTCTTTATCCTTGATGAAGCCAGATGCTTGAGCAATCGTTGCAGCGTGTTCTACGACTTCGTGTGAGGCTTCAGGAGCACCAAACACCAGGTTATCTTGAATCGTTCCTGATAGCAGCATGCCTTTTTGAGGGACATAGCCGATTTTAGCTCTAAGATCTTTTTGGGCAACATGTCGAATATCGACCCCATCGATCAAGATAGAACCTTGTGTAACATCATAAAGGCGCGGTATAAGGTTAATAAGAGTGCTTTTTCCACTGCCGGTAGAGCCAATAAAAGCAGTAACAGTACCAGGTCTTGCGGTAAAAGAAATCTCATTTAAAACATCTTCATTGGCTTTGGGATATCTAAAAGAAACTCGATCAAAGATGATTTCACCTTTTTTAGATGGCTCAAAGTTCGCAGGAACTTGAGGATCAATAATAACAGGTTGTGTATCCAGTACTTCTCGGATGCGTCGAGCACTGACCAAAGCACGGGGCAACATGGTAAAAATCATGGTCAAGTTGATGAAAGAAGCCAAGACTTGAGATGTATACTGCATGAAAGCCATCATTTGACCAATCTGCATCATCCCGGCACTGATTCTTTCAGATGCGGTATAAAGAATCAAAAGGGTCGTAAAACTCATACAAATCATGATGACTGGATCCATAAAACTCATGATACGCATCAAAGTTACATTGTTGGTGTAAACGGCTTGATTGACCGTTTGAAATTTTTCAGCTTGTGTTTTTTGTGCATTGAATGCTCTGACGACTCTGATTCCGCTTAAACTTTCTCGAGCGATCAAGTTCAGTCGATCGGTCAATTTTTGAACCTTTTCAAATTTTGGTGACGTGATACCGATGATCAAGATGACTACAATGGACATGATGGGAAAAATCACCATGAAAATCCAACTTAAGCTAGGAGTCAATTGTACAGCTTTGATCAATGCGGCAATACCTGTCAAAGGAGCTGCCAATAAGATTCGAAAGGACATCGCCATGATATGTTGAACCTGTTGGACATCATTGGTGGAACGGGTAATCAAAGAAGCTGTTGAGAAACGATCGAATTCAACCAAAGAGAAACTTTCGATTTTCTTGAAGATATCTTTACGAATCAGATCGCCTACTCTAGAACCAATATATGAAGCTAAGAAATTTGATGTGAAAAATAATACAACGACCAATAAAGCCACCATCAACATGGATGTCCCTGTCTTGATGACATAATCCATATCTTTTAAAACAATCCCATTATCGATGATACGCATCATGTAGTCAGGCAAGGATAAATCTGCCATGACTCTAGCGGTCAACGCAATGACGGCTAAAAGAGCCTGCCACCACGTGTGTTTTAAGTAACCATACAGTTTGATCATGGATTGCACTCTCTGGTTTCAGTTGTATAGTGATTAAGTTTATCGATAAGTGTGAAAAGTTGCTTTTGTTCATCTGCACTTAAAACAGAGAGATTCTTTTCTAACTGATGTTGTCTTTTCTCATGAAAGTTCATTTTATCCGCAAAAGGAATAATCAAGATTTGTCTTCGATCATGCGGATTCACTTCTCGTTTAAGATAGTTTTTAGCTTCCAGACTATTTAAAAGGGGAGTTACTGCGGATCTTGAAAGGCCAAGATGGACTCCAAGTTCAGAAGGCAACATACTTTTCTCATCCTTAGGCAAGTGTTTACTCAGCGCCATCATGACCATACGTTCACCGACACTTAAGTCACCTGTATTACGACTTGGGCGATTAAGATATAAAAACTGCTGTAATGCATCGATCAGTTCTTTCATAAGCCTCCAATAAAAATAGTTCATATCATTGAACTATTTTACACTATGCATTATATATGATTGAGATTTAAATACAATACTACATTTGATCAAAAGCGATTTTACATGTTTTCTTAGCGATGGTAATGGCCAATACATCCAATATGAAGAAAACAATGAAGAGCGTAAAGGCAAACCACATGGGTTGATCAAACCAGCCTACACTAAAGAAAAGCCCAGCTCCTAATCCCATTGCAGGAATCAAGGTAAAGGCAGAATTGATGTTTTGTTTGACCGGAACGGCCTCTTGTTCCCAGACGAGTTTAGGATGGATCATATCGACGATGATCCCAATATAATTGATCAGTAAGCCACTTAATAGTGCTGCCAAGAAAGCTAGAAATAAACTAAAAGGCGGAATCCCTAAGAGAACTCCAAAAGGAATCAACATAAACAAGATCCCAAAGAAACTGACGATCAAGCCACTATAAACTTTGGCTTGAATTTGTTTGAAGTAAGACATAGGTATGTATTTCATAAAGTAAACATGGGATCCTTCACGGGAAATAGCCGATACAGTAATCATGTTGAGTGCACTCATGAAGAGTCCGATGGCTGCACCTGCAGCCAATACATAGGCCAATACACTGGGATCATCCCAAGATATCGATTTGATCATGACGATAACATCATCTTGACTTCCAACACCACCAGCGAGTGAAATCAACATGATGATTGGCATCAAGAAGACAGTAGCGATGTTGTTGAGCAGATAGATGGGGGTACGGATCATCAACTTCAATTCTTTAATGGTATAGGTGATGATCGGATTTGAACTCAGCGTCAATTTCGCATAATCTTTGCTTTTAAGAGCTTTTCTAGAAGCGCCTGTTTCATTGACACCAACAGCCGTTGAGAAGTAAACGACATCAGATACAATTAGGAATATCCCAACGAATCCAGCTGCGATCAATAAAGTTATCCCTAAATTTACTAAACTCAATTCAACCATGGCTTTGATCGCAAATGGAATGCTAGGAATCAAATATCCAAAGATCGATGTTAAAGAATTATTACCTTTGACCAACATGTCAATCATGCTTTGTGAATCAATCGTAACGATTGAACCAACTGCTGCATTGATTCCTATCGCAAATGCTAACGCAACAAAACCACTTAAGTAGTTGAATAAATCACGATTTCTAGCTTTCGGAATAACAGCCATTACGACCATGACGATTAAACCGGCTAAAATCAATGGAATAAGTGGTGCAAAAATCAAAACGACCAAAGTGATCAAATAAAATAACGGTTCAGGACGAACATTGATGATATATGCAGCTAAGATTGGAAAGCCAATCACAACGACACTGAAGTATTCATAAATCAAACTGACGCCTAATTTTGCGGATACGATCGTATGAGCCTTTAGAGGCAAACTTAATAATATTTCAACATCCTTTGAAAAATAAAAAACAGCAGGAATCAAGAATATGGCAAGAAAGAAAATCATCAAGGACATCGCCGTCAACATCAATCCTAATATGACGCCTGATTGTTGAATGGGGATCAATAATTTCAAAGCTTCTTCAGCTAAAGTATAAAAGCTAAATAAGGTGGGGATAAATGCGACGACTAAAAAAGCAGGTAAAAGGCGTGTCCATATGGATTTCTTTTTATTGGACTCGACTAAACTTAAGGTGTTCTTAAGTGTCGCAACAAAAAGTGCCCAAAAACTACGCATGAGAAGTAACCTCTAAGAAGATGTCTTCTAAGGATTTGCCCGCATGTCCCTTCTTAAGCTCTTCTAAAGTTCCATAATATAAGATTTGTCCTTTGTTGATGATGGCAACCTTGGTACATAATTTTTCAGCTACTTCCAAAACATGAGTTGAAAAGAAGACGGTTTTTCCTAAAGATGCTTGAACCTTCATGATTTCTTTAAGGGAGAAGGCAGATTGAGGATCCAAGCCCGTTAATGGCTCATCTAGGATCCAAATCGAAGGATCATGAATCAAAACACCCATCAGAATGATTTTCTGTCTCATCCCATGAGAATAGGACAGGATCTTATCACTTAAGGCGGATGTCATTTCAAACATGGCTGCGAATTTCTCGATACGTACACGACGATCTGCAACAGGAACATCATAGATATCTGCCATAAAGTTCAGATATTCTATGCCTTTTAAGCGTAAGAATAAATCTGGATTATCTGAAACATAGCCAAATTGGCGTTTTGCTTCTAGAGGTTTTTCTTGGATGTTGATCCCATTAAGTGTAATGGTTCCAGTATCTGGTTTTAAGATACCGGTCATCATTTTGATGGTGGTTGTTTTACCAGCACCATTAGGTCCAATGAACCCAATGATTTCTCCGGGTTGAATGATAAGTGATAAATCATTGACGGCTTTTACTTTACCTGAATACGTTTTACTGACAGACTTGATTTCGATCATGAGGGCTCCTTATGTGATGATCATTGCGATGGTGAGAAGGGCGATAAAAAACAAAGGTAATAGTATGGCTACGATACTGTCTTTAATTGGGAAAGTTTCATCTTTTCTAAATCTGAGATAAACTTGTCCAACAAAAACCACAAAGAAAGCCACGAAGGCAAAGAGTGCGACATTAAGTGGCAGACTCCAATTGACCTTACCAGTCAACGAGAATTGCATGGGTACACTTTCTGGTAATTGTGCATAAAAGAAAACAAGAAAGAGAGGGAAGGTGGCTGCACTTAACGCAATAAACATTAAAGCTTTGTTCTTTTTCATAATATTCTCCTTTTTAAGTTTAGCACTTTTGTGATTATTCGCACAAGTATTCTAGTAAACATGTTTTTCTTGGATTTTCATCTTTTCTTGATAATCCGTAGGCAAAAGCACTTTTCTCACCGATAAGGATCAAAGATTTTGAAGCTCTGGTGATGGCTGTATAGAGTAGTCGTCTTTGAAGCATGATTTTTTGTTCATTGAGAATGGGCAGAATGACAATAGGGTACTCACTGCCTTGAGATTTATGGATGGATATACAGTATGCCAAGGTAATATTGATGAAAGTTTCGGAGGTGTATTCAACGATACGTCCATCAAAATCGACCACAAGTCGGTTTTGTTTACGTTCATCGTCTTTAGCGTGAATGACTTCGATCAAGATTCCAATATCTCCATTATAGACATCATCGTTGGGTTGGTTCTTTAATTGTAAGATCTTATCACCTTCACGGAATGTGACATATCCAATTTGGAGCTCATTGTGACGTGCAACAGGTGGGTTGACCATTTTTTGGACCGCATGATTCAATGCGTCTATACCGGCTTGACGATTATACATGGGGGCCAAGACTTGGATATCACTGACGGTGTAGCCTTTATCGAGACCTTGACTAATGATGTCTAGGATAAGTTGTTTGACATCGATCGCATGACAATCGATCCAACGGATATCTTTCGTCAATCCATCTAAATTAACTTTGTTTTCACGAATTTGATGTGCTAGTTCAATCACATCTGACCCTTCTTTTTGACGATAGATCGTTTGTAGAGCAATGACTGAAAAGCGTTGTGATTCAATTAAATCTTTTAAGACAGAACCAGGAGCGACTGAAGGCAATTGATCGATATCGCCTACGATCAAGATCTTTTTAACATTCTTACAAGCTTTTAAAAGATTACCAAATAACCAAGTATCGACCATAGAAAATTCATCGATGATCAAACAATCTAAAGCTAAAGGATCTGCTTCATTCTTACCAAAAGTATTGGCTTCAAGATCCCATTTCAATAAGGCATGGATCGTTGTCGAATCGGTTCCGGTCAACTCATTGAGACGTTTGGCAGCTCGACCAGTCGGTGCGCAACAAACCACTGAAGCTGTAGAATAAAGCGTCTTGAAAAGATCGATCATGGCGCCTACGACGGTTGTTTTACCTGTTCCTGGACCACCTGTTAAAATGGTGATCGGTTCTTTAAAGAAAGTATGGATGGCACTGTTTTGCAGTTCATCATAATGGATTGCTAAACGTTGTTCACGGTGCGCTAAGGCGATGTCCAGATCCTCTAAATTAAAAGGATCTAGTGTTTCAATTGGATAGGTTTCAAAATAGGTCGCAATAAATTTCTCGTTGGTATATTGAGAAGGATGGAAATAGTGTTGATCGACTTGAATAATTTTACGTTGTCTAACACAATCATCCAGGATCATGTCAAAAAGATGCTGTTGATCGCTGAATTCTTTAGTAAATTGATTTTCCAATGCACTATATTCAACGTAACTGTCGCCAGTCCGCATGCATTCATTGAGAACCATCATGATTAATGCTGCTCTTAAACGACGTGGATCATCCAATTCAAATCCCATCGATAAAGCCAGTTTATCTGCAGTGATAAATCCAATCCCATCGACTTCTTCAACCAACCGATACGGATTTTCCTTAACAACCTCCAAAACTTTGTTGCCATAGATACGATCTAAACGCATAATGTTTCGAATACCTAATCCATGTGTCGTAAAGAATTTCATGGCTTCTTCGCTTTCACCCGCTAAAATAAGCCCTTCATAAATGGCTTCTTCTTTGACTTTCGTCCAGCCTTTGATTTTACGAATGATGGTGACATCATCTTTTAATTGAAGTAAAACATCTTCCCCAAAAGTATCCACTAATTTTTCTGCGAATCCTTTACCAATTCCCCTAAATATCGGTGATTTCAAATAACTGATGATGGAGTCACGATCAGTCGGTAAAATCCTTCGGTAGTGTGCAACTTGAAATTGCATCCCAAATCGAGGATGTTCTTGATAGGTCCCGCTTAAGGCGATCAACAGATCTTTATTGAATTTTGGAAAGTAACCTGTAACAGTGACGTCTTTTTCATTAAGATCATATAACTTAAAAACACCAACGGTGAATTGGTTGGCCTCAGAATGAAATATCGTTTTGATCAGTCTTCCAGTTATTTCAATGGTTTCCATTAGGACATCGAATGTTCAATGGCATACAACATCGCTAAAATCGAAATGCCATTGTTGATGAAATGCAGTAGTATCGAAGAATATAGATTTTGAGTTTGTTCATAAGTAAAGGTTAAAACCAAAGACATGAAGGCATATAATGGCAGATACAATAGATCGATCCAGTTTCCATCCATTATGGCATTTAGTGAATGCATCAGTGCAAACAACAATGTAGAAATGAATAAAGGCAATAGGTAGCGTCCGGCTTTTTTAAAGTGTCGATAGATAACCCCTCTAAATATGATTTCTTCAACGATTGGGGCAAAAATTAATGCTTGGACCATAATAGCGACTCTATTCAGCTTGAACATTTCAAAGATGAGATTTTGATTGACTGGATCACCTTGACCAGTCAATTTAGTTAATGCCATCCCGTAAAAAATAGAAACCCAAAGCATCACCATGGCTGCAATGATGGGGATATAGACCGACATGATGGTCCAATGATGATTCGACTCGTGTAATAATTTTGAGCCCAGATAAAGAAAAACAAGGGTCATGATCGTGTGATAGATAATGTCTGTATAAGTCATTGATAAGAAACCTGGGATCAATGTGCGATCAATCACGAACATGATGATTGGAATGATAAAAATATAGAAGGCAAAATAAGCAACCAACATAACTATGACATTCTTTCTAGATAATGGACTGGGATTTTGAATGTGTTTAAAGAGTTTCATTGGTGTGCCTTGATTCTTTCTTGTAGACTGATATGATCAACATAGACATCTTCAATGACACCACCGCCTAAACAAACTTCTCCAAGATAGAACACTGCTTCTTGACCAGGTGTCACTGCTGCAATCGGTGTTTTGAAATCGACCCATATCGAAGTATGATCGATCTTACTGATTGTAACTTTTTGATCTTTTTGTCGATATCTGAACTTTGCCATACAGGTCAACGGTTCACTTAAGTCTATTGGATTAAACCAATTAAGATCTGTGACCAGTGCACTATCTGAAGTCAGCCAAGGATTGTTTTCACCTTTGACGACATATAACTCATTCTTTTGGATATCTTTGCCTGCAACAAACCATGGGCCTTCATAAGCATTGATGTCTAAACCTTTTCGTTGTCCTAAGGTATAATAGAGCACACCCATGTGTTTTCCTAAAACTGTTTTGGTTTCTAGGTCGATGATGTCTCCTGATTTTGATGGTAAGTAATTTGCCAAGAAAGCCTTAAAGTCTCGTTCACCGATAAAACAAATCCCTGTTGAATCTTTTTTCTTTGCTACACTTAAGTTTAAGTGCTCAGCAATCTTTCTTACTTCTGGTTTATCGAGTTCACCCAAAGGAAAACATGTTTTCGCTAAAGCTTTTTGTAAAACCTGAGCTAAAAAATAAGATTGATCTTTATTTAGATCAAAAGCTTTCAACAGTTCAGAATGATCTTTATGATGAACAACTCGGGCATAATGGCCTGTTGCGACACAATCAAAACCATTTTTCATCGCATAATCAAAGAAATGATCAAATTTGATGAATTTATTGCACAATATATCTGGATTTGGCGTCCTACCTTTTTTATATTCACTTAAGAAGAAACTAAAGACTTCCTCCCAATACTCTTTGATGAAATCAACACGATGGAGGACTAAACCCAGTTTATTTGCGACAGCCAAGGCATCATTATAATCTTCTTCCTGAGTACAGATGGCTGCATCCAGCGTCGGATTGCCTAGAATATCATTGTTGGTCAATGAATCCCAATTGCGCATAAAAGCGCACTCGACGTCATGACCTTGAGTTTTTAGTAAGTATGCAGCGACAGCAGAATCAACGCCGCCAGATAATCCTAAGAGTATTTTCACCAAGAAATTATACCAAAATAATCACTAAAAAACGGTGCATAGGGTCGTAATGTCCATTTTTAAGGGCTTGTTTGTGATATATGAATGATTTATCAACGATTTAATAACAAAATTCCTCACTACAAGTTAAAATGTAATTAGGGTCATTGAAGTTAACTAAAATAAGTTTATAATTCAACATGGCATTACATAAGAATTTCTGGAAAGGAACTATAGTTCAATCCTATGACTTTACAAATCAAACGAAGAACCGTTTCTGATGATGATATCAAGATCCTAATCGATAATGTGCCATTTCCTTGGGCATTATTTAGTAAAGATGCTTTTTTGTTTTGTAATCGATCCTGCAAAGATCTTTTGGAACAACACGAATTCGATATTTATGTTCCTGATATTTATCATATGTTTAGAAATGCAGACGTTCCCATTCAAAAGGAACTTGTATTGTTGGATCGTCAACTTGACAAGCATTTTTTAGAAGTCAGTGGTGAAATGGTCCACTATAAAGATGAGACCTGTATTCTGACTTTCTTGATGGATGTTACGCAAGAGAATAGTCACCAAGAAGCAGAACGAATCACTCGTCTTCATGAATTGATGCTTGAAATCAATCAGTCCATCATGGATATTGAAGACATCAATCGTACTTTCCGATTGATATTGACCAATGCCTTAAAAGCAATCAAGAATGCTTCTTTAGGATCAATATTGGTTAAAAAAGGAAATTATCTTGAAGCTATTTCATATGTCGGATATGGCAGAGATATCGAACAATTCAAACTTCCGCTTGAACATGCTTTTCTATATAGAGCCACTTTAGGTAAAATGGATCGAATCGTCAACATCAAAGAACTTCAAAGAGATGATCTCTTTTATCCGGTAACCACTTATGCTGGCGATAAAGTATTCATTCGATCTCATATTTCCGCCCCAATCTACATCAAAGATGAATTCTATGGGGTCATCAATGTGGATTCTATACATACCAATGCCTTTGATGAATCTGATGAAGCAGCTATGGAGTTTATTCGAAACAATGTTCAAATTGCGATCTCCAACCAATTGTTATTTATTGAGAAATCACAATTGGCCATGTTTGATCAGTTGACTCATTTGTATAATCGTCATTATTTTACAGAACACTTTGAAATGATCAAGGCCAAAGCTTTACGTTATAATGAGAAATTTTTGTTTATATTGTTTGATATCGATGATTTAAAGCTTATCAATGACCGATATGGTCATCCAGTAGGGGATCAAGCCATCCTTAAAGTTACCCAGCATTTAAACAAAAACACGCGTAAAAGCGATATCATTGCCCGTTATGGTGGAGATGAATTCGTAGGGATCTTCTTTATGACAAGTGCTGAGGATTTGATTACGAAATATACAGCTGTTGAACAAGCAATGTTTGAAGATCAACTGATCATTGATAATGAGATCGTAAAAGTGGGATATAGTTTTGGGGTCGCAGAATTTCCAAGTGAAGGTGAGACCATTAATGAATTGATGGAAAAATGTGATCTTCGTCTATACGAAAATAAGAAAAACAAAGCAAAAAAATATAAATAGAGGTTAAAAAAGAAGATGAACAGTTCATCTTCTTTTCATACATTAAAGTGCTTTTAGTCTAGGCTGTGGAAGTTTATCCACATCGACTTCTTCTCTAATTTCACCGCAAACTTTGTAGTTATTGCAATCAGGTCCACAAGCTGCTTTAGCGATTCGTCTAAGTTCAGCAGGTACGAATGCACCGATTTCTTCTTCGTCATACCCGACGAGGAAAGATTTTTCATTAAGAATAATGGGGCGTTTTAGAATGGAAGGATTTTGTTGAATGAAACGAACCAATTCATTTAAAGTCATTTCGTCAAAGTCAATATTCTGTTCCTGAACGATTTTGGATCGTTTGGAAATGATATCATCCGTCCCGTTTTCACTGCGGGTAAGCAGATGTTTTATTTCATTCTCGTTTAAAACTGTCGAGAAGATGTTCTTTTCAACGAATTTTAAATCGCGTTCTTTGAGCCACTGTTTAACTTTACGGCAAGATGCACATCCAGGCGAAGTGTATACAACGATCATAAGTGTTCTCCTTTATTGAATTATAACTGTTTTATTGGGTTTGTAAATGAAAATACTTGACTATGTTTTAACAAATTGATTCTTGATGTTCATTTTAGAAATTTCGCTTAAATAAAGGACAAGTTCAATCTATCTATGAAATGAATCTTGTTTTTTACTAAGAAAGTGATACAATCGTACTAAAGATAACGATTAAAGCGAAGTAGTTGTTTGAGTGAAATCAGAGATGTCTTGGATGCTGAGAAAGACACACGATCAACCAATGAAGTGGACTTTATGAATCGAGAAACCTTTGTTTCTTCGGCGCAACACCGTTATGTTGAAGTGATCTGTAAAGATAACTTAGGTGGTACCACGTGAAAGCGTCCTTTGGATGCTTTTTTTCGTTAAGGAGGACAAAATGAAAAGAATGTTAAGTGGGATCAAACCCAGTGGGCAGTTGACTTTAGGAAATTATATTGGCGCATTGCGTGAATTCGTAAAGTATCAAAACGATTATGAAATGATCGTCTTTATTGCGAATCTGCACACGTTGACCGTGTATCAAGACCCCAAAGAACTTAGCCAAAATTTAAAAGATACGATTGCCTTATATTTGGCATGTGGTTTGGATCCATCGCGATCGACGATCTTTATGCAATCTGATGTGATGGAACATGCCCAACTTGGGTTTATTCTTTCGTGTAATACCTACATGGGCGAATTGAACCGCATGACTCAGTATAAAGATAAATTGGCCAAGGGTGAAGAATCGATGACCTCAGGGTTTTATGTTTATCCGACCTTAATGGCTTCTGATATCTTGATTTATGATCCCGATTTTGTACCGGTTGGAGAAGATCAGAAACAGCATGTTGAACTGACACGTGATGTGGCGATGCGTTTCAACAATCGCTACGGTGAAACCTTTAAGATTCCTCAACCTTTAATCCCTAAAATCGGTGCTCGAATCATGTCGTTGAGCGATCCAACCAAAAAGATGTCAAAATCAGATGAACAAGACAAAGGCTGTATTTATCTTTTGGATAAACCAGAAGTTGCCCGTAAAAAAGTCATGAGCGCTATTACAGATCTCGTCGGTAAAGTTCAATATGATCCCATCAATCAACCAGGGATCAGTAATCTATTGGTGATCCACAGTGCTTTATCAGGTAAAACCATCGATGATTTAGTCAAGGAATTTGAAGGCCAAGGGTATGGCACTTTTAAAAAATCAGTCGCGGATGAAGTCGTCAAACTTCTGACCAATCTGCAAGCCAAGTACACAGATATCCTAAATCAACATATTCTAGAGAAAGTTTTATCTGATGGGGCAGCCAAAGCCAGAGTCTTAGCACACCAAAAACTAAAGTTGGTTGAATCAAAAATTGGTTTGACCATTGACTAGTTGATTATGTTTTGTGCTATAATACTTCCATAAATCATACTCAAAAAGAGTAGGATGAAACTGATCTTAAAGAAAGGGAATGGTTGATGAAAATTCCTGACAGGTTCATTTGAAGCCATTTGAGAGAGGATTAAAAATCCCGTCTTCCGCGTTAAGGAAAAAAGCTGCACGTAAGTGAAGCAGGATGGTACCGCGTTCTAAACGTTCCTGTAGGGACGTTTTTTTATCGAAAGGAGTATTTTATGAAATACCGCACAGGCAGTGAAGTCCGACAATTATTCTTAGATTATTTTAAATCAAAAGGTCATATGATTGAGCCAGGAGCGCCTTTGGTTCCTGTGAATGATAACACCTTGTTGTGGATCAATTCAGGTGTAGCGGCTTTAAAACGGTATTTTGATGGTTCTGTTAAACCACAAAATAATCGCATCACCAATGCTCAAAAGTCAATCAGAACCAATGATATCGATAATGTCGGTAAGACCAGTCGTCATCATACTTTTTTTGAAATGTTGGGTAATTTTTCAATCGGAGATTATTTTAAAGAAGATGCCTTAAAATATGCTTGGGAATTTTTAACAAGTCCTGATTATATCGGGATGGAACCTGAACGTATGTATGTGACGGTACATCCAAGTGACCAAGAAGCCTATCGTATTTGGGTCGACGTGATTGGATTAGATCCTCATCGTATCTTGAAATCTGAAGAAAATTATTGGCAGATCGGAGAAGGACCTTGTGGTCCTAACTCTGAGATCTATTATGATCGTGGACCTTCATTTGATCCTGAAAACATTGGCGAAGAACTCTTTTTCAAAGAACTCAACAATGATCGTTATATTGAAGTATGGAATGTGGTCTTTAGTCAATATGATGGTAAAGAAGGCATCGATCGCAGTCTTTATAAAGAACTTCCACAGAAAAACATCGATACTGGGATGGGCTTAGAACGACTGGTTTGCATCGTTCAAAACGGGGAAACTAATTTTGATACAGATTTGTTTATGCCAGTCATAAATGCTGTTCAGAAGCGCTCTAAAATGCCTTACAGCGGTGAATATAAGATGGCATACAGAGTTATTGCGGATCACATTCGTACAGTGACCTTTGCCTTGGCTGATGGGGCTTTGTTTTCAAATGAAGGACGAGGTTATGTCTTAAGACGCTTATTAAGAAGAGCGGTCAGATATGGAATCAAACTAGGTATCAACAGTTCTTTTATGAATGAATTAGTTGAAGTGGTCGCAGAGATGATGAAAGATTATTATCCCTATGTGCTTGATAAAACGAACTTGATTGCGAAGTTGGTCAAAGCTGAAGAAGAACGTTTCCATAAGACCTTGAATGCGGGTGAACAACTTCTGATTGAAGAACTGCAGCATACCCAAGATCATAAGTTAGATGGCAAGACTGTCTTTAAACTCTATGATACCTTTGGTTTTCCTGTTGAATTGACCCAAGAGATCGCTTCTGAGAAGGGATTTAAGATCGACTTGGATGGATTTAAACAAGAGATGGAAATCCAGCGTAATCGGGCTAGAAATGCTCGAGAAGATAGCGAATCGATGAGTTCACAATCAGAAGATTTGATGAACTTTACCCAAGAATCCAAATTCGTTGGATATGATACCTATGAAACTAAGTCGGTCGTATTGGCTTGCTTCAGAAATGGAAAGCAAGTATCTAGTTTAGATGATGAAGGGGACATCATCGTTGATGTGACCCCATTCTATGCGGAAATGGGTGGACAAGTCGCGGATACTGGGATCTTAGAATTTGAAGGCGGAGAAGCTTTGGTCACTGATGTTCAAAGAGCACCGCATAAACAACACCTGCATACCATCAAGATTGCGTATGGAGAATTAAAAGTAGGCGACAATGTATCGTTAAAAATCGACGTCATGCGTCGTCAAAGGATCATTGCGAATCATTCTTCTGCGCACTTGGTTCAAACAGCACTTAAAGAAGTGGTAGGCGATCATATCCATCAGGCTGGATCTTATGTAGCCGAAGACTACATGCGTTTTGACTTTACGCATTTTGAAAAAGTCAGTGACAGTCAATTAAAAACCATTGAAGCCATGGTCAATCGTTATATCTTTGAAAAACATCCCGTTCAATTTGCGATGATGGATATCGAAGCTGCGAAAGCAGATGGGGCAACCGCTCTGTTTACTGAAAAATATGACAAGATCGTTCGAGTAGTTTCGATGGGTTCTGTCTCTAAAGAACTTTGTGGTGGATGTCATGTCTCAAATACGCAAGAAATTGGGGTCTTTAAGATCGTATCTGAAGAATCCATTGGATCAGGTATCCGTAGATTAACCACAAAAACTCAAAATGCGGCTTATCAGGAATTTGCGAATCAGCAGATTCAACTCGAGAATATCGCGAAGCTCTACAAAGCCAACTCAATTGGGAATATTGAAGACCGCATCGAACTTTCACTCAAAGAAAACAGTGCGCTTCGTCAAGAACTAGGACAGCTTAAACAAGTCTTGGCATCTATGGAAGCCAAAGGTTTAAGTACTTCGATTCAAAAGGGAACTCACTTTGATTTCTTGATCAAACGTTTAGATCAAGATGCGAATAATTTAAAGTTGATGATTGAAAATTTAAAGCCGATGGTTCATGAAGGTTTTGTATTGCTGGCTGGTGTTGATCAAGACAAGATCAATTTCGTTGCTTACTGTGGCCAAAAAGCCATTGCGAAGGGAATCAAAGCTGGAGATGTGGTTAAGAATCTAGCCACTCAAAGTGGAGGAAATGGGGGAGGTCGTCCCGACTTCGCACAAGCTGGCGGTAAAGACATTGCTCGTTTAGACGCATTATTAGACCAATTAAGAAACCAAATCATTCAGAATTAATCACTTAAGTTGATAAATCTTTCTAATCGCTTTTATTTGAGACTTAGATAAGCTAAAATAAAACCAAGGAGGTTAGTGCATGAGTAATAAAAACAAAACTGAAACGGTTGCCTTTAAATCTGATGAACTCAGACGCGACAACATCAAACAGGTCTTGAAGCAAGTTCAAGCAGCTTTGGCTGAACGAGGCTATAATGCGGTCAATCAATTGTCCGGTTATTTGATCAGCGATGATCCTGCCTATATTTCGAGCCATAAAAACGCACGTAACCTGATTCAGACAGTAGAACGCTATGAAATCATAGAAGAGTTGGTCAGTACCTATTTGGAAGAAAAGAGTAAATGAGGGCATTAGGCTGCGATTTAGGTTCAAAAACCTTGGGTTTGGCATTAAGTGACCTGAGTGGATTTTTAGCGAGTCCGTATACTACGATTCGTTTCCCAAGTGATGATTATCAAAATGCTTTAGATCAATTGATGCCTTTGCTTGAGAAAGAAAAAGTAACGGTGATTGTCTTGGGACTTCCCAAACATATGAATGGATCACTGGGAGAAAGTGCCGATCGATCGATTTATTTTAAAGAAGAATTAGAACTTCGAACAAACATCGAAGTGATTCTGGAAGATGAACGGCTCAGCACCGTAGCAGCTCAAAAAAGCATGCTGATGGCTGAAATGAACCGACAGAAAAGAAAGACCTCCATTGATCAAATGGCAGCGACCTTCATTCTGCAAGGTTATTTGGATAAACAACGACACAAGCGAGGCTAACATGGAAGAAAATAAAATCATCGTGACCGATGAACAAGGCAAAGAATATGAGATGACGATCTTGTTTACCTATGAAGATGAAGCCAATGTCAAAAAATACGTTTTCTATTATGATGAAAAGGTTGATGACGGTGAAGTCTTTGTGTCTCAGTTTACAGACCAAGGAGAATTGTTCCCGGTCGAAGATGACGAAGTGTGGACGAAGTTAAACAAAGTCCTGGAAGAATGGCAACTTGAAAACAATGACGATGAGGAAGAAGCCTAGTCTACTCAGATTTTTAATGATTGGTGCGTTGGTATTAATCATCGCAGCAGTTTTTGGTGGCTTATATATCAATGAAAACCTTAAAGCAAGAGGTCCTTTAGGCGAGACAGTTCTCGTTTTGGTTGAAGAAGGAGATCTTTTAAATGATGTCACATCGACTTTAAATGAACATCAATTGATTGGTGAGAAGTTGATCGTTGAAACCTATGCCAAATTGATGAAAGTGACAAATTTTAAAGCAGGGGTCTATAAGATCGATAAAGGTTGGGATGCCTTAAAGATCCTGACTTATTTGACCAATGCCTCAAATGCTCAAAAAAATGATGTTGCTTTAACGATCATTCCTGGAGATTGGGCCAAAGATATTGCATTGACCCTTGAATCAGTTACAGAATATACATCCACTGAAATATTGGCTTATTGGAATGATCCTGCTGTTTTTGATACCTTGGATCAAGCATATGAAGTCCTTAGTGCTGACGCTAAAAAGACTGGGGTTAAAGTCTTGTTGGAAGGATATTTGATGCCTGAGACGTATTTCATAAATCCTGAATCAAGTCTTGAAGTCATCACGAAACGGATCCTAGATCAAACAGAAGCTTTTTATCTTCAAAATAAATCAATATTTGATCAAAGTGACTTAAGTGTCCACGAGATTTTTACTTTAGCCTCCATCGTTCAATTTGAAGCGTCCAAAGAAGCAGACATGAAGATGGTAGCCCAGGTCTTTTACAATCGTCTAGACTTGCCTATGCGTTTACAATCGAATGTGACGATTTGTTATTCACTATATAGTTATACGAATTGGAAAGACTGTGAAGGCAATAAAGACATCGTATCCCCATATAACACTTATCTTCATGATGGTTTACCTTTAGGACCGATTGATAATCCTTCTGCCAAAGCAATTTTAGCAACCTTGAATCCTACCCCCAATGATTACTTTTTCTTCATCGCTGATGTGTATGGGGATGGAACAGTCTATTATGCGAAAACGTATGCCGAACATTTAAAAAATGTAGAAAAGTATCTGAACTAACATGGGTAAATGTGTCATCATTGGGATCGCAGGCGGTTCAGCTTCAGGTAAAACATCTTTGGCTAAAAGATTGGTCAAAACATATTCAAGCACAAAGTCTGTTTTGATCATCCGTCAGGATGATTATTATAAAGATCAAAGTGAACTAAGCATGGAAGAACGCTTAAAAACCAATTATGATCATCCTTTAGCTTTCGACAATGATTTATTGGCTACACAACTTAAAACATTGGCCTCCGGTCATTCGGTTTTAAAACCAACCTATGATTTTGCCTTATACACTCGAAAAGAAGAAGTTGAACACATAGAGCCTTCAGACGTGATCGTCATAGAAGGTTTGTTTGTTTTGGAAGATCCTTTGATTCGATCACTTTGCGACATCAAAATCTTTGTAGATACCCCATCCGATGTCCGCTTTATCAGACGCTTAAAACGTGATGTCAGAGACCGTGGCAGATCGATGGAGAATGTAATGGATCAGTATATGAATACAGTAAGGGTCATGCATGAAACCTTCATAGAGCCTTCTAAACGCTATGCAGATGTGATCGTTCCAGAAGGTGGAAAGAATGAAGTAGCTGTTGATTTATTGACCACTAAGATTGATAGTATTATCCACACTAATGTGTTATAATTACCCCGCACTAAAGGAGAAAACCGATGGCCCAAGAAAAAATTAGAGTAACCCAAGCGGGTTATGATGAGTTAAAAAGAGAACGCGAAAACCTTATTCACGTCGTTAGAAAAGAAGTCATAGAAGACCTGCAGGCAGCCAGAGCCCAAGGTGACTTGTCTGAAAATGCCGATTATGATGTCGCTAGAGATCGTCAGGCTAAAGTAGAAGCACGTATTCGCGAATTAGAGAACATCTTCAACAACATTGAGATCATCGATGATCATAAAGGTGGATCCCGAGTCGTCAAACTCGGCGTAAAAGTTAAAATTTTAAGTCGTGGTAAAAAAGATCCGGAAGAGTACACCATCGTATCATCTGTTGAAGCGGATCCTTTATCCGGTAAACTATCCAATGTGACCCCTTTGGCCATTGCATTGATGGATCATAAGGTCGATGACGAAGTTGAAGTAGAACCCAACAAAGAAATCGTCAAAATCATCGCAGTCGATTAGGAACTCAATCCATTAATTACGTAAAGAAGAGTATGAAACTCTTCTTTTTTTATCTTATAATCTTACTAACAGGTTGTTCTATCTTAGCAAAACCGATTATTCTTGATGACCCAAAACAAGTTTTGATCGATGTATTGGTTCAATTTCCTGATGGTTCAAAATATACGTATAAGATGACTAATTTTAGTTTAATGCAAGATTTGTTGGTTAAATTGGATTGTAAATCATGTAATCTGTCTCAACTTAATCCTTCAACGATCCTTAAAGATGGTGATTTGATTATTTTGTCGACTGTCCCAGGACTCAATATATCGATCAATCAAGCCTCACTTGAAGAATTGATGTTTTTACCTGGTATTGGAGAAAGTTTAGCACAACGCATTATTGACTATAGAAAGAAATTTGGCTTTTTTCAACGACTTGAAGACATCATGCGGATCAAGGGTATTAAACTGATTTTGTTCAATAAAATAAAGGCTTATATCAGCTTGTGAGAAGAGCTGCATTATTTGCCTTTATCTCAATTCCAATCATTCTCAACAGTACTGAACCATTACTAATAGGAGTTATTGTTTGTGTTTTTGGAATGATTGTTTTAAAGCGAAATCGTTGGATTTTATTAGGTTTGATTTTGGGTGTATGTTTTGAATGGAATTTTTCTTCTTTTTTACCAGTAAGTCAAAAATCTTACGTAGTAGAGCTCAACAACAGTAGCATGATTGTAACAACACCATTAGGTAAAGTGATGATCTACACCCAAGACAGCACTCATTATAATTTATTGGACGAAATTCAAATCACAACCATCAAGCCTTTTCAAATCACCCCTACAACTTATGGATTTAATCAAGTGACCTATTATAAAGCCAATAATCTTATTGGATACAATGATGAAAAGGATCTTGTATATCATCATCCAAATCCTTGGATGAATTTTATCGGGTTAGGTGGGTTAAACTCAGACCCTGTGTTTCATAAGATGAGCAGGGCACTTCTATTTCAAAACGATCCTGAGTCTAGTTTCATTTCGATCATTTCTTTAGGTTTGATCTATACCATGATCCTTAAATCGTTGACTTATATGTTGTCATTTATGATGGGAGAAAACATAGCCAACGGAATAGTCATTGTGGGCTTGATAGGGATGGCTTATGTTTTTGCTTATCCATTAAGTTTGATTCGGGTCATCGTTTCTTTTTTGTTGATCTTATTTGTTAAACAATCCAGTGATCGATTGATTTGTTTTGTATTATTCTTTATGTTTTATAATATAAATTCATTAAGGTCGGCTGCAATTCTTTATCCTTTGATGTTTCAAATGTTCAATGTGTTTAGAATCAAACACATTAAACGTTTTTCTACTGTGATCTTATTACAGATCGCACTATTTCATTCTGCTTCCATTGGATTAGTTCTTCTATATCCGATTTTAAGGAAATACATGTCAGGACTGATCTTTTTGATTTGGTTGGCGTATTTTTTCCCGGTATTGAATCCTGTTATTAACTCTTTCTACTTTGTGTATCAATGGATTTCTACGCAACTTCAAATGATTTTTATACTGCATGGGTCTTTAACGATTGGTTTAATCATTCTACTGTTGATAATCATGTTAATCTATTACATCACTAGATTGAAGTCTGGTTTTATTTATGGACTATCATTATGTTTGATTCCATTCGTAAGTGCTCCTTGGTTTTATCAAGTGACCTTTATTTCAGTTGGGCAAGGGGATGCGATACTACTTCAAGCACCATTCAACCAAGAAGTCATTTTGATCGATACCGGTAAGGAAAATGCCTATGGTCAGTTAAGCTCTTTCTTAAATGCTCAAGGTATTTATAAAATAGACACATTGGTGATTACGCATGATGACACAGATCACAGTGGTAATATGGATAGTTTAATGACAGATTATGAGATTATACGAAGTGTTAATCAACCTGAAGACATTAATTTGCACTGGTTCTACTTAAAATCACTAAAAACACAACTCAGCCAACCGACAGATAATCAAGCATCTTTAATGTATTTATTTCAAATCAAACAACTTAAGTTCTTACTGATGGCTGATATCGATGAAAGCACTGAAATCGATCTGATCCGACAATACCCTCATCTTAAGGCAGACATCTTGAAAGTGGGGCATCATGGTTCTGCAAGTTCAACATCCGATCTTCTTTTAAGCCATATACAAGCTCGTTTAGCAATCATTAGTGTTGGATTTAACAGTTATGGTCATCCGTCTTATTTAACGCTAAAACGACTAGAAGCGTTTCATGTGCCAATATATACCACTAGAACACTAGGGGATATCACTTTTATCATGAGCCCAACTTTCAATGTTCTTTGGACAAGTTCAATGAAACACAGGGTTTTAAGTCTTGGAGTTTGATATAATAAACGTGGAACAACCATGAACGTATTACTCTACGGCAGCGAGCCCTTTCTCATCAACAAGACCCTACATGAATTGCTTAAAAACAGAGTAGGCGAAGTTACACAGATGAACACGATCTATTATGATTTCACCAGTCCTTCTTTCTCTATGACTTCTTTCTTAGAGGAAGCTGATACGATGTCTTTTTTTAGTCAACATAAAGTCATGATTTTACAGAATTGTGTTTTCTTGACCAGAGCTGCGAAAGAAAAAGATAAAAACAAAAGCGATGCTGATATTTTAAAATTGATGAACTACTTGGCTAAGCCACATGATCAAACAACACTGATCTTGATGTATGATGACGATAATTTGGATACTGTTAAATTAGTCTATAAGCGCATTAAAGAAACCTGTGAAGTCATCCATATCAATAAACTTAATCCCGATCAGTTTAGAAGTTTTCTTTTAGAATTAATTAAAGAACGTCAACTTAAAGTAACTCAAGAAGCTTTCAATGAACTCATTAAACGCCTAGATGACAACATGTCTGTGGCAATCCATGAATGCGATAAACTTCAACTCTATAGCCAAAACATTACCTATGATGATGTGGTTGCTTTGGTCAGTCGACCTTTAGATTCTGAAGCATTTCATCTAGTCAATGCGATTTTAGATAAAAGACTAGCAGAAGCCTTAAGCATTTGGAACGATATGATCGTATTAAATATGGATGCCTTGGCTTTTATTGGACTGATTGCCAGTCAGCTTCGTATTTTATATCAAGTTTCCAGTTTAAAAGATGCCGGTAAACATCGCGAAGAGATCATAAATGATTTATCGGTTGGTTCAACCCAAATGAATGTATATCGTGTCAGTCGCTTGCTTAATTTAGCGAAAATGACCAGTTCTAGACGTTTGCTTAAAGTCCTCAATGCCTTGGCAGAGTATGATCAAAAAAGCAAAACGGGTTTGGTTGATAAAAGATTTGGATTTGAATTATTTCTGATAGAGGCAACACGTTAACATGGAATCACTTAAAGAACTTTATAAAGTAGGACCTGGACCTTCCAGTTCACATACCATTGCGCCTTGGAAAGCCGCACTTCTGTTTAAAGAGGCTTTTCCTGATGCGGTTTCTTATGATGCGGAACTCTACGGATCTTTATCATTGACCGGAAAAGGGCATTTTACGGATCAAATCATCATCCAGACTTTTGCCCCAAAGATGTGTAAAGTCTATTTTCGTTTACATTGGGAACATCTTTATGAGAATGGGTTGATATATAAAGCCTATGATGAACGCAATAACCTGATTGGATTATGGACGATTTTTTCATTAGGAGGCGGTAGCATTCGTGTCTTAGAACAAAATTTCGACTTTCAAAGAACGATTTATCCTTATCCAGATTGGGAAAGTGTTGCTAAAGACTGTAAATCGATGCACTTAAGTTTACCTGCATTGATTAAGTTTTATGAACCGGATATTGAAGTTTATCTTGAAAAAATCTTGGAAACCATGTTGAAAACTGTAAAACGGGGCTTAGATAGAACAGGAACTTTACCTGGACTCTTAGAAATCAACCGCATCGCAAAATCCTTATATCTACAAGCAGAGAATCAAGATTCAGAAGCTTCACGCAATCGATTGAAAGTCTTGTCATATGCCTATGCCAACAATGAAGAGAATGCCTCTGGAGGCATGGTCGTTACAGCGCCGACCTGTGGCGCTAGCGGTGTCTTAGCGGCACTTATGACCCATTATTACTATGATTTGGGTTATTCTAAACAAAAACTGGTCCAATCTTTGATGGTTGGTGGTATGTTTGGCAACATCGTTAAAATGAATGCGACCATATCTGGTGCCGTAGGTGGATGTCAAGCTGAGATCGGAACAGCCTGTTCAATGGCAGCAGCTGCAACGGCTTATCTTCATGATCTTTCTTTAAAACAGATCGAGAACGCTGCAGAAATTGCCATGGAACATCATTTAGGTTTGACCTGTGATCCAGTAGGGGGTTATGTGATCATTCCCTGTATCGAACGTAATGGGGCTGCTGCCTTAAGAGCCATTGATGCGGCATTTATGGCAGAACACTTAGGAACCATAAAAGACAACAAGATCTCTTTTGACATGGTCGTTAGAACCATGAACTATACCGGTAAGAAAATCGTACTTGAACTTAGAGAAACAGCCTTAGGCGGACTCGCAACAGAACTTCGAATTGATACTAGACAAAAATAAAACCAATCATCGATTGGTTTTATTCTTATAATGAATTGATTAAATTAGATAATCTTGCTTTTTGACGAGCGGCATAATTTTTATGATGAATACCGCTGCTTACGGCTTGATCCAATTTGGCGTTGACCAGATCGTATGCGGCTTTTGCAGCTGCAGCGTCCTTGGCTTCTACGGCTTTCAAGACTTTCTTGATTGACGTTTTCAAAGCTGACTTTTCCGATGTAACAGCGGTGCTACGCTTCAAGTTGGTTAATGCGCGTTTCATTTGCGATTTAATTTGTGGCATGCGAGCACCTCCTTTATGTGCTTACGAATTATAGCAAATCAAATTGTTAAAATCAAGAATTAAAAATATCAGTTCATGATATAATTTAAGCCGAATCAAAAAGGAGGGCCATAAATGAAAAAAAGAGTGTTATTTATGGGTACGCCAGATTTTGCGGTATCGCTTCTTCAGGTGTTGATTGATGCCGACGTAGAAATCGTTGCGGTTGTATCACAACCTGACAAACCAGTTGGCAGAAAACAAGTCTTAATGCCTACTCCAGTAAAAAAACTGGCACTTGATCATAAACTTCCTGTTTATCAACCCATAAAAATCAAAGAATTGACCCAATTTATTGGTGATCTTGATTTAGATTTGATCGTGACTTGTGCTTATGGACAGTTTATTCCCATGGCGATATTAGAAGCACCACGTTGTGGCAGTGTCAATGTTCATGCGTCACTTTTGCCAAAATATCGAGGTGGAGCACCGATTCACAGAGCTTTGATCAATGGTGATCATGAATCTGGTGTTACATTAATGAGAATGGTCAAACAAATGGATGCCGGAGATATGTTAGCGAAGGTCAGCGTTCCCATCACAGAAAATGATGATGTTGGCTCACTTCATGATAAACTGAAGAGTGTAGGTGCTAAGCTTCTTAAAGAGAATTTAGATGCTTTATTAAACAATAAACTTGAAGGCATTGCTCAAGATGAAACACAGGTCAGCTTTGCCTACAACATCACACCTGAAGATGAATTTGTTTCATTTAAAAGAAATGTGACTGTGGTCTATGACCATATACGCGGTTTATCACCTTGGCCAGTTGGCTATGGATTGATCGAAGGCAAGAAATTGAAATTGATCAAAGCCTTTAAAATCATTGAAAAACATGAATTTACTTTAGGCCAATTTGTTGCCTATGAAAATGGCTTGAAAATTGCTTGTGAAGGTGGTTATGTCGTGGTTACGCAATGTCAAGCAGAAGGAAAGGAAAAAATGGAAGCGAGTGCGTTCTATAACGGACTGGGTAAAAGCCTTCTAAACAGGATCTTTGAATGAAAATAAAAACGATTGCCTTAATGGGCATCTTAACTGCTGGAAGTGCCTTATTGACCATTTATTTCATGGTGCCTTATGCCATTGGATACTTTAATTTAGGAGATGTTTTGGTTTTAAGTTTTGGAGTTGTCTTTACACCGATATTATCACTACTGGCTGGGATTGGTCCAATGATTGGGGATTATGCCTTAGGTTATGGTTTATTTGCCCCATTTACCTTGGTCATCAAAGGCCTAGAGGCTTTGATTGTTGCGCTATTGTATTGGAGACTACCTAAATCCATGAAGTGGGTGGCATTCTTACTGGGAGGTCTCTTTATGGCCTTTGCGTATGGTTTTGCCTATGTCTTTACTGAAGGGGGACAGTGGGGCGTCTTCTTTACCTATTTCATCCCTGATTCGATTCAAGGCATCGTCAGTGCAACGCTTGCTTTCTTATTGAGTCCGATATTGGTTAAACTTAAACAAGGAACTTTAAAATAAATGGATCAAAAGCATATACGAAATTTTTCAATCATCGCCCATATCGATCACGGTAAGTCAACTTTAGCTGACCGAATTTTAGAAATGACCAATTCGGTAGTGATGAGAGACATGGTCGATCAAGTCTTAGATACGCTGGATCTTGAAAGAGAACGCGGGATCACCATCAAACTCAATGCGGTACAGCTGAACTATACGGCTCTTGATGGACAAGAATATGTGTTTCATTTGATTGATACACCGGGACACGTTGATTTTACCTATGAAGTATCACGCTCTTTGGCAGCCTGTGAAGGTGCTATTTTAGTCGTAGATGCAGCTCAAGGTATAGAAGCACAAACTTTAGCCAATGTATATTTGGCACTCGATAATAACTTAGAAATATTGCCAGTCATCAATAAAATCGATTTGCCTTCAGCTCAACCTGAAGTGGTCAGACATGAAATCGAAAATACAATCGGACTGGATGCTTCTGAAGCACCTTTGATTTCAGCAAAGAATGGCATCAACATACGCGATGTCTTAGAACAGATCGTTGTGAAAGTACCTGCACCAAAGGGTGATCCTAGTGCGCCTTTGAAAGCCTTGGTGTTTGATTCTATTTATGATTCTTATCGTGGTGTTATTTGTTATGTGAGAATCAAAGACGGATCGATAAAAATTGGCGATTCGATTACTTTTATGGCAACAGGTGCTAAATATCAAGTAACTGAATTAGGGATCCGTACACCTAAAGAAATCAAAACCGACAGTTTATATTGTGGAGAAGTCGGTTGGATCGCTGCCCAAGTCAAGTCCGTCAAAGATGTTCATGTTGGAGATACGATCACTTTAACGGATCGTCCAGCTTTAGTTGCACTACCTGGATATCGTACTTTAAATTCCATGGTGTTTTGTGGGCTTTATCCAGTCGATACCAATCGATACAATGATTTACGCGATGCTTTAGAAAAACTGCAACTCAATGATGCAGCTTTAAAATATGACCCGGAAGCTTCTCAAGCTTTAGGGTTTGGGTTTAGATGCGGTTTCTTAGGTTTGCTTCATATGGATGTCATCCAAGAAAGATTGGAACGCGAATACAATCTGACTTTGATTGCCACAGCACCATCTGTTGTTTATCATGCCTATCTGACTGATGGTACTATGCAACTCATCGATAATCCGGCATTATTGCCTGATATTCAACGGATTGACCACATGGAAGAACCTTTCATCAAAGCCACCATCATGGCGCCTAAAGAATATGTAGGACCGATCATGGAGCTGTGTCAGAAAAAACGCGGGATCTACCAAGAAATGACCTACATCGATGAATCTCGAAATACCTTGATTTATCATTTGCCTTTAGGTGAAATCGTTTATGATTTCTTTGATAAGCTAAAATCAGCCACCAAAGGCTATGCTTCTTTTGATTATGAACTGATTGGTTATCAAAGCAGTAAGTTGGTCAAGATGGATATCTTGATCAATGCAGAAACAGTAGATGCCTTATCCATCATCGTACACAAAGATTTTGCCTATGGACGCGGTAAAGTCATCGTTGAGAAATTAAAACAATTGATCCCAAGACAACAATTTGAAATTCCTGTTCAAGCTGCCATCAATCAAAAAATCATTGCCCGCTCCGATATCAAAGCCTTGCGTAAAAACGTGTTGGCTAAATGTTATGGAGGGGACGTCAGTCGAAAGAAAAAACTGTTGGAGAAACAGAAAGAAGGCAAGAAACGCATGAAGAAAGTAGGCTCAGTCGATGTGCCCCAAGAAGCCTTCATGGCTGTTTTGTCGATGGAAGATTGATGAATGAACTGATAGATAAGATCCAAGAATTACGTATTGCCAAAGGCTGGGATAAAAGTGATACCCCAGAAATATTAGCTAAGTCGATCCTTGTTGAAGCGGCTGAACTTCTAGAGTGTTATACGAAAGAACCACAAGATCTGTCTGCCATAAAAAGTGAATTGGCAGATGTGTTGATGTATGTTTTATCTTTATGCAGAGATCTCGATTTAGATCCTGCAGAAGTTGTTTTAAGTAAGTTTGAGGATATCCATAAAAGATATCCGAATCAAATATGACCAAAGCTTTATATGTGCATGTACCATTCTGTGATAAGATCTGTGCTTATTGTGATTTCGTAAGGGTATTATCACACCCTAAACTCATTAAAGATTATTTAAAGGCGCTAGATTCAGAGCTAAAAACATATCCTCATAATCAATTTGAGACCATTTATGTTGGAGGGGGAACGCCTTCTGCTTTAAGCACAGAAGACCTAACGACCTTATTTGAGATTCTAAAACCTGTTTCACATCAAGTCATAGAATATACGATGGAAGTCAATCCAGAGTCTTTGACCCTAGATAAAGTATTGGTTATGAAAGCCTATGGGATCAATCGTGTTTCTTTAGGGGTACAGACCTTTGATGAGAAAGAACTTAAACTTCTGCATCGTTCTCATCATAAAGATGACATCTTAAAAGCCATGGATCTGTTGATCCAAAATGGGATCACCAACATCTCCATTGATTTGATTTATGGTTTACCTCTACAAACTCTGGAAAGCTTTGAGTATTCCATCCACGAAGCCTTTAAATGCCCCATCACGCATCTTTCTTTATATAGTTTAACCATAGAACCTAATTCTGAATTTGGTCGTCAGAAGGTTAAGAAAGTCTCTGATGAGATGGAAGAATTGATGTATTTTAAAGCCATTGAGCTTTTTAAAGCCAATGGGTTTCATCAATATGAGATCAGTAACTTTACTAAAAATCAACCCTCACGTCACAATATGACCTATTGGCACTATGAAGATTACATCGGGATCGGTCCTGGAGCTGTATCGCTTTATCAAAATCAACGCATTGAGAACACAAAGAATCTTATGGAGTATTTTAAAGGAAACCATCACAGTGAAGTCATTGATTTATCAAAAGAAGATCAACGCTATGAATTCTTGATGATGGGATTAAGAATGAAAGACGGAATCTCTTTGAAAGCTTATGAAACTCGTTTTGAAGAGTCAATCTATGTTCATTATTGGAAACCCATCGAATCACTAATCAACAAAGGTTGGCTTGAGATCGATGGCGATCAACTTAAGGCTACTGAAAGTGGCTATCCTTTATTAAATACGGTCTTAGGTGAACTATTAGACGAAACGACTTGCATTTGATTTAAGCATATGATACATTGATTACGCTTTTATTCTGGGTTTCAGGGTGCCTCGCCCTATTACGCGGATTAAAAGGTCACAACATAAAGGAGGACAAGAAAACATGTTATCAAAAGCTGAAAAGACAGCCATCATCAAAGATTATGCCCGATTCGAAGGGGATACCGGTTCTGTTGAAGTACAGGTCGCCGTATTGACCGAGCAAATCAATCGTTTGACAGGCCATCTTAAAACCCACGTCAAGGATTTTCATTCAACACGTGGTTTGATGAAAATGGTAGGAACAAGACGTTCATTGATGAATTACCTTCGCAATGAAGATCTCGCTCGTTACCGCACATTAGTTCAACGTTTAGGCTTACGTAAATAAGTGATTAAACACCGAGTGATCGGTGTTTTTTTAACTTTGATCATAAAGTTACATACAATAAGAATATAAATGATAAAATTATGTATACAGGGGGTAATTTATGGCCATCATGACATTTAGAGGTTCTCTGAGTCCTTCAGAAACAGTATCCGAAATCAAAAGAAGATTTCCAAGCACAGCATTGAGTTGTCAATTGGTGGATGAAGCCCATAAGATCATGGGTTCCACCACGGCTTCGCTTTTAGTCTATGAGAAATATTTCATGCGTGCTAAAAATCGAGTCAGTTTAAGTATTATGATCACTTCCGATATGGGAATTACCGATGTATTTGCGATAGGATCTGGGGGTGGTCAAGACCCTTTATTTAGCTTCAGTTGGGGTAGTGAAGAAGACTATGTCATTTCCTTTTCAAGGATCATCCAAGAGATTGGGTTTGATCAGATCGCATAAATCGTTTTTCAAACAAGGCAATCTATTGGATGCCTTGTTTTATTATGTGAAAACTGATGCTTGTGGTATAATAAATCAGTTAAAGAGGTAAACAATGGCAAAACAAGTATTTAAGATGGATTTCTGTGGAAGAAATCTGCAAGTCGAAACGGGAGAAATTGCCAAACAGGCTGGTGGATCAGTCTTAGTTCGTTATGAGGATACCGTCGTGCTCTCAGCAGCAACGGCATCTAAAGTGACCAAGGACATTGACTTTTTCCCACTCACCGTCGGCTTTGAAGAGAAGTTGTATTCTGTAGGTAAGATTCCAGGAGGCTTCCTTCGCAGAGAAGGTCGTCCTACTGAACATGCGACCTTGGCAGGTCGTCTGATCGATCGTACCCTACGCCCTTTATTTGCGGATGGTTTCCGCAATGAAGTCCAGGTCGTTAACACGATCCTATCCGCAGACAATGACTGTTCACCAGATATGACAGCAATGTTTGGGGCATCTTTGTCTCTATGTGTCAGTGATGTTCCATTCAATGGACCAATTGCTGGTGTTGTGGTCGGTTATATCGATGGCATGTATGTCATCAATCCGACGTTATCAGAACTCGAAAAGTCCAGCATCAACCTAACGGTTGCCGGGACAAAACATGCCATCAACATGGTTGAAGCCGCTTCCAAAGAAGTGTCTGAAGAAATCATGCTCGAAGCCATGATGTTTGGTCACGAATACATTAAACAGCTCTGTGATTTCCAAATCGAAATCGCAAAAGCAGCTGGTAAGTCTAAGATGGAAGTTAAACTCTATGCAGTGGATCCTGAACTGGAAATTGCTGTAAAAGCAGTTTGTGAAAAGGATTTGAGAGCAGCTGTGTCTATTCCTGAAAAATTAGTTCGTTATGGTACCATCGATGAAATCGAAGCTGCAACTTATACTCTATTTGAAGCTAAGACCTATGAATCTGAAGCTGTAAAATTAAAAACCATCAAACAAGTCAAAGAAATTACCCATGCGATCGTCGCTGATGAAGTGCGTCGCTTGATCTCGATCGATAAGATCAGACCAGATGGACGTAAGATCAATGAATTGCGTGCTTTGAATTCACAAATCGATTTATTGCCTAGAGTGCATGGCTCAGCATTATTTACTCGCGGTGAAACCCAAGTTTTATCTGTATGTACATTAGGAGCATTGGGCGATAATCAAATCATCGATGATCTATCTGATGTCGACAACAAGCGCTTTATGCATCATTATAATTTCCCGCCGTTCTCGGTTGGGGAAACAGGTCGTATGGGTACCCCAGGCCGTCGTGAGATTGGTCATGGCGCTTTAGGCGAGAAGGCTTTATTACAAGTTCTTCCGACTGAAGAAGAATTCCCATATGCCATTCGTTTGGTTGCTGAAACATTGGAATCCAATGGTTCATCATCCCAAGCTTCCATTTGTGCAGGAACCATGGCCTTAATGGCTGCTGGTGTTCCTATCAAAGCTGCAGTAGCTGGAATCGCAATGGGTTTGGTTACTTATGGTGAACATTACACAGTACTGACTGATATTCAAGGTATGGAAGATCATTTCGGCGATATGGACTTTAAAGTTGCTGGAACAAAAACAGGCATCACAGCCTTACAAATGGACATCAAAATCGATGGCTTAAACAAAGAAATCTTAAAAGAAGCCCTTGATCAAGCTAAGATCGGTCGTTTAGAAATCATGGAAAACATGACGGCTACGATTGCTGAAGCACGTTCAAATGTGGGTACCTATGCGCCTAAGATTGCAAAACTCAAAATCGCACCGGATAAGATCCGTGATGTCATTGGAGCAGGAGGCAAGATCATCAATCAGATCATTGCTGATTGCGACAATGTCAAGATCGACATTGAAGATGATGGAACAGTCTTGATCTATCACAACAATCAAGCATCGATCGATAAAGCCAGAGCCATCATTGAAGATTTGGTCAAATCAGCTAAAGTCGGTGAAGTCTATGAAGGCAAGATCGTTAGACTCGAAGCCTTTGGAGCCTTCGTTGAACTGTTCCCTGGAACAGATGGTTTACTCCATGTATCCAAGATCGATTATACCCGTGTTGAAAAACCAAGCGATGTCTTCAAATTAGGAGACAGAGTAAAGGTCATCGTCACTGAAATCGATGATAAAGGCCGTGTCAATGTATCCCGCAAGGATCTGATGCCTAAGCCTGAAGGTTACGTCGAAAAACCTGCGACTGAAAGAAAACCGTTTGAGCATAAAAAACCTTTCGATAAGAAAAGATAAAACTTAATCCGGAGAAATCCGGATTCTTTATTGTCTTTTTTTAGAAGGATGCTATACTTTGAGCAAGTGGTCAGACCAGTTATGAAAACAAACAAAACAAGTGATGATATCATCGATCTGATGATTCGAAAAATCGCAGATGGGGAATGGAAAACAGGTGATCTTTTGCCTGGAGAGCGTCTTTTAAGCGAGGAATTCAATGTTTCTAGGGCATTGCTTAGAGAAGCTTTAATTGCATTACAGCTGTTAGGTTTAATTAAAGTAAGACATGGTGGTAAACGAGAAGTAGCTTCATTTAGTTATCGACCAATTTCAGCTTTGATGGCCATGTCACTTCAAAACGAGGCTCACTTTGAACCCGACCTGCTTCATTTTAGAACCTTGTTGGAATGTGAAGCCGTAAAATTGGCTTGTGAACAAGAAGAAAGTGAAAAACTGATTCAGATTTCTAAAGTTATGGAGAATATTAGTCCTAACTCTGAGTCAGAAGCCACTGCCTTGGATATTGAATTTCATCAGGAGTTGTTTCGCTTAAGTCGAAATATCTTTCTGATCAAGACTTCTGAATTGATTGAGGAGTTATTAAAACATTCTGTTAGTTTCAATCGAACAAAAATTCTAATCAATGAAAATTATCGCTTGGTGTTAATTGATCAGCATCAGCAAATAGCCTTAGCTATAAAACATAAAGATCCAGTATTGGCTGTGAAAATAATGCTTGAACATCTTCAAACCGTCAATACCGTAGAGGAAATACAATGAATATTCTGGTTTGCATAAAACAAGTTCCAGCTTCTCAAAATGTTAAGATCGATCCCAACACTTGTTCTTTGATGCGTTGGGCATCCAGTACTAAAATGAATCCTTTTGATTTGATAGCTCTAGAAGCTGCTTTGCAACTTAAAGATAAACTGGAAGCCAACATCACAGTGATCACAATGGGACCTTCACAGGCGAAAGCTGTATTGATTGAGGCATTGGCTATGGGAGTGGATGAAGCTGTTTTAATTAGCGATCGTGCATTTGCCGGTGCAGATGTTTTAGCAACATCACATACACTGGCCTATGCGATACAGAGTCTGCCCAAAACTTTTGATTTGATTTTGTGCGGTCAACAAACCACAGATGGAGATACAGCACAGGTTGGACCTTCAATTGCGGCTCTTTTGCATCTTCCACATATCAGTTTTGTTAGAGATTTGGTGGTACGAGACAATGAATTTGAAGTCTCTACGATCATCAATGATGACCATATCATCTCATCTATAACCAAACCTTGTTTATTGACCATCGATAAAGATTTTGCTCAAGCTCGCTATCCATCTTACTGGCGTCTTAAGGAGATTGAAAAAACATCCCTTAAAATCATCACCCTTGAAGATATGAATGATCCAGATGCGATCAATCATGTGGGTCAGATTGGATCACCGACTTCAGTCCAAAGAATATTTCCGCCTGTTCATGATGGTGTAACCCAACAATTGAGTGGTAGACCTGCTGTGATCGTCGATGCGTTGATGGACTATCTTAAATCTGAGCATTTGATCCATGGAGGAAGCCATGAGTAGGATAGTGATTAACCATGATGCTTGTACCTTATGCGAAGTGTGTATCAGTTCCTGTCCTTTCAACGCCATGGAACTTTTAAACGCTAAGATTGAAATCAATTCTAACTGTAAAGTTTGCTCGATCTGTGTTAGAAATTGTCCTCAACACATCATCAAAAAAGTAGAAGAGGAATATTATCAAGTTGATAAAGCGTTATATAAAGATATTTTTGTCATAGGTGAGATGAAACAAGGGGAACTTCATCCGGTCACTTTAGAACTTTTAGGTAAGGCAACGCAATTGGCTCTCAAAATAAATTTTAAAGTAGGATGCATCTTATATGGATCACAACTTAATGGAGCTGCACTAGAATGTTTGGCTGGGGGGGCTGATGTCGTTACTTTGATTGAACATGATGAATTGGTTTACTTTAAAAGTGATCTTATCGCAACTTTAGTCAGTAATCACATTCAAGAAATAAAACCTTGTGTGGTTTTGATAGGGGCAACTTCCAATGGAAGATCTTTAGCGCCTCGAATCGCAGCGACTTTAAAAACTGGTTTAACTGCTGACTGTACATATCTTGACATCAAGCCTGATACAGACCTGATCCAGCGTCGTCCTGCCTTTGGCGGTAATATTATGGCTGATATCATTACGACTCATCATCGACCTCAAATGGCTTCTGTACGATATAAAGTATTTAATCAAAATAAACCATTGATTCATCCGACAGGCATCATAAGAAAATTAAACTTAAGGGATGAAGATTTGATTTCGAAAATAAAAATCCTCAAAATCAATCATCAGACGATCTCCGAAAACATCACTGAAGCCAAACGCATTATCGTTGTGGGAGTAGGGATGTCTGACCCACAAGGTTTAAAACTTATTCAAGAATTGGCCAGTCTTCTACAGGCAACGATAGCGTATACGAGACCTTTGATTGAAAAAGGAATTGCGACATATACTCATCAAATCGGCTTATCTGGAAGAACTGTACAACCAGAATTATTGATTGCTTGTGGAGTCAGCGGAGCCATACAATTTGTATCCGGTATGGAAAAAAGTGAACGCATCATTGCGATCAATACAGATCCCAATGCAGAAATATTAAAAGTAGCTCATGTTGGAGTGATTGGGGATGGGTATGAAATCATTCCCAAATGGATAGATGCTTTAAAGAAAGGATCGTACCATGTATAAACAAATAGACCAATCAGATTTAGACTTTCTCATTCATGTATGTGGAAAAGATCGTGTTTTAGTGAATCTGCCTGATGGTTTTAATCACGATGAAATGCCCATCTATGGAGAAGGCAACGGGGAAGTTGCAGTCTATGTCATAAACTCTAAGGAAGTCTCAGACATATTACGTTATGCGAATGCCCATCATATTGCAGTAACGACCAGAGGATCAGGAACAGGTTTAGTTGGATCCTGTGTTCCGCTCCATAAAGGTATTATTCTTTCTACGGTGAAAATGAATAAAATAATCTCAATCGATCCGACAAAAATGACTGCTGTGGTTGAGCCTGGCGTATTATTGATGAAGCTTGCTGCAGAAGTCGATCTGAAAGGATTGATGTATCCACCAGATCCAGGCGAAAAAAGTGCTACCATCGGTGGCAATGCTGCCACCAATGCGGGAGGAATGCGTGCTATCAAATATGGCGTAACCCGTGATTACATCAAAGCATTAGAAGTAGTTTTGGCTTCAGGAGAAATCGTTAATTTTGGAAAAGGAGTAGCCAAAGAAAGTTCGGGTTATGCGCTCAAAGATTTGATGATTGGATCAGAAGGGACCTTGGGGATCATTACTCAGTTGACTTTAAAATTGATTCCAAAACCAACTCTTAATGTCTCATTACTGGTCCCTTTTGGAGATATCCGATCTTGTTTAGCAGCCGTTCCTTACGTTGTTCAATTACCTGATACTTGTACGACTTTGGAATTTATGGAGAAAGAAGTGCTCGATGATGCGAAAGAATACTTGGGTAAAGACTTTCCGGATCGTCACTATCCGGCCTATTTGATTTTGACCTACAGTGCTTCTTCACAAAGCCAACTCGATTCGATGATTGCTTCAGCATCAGATTTATTAAAAACGTTAGATGCTAAAGATGTGTTTTTATCAGATACTGTTGAAAGACAAAACGCATTATGGAATACCAGAGGCGCCTTCCTAGAGGCCATCAAAAATTCAACATCACTCATGGATGAAGCAGATGTCGTTATGCCAATTACAAGGATCGCTGATTATCTTGATTATATTAAAGAGTTATCGATTCAATATAATGTTCGTATACGAACCTTTGGTCATGCTGGTGATGGAAATCTGCATGTTTATGTTTGTAAAGATCATATTGAAAATGAACAATGGAATAAAATCCTACCTATTATCATGGATGATCTTTATCAAAGAACACTAGAAGAAAATGGGGCAGTTAGCGGTGAACACGGGATTGGTCACGCTAAAAAGTCCTATCTAGAAGTTTCTGTTGGTTCAACACAAATCAATTTGATGCGAGAAATTAAACATATTTTTGATCCAAACAGTATATTAAATCCAGATAAGATCATTGATCTAAACTAACCATTGAACTCTATTCAACCTTAGCACTCCTGTGTTAGAATATTACGGAGGTAAAACCATGGACTTCTATCAAGCAGCTGTCAATAAAAAAGATGATTTAATAAAGACTTTACAAGAGTTGGTACAGATTCCATCTTTATCAGATCCTTCAACTGTTGCCCCCAATGCACCTTTTGGTAAGGCATTAAGAGAAGCTTTGGATTATATGCTCAATCGTGGTAGGACTGATGGGTTTAAAGTCAGAGACTTACAAGGTTATGCAGGTGTCATAGAATTTGGCGAAGGAACAGAAATCATGGGCATATTAGGGCATTTGGATGTCGTTCCGGTTGGGAATGGTTGGAGTGTCGATCCTTTTTCTGCCACCTTAAAAGATGGCTATATCCTAGGCAGAGGTTCTCAAGATGATAAAGGACCCAGTGTGGCTGCCTATATGGCTATGAAGATATTAAAAGATTCAGGTTTTGTCCCAAAAAAACGCGTCTTCATGATATTAGGAACAGATGAAGAAAGCGGTATGGCGTGTATGAAATATTATAAGAAGCATGGAGAAATCCCTGATTTTGGATTTGTTCCTGATGCAGAATTTCCAGTAATTTACGGAGAAAAGGGTATCCTTCAACTCTCTATTAAAGGCAATCGTTCAACGCAGATCATTTCGCTAAAAGCAGGTGAGAGACCTAACATTTGTATTGGGGAAGCCTCAGTCATCATGAGTGGAAAAGCCAAAACAGAATTGTTTGATTTCTATTTAAAAACCAATCATGTGAGTGGTCATATAGAAGATACTGAAGCAGGGGTAGCTTATTTTATAAAAGGGAAATATGCGCATGGCTCAATGCCTCAAGAAGGCATCAATGCTGCATGGCATTGTTTGAATTTTGTTGGTTCTGCTTATGATGATGAAACGGCATTTGAATTGGCTCATCTCTTAAAAGAATATCGCGGAGATGATTTAGGGATACGGATCTTTGGATCACATATGGGATTTCTAACCGTTAATTTGGGCATGATCAATATTGCGAATCATCAAATTGACCTTGTCTTGGATATTCGTTATCCCCAAGAAACCAACGAAATCACGATCTTAACGAATATTCAAAAAGCTTTAGATAACAAATGCCCTGAACTCAAAGTTTCAATCAAGGAACACAAAGGTCCTTTATTTGTCGATCCTAAAAGTAAACTTGTATCAACCCTTGAGAAAATTTACCGTGACTATAGCCAAGATCATCAGAGTCAATTGATGACCATGGGGGGGGGGACTTATGCGCGCTCTTTTGACAATTTCGTAGCTTTTGGAGCTGAATTTCCCTTAAAGAAACGTCCATCTTGGGTAGGCAATGTTCATCAAGCTGATGAAGGTTATGAGATTGAACAATTGGTGATGGCTACCGCAATCTATGCTCAAGCCATTTATGATTTGACAAGTAACTGACATGCGGATGCGTAATAAACCTTGGGCTCAAGATTTCTTGATGCACCATCCAAAAGCTGTATTGGATCCAAAACCTAACAAAGGGTTTTGGAAAGATAAATATCAAAAATTGATTCTTGAGATTGGCAGTGGAAAAGGCCAATACATTTTTGATTTAGCAAAAGCTCATCCCGAGTATCGTTTCATTGCCTTAGAGAAAGATAAGAATGTTTCAGCGACTGCCTTAAAAAAACCTGAAGTACTAGAGTTAAGTAACTTAGTTTGGATCAACAATGGGGCAGAATTGCTTCATGAATGGTTTTCTGAAGGGGAACTCGATGAGATCCATCTTAATTTCAGTGATCCTTGGCCAAAGAAACACCATGAGAAACGTCGATTAACCTCCAAGACCTTTGTACCTGGATTTCTTAAACTGTTAAATCAAAACGGACTCATTAAGTTTAAAACTGACAATCAAAAACTGTTTGAATATACGATCTTACAGATGCAGGATTATGCCTTGGAGATGGTTTTCTTTAGTGTCAATTATATTCATGATCCTAAAGAAGAAGATGCTTATACAGAATATGAGATGAAATTCAATGCGCTCAATCAACCGATATATCGTGCAGTCTGGAGGAAGAAATGAAACTTAGCCAAGAAACATTAGATTTGATGAAGGAATTGACACAAGCTTTTGGGATACCGGGAGATGAAAAAGAAGTCAGCAGGATTTTATCTGCCTACTACAAAGAACTTGCTGATGAAGTCATCTATGATAATCTTGGATCAGTTTTCGCAATCAAGAAGAGTGTGAATCCAAAGGCAAAAACTTTAATGATTGCTGGTCATATGGATGAGGTAGGTTTCATTGTCACCAAAATCAACGAGAAGGGCTCTTTAAGCATTACACCCATGGGTGGATGGTGGAATCAAACCTTGTTGGGACAAAGAGTCTTGATTAAGACAAAAAGCGGTAAAAAGATAAAAGGGACCATCGGTTCAATTCCACCTCATCTATTGACCGAGAAAGAACGTAATGCTCCAACTGAGATTAAAAATATGTTGGTCGATATTGGTCAAACCTCAAAGAAAGAAGCTGAAGACTGTGGGATTTATTGTGGGGCACCAGTTATTTTAGAAGGATCGTTTGAGATTTTAGAAGGGGATCAACGTTTATTATCTAAAGCCTGGGATAATCGATATGGATGCATCATGGGTATTGAGTTGCTTCGGGAATTAAAAGATGTACAACTGGATGTTAATCTGGTCGTTGGGGCAACGGTTCAAGAAGAAGTTGGGATCCGTGGTGCACAGACTTCAGCCTATATGATCAAACCAGATGCAGCCATTGTCTTTGATTGCTCACCAGCCAATGATGCCTCCGGAGACAAAGATTCATTTGGACAATTGGGAAAAGGACCTTTAGTTCGCTTCATCGATGCTAATTATCTGCCACATAGAGGCTTTGTTCATCATTATACCGACTTATTAGAAGCCAATGATATTCCGTTTCAGTACTATCAATCAATGGGTGGAACAGATGCTGGAGCCATCCACAAGTCGTTTGATGGTGTAATGACTTTAACCATGTGCATTTGTGCCAGAAACATTCACACCAATTCTTCGATCATCGATGTTTCTGATTATATCCATGCTAAACAAGCAGCCTTAGCGATGGTAGCTTCCTTGACGTCAAACACCATCGAAGATCTAAAAAAAGTGATACAATAAAGCTATGAAAAGAAGAATAATCTTTCTTATTTTGATTCTGCTTGGATTGAGTGCTTGTTCAGAGTTGACCAAAGAGAATCTTATGGTCAGTCTTAAGGCTTCTGCTGATAAGGCAGAAACACTTAAAGTCAACACAAGCGTCAACATCCGCAAAGGACTTTACAGTTTCTATTTGCCAGCTCATATCGGTAGGAAATCTTCAACGGTGACTTCTTCCATTTTGAGCAGCAACAATGTCAACATTTTGATGAATCTTGATGTCATCGATGTTATCAGTGATAACTATTATGAATCATCCAAGTCATTTAAGTCGATGTTGGCAGCTACAGAAAATGTACTGACCTTTGATGGTATTTTTCTCAATTCAAAAGAAAAACCCATACCTTATCGGGTCAGTGTTTTAGAAGTTAGTGAAAACAGAGTACTACTGACGATGGAAGGTGGTTACTTTATGTTTGTAGCCATCACTCCTCTTACATTGAGTACAGAAATACTAGCTGACATGATCCAGATCGCTAGAACATGCGATGTCGACAGCGCGGCTGTCTTATTGTCTTATTCAACAAGAGAATCAATTAATTATCAGAAAGAAACTCTGGATATGTTTTCACAGATTGCTCCAGAATCCGGTACGATATTGGATATGATTTCTGGAGATAATTCAATTGACATACCATAAAAGCAATCGTATTACCACCAAAGGGAGAACCCTATGTTTAAAAAACTAGTGTCATTGTTGTTTGAAGAAGAAGTTGTTGAAGAACCTGTTGAGAATAAAGAAGAACTGAGTCGAATCAAGAAACAAACCGAACCCATCAGGAAAGTCCCTGATCCTGTTTATGTCGAACCAGAACCAATTGAGAAACCAAAACGAAGCAGTTTTGAAAACATCGTTGTCGATGATTCTGGTAAGAATCCACCTTCAAAATCTTTTGACGAGAATGATAGAAGTGAATCAGTTCGATCATCAGAACCTGCTTTTTTTGATCGCAAACCCAATCCAACCAAGGATGTCTATGAGTTTAAGCCAGTGATCAGTCCTATGTTTGGAGTCAAAGAATCTGAAAAAGAACATATTCGACCAAGTTTTGTTCAGACAGCTGAAGTGAAAAACGACAGTCATCTTCAAACGGTCATCAGTCCTTATTATGGCGCTATTCATAAAGATAAGAAAACAGGTCCGGCATTAAGCAGTGGACCCGTGTCGATGGAACCAACACCTTTTAAAGCCAAGGTAGCTGAATATGTTGAAGAAGTCAAACCAGTCATTATAGATAACATCTCGCTTGAAGATCTCATTAAACCTCAAGATATCAAATCAGAAGTTAATGAAACTACTGTTGAAGAGCCAACTGAAGTCATAGAGGACATTACCCAATTCTCTTTGTTTGGAGAGGATTAAAATGCTTTTTTTTGTTGGTATTAAAGGCGCCGGAATGGCAGCATTGGCTTGCATGATGAAAGAAATGGGAGAGCATGTAGAAGGCTCAGACCTAGATAAACATTTTTTTACAGAAGAACAACTTCATGAATTGCATATCCCTATTCATTCTTTTGGATTCTATCCAAGTGATGGGGCAACCATCATCATCGGGAATGCTTTTAAAGAAGATTTTGAGGATGTTATCCATATTCGTCAAAATCCTACATATAAAGTGTATCGTTATCATGAATTTTTAGGGCAATTAGCCAAGAATTATGTCACAGTTGCTTTAACCGGTTCCCATGGTAAAACAACGACGACCACGATGATGGCGTCTATTTTACGCCAATATAAAGAAACTGCTTACTTAATTGGAGATGGCCATGGCCATTTATCAAAAGATTCCTACTATTTGGCGATCGAAGCTGACGAATACCGTCGTTTTTTTCATTCGTATTATCCAAAGTATGCAGTAATTACCAATGTTGATTTAGATCACGTTGACTATTATAAAGATGAAGCTGATTATCGCCAAGCTTATGAAGATTTCGCTGATAACGTAAGTGATACATTGATCCTATTTGGTGATGATCTTCAGGTCAGACAGCTTCGTCTTACTAAAAAACATATTTTTTATGGCATTGATCCTAAAAATGATGTTTATGCCGAAATCTTAGAAGAAGATACTCATCATACTCGTTTTAACCTTTACTATCATAAAGAAAATCTTGGAGAAATAACTTTGCCTTTTTCAGGAAGACATTTGGTTTGGAATGCTTTAGGAACCATTACCGTGGCTTTGCTTGAAAAGATCCCGCTTCATCTTATTCAAAAAGGTCTTAATGAATTTAAAGGGGCTTCACGACGTTTTGTTGTGGAAACCATAAAAGACAATGTTTATATTGATGATTATGCTCATCATCCAACTGAAGTCAGTGTAACGATCGATGCGGCTAAATTAAGATATCCAACAAAACCTTTGATTGCGATTTTTAAGCCTCATCGAGTATCACGTTTAGCTCATTTTGCGGATGAGTTTGCACATGCTCTTGATAAAGCGGATTTCGTTTATTTGATTGACTTCAATGCGATCGATGATAAAGAAACTGGCATCGATATCGACATTACTTACCTACAAAAACGCTGCAAGAATGCTAAGGTCATCACTGAAGATCAAGCAGGTGCCATAATTTTGGCTCAACATGCTCCAGCATGTTACTTATTTATGAGTTCTAAGGATATTTATATCCTGTCAGATGCATTAAAGCGCTATCAGAATTCTTGAAAATTCTTACATTTTCGTTTATACTGTATTTGAGGTGATAATATGGATGCACTATTAGATTCTTTATCGAGCATTTCATTGAAATTGCTGCCAATTTTAGCGGTCGCAATATTTGTTATGCTCATCATTTTATTGAGGAAAAGCTTTGATTTGTTTAAAAAAGTAGAAACGACTTTAGATCAAGTTGACGCAACAATGAAAAAGATCGATGGACCACTCAATACCGTGGTTGCAGTATCCAAAACCATCGATATGGTCAACAGTGCTGCTGAAAATGCAGTTAAAACCTTGGCAGTATCTGCTGTTAAAAACTATGAATTCATATCTGAATGGGTTAAAGAGAATATCTTAAAACGTAAAGAAAAAGTTAAGAGCAGTGATCAAGAAGAAATCACCGAGGATGAACTCGGACTATAGGAGCACTCATGAACAATAACTTTAAAGAAGAATTAGACAAATTGATTGAAAAAGCCAATAAGTTTGCGGATGACAATCATCTGAAAGAAAATCTTGAATCTTTCAGAGATGATCTTGTTGAGTTGGCCAATAAAACAGGTAAGAAAATCGATGAAATCGTTCACGATGAAGAACTCAAAGCTAAGGTCGTAGACGGAGCCAATCAAGTCAAAGAAGGGGCCATTAAAGGCGCTAAGTATGTTGGAGACAAAACAACTGAATTCTTTGAAAGACCAGACGTACAGGAAAACATCGAAAAAGCCAAGGATAAAACCATCGAGGTTGCAGAAAAAGGCGTAGAAGCTCTCAAGAAAGCCCTCAAGAACAAGGAGTAGTTATGAAGCGTGTTACCATCTATGATGTCGCCAACGAGGCCAATGTGTCTTTGGCAACGGTTTCGCGCGTCATCAACGGACTAGAAATCGTAAGAGAAGATACCCGTAACCGGGTCAATCAAGCTATCGATAAGTTGGGCTATAAACCCAATGCGATCGCTCAAGGACTGGCCTTACAAAAAACAACATCCATTGCTTTGCTGATCCCGGAAGCAAGTTTTTCCTATACTGGACAAATCATCAATGGTTTATTGGATGTTGCTAAGATCTATAAATACAATATTACTTTACATACGACCAGTGAAGCCATCATGCAGATTGGTGATATCATCGAAAACATCATCAAATCCAGAGTAGATGGTGTCATCATCTACAATGACAAACTCATGGTCGATGAGTTGACCGCTTTAACGAAGTATCAATTTCCAATCGTATTGGTTGGTAATCAGATGAGTTCCGAAAATATCGCATCGGTGTATGTCAACCTTCAAAAAGCGATGTATGAATTGGTTTCATCTTATCTTGAACAAGGCAAGACAGATATCGCAATCGTTCAAGACCGTAAAAACAAATATATGGTGGAGCAACTTATTTTAGGTGCTTCTCAGGCCTTTGAGAAAAAAGGTCTTGTGTTTAAGAACTTTATTGAAATTCCCCGTGAATATAGAAGTTCATATGCTTATCTTAAAGAGTATCTTAGAAACAACAAACATGATTTGATCATTGCTCACCGTGATTCTCAAGCGATGGCAGTCATCAATGCGGCTGCAGAAAATAACATTCGTATCCCTCAGGATATGGAAGTGGTCTGTGTCATGGATACAAAATACAATTCCATGGTTAGACCTCAAATCAGCAGTTTCGCGATTCCATCGTATGATTTGGGTGCTGTAGCCATGCGTGTCATGACCAAGATGCTCAATCAAAATCCTGTTGAAGAACGAGAAATCGAATTAAGTTATTTGTTTACACCACGTCAGTCAACTAAGTAAATCATTTAAAAGCGAAGATAAGTAAGAGTACTTAAGCGTTACGGTTTAGCGAGATAATGGTTGGTGAAAATTATCCCGTCATCTTAAGGAATACAACTTGGAGCTGCTTTATTTAAAGTAAAGCCGAAATCCCGCGTTATGGGTCAAAGTGATCAGCGAAAGCGTAACTAAGGTGGTACCGTGCAGACCAGCACCCTTGGAGGGTGCTTTTATATTGGAGGAAAAACTATGAATTTATATGAGGAATTGAAATGGCGTGGCCTCATCAAAGATATTACCGATGAAGAAGCTTTTATAGAGCGTCTTAAAAAGCCTCTAAGATTATACTGTGGTTTTGATCCTACAGCAGATTCTTTACACATCGGATCTTTACAACAGATCTTACTTTTACGTAGATATCAACTGCATGGTCATACACCGATTGCCTTGATCGGAGATGCGACTGGAATGATTGGTGATCCTCGACCCACGAGTGAGCGCAAACTGATGACCATCGAAGAAGTACGGTCTAATGGAACAAAAATCAAAGCACTGCTGGCTCGCTTTTTAGAACATCCTGGTTCAAGTAACTTTATTGCGGTCAATAATTATGATTGGCTATCTAAAATCGATATTCTAAGTTTCTTACGGGATTATGGAAAACATTTCAATGTGGCCTATATGATCAATAAGGATACCATCTCATCTCGTCTATCCAGCGGGATCAGTTTTACAGAGTTTACCTATACGATCCTACAAGCCGTTGATTTCATGCATCTGTATCAAACTTACGATTGCGAAGTTCAAATCGGTGGGTCTGATCAATGGGGCAATTTGACCAGTGGTACAGAACTCATTCGTCGAACGATGGATGATGCGAAAGTATTTGGGGTCACATCACCTTTGATCACCAATACCGATGGTTCAAAATTTGGCAAATCTGAAGGTAAAAACATTTGGTTAAGTGCAGAAAAAACATCGCCTTATGCATTCTATCAGTATTGGCTCAATGTTTCAGATTCAGACATCATCGACTTCATGAAGCGTTTATCCATGAAATCACCTGAAGAAATCATGAGTTATGAGACAGGAGTCAAAACAGAAGGGCATCTTCGTTTAGCTCAAAAAGCCTTGGCTGAAGAATTGACTGAACTGGTCCATGGGTCAGAAGGATTAACACAATCAAAAAAGATCACAGAAGTCTTCTTTAGTGGTCAATGGCGCGATCTCAATTTAAATGATATCCTAGATGCGTTGAGTGATGCGCCAAGTCTTGAAAGCGATATGGCTTTGCCTTTGATCGATGTGTTGACTCAAGGACAACTGGCCATCAGTAAACGAGAAGCCCGAGAACTGATTGAGAAGGGTTCCATCAGTGTCAATGGTGAAAAGATCACGGCTTTAGATTATGTTTTGAATAAAGAGAATGCCCTGCATCAACATGTCCATGTTTTGAAAAAAGGGAAGAAAAACTACTTCATCATGAAGTTAAAGGGGTAATATGACCGATCAAGTCATCAGTTTATTAACAGTCGTCGTTGCAGGATTCGTCTTATTTATGAGAATCAAAGATTATCGCAAACACAAAGTCGTCATGAGCGAAGTCCTTCAAAGAGATAAACTCATCGAAAAATTCAAATTAAAAGGAACACGTGCTGCACTTTACTTGTTTGCAGTTGCAACACTAGCCTTTGTGGTCATGGCTTTCTATAACCCGGATCTATTCCAAGGTTTGACCTATATTGCTGTCTTTGGAATAATGACCTTTTCTGAATGGATCAACGTCCAAACAGTTGAGTTTATTCATATCTTTGAGAAAAGTGCCGTATATTCTGGCTTAGATTTTAGAATCAAAAGCATTCGTGCAGTCAGTCCAGCAACACGTCGCATGGTCAGTGTTGCCATGCTTGATGGAAAAACACACAGTGTTCCTGTAAGTGTCGGCGATAAACTTTCTGAACTTTTAAAGAACCGTAAGGCAAAATAGCCTGTGCTATAATATGAGTATGAAAAAAATCTTCGTTTTATTCCTCTGTTTTATAATGATGAGTGGTTGTACCAATGCTACCCAACAAGAAAAACTGAAATTTGAAGCCTATAAAACGCTCTATACAGATCTTTTGAATGCGAAGGATTTAAAAACTTCTTCGACTCACTTCTATATTGGACAATCCGTCACTGATCTAGGGAATCAAACCTATCGTTACGATGTCATCATCGATCGTCCTCAAGTTGCGATGTATGATGTTGAAATCTTACTGATCCATGATGATGGCTCACTGGTTATCAGTGAATCCATGATGCCCAGTATTGGGATCTTTGAAGACAAGACGTATTATATGATTCCTAATCAAATCAATAAGCCTGCTAATTATGTTCAAGGATTTGCGCTTAATGGTATCTCAAAGATGAGACCTATCCATCTTAAAATGGTGGTATCTTGGAAAGATGCATTGACCAAAGTTTATAAAGAATACTTTGACTTCACATTAGAATGAGCCATCTTATCCAAGATGGTTTTTTTTATGACATAAAAAAACCACTTCAATTGAAGTGGTGAGATAACATTATCTGTTATAGAATTCGACGACTAAGGCTTCGTTGATTTCTTCGTTTAATTCTTTACGTTCAGGCAATCTGACATATTTGCCTTTTTTGTTTTCTTTATCGACTTCTACGAATGCTTTGGTCGATACAGTAGCATCAAGGGCTTCTTTAATACTAGCGATGTCTTTACTGCCTTCTTTGATCGATACGATCTGACCTGGCTTGACAATGATTGAAGGAATATCTGCTTTCTTGCCATCCAACAAAACATGGCCGTGATTGACCAATTGACGAGCACCGCGACGGGTGAGGGCGAAGTTCATACGGTAACAAACGTTATCCAAACGGCTTTCAAGTAAGAATAAGAAGTTGTGGGCTGTATTGCCTTTGATGTGCTGTGCTTTGACGAATGTGTTGTAGAATTGTCTTTCGTTGATTCCGTAAATGAAACGGATTCTTTGTTTTTCACGCTGTTGTTGACCGTAGTTGGTCAGTTTAGGAGCACGGCTATCTGGTGCTTTACCTGGTGCTGTGGTTCTTCCTTTGCGTTTTCCGCCTTTGGTTGAGAATTCAATGCCCGTTTCTAAAACGGAGAACTGAAGACGTCTGGACAGGCGATATACGGGTCCATTAATTCTTGACATAATGTTTTTACCTCCTGGTGGTATGCTCAAATCATCAGGGACAAATCTTCGATTAGGGTGTTCATCTTAGAGATTTCGGCTTTGCAGCATGCTTACTTTCTTCCTAAGGTGATGAACGCTTATCTTCACGACTCTGTCTGCCGCGTTTGACGCTTATAAAGTTTAGCACTAATGAACTCTTGTGTCAAATGTAAAATCCTGCCTAACCAAAAGGCATTTATGATACAATTAAACCGTGAGGTAAATGATGAGTTGGCAAGCCTTTATCGATATTTTTAAGTCTCAAGAAACACAATTGATCGTATTAGGGTTTGGCTTAATCCTATTAAGTTTTTGTTTGTTCTTTTTGTTGCGTAAAGTCAATTTAAGAAAGCGATTACATATCATTGAAGCTAAATATTCAACCATAAAGAGTTTACCTTTACCCTTTAAAGTCAATAAAGCTTTAGCTTTAGCTAAAGTTAGAGATGAAGTCTTTGTGTTGGCCAATGATTTTAAGAATGATTTTGACGCCATTCAAGATCGATATAAAAATATCGCTCAAGTTTTGGGAGAATGTGAAGATGAACTCTTAACCAATCACTTCAAAGATTGCCGATTAGATTTGGAACATCTAGAAGAAGCAGTTCTGAAGTTGGATAAAGATGCTCGAGATCTTGATGCGAAATTAGATGAGATCTTAAAGGAAGAGAATCAGCAACGTTCACAAATTACTGAGCTCAAAGAACAATTCAGAAACATCAAAAATAGTCTTAATCAACGTAATGCTCAATTATCGATCAGTTGGTCAGTTCTTCAAGAAAAGATCGGAGATCTTGAAAATATTTTTGTGGTCTTTGAAGAATGGCTGATGGCATCAGAATTCACACGAGCCAAAGAAAAAGTCGTTGAAATTGAAGCAGGTCTTTTAGAACTGAACACCTTGAATAATATTTTACCGGATCTCATACAAGTAGCTAAAGGCATCATACCCAAACAGATCGATGAGATCGCTCAGCTTTATACTGAACTTAAAAATGACAAAGTGTATTTGGTACACTTAGAAGTCAAAAAGAATCTTGAACTGGTTTCAAATACCACTAAAGAAGATCTCATCAGCTTAAGTCGATGTGTAACCAAAGATATCCAGGAACATCTAAAAGAAAACAATCTTAGACTGATTCAATTATTCGATCAGCTTAAAAAAGAAAAACAAGCACATCTTGAACTTAAAACGGCGTTTGTTTCCTTGCAAGATAAATTAAAAGCAACACAAAGTTTATTTGATGCGTTATTGACTTTGTCTAAAAAGGAATCAAAGCGTTTAGGTGTTAATACCCTGATTGACGCACTTACGACGCATGAAGTTCATTTACAACGGGCCACTGAAGATAAATTAAGAGTCGTTCGATTATATGATGATCGCTCAGTGCCGGAAAGCGCTATATTGGTTTCATGCAAAGAAATCCTACAGGATTTAGGATCCCTTTATGATCAACTGTCTCTTCAAAAAGATAAACTTACTTCAGCAAAAAATGATGAAGATCGTGCTAAAAAACAGTTGCTTAAACTGTATCTGATCATGAATGAAGTTCAGGTAAAAATTCGAAAATACAAATTGCCTAATATTTCATCGACTTATGAGGGAGACATCAATCGCGCGTATGGTTTGATTGGGACGATCGATAAATTATTAGATGAAATCCCTTTAAATATTGATATGCTTAATAACACGGTCAATGATGCGATTGATGTGGTTTATCGTTTATACAACAATGTGAATAACTTAGTTGGAACTGTCGAGATGATTGAGAATACGATCGTGTTTGCAAACAAATATCGTGTTTATAGTCCTGAAATGGATGCTCAATTGACCCGTGCTGAGCTTTTGTTTAAAAACGGAGATTATACCCAGGCCATTAAAGTAGCCTTAAATGCAGCCGAAAAAATACAACCCATCAACTATGATGAATTGATCAAGGAGAATTCTAAAAGTGCCCAATCTTAATCCAATTTATTTTGACCATGTGTCTAGCACACCTGTTCACCCTGAAGTATTGAAGACCCAAGCTGAGTTATATCCCATCCATTACGCCAACGGAGAAGCCCTGCATGATGCAGGGCGTACTATTGCGGAAATGGTTGAAAAGAGCCGAGAAAGTATTGCCATTCTATTGGGTGTAAATCCTGATATGATTACTTTTACTTCTGGGGCGACCGAATCAAACAATGCGATCATCAAGGGCATCGCTTTTGCGAATGTCGATAAAGGTCGTCATTTGATCACCACATCCGTTGAACATTCCAGTGTGCTAGAAAGTTTTAAGCAACTTGAGGATGAATTCGGATTTGAAGTGACTTATTTAGGAGTTGATCAAGATGGACGTATTTCACCTGATGAACTTAAAGCATCACTTCGGTCGGATACAACTTTGGTTTCAATCATGCATGTCAACAATGAAATAGGGACCATCATGCCGATTGAGCTTTGTGCAAAAATCATCAGAGACAATTCTAAAGCATATTTTCATGTCGATGAAGTACAAGCCATCGGTAAGATTCCGTTTGACTTAAAGATTGTAGATGCAGCCAGTATGTCTGCTCATAAGATCAATGGAGTAAAAGGATCGGGTTTGATGATTGTTAAACCTAAGGTCAAGATTTTATCACTGATTACTGGTGGTCAGCAAGAGTTTGGAAGACGAGGTGGAACAGCCAATGCCATCAATAATATCCTTTTTGCTAAAACCTTACGTTTATCTTTAGCCGAATTTGACAGTCATCTCAAACAAGTGAAACACCTGAATGAATATATACGCAAGGCATTGATGCAAATTCCAAAGGTGATCATCAATTCACCTGTAAATGAGGTCTCTTTATTCATCATTAATTTTTCTGTAACTTCCTTAACATCTGAAGTCTTGTTGAACTGGTTCAATGCACATCATATCTATGTTTCTGCCCAAAGTACCTGTAACAGTAAAACAAAACATGCCTCGATTACGTTAAGTGCCATGCATTTGAGCGAAGAAAGACTCAATGGTTCAATTCGCATTGGGATTTCAGCATCCAATACGATTGAAGAAGCTGATTATTTTTTGGATGTCTTAAAAGAAGGGTTGGTTAAGTATGGATCACCTCACCGCTGATTTAATAATCGTTCGCTTCGGCGAACTTTCCATTAAAGGGCATAATCGACGTTATTTTGTCAGACAACTACAAAACAACATCAAAGCCAAACTTAAGGATTATTCATCGATAAGAGTATTTTCGAAATTTGATCATATTGTTTTACATCTCAATGGGGCTTTTGATGAACCCATCATTGATGCTTTATCTCATGTTTTTGGAATCGCTTCATTTTCACTTGCGCATAAATGCACCAATACCATTGAAGACATCATTCATACAGCCGTTGAGTTGATGAAAGATGAAGAAGTGGGGACCTTTAAAGTTGAAACCCATCGTAAAGATAAACACTTACCCTATGATTCAATGGAACTCAATGCGAAAGTAGGACACTTCATCTTAGAGGCAACTGCTCATAAAGTAGATGTTAAGAATCCTCAAAAACGGGTCAGAATCGAAGTTGACAGCCAACAAGCATATGTCTCTGTAAAGATCTTTAAAGGTCTTCAAGGCTTTCCAGTTGGGGTACAATCCAAAGCCATGGTCTTGATTTCCGGTGGTATCGATTCTCCAGTTGCGGCCTATTTAACCATGAAAAGAGGCGTTGAAATTGAAACTGTGCATTTTGCAGCACCTCCCTATACCTCTTCTCAAGCCCTAGAGAAAGTTAAACAGCTTCTTGGGGTATTGTGTGCTTATCAACCTGTCATTAAGCTCCATGTGGTTCCATTTACTGCTATACAGCTTGAAATCTATCAGAAAGCAAATCCTTCCTATGCGATTACCTTGATGCGTCGGCAAATGGTCAGAATTGCCCAAGATCTTGCAAATCAACATAAAGCATTGGCACTAATCACAGGTGAATCACTAGGTCAAGTGGCATCACAAACCATGGAGTCCATGGCCGTTATATCTGAAGCTGCACAAATAAACATCCTGCGTCCTTTGGTAACTTATGATAAACTAGAAATCATCGAGATCGCAGAGCGGATCAAATCTTTTACGATATCGATCTTGCCTTTTGAAGATTGCTGCACGATCTTCAGTGTGACCAATCCCATCACAAAACCACGATTAGCAGATGTCATCAAAGAAGAACAAAAGTGTGATTTTACAGATATTTATGCGAAGACACTTGCGGATACAGTAACCTATCTTATCGAAGAACCCAAAACAGAAACATATCTATAGGAGGCATCATGGCACTAGAACGTCTATCCAATGCTTTAAGCGAAGCTTTTAAGAAATTAACAAAAACCGATAAAATCAATGAAAGTCATTTAGACAACTTACTTAAAGAAGTCAAAGTGGCCCTTTTAGAAGCAGATGTCCATACTTTAGCTGTGGATGACTTTCTTAACAAAATCAAAGATGAAGCTTTAGGTCAAAAGATCTTTGGCAGTTTAAAACCCAATGAAGCCTTGATGAAGATCGTTTATGATCAATTGGTCGATCTTTTAGGATCCTCAGAAGAAAGTTTTGCTTATCCTGCTTCACAGAAGGTAACGATGATGCTGGTTGGTTTACAAGGTTCAGGTAAAACAACTTCTGCAGCTAAATTAGCTCACTTTTTTAAATCGAAAGGTCGAAAACCTTATCTGATCGCAGCCGATTTGATGCGTCCGGCAGCGATCGATCAGTTGGAAATTTTAGGGACATCCCTTAATGTCAAAGTGTATACCGACAGAACATCAAAAAATGCTCTACAAGTCGTTAAAGACGGCATCAAAGCCTCAAAAAATGAAAATGTAGATACGATCATTATCGATACGGCTGGACGTTTACACATCGATGAAACCCTAATGAATGAACTTATTAAAATCAAATCGTTTGTCAATCCTACGGAAGTATTACTGACCGTGGATGCTTTAAGCGGCCAAGATGCGATGAATGTTGCCGAATCCTTTAATCGATCCCTTAAAATTTCAGGTTTGATCGTAACGAAGTTTGATGGGGATTCAAAAGGCGGTGCTGTATTATCTGCAAAAACCGTGGCTCAAGTCAATGTCAAATTGGTCGGTACAGGTGAAAAGACCGATGAATATGATCTGTTCTATCCTGATCGTATGGCCAGCCGTTTGATTGGTGGTGGTGATTTACTCAGTTTAGTAGAACAGGCTCAATCTAAACTCGATACAGATTCACTTGAGCGTTCAGCTCATCGTATTATGGAAGGGCAGTTTGACTTTAATGATCTCTTGGATCAAATCACACAGATGTCCAAAATGGGCTCTTTGAAGTCAATGTTGAGCATGTTGCCTGGGATGGGTCAAATGGCTCAACAGGTCAATGATGCGGATTCCAAGGCTTCCATGATCAAAAGTAAAGCCATCATCTTATCAATGACCCCAGATGAGCGTGAAGATGCCTCTTTATTAAGAGCTTCACGTAAAAATCGGATCGCAAAAGGTGCCGGAGTCAGTGTTCAAGACGTCAATCGTTTGATCAATCAGTTTGAAAAAACCAAGGAACAAATGCGGATGGTATCTAGATTGGCCAAAAATACAAAAGGTTTTAAGTAGTGTCAAGACAAATACCTTGACAGGCATTTATCTTATGATATACTAAGATGGATTTAAGGAGGAATTAACTATGGCCGTAAAACTTCGTTTAAAAAGAATGGGTGCTAAAAAGGATCCGTTCTATCGTATCGTAGCAGCAGATTCACGCTTTCCTAGAGATGGACGTTTCATTGAAGCCCTCGGTTATTATGATCCGACAGCGAATCCTGTCTCAATCAAAATCGATGAAGCTTTAGCTTTAAAATGGTTAAACAACGGTGCGCAACCTTCTGATACCGTCAGAAATTTGTTTTCCCAAGCTGGGATCATGACTAAGTTTCATCAAGAAAAGAACGCTAAGTAATCATGTTGAGCTTAGAACAGGCTTTAACGGATCTTATTTCGCCATTGGTAGATGATAAGAACAGTTTAAGCGTCAAACAGATGGATAGTCTGGATGATGGCGAAATCCTGCTTCATGTCTATGCCAAAAGTGAAGACGTTGCCCGTTTGATCGGTAAACAAGGATCAATGGCGACAGCCGTTAGAAACATGATGTCTGTTGCATCCCGTCTTGAGAACAAGCGCATCTCGATTAAGTTTGAATCCTATTAGGATGCCTTGGCATCCTTTTATTTCTCTATGAAAAAGATACTGATCGGTGAAATCACAAAAGGATTTGGATTAAAAGGCGAAGTTAAAATTCGCAATTTTAGTGCGGATCCACAACTGAGATATAAGAAAAAAGCAGTTTTATTCTTTGAACTTGAAGATAAAGCCATGGAATTATCGATCGAAACAGTTCGTTTTCATCAAGAAGCTGTTTTGATTAAGTTTGTGGGTTATCCGGATTTGACTTCTGTTGAACCTTTGATCAAAGGCAAACTGTATATCAGTTCGGATTCATTACCTAAAGCTATTTATGTGTATCAACTCAAAGAATGCGAGGTTTATGATGAGGCAGGACATCTTTTAGGTCCTGTTACAGAAGTCATTGAGAATACGCAATTGATTCTTCGCGTTAAAACAAAAGAACGATCGATTTTGATTCCTTATGTCCCGACTTTCATAAAGCATGTTGATATTGAACAAAAAAAGATTACGATCCAATGGATGGAGGGTCTATGAAAATTACCATCTTGACTTTGTTTCCTGAAATGTATGAAGGATTCTTAAGCACGTCTATCATAAAGAAAGCCATCTTAAAAGGCTTGGTTGAAGTTGAACTAGTAGATATTCGAGCATTTTCTAAAAGTAAGACGCATCGAGTTGATGATTATCCTTTTGGGGGTGGTCAAGGATTGGTGATGGCTGTTCAACCGGTCAAAGATTGTCTGAACTCTGTTAAACAAGAAAACTCTTATGTGGTGATGACTTCCGCATCCGGTCAAACCTTTAATCAACAAAAAGCCCGTTCACTTTCAGAGAAAGAACATCTGATCATCCTATGCGGTCATTACGAAGGTTTTGATGAACGTTTGGTTAAGCTCTGTGATGAAGAGGTATCCATCGGTGATTATGTGCTGACAGGCGGAGAATTGCCTTCCATGGTCATCAGTGATGCGATCATTCGTTTAAAAGAAGGAGTCATCAAAGAAGCTTCTCATCGAGACGAATCCTATGAACAAGGTCTTTTAGAGTATCCTCAATATACTCGTCCTGAACACTTGGAAGAAGGGGATGTTCCTTTTGTCCTTATGAATGGTGATCATGAGAAGATACGTAAGTATCGATTAAAAGAATCTTTGCGTAAAACATGGCTTAAACGTCCTGATCTGTTTAAAGATAAAGGTCTTACTAAAGAAGAAACATCACTCTTATGTGAAGTCCTATTAGAGTCCATAAAAAAAGATTGATTTATTGTGTAGATTATGGTATTTTAGTTAAGCAGTTCCGCTGTTTATGAAACATGAACTGAGATTATAAAAGGAGCACGAAACCATGAAATTGAACTTAGTGGATGAAATCACCAAGTCCCAACTTCGTCCTGATCTCCCTGACTTTGGTCCAGGTTGCACCGTCAGAATTGACGTCCGTATCCAAGAAGGCGACAAATTCAGAATTCAGGCTTACGAAGGGGTTGTCATTGCCAGAGGTGGCAGTGGTATCTCAGAAACGTTTACAGTCAGAAAGATCTCCAATTCAATTGGCGTAGAAAGAACCTTCCCGGTTCATTCTCCCATCATTGATAAGATCACTGTCCTCAAACGCGGAAAAGTCAGAAGAAGCAAATTGTACTATATGCGCGGTCGTTCTGGCAAAGCATCTCGTCTTAAAGAAATTCGTTAGTAAAAAAGTCGGAGAATTCCGACTTTTATTCTATAATGGGAAGTAGAGCAATTATGAACACCTTAAACAACATCAAATTGAAAATCAAAAATTTCAGAGACAAGTATACACTTGCGTATGATTTGCTGACAAGCATCATCATCAGTTATATCTTGGTTTTAATATTGACCAATTTCATCGTCTATCCGATTCATGTGGAAGGCAGCAGTATGTATCCTACCTTACACGATTTGGATTATGGATTTTCGAACCTGTTGAGTTATCGCAGTGAAGGCATTGAACGTGGTGACATCATCATCATCTATTATCCGCCGATAGAAGATTATCTGATCAAAAGGGCCATTGGTTTACCAGGAGACGTCGTCGAATGTAAGAACGATGTTCTTTATATCAATGGTCAAGCTATAGATGAACCTTATTTAAACACCAAGTACAGAGATGATTGGGTTAAATCTGGTGAACCCTTTACCGCAAATTTTGGGCCGATCTTTGTGAAGGCAGATGAGGTTTTTGTGATGGGAGATAATCGCCGTACTGGTGGTTCTACCGATTCCAGGATATTTGGCCCACTCAAAATGGATTTGATAAGAAGCAAGGACATCTATATTTTCTATCCTTTGAGTCATTTCAGATGGATCACGGGACCTTAATGAGCATTCATTGGTTTCCTGGTCATATGACCAAAGCCAAGCGAGAAATAGAAGCTCGCTTAGGGATGGTGGATTGCATCATCGAACTTAGAGACAGCCGTTTACCGCTTTCTTCACGAAATCCTTTAATCGATCAACTCAGCAAAGATAAGCCAAGATTGATCGTTTTAACCAAGAAAGACATGTCTGATCCATTAAAAACCACCCAATGGGTCAAAACACTATCTGAAGACAATACCGTGGTGATCTCATTGAATCTATTGAAAGACGATACCCGAAAACTAATTGTAGAAGGGGTATTGAAAGTCATGGAACCTAAGTTTGCCAGATGGCGTGCTCGTGGAATTCAACCACGAGCGGTTAAAGCCATGGTATTGGGAATTCCTAATGTAGGTAAATCAACTTTAATCAATCAATTGGCAAAGAAAAAACTGATGACTGTCGCCAATAAACCAGGTGTGACTATGGCTTTAAAATGGGCAAATGTTCATCCTCAACTTGACATTTTAGATACGCCAGGACTATTATGGGGTCGTTTTGAAGACAAAGATGTGGCGATGAAATTAGCACTCAGCGGATCAATCGCTGAAAAAGTCTTACCGACCGAAGAACTCTTTGATGCGGCTTTTGATTTTCTTATGATCAATTACCCACTGGCGATATTGAATAGATATGCTTATCAGGGTCAAGATAAAACTGAATTGCTAGAAACCATTGCGAAAAACAGAGGTTACGTTCAAAATGGTGAATACAAACTGAATGATGCGATGGTTACTTTTTTACGCGAACTCAGACAGGGAGATTTAGGTCCCATGAGTTTTGAATAATGGCTTGGTTAGAATCTGAGTTTGATCAGTATGATCGAATACTGGGGATCGATGAAGCGGGTCGTGGACCTTTAGCTGGACCTTGTGTGGTTGCGGGTGTTATCTTACCTAAAGGATATCAACATCCTTTGATCAATGATTCTAAAAAATTGACTGAGAAACAAAGAAATACATGTTTTAAAGACATTGTTTTATCTGCATTATGGATCGGAGTCATTGAAGTGATGCCTGAAACGATTGATCGCAGAAACATCTATCAAGCCACTAAAGATGCCAATATTCATTTGATTCAATTAGCTAAAGCAGATGTTTGTTTAACCGATGCGATGCCGATCTCTAATCAATATTGTCCTGTCTATGATTATATCAAAGGGGATAGCCGAAGCATAAGTATTGCGGCTGCCAGCATTATAGCCAAAGTAAGTCGTGATGCGATCATGGTCTATTATGATCAGTTGTATCCAGACTATGGTTTTAAACAACATAAAGGTTATCCTACAAAAGCACACATTGAAGCTTTGAATCAGTTTGGAATAACACCCATTCATCGTTTAAGTTATGAACCCGTTGCGAAATTAAAAAGAATAACACTTTTTAACGGAGAATTTTAAGTTGATACATATCAGTCAGTATGAACAAGATTCAATTACTGGCGTATAGTGTTAAATATGAAGGTGAGTATTCACTGATAAAGTCGGCTCTGATAAGAAATGAGCCCTATGAGCCACTTTTAGACGTGCCACAGGCCATAACGATCCTAGATGATTGTTATCCTGAAGGATTAAGAAACCTCGCTCAATCGCCTTATGTGCTCTACTATAAGGGCAATTTAGAACTTCTGAAACAGCAAGGTATCAGTATCGTAGGAAGTCGATTACCAACTGATTATGCGACAAGATGGACACAAAGTGTGGTAGAATTGCTTTCGCAACGATATGTGATCATCAGTGGTTTAGCCAAAGGAATTGATGCCTTAGCTCATATTTGTGCTTTAAAGAGCCAGCCTACGATTGCTGTATTAGGTTGTGGAATCCAAAGGATTTATCCTAAAGAGAACATAACGTTATACCAACACATTGAAGAAAAAGGATTGATCTTATCCGAATATCCTGGTGATACCTTACCTTTGAAACATCACTTTCCTCAGCGTAATCGAATCGTTGCAGCACTGGGAAAAGCTGTTATCGTCATGCAGGCTGACCATAAAAGCGGTTCTATGATCACTGTTAGAGAAGCACTGGATATCGGTAAGGAAATCTATACGATTCCTTATGATTTGGATACTCAAGAAGGCCAAGGATGTAACTTATTGATCCAACAAGGTGCGAATATGATTTTAAGCCTAGAAGATGTTTTGTGTATTTAATCAATTGACAAGCGCATGTTTTTGTCTCATTGTAAATAAGAAAAGGAGTTCTTATGAAAAATCTGGTAATTGTAGAATCCCCATCAAAATCAAAAACGATCATGAAATATTTAGGATCCGACTTTGATGTTGTCTCTTCCAAAGGTCACATCAGAGATTTAGCGACCACTGGTAAAGGGGGATTGGGCGTCGATATTTCTGCGAACTTCAAACCGACCTATGTGGTCAGTGAAGATAAAGCTGACGTCGTTAAATCATTAAAGTCAAAAATCAAGTCTGCAGATACTGTATATTTAGCCACTGACCCTGATCGTGAAGGTGAGGCCATATCGTGGCATTTAGCCGATGAATTGGGTCTTGATTTGGATAAAACTCAACGAGTCGTATTTAATGAAATCACCAAGACTGCGGTTCTTGAAGCTTTTAATCATCCTAGACATGTAGATATGGATATGGTTCGATCTCAAGAAGCAAGACGTATTTTGGATCGTATCTTGGGCTTTAAGTTATCAAAGTTGCTTCAAGCTAAAATCAAGAGCCGTTCAGCTGGTCGTGTTCAATCTGTTGCGTTGAAATTGATCGTTGAGCGCGAAAATGAAATCAAGAATTTTGTGCCTGTTGAGAAGTGGGCAGTAACTACGAAGTTTAAAAAAGACGATATCGAATTTGAAGCAGAACTTTCCAGATTTAATGGAAAGTCTTTCAAAGTTAAAACTAAAGCTGAAACGGATGAAGTTTTAACACAACTTAAACCTGAATTTACAGTGACTTCGATTGAAGAGAAAGATGGCAAAAGCGAACATCGATATCCTTATATCACCTCTACACTTCAGCAAGATGCAGCCAACAAACTTTTCTTTTCTGCAAAGAAAACCATGAATGTCGCTCAAAAACTTTATGATGGGAGTGCCCAAAAAGATGCCCAAGAAGGCCTCATCACGTATATGAGAACTGATTCTACACGTTTAAGTGAACAGTTCGTCCAGTCTACCCGAGAACATATCGAAAAAACATATGGAAAAGCTTACGTAGGTTCATATAAAGTCAAAAATGAAGACAATTCGCAAGACGCCCATGAAGCCATTCGTCCAACACATATTCATATCACCCCAGAATCTGTTAAAGACAGCTTGGCTGATGATGCCTATAAACTATATGCGTTGATCTATGCTCGAACTTTAGCATCATTGATGAGTGCGCCAAAGATTAAAAACATGACGGTTCTTTTGTCTCAGGGAAACTATGATTTTAGTGCAAAAGGATCAAAAGTTGAATTTGATGGTTTTTATAAGGTTCTTGGCAAATATGAACAACGTCAAGATAAGATGTTACCTAAATTAAACATCGATGAAAAATTGATCAGCCTTGGAATTGAAGGCAAGCAATCTTTTACAAATCCACCATCTCGTTACACAGAAGCTAAATTGATCGAAGTCATGGAAGAGAATGGCATTGGAAGACCTTCTACTTATGCGACCATCGTTGATACCATCGTTGAAAGAGCCTATGTCACATTAGAGAAAACAGAAACTTCCAAAGTGAAATACTTTTTTCCAACAGAGCAGGGCCTATTGACAGATTCTAAGCTTGGTGAACATTTCTCAGAACTGATCAATGTTGAATATACAGCGAAACTAGAAGCCCAACTAGATCAAATCGCTGATGGCAAACTTAATCAACTTGAAGCTTTGACATCGTTTTACGATACTTTCGATGGTTTGTTGAAACAAGCCAATGATACTATGGAAAAGATTCAACCCATCAAAACTGGAAAGATATGTCCTCAGTGCGGTCATGAATTGGTTGTTCGTAAAGGGCGATTTGGAGACTTTACGGCTTGCAGTGACTATCCAAGCTGCAAATACATCGAGAAATCAGAAAACGATAAGAAAGAAGTTGAATTGACAGGTGATGCATGTCCTACTTGCGGAAAACCTTTGGTTAAACGAGTCGGTCGATATGGTCCCTTTGTATCTTGTAGTGATTATCCCACATGCAAATACATTCATCGTGATGCCAAAACAAAAAGTGAACCTGTCTCAACTGGGGAAAAATGTCCTGTTTGTGGAGGTGATTTAGTAACTCGCAAAGGACGTTTTGGACCTTTTGTATCTTGTGGCAATTATCCGAAGTGCAAATATATCAAACCAAGGGAGAAAAAAGAAAGTTCTGCCAAAACGAATGATGAAAGCTGAAGTTAATGTGATTGGAGCCGGCTTAGCCGGTTGTGAAGCTGCATGGCAAATCGCTCAAAGAGGTGTCAAAGTACATTTATTTGAAATGAAAGCCATCAAAAAGTCAGAAGCGCATCATTTAGATGATTTCGCAGAATTAGTATGCTCAAATTCATTAAGAAGCAACAATCTAACCAATGCGGTTGGTATTTTAAAAGAAGAATTAAGAATTTTAGATTCTTTGATCCTTGAGACTGCAGATGCAACAAAAGTTCCTGCAGGTGGTGCTTTAGCAGTTGATCGCCATTCATTTTCAAAGATAATTACTGATAAAATTAAAAGTCATCCGCTTATAGAAGTTCATGATGAAATCGTTACGGCACCTAAAGAAGGCATCTGTGTTTTTGCAACCGGTCCATTAACAGATGGTGCTTTGGCAGAATCTTTAAAATCTATATTTAAAGAAGATTCGCTTTATTTCTATGATGCGGCTGCACCCATCATCGTAAAAGACAGTATTGATTTTTCTGTAGCTTATTATAAATCGCGTTATGATAAAGGGGATGGACAAGATTATATCAATTGTCCGATGACTGCTGAAGAATTTGATCGATTCTATGATGCCTTGATTCAAGCGGAAGTAGTCGTGCCAAAAGCCTTTGAAAAAGAAATATATTTTGAAGGTTGTATGCCTTTTGAAGTCATGGCCAAACGAGGGAAACAAACCTTACAATATGGTCCAATGAAACCAGTTGGCTTAGAAATTTCAAAAGAACACAAAAGATCCGCGGCTGTAGTACAATTAAGAAGAGATGATGCTGCAGACAGTCTATACAACATCGTAGGATTTCAGACTCACTTGACATGGCCGGAACAGAAGCGGATTATTCATTTGATTCCAGGTTTGCAAAATGCTGAAATTGCCAGATATGGTGTCATGCATCGCAATACATATCTCAAAGCACCTAAACTTTTAGAACCAACTTATCAATGTAAATTAAATCCAATGTGGTTCTTTGCTGGACAAATGACAGGTGTTGAAGGGTATGTTGAATCAACGGCCAGCGGTTATCTAGCGGGTATCAATGCTAGTAGATTAGCACTTGGTCAAGCACTGATCGAATGTCCTCGTGAAACAGTGTTAGGCTCAATGGCTTACTACATTACGCATGCTGATCCAGATTCCTTTCAACCTATGAATGCGAATTTTGGATTGATCCCAAGCGAATTGAATCCTCGCTTAAAAGACAGAAAAGAGCGTATTGCAGAAGAAGCGTTGAAACAAATAAGGCAGTTTAAAACAAAACTATGACCCAAGATATCCTTGATTTTCTAAATTATATCGACACTGTCAATACGAAATCCGTTCATACACGAGATGCTTATCGGCGTGATCTTGAAGAATTTCATTTTTTCTTGATTAATCAAGGGGTAACATTTTGGCAAGGTGTCGATTCTAAAACCATTATGCGTTTCATAGAACATCTCAATAAACACTCCAAAGATGGACTTAAGAATTCCACAATATCACGCAAGATTTCTAGTTTAAGATCTTTTTTTAATTATTTAGCACAACAAAATAAAGTGAATCATAATCCTTTAAGTTCGATTCATAATCCATCAAAACAAAAGCTATTGCCTGATTTTCTCCTTTTTGAAGAACTGAATCAGCTTCTTGAATCGTTTGATTTGACTGATCCTTATCAATTTAGAAATAGAGCCATGTTTGAATTGATTTATGCCAGTGGGTTACGTGTCAGTGAGGCTGCTGCCTTAACCATCCAAGATATCGACTTAGAACAAAGAACACTGCGTTTTATTGGTAAAGGTTCTAAAGAGAGAATGGTCCCGTTTTATTCAGATTGTGGAGATATATTGAAACAATATCTTAATGAAGTTAGGCCAATCTTGATGAAAGGTAAACACCATCATCGAGTCTTCGTCAATCAACAAGGTGAAGGTTTCTCATCTAGAGGCATTGAATATCTTTTGGATCAGTGTTCAAAAAAAGCAGGAATTACACGATCTGTTCATCCACATATGCTAAGACACTCCTTTGCGACCCATTTACTTGATAATGGAGCTGATTTACGTTTGGTTCAAGAACTTTTAGGTCATGAGAATATATCTACGACTCAGATCTACACACATGTAACTCTAGATCGCTTAAAAGAATCTTATTTAAAGGCTCATCCAAGGGCCAAACTACCCATAAAAACAACTTGAAACAAAGTTAAGCCTTTGGTATACTATATAACGGCATCTAAAGATGCACATCACACATCAGGGATTCGCGATTCCGTCTCAGAAATGAGTTATCGCGAGCAGAACTGATGGAGGACAAACGGAAAGCGAGGAATACCATGTCTGTCGTATCGATGAAGAAGTTATTAGAACATGGATCCCATTACGGTCATCAGACCAAGAAATGGAATCCTAAAATGAAGCCGTTTATTTACGCGGCTAAGAATGGTGTATACATCATCAATTTAGAGAAAACTCTGGACAAATTGGATGATGCGTATGCTGCAATGAAAGCTTTAGCCGAAAAGAATGGTAAAGTATTGTTTGTTGGAACTAAGAAACAAGCTCAAGCCATCGTCATGGAAGAAGCCTTAAGAAGTGGATCATTCTATATCAACCAACGCTGGTTAGGTGGTCTGTTGACCAATTTTAGAACCATGCAGAAACGTATCAAACGTTTAGCAGAAATCGAAGATATGGAAGCCAGTGGAACCATAAGTATTTATCCTAAGAAGGAAGTTGCCAATATCCGCAAAGAAGCGGCTCGTTTGGAAAATTTCTTTGGTGGAATCAAAGAAATGAAAAAATTACCGGATGCCATTTTCGTGGTCGATCCGACTGAAGACTACAATGCAGTTGCAGAAGCAAAGAAATTAGGCATCCCAGTGTTTGGTTTTACTGACACAAACTGTGATCCCGAAGCAGTTGATTATGGCATTCCAGCTAATGATGATGCCATTCGTTCTATCAAGCTTATTGTTAGTATCATGGCTGATGCGATCGTTGAAACTAAGGGCGGCATATTATCTTATGCTTTCCAAGAACAAGATCTCGTTAAAGACATTTCTATGAGCGACGTTATCATCAATGTTGAACAAGTCAATGAAGAAAACGAACGTCGTAGAAGAGCGAAGATGGAAGAAAGAAGAGCCCGTGAAGAACGTTCTACACACAGACCTTTTGATCGCCGTCCACGCACAAATGATACTTATCAAGGTCGTTCTGACTCAAAACCTTTCGTCAGATCTGAGCCTGCTAAAACTGTAGAAACATCAAAACCTGTTGAAATTGCTAAACCTGTAGAAGCAGTTAAAGTAACAGCTCCTAAAGCTGCTGACGTTGCACAAGAAACTGTAGCAAAAAAACCAAGAGCTAAGAAAACTGAAGTTAAGGAAGGCGAGTAATACATGATTACAGCAAGTCAAGTAAAAGAACTGCGCGATAAAACTGGCGCAGGAATGATGGATTGTAAAAAAGCCCTTGAAGAAACCAACGGTGAGCTGAATAAAGCCATTGATTGGCTAAGAGAAAAGGGCATAGCGAAAGCTGCTAAAAAAGCAGATCGTATTGCTGCTGAGGGTTTAACCAAAGCAGTTGTTTCTGGCAATCGTGCCATTGTCATCGAAGTTAATTCAGAAACTGATTTCGTAGCTAAAAACGAACAATTCTTAACTTTATTGGACAATCTGTCAAATGCTTTGGTTAATTCTGATGTTAAATCATTGGATGAAGCTTTGGCTTTGACGATTAACAGTAAACCTGTTTCTGAGCACGTCGCAGAAGCGACATTCACCATTGGTGAAAAAATCACACTTAGACGTTTTGAAATCCTAACAAAAACAGACGATGAAATATTTGGATCTTACATCCATATGGGTGGAAAGATTTCTGTTATCGTTAAGTTGAAAGGCACAGACAATGCTGAAGTTGGCAAAGAAATGGCCATGCAAGTTGCTTCAATGAATCCTGGTTATATTTCACGTAAACATATGCCAGCTGAATTTATCGATCATGAACGCAACATTCTAAAAGTGCTTATTAAGAATGATCCTGTCATGGGTACAAAACCTGAGAATGTTCTCAACGGGATCCTTGAAGGGAAACTAAGCAAAGTTCTTCAAGAAACCAGCTTAGTTGATCAATTGTTCTTCAAAGATCAAGACATCAAAGTTCAAAAAGTACTTGAAGCTGCTAAAACTGAAGTATTGAGTTTTGTACGTTATCAAGTTGGTGAAGGTATTGAAAAAAGAGAAGATAATTTCGCCGAAGAAGTCATGAATCAGACGTTTGGCAAATAAAAATCTAAGGGCACATTTTGTGTCCTTTTATAAGGAGAACCCAATGTATAAAAGAGTCCTACTTAAGTTGAGCGGTGAAGCCTTAGCAGGCCAACAAAACGGTCTTAATCCAGCTGTTTTGGTTGGGATTGCTGAAGAAGTCAAGGAAATTACAGCAATGGGTGTCCAAGTCGCCATTGTTGTTGGCGGAGGAAATTTTATCCGTGGAAAATTTGCAGAACAGATGGGCATAGATCGTATCCAAGCGGATTACATGGGGATGCTTGGAACTGTAATCAATGCGATCGCTATTCAAGGTGTATTTGAGAAAAACGGAATTGAAACCCGTATTCAAACAGCCATCGAAATGAGTAAAATCGCTGAGCCCTTTATTGTGAGAAGAGCAATTCGTCATCTTGAGAAGGGAAGAGTTGTCATTTTTGCAGCAGGTACTGGTAGTCCATATTTCTCGACAGATACTACTGCTGCCTTAAGGGCATCAGAAATCAAAGCTGATGTCATTCTAATGGCTAAAAATGGAACCGATGGCGTCTATAATGATGACCCAAATAAGAATAAAAATGCCGTTAAATATGCTCGTTTGAGTTATAATGAAATCATAAGAAATAACTTGAATGTTATGGATCAAACAGCCATTGCTATGTGTAAAGACAATGGACTGGACTTGATCGTATTCTCTATGAATGAGAAAGGCAATATCAAGAAGGCTGTGCTTGGAGAAACCATTGGCACAATCATTTCTAAGGAGGACAAACAATGAAACAACATTTAGACAAAGCAGCAGTTGAGATGAAGAAGGTAATCGAAAAATTCGAACATCACTTAAGTACAGTGCGTACTGGACGAGCAAATCCTAAGCAACTTGAAGATATTCATGTTGATTATTATGGATCACCAACCCCATTAAGCCAAGTAGGAAGTATTCAAGTCGTTGAAGGCAGACAATTGGTGATTAAACCATATGATCCAAGTCTTTTAAAACTTATTGAACACGCCATTCAGGCTGCTAATTTGGGAATGAATCCTATGAATGATGGCTCTGTCGTAAGAATTAATGTACCTGCTTTGACAGAACAAACTCGTAAAGAAATCACCAAAGTTGTTGAAAAACATGCTGAAGAAGCTAAAGTTTCAATTCGTAATGTGAGAAGAGACATTAATGATGCCATCAAAAAAGATGATACATTGACAGAAGATCGTGAAAAAGATGCTTTAGAAAAAATTCAGAAATTGACAGACGAACATATTAAGAAAATTGAAAACATTGTTAAGGACAAAGAAAAAGACATCATGACAGTATAGCTCACTTCAAGTGAGCTTCTTTCTTAAGGAGAAATATGACCGCAAAACTGAAGCATGTCGCCATCATCATGGATGGCAATGGCCGCTGGGCTAAAAAACAAGCCAAAGATCGTACTTTCGGTCATTTTCATGGTGTTGAAAAAGTTCGTGAAATTGCAATAACAGCCAACGAGGAAAAAATTGAAGTACTGACTTTATATGCTTTTTCTACTGAGAACTGGAAAAGACCAATTCAAGAAGTGGATTATCTTATGCAATTACCTTCCATGTTTTTTAGTAAATATTTAAAGGAATTAATGGATAAAAACATTCGAATTGAATCCATAGGAGATTTGACACCTTTTCCAGAGAATACAAAACGTGTTTTACTCAATGCCATTAAGGAAACTTCGCATAACACTGGAATGGTGCTTGTGTTTGCGATGAATTATGGAAGCCGAACAGAAATTGTTGAGGCAGCTAAGAAATATCATTTGGCTGTTGTTTCTGGAAAAATGACAGAACCATTAACTGAAATTAATTTTGAACAGTTCTTGATGACTAAGGATTATCCACCTGTTGATTTGTGCATTCGTACCTCAGGTGAACAACGTCTTTCTAATTTCTTGATGTGGCAATTGGCTTATTCAGAATTGATATTTACTGAAACTGCTTGGCCCGAATTAAGTATTACTGAATTCAAACAACTTTTGGATGTAGGTACTAAAAGGGAACGTCGTTTTGGGGGTCTATTATGAAACAACGTATCATCACGGGACTGCTGATTGCGGGAGTTGTGTTGGCTACCTTTATTTCTGGAGGATTCATTAGAGACATCATCATATATGCCTTTGTATTGGTAGGAGTCTATGAAACATATGCCATAAAGGAAAAAGAGTGGCCAAGATGGTTGTTTATCTTGCTTATTTTTGTCGTTTTAGGATTATCTAGAGTTTCTGATCAGTTTTTACTTGTTTGTTTGTTAGGTTTAATAATGTTTTTCTATTTGATTTCAATTATGAATCCATGGTTTTCACCTACTGATTTAGGTTATATTTTGACGATGATTTTGATGTTTGCAGGAACAATGAAATCAATATTTATTGTATTTGATGACTATGGTGTCAATATGATGATATTCCTTCTAATATCTACTTATGCGACGGATACCGGAGCTTACTTTAGTGGTTTCTATTTTGGAAAGACAAAGTTGAATGAACGAATTTCCCCAAAGAAAACAGTAGAGGGATCCATTGGTGGTTGGTTAATTGGTGCTTTTTCAGGATTTGTCTTTGCGTATTTTATGGTTAAAGGTTTTGATTTTTGGATCATCGTTATCATGTCTATTGTGTTTCCCATTATAGGTCAAATTGGTGATCTAGCGTTTAGTGACATAAAACGTCATTTTAAGATCAAAGATTTCGGAAGTATTTTCCCGGCCCATGGAGGTGTCCTAGATCGTATAGACAGTTTGGTATTCAATCTTTTGTTTTTTTACATATTTATTACACTGCTGGCGATATAACTCATTTTTAGCTACTATGTCAGAAAGAATCTGATTAAAAGTAAAGATCTATCATCTTAATGTCAACTTACGTTTTTTTATCATATACTGATTCGGTATAAACAAGGAGTAACCATGTCAATTCTATATACATTGATCATATTGAGTATCATTATTACCATCCATGAATTAGGTCATCTAGCCAGTGCTAAGTTTTTTAAAGTTTACTGTAAAGAATTCTCATTAGGTATGGGACCAAAATTATGGGGATTTAGAGGAAAAGAAACGACGTATAACCTAAGAATGTTTCCCTTTGGTGGTTTTGTTGCCATGGCAGGGGAAGAGTCAGTTGAAGTCGATGTACCTGTTGAAAGAACTTTATTGGGTATCGCTAAATACAAACGGATGATCATTATGTTATCTGGGATATTTATGAACTTTGTTTTAGCGTTCACTTTATTTGTTGGGATCAATTGGTCATTGGGTTATGTTATAACATCGCCAAAAGCCATCGTTGCAGGTATTGTTGAAAATTCGCCGGCTGAAGCAGCTGGTCTACAAACCAATGACAAGATTTTAAAACTTACATTTAATGATGGGACTTCAATTATACCTAAGAACTTTGATGACGTCATAACTTATACTCAGCTATATCACAGTGAAATCAAATTCACACTTTTAAGAGGCTCACAAGAAATAGAAATATCAGTGACTCCAATTTACATGGCTGAAACTGAACGTTATTTCTTAGGAGTTATGTTGCCTCCTGCTGAGAAAGTAAACATTAATCCGATTGAAGGTATAGGATATGCATTCCAGACCATGATAGGGACCATCTACAGCATGTTCTTATTGATTGGTAGATTATTGACTGGAGTTGGTCTACAGTCTGTCAGTGGACCGCTAGGGATCATAGAGATCACACAGACACAAGCAAGTTATGGATTATTAAACTTGATTTATCTTACAGCAATTCTATCTTTAAATGTAGGAGTATTTAATTTGTTACCACTGCCAATATTAGATGGAGGACGTGTATTTATCATTGGAATAGAATTGTTAATAAGAAAACCACTTAATAAGCAAGTGGAGTATGCATTAATGTATTTTAGTGCAGCGCTATTGATCTTGTTGATGGTTTTAGCAACCTGGCAAGACTTAGTTAAATTATTCTAGTCCAGCCAACATTCTTCTTATTTTGACTAAATCGGTCGTACTGATCTTGCCGTCACCATTGACGTCAGCAGCCAGCACGGCTTTTTCATTCATCGTTTCAAGTCCTGAAATATAGCGTCTTAATTTTACAAGATCGGTAGTAGATACTTTGTTATCATCATTTAAGTCAGCAATTAAATAGAATTCTACTTTGACTAGAGTATTGGTGGCATAGTAATCTAAGCGCAATGTGCTGGCCGAAGTAAGCAAGTAATCGTTATTAAATTGCCAACGATAAATCCTATATTTTGGTGATAAATTAATTTTGAATTCGATAAGATCAGTTGAACTAACTGTTGTACCAGTAATAATTGGAACATCATTTTGAGTGACACTTAATGTACCACCAATTAAGTTGGTATCAAAATTCAAAGTTATACTCTTAACAATGTTCGAAACCATAACTTCTTTGTTGGAAATATTTCCAACATCATCCGTTGCAACAAAAGTAAATGTACCATTATGAGTAAACGTGTATGAATTTACATTTAATGTACCTTCATTGGTTGTTGCATAAACAATAATGTCATTAGGGGTCGTTGTTATTGAGTCAAAAGGAGTTATTGTAATAATTGGCGGTGTTTTATCTATATGAGTAATCGTCACAGATTTTTCTGTGATATTTCCTGCAGCATCAGTTGCTTTAAAAACATACGTTCCATTTTGTGTAAATGTGTAGGATGTTAAATCTAGCACGCCTTCATTTGTTAAGGCAATTACAATAACATCTTGATTGGTTGGTAATGTTGGGTAATTTTGAATGGTTACAACAGGAGGTGTTTTATCAATTGTAAATTGTATTATTTGAACTGTACCAGTTTCACTCGTCGCAACCACGTCATAGACTCCCTCATTTGAAACAGTTTCACCTGAAAGAATGGGTGTACCGTTTAGAGTAGCAGTTCCGCTTGTGAAGAATATCTGACGATCACTATTGTAAAAACCCTGATCAACGACGCCTGTTACAAATTTTGAAATGTAATCAGATATCTGTTCAGCACTAATGTATGCGATGGATCTTGTGAAATCATAAGGGACTAGAATTGGATCTTGATTATTGTTGATAGATCCGTCTTCATTGAGTGGATTTGTTGTTTGTATTTTATAAACTAATGTATTATTGACCATTAATCCTTCTAGGATGATGAAAGGATAATTGGTTGCTCGTGTTGGTAAAGTATAAAGAAGATTTGTTAATTGAGGGTCTTTATAGACAGAGCGTGATGCTGAAGAACCTAGAATCCCTAACTGATAGGTATTTAAGTCTTTAAAGCCAAGATATCTATCCATTCTATAAGCAATTGCAGAGATACCTAAGCTCCACCATGGATCAGACGCATATTTAGTATTGAAACCAGCACCCTTATTTCCAATATTGCTGGCATAAAAAACAGAACCATTATAACTCATATAAGACCTTCTTAAGTTAATGCCCATATGTTGATTGATACATGCCTCTATTGAGGCAAATGCTTCAGCATTATCAGGATTACTATCATATGCACCCCATCCAAATAAGTTATATCTTCCATTACAGTAATGAACGATATTATTTTCATCTGCATATTTCCCACTTGGGTAGAGTAAACAATATTCAGCTACCGTATACGGAAGAATTTCGAAAGTTGTTGTGTTTTTAACCACCAAACCATTCAAATTGGCCGGGTTTTGAGCATAAGTGCTACGTCCAAATGCACTTTCTAAAGCACCCATACTATAAATCATCAATGCATTCATGCCATATGTATTTTGTGCATTTATAAATAAGTTACCTGAATTCGTCATGGTACTAGAGCTTGGATCTTGATTATTCACATCTTGATAATAGTCAAGATAAAAATCAAGATCAGCTCCGGTATAATTGGTTTTTGATCTTAAATTTGTATATGCATAATAGTTATAAAATTTTCCAATAGATGTTCCATTGAGAACAGGATTCTTTAGATCCACGTCTGTATAAAATGTGATCCCATCTGGACTAAAGTAAGTGCCTAAAGGTAACCAATCAGGTGCTAAACCAATTTCATATGAACTATTGGTTGATGATATGAAATTTAGAATCAACTTAAGTTGTTTGAATGTTTTGGTTCCATTGATGGTTGGTTTGCTTTCATTGACCACCACGTAATAAGACTGCTTTACTGCTAAGCTTTTTATTCCTGTAGAAATATCAACATTATAGGTCCAACCATTATCCGCATAAATCAATGGGATGATTTGAATTTGATTTACTCTTACATAACCTTTTGCACCATTTACTGAAATCAAAGCAGATAGATTTGAAGGTGTGATATTACCTGTCCCTGAAAAATGTGTCGAAGAATAGTAATAAAGTGGATTTCTTTCGTCGATATATGTATAAACTGTTGATAAACTAGAATTTGAATAAATATTCATCGTAGAATTATTGGTATAAATTACATTTTGTGAGTAAGCCATAGCCCGATCAGCAGCAACGATCTTAGAGTAATTAGTTTCAATAACTGTTGTAGTATTTGGATTGTCTCCATAGTAAGTAATGGTAACGTTTTTAAGCGCATCACTTGTATCACCATCTTGATTTGGATCAGTTGTTTGAAGCAATAATTGATTTGCTGCCCCATCATAATCAGACAACGCAAAACACCCCAAAGAAATACTTTCAGTAGGTGAGATGATTTGATCTACACTATAACGATTACCAGTGCAATCAATAGCGCGAACTGTTTTATATGGAGTAACCGAAATCAATGAGAGTGTGAGTAACAAGACAAGAAAACTCTTTCTCATTGAGCAGTCCCCATGAATAAGACTTCAATAAAACTATTTTTATTTGCCAATTTGATTAAGACATGGATTTTATCGTTTGGTGTCGCATATAAATCAATCGATTCATCGGTGATGTCCATGAACAAGTAACCACTCTTCATGCCTGTGATATCAATACCGAAAATCGAAACTTCTTCATCTATGAGATAAGTAGGATCAATCATTTGGAAAGTGCCTTTCCCATCAATTGTTATATAAGCACTTTCAATTTTAATAGGAGTTGTTGTATTGTTCTCAAGTGTTATTTGGAAACCAAATACTTGTGACTTTGCACCAAACTGCGCTTCTTCTCGATCCCCATCATTATTGATAGTATAAAAGGAGCGTTTACTGATGAGTGTTTTATCAACCGTAGTCGCAATAAAATCAGGTCGTGGTTTTTCAACGCCTAACATTTCACGGGTACCTGTATGTGCGATATCATTGATATTGAAAGACAGGTTGTAGATTCGATTGATGCTGACTTTTAAAATCAAATCATTTAAAGAGCGATTGACCACTGGGATAAATAAACAATAAGTGTTTGCCATTAATGATTCAGATGCGGGTAGTGGACATTTCAAATCAAAGCCTTGATTAGTAAGATAGTCAGTATATTCGGAGGTATTGGCTAAATTGATGTTCTCGGAGGTTGTAAAAGGATTTTGCGGTAAGGTTAGTTCACGATTGCTGGTAATTGTAACGTTGGCCATAATGAAATCATATTGCACATCCATAAACTGATAGACTTTATAATCATCAAGTGTAACGGTGTAGGTTTGATCGGGTAATGGATTGTCGATTGGGTCTTCTTTGAGGTTTTTAATAACGTCTCGGATATAGAAACCAAAACTCAATATAGACACAAGTAAAATACCGATAAATCCAATCTTGATGAAACTGCTTTTTTGTCTACTTGCATTTTTCATTATCATTATTTTACCATAATCAAATAAATCAAACGACTTTTCAATCAAATAAGGAAATCTGTGCTGCTTGGTTCTTCCAATTTAAATTGATTTGTTTAAGATTTCTGAAATCTTCCAGAAGATCTGCACCATCATCAATGTATCTTTGAAGATAGGCTTCAGGAATAAACAGGGGTACACGATTATGAAGCTTTCTAAAGTCTCCTTCAGCTTCATCTGTCAATATAGCGAAAGTTGGGATTTCTGTACTGTCATCATAAACACCTGCCATATAAAATGATGTTTGAGCATCTTGATAAACAATGTTTTTATGTTTGTTCTTATCCCATTCAAAAAAAGCTTCAGCTTTAATGAGACAACGGCGCATCGTGATGTGTTCTTTGAAGAAAGGGGATTCTTTGATGCTTTCGCTTCTCGCATTGATGATGAGTCCTTTATCATCCCATTTTTTTAAGCCCCAACGCATGACGGCGGGGGTATCCGGGGTCTTAAAAACAATGGTTTTTTGTGATGGGAAGACTTCTCCTAATGAAAGATCACTTAGATCGCTTAAGTTAAGTTGCTGGATCCAGTCATGAAGTTCTTCATCTTCATTTTGTTTAAATAGGTATCTTCCGCACATGTCAATTTCCTTTGCTTTCAATAAACCACCGATCCTCTTCTAGAAACAGATAGCGAGCTTGGCCCTGAATGTAACAGGTATAGCGTATTCCTGTACCTCCGGCAATCGTTGAGGCTGCTCTGGTGATTTGGGTGACTTTATCTATTGAATATTTTACACCATTAGACCAAACGATGGCTAAGGGTTTGATTTGTCCATCTTTATTATGATGCAATATGACATCTACATATATTTTTTTAGCCATGGGAATCATCCTTTAAAGTAAGACTCAGGAAAAATAACATGTTCTTGCTTGGGGTTAAACTGAGAAAGCAGGGGATCTTCTTTCATCATCAGTCGTTGGACGCTGTCAAAACCGTAACGCTCACGGATCACATCCAGAGTGTTCTCCAAATCTAAAGAACGCTGATGGGCTTTTTGATCGGTAAACAAATCAAGTTGGATTGGAGTTTCCATTACGCTAAGGTCGCTGGCTTTGATCCCAATGCTACGCAAAGGAGTCGAAAAATCAACATTCTTTTCAAACAGATCCATCGCAGCTTGGGCAATATCATCGCTGAGATGGGTAGGCTGGCTCAGTTTGATCTGCCGAGTATAACCTTTAAGGTTGATGTCTCGAACTCCGATGCTGATGACCTGAGCAACCAAATGGGCTTCTTTAAGGCGAGCAGCTACACTTTCTGATAAGACATAGGTGACAATCTTAACATCTTGAAGATTGCGCAAATCTCTAGGACAAGTGGTTGAATTCCCAATGGATTTGACCATGGGTTCAAAATTTTGGATCATGACAGGGCTGTTGTCCATACCATTGGCGAAACGCCATAGATAGTCGCCCCATTTACCCAAACGCCGCTTTAATACGGCAGGATCTATTGTGGCACAGTCACCGATGGTATAGATTCCCAATAAATGAAGTTTCTGAGCTGTTGCTCTACCGACATAAAGCAGATCTTCAATGGGCAAGGGCCAAACGATCTGTTCCATATTGGCACGTGTGATCTCTGTCGTTGCATCGGGTTTTTTATAATCTGAGCCCAGTTTCGCAAAGACCTTATTGAAACTTACCCCAACAGAAATCGTAACTCCTAATTCTACTTTCACGCGTTCACGAATCATATCAGCTAATTCTTTGGGGGACCCAAAAAGATGAACGCTTTCAGTGACATCGATCCAAACCTCATCGATTCCAAAGGACTCGATTTTATCGCTATATTCAGAATATATTGCTTTGACCATTCTGGAAAAACGCAAATATTGTGAAAAATTAGGTTTGACCAAGACAAGATTAGGGCATTTTTGTAAAGCTTGCCATAATGCTTCGCCGGTCGTGACACCGGCTTTCTTAGCCAATGGATTTTTTGCAAGAATGATGCCATGACGTTTTTCAACATCCCCGCCGACCGCCATGGGGATATTACGGTATTCAGGATGATGCAAACATTCAACCGAAGCATAGAAACTATTCAGATCGCAGTGGAGTATGACTCTGTCCATGGTGGTCTCCTTATGTCTTTATTTTACTTGAAAATAATTCAAGTAGCAAGTCTTACTTGAATTATTTTCAAGTATGTTTTATACTAGAAACAGATATGATGAGCCTGCACGAAAAGTTGAAGCAGCTTCGAAAAGATAGGGGTCTTTCTCAACAAGACCTGGCTTTTCATTTTGGCTATAAATCATTTACGACCATTCAAAAATGGGAAGATGGTTCTTCTTTGCCTCCAACTCGGATTTTGACTCAATTGGCTGATTTTTATCATGTCTCTGTCGAAGAATTGATGAGTACCCAACGAAAAGTAGCCATTCCGATTTTAGGTACAGTTCGAGGAGGCCCACTGCGTTATGCCTCGCAAGAATTCAAAGGCATTGAATATGTCAATGAAAATGAAGGATCATCTGAAGATCACTTTTATTTGGAAGTCGTTGGAGATTCTATGATCAATGCGAGGATCCATCCTGGAGATTTGGTGTATGTGCATCGTCAAAGCAACATTGAAAACGGGGAAATCGCTGTTGTGTTAGATGGTGAAGATGCGACCATCAAACGTGTTTATTATGAGAATGATAAACTGATTTTAAGACCAGAAAATCCGAAGTATTCTGACATCGTTTATACTCAAGAAGAATGTGAAACAAAACCTATTAAGATTTTAGGAAAAGTCATACACTGTAAAATAAAACTGTAAGTGCGCTTAAGCACTTCTTTTTTGACCATATTTAGTCTATAATTATCTAATGACAATGGAGGACCGCCGTGTTTTTAAAGCGAATTGAAATCCAAGGATTTAAATCTTTTGCGGATAAGGTCAATATTACCTTTGACAGCAACATCAGCGGTATCGTTGGACCTAATGGTTGCGGCAAAAGCAACATCACCGATGCGATCCGCTGGGTTTTAGGCGAGCAAAGTGTCAAATCGCTCCGTGGTTCAAGTATGACCGATGTCATCTTTACTGGTAGTGAATCCAGACGGCGTATCAATTTAGCAGAAGTCACGCTGGTTTTTGACAATACTGAGCGTATTTTTGAGTTGCCTTATGATGAAGTCGAAATTACACGTCGTTTACATCGAGAAAACGCAGAAGGGGAATATTTAATCAATAAAGCCCCTTGTCGCTTAAGAGACATCCTTGATTTAACGATGGACAGCGGTATCGGTAGAGATTCATTAAGCATCATTTCACAGGGATCGATCACTGAATTCGCAGAAGCAAAACCAGAAGATCTGCGCAGCACTTTTGAAGAAGCTGCCGGAGTTTCTAAATATAAGAAACGGAAAAAAGAAGCACTCAATAAACTCGAACATACCCAAACCAATCTGGAACGTATGAACGATATATTTTTAGAGTTGCAAAAACAAGTTCTTCCTTTAAAGAAAGCTGCTCAAAAGGCATCTATTTTTGCGGAAAAGAAACAACGTCTACAAGAAATCGAGATTACCGTTTTAACGACGATGATCTCTCGTTTTAAGAAACTGGATGAAGACGCCAGCAAAGAATTATTCAATCTTCAATCCAAAGAAGCAGTTTTAGAAGCTTCCTTACAGATCAATGAAAACAGTACGCTATTAGCTAAGACTGAACTTCATCAGTTGGATCATCAAATTCATACAACTCAAGATGAATTATTAAAACTTATCAATGAGATTCAAACACTTGAAACACGTAAAATCGAAATCGATGAAAAGCGCAAATATACCGTAGAAGTAGGGAATTCTCAACAAAAGACCATAGAGTTAACACAACTGCTTCAAGAAGCTAAGCAAGAATATGAAGATCGTCAACAGCGTTATGATGCCTTGGTTTTAGACATGGAAGCATTAAACAAACATAACCTTGAATTGAACCGTCAACTGATTGATCAAAATGCCTTAGTTGATGAAAGTACTGTTGTGACACAACGCTTAAAAAATCGTCTAGAAGTTGTCAAGAATCTACAACAGAGGCCCTTTATGAGTCAACAGGGCGTACAAGCCGTGTTGAATGCCCAACAGAGTCTGGCTGGTGTATATGGCGTTGTATCGCAATTATTGACCCCACACAATGGGTATGAAGAAGCCATCAGTGTTGCCTTAGGCGGAGCCATGTTCAACATCATCACCAAAGATGAAAGTTCAGCACGGCATGCGATTGGGTTCTTAAAGAAAAATGAATCTGGTAGAGCGACTTTCTTACCCATGACGGTTCTGCAAAGTCGTGGATTACGAAAAGAAGATGAAGTCATATGTCAAAACACCAAAGGTTATTTAGGCGTCGCAAGTGCTTTTATTGATACCCAAGATAAATATAAACCGGTCAGTATGGGCTTATTAAATAATGTCATCGTCGTTGAAAATCTAGAAGTTGGGAATCATTTAGCATCCTTACTAAATTATGCCTATAAATTAGTGACTTTAGAAGGCGATGTTATTCATAAAGGCGGATCGATGACCGGTGGTAAACAAAAAGATACTGGCTCACCTTTAACCCTATTAAAAGAATTCAATGAATTAAGTACCCAAGTTGCCTCGAGCTCTCAACTCTTGGCTTCTAGGACCCAATTGCAGCAAGAAATGATCCTTAAGAAAACAGACAATGAAGTTCAATTGGTCGATAAACGCATCGCAATGGCTTCCTTAGAGCCTGTTTTAGATGCTAAACGCGCTAAATATGAACGTTTAAGAAGTGATCTAGATACATTGGTTCCCAATGGTTCATCTGTAGAAACCCCTCAAGATGATTTGATTACTTTGCTTAACAAAGCTTATTCTGCACGAGACAGCATCAATCTTCAATTACGTACCCATCGCGAATCACGTTTAAAAGTAGGCACAGAGAGCGAACGCAAGGATCAACAGATGCGTCAACAACGTCGTGAACTCAATGCCTTACAAATTCAAAAGCGCGATATAGAGCTTGAATTGGCTCGTAATTCTACCAATATCGAAAACTTGATGTTAAGACTCAGCCAAGAATATCAATTGACCTACGAGTTTGCTTTACAGACTCATAAAGAAGGCGATATTGATGCAGCTAAAGAAGAAGTCAAACAATTACGTCAAGATATCGATAATCTCGGCAACATCAATATGGATGCTCCAGCTGAATATGAAGAAGTCAACACACGCTATGAATTCATCAAAAAACAATATGATGAACTATCTGAAAGCCGTGATAAGATTTTGAAATTAATCTCAGAACTTGATGAAGTGATGGTCACGCAATTCAGTGCCATGATGGATAAGATCAACAAGGAACTCCCTGGTGTCTTCTCAACCATGTTTGGTGGTGGAAGTGCATCTTTGTCGCTTGAGGATCCAAATGATCTTCTTAATTCGGGAATCGATATCCATGTTCAACCTCCAGGAAAAGCCATCAAGAATATTCGTTTATTTTCAGGTGGTGAAAAGAGTTTGATCGCCATCAGCGTTTTGTTTGCCATTTTAAAGGCGAGACATGTTCCCATGTGCATCTTTGATGAAATCGAAGCTGCTTTGGATCAAACCAATGTCGATCGTTTTGCCAGATACTTGAAGCAATTTAGTAAAGAGACCCAATTCTTAGTTGTCACCCATCGTCCTGGAACGATGGCTCAATGTGATTTATTATATGGAGTCACAATGGGGAACTCTGGTGTTTCTCAAATGTTAAAAGTAAAACTGACCGATGCGGTGAAGATGGTTGAAGAGGAAAAGAAATCATGAGTTTCTTCAGTACTCTAAAAAACAAGTTATTGCAAAAGAATTCTGATCAGTATGTCAGTGGTTTTGAAAAGACGCAAGCTTCTTTAGGGTCAAAACTCAAGGCCATACTGACCAATACACCCATTGTCGATGAACGATTCTATGCTCAAATCAATGATGTGTTGCTTAAAAGTGATGTTGGGGTTGAAACTTCATCCTATTTGATTTTGACACTCAAAAAGAAAGCATCAGCCCAACAATTAAGTACTGCTGATGAATTGATCGATATGCTGGCTCAATTGATGCGAGCTTCATTCAATGATTATGAATTGACTTTAAAAAGCGGAACCAATGTATTCTTGATTGTTGGAGTCAATGGCTCTGGTAAAACGACCAGTATCGCAAAACTAGGTCATTATTTTAAAACACAAGGCAAGACCGTTATTACCATAGCTGCGGATACCTTTAGAGCAGCGGCTGTTCAACAGCTTCAAACATGGGCTGATCGCTTGGATATTCCCTGTATTTATGGCAAAGAGAATGCAGATCCCAGCAGTGTTGTTGTTGATGGACTAAGATATGCAAATGAACATCATATTGATATCGTATTGATCGATACGGCAGGGCGTTTACAAAACAAAGTCAATCTGATGGAAGAATTGGCTAAAATCAATCGAGTCATTACCAAAATTCATGGAACACCTCCTGAATTTACCTGGATGGTCCTAGATGGATCAACAGGTCAAAATGCCCTCAAGCAAGCTGAAAGTTTTAAAGATCTCATCAATATCAATGGAATCTTATGCACAAAACTTGATGGAACGGCTAAAGGCGGGATGTTGATTGCTTTATCTCGACTTCTAAATGTACCAATTCCATTTATTGGCTTAGGTGAAAAACCTGAAGATTTGATTCCTTTTGATCCTGATGCATTTATCTACAGCATCACCAAGGAATTGATATGATTAAAACAGATCGAATGAATTATCTCTTGGATTTTTATAAGAATTTACTGACAGACCATCAAAAGTCGATAGCGGAATTACATTTCTATGAGGACCTCTCCTTATCTGAAATCACAGATCATACTCAAAACAGCCGGGCTGCAGTTCATGAAACACTAAAACGGGTTGAGAGCTTACTTGAAGAATATGAATCTAAATTACATTTGGTTGAGAAGTATCTTAAGCGAAAGATTTATCTTGAAGAATTACGAGCATTAAAGAATGAAAAAGTATCCCACATTGCACAAGCAATCGACGATTTGGATCAAAAGGAGCCCCAATGACAAAAATTATTTCAGTAAATGCAGGTAGCAGTTCATTAAAATTTCAGTTGTTTACAATGCCTGAAGAAACAGTATTGTGCAGTGGCATCATAGAAAGAATCGGGCTATCCGATGGTATCTTTACCGTTAAATTCAATGGCGAAAAAGAAACGCTTACTCAATCCATACCGGATCATAAAGTAGCCGTTGAATTGGTCCTTGATGCACTGATCAAACATAAAATCGTTGATTCACTTGAAGAAATCAAAGGGGTAGGTCATCGTGTCGTTCATGGAGGAGAAGTTTATGCAGCCTCTGTTGAAATTGATGATGATGTTGAAAAAACAGTAGAGGCTTTGTCCGATTTAGCGCCATTGCATAATCCAGCAAATTTAGTTGGTTATAGAGCCTTTAAAAAAGAATTACCTAATGCACGCCATGTGGCTGTCTTTGATACAGCGTTCCATCAAACCATGAAGAATGACATCTATATTTATCCGATGCCTTATGAATATTATGAAAATTACAAGATCCGTCGTTATGGATTCCATGGAACATCTCACTATTACGTTTCTCATCGTGTCGCTCAATTAATGAAAAAAAATGTTGAAGACATCAACATCATTACCTGTCATTTGGGTAATGGGGCTTCTATCGCTGCGGTTCAAGCGGGCAAGTCCGTCAATACTTCCATGGGATTTACACCTTTGGCTGGCATCATGATGGGAACTCGTTCTGGAGACATCGATCCTGCCATCATTACTTTCTTAATGGCAAAATTAAATAAAAGTGCTGAAGCCATCATCGATATCTTAAATAAGAAATCAGGGATGTTGGGAGTTAGCGGTTTATCCAGTGATGCGCGAGACATTGAAGCCGGAATTCAAGCCGGTAATCCTAGAGCCATCTTGACTCGAAACCTTTATGCAAATCGTGTTGCACAAACCATAGGCAGTTATTTCGTCCAATTAGGTCATGTCGATGCGATGGTGTTTACAGGTGGATTGGGAGAAAATGATACCAAAGTCAGAGAAGCCATCATTGACCGTGTAAGTGAAGCCATGAACATTACCCTTAAACGTGATTTGAATTTAGTGACCAGAGGTAAAGAAGTTTGCTTAAGTGAAGATCAAAGCAAAACATCAGTTTGGGTCGTCCCAACCAATGAAGAGTTAGTCATCGCTCAAGATACCCAAAGAATTTTAGGATTATAAAATATGTCCTTGTTTTATGAGTTGATTCATCAATATGATCAAATCACTGTATTTAGACATCAAAATCCAGATCCGGATGCTTTAGGTGCCCAATGGGGTTTAGTCAACTGGTTGAAAGAAACCTTTCCAAACAAACAAATCTATGCTTTGGGTCAACATATCGGTGTCAAACCGCATCTTTTTGAAGCCTATGATCAAATTGATGATGAAAAGGTAAGCTCATCTTTGGCCATCATTTTAGATACATCAAATGCAGATCGAATTGATGATCAACGCTTTAAAACAGCGAAGATGAGCCTCAAGATCGATCATCATCCTTATGGCGAAAACTATGCTCAGCATCAAATCGTCCATGAAGGTGCATCCAGTACCTGTGAGATCGTAACGGGATTGATAAAGACTTTTATGTTGAATGAACCCATCAGTTCTAAATCTGCGAAATACTTGTATATGGGCATCTTAACTGATTCACTCAACTTTTCGACTTCAAATGTGACGCATACGACTTTAGAAAATGCAGCTTATCTAGCTCAAAGTCATCTGGATCTACCCAAAATCAATGAAGAACTTTATTTGATCGATGAAAACGAGTATAAGTTCGTTAACATGTTAAGAAATTCTGCGATCGTGCAAGGACCACTTATCTATGCGATCGTAACCAAAGCATTGGTCGATCAATGTGGAATTACTTTGAATTTAGCCAAAGAACATGTGAATGATCTTGGATCCGTCAAAGAGTATGAGATTTGGGTCTTGTTCATTCAGCAAGAATCTAACCCATCGTTGTATAATGGGTCCATACGTTCACGAAATGTGACCGTAAATGATATCGCAAGAAGATACAGTGGAGGTGGCCATCGTTTGGCTGCAGCTGTTAAAAACTTAAGCTTAGAAGACATACAGAGTGTCATCAATGACCTCAAAGGAAGAATAAATGACCAACAGAACAACTAATCCGTATTATGTGAATATGAAAAAGCAAAGAACCGGACCTGTTAAAGGTCTGGCTACAGCCTTGTTTGTGACTTTGATTTTTGCGGGAGTGATGGACTATGTGACTTTACCGGCATATAATATTCATTCTATTGAGACATTATTCTTATTTGCTTTCTATTTTGGATTCTTTGCTTTCTTAAGTATCTTTTTCACTGGTAAATTTACAAAGTTTGCCTTTGGAGCATTAGGTGCTGCAGGACTTATCGTCGCATTTGTAGCAGTCATGTCACTTCTTGGCTCAGAAATTTTAAATGCCAGGGCATTTAGAAATCAGATTAAGATTACGGAGTCTGGTGATTTTTCAAATGATTTTGACCTTATCCAATACAATCAAGTCCCCTTGGTAGATTATGAAACAGCCAGACAACTTGGCGATAAACAGATGGGCAAGATCCAAGGATTAGGTTCCCAATACAACATCAACATCGATTACACCTTAATCAGTGTCAATAATGGGGTTTATCGAGTTGCTCCACTTGAATACCAAGACATCTTCAAATGGCTTGAAAACAAGGGTGAAGGAATCCCAGGCTATGTCAAAGTTAACGTACGCGATGTCAATGATGTCAGTTTGGTCACATTAACTCAAGGTATGAAGTATTCACCGTCTGCTTTCTTTGATCAGGATTTATTAAGACATGTTCGTTTTACCTATCGTACCGAAATTTTGAATGATTTTTCTTTTGAGATCGATGATGCAGGACACCCTTATTATGTCATTTCAATCGTTGAAGCTAAGATTGGATTCTTTAGTGGTTGGGATGCAGTAGGTGTCATCGTTGTTGATGCAGTGAGTGGTGAAATGAATAAATACGATTTAGAAAATATCCCGTCTTGGGTCGATCGTGTTCAGCCTGTAGAATTGGCTTGGTATCAAGTGGATAACTGGGGATACTATGTCAATGGTTGGTTCAATACGATCTTTGGACGCAAAGACGTCATTCAAACCACCAACGGCTTTAATTATGTATCGATCAATGGTCAAACGCATGTGTTCTCAGGAATGACTTCTGCTGGTGCAGATCAATCCATCGTTGGATTCGCTCTCATCAATTTAAAAACCAAAGAAGCATCATTCTATCGTGTCGGTGGAGCAGATGAAACTTCTGCCATGAGTTCTGCTCAAGGAGCCGTTCAGCATTTAGGCTATATTTCGACTTTCCCGGTATTGTTGAACGTAGAAGGAGAACCAAGCTATTTTATGTCGCTAAAGGACCAAGAAGGTTTGGTCAAGATGTTTGCCTTAGTCTCCGTTACAGATTACTCGGTGGTTGGAGTTGGGACTACGCTTAATGAAACGCGAGCCAACTACATCAAAAAGATGATCGAAGCTGGTATCTTGGAATCAGCGGTCGAACTCGAAAAGACCATCACAGCTCAAGTCTTGAAAATTGGGTCAGCGATCGTTGACGGGGATACTCAATTCTACATCACGGTTGAAGGGGATGATCACTTATTTGTGGTTCCTGTAAGTTTAAGCCCAGAAACCGTATTGACTCAGGCTGGTGATCTTATTACCATTAAGTATTATGAAAGCAGTTCAAAAACAATTGTTGCGATAGAATTTGATAATACCCTCTATGATTACTAAGAACAGTTCATCTGTTCTTTTTTTATCTGACTCATGTATAATGAAAGTACATTTATGAGCACTCATTTGATGGTTCGCAGTGCCTACTCACTGCTTCAAGGGTCTATGGGGATCGCCCAATTGGTCCACCAAGCAAAAGTCTTAGGTTTTAAATCAGTTGCCTTAACCGATCGTTTAAGTTTGTCTGGGGTCCCAGAATTCATCATAGAAGCTCAAAAAGCAGGATTACATCCCATCATAGGGGTTGAACTTGATCTATCATATAAAGAAAACCTACTTAATGTCGTATGTTTGGCGAAGAATCAAAATGGTTATAAAGGGCTGATCAAATTTTCAAGTATTCAAAACACAATAAAAACACCACTTTCAAATACAGATCTTATTAGCACAAAAGAAGACATTGTTTACATTTTGCCCAGTGTTAATCCGCTATTTGAACCTTTTTTCTTGAAAGATGATTTTAATGGCTTAAATGAATGTATTCAAGAACTCGCAAATATTTTCCCGTTTTTATGGATTGGGATCACCAAACAAGAAAGTGCTTTTTATCAAAACACCAATCAAACCTTAAAGAGAATCATTTCTAGAGGACCTCTTAAAAGCGTAGCCCTTCATCAAGTTTTATATGCTTTAAGTGATGATGAGGAAATTTATAGAGTATTACGCGCTATTGATCTGCAACTGACTTTAAATGATGATCGCTTGATCAAAGCTCCTTATCGCTATATGCTGGATCAAATTGAAATGGATACACTTTATGATCCGCAAGATGTACTTAACACAGATGTGATTGCCCAACAATGCAATGTGATCTTATCGCAAAATAAAGCAGCATTGCCTCGTTTTGAAACTCCAAGCAACATTTCAGCAGCTCAATACCTAACGCAATTGTGTCTTCAGGGACTTTCAAAACGTTTGGGAAATGATGTCACACAAGTTTATAAACAACGATTAAAAGATGAATTGGATGTCATCGTATCGATGCATTATGAAGATTATTTTTTGATCGTATGGGACTTTATTCTTTATGCCAAGAAAAGTGGTATTTATGTTGGGCCTGGAAGGGGAAGTGCTGCTGGATCTTTGGTTGCCTATTGTTTAGGCATAACACATGTTGATCCCATCAGATTCAACTTACTTTTTGAACGTTTCCTCAATCCTGAAAGAATCTCAATGCCAGATATCGATACTGATTTTCCAGATGATCGTCGTGATGAAGTCATTCGCTATGTTTTAGCGAAATATGGGCAAGCTCATGTGGCTCACATTTCTACCTTTGGAACCTTAGCAGCCAAGCAAGTTCTAAGAGACGTAGGACGTGTTTTAGAGATATCTGTAAGAGAAATGGATATTTTATCAAAAGCAGTTCCTTTTGTGCTTAAAGTCACTTTAAAAGATGCATATGAAACCAGTTCCAGGTTTAGAAACCTAATCGATTCTGATTTGCGTTACACCAAACTTTATCAATTGGCTAAAGCTTTAGAAGGATTACCAAGGCATATTTCTACTCATGCGGCTGGTGTTGTCTTATCAGGTGCTGATTTAAGCGATACCGTTCCTTTGATACAAGTTGAAGCAGATATGGTGTCGACTCAATATACGATGGAATACCTAGAAGTTTTAGGACTTATCAAAATGGACTTCTTAGGTTTACGTAATCTTACCATCATCGATCAAGTCGTAAAGATGATCAAAAATCATCTTCAGATCGATTTGGAAATCTTAAAAATACCACTAGATGATCCTAAGACTTTAGAGCTGGTTCGAAAAGTTGATACGGTTGGGATCTTTCAGTTAGAATCTGACGGGATGAAGAATCTGCTGAGACAAATGAAAACGACACGGTTCGATGATATCGTCGCTACCATTGCATTATTTAGGCCGGGTCCTATGGAAAACATCCCAACCTACATCAAAGCCAAAGATAATGCATCTTCGGTTCATTATTTGCATCCTGATCTTAAACCCATCGTTGAAGATACCTATGGGATTTTGATTTATCAAGAACAAATCATGCAGGTTGCCCAAAGAATGGCAGGATTTACCTTAGGTAGAGCTGATCTTTTACGTAAGGCCATGAGTAAGAAAGATCCTGAGCAGTTGATGCGACTTAAACAAGAGTTCATTCAAGGTTGTCTTGGTAAAGGCTATACCCAAGATTTAGCAGAAGAACTCTATGAGTTGGTTTTTAAATTCGCCAATTATGGATTCAATAAATCTCATTCTGTGGCTTATGCGACGATTTCATATCAGATGGCTTATTTAAAAGCCAATTATCCAACCATGTTTTATGCGGCATTATTGAGTTCTGTCATCGGTTCTGAACAAAAAACAAGTCAATATTTGGAAGAGTGTAAAGCCCATGATGTAAGAATATTACCTCCATCCATCCATGAATCTACCGATATCTATGAATTGAGTCCCAAAGGCATTCGTTTACCTCTACTCTTGATCAAAAGTGTAGGTGGGGCTGCTTGTCGTGAGATCCTCAATGAACGATCCAGTGGACCATTTAAGTCTTTCCATGACTTTATCGCAAGGATCAATACTCGTCGTTTCAGTCGCACCAGTGTTGAAGCTCTGATCGATGCGGGTGCTTTTGATGATTTTGGGTTTAATCGAAAATCATTATTGGCTTCTTTAGATGAAGCCTATCAATATGCTGATCTGGTCAAGATCGAAGGCAAGGATCAGACTCGCATCGACTTAGGTTTAGTCATGACCCCTGACATCCTCGTCGTCAAAGAAGATCCTTTAGAAAAAGCCGAACGTGAAAAGATGGTCCTAGGTTTTTATTTAAGTGATCACCCTTTGTTTCATATCAAGCAGCTCTATCAAATGACGTCCAACATCATCTCCCTACAACCCAGTAAATCAACTGTAAAGTTGATTTGTATGGTCAAAGGAATCAAGCAACACCGAACTAAAAAAGGTGATCTGATGGCCTTCTTAAGTCTTAGCGATGAATCCAGTGAATGCAGTGGTGTCTTGATGCCTAACTTATATGCTTTGATCAATGATCGACTAGTCAAAGGATTATTTGTTATGATAGAAGGGATCTGTGAAGAAGAAGGCAGTGTCTTCATAAAGAAAATTGATTTGTTGGATAAAATAGAAAAATAGATAAAGTTGAATGCAGATCAATCACAAAAGAGGTAAATCAAATGTCAAGGATCCTTATCGTAGATGATGAAATCAACATCAGAAAAGTCGTTAAAGAGTATGCCTTAGCCAACAATCATGAAGTGGATGAAGCTGAAAATGGCGCAGAAGCCATAGCAATGATCACAGAACATGATTATGATGTGGTTGTTTTAGACATCATGATGCCTAAAATCGATGGATTCAGTGCTTGCCGTGAAATCAAAAAAATCAAAGATGTTCCCATTATCATTCTTTCCGCAAGACAAGAAGAATACGATAAGCTTTTAGGTTTTGATTTAGGAGTCGATGATTATGTCGTCAAACCATTTAGTCCTAAAGAACTTATGGCTAGGATCCATGTCGTGATCAGTCGGCATACCACCAGCAGTAATCAAATCATATCTTTTAGCGGTTTATCCATTGATGAAGCTGCTCGAAATGTATATATAGATGATGTGCGTATTAATTTGACCCCAAAAGAATTTGATTTATTGATCTATCTCATTAGAAACAAGAATATTGCCTTATCTAGAGAGGTATTGCTTGAAAAAGTATGGAATTATACATTCTTTGGAGATGATCGCACAGTGGATACGCACATAAAAATGCTTAGACACAGTTTGAAGAATTATCGTGACTTTGTGAAAACAGTCAGAGGGGTAGGCTATAAGTTTGAAATTTAATTCGCATAACATACGTACCCGAACTTGGATCTATTTTATAACCCTGACTTTGGGTATTTTAGCGATGTTATGGTTATTTCAAATCGTATTGCTCAGCGCAACGTATCAAGACATGAAAGTCAATCAAGTCAAAGAGGTTGCGGATAAAGTTGAAACTGGCATCATGCAAGATAATTTTTCAATGTCCATTCAAATTGAAGCCGTTAAAAAGAATGTCTGCGGACTCATTTATAACAGTAAGAGTGTTTTATTGTATCAAGTGGATTCATTGGGTTTAGGATGCGTTCTTAATGAATCTGCCATGGCTTCACCCACAAAGATCACTGAATACATCAATGTGTTGAAAGCTTCTGTCAATGGTGAAATGATCATTAAACTACAGAATTCAATGATCGATCAAAATATGTTGGTTTATGGAAGAGAAGTGAACAGTGATTTTGGGAATTATTATATTTTTCTAAATACGCCTCTTGATCCCATTGATTCTACGATCACCATATTGACTGATCAATTCATCTATGTTACTTTCTTCGTCTTTATGTTGGCGACGGTTTTGGCATTTTATATAGCCCGACGTTTATCAAGTCCAATCGTATTGATGAAAAAAAGTGCCATGAGTTTAGCCAAAGGCAACTATGATGTTCATTTTGAAACTTCAGAATTTGAAGAAATCACAGAATTGGCCAATACTTTAAATCATACAGGTCAAGAATTAAAGAAAATGGATGAATTAAGACGTGATCTTATCGCTAATGTCTCTCATGACATCAAAACACCTTTAACGATGATCAAAGCATATGCTGAAATGATCAGAGATCTTACGGGAGACAATAAAGTTAAACGAGAAGAAAATTTAGACATTATTTTAGGTGAAGTCGATCATTTGGATGCCTTAGTCAAAGACATGACCCAGTTATCTCAACTTCAAGCCAAAGTATTAAGTGTCAATCGAGAAGATTTTGACCTTGTAATATTAACGAATCATATCTTAAAGTTAATGGATGTTTTAATTATTGCCAATGGAGTAGAAATAGAATTTTTGACCCCTGAATCTGTCATTGTGAGTGCAGATAAAACCAAGATCCAACAGGTTATATTTAACTATTTATCCAATGCGATCAAATTTGTTGGAGAAGATAAGAAACTCATCATTCAAATCTTACTTGAAGACAGTCATGTTCGTTTTGAAGTCATGGATCATGGAGTTGGAATCAAAGATGAAGACTTACCGCATATTTGGGACCGTTACTATAAGATTGACAAACATCATTCACGAAATATTGGGGGAACAGGTCTAGGATTATCGATCGCCAGTGCAATATTAAAGAGCCATGGAGTCGATTATGGAGTAATCAGTCAAGTTAATCAAGGATCTACATTCTGGTTTAATTTGCCTTATCCAAAGAAATCTAAGAGTTCTCATGACTGATTACATTCCCAATACCCATTTGAAACTGATCCAAGACGAGGACAGTTTTAAAATGACCTCAGACAGTATTCATTTATCACATTTTATGAGTATTCGTAAACATGATCGTGTTTTAGATGTGGGATGTAACAATGGAGTTTTAAGTTTAGTTGCTGCTTTACACACGAAAAACCAAGTCATTGGGATCGACATCAATCCATCTGCGATCGATTTAGCCAAGTCTAACGCTAAACTCAACTGTTTACTAAATCTTGAATTTAATCACATCAGACTGCAGGATTATAGTGGTGAAGCGTTTGATGTGTTGGTATGCAATCCTCCTTATTTCAAAAAAGAAGGCACTAAAAGCTTGCAACAAGCTCAAGCACGCTTTGATTTAGAGTTATCTCTAAAAGATTTAGCATTTCATAGCAATAGGTTGTTGAAGGATAAGGGAAGATTGGTTATAATCATACCTGTTGAACGTTTTTATGATTGGCTGATTCTAGCTCATGAGACTAAATTTACAGTTAAACGCTGTCAATTCATACATCATGATCAAGATCATCAAGCCAATACAGTTTGTGTTGAAACTGTTAAAAACGGGAAGGGAACCATGAAGATAGAAGCTCCAATCTTCAATCGGTAAAGTATGAACGGAACAATAGTCAATGGTATCGCGATTATGCTGGGTGGATTTATAGGACTCTTTTTACAAAAGAGTGTTTTTAAAACGATCAGTGATAAGATCATGATGGCTATCGGATTGATCATTATCGTCTTGGGATTAAAAGGGGTCATCAACTATGGCAATCAGGTTTCTACAGATCTCTTGATTTTGATCGTCTCTGTCGCATTTGGAACCTTTTTAGGGGAAATATGGGATCTTGATGGTCATATCAATCGTTTTGGAATGGCGATTGAACGTAAATATGCGAAAGGTTCTAATGGAAAATTCGCTCAAGGTTTAGTTTCCGCAAGCTTATTGTTTGCGGTAGGTGCCATGGCGATCATCGGTTCTATGGAATCAGGTCTTAATCATAATGAAACGACCTTATATGCGAAATCCTTATTGGACTTTATATCTTCTATCATCTTTGCCTCTACATTTGGGATCGGTGTTATCTTTTCTGCAGTCCCGGTTGTTTTATATCAAGGAACGTTAACGATCTTATCTGTTTTCATTCAACCATTACTTATGGAAATTCCTAGTTTATTGTCAGATTTATCGGCTGTTGGTTCGATTTGTATCATGGCCCTTGGTTTCAATATGATCGGTTCTACTAAGTTTAAAGTAGCCAATTTATTGCCTGCTTTACTGATTCCTGTTGTGATTCGTGGTCTGTACTATTTCATTGACGTATTGATGTAGATATGCTAAACTAACTACGTTGTTATCCCTTTTTTGGGATGCAACCGCATGATAAGGGTCTAAGTGTACTTAAGTACCACCCGATTTAGCGAGTCTCACACCAAAAAAAGGAGGAACATTATGTACGCAGTTATCGAAACTGGCGGAAAACAACTCAAAGTAGAAATCGGTATGCCGATCTATGTTGAGAAGTTGGATGTCGTATCTGGCGATGTCGTTACATTTGACAAGGTGCTTGTTGTCTCAGACAAAACCACCAAAGTAGGAACACCCTATGTCAAAGGGGCTACAGTAACCGCTAAAGTTGAAAAACAAGGCAAAGCCAAGAAAATCATCATCATCAAGTACAAACCTAAAAAAGGTTCGACCCGTCGTAAACAAGGTCACCGTCAACCGTATACAAAGTTGATCATTGAAACCATCGAAGGTTAATCTATGATCAAGATCTCTGTTTCGTTTAAAGATGAACATATCGTCAGAATGACTGTTACAGGTCACGCACAGTCCGCTCATAAGGGAGAAGACCTTGTGTGTGCTTCAGTCAGCAGTATTACCACGGGCGCTTTAAATGCCTTGGATATTCTGGTCCATGATGCATGTGAACTCAAATTAACGAAAGGGAATGATCCTGTCATTGACATCATTGTCAAAGAAGGAAAGAATAAAGATGTTCAACATATCCTCAAAGCTGTGTTGATCCAATTGAAGACCCTTGAAGAAACTCAAGGCAAGTACGTACACATACAGGAGGTGCAATTATGAAATTCATCTTAAATATTCAGCTCTTCGCTTCTAAAAAAGGGGTAGGTTCTACCCGTAACGGCCGTGACTCAGCATCTAAACGTCTCGGAGCCAAATTAGCGGATGGCCAATATGCAAGCGCCGGTTCTATCATTTATCGTCAAAGAGGGACAAAAATCCATCCGGGTACAAACGTTGGCAGAGGCAAGGATGATACCTTGTTTGCCACCATTTCCGGCGTGGTCAAATTTGAACGCTTAGGAAAAGTCAGAACCAAAGTTTCCGTCTACCCACAAGCATAAAAATCCCTTACGGGATTTTTTTAAAGGAAAAAAATGTTTATAGATCGCGTAAAAATAAAAGTTAAAGCAGGAACAGGCGGTAATGGGATGACCTCATTTCGTCGTGAAAAGTATGAGCCTCTAGGTGGACCTTATGGAGGAGACGGAGGAGATGGTGGAAGCATCGTTTTTGAAGTCGATACCAATAAATCCACGCTTTTAGACTTGCGATTCAATAAACTGATTGAAGCACCAAGCGGTGGCAATGGCTCCAACAAGAAGTTTCATGGGGCACAAGGTCAAGATTATATTGTAAGAGTCCCATTGGGAACCATCATCAAAGACATTAAAAATGATGTGATCATCGCTGATTTGGTACGTATCGATCAAAAAGTCGTTGTAGCACAAGGTGGAAGAGGCGGACGAGGTAATTTCCACTTCAAGACCAGTCGTAATCCAGCCCCTGATTATTGTGAAAAGGGTGAACCTGGTGAAGAAAAAGAATTGTCACTGGAACTCAAACTCTTAGCCGATGCTGGTTTGATTGGATATCCTTCAGTAGGCAAGTCAACTTTCTTGTCTGTAGTTTCAAAAGCAACACCAGAAATAGCAGCTTATCCGTTTACGACCTTGGTTCCAAATCTAGGTGTTGTGCAAGTCTCTGAAGGCGATTCGTTTGTTTTAGCAGATCTACCAGGATTAATTGAAGGCGCTCATCAAGGTAAAGGTTTAGGCCATATGTTTTTGCGTCATATTGAACGATGCCGAGTTTTGATCCACATCATCGATATGGGAGCTGAAGACGGAAGAGATCCACTCAATGATTATCAGGTCATCAACGAAGAACTCAAGCAGTATCAGCTTCGTTTGACTGAAAGGCCTCAAGTTGTGGTCGCCAATAAAATGGACCTCCCTGCAGCCAAAGCAAATCTAAAAAGATTCAAGAAAGCCTATCCTGATTTACAAGTCTATGAAACGGTTACACTTATCCAAGAAGGTGTCCAACCAGTATTATACGAAGTGTCCAAGTTACTTAAAGCCACTCCAGAGTTCATTTTAAATGAAACACAAAGGGATGAAATGGTCTATAAGTTTGTGGAACAAGTTCCATTTACCATCCAAAAAATGGATGATCATACCTGGATCTTAAAAGGCGATGACCTTGAAAGAGCCTTTGCCATGTCAGACATCAAATCCGATGCAGGATCTATTAGATTCGCTCGACGCTTGAAACTACTAGGAGTCGATGTTGCTTTGCGTAAAGCAGGAGCAAAAGATGGAGATTTGGTCTACATCAAAGACTTACAATTTGTGTATCTCGACTAACTCTGAGTAAAATCAGAGTTTTTAATTGTGTTATAATGTTGACATGATTGCATTCATCAAAGGAACTATTTATAGCATCAATCCTGATTTCATCACCATTGATGTTTATGGGATTGGATATAAGGTGTATTTTAACCATCCTGAGAAAGTTCATTTAAATGAGCCAGTTTTTTTATATACATATCACCAAATCAGAGAAGATGACCAAAGCCTATATGGATTTTTAGAATCCAGAGAACTTGATCTATTTGAAAAACTGATCAGTGTCAAAGGTTTAGGCTGTAAAACAGCCAATTCGATGTTGACCTTTTCATCCTATGATCGTTTGGTCATGGCCATTGAACAAGCTGATGTGGCAGCTCTCAAACAAAATCCAGGCATCGGTGCCAAAACTGCTTCGCAAATTGTATTAGACCTTAAAGGAAAACTCGTTTCGATTGCCAATAAAGAAGTAGGCATCAATGATAAAATCAAGGATGCACTAGAAGGTCTTAAAGCATTGGGTTATAAAAATGCTGAACTTCAAGGTATTTTAAAAGAACTAAATACTCAACAAAATTTAGAAACTGAAGACTATATGCGTCAAGCATTACAGCTTTTGGCTCGAAAAGGTAAATAAATGGAAAGAATCATCTCAGCTGAAATCGAACCCGAAGAAGAGGAATTAAGTTTAAGACCGTCAACTTTGGATGAATATGTTGGCCAAACTCACATCAAAGAGAATTTGAAAGTGTTTATACAAGCCGCCAATCAAAGACATGAGGCTTTGGATCATGTCCTTTTATATGGTCCTCCTGGTTTAGGCAAAACAACATTGGCTCATATCTTAGCGACTGAACTTCATTCACACATTAAGATCACCAGTGGACCATCCATTGAACGCAGTGGTGATTTGGCTGCTATTTTAAGCACTTTAGAGGCAGGTGATGTCTTGTTTATTGATGAGATCCATCGCTTACCAAAAGTTGTAGAGGAAGTCTTATATCCAGCTATGGAAGACTATGTGATCGACATCATCGTAGGTAAAGAAGCATCTGTTCGATCGATTCGTTTGGATCTTCCACCCTTTACTCTGGTTGGTGCAACAACAAGGGCAGGCGATTTAACAGCTCCTTTGCGCGATCGTTTTGGGATCGTATCTAAATTGGATTATTACAGTATCGATGAATTGGCTCAAATCATTCGTCGAACTTCTCGTGTACTACAATCTCCGATCGAAGAAGGTGCGGTTCAAGAGTTGGCTCAAAGAAGCAGAGGAACACCAAGAGTCGCTAATCGCTTGTTTAGAAGAGTTCGTGATTTTGCCCAAGTGCATCACCAAGGTACCATCACATTAGATATTGCGAAAAGTTCTCTCGATAAACTAAAAGTCGATGTTTTAGGTTTAGATGAAGTTGATTTACGTTATTTAAGAGGCATCATTGAAAGATTTAAAGGCGGACCTGTTGGTTTAGAAGCTTTAGCCAGTTCGATTCAAGAAGAAACAATGACCTTAGAAGATGTCTATGAACCCTATTTACTTCAAATTGGTTTTATCAATCGTACTCCTCGCGGTCGTGTCGTTACTGAAAAAGCCTATAAACATTTAGGCATTTTCCATCAAGATACACTTTTTGATAAATAGTTGAATGATCAGATGTTTTTCTTAAAAATGATTTTAGCCAAATCTTCCACATTTTCTAAATAAATTAGGGAAGATTTTTTCATATCGTTTTGAATCTTCTCATTTCGATGAGCCCAAGCTGCACAAACAAATTCAACATTTAGTTTTTCAGCCATTTCTTTTCCTAAACGCATATCATCTACAACTAGGCAATCTTCTGGTTTTAAGTTTAAAAGTTCTAAAGTTTGAGCCAAAGGAAAAACATTTGGTTTACGTTGGTCAGAACCCAGTTCCCATCCAAATATCAAATCAGGCTCAAAGCCAAAATGAGTCATGTAGTCTCTTTTGATTTCTGAACTTTCAGAATGTGAAACAACGACTATTTTTCCACCCATCGAAACATATTTCTTTAGAATCTCAGTTATCCCATCAAAGGGCTGGGGAATGGTTTTCTTTGTGTATGATTTCCATATCTCATATTCGATCTTTAATTCTTGATCATCAAAATGATAGATGTCATCACAGATCTTCTCAAAGCCATGTATATGACACATTTCAATGAATTCATCGAAAGATAGATCCTTTTTATCAGGTCTAAGTGCCGTTAAAGTTTCAATGAAAGCTGGATAATGAACAGATCTGGTTGAGTCAAAGATGGTATCATCATGATCCAACACGAGGCATTTGTAGTTTATCATAGGACTATTGTATCATTTAGCCCTCGAAGTTTGCGGTCATTTTTGATATAATCACTGCAGGAGATCTCTATGAAAATCTGTATCGTAACCGGTGGAACCGGTGGCCATATTTATCCTGCAGTGTCTTTGGTTCATGCATTATTGGATCAAGATCCAACCCATGAAATTTTCTTTATTGGGAATAATGATCGTATGGAAGCGACTGAGATTCCTGCCTTGGGCTTTGATTTCATAGGTTTGCCTGCGAAAGGTTTCAATGGATCTTTTTTAGCGAAGTTCGCCGCATTAAATGCCTTGATGAAAAGTCGATCCATTGCGATCGATCTTTTAAGGCAAAGAAAACCAGATATCGTCATTGGTTTTGGGGGATATGTTTGTGTACCAGTCCTACAGGCAGCTTTTACTTTAAAAATCAAAACGATGTTGCATGAACAAAACTCGGTTGTTGGAAAAGCCAACAAAGTATTGATGGGTAAAGTTGATGCGATCGTATGTGCCTATGAGGCAAATCTTTCTGTTTTTCCTAGTGAAAAAACAAGACTTTTAGGTAATCCTAGAACATATGAAATCAAACATCATCAACAAAGCTCCAGTATGTATGATACTTATCACTTAGATCCAAAATTACCTACAGTATTGATCGTCATGGGTTCACTCGGCTCTGAAACCGTCAATGCACTGATGCCAAGAGCTCTTGAACTGTTTAGTCAAGCCAATATCCAGGTCATTTATGTGACAGGCAAGAAACATTATGATGAATTCATCAAGGATGTACAGCCGCTCAAACATATCGTTGTGGTCCCTTATGTCGATCAATTGACTTTGATGCGTCAAATAGATTTGATGGTCTGCAGAGGCGGAGCCACTACAGCTGCAGAATTGACCGTTCTTGAAGTTCCTTCCATCATTATTCCTAGTCCCTATGTTCCAAATAATCATCAATATTATAATGCCAAAGCTTTGTTTGATGCCAAGGCAAGCGAATTGATCCAAGAAAAGGATTTAAGTGCTGAGGCATTGTATGAACGCGTTAAGAGCTTGATATCAGATCCAGATCAACTCAAAATCATGAAAAATAATTCCAAAAATCTAGCCAAAGCAGACGCTGCTGAAGATATGATCTTATGGATCAATGAACTTGTACATGGGAAAAGATAGATTAACACCTTTTGAACGACTGGATTCTCCATCCAATCATAAGCTAGAAGGACCCCAAGTCGATTCAGTCGATGTCTTGATTCAACAACGCAAAAAAACTCAAAAGATGATGCGTAGAAATAAATGGCTCAAACGTTTAGGTGTCTTTATTTTGACCTTGACTTTGTCTTTTTTATCATATGTTTATATTAGTTCACCCATGAGTAAATTGAGTCGGATCGAGATTGTAGGCAACCGGATTTTAGGTAAAAAAGAACTGATGAATACTTTAAAAATAAGTGTTTCTGACCCACTATATACTCTGGATTTAGTTCAACTTAATTTGATGCTCAATCAGATCGATATGGTTGATCAAGGCATGATCACTTTAGAAAACAGTAATACGATTCATATTGAATTAACTGAAAAAAGGGGAGTCGCTTTAGTCGTTTTAGAAAACGGGACCTTTCTTTTGAGTGGTCAAGGTGAGTTTATTGAAATGACAGCTGAGCGGCTGCTGCTTAATCTTGATTTGCCTTTGGTCGTAGGAATGAGTGATCCTACAGAAATTTCGGATTTGGCACATATCTTAAGCACACTAAATGATGAAATTTTGGTGAACATTTCTGAAATCCATAAGGAAAAAACAGCCTTTAATGAAGCTCAGATGCGTTTGATGATGCAAGAGGGAAATCAGGTTTTTGCCCCGCTTTCAGCCCTTTCAGCCCTAGATAAGGTCCTCCAAGTCGTAAAAGTCACCAATGAAAAGAACAGTTGTTTCTATATTGCAGACATCAGTTTCAGTCTGGTTAAGGCAGAGTGTCCTACGCATTAATATTTACATCGTGAAGATTATGCTATATTATACATAAGGCTAAGGAGCGTTATTATGTCCATACACAAAGAAACTGAGTTGGGGAATATTAAAATATCCGAAGATGCCATCGCAACATTAGCGGGTGGTATCGTAACGGAAAGCTACGGCGTTGTCGGAATGGCCTCACAAAAGTTACTGAAAGACGGTTTGGCTGAACTCTTGCGTAAAGAAAATTATGCTAAGGGCATCGTGGTCAAGGAATCCGCTGAAAAACAACTGGAATTGGATCTATATATTATTGTAGGCTACGGTGTCAAAATCACTGAAGTCGTTTATGAAGTTCAAAAGAAAGTCAAATACCAACTGGAAAAGACGCTTGAAGTTAAATTCAAATCAGTCAATGTTTATGTCCAAGGAGTAAGAGTCATCTCGTAAACCATGGAAAAACTAAACGGCAATAAATTCAAAGCGATGTTGGTCAGTGGGGCCAATAATCTTAGTAATCATCATCGTGAAATAGATGCTTTAAATGTATTTCCTGTACCCGATGGAGATACAGGCACCAATATGAACTTGACTTTTACGTCAGGTGTCAAAGAAGCTCAAGCTCATCCAAGTACCCACGTCGGGGAAATTGCGAAGACCTTATCTAAAGGTCTTTTAATGGGAGCCAGAGGAAATTCTGGAGTCATCCTCTCTCAAATCTTCAGAGGGTTCTATCAAAGTGTAGAAGGCAAGAATGAATTGGATGCTAAGGATATCGCTTTGGCTTTTGTTAAAGGCACTGAAGTGGCCTACAAAGCCGTTATGCGTCCAGTTGAAGGAACGATCTTAACTGTATTGCGTGAAAGTGCACAAGATACATTAGTCTTTGTCGAAGAACAACATTCAAAAAACATCATCGCTGTATTGGATTTTATGATCAAAAGAGCGAAGATCTCACTAGAAAATACACCTAATCTATTACCCGTACTAAAAGAAGTTGGGGTCGTAGACAGTGGTGGTGCTGGATTTGTGGTTGTTTTAGAAGGATTTTTCTCTGAATTAAGTGGAATTCCTGTTGAATTGGTTGAAGATACTGGTGAAATCGCCGGTGTACAATCGCAGCTTGAAAACGATGAATTTGGTTATTGTACAGAACTCATCATCAAACTCAATCCAGAAGTTATTCCTGACTTTTCTGAAAATCATTTACGTGAACAATTATCTGACTTAGGTAATTCAATCGTCGTCGTTCAAGACGAAGAAATCGTCAAGATCCATGTTCATACATTGAGTCCTGGTGATGTCTTGAATTTAGGCCAAGCCTATGGTGAATTATTAAAAATCAAATCAGATAATATGCAGTTGCAACATGAACATGCTGCTACCTTTGTTGCAGAACCTAAACCAAAGAAAAAATATGCTTTGATCGCTGTGGCATCCGGTGATGGATTGACTCGGTTATTTAAAGACGACTATCGCGTTGATTTAGTGATCAGCGGTGGTCAGACCATGAATCCTGCCACTGAAGATTTTGTTGAAGCCATAAAATCTTTAAATGCTGAACATATCTTTATCTTACCAAACAATGCTAATATCATCCTTGCTGCTCAGCAAGCTGAATCTTTGATGGATGAAGTCGATGTCCATGTTATCCCAACCAAGAGTATCCCTCAGGGACTCAGTGCTTGTGTCATGTTTAATCCACAAGTGGATGTCCATGAAAACTTAGCTGAAATGACAGAAGCATTTAAACATGTCAAAACAGGTTTGGTTACTTATGCCATTAAAGACAGTACGATTGATGGATTAAACATCAATGAGAATGATTATATGGGTATTCATGATAAGGCCATCGTAGTATCTGTTCCTTCTAGAGTAGAAGCGGTTCATACTTTACTTCATAACTTAGTCACATCAGAAGATGGTTTAATTACCTTGATTGTTGGAGAAGATGTCGATGAAGATGAACAAGCAGATTTGGAAACCTACATTACGGAGCATTTCGATGCCTGCGAAGTGGATGTCCATAAAGGACATCAACCGGTGTACTCCTACATTATCGGTGTTGAATAAGGGCTTTAGCCCTTTTCTTTTATGGGAAACATTACTGTTCTTCGTTTAAGTTCAAAAATGATCGAGAAACTACATTTAGCCCAACTAGATTCATTGGAAGATTTATTGCGTCATTATCCATCAAGATATGAAACCATCGAAGATCTTCCTTTTGATCAATGGAAAAAAGGGGAAAAGATCTCAATCGAAGGACAAATCATTTTGCCGGTCAGAACAAATCGCATCAAAGGCAAACTAAGTGTGTCTAGATTTATGTTTCAGACGCGTTATGGATTATTTAATGTTTCGATCTTTAATCGACCTTGGATTTCAAATATGAAAGGAATCATAACCATTTTTGGACGCTATGATGGTGAACATACCATCACTGCATTGCAGTATAAAGGTCAAGCATTATCAACCTTGATAGGAATTCATCCAGTTTATCGAGTAACTCGTGATTTAACCCAAGTAGAAATACAGAAAGTAATCGATAAAGCATTATCTTTACGCGATCTCGCACTCATCGAAGAGATCCCTGCAGATCTTAAATCTAAATACAAGCTTTTATCGATTAAGCAAGCATTGAAATGGATTCATCAACCGACAGGTTTCGAAGAACTGAAACAAGCTGTACGAACTTTGAAGTATGAAGAATTCTTAAGATTTCAAACCAAACTACAGTTTGATCGACATGAGAATATTGAAGTTCAAGCAGGAAAGATGAAGTTGTTTGATCGTCGAACGATCCAACAATGGATTCCTCATCTTCCTTTTACATTGACCCAAGCACAATTAAAAGTGTTAAACGAGATATTAAACGACCTTCAATCCACAAAGAGGATGTATCGTTTACTACAAGGAGATGTTGGAAGTGGAAAAACTGTGATCGCTGCTTTAGCCATCTATGCGACCCATTTGGCTCATTTTCAAAGTGCAGTATTGGTTCCTACTGAAATCCTGGCGAAACAGCATTATGCGACCTTAAAAACGTATCTGCCAGATACCATGCGGATCGAACTGTTGACAGCTTCAATGCCAGTAAAAGTAAAAAAAGATATACTAGAACGATTGTCTCTCCATGAAGTTGATGTTTTAGTGGGGACACATGCGTTGATTTCTGAAGATGTCAAGTTTGAAAACTGTGGACTTGTGGTCGCTGATGAACAGCATCGCTTTGGGGTCAATCAAAGACGCTTGTTGAGTTCAAAAGGTGAGAAAGTAGATTTCTTATTGATGAGCGCAACACCGATTCCTCGGACCATGGCCAACGTCTTGTTTGGAGACCTAGAAATTTCAACCATTGATCAATACCATCAATCTAGACAAAAGATACATACAAGATTGATAAAGGATTTAAATCTAAAAGCTTTGATTCCCCAGCTTAAAAGCTTCCTTCAAGAAAACCAACAGATCTATGTGGTCTGTCCAGCTATTGATTCAGACAATGAACTTGAATTAAATGATGTCAATAGCGTATTTAAGACACTTAGAAAGCTTTTAGATCCAGAAGTAACCATAGATACCCTTCATGGTAAATTAAGCACTGAAGTCAAAGAAACGGTTCTACAGCGGTTTACTTCAGGTCAAACTCAGATTTTAGTAACAACAACTGTCATTGAAGTAGGGGTCAATGTGTTAAATGCCAATGTGATGATCATTTATGATGCCGATCGTTTTGGGTTGAGTCAGCTACATCAATTGCGTGGAAGAGTTGGACGTGGTCAAGATGAAGGAACTTGTTTCTTGTTGACTGAAAGTGAAGAAGAAACAGCGCTTGCGAGAATGCAAGTATTATTGGATACGACGGATGGGTTTATCATCGCTGAAAAAGATCTTGAATTAAGAGGACCTGGAGAAATCTTTGGATTGAAACAAAGCGGGATCCCAAGCTTTTTGATTGCCAATGTCGTATTAGATCAAAACATCCTTTTGACAGCGTTAGGAGATGCTAAAATGATGATCGCTCATTCATCTGATCCGCTTTATAAAACATGGATCGAGGACTGTCTGCTTGAACACAGTACCCAACTGTTAGATTAAGATGATATAATAAAGTCCATGAAAAACCTTCACGAATGGCTATTAGCCCACCATATTGAACTGAATGATTTCACCCTGATTCAAAGGGCTTTTATTCATAGTTCTTATTTAAACGAGAACCCCAACGAAGATTTTGAAGACAACCAACGCCTTGAATTCATCGGAGATGCTGTCTTACAGTTATGGAGTGCTAAATATCTATATGATCGTAAACCTGCTTTATCTGAAGGTCAAATGACCAAGATGAGGGCATCTTTGGTCAATGAAGCCAGTTTGTGTAAAATGGCCATTGTCTTGGGATTGAATCAATTTTTAAGATTAGGTCAAGGTGAAATACGTGAAAATGGTATTGAAAAAGCTTCAATCGTAGCCGATATGTTTGAATCTTTCTTAGGGGCACTTTATCTGGATTCAGGATTTGAACCGATCGATTCTTTACTTAAAAGCATCATCGATCAAATTGAACTTTCTGAAAAACATCAAAATGATGATTATAAAACACGTCTACAAGAATTTGTTCAAGCGGATGATAAGCGTTCAATTGAATACATACTGGTGTCTGAAAGTGGACCTTCTCATGAAAGACGCTTTGAAATGGCAGTCTATATCGATAAAATGATGTTTGGAAAAGGCTCTGGCAATTCCAAGAAAAGAGCGGAACAGGCTGCCGCGAAAGAAGCCTTAGAAAAGTTGGTACGCTGATGAGCGATTCTCATTTTCCTGAACAACAGGGCTATACGCATGACGAAGCACTGCTTGAAGCACGTCGTTGTTTAAACTGTAAACACCAACCTTGTGTGGATGGTTGTGTGGCACATATGAATATTCCTGGCATGATCCAAGCCTTCCTGCAAGGCAACGGGGAAGCAGCCAAAGGTATTTCATCTTCTTTCAATGATTTCTCTGAGATATGCGGAAGAGTGTGCTATCAAGAAATCCAATGCCAAGGCAGTTGTGTCTACAATAAGTTAGGTAAACCAATTCAAATCGGAAAACTCGAACGATATATTTCAGATACTTATGAGTTACCCATTGATGTCCAAACAAAGGCTCAGGGTCATATTGCGATCATCGGAAGCGGTCCTGCCGGTTTAGCTTGTGCACTAGATTGCGCAAAAGCAGGATTGAAAGTTACTGTTTATGATAAGAATGATGAAGTCGGTGGGGTATTGAGATATGGGATACCTACATATCGATTACCAAGAAAAGTCTTGGATCGGCGTATCAATGAACTGAAACAGCTCGGTGTAGAATTCATATTAAATCAAACCATTAAAGATGAAGTCGAATATGAACAATTGTTGTTTAAATATGATGCTTTGGTGATTGCGGTAGGTTCACCAGAAATAAACACGATCAATACAACTGGATCTGATCATCCTAAAGTCATTGGTTGGGAATATTTTCTTAAGATCGTCAATGATGGGACAGATGTCTTTGAATCGACTTTTAGAAATGTGAAAGATATCTTGATCATAGGTGGAGGCAATGTTGCGATGGATGTTGCTAAAAGCGCTGCTTTGATGAATCGGAATGTAGATCTTATTTATCGCAGAACGATTCCTTTAATGCCTGCCAGAAGAGTTGAAATAGAAGAATTACACAACTATAGCGTCAGAGTTCATGAACTCAGAGACCCAATAAAAATAACGCCTTTCTATGATCAAATCATCGTTTATTGTAAGAAAACAAAACTTGAAGTTTCAGAAGAATACCCACGAGGAATCATCGTCGATGACGAAGGGACCGAAGCATTCTTAGCCGATCTCTTTGTTTTGGCAATTGGTTCTTCAAATCAGGCACAAGCCATCCAAGGTTTAATCATGGATGAAAACAATAAGATCATCGTCAATGATCAACAAGAAACATCAGTACCTTTTGTATATGCAGCAGGGGATGCGGTAACAGGTCCCAAAACAGTCGTCCATGCCTTGTCTTCAGGAAAGCGCGCAGCCAAATCGATCATTGCTGCTTTGTCACATGAATAAAAACCCTTTTATTACGATTGCTGATAAGTTAGATTTCAACACATTTGAACGTGAGTTTTTTATTGACTCGTTTTATACACCTCCCGTTTTAAACTTATCAACGAATACACTTGAACTAAAAATTTTCTTAAAGAGAAGTTTGCCGTTTTCATTATTTAATAGATTGAATGATAAAATTTCAGGGATACTTCACTCTAAAGTAAATTTGATCATGGACGTTGAAGAAATTGATCTTGAAACAAAAGATCAGATTCAATACATTCGATTTGTTTTGATGCATTATTTGAGTGAAGATTCGATAAAAGATATTTTGATGTCGGTAGAAGATGATGCGATCTTGTTTATGATCGATAATGAATCTCTTGAGGATCAATTGCTTGCGGTCATCTCAAAATTCCAGAATGAACTCAAGAATTATGGACTAGATTTAAAGTGCCTAGTAAAACAACGTGAAAAGCAAAATATTGTCAGTGTAGAAGATGTGGATGTGATCATCGAAAAGAAAAAAGCACCTGTTCAATCGACATATAAACGTAAATCCATGGGTGAAGCTCAAATCCATTCGATCAGTGCTTTGTATGAAGGCCAACGTGAAGTTAAAATAAGAGGTCGAGTCTTTAACATTGAAAGTCAGATGGTCAAGGGTAATACTGTTCAGCGTATGACTGTCTATGTTCATGATGAGACAGATGCGATTACTTTTACAGTGTTTAATGAGAAAGAAGAAGATCGTATAAAATATGGAAAGCTCAACATTGGTCAACATTTATTGATGTTTGGGGATGTTAAATCGGATACCAAGAGTGAGTTGATTTTTAGTCTACGCCAATATGAAGAAATTGATGATTGGATGTTTATTGATGACATTTCTGATCAAAAACGCGTAGAGTTGCATGCACATACCAAAATGTCTGAAATGGATGGGGTTGCTGATGTAGAATCTTACCTAGATAAAGCTTTTAAATGGGGTCATGAAGCCTTTGCGGTTACAGATCACTTTACGGTTCAATCCTTCCCCAAAGCTCAGCGTAAGGTTAAAGCTTTACTTAAACAATATCCTAATCGTAAGTTTAAAATGATATACGGTTGTGAAATGAGCATGTCTGAAGATGTTTTGACTGCTGTTTCAAATCCTAAACAACAGAATTTACAAGACAGTGAATATGTTTTGTTTGATTTAGAAACTACTGGATTATCCAATCAATATGACCGTATCATAGAATTTGGAGCTGTAAAAGTTAAACAAGGTTTGATTTTAGAAAGATTACAAATGTTTGTCAAAGCACCAGTTAAACTTAGTCCGTTTATTCTTGAAAAAACAGGCATTAAACAAAGTGATGTCGATCAGGCCCAAGATGAAGAAACCTATCTTGATGTATGGACAGCTTTTTTTGGTAATGCGATCTTGGTTGCACATAATGCTAACTTTGATATAGGATTTATCAATGAAGCAATGGTCAGAGGAAATAAGCCACGTTTGACCAACACGGTCATTGATACTTTAGCTTTATCAAAACTTTTACTAGATGATAAACGAACTTATCGTCTAGGATCGATCGCCAAACACTATAAGATCAACTATGATGATGCCACTGCTCATCGTGCAGATTATGATGCTGAGATCCTAAAGGATGTATTTGCTAAACTTCTGGATGATGCACAAAACAGATTCTGTTTATTGACTGATGATCTAAATGGTTTAAATAAAGAAAGTAGTTTTACCAAAGCCATTGGTAAGCATGTTATTTTGATTGCTAAAAATGCAGATGGTTTAAAAGATCTCTTTAAGTTGGTCACGATTGCCCATACAGAAAGAATGAGTGCTGATGCTAAAAATGAAGAGTCTATTGTAGAACCTCGTTTAACAAGAACCGATTTACAGAGTTATCGCGAAAATTTATTGATTGGTTCAGCATGTTTCAACGGCGAAATATTTGAGATTGCCACAAATCGAAATCAACATGAGTTACAAGAAGCTTTGAAATTCTATGACTATGTTGAAATTCAACCTTTATGTAATTATCAACCCATGCTCGATAATGGAGTCGTGCCTTCAGCTGAGCGCTTAAAAACGATTTTACAAAACATTACTGAAAGTGCCCAAATGTTAAATATCCCTGTTGTCGCAACCGGTGATGCCCATTATTTGAATCCTAGTGATAAGATTTTCAGAGACATCTGTATCAATTCAAAAGGGACAGGGAAGAGCCGTCATCCTTTATATTTATACAATCCTGAACGACGACAGAAATCCTCATCACCTCATCAACACTTTCGTTCTACTGAGGATATGCTGGATCAATTTTCATATCTTGGCGCGAAGAAAGCATTTGAGTTGGTCGTATTGAATACAAATCTTATCGCCAATCGATGTGAAGTTATTTATCCCATCAAAGATCAACTCTATACCCCAAGCATTGAACATGCCCAAGAGAACCTACAAAAGGTCGTATATTCTAATGCGCATCTCATGTATGGGAACCCTTTGCCTAAAGTCGTATCAGATCGAGTTGAAAAAGAACTGCAATCAATTAATACTCATGGTTTTGCGGTCATTTACTATATTGCACATCTTTTAGTTAAGAAATCTCTAGATGATGGCTATATTGTAGGATCTCGTGGATCTGTTGGTTCTTCTTTGGTTGCGACATTAAGTAAAATTACCGAAGTCAATCCTTTACCTCCGCATTATGTGTGTGGTTCCTGTAATTATTCTGAATTCTTTACGGATGGATCGATCGATAGTGGCTATGACTTACCTAAAAAACTCTGTCCTAAGTGTAATTCCATGATGAAACATGATGGACAAGACATACCTTTTGAAACGTTCTTAGGTTTTGAAGGGGATAAAGTTCCAGATATCGATTTGAATTTCTCATCTGAATATCAAGAATTTGCCCATGCCTATACTAAAGTACTCTTTGGAGATAAACATGTCTTTCGGGCAGGGACCATTTCTACCATCGCTGAAAAGACGGCCTTTGGCTACGTCAAAGGTTACATGGAAGAGATGAACATCACGACGCCCTTTAAGAGTGCCTATCGAGCTTATTTAGCCAAAGGCTGCGAAGGGGTCAAACGCACATCGGGTCAACACCCAGGAGGAATCATCGTCATACCTCAAGATATGGACGTTCACGATTTTACACCTGTCAATTATCCAGCCAATAAGCTCAATGCGGATTGGTTAACCACACATTTTGAATTTGGAGACATTCATGATAATGTCTTGAAACTGGATATCTTAGGCCACGTTGATCCAACTGCGATGAAAATGCTTGAGAAAATAACAGGAGTTCCTGTTGATTCAATTCCGATGAATGATCCTGAAACAATATCCTTGTTTAACTCGATCCAAGCATTGCATGCTGAAGAAACCTATGATGAGAAAACTGGGGCTGTTGGTTTGCCTGAGTTTGGGACCTCCTTTGTAAGACAAATTTTGGGTTCTACTAGACCTAATAAGTTTTCAGATCTGGTTAAGATTTCTGGGTTATCCCATGGGACCGATGTATGGCTCAACAATGCGAAAAATTCAATTGAAAGTAAAGTAACGACTTTTGATGAAGTCATTGGTTGTCGAGATGACATCATGCTTTATTTGATTCACAAAGGTTGTCCGTCAAAAGTTGCCTTTGATATCATGGAAGCTGTTCGAAAAGGCAAAGGTCTTAAAGAAGAGCAAAAATCTGTTTTGTATCAACATAAAGTACCTCAATGGTACATTGATTCATGTCAACGCATTAAATACTTGTTTCCCAAAGCACATGCGGTTGCCTATGTCATCATGGCTGTCCGCGTTGCTTGGTTCAAAGTACATTATCCTATGCATTATTATGCTGTCTACTTTACACTTCGGTGCTCTGCCTATGAATATGAAACCATGGTCAAACCGACACGTGTCATACGCAGTCGTCTACTTAACATTCAACAGCGTCTCAATGATGTCAATTTGAAAAAAGATGTGAGCTCTAAAGAAAATGATCTTATTTCAACTTTGGAAGTCGTTTATGAAATGAATTGTCGAGGTTTCAAGATTGCACCACTTGATCTTGAACTTTCACAAGCCTCTGAATTTACCATACATCCTAATGATCCAACATCTTTGATTCCTCCGTTTATCATCCTGGACGGATTAGGCGAAAACGTCGCCAAATCGATCGTTGAAGAACGTCAGATAAAATCATTCATATCAAAAGAAGATCTTCAAAAAAGAACTTTGATCAACAATACCCAGATCAACCGTTTTGTTGAATTGGGCTTACTAGAAAACCTAGATGATAAAAATCAGATGTCTTTCTTTTAAACTTGATTATTTCTATTAAATTGTGTATAGTTATGGCGTATCTTAATTAAGGAGTGGTTCTGGCCACTCCTTCATTATTGTATAAGGAGCTTTATGGAACTTCGAAACATCGAAAACCTGATTTCACCTCTTCTGCTTGAAGAAAAAGTCCGTTTGGTAGAACTCAAATGGATCACGGATCAAAAAACTCGTATTCTTCAAATTGCCATCATGCATCCAGATGGCTCAATGGATCTTGAGACCTGTTCAAGGGTGTCTGAGAAAATATCGGAAATCTTGGATACAACAGATTTATTGAATACGGACTATTATTTGGAAGTCTGTTCTCCAGGTGCTGAAAGAGTGCTTAAAACAAACGAAGATATCCTGATATCGATTGGTGGAAATGTACATCTGACATTGATCCATCCGATCGAGAAAAGCCTTGAGCATGAAGGGACCTTACTCGATTATGATGGCACCAAAGGTCATCTCGAGATTTCTTATAAAACACGTAAAAAAATCATAGAATTTACTTCAGACAACATTCTCAAATTACGCTTGGCCGTAAAGTTATAAGGAGCACCCCATGAATGTAAAAGAATTTATTGAAGCCTTAGCTGGCATCGAAAACAGAAAACTACCCAAAGAAATCGTCATTGAAGCTTTAAAAGAAGCCCTTAGCAAGGCTTATAAAAAACATATTGAGATTCCTGATGCCTTAGTCAGGGTCGATATCGATGAGAAAACAGGCGAATTGAACGTTTATCAGCAATACAACGTCGTTGAAGAAGTCGACGATGATGAATTGGAGATTTCATTGGCTGATGCTCAGCAAACCCAAGCAGACATTCAAGTCGGAGACCTTTTCAATGTTAAGAAATCGATCGATGATTTAGGAAGAGCAGCCGCTATTTTAGCCAAGAACGTTTTAAAACAAAAAATCAGGGAAGCTGAAAAACAATCCGTTTATGATGAATACATTGATAAAAAAGATGAGATGGTCATTGGGATCATTGAATCCGTTGAAGAAAAATTCGTCGTTGTCAATTTAGGCAAGACTTTGGCGATGATGCCTAAAGCTGCTCAAATCCCCGGAGAGAATTATAAAGATGGCCAGAAGATTCGTTTGGTCATCACTGAAGTTACCAAAGAAACCAAAGGGGCTCAGGTTTTAGTATCCAGAGCCGATGCTAAACTGGTCAAACGTTTATTTGAAAAAGAAGTCCCTGAAATCTATCAGGGCATCGTTGAAATCAAAGCCATTGCCCGTGAAGCCGGTGAACGTACTAAAATGGCCGTTCATTCAAAACGTGAAGACGTTGATGCGATTGGAGCCTGTATCGGTCCGCGTGGATCACGTGTACAAGTGGTCATCCAAGAATTAGGTAACGAAAAAATAGATATCTTCGAATGGAGTGAAAACACCGTCGAACTGATCAAAAACTCATTAAGTCCAGCTCAAATCATCGGTGTCTTACAGACCCGTGAAAGAAAAGGTTTGTTGGTTGTTGTTGAAGACAATCAATTATCTTTAGCAATCGGCAAAAAAGGTAAAAATGCCCGTTTGGCCGTTCGCTTGACTGGTCAACGAATCGATATCAAATCTCGGACTGAGATGGATAAACTTGATTATGATTGGAAACAAGCCATCCAAGATTATGCCTTTGAAGTTCAAGCCGCAATATTAGAAAAAGCAGCCAAGAAAGCTGAAGAAGATCGTGCGAAACAACGCGCCGAAGCTGAAGCCATTGCAGCCGAAAAAGCCCTTAGAGAACCTGAACCGATCATTGAGGTGGTTCATGAACCTAAAGATGAACCTGTCGTTAAAGCTGAACCTGTTAAAGTTAAAAAGGTCAAGAAACCTTTGGAACGCAAGACAGAATATGTATCTAAGTTTGAAACTTTAGCAGAAGCTGCCAAACCTACTCCAAAAGTTGAAGCAGTGGTCAAGCGCAGACCTTCTAAGAAAGAAGAGGAAGAACGTAAACTTCGTTCTGCCGATATCCGTAAGGATAAAGATTATGAGATCAAGATCGAATATACACCAGAAGAACTGGCTGAAATCGAAAAATTGAATCAACAAGTTGAACCTGTATTTGATGAGGACATCGATTACGATCAGTACGATGAATTCTACGAAGACGAGGAATAAGCGAAAGAAGGTGGCGTGTGAAAAAAATCCCCATGCGGCGCTGTGTGGCTACTTTAGTCCAAGTGCCTAAGAAGGAACTGCTGAGAATCGTGCGAAGCCCAGAAGGGGTCGTAAAAGTCGATCTTAGCGGTAAAGCCAACGGCAGAGGTGCTTATTTAGCCAAAACCAAAGAAGCACTAGAAATCGCCATGAAGAAAGGCGCATTAGCCCGTGCTTTAGAATGTGAGATCCCTTTAAGTGTCTATGACGAGATCAAAAGGTTGATCGGTGAATAGCAGTTCACTACAATTTTTAGGCCTGGTTAAAAAAGCCGGTGCCGTCGTTTATGGAGACGCTCTGATGGAGTCGATCCGAAATAAAAAAGTATATGTTGTCCTTTTGAGTGATCGCGCATCAGAACGGACAAAAAAGCAGATCAAAGACAAGTGTGCTTTCTATCAGATACGGTTGTTTGAGGATGTTCCAGGTGAAGTGTTTACTGATTTTAGCGGTAAAACAGTTGCAGCCTTTGGGATCGACAATCAAAAGATGGCCAGTAAAATTGTGCGTGATGAAAAGAGGTAAACAGTATGGCTAGACCCGTAAGAAGAAATTTTAGAAGTTCAAAAGACAGTAAACCGCAAGTTCGGGTGAAACAAGAAATTGTAAGTTCGATCGTGTATGAAGAGGGGATCACCGTCCATCAATTGGCCGATAAGATCAACAAACAATCCAGCGACATCATCAAACTGTTGTTTCTGTTGGGTAAGGTCGTTACGATCAATACCAGTTTAGATGAAGAAACGATCCAATTGGTCTGTATGGAATATAACATCGAAGCTAAAAAAGAAGTCATCGTCGATGTTGATTCTCTTGAAGAAGATATTGTAGAAGGGGAAGTTTTAACTGAACGTGCTCCTGTTGTCACCATCATGGGTCATGTTGATCATGGTAAAACAACTTTATTAGATACCATTCGTAAAACTAAAGTCGTCGATGGAGAATTTGGTGGGATAACTCAGCATATTGGAGCCTATCAAGTCATCGTCAATGGCCGTAAAGTCACATTCTTAGATACACCAGGCCACGAAGCTTTTACTTCTATGCGTGCTCGAGGTGCTAAAGTCACCGATATTTCAATCATTGTGGTTGCAGCCGATGATGGGGTCATGCCTCAAACAAAAGAAGCCGTAGATCATGCTAAAGCAGCGGGTTGTCCAATCATCGTAGCCATCAATAAAGTAGATAAGCCAGGTGCTAATTTTGAACGAATCTACAATCAGTTGGCTGATTTAGGTTTAACCCCTGAAGAATGGGGCGGAGAAACGATCTTCGTCAAATGTTCTGCGAAGACAGGAGAAGGCATTCAGTTACTTTTGGAAACGATTCTGATTGTTGCGGATGTTAATGAGTTAAAGGCCAATCCAAAGCGCTTGGCTTCAGGAACAGTCATAGAAGCAAAATTAGACAAAGGCCGTGGTCCTGTTACCACAGTTTTAGTTCAAAACGGAACATTAAGGACCGGTGACATTTTAGTAGCTGGTGCAAGTTTTGGTAAAGTTAGACGGATGGCCGATGATAAAGGTCGCGAAATCAAAGAAGCCTTGCCTTCAACTCCGGTTGAAATCATTGGTTTAGGTGATGTGCCTGTCGCAGGCGATATTTTTAAAGTTTTTGACAGTGAAAAGAAAGCCCGTGATGTTGCGGATCACAGATCACAAGTTAAGATTGAAAGCGAACGCAGAAGTTCTTCTGCCGTTTCACTTGAAGAATTATCAAAACGAGTTGAAGATGGACTGATTCAAGAAATACAAGTTATCATCAAAGCTGACGTACAAGGTTCAGCTGAAGCCGTTAGACAAGCATTAGAAAGAATGGAAGTCGGTAATGTTAAAATCAATGTCATTCGTTCTACAGTAGGCGGAATCACAGAAAGCGATGTTATGTTAGCTTCAGCATCACATGCAATCATCATTGGTTTCAATGTCAGACCTAATGCCGATATTCGTAAGAAGGCTGAAGAAGAAGGCATAGAGATTCGTTTACACAACATCATCTACAAAGTTATCGAAGAACTGGAAGCTGCCATGAAAGGCATGCTTGCCCCAGTCTATAAAGAAGAAGTCTTAGGCCAAGCAACAGTGAGACAAACCTTCAAAGTTTCAAAGGTTGGCACGATTGCGGGATGTATGGTCACAGATGGTAAAATCACCAGAAGTGCCAAAGTCCGTATCATTCGTGATGGTAAAGTTGTTTATACCAGTTCTATCAGTTCTTTAAAGCGTTTCCAAAACGATGCGAAAGAAGTGGCTGCCGGATATGAATGTGGCATCACCATCGAATCATTCAATGATTTAAAGGAAAACGATTTGATTGAAGCTTACGATGATAAGATCATCGTAGAGGAATAATATGGGCATCAAACACCAAAGAATTGGCGCACTGATCGTCAAAGAAATCTCACAGATGATTCAAACAGAAATGGACGATCCTAAAGTAGGATTTGTTACACTCTTGGATTGTGAGGTTACCAATGATTATTCTTATGCTAAGGTGTTTGTCACGTTTCTGGGTTCAGGCAATAATGATGAACGTTTGGAAGCTTTAAGTAAACATGCGAAATACTTTAGAATGGAACTTGGGAAAAGAATCATGATCCGTAAGATTCCTCAAATCGTCTTTGTGATTGATGCGACCTATGAAAAAGGGAAGCGTATCGACGATATCTTAAAAGAACTTAAAAAATAAGACTAACCTAGTCTTATTTTTTTATGTTTCAAGTGATACGTACAATGCTGACACAAAGGCTCTACCAGCCTATTACAAGTCAATCCTTGAATGAATGAGAGATATCTAGGACTTTGTATCAGATCAGAAAATGAAGTGGTATGGATGTTACCTAAGACGATGTCACCATCATTATCTAAGCAGCAAGGTGTAACTGTTCCGTCAACTAAAATTCCCATCATTTTAAGTCCACCATAACATGAACCAGTTAAACCAATGAATTCTTGGTCTAAACTAGGCCAAGTAAAGACTTTATCGAAATCTAAAGTGATATTTTTACTGATTTTGATTCTGTGTTTGGCTGGCTCATATTGAATCTCTGTGTTAAGAATTTTGCTTAACCAATTGATGATTTCGAAGTTATTTTCATTCCAAACCCTTAAAAATAGGGCAAAATAAGAAGCTTTACTTCGCATAATGATATTTTCTATGGACTTTAGGTAACTTTCGTGTTTTTCAGCATTCATATTCTGAACACTGTGTAATGAGATGGATAACTGAGCCAATGCAGGATGCACCAACAGATCGAAATCTAGTTGATCAAGAAGAGTTCCATTGGTTACTAAATGAACTTTCAGATGATATTGATTCGCAAGATCCATAAATTGTTTTAATTGGGGATGAAGAGTAGGTTCACCTTTGACATGTAGGTAGATGTGTTGGGTATGATCTTTAATTTCATTGAGGATGTGTTCAAACTCTGACACACTCATGAATTGAGTATTACGTTGTGTAGGCAAACAAAAAGTACAGTTTAGATTACAAACATTCGTGATTTCAATGTAGATTCTTTGGTAAGACATGTCGATATTGTATCACATTAAAAAATAACACCCTAGAGTGTTATTGGATAAAGCGAGAAAGGAATTCTTGAGTACGGGTTTGAGTCGGATGATTAAAGATGACTTCAGGACTTCCTTCTTCACAGATGATGCCTTGATCCATAAAGATAACGCGATCCGAGACTTCTTTTGCGAAGGACATTTCATGAGTCACGATGATCATGGTTCGATGTTCTTTAGCTAAATTTTTGATGACTTGCAGTACTTCACCTACCATTTCCGGATCTAGAGCACTTGTGGGTTCATCAAACAACATGACTTTAGGTTCCATGCATAAAGTTCGGGCAATGGCGACGCGTTGTTTCTGACCTCCGGAAAGTGTCGATACAGAGGCATTGATGAAGTTGCTTAATCCAACACGATCCAGCGTTGTTGTAGCGAGTTCAATTGCTTCAGTTTTAGATTTCTTTAGGACTTTGACTTGTCCTATGACACAATTGTCCAGAACTGATAAATTATTAAATAAGTTAAAAGACTGAAAGATCATACCGACATGAGTACGATAAGTATTTAATCCTCCAGGATACTTTAAGATATTGTGACCTTCAAATAAGATATCTCCGGCTTGATAGTGTTCAAGCAGATTGATGCATCTTAAAAGAGTGCTTTTACCACTGCCTGAAGAACCAATGATACTGACGACTTCACCTTCATTGATGGTCATACTGATGTCTTTTAAAACAGTTGTTTTTCCAAAGAGTTTCTTTAAGTTTTTAATTTCGATCAACATGGTTATACCTTTGATCCCTTACTATAATGGGTCACTAAAATGGGAGTAGAAGTACTGGAAGGACCTCCTGATACCGGCATATCCATCTTGCGTTCAATGATTTTCAATATGGTGGTAGTTGAATAAGTCAGGATCAAATAGATGATGGCAGCCACGAAAAAGGCTTCTGTGACCTTATATGTCGTTCCCGCTACCGTGTTGGCTTGAAAGAAAAGCTCGGTGATCCCAATGACGTTGAGTACAGAAGTATCTTTGATGTTGACGACGAATTCATTGCCGATGGCAGGGAAGGCATTCTTAATGGCTTGAGGCAATATGATATAGACCATGGTTTGAAAGTTATTCATTCCAATCGAACGTGCTGCTTCATTTTGTCCTTTATCCAAAGACTGAATCCCTGCACGAATGATTTCAGCCATATAAGCACCAGTATTGATCGATACGATCACGATACCAGCGGTTAGTTTATAACTGCCCAAGAGCGGAAACAACCTCCATGTGTCAAGAAATGCATAATAAATAAACATGGCTTGAACCATCATGGGGGTTCCTCTAAAGACTTCAACATAAACAGCACTGAAGAATTTAACAACTTTGATCAGAACCTTTTTCCATAAAGGATCATCCATTACAATAGGTATTGATTTCAATATGCCAACACCTAATCCCAAGAATATTCCAATGACAGTTGAAGTCAATGCGATCAATAAGGTATTGCGTATACCAAACAGGAAAAGAGAGGCGTATTTATCTGCGAGATAAACCGCCGCTCCGAATAAATCATTGGGGATTTGACTACTTAAGAACAACATTATTCTGGCTTGCGATCAATCGCATCCGCCATCCATTCAGAACGAGTTTCTTCGCTGATGGAAGCTAAGATGGTGTTGATGTCGGCAAGTAATTTTGTGTCTGTTTTTCTTAGAGCAACCGAAACAGTTGTTTCTTCAAAAGATGTGGTGAAACCTTGTCCAGCAGCAAATTGAATGATCTTTAGGTCTGGGTTGGTTGCGACGATGCTTAAAGCAACTGGATATTCAGTAACCATTGCATCTGCTTCACCAGCTTGTACCGCATTGACCAATAGGGCAGCTGAAGTCAAAGGAGTCAAATGATCAACATCTGTGATTTGATCGATCAGATCATCATGGAAAGTTTCAAATTGAGCAATAACACTGGCTCCTGCGAATGCGGATAAGGTAGTTGCGGCTGCAAATGCTGAATTAGCCTTAACAACTAAAACTAAATCAGAAGCATAATAGGGGGTACTGAAGGCAACAGAAGCTCTACGTTCTTCGGTATCAGTCATACCGGCAACGATGATGTCTATTTCTTTTTCAGTTAGAGCTGGAATCAATCCATCCCAACCGATTTTTTTGACAACGAGTTTCAAATTCAATTCATCTGCAATGGCTTGTGCGATCTGGATATCATAACCATCACAGTAACCAGCGCCTTCTTCATCAATTTTAACAGAAAAGTCTGAATCGGCTTTGACTGTTGTCCAATTAAAAGGGGTATAGTTGCACTCTAATCCTACGATAAGGGTCTTCACAGCTGGTTTTGGTGCACATGCTGACAGTAACAGCAAAGCAAGGGTTAAACTGATCGTAATCTTTCTCATTTCGTTCCTCCGAAAACAAAAGACCATGCTATCCACGGTCCCTTTTTTCAAAGTGATGTGTCATAGCGCCTCTGCATTGCTGCAGGAGTACAACGGATCTTATCCGTTATCCCACATGAATCAGTTACCACTGTTCATGTTCGGCGGTGATTGCCTTTCCGTGAATTCTTAGCCTGTCGGCTCCTTCACGTACTCATCTGCACCGCTACCTCTATAATCTCTTGTATGGGTTAAAGAATAAACCATGCAAAAACGTTTGTCAACACTTTTTATTTATCTTTTTTTTGGATTCCATAAACTTAATTGATCTGGGTTATGTAACATTTTCAGAAAATTATCATGACTTTGAGGAAATTTTACATAAATTTCAGCTAACAATTCTTTCATATCTTGGCGTTTAGTAACGCCATCCATAGGGCAACCAGAACGTATAACTGGGAGACCTAATTGTTTGGCTTGTGCAATGATTTGTGACTCTCTAACATATATAAATGGTCTCAAGAAAGTAATTTGCGCTTCAGATAAAAACATTTTAGGATCGAAAGTATTTAGTTTACCACCATATATGGCGTTCAACATCAAGGTTTCAATAGCGTCGTCTGCATGATGTGCAAAAGCAATTTTATTACATCCTCGTCGTTTGGCTTCAGCAATAACGGCTGCTTTTTTAAATTTTGAACATAATGAACAACGAATTCTGCCATCAGCTGTTTTATTAAGTTCTAGGATTTTTGCGACACTTGATTCTACTTGAAAAATTTCAATTCCTAAATCTTTAAAATAGTTTTCGACGGGATCAAATGAATCCCCATCAAAACCTAATTGGATATGAATCCCCAAAACATTAAATTGTTTACCAGACTTGATTTTATATTTATTCAAGGCATAAAGCAAAAGGGTAGAATCTTTTCCACCACTGATACCGACACCAATCACATCACCTTTTTCGATCATGTCATAATCATAGTCAGCATGTGAGATCTTTTGCAGAAGGAGTTTCATAGTACCTATAATCTTATCATAGAATCGTGTATAATGAGACCGATGTCACAAGATGGAATCTTACTGGTTTATAAGGAAAAAGGCTTAACTTCCTTCGACCTGGTAAATCGTATAAAACGTAGTTTGAAACTTGAAAAAGTCGGACATACAGGTACTTTAGATCCAAATGCTGAAGGTTTAATGTTGGTTTTATTCAATAAAACCACCAAAGCAAATCAGTTTCTTGTTCATGATACGAAAGAATATATCGCATCATTAAAATTAGGAATTAAAACAGACACCAAAGATATATGGGGAACCGTAATTGAAGAACAAACTTTTTCAGTTCCTTCACAAGAAACCATCCTTCGTGTATTCAAACAATTTATGGGTCAACAAGAACAAACAGTACCAATGGTTTCTGCTGTAAGAGTCAATGGAAAACGTCTGCATGAATATCATCGTGAGGGCATCGAAGTCATCACCCCCAAAAGAGCAATTGAGATTCATGAACTTGAATTATTAAAAATTGATCAAGACATCACATTTAGAGTCGTATGTGGAAGTGGTACATATATTCGTTCTTTGTGTGAAGATTTGGCAATAGAATTTGGTACTGTGGGTTGTATGTCGAGTTTGATACGAACCAAAGTTGGTTCATTTGAACTTAAAGATGCAGTTAAATTCGATCAAGTAGTCGCTGGTGAATATACCTTGATCCCACTTAAAGATGCTCTACCTTATAAAAAGGTGCATGTCGATAACGTGATTGATATCAAAAATGGTAAAATACTTTCGTTAGAAAAAGATGAAGATTTTTTAATGATTATGCATGAGGATGAAGTGTTGGCGATCTACAGTTGGAATGAAAAAAAGGAAGCTTATACAAGTGTGCGAGGTTTATGGTAAATGAAAGAATATATTATTACAACTGAAAAAGACAGCATCAAAGAACAAAAAATCGTAGGGTGTATCGGTTATTTTGATGGTTTCCATATAGGGCATCAAACCTTATTTAACAAAACCATTTTGATTGCCAAACAAAATAATCTCAAGAGTGCCCTGATCACTTTTGATCCTGATCCATGGGTCATACTTAAAGGACTTCATAATATTCAACATGTGACAACTTTGAATGATCGTAAAAAGCTAGCTGAAGCTAAAGGTTTTGATATATGGATCACCTTACAGTTTGATATTTCAATGGCTAAACTCAACCCAAATGCATTTATAGACTTATTACATAGAAACAATATTGGTCATTTGGTATGTGGCTATGATTTTAGATTTGGTGATAAAGGAGCAGGCGATATCAACACTTTAAAAAATCAAAGTTTGATTTCGACCAGCATCATGGAAGAATTTGATTATTTGGATGAAAAAGTATCCACTACTCGTATCATAGATTCCATAAAAGTTGGTGATATGGTTTTGGTTAATAAATTGATGGGTCGACCTTATAAAGTATCTGGCATCGTTGTGCATGGTAAACGTATTGGAACTCAGATTGGTTTTCCTACTGCAAATTTAAAAGTTGATCAAGAATATGTCATTCCTAAGATCGGTGTCTATGCAGGGTATGCTGCGGTTGATGGAATAAAACATCCAGCCATGATATCAGTAGGGTATAACCCAACGGTCAAAGATGATGATTCGATTTCTATTGAGGCCCATCTTTTTGATTATGCCAGCAATCTTTATGGAAAAGAGATGGATTACTATTTTATAGACTTTCTTCGTTCAGAAATGAAATTTGCTGATTTGCAAGGATTGATCACACAATTGAAAATAGATGATATGAATGCGCGTAAAATTGTTAAGTAACTTTAGTAATGTAAAAATATGTAAATAATGAAAATAATTGTTGCATTTACATTAAAACGATTTATAATATGTCCCATAAGCTACGAAAAAGAGTAGTACTTAAGATTCTGCACCCCAGCGACTTGCGTTTGATGGAAGGCAAGATGCGTGACTTAAGGAACGTACTTTGGAGCTGATCTTCACGAAAAGAAAATCCGTAATTCTGCGTTAAAGATTTGAGTTGCCAAACAATGTTTGGAAATAAGGTGGTACCGCGATCATACGTCCTTTGTTATTAGCAAGGACGTTTTTTATTGAAAAGGGAGGATCTATGAACATTAATTTTGATAAAATCTGGCCTTATTTGCCTCAGTTTGGGCAAGGGGTTCTTGTTACTTTGCAAGTGGCAGCACTTTCAGCCATCGGAGGAACACTACTAGGGTTTGCATTGAGTTTAGGCGGACGAAAAGGTTCGCCTGTCAGATGGTTGGTTAAGGGCTTTGTTGATTTCTTCAGAGGGACGCCTTTGTTGATTCAATTGATCTTCTTCCATATAGGATTACCACAAGTTACAGGTTGGATACCCGATCTGATGACGTCAACCTTAATTGTATTTTCATGTAATTCTGGTGCATATCTTTCTGAAATCTTAAGAGCTGGCATAGAAAGCATCGATAAAGGCCAAATCGAAGCTGCTTATGCATTGGGTGTCAAAAGCTATGACATCACTGTCAACATTATCATGCCACAAGCTTTGCGAAATGTTTTACCTGCGATTATGAATGAATTTATTACCTTAGTAAAAGAGACCTCTGTTGTTTCCATCATTGGTTTGTCTGATGTCATGCGTAAAACAGGCTTGATTGCTTCAGCAACTTATCGATATTTCGAACCTTATTTTATCACCATGATCATTTACTTGACACTCAACATCATCTTAAGTTTCATTGGGAAGAAACTGGAAAAGGCACTGCGTTATGATTAAGCTCATCAATGTATCAAAGAAGTTTAAAGATACTGTTGTGTTGAAGAATGTTTCGATTGAATTTGAACCCGAAAAGACGTATGCGATCATTGGTTCAAGCGGAGCAGGAAAAAGCACTTTACTTAGATGTATCAATCTGCTTGAGATCCCAACAAGTGGCTCAGTGATCATCGATAACATTGATTTAGTCAAAGAAAAAGCAAAGTTAAATACAGTTCGGGAAAAAATTGGGATGGTTTTTCAAAACTTCAATCTGTTTGCGCATATGACTGCCTTACAAAATGTTAAGTTTGCATTAGTTAAAGTTAAGAAGTTTACAGATGAAGAAGCTGAGAGTCAGGCGATCAAGTATCTTACTGAAGTAGGATTACAGAACCGACTTAACAATTACCCACATCAACTATCAGGCGGTGAAAAACAAAGAGTTGCAATTGCACGAGCGTTAGCGATGAAACCAATTGCGATGTTGTTTGATGAGCCAACCAGTGCTTTGGATCCTGAGATGACTCAAGAAGTCCTTAAAGTCATCAAAAAACTCAACCATATTGGAATGACCAACATTATCGTCACCCATGAAATAAAGTTTGCCCAAGAAGTGGCAGACACTATTATTTTCATGGATAACGCTGAAATCCTTGAAGTTACTCCATCCCAACAATTCTTTAATCAACCAAAATCTCAAAGGGCAGCTGAATTTCTGTCCAACATGATCTAAAAGGAGAACCATGAAAAAAGTATTAATTGTAGCCCTTGTGCTCACAACGCTACTGACTGCGTGTCAGACCAAAAAGAAAGATGTGCTTAAGGTATTGGTATCGGCAGATTATCCGCCATATGAATCCATTGACGTCAATGGAAAGTTTGTTGGTTTTGATATTGAATTTGGAGAAGCATTAGCGAAAAAACTTAATGTGACCTTTGAATGGGTTGACACATCCTTTGACGGAATCATCGGAGCGCTTCAGGGTAATACAGGTGATTTGGCCATATCTGGTATGTCAATTACAGCCGAAAGAGAAGAATCTGTTGATTTCTCAATTGCTTATAAAGAAGAGTCTGCTTTAGGTGAAACTTTTACAGTTATCTATCTAGCTTCTAAAGGATATGCTTCGATCAATGATCTTGCTGGTAAAAAAGCATCTGCCCAAATGGGTACTGTACAGGAATCCGCTTTAAATATGTTGAAAAATGAATTTAGTTTAGTTTTGGATATTCGTAGTAAGTTTGACATCATCGTTCAGGATATTCTCTTAGGCAGAATTGATTTCTTGGTCATTGATAAAGCTTCGGGTGATGAATTCTTGGCTCAATATCCTGAATTGTCTTCATTTACACTTCAGCATGCTAGATTAACGGCCATCAATGGGATGGGGGTAGCCATGCCTACCGGTTCAGTTTGGGTCTCTAAAGTCAATGCAGCCATTGAAGCGATGAAAAAAGATGGAAGTTTGCAAGCATTGATCGATAAATGGTGGCCTGCAGAATAGACGTTTTATATCTTTTATGGTTATGCTATAATAAGTTTAAAGAAAATAGGTAAACCATGATCAAAATCAGCGACAACGAAAACGGCATCATCGTTCTTAAAAAGGACGTATTCACTTCCATCGCTTATATAAGCGCTTTGGAAGAAAAAGGGATTTTGCTTGATAAAGGGACATTTAAAAAACATGTGACCTGTAAAATCCAACAAGGCAAGGTTTCTTTAGGAATCGACGTGAAGATTCGTTATGGACAAAATGTACAGAAAACATGTACCAATGTTCAAAATCGAGTTTATAAAGCGATTCATGATATGACTGAGATCGAATGTGAAGTTGTGGATGTTAATGTAATTGGCTTTAATTTTAACGCCCAATAGGGCGTTTTTTTATGGATTATGTTAAAATAGGTAAATGAAAGCAGGGTACTATGATCCGACATAAATTAAGAATCCAATTGGTTACATATCTATATCAACATTTATTGCTTGAAAAATCTATCGCGGCCATTATTGTTGATGAAGGCTTAGAACCAACCACTGAGGATCAGGTGTATCTTTTAAACAATCTCTATAACATTCTGGAAAATAAAGCTGAATATGTTCAGTTCATCACTGAGCATCTCAATTCAGATTGGAAATATGAAAGACTTTTAGCCATCGATAGAGCCATTTTATTATGTGCCATCAGCGAATATGCAATCGATGAAGCAGCGCGTGCCATCATCATCAATGAAGCTGTTGAGATTGCTAAAGTGTATTCTAGTGAAGACAGTTATGCCTTTATCAATGGAATATTAGATTGTCTATGAGTCAGACTGCTTACTCTGTATCAGAACTTCTTCAATCCATCAAATTTAACTTGGAAACTCAAGCTATTTTTAAATCATTTTGGTTAAAGGGCGAGATCTCGAATTTTACAGCACATCGTAGTGGACACTGGTATTTTACCTTAAAAGATGAAGGTGCTAAGATCTCATGCATCATGTTTGCCAATACGACAATAGGGGTTCATTTTAAACCAAAAGAAGGGGATAAGGTTCTCGTCAAGGCATCTGTTACAGTTTATCCTCCTCAAGGATCCTTACAAATCAATGTAACTTCGATGTCACTGGATGGTATCGGAGATCTGTTTCTGCAATTTGAGAAACTTAAAAAGAAACTTTTTGAAGAAGGTTTATTTGAACCCAGTCATAAAAAAAGCCTACCTCTTTATCCAGATAGTATTGGAATCATAACTGGAGCTAAAACAGCAGCCTTACAAGACATCTTAAAGACATTGAATCTTAGGTGGCCAGGTATCAAAACAACCATCTATGAAAGTTTGGTTCAAGGTGAGTCTGCGGCTTTACAGCTTATTGAACGCCTAGAATATGCCGATAAACAACACCATGATGTCTTGATTTTAGCGAGAGGTGGTGGCTCAATTGAAGACCTTTGGGCATTTAACGATGAACGATTGGCTAGAACCATCTATCGCTTATCAACCCCGCTTGTATCAGGGATTGGACATGAGGTCGATGTGACCATTGCTGATTATGTGGCAGATGTCAGAGCTGCAACTCCCACAGCAGCTGCACAAGTTGTTATTCGTGATTTTCGTGAAGTTACAAATGAACTCAATCAAAGCAGACAAATGCTTATAAAATTGGTATATCAAAAGTTAAATAAGGCTCATCTAGATTTCTCTAATGTTAGACAATATCCAATTTGGTCCAATCCTGAATTATTAACCCAAGACTTAACGATTCACTTAACCATGATGACTCAAGGTTTATTCAACTATGCATCTAAAATGAAAACCCATGAGAACCGATTAAAGACACTCAATGAGGCCTTAAGATTTGCTGCATTACAATCTATCAGAACTAAAGAAAGTCGCTTAAACAGCCTTAAACACGATGTGTTGTCATCCCTCAAGTCAACCATGGCTTATAAAATGACCACATTTTCTCAAAGTGTTGGATTACTCAATGCCTATTCACCTTTAAATATCATTGAAAGAGGTTATTCGATTACTTCAAAAAATGGAAATATTATAAGAACACTAAGCGAAGTTGATATCAATGATAACTTAAGTATTAGAATCAAAGATGGGGAAATCCATACAATGGTAACCCAAAAGGAGTCCTATGGAAAAGAAAAATTTTGAAGCTTCAATGAAAAGACTGAACGAAATCGTAACTGCACTTGAGAAAAATGAATCAAGTCTGGAACAATCTATTTCATTATTTGAAGAAGGATTGGCACTCGTCAAAGAATGCGATCTGCAACTCAAAGACTTTGAACAAAAAGTCCAAGAATTAATGAAAACCTATGGCAACTCCAATAACACAGACTAATTTAACTCGTTTCGAGGAAATCCTGGATTCATTAACCAAAGACCTGCCACAAAGTAAAATAAAAGAAGCTTTAAGATATGCGCTTTTAGGAACAGGGAAACGTTTTCGGCCACAGCTGGTATTCAGTCTTTTAACAAGTGTTAATGAGAATGCCTTAATGGTTGCGGCTGCCCTTGAGATGATCCATACCTATTCGTTAATCCATGATGATTTGCCAGCAATGGATAACGATGATCTTAGAAGGGGCAGACCAACCGTTCATAAGGCTTTTGATGAGGCCATTGCAATTTTGGCGGGAGATGCTTTATTGAATTTGGCTTATGAAACTGTTTTGGAAACAACATTAGAACCCCAAAAGAAATTACTTTGTTTACAAGTCTTAGCTAAGAATGCCGGAATTCACGGTATGATCTTGGGTCAAGACCAAGATATGTATCCAGAAAACACAAAGGATACCACCATAAAAACAATGTATTTAAATAAAACAGGTAAATTATTAGGTTCTGCTTTGGCTTTGGGTTGTATTCTTTCTGATCGAGTTGAACTCATTGACTCTTTTCAATCGATTGGTGAAGATTTAGGGGTTATGTTTCAGATCCAAGATGATCTACTAGAAATCAATGGTGATTCCATCAAAATCGGTAAATCAAAAGACAGCGATTTAAAAAATGACAAAAAAACATATGTGGTCGTTGCCGGGATTGATAAAGCTATATCACAACTTGAGCTTTTATCGATCGATATAAAACAACGTATCCTAATTAAATTGGATCATGCTGAAGCTTTACTTTCACTCATCGATCTTATTAAAAACAGAAGTTATTAAAAATAACATGACTTTGAGCAGAAAAACTCAGGAAACAAATCATTTAATGTATAATCTTAATTAGATATGATCCAAAAATTAACCATAAAAAACTTTATCCTTATCAATGAAGTCAGCTTAGATTTTAAGCCAGGTTTTAGTGTATTTACTGGTGAAACTGGTGCTGGGAAATCGATTTTAATTGACGCGATCGGGATTTTATTAGGCGATCGTTTCCTTAGCGATGCAGTTGGCAACGATGGTTCAAAAGCCATCATAGAAGGTGTTTTTAAGGTTCACCGTGAATCGATTCAGACTTGGTTGGATGAACGTAGCATTAGTGCTAAATCACTTATAACCATCACTAGAGAGTGCGATAAAGAAGGGAAATCTTCATCTAAACTCAATGGTCAAAGCATTACAGTAAGTGCTCTAAAAGAATTAGGTTCACTGATGATCGATATACACAATCAACATGATACCCAATATTTATTGAACGTTAAATATCATTTAGGATTACTAGATCGATTTGTAAATGAGAAGAGCTTGTTAAATGAACTTAAACTATCGTACCAACAATATGATCATCTTCGAAAAGATATCCTAAATAAAAAATCAAGTACACTAAATACAGATGATTTGGAGTTTTTGACTTTCCAAATCAATGAAATCGAATCAGCTCACCTTATTGAAGGTGAAGAACAAGAACTTGAACAAAAACATAAAGAAATGATGGCTTTTGAAAAAATTGCCACACATCTTGGTCAAGCTTTAACACTTTTAGACGAAACAGATGGGGTCAGTGAAAAGCTATATGAAGCCATTCGTGAACTCAAAGTAATATCTGAAAGTGAACGCATCATAGAAATAACCAATGCGATCCAATCTTTATATTATGAACTGACTGATAAAATTGCAGATCTTAACCAAAGCAAAGGTTTACTGAGCTTCAATGAAGAAGATGTAAATGCAATTCAAGAACGATTATTCTTAATCAGTAAAATGAGAAAGAAATATGGCAATTCAATTAAAGCTGTTTTGGATAAAAAACACGAACTTGAAGATCGAGTTGCTTTAATCAACAATCGTGATGAAATATTAGCAAAACTTGAAAAAGAAGCCAACGAAGCATATGCTAAATACAAACTTTTGGCTGATCAAGTGAGCGTTTTACGTCAGACCAAAGCTAAAGAACTTGAAAACTTGGTTCTAAGAGAATGTGTTGATCTTTACCTTGAAAAAGCACAATTTAAGATTATTTTCAATACTGGTAATGATACGACACTTGGATATGATGAAGTTGAGTTCCTCGTCTCGATGAATCCTGGAGAAATATTAAGACCTTTAGTTAAAGTCGCAAGCGGGGGAGAATTATCTCGTTTAATGCTTGGACTGAAAGTCATTTTTAATGATCTTCAACAAATTGATACGGTTATCTTTGATGAGATCGATTCCGGAGTTTCAGGTAGGATCGCAACAGCAATTGGTCAAAAAATGCATAAAATCGCACATGCTTCACAAGTATTCTCTGTCACTCATTTAGGTCAAGTAGCAGCCTGCGCTTCACAGCATTATTTGGTTTCTAAAGACCAAGGTTTGATATCGACCTCAACTTCTATTTCACTTTTAAACTATGACCAACGGATTCACGAACTGAGTTTGATTTCTACAGGAACAGCTTCAGATTTCTCAAAGAATGCGGCCAAAGAACTATTGGACACCTTACAAGCACAAGTGAGAGGGTAATGAACTGGGAAAATGCCATTCGTCAGTATATTGATCATTTGACATATGTTGAACGCAAAGCAAAACTGACACAGACTTCATATTTAAGTGATCTAAAACAAGTACAACTCTATTTTGAGTCTTTGAGCATTGAGTTTGATCAGGTAGAAACATCTCATTTAAACCGTTTTATAGAATCAGAAACAAAACTTAAAAGCAATGCTTCTATGCTTAGGTTGATTTCTAGTATCAAAGGGCTTTATCATTTTCATAATCGTCTTGATGAAAAAATAAGTGATCCCACAATAACGATGCTCTCCATCAAAAAAACGAGACGTTATCCTAAAACGGTCAGTACAGTTGAAATAAATCAGTTGTTAGAAAGCAAAGAGGGTGGTCATTTAGATTTAGAGTTGACCATCATTGATCTATTATATTCATGTGGGTTAAGAGTTACCGAACTCGTTACTTTAAAACTTAACCAAGTCTTTCTGGATGATGGCTACTTACGAATCTTAGGTAAAGGCAATAAGGAAAGAATGATACCGATGGGGAAGTTAACCGTATCCAATCTTCGTCACTACATCACTACGACTCGTGCGATTTGGATCAAAAACAAGACAGAGAATGTGTTTATTACCCCAAAAGGCAAGCCAATTACTCGTCAATACGTTTATACGATGTTGGTTGCTAAAGAAAAGGCATTAGGACTAGATCATCATATCAGTCCTCATAAATTGAGACATAGTTTCGCAACATCGCTTCTGAATGGCGGTGCAGACTTAAGAGTCGTTCAAGAATTATTAGGTCATTCTGATATCTCTACGACACAAATTTATACGCACATTGAAGAAAACAGATTAAAATCTGCTTACGATAAGATTCACCCAAAACGAAAAGGAGATTAATATGAATTATAAAAGAGTATTTATTATTGTTATGGATTCACTTGGCGTTGGTGCAAGCAAAGATGCTGCAGAATATGGCGATGTAGGATCTGATACTTTTGGACACATCGCAGAACGTTATGCATTAAATATTCCCAACCTACAAAAATTAGGTATCTCTAATCTACACCCTTTAAAAGGCGTGGAGGCTGCTAAAAATCCATTGGCTTATTACACTAAACTTTCTGAATTAAGCCTTGGAAAAGACACCATGACGGGACATTGGGAATTAATGGGACTTTTTATCGACAAACCATTCATCACATTCACAGACACAGGATTTCCTAAAGAATTACTTGATGAATTGAGCTTAAGAACCGGACATACCATCATAGGGAATAAATCAGCTAGTGGAACCGAGATTTTAGATGAATTGGGCGAAGAACATATGAAGACAAACGCAATGATTGTCTATACTTCAGCAGATTCAGTTTTACAAATTGCTGCTCATGAAGAAACATTTGGCCTACAAGAATTATATAAAGCATGCGAAATCGCTCGTGAACTTACCATGAAACCGGAATGGCGTGTCGGTCGAATCATTGCTCGTCCATTCATTGGCCCTCGAAAAGGGGAGTTCAAGCGGACCAGCAATCGTCATGATTACGCACTCAAACCTTTTGGGAATACAGTCCTTGATTCACTCAAAGATCAAAAATTTGATGTCATAAGTGTAGGTAAAATCAAAGATATATTTGATGGGGAAGGCATAACTGAGGCATATAAATCGAAGTCTAATGAAGACGGAATGAATATTACGATCGGTTTGGCAGATAAACCTTTTAAAGGCTTATGTTTTGTTAACTTAGTCGATTTTGATGCATTATGGGGGCATCGTAGAAATCCTGAAGGATATGGTAGGGAAATAGAAATTTTTGATCGACAACTAGGAATATTGTTAGAAAAGATTAATGATGATGATTTAGTTATTTTAACGGCTGATCATGGTAATGACCCAACCTTTAAAGGAACAGATCATACCAGAGAGCAAATACCAGTCATATTTTACAGTAAGAGTTTAAAAGGCAATGGACTGTTAGATGAAAGTAATTGTTTTGGAGCTGTAGGTGCTACTGTAGCTGATAATTTTAGAGTTCAACTACCAGAGCACGGAATTTCATATCTAGATCAACTCATTTAGTCTCGTAATATTGATATTAGACCTATATTCTGTAAAGAAGGGAGCCTAGAAAGCTCTTTTCTTACTTTAATCCACATTATTGATTTAAATATTACATAATATACATTATGCGAAGTATACAATTATTGAATTATTGTGGTTTTTAATGATAATATTTCGTGTAAAAGACTATTTAATCGTTCTATTCTGTTTATCCAAAGAATTGGTATGCTTTCATTATTAAAAAGATTATTTTTAGATACAAATCTAAATTTACTTTCCATTTTAGAATTGTCAATCACGTTTATATTAATGCATTTGTATGAGATGGCTCTTTTAGAATCCATGACGCTGTAACACAGTTCTTGTTTTGTTAAAATCGCTGTATTGATTTCATTTAAAACTATTATTGAATTCGTTAAATCACCATCCTCAAGATCATTGGCAGTCACTTCTTTCGTTTCATCAAAATTTGAGTACTGTAAAACCGTTTTATCTTGAGCTGTAATAGTTGGAGGATTGTTGTTTAAGCCAACAACTGTAACTAATATTGTTTTTCTGTCAAAATAACCATACTTATCCTGTACGTAGTATGTTACTTGATATATACCTGGCAGATCTCGATATTGACTTGATTCTATAACGATTTTACTCGTTAAATCACCATCCTCTAAATCGTAACTCTTCGCATAATCTAATAGATTTATGCTATTTCCAACCAATACTTCAAAATTTGAGACTTGTAATGTCGGTTTTTGATTGATTAATACAGAATTGATTTCTAAAGGTGATCCGCTATATTCAACAAATATTCCTGATATCCAAACTGGTGTAATGGAAGTTCCTTCTACGATTCGCCTTCTTGATTCAACACAGACATCTAACTTTGACTTAACTTGATAATAAGTTTGATTATTTGATTTAAATCGTGCTAAAACATTTGTGTAAACTGAATTTAATTTGAAATATAGTTTATTTGTATATGTTGTTGAACAATTTGTGCCTAAAGCCCATACTGTCGCTGTTTTTGATGGACCATTACGAGCATAAATCGGATTATCTAGTACTTTAAAATCAGTATCTTCTAAAGTAGATATTATGGAGTAAAGATAATCCCCTATTTTTAAGGTTGTTGATTCTTCCATAGGATAATATAAGGGTGTTTTTAAATAAGTCTGTGATTTTTTAGCATAAACCAGAATATTAGTGCTGTATCTAACACCTTTTTGAAAATTGCTAAGTGGAATTGTTGCTACAAATCCAACATATTCAAAGTAATAATTACATGTGCTTTGATGATAGACGTTTTCTAAGCAAAAATCCAAACCAGCATTCAAATATGAGCTTGTCATACTGATATTGGTCAAGCTTGCATTAATCACAAATGTATTAGAAGTACTAATAAATTCAATGGCAATCTCATGATCTGTACTATTTCTAAAATGCTGATTCTTTTTTATAAATGCCCAACCGCTAATCGTAACAGATTGAGCATTAATCACTGTATCACTGATCTCATAGTTTAGGAACTCTTTGGTGGTCATCGTAGGAACTAAAGCTTTAGTATGAGTAATTGTAGGGAAAAGTAATAAAAGACTGCTTAAAATGACGTAAAAGGTCTTGTGATTCATATTTTTCTAACTCTAAAGACAAATATCGTAAAGATACAACCAACGATCATTAAAATGATCGGAATCCCATAAGGTTGAATAAGAGTTTTAGATTGAATTGGTAAATTAATGTCCAGTAGACTTGATTCTGTCTGTGTTTTGCAACTTTCATTCCACTTAAGCGACAAAGTATCGATCACTGAATTATTCTTAACATGTTTTAGGATCGTAAAGCGTTGATCGATGCCAACCATTAATCCATTGGTATTTTGAATCATAAAAGGTTGATCAGAAACGATCAACTCCCCTTCTTTTAATCCTTCAAGATAGACTTTACTAAAACCGCAATCTCCATACAATAATTCAGGTATTGATTCATGATTTTGTAGGTTTAAAGTGATGTTGTTCATATTCATACATAAGTAATCTACATCACTTTCCCTAAAAAAAGGTCCCTTAAGGGACCAATATTATCTTCTTCTACCTCTTATAACAAGTAAACGCATAATCTGAAGCAAGGATGCAGCAATTCCAGCAATATAAGTCATGGCTGCAGCCGATAACATCGCTTTTGAATCAGCTACTTCATCATCGTTGATATAGTGTCCTTCAGCTAGATTCACTAATGCTCTTTTTGATGCATCGAATTCTAAAGGTAAGGTTACCAATTGAAAGGTTGCGATAATAACAAGCATTGCTAAACCAGCAAAGAACAAAAGATCGATCGATGCAAATAACCCGATAATCGCTGTGATCCAACCAGCTTAACTAGAAACGATCGCAAACGGCAGAATTGCATTTCGAGCACCGATATAACTGTAATGTTCAGCATGCTGAATGGCATGACCAACTTCATGAGCAGCCACCGCGACAGAAGCAATAGAAGCATCTTTGTATACTCTAGGCGATAAATTGACAGTATTGTTTTTTGGATCAAAATGATCACTTAGCATGCCTTTTGGGCTTTCTAAAATCTCAACATGATTGAGTCCATGGCTGTCTAAGATGGCACGTGCCACAGCATAACCACTCATTCTTTTCTCAGTGGTTACTTCTGAAAAATGGGCATAAGCATTAGTAACCTTGGCTTGTGCCCATAAAGCCAAACCAATCGCGGCAAAATAAAATAGGATATCCACTTTGACCTCGCTTATTTAACGGATTCTTTAAAGGCTTTGGCTGCTTTGAAAGCTGGAACTTTTGATTCAGGAACCTGAATTTTTTGCTTTGTTTTTGGATTGATTCCTACTCTTGCATTTCTGGTCTTGACTTCGAATTTCCCAAAACCGGCAAGATCTACTTTATTACCGGCTTTTACTTGGGCTACGATGGTGTCTAGTACCAAATCAACATTTTCCAATGCGGACTTTTTGGAACAACCGCAACTTTCAGCAACAGCATCAGCTAAAGCTTTCTTATTAACTACATTTGACATAGAATTTCCTCCATTCTTGCCCTTATCATAGCAAACAAACAGTCATTATACAAATTATTCGGCTTTTAGTTCACGTGACATCAAAATTTGAATACAATCAGATGGTTTAGCGTCTTCATATAAGACTTTATAAACTTGTTCAGTAATGGGCATTGAAATGTTGTTTTTTAAAGACTCTTCATAAACAACTTTTGCAGCAAAGATTCCTTCTACTGTTTTCTCATTGGTTTCCCAAAAGATCTTAGCCGTGTCAAATTGGCCAATCAATAAACCAGCTTGAAAATTACGCGAATGAACAGAAGTACAAGTGACAATTAAGTCCCCTACCCCTGTTAAGCCTAAAAAGGTTTCTGGTTTAGCACCATAATAGACTCCATATCGGGATATTTCTGCTAAACCACGTGTGATCAATGCTGCACGTGCGTTGTCACCGTATCCTAGGCCGCTCAGGATGCCACTGGCCAAGGCTATAACATTCTTAACAGCAACCCCTATTTCAGCGCCTATGACGTCTGTTGAGCGGTATACGCGGAAATATGCGTTAGAGAAAGTGCTTTGAATCAGTTTTGATGCATCTTCTTCTTCAGATACAGCATTGACAACGGTTAATAAGCGTTGAACAACTTCCTCAGCATGTGAAGGACCAATCAATGAAACAACTGCTTTAAGAATCGTTGGTGGAACATTGTTCTTAATGACCAAAGACAAACGCTGATGATTGGTAGGATGAAATCCTTTAGCGACATTGACAATTGTAATGGGATGAGTAAAAGTAGTCCCAATCTTTTGGCTGACATCATCGATTGCATTGGTCGGAACCGCCAAGATCAATATTTCAGAATCAAGTAAATCATCATAATTCATCGTAGCCTTAATGGAGTCATTTAAGATTTGATTCGGAAAGAAACGTTCATTGCGATGATAACGAGAAATATCTACGATTTCATCAAGAACACGTCCCCAAATCATGACATCATGGCGATTATCTGTTAAAACTTGAGCTAACGCTGTACCCCAACTTCCACTTCCAATGATACCAATTTTCATTTAAAGTTCCTTCTTTCTGGCAATGATACGAATTGGTGTGCCTTCGAGGATGAAAGCTTCCCGTAATCTATTTTCTAGATAGCGACGATAAGAGAAATGTAATAATGCGACATCATTCACAAACAAAACAAAAGTAGGTGGGGCAACAGCAACTTGAGATCCATATAGAATGTTTAAGCGTTGACCTTTATGAGTAGGAGGAGGCGTAATGCGTTGAGCATCTGCCAAGACTTCATTGAGGACACTCGTTTGGATCCTCATCTGTGAATAATTATAAACATTGTCTATGTTTGGGATGATTTGATGAATACGCTGTTTAGTGGTTGCGGAAACAAATAGAATAGGTGCATAACTTAAATAGATAAATTGTTTACGAATCTCAAGCGTAACAGAATTGATCGTAAATTCATCTTTTTCAACACCATCCCATTTATTGTAGATGATAATAATTGGTTTACCTGCTTCATGGGCATAACCAGCAACATGCTTATCCTGATCCCGAATTCCTGCGATCCCATCAACGACAAACAAAATGACATCGGCTCGTTCTATGGCTTGAAGTGATCTTAAAACGGAATATTTTTCGATATTTTCATATACTTTGCCTTTTTTACGAATCCCTGCTGTATCGATGACCACATATTCTTTGCCATCTTTAGTGAATGGTGTATCGACTGAATCACGAGTTGTCCCCTCTTTATCAGAGACTATGACACGTTCTTGGTTAAGAATCGCATTAACTAAAGAAGATTTACCAACATTGGGTCGTCCTATGATTGCAAAACTGATTTTGCCCTCGTAATCATTGAGTCCGCGATTAGGGAAATATGAAATGATTTTGTCTAATAAATCCCCTATCCCAATACCATGGACACTACTGACTGGAATCAAATCTTCAAAACCTAATGCATAGAATTCATAAGAAGCGTCGATAAGGGATTGATTATCGACTTTATTGATGGCCATAATGACTGGTTTCTTTGTTTTGTGCAGCATTTTAGCGATATAACGATCATCATCTGTCATACCTTCTTTTGCGTTGGTCACAAAAACAATGACATCAGCTTCTTCGATGGCAACATCAACTTGCATCCGGATCTCTTTTTGATAATCTTGATCTTTTAACTGTAGACCACCTGTGTCAATGACCCTAAAATCTTTAGTAAGCCAATTGGCTTTGGCATATAAACGATCCCGGGTCACCCCAGGTGTATCTTCTACAATGGAAATTCTTTCTCCAACGATACGGTTGAATAACGTGGATTTACCGACATTAGGCCGGCCTACGATCGCAATAACGCCATCAATCATGTTGGTTTAACCTTTCTTCTGTTTGCTGAACAAGTTTAAGTATTCTGCTTACAGTTTCTTCAATGCTTAAGAAACTGGTATCCAGTTCTATCGCATCTTCCGCTTTTTTAAGCGGGGAATATATTCGTGTAGAATCCGCAATATCTCGGAATCTAAGATCTTCATAAACTTCATCAAAGGTCAATGTACTGCCTTTAAGTTGAAATTCTTCATAACGTCGCTTAGCTCTTTCAAGCAAAAAAGCAACTTGGAATATTTTGAGTTCAGCATTAGGTAATACGACGGTTCCAATATCTCTGCCGTCTAAAATGAACCCTTTTTTTAATGTGATTTTCTGTTGAATGCTAACCAACATGGCTCTGACACCTTGAAGCCTAGAAACCAAAGATGATCCCATGTCACACTCTGGATTTCTTACTTCGTTGCCAATCAGTTTTCCATCCATGATCAATTGACCTTCACCAGTAAAATCAAATTGAGTATTCTTTAGCATTTCAATCAATGCTGGTTCATCTTCAAGACTGATTTTAGAAGTCAATGCTTTATATGCGGTAGCCCGATACATCGACCCGGTATCAATATGTGTATATCTCAGTAATTCAGCTAAACGTTTGGCAATCGTACTTTTTCCAGATGCACTAGGCCCATCAATCGCAATGTTTATCCTCATTAGAAACCTTGAGTCGTGTAGATCCAGTAAAAGGCGACTCCCAGCATGACAATTAAAACGATAACCAACATAAACACGATGAAATTTAAGGTCCTTGATGAATGATTGACAGAGTGGCTCATTTCCAAGAGTTCCTTGTCCACATCTTCAAGTTTCAATTTTATTTTGGCAGTCTCTTCAAACATATCACCATCTTTAAAGGATTTTAATTCTGCTTCGGAACTAAGAAACTCTTGTTCATATTGAGATCCAATCACTTTCTTGATTTCTTGAGTCATTTGATCATCATTGACTTCAGTAGATTGCGTTGAAGTTTGAACGTTCTTTTGAGGTATGAACACTTCTGTGTTTTCTGATGAAGAGTAACCTTTTTTAATGTTATAAGATTTTACTTCATCTATAAATTCGTTGAGCAAATCGTGATGAAAAGCAGGATCGATCTTATTTTCAACTTTCTCAAAACTACGATCATATTCACCTTTTGAATGTAAAGGATTGCGATCTAAAACATTTGAGTTAGATTCAATAGTGCTGATTTCAGGGTTGATTCGATTAAGCCGAGTGGCATATGACGAAAGTACACTAGATGTAAGTTCGCTTTCACGACTGTTTTCTACTTCTTGACGTAATTCGGCGTTTTTCTTAACACGTGATAGTGGTTCCATAAAATACCTCTTGCATATTATAACAAATTTTAGCGCTTATAGTAGGGTTGACTTGTGAAAATCTAGAATAGACTAATAAAAAACCTTTTAAATAAAAGGTTTTTTACTGTGGATAACTTATTTAAAGTATCTGCTAAACAACTTTTTAAGAGGACTATACAGAGCATAAGCTGCAATAGTAATCAAAGTTCCTTTAAATAAATTAAATGGGGTAACGGAGATGATTCCAGCAATTTTGACAGCATGCCCATTCATTCCATAGAGTGGAAAAGCAAAGTAATAATTGACCAAAGCCATTACAAAGGTTGCAACAAGCGTACCGATCGCAAAAGCAGGTAGGAATCTGATCATAAATTTCGTATTTGACCAAGATTTAAATTTATGTCTGAGCATCCAAGCAAATAAAGATACTGGTAGAATGAACCCTATCCCAAAGAAGAAGTTTGCTATTTCTCCTGAGAAATTCGGATCCTTTGGACTAAATAATCCATGTAAGATATTCTTGATTAATTCAATAATGACTGCTGGTACTGGACCAATAAACAATCCGGCAAATAAGGCGGGAATATCACTGGGATCGATTTTTAAATAAGGTGGAAACAATGCGGGTATTGGAAATTCTATAAACATGAGCAGATAAGATAATGCGATCAACATGCTAATTAACGTCAATAATCGAAGGTTGTTTTTCATTTTTCTCCTTTCAACAAAAAACCCCAGAATAATCCCAGGGCTCAATATCAAAAGATATTGTTATCTTCTTTCATCCAGACTTTACTGTCGCCACCGGAATTTAACCGGTTCGTGCCCATTAGGCTTGCGGGGTATACCGCCGGTAGGGATTTTCACCCTGCCCTGAAGATAGATATAGTTTAATGTAAGAACTTACTTTTGTAAAGGAATTATGCTCTTCCTGCGTATTTTCCATCAATTGTATTTACAATGATCATTTCACCCTCAGCGATGAACATGGGAACTCTAATCTCAAGACCAGTTTCTAGTACAGCATTTTTCAAAGCACTGGTGGCGGTATCACCACGTACAGCAGGTTCAGTTGTAACAATTTGAAGAGTAACTTTATCTGGTAATACAACACCTAAGATCTCCCCTTCAAATGAAACGATATTGACATTGTCATTAGGTTTCAAGAATGGTAATTCTTTTTCGAGATTGCTTTTTTGAATCTCAATTTGATCATAAGTGCTTGTATTCATGAAACATAAGGCATCTCCGCTGTCATAAAGATATTGCATTTCATTCTTATCGATGTGAGCTGGCTCAACTTTATCGCCACCGGTAAAAGTCATTTCATTGATGACTCCCGATCTAAGATTTTTCACTTTTGATTTGATGATCATCCCACGCATGGCGGTTTTGTTGTGCTGGGTATCAAGAACGATAAAAATATTGTCTTCATACAAGAAAGTAATTCCTGGTCTTAAATCATTTACGATAATCATAATAGACCTCCTATTAACACATCTATTTTAGTGGATAGAATTTATTTGTCAATGACTATCGCTTTTTGTACTACTAATGATTCGATAATCCATGATATTCTCAAAAACCATGTCATAATCCAATTCTGCAGTAATAAAAAAATTTCCTGTGTATGTAATTTGAGCTGTCTCCTCTTTAAAAGAAACTTTGACTTCCCAACTTTCAAATTGTAATGTAAATTCTTTAGGCTTGAAACTTAAAAACTGATCTTTAATAGTTCTGATGGTTTCAATTTCAACCAATGAGAATATGTCTATTTCAACAGCTTTTCTAAACTCAGTATTCTTCCTAAATTCATTGACAGCAATGTCGTTAAGCATCACAGTTAACGATAAAAAAGCGATTAAGAAAGGAAATAGTACAAATCCTTTATTTGACATAACCTAAAAAAACCTCTTGTTTCTCATTATTGGATTCATAATTAAGCATTATCATTCCTTTGGTTATTATAAGTTCACATTGGTCTAGTTCAATCAAATATTCCATATAGCCATCATACTCAATCAATTTATCTTCATCACAGAAAATTTCAATCTGTTGATTACGATAGGTTAAATGAAGTCGAAGATCTTTCAAAGAGATATCGCTCCCTAATGCTATACGTTTTCTGACTTGAATGATTCCTATGAAATTTTGTCTTTGAGTGAAATCATAATCATAATTCAATAGTATTCGAAAAAGAGAGAAAATCATAGAAACGATTAGAGGAAGCATCATTATGACAACTAAAGTTTCGATTAAGGTATATGCTTTTTTAGAATACATAAAACCTCACACTGATTATTAATGGTAATAAAATGATAATTTAAGTTAAGAGCTGAGGCTTCTAGTACTATTCGATAAGATAGGCTGATCAACATGATTAACCCTAACATAACGATACATAGCTCAATCATCAAAAATCCTTTTCTCATGTATCCTTCCTGTTCCCAACATAATAATGACCTTTTTATTCCCTAATGAAATGGTTTGACTTATGTTGACATTTCCGCTGCTATTAAATCGAATTGTATATTCAGAAGGAGTGTCTGTAATCACCTCAAGATTTTCTCTTAAATATAAAGCCATCACTTGCGTATGGATCACAGATGATATAAACGCTTTTGAATGTTGTGTAACAAACTGTTTTGGTTTGATCCATATGAAAGATAAACTAAAAACAATTGTTAAAATAAGAATAACCTCTATTAAACTACCACCCTTATTCGATTTCAGCTTGTCCTTCATTGATGATGATCCGATCATTGTTTTGACATTGTGTTTGTTCCTCCAAGATGTATTCAGCATCAACCAACTGATCAATACTGTCAACAATTTCATTGAATTCAATTTTGTATTCTAATATGGCAGCATCAATGACTTTTAATTGTGCTTCACATCCCTTTTTCTCAAAAAGATTGAGTACTTTTTGAATATTAGGAATAGAAAGTAAAAACAAAAGTGTAATTACACTCACGACAACAATCATTTCTAAAAGCGTAAATCCCTTTTTCATAATAGTTCTCCCATCATTTGAATAGGCATAAGCATAACTTGATAGATGATCACAATCAGCATCATAATCACAAGATATGCATAAATAAGTATGATTCGGCTATACTTCTTGATTTGATGTATAAGTGAAATTTCCTGAATCAAATTATGATTTTTGAGATACTTTAAAATATCAATTCCTTCCATATTCATTTTGAAGTAAGCTTCAAGGTTTGAATCAATAACACCAAATGCATCACTTAAATCTAGTCCTGATTCAAGATCTATCAGAATTTGTCTACATAATGAGTATAAAACTTGATTTGAACTCCACTGTATTTGCTGGATTACCATTTCTAAATTTCCACCTAATTGATAAAAATAAATGAACTTTTCACAAAACTCACGAGATATTAGTTTTTGCCAAATATGATGATCAAAATATGAAGATAAAAATGAATATAACAAATTCGGTCGAAAAATTATAAACCACCAAGTTGCACTCAATAATAAAATAACCATGATATCAAAACCAATAAGAACATTAAGAGTATTTCTGTAGATATTAATATTGGATATAGGTCCTAAAAATAATAAAAGTGATTCAAACAATGGGAAAAGCAGACTATTAACGAAAATCATTACCAAAAAACTGAAACTAAACAAAAAAGCAGGATAACTTATTGATTTAATCAATAATCCATTCAGTCTTTTTTTAAAGATCATTGAGTATAAAATAGCTTGTAATGCTTTTCTAGGTTCGCACTCTTCCTTAACTCGTTGATATTGAACATAATGGTATTTTTTCAGGATACTTCTGATGTGTTGTTCATTATTTAAATCAAAGTTAAACAATCGATCAATTTCATCATCATTGATCTCGCTTTCTAGTAAATCAGAGAGAATTTGATGACTAATCATAGTATGTTTTCTAGATTTCATTGTATTAAAAATGATTGATTTAAGGTTTGTATAGTTCATAGGTCATTTTTCTTATTTTTCCATCTGTTCGTAGTTCTTGATGGATGATCAAGTTTATGACAGATATGAGTTCATCATGATTTAAACCAAGATTATGAAGTCGATCTAGTGTTTTGCTCGCAGAATTTGAATGAATTGTAGAAAAAACCAAATGTCCTGTTAGAGCGGAGCGTATTGCCGCTTTAGCTTCCCTTTCATCTCTTATTTCACCAATAACGATAATATTGGGATCATGTCTCAATATTTGCTTAATGGCTGTTTCAAACGAGAGATCTTGGCGTTCATTAACTTGAAGCTGAATCAAATTTGAATGATAACTTTCAATTGGATCCTCGATGGTATATATTTTTTTATCTTTATATGAATTTAAAAGAGTATATAGTGTTGTTGTTTTTCCACTGCCAGTACTTCCGGATATTAAAATTAAACCAGATGATTTATTGAGTTCATTTTGTATTAAAACCAGATCATTTTCCATAAACAAGGATTCAATAACTAAATATCTAGGTGGATTCATAATTCGAATAACAATGGTTTCCATAGAGTTATTCTTAATATGAGCAACACGTAATTGAATAGATTTTTCACCAATCAACACTTTAAAATAACCTGTTTGCGGTTTATAACTTTTTAGAAGATCTAGCTTTGCTTTATATTTTATGTATTCAAGTAAATTTCTATTCAAATCAATAGTTTTAAGACTAATAAGACCTTTAATGGTTCTTAGCTCACATTGACATTCTCCTTGTTTAAAAGTCAAATGTAAATCTGTGCTTTTCATTTTAATGGCTTTAAGGATTAAAGAGTTAAAAAAAACTTCTGTGTTCATATTCAGTGATATGAGGCAGAAGTTGTTTTTCCTATTTGAGATAGATGTTATATTTTTTTTCTTGATCAAGAGTAGTGTGTTCATCGTGTCCTGGATAAACGACATAGTTTTGATCCAACGCTTTTAATTTTCGTAAACTTTGCTTCATTTTAGTTGGATTGCCTGTTTTTAAATCAGTTCTTCCAACACTTTGCATAAACAAAGTATCCCCACTAAACAAATTGTTTTCAATAATCAAACAAACTGAACCTTCTGTATGACCTGGTGTTTCAATCACTTCGATTTTAAATTCACCGATTTGAAGGTTGTTTGTATAATGTATCGTGTCAGCATCGACTACAAACCTTTTTGGGAAAGAATAGTTTAATTCAGGATTGCTAAGCAAAGGCTCATCATCTTCATGTAGATAAACAGGACAAGTAAAATGCGTCAACAATTCATTGAGTGCACCGATATGATCAAAGTGAGCATGAGTTAAAAGGATTGCGATCACTTCCCGTTCATTGATCGCAGTTAATATCCGTTCAGCCTTTGCTCCGGGGTCTATAACAATTACTTTTTCATTGATTGAAAGAACATAACAATTGGTTTGAAGAATACCTACTTTTATGGTTTGAATGTCCATATAGCAAAAAAGCCGTGAGGCTTATTTTTTTTCCTTATGCATGGTTTGTTTGTTGCATCTTGGACAAAACTTCTTAACTTCCATCTTTTCAGGATGCTTCTTTTTATTTCTGGTGTTAATGTAGTTTTCTTCGTTGCAAACAGTACATTTGAACATAATGTTCTCTCTCATATTGTTCTCCTTTTAACGCTTAATTAGTATAACATATGCTTTTTGATTTATCTACCAGAAAAATAATATTGCATAACTTCATGGACAACACGGTTACAAATGTTCTCGTATAAGAAGGCATTATAGAATGCATTAGGCACTCCGCATGCAACTGAGATTTCAGGATTACCATATGGAGCATATGCAATGGCAAGTGAATTTGAAGATTCTATGAGTTTACCATTTTTATCTAAAATAAATGTTTCAGCAGTACCTGTTTTTGCTGCAACTTGAACTGGAATGGTTTGAAATGATCTGCAACCGCCTATGGTTACACAGGACCTAAACCCTTCTTGCACTCTTTTGATCGCCATTTTATTATCAAGTACATTGAGTATCGTTACATCATTTTGATACGTGTTGATGTTTGAATTGGGTTCTGTGGCATTTAATAACAATCTTGGTTCAACACGATAACCTCCATTGGCGATCGTAGATATGTACTGGGCCAATTGAATCATGGTGTATGTGTCATATTGACCAATCGCAAAATCCAATAGATGACCACCTTGGGTCGCTGATCCTTTATAACCTGTAGCTTCAAATGGAACATCGACTCCAGTCAAACTTCCCAACCCAAATTGACTATAGTAATTTCGCATGACATTAAATGCTGAAACATCAATGTTTAAACTTTGGTCATATTTATAGGTTGCCCCACCTAATCTCATCGCAATATGAAACATATACACATTGCTAGAAAAAGCTATCGCCTGTACATCAGTTAGTTTCCCTAAATATTTATAGGATTTTTTTAAAGGTGTTTCTTTGATTTTTATAGCAAGATCATCTATGATCTCTCCTGGTTTAATTACACCTTCAGACAAGCCCATATAAACAGTAGCTCCTTTTATCGTTGATCCAATGTTCATTGCTTGAGTAAAGATACGGTTCACATCGTTGACGATAACCCCATTTTCATACCCCATAGATACCAATGTTAAAATGTCTCCATTATTAGGATTCATGATGACCAGATTGATGTTTTGAAGATAAGCTCTAAATTTATCCTTAGATGCGATTTGTACCCAGTTGGATACGATTTTTTCCACTTGTTCCTGAAGTTTTAAATCAATACTCAAATAGAGATCTTGGCCATTAGAACCTGCATTTATCTCTTTAAATCGGGCTAATCCATTCTCATCATATTTAACTTCAAGTGTACTTTCTTGACCTTTAAGTAAATTTTCATAATATAATTCAATTCCTGTTTTTCCAATAACACTGTTTCTTGAATACCCCAAAGCAAGATGATACAGTAAACTATCTGAACTAAGCCCTTGCTTACTGGTGGTAACTGTACCTAACAGACGTTTTAACATTTGATCATTAGGATAAGTTCGATCATAGTAAACTTGAGCATCAAATCCAAAGAAATCACTGTTATTCTCAGAGAAATAAGCAATTTCTTGTATAGAACAGTTATCTTTAATCATTTTTATGCTTTTGGCAGGAGCTGCATTCATCAATGTATATACGATATAAGCACTTTTAGTCGCATCATCAAAAGAAGTATATTCTGTCTCTGTAATCCTTTCTAATTTTAACTGATAGATATCCTCATCACTTAAATCTCCATTATAATATTGCTTCCATTCTTCAAGGGTTATTTTTTTAGTTGCCAATTCAGGGAACTTAAAAATAAATAAATCTTTAAGATCTCGTGGGTATAAGCTTGAATTATCTATTTCAAAATGTTTAATGAAATTGACAGCCATATTCCATTCTTCTTCATTTGTGATTCCTTGTGGAGGATAATAAACAAGTGATAAACGCTCTTGATTACTGACCATGATATCCCCATTACGATCGTATATAATGCCTCGCTGTAAAGGTAAGCCAATGGTTGTTTTAGTGAAGTTTTCAAGTTTATCTATGTAGATCTGATTCTTAATGATTTGTAGGGAGTATAAATTGACCCATACTAAACTAAATAATAGTAAAACGGTAATAATGATGATTTTAAAACGTCGATCTAAAGATCGATCTAGGTTAAATTCTTTTTCTTTGTTTGAGTTGACTTCAGCTAAATCCTTGTCTTCTTGGCTTGGAGTCTTATTTATCTTTAGTTTGATCACAGGTCTATTATAAACACTTAATGGCTAAAATCATAGTGTGATATACTTGTTTAGAGGTTGAAAATGAAAAGAACAGAAACACGAAGCATCCTTGTTAAAGACGTACAAATAGGTGGACAAAACAAAGTTGTCATCCAATCTATGACCAATACCAAAACAAAAGACATAGAAGCTACAATTGCTCAAATCAAAGCTCTAGAAGGCTTTGGTTGTGAACTGATACGCCTAGCGATCCTTGATGAAGAAGACGCTTATGCAATAAAAGAACTCGTAAAAGCTTCTAAAGTGCCTTTGGTTGCAGATATTCATTTTAATTATAAGTTAGCACTTATTGCAATAGAATGCGGTATTCATAAAATACGACTCAATCCGGGCAACATAAAAAATAAGGATCATATTGCCTTGGTGGTTAAAGCATGTAAAGAAAAACATATACCTATAAGAATTGGAATCAACAGTGGATCATTGGAAAAGAATATTTTAGCTAAATATGACAATGTTCCATGTGCTGAAGCCATGATCGAATCGGCTTGGGAACATGTAAATATCTTAACTTCACTGGATTTTCATGAAATCGCATTATCATTTAAATCAAGCGATGTTCGATTAACCATCGATGTGTATGAAAAGGCATCAAAGATATTCCCCTATCCTCTTCATTTAGGAGTTACAGAAGCAGGTACACTTTTAACTTCATCAATCAAGTCTTCTGCTGCCTTAGGAGTATTACTCCATCAAGGAATTGGGGATACCATACGAATTTCCATTAGTGATGATCCTGTTGAAGAAATTAAAGTTGCTAAACAATTACTTAAAGCATTCGGGTTATATAAAAATGTAGCAGATTTGGTTGCCTGTCCGACTTGTGGACGACTACAGTATGATATGTTACCGATTGTGAATGAGATTGAATCCTATTTAAACAATATCCAAAAAGATATTACAGTAGCCGTTATGGGTTGTCCTGTCAATGGTCCCCAAGAAGCTTCCAGAGCTGATATTGGTGTTGCGGGTGGTTATAAAGAAGCCCTTTTGTTTAGGAAGGGGAAATTTATACGCTCAATTCCTCAAATTTCAATCGTAGAAGAATTAAAAGCCGAAATTGATAAGTATATTATTGAAAACAAACTATAAAAAAGGGAATCACTTCGGTTGATTCCCTTTTTCTATCTGATTGATCTTAGATTTGATGTGTTGTTGTTCTTTGATTGATTTCTTGATCATAACACGTCGTGCTTTACGTTTGATGCTTTCAATTTCTTGTTCTTTTTTCTTCTTATAATTAGGTTTGACAGCGACTTTTTTCTGATTGACGATACGTGCTATTGCTTTATCAGCTTCTTTCTTTCTAAACGTGAACTTAAACCCATAAGGTTTCATTTCTCTTAAAGAATTGTCAGCTAAATTACGATGTTCAAAATAAATACCGCGATCGATCAATTGACGAATGCCTTGATCATCTTTAATCGTATAGAAAATATAGCTTTGTCCCGTTCGACCTGTACGACCTGTTCGACCAGCTCGATGAATATAGAAGTCGAGATCTTTAGGTAATCCAATGGATATGACATCACTGATTTCTGGAATATCAATGCCTCGTGCTGCAAGATCTGTTGTCAACACATAAGATACTTGTTGATTTCTGATCAAAGTCAAATTTTGTGTTCGTTCACGGGCACTTAATTTACCATGCAGAACGATATGTTTCATGCCCTTTTCATTAAAGGCATTGCTTAGTTTATTTAATTCATCTAGATTGTTTAAAAATATCAAAGCTATGTAAGGATTGATCACATTAAACAAATCAACCAAGACCTCAGATGATCTATGTTTAAGCGGAATTAGAAAATGTTTGATCTTAGGATCGAATTTTACATCATGATCAATTGAAATCTGTTCTGGATTTTTAAGATATTTTTTAATGAAAGACTTAAGATTGTCTGGAACCGTAGCACTAAAAACCAAAGTTTGATGTTGAGCTTTAATTTTATCCATGAGGGCATCCAGATCTTCAATCGTGCTTTTCTCAAGCATCATATCTGCTTCATCGATGACGATCACTTTGGGACGTTGAATCTGCAAAACATTTTCTTCAATAAACATGGCTTTCAATCGACCTAATGTTCCAATGATAATATGACTCTTTAAGGTATCTGGATTGATTTTATCAGAACCCTTAGTAATCATTTTCACACTCAATTTTGGATCCAGAGTCTTAAATGGTTGAATCATATTGAAAACTTGTTTAGCCAATTCTAAGGTTGGAACAAGAATCAAAGCTTGAGTTTCATTTTGATTGGTATCAATTAAATTAAATAACGGAAATAAATAAGCATGTGTCTTTCCTGTTCCTGTTTTAGAAACGGCAATTAAATCTTTGCCTGCTACAGCAAGCGGAAAAACGCTCTCTTGAACGGCTGTCGAATCTTTAAATCCAAAAACGGTATTCAGTGTTGTTAAGGTATATTTCATAAGTCTCCCGCACCATTATAATGATTTTTATCTTTAAATGCAAAATATGTTATAGTTTATGCATGAAAAACAGGTTTAAGGTCATAGATGTTAACCCTAGAGGTTTTTGTAAAGGGGTTTATAACGCAATAGAACTGGCTAAAAAAGCAAGATTAGAACATCCCAATGAAAAAATAAGCATTTTAGGGGAACTCGTGCATAACAAAGATGTCACTTCTGCATTGTCATTGCTAAATATCGATACCATAGAGTCCAAAGGTAAGACAAGATTAGAGCTCCTAGATCAGGCTCATGATGGGATTATCATTTTCTCAGCCCATGGTGTAAGTCCATTAATTGAAAATAAAGCTAAAAGCAAAGGACTACAAACCATCAATGCGTCTTGTGTCGATGTTTTAGTTACACAAGATCTGATAAAGAAATATATTGAACAAAACTACGAAATTCTCTATATTGGACAAAGAGGTCATCCAGAAGCAGAAGCAGTACTAGAAATAAATGAATCAAAAATAAACTTAGTTGAAATTGGATTACCAATTCCTAAGGTTGATTCTCCATTGATTTTTGTTACCAATCAAACAACGATGAGTATATTTGATATCCAAGAAACTTTAAATCTGATTAGTCTTAAGTATCCTCATGCGGTTTTAAGTAATGAAACATGCAGTGCTACTCGTTTAAGACAAGAAGCAATATTAAAATTACCCAACAGTGTAGATGCCATTGTTATTATTGGAGATCGCCAATCAAATAACACAAGAATGTTGGCAAAGATCGCTCAAAACAAAGAAATACGAAATATCATTTCGGTTCAAAATCTTAGAGAACTTGATCCATCCCTTCTTGATCATTGTGTTGAAGTGGCGATTACTGCTGGGGCATCAACCCCAAAATTCATCATAGATTCAGTAGTCAACTTCATTAAAGCATATGCTCAAGATGATTCTGTGCGTAAAGAAGATTATTTAATCAAACCTTTTGTTTAAGATCTCTCGAAGCAAGTTCAATTGATAAAGATGTTTTTTAGAATTAGGATTTTGAACCAGAATATTCTCAATCAAGTATTGTTGATCGTTAAGATAATCAACATAAACAATATCATTAAGATCAAGCAATACACCAAAAAGTGCTTTTGAGTCTTGTAGTTCAGCGCATAATCCTGTAAAGACATAGGATTGAACAAAATAGTAAAAACCATCATACGTTATCTTTTCAGTGATCATAGAAAATCCCATAAGCGCCATTTTAGACCTTAACACACTGTGTTTTGTATTGGCTTGAGTTAAGATCTGACTAACATTTTTGAATCGCTCAAGGTCTTTCTCAATGATTTTAACGATCAAATCCCCTCCCATCCCTGCTATCACCACACAGTCAGGGAGAAGTTCAATATTACTTAATCCATCACTTAAGACAAAATTGACATTCTCAAAAACATTTGCCTGAGCAAATGTTTTCTGTGCTTGATTTAGTGGTTTTTGTCTCATATCAGATGCGATAACTCTTTTTGCTTTATTGCTTTTCAAAGCATGCAAGGCTAAATAACCATGATCTGATCCAATATCTGCTAAAAGATCACAAGGGTTTATAAGACTTAGAATACAATCAAGACGTTTTGATAACATTAAACCTTATCCATGAAATCCCGTAATCGTTTTGAACGATTGGGATGTTTAAGTTTTCTTAGAGCTTTAGCTTCAATTTGACGAATTCTTTCTCGTGTAACATTAAAGAGTTTTCCGACTTCTTCTAGAGTGCGGGTACGACCATCAATAAGGCCAAAACGTAAACGCAAGACCTTTTCTTCTCTTTCAGTTAAACCTTCTAAGACTGAATTTATTTCGTCCTTAAGAAGCTGATTGTTTGCATATTCATCTGGAGACATCGCATCTTTGTCTTCAATAAAGTCACCAAGATGACTATCGTCTTCTTCACCGATCGGAGTTTCTAAAGATACGGGTTCCATCGCGATTTTTTTGATTTCTCTTACTTTTTCGGAAGTTAAACGAGCCGTTGATTCGACTTTGTTGTTTTCTTCTATAATTTCTTTAGAGTCAATTTCATAACCGCTCTTTTTATATTCCTTTATTTTATCGATACCAATGTTTGCAGCTACAGCAATTTCTTCATCTGTCGGTTCACGATCATACAATTGGACCAAGGTACGTTGAATGCGTGTTATCTTATTGATGGTTTCAACCATATGAACGGGAATACGAATGGTTCTGGCTTGATCAGCGATTGCTCTGGTAATGGCTTGTCTAATCCACCAAGTAGCATAGGTAGAAAATTTAAACCCTTTTGTATGATCAAATTTCTCAACAGCTTTGACTAATCCCATATTGCCTTCTTGAATCAAATCCAGAAAAAGCATACCGCGGCCTACATACTTCTTAGCAATTGATACGACCAATCTTAAGTTTGCAGATATCAGTTCATCTTTAGCATGATCACCAATTGCAAGTATTTTTTTGATGTCTCGAATCTCTTCGGTCTTTAGCGGATAATAAACAAATAATGCATGCAAGAAGAAACGAGCCAATAGATTATGTTCTAATTCATTATTGAACTCAGCTTTAAGTGTTTTCTTGATGATATAAGTTTCTCTTTTGAATAATACTGCAAAGTCTTCAATCTCTGTAATTTCAAGATAGTTATCTAAAGAACTAAAAGTATCGAATTGAATCAAATCATCAAGGATTTCTTTAAGTTGAGCCTCAGTATGTTTAGAATAGGTTGTTTTAAAGTGGTGCAGTGCTTTCTCAAAATAAGACTCTTTGTTTTCACTCAAATAAGTTTCGATTTTTTTAATATCATCAAGAGATAAACTTAAAACGTTGTGATTCTTTTTTGAAAATACCGGGATCTTTGTAAAGATATCTTTATATATTTCATTGAGATCGGCTAACGCAACGACTCCTTCAGCGATTTGAACAGCATAAACATTCTCTAGTGCCGTCGTTAACAGCTCAACACGACCAATTTCTTTTAGATATTGCTTTACAGGATCATTGACTCTGTTTTGGGTTGTAGCATTGTAATTTAGATCGCTGATGGTTTCTTCTATTTCTTCACTTTCATCTAAGTGTTCTTCTAGAGTATCAATTTCATCTTCTAAAAGTGTACTGACCAATTCAGTATCCTCAACCAATTCGACATCTTCTGTTAACTGAATGCCTTGTTTAAGTAAATCATCCAGAAAGCTTGAACTATCTTCATCACTTAGATTGAAATCTTCTAGTTCATTTAAAACTTGTTCATGAGTCAAAATACCTTTGGTTTTATATTGATTCAATAAGTGTGCTTTTAAATCTGTAATATTGGAGAATTTTTGTGACATATTAAGCTCCTTTTATTTCTTTACGCAATGCTTGTCTTTCTTCCCTTAGCTGACTCATGGTCTTTAGATACCTTTGGTGCTCGTCAAAATCGAGTTCATTTTTGATCAGTTGTTTTATCTGATCCATTTTTTCATCCAACAGGCTTATCTTGACCTGAATCATAGCGTCGTTTAGAGAAACTTCATTGTAATCCTTGTAGTAAATTTCATTGGCAGACAAGTCTGTCAGCAATCTAAGCATATTTGGATCGTCTATCGTATTGATAAAGTCCGCAATCGTAATGGTTTCATTTTTCCGATAATAATCCATAATCAGCAAAGCACAGGTATTGTGTTGCGGATTGGGTAAGAACCCTAGTTTATCTTTATAATCATCAACTGCTTTGATGCTTTTTAACATCATCCCAAGGATTTCAAAATCTGCCCATTGTCGAATGTTGTTTGGTGATTTTGGAATCGCCAAACTCACAATCGGTCTTGTTTCGCTTATAGGTTTTGAACTCAGCATTTTCAACTGATCTTGGGCAAAGCCTGTGGTTTCACTTAATCTGGACAACAGATTACTTTGATCGAATTCATCTTTAATAATGGATATCTCTTCCATCATCAATTTTGCGAACTCTTTTTTTTGAGTATAATTATTCAAATCGAATTTTTTAAGGAAATAACTAAAGATAAAATCTGTAAAATTGATGGTTGATGAAATCAGGGTACGTAATGATTCTAAAGATTTCTTTTGAGCAATTTCATCTGGATCAAGACCAGTGTTATTTAAAACGACCTCAACACTAAGACGAAACGATCTTAGTAACTTTCCGATTTTAAAAGTTGCATTCAAACCTGCTTCATCCCCATCATAACACAATAAGACATTTGTTGATGCTTGTTGAATCAAACGTATCTGATCAGAAGTACATGCAGTACCTAAAGTCGCAACAACATTCGTAATGCCGGCTCGATCAAAAGCCAAGACATCCGTAACACCTTCCACTAAAATAATCTGCTTTTGTTTTTTGCAGTTAGGCAAGGCGCGATGATAATTATACAACAATTTCCCTTTAACATAGACAGGAGTTTCAGAAGAATTGACATATTTACTGCTTTCGTTTGGATTAAGTGTTCTTGCACTGAACCCTACCGGGTTGCCTTGAGCATCATGAATAGGAAAAGTAATACGGTTATAAAATACATCAGAAGGTCCATTATCACTGATGCGCGTTACATTAGCACTAACACATTCTTGAAGACTAAAACCCTTAGCTTGTAAAAATTGAGTGGTTTGCGACTTATCTAAATTGATTCCTATTTCAAATTTTTTGATCTGTTCTTCATGTATTCCTCGTTTAATGAGATAAGGCTTAGCATTTATCACATCATTGGTATTGAGTAGATACTGTGAATAATTGATCATTTCTTTGAGAAGTTTATGAAGACGCTGATGTTCAGGATTGATTTGAGGAAGATCAAATGATGTGCTTTCTTTGAGTGAATAATTGACATAATTCGCAACCTTAATTACGGCTTCTGAAAAACTTATTTTCTCGTAAGATTTTACGAAGTTAAAGACATTGCCTCCTTCTCCACAGACAAAACATTTGAATATTTGTTTGTCGAGTGAAATGGAAAGCGAAGGATCGTGGTCATCATGAAAAGGACATACAGCAGCGAAGTTTTTACCCTTTTTAACCAAAGGGATATAACGTTGGATAATGTCGGCGATGTCGGCTTTTTGACGTATTTCGTTGATGTCTTCCTCGCTGATTTTACTCACAGTTCTCCTTAGAATTTGATTCTGGATGCAATATATTGATGTAGTTCGCTGATGAGTACACGTTCTTGTTTCATAGAATCACGTTCTCTGGTCGTCACCATACCATCATTGATGGAGTCAAAATCGACTGTGATACAAAAAGGCGTCCCAATCGCATCTTGTCTGCGATAGCGTTTCCCAATCGAACCTGCTTCATCGTAATCAACCATAAATGACTCAGCTAAATTGGCTCTGATGGTTTCTGCCTGATCAGAAAGTTGCTTGCTTAAAGGTAAGATGGCTGCTTTAAATGGTGCCAGTGCTGGATGAAAATGCAAAACGACACGTGTATCATTTTCAAGTTGTTCTTCTTCATAGGCATCCGTTAAGAAGGTTAAGAATAAACGTTCTACCCCAACGGCAGGTTCTACACAATAAGGGACGAATTTCTCATTGGTCATTGGATCCAAATATTCCATAGAAACTCCCGAGTAATCTTGATGTTGAGTCAAATCATAGTTCGTTCGATCCGCAATACCCCAGATTTCATCAAAACCCCACGGGAAAAGGTATTCTATATCACTTGTTCCGGTTGAATAATGAGATAATTCAGCCAATTCGTGTTCACGAATACGAAGATGATCTGGTTGTACACCTAGGCTCAATAACCAATTAAAACATGTTTCTTTCCAATAAGCATACCAAACTAAATCTTCACCCGGTTTACAAAAGAATTCCAATTCCATTTGCTCAAACTCACGTGTACGGAAAATAAAATTACCAGGAGTGATCTCATTACGGAATGATTTACCTATTTGACCTATTCCAAACGGAATCTTCTTGCGCATGGTACGCTGTACGTTTTTGAAATTGACAAACATCCCTTGAGCAGTTTCAGGTCTTAAATAAATAACACTTTTAGAATCTTCTACAACGCCTTGAAACGTTTTAAACATCAAGTTAAACTGACGGATCTCGGTGAAATCATGGGCTCCACAGTTAGGGCATCCAATGTTGTTTTCTTTGATATAGGCTTCCATTTCTTCTTTTTTCATGACAGAAGCATTGATCTTGCCTAAAGCAAATGCATCGATCAATTTATCAGCTCTATGACGTGTTTTACACTGCTTGCAGTCCATTAAAGGATCGCTAAAGGTCTTTAGGTGTCCTGAGGCTTCCCATACCTTAGGATTCATTAAAATGGCGGATTGGATTCCTACATTATATTTATTGGCTTGAATGAATTTTAGCCACCAAGCTTTTTTTATGTTGTCTTTAAGTTCAATACCTAAAGGTCCAAAGTCCCACGTATTGGCCAAACCTCCATAGATTTCAGAACCTGAATAGACAAATCCTGTTATTTTGGCATGATTAACAATGGTTTCAAAATTGACTGACATAGCTTTCTCCTTTATATCTAGTTTATTATAGACCATTTCTCTAAGAATACCCATGATTTAAGCGAAATGTTGGTATGAAATTTCATGAACTCATAGAGATAATTGATGAGTTCTTTATCTGGATCCTTATAATTCAAATATCGATTGAAGTTCTCTGATGTTACTTTATTGACGATACGGAAAGCATACAGAAACTCAGGTGTAAAAATTTGACTTTGGATTTCTTTTTGACAATCGGAACAGATAAAGCCACCCTCTTCCATTGAAATACTATTGATTTGGGTTTCTGAACATAAAGTACATTCATCTACTTGAGGTTCTACCCCAAGCCATTTTAATCCACTCACTAAGAAATAAGCGAGTACATGTTTGATTTTAGAACTTTGTTCCAAGACATTAACGCATTGAGTATAAACCTGATAAATATCAACAGCCAAACTTGGATCATAATTATCATTCAAAAACTGTTCAGTCATTTCACTGATAATACTCATCACAGTTTGTTTATTGATGTCTTCTCTTAATATACGATGTGAGGATTTTAATGAAGCACTGTGCAGTATTTGAAGTTTGCTCCCCTCTTTTTCGTCATAAGTGAGAATACTTTCCGAAAAAGGTAAACAAGCTGCTGCATTTTTACTTTCATTCTTAAGTAAACCTTTCGCAATGAAAGTGACGATTCCCTTTTCTAAACTTAATGTTTTAAGTAAGGCATCATTCTCTTTATAATCCATTTGGTTTAGTACAAATACATTTAGGACATCATTCATTATAATCAGACCCTGTATTTTGTTTATTAATGGCATTTAGCTTTTGAGTAGAATTACGCCAGTTTTTCTCTACTTTGACCATTAAATCAAGATAAATATTTTTCCCCAACCTTTTCTCAAGAATAGTGCGGGCTCCTGTTCCTATGGCTTTGATTTTCTGTCCTTGTTTGCCTATGATAATTGATTTTTGCGAATCTCTTTCAACCAAAATACTGGCTTGAATTAAGATAGATTGCTTATCTTCTTTAAAATTATCAATCAAAATCGCAACTGAATGCGGTATTTCTTCTGAAGTTGAAATAAGAATTTGTTCACGTATGATTTCAGTGATAAAGAATTGTTCGGGATATTCAGTGATCATATCTGTAGGATAAAGAGTTTCACCTTCAGGTAAATAGTCAAGTGTAACCTTTAATAGTGTATCTACGTTATCATTGGTAATGGCACTGACAGGAATGATTTCACTGAACAATTGTGTTTTATTGAGTTCAGTCAACTTAACGATCATTTGTTCCCTATTCAAAAGGTCAATCTTATTAAAAATCAAGAAAATTGGAATATTCTCTTTCTTTATGAGATCCAATACAAATTGATCACCTTGGCCAAATGCTTGGGTCGCATCCAAAAGAAAGTAGACCACATCTACCCCATCCATTGCGGATACGGCCGTCTTATTGAGCTGTTTACCCAATTCATGTAAGGGTTTATGAATGCCTGGGGTATCTATAAAAATGATTTGAGCCAATTCTGTCGATAAAATTGCTTTTATACTATTACGTGTTGTTTGTGCTTTATCAGATACAATCGAAATCTTATCCTTCATGATCTGATTCAATAAAGTGCTTTTACCGGCGTTTGGGCGACCAATCAAAGCTACAAATCCGACTTTCATTAAAGATCCTCTTGAGTAAAACGCATTGGTAAAAGTTCGGCAACAGACTTGATAACTGTTTCTTTACCATTTGAAAGAATAATCGGACAATTTTCATCGATCAGTTCTGACAATACTTGACGACAAATCCCACATGGTGCACCAATTCGATGACCATTAGATACGATTGCTATTGCTTTAATGTCTTCTTTTCGATATCCATGAGAATATGCGGCAAAGATGGCACTTCTTTCTCCACAATTGGTCGCACCAAATGAAGCGTTTTCAATATTTGCCCCTATAAATGTTTTATCATCATTCGTTAATACGCAAGCCCCAACATGATAATGTGAGTATGGGGCATAAGCATGATCCATCGCTTCAAATGCGAGTTTTAGTAAATCTTTGTTATTCATATCATCCTCCTAGATGTGGTTAAGCAAAAACATGACACCAATGATCAATGCGACCAAAGCACTGAACCCAACTGAAGCAGCTCCAAGATCTTTCGCAGTTTTAGCTTGTTTAGAAAAACGTGAATCTAGATGATCAATCATATTCTCAACAGCACTGTTCAGATACTCAAAACAGATGACCATCCCGATACAGACCATCAGAATACTTATTTCTATGACCGTAAATTTAAATATCAGAGAAACTGCCAATGCAAAAGAAGCGAATATAAATTGGAGCTGAATACTGAAATCATGGAGTATCCCATCAATCAAACCCGCAAAAGCATAATAGAATTTCTTATAAATACGTGCAAGTGCATTATCTGGGCGCGATGTCATTCAAAATCTCCTTTTGTAAAGCAAACATTTCATCTTCATCTTTTTGATTCATATGATCATAACCAAGTAGATGAAGTAAACCATGAGTAATTAAAAACAAGTATTCTCGTTGTTCACTATGACCATACTCTTTTGCTTGTTTAGCGACATCATCAAGATTGATAAAGATGTCTCCTATTTCATCTGAAAAGTCTAAGTAATCATCTAATCCATCGTTATACGCAAAACTAATGACATCTGTGGGTTGATCTAGTTTTCGATAATCGCGGTTGATCAATTGAATAGCACCACTGTCAACCAACACGACTGAATATGTAAATCTTACAGGTAAATCCAAAAGAGAAGTTACTTTAGAATTGATCTTAGTTATTTTAGGTCGAAGCGAAACATAATTTTTGTTTTCAGTTTGGTTGATAAGGGTCGTTTTCACTGTTTAATTATATCATAGTCCGCTAAGCCATTTTTTTCGCTTTCTTATAATTCATGTGTAAATGTTCATGGTTTTTGTTAAAATGATTAGCGGAGGGTTTAAAATGCTAAAACTACTGACAGCTACGCCAGTGATGACATGGGGAGATATCGAATATCTTGTTATATTGGGTGGTTTAGGCTTATTTCTTTATGGAATCAAGTTGTTGGGTGATGGATTAAAATCGTTAGCTGGGGAGAAGCTAAGAGATTTGATTGATAAATATACTTCAAAAGCCTGGATGGGTATCATTATAGGGGCAATGGTTACTGTAATTATTCAATCTAGTTCTGCTACGACTGCAATAACCATTGGATTTGTTAGAGCAGGATTGATGAGACTTGAACAAACTGTCGGCATTATATTTGGAGCCAATATCGGTACAACAATCACATCCTTTTTAATTGGGATCAAAGTTGAACGATACGCTTTGCTTTTTGTTTTCATTGGCGCATTGCTTGTGTTATTTGCAAAGCGCAGAAAATATACTTATTGGGGTGAAATTGCGTTAGGTTTTGGAGTTTTGTTTTATGGGTTGATGCTTATGGGAGATGCATTAAAAGATCTAAAATATATTGATGATTTTCACAATTTGGCAATAGCATTATCTAAGAATCCTCTTCTATCCACTTTTGGAGGGATCCTGATGACTGGAATCATTCAATCATCGAGTGCATCCATTGGGATCATCCAGAAACTATATGACGCACAAGCAATTGCATTCACAGCTGTTTTACCCTTTGTATTTGGAGCTAATATAGGAACAACCGTGACAGCTGCTTTAGCGGCCATGGGTGGTTCATTAGCTTCTAGACGTGCTGCTGGGATACATACTTTATTTAATGTTATGATGACCACAATTGCATTATTGTTATTGAATCCCTACATTCATTTGATAGATTTTATTACCAATGCATGGCATCTTGAACCTATGATGCAAGTCTCAGTAGCTCATATTATATTTAACGTGACAGGAACCTTATTATTCTATCCATTTATTAAATATATGGTCATTTTCATAAAAATAGTCATTCGTGGAGATGAAAAAGAACGAATTGAAGTCAACACAAGTGAGTTTGATTCAAAATTAGCACACTCTTTCCCAACTGGAGCGCTTGAGATTACGAAACGCGCTACGCTAAAGATGGGTGAATTGGCCTCTGAGATTCTAACAACGACGCGTCACTACTTTAATAAAGAACAAAAAGTTAATCTTGATTCCATCAAACAACTTGAAGAAGTCATCAACAATATCGATACAAAGATCACTGATTATTTATTGGTCATCTCTAAAGAAACTTTAGGTGAAAAAGACATTGATGCCAGTTCAGCTAATTTAGCCATTGTTAAAAACTTGGAACGAGTCGGTGATTTGGCTATGAATCTTGGAGAATTCTTTGATTTGGTATTTGATGCGAAAGAAAATTTTTCAGATGAAGCCAAAATTGATATCAATAATATGTATGATACGATCGAGCATATGCTCAATCGTTCACTTCGAATCTATGCTGAAAGCGACTTTAGTTTAACAACTTCAATTGAAGAAGATGAAGCATATATCGATCTGCTTGAACTGAAAGCCCGGCAACGGCATTTTGATCGGATGCGCAATGAAACGTGCACAACGGCCGTTGGTAGTAGTGTTTTTGTTGATATTTTAGGAACACTTGAAAGAATTGCTGATCATGCTCAAAATATAGCTCGCACATCCGTTTCCATTCACACCTTACATGAACCTATGAAAATGGAAGAGATAGAAGCTGAAAACTAAAATAACCCTTGCGGGTTATTTTTTTGTATATGCTTCAATAACGATTTGTACTAAAGGGTTTCTTACGATATCGATTGGCGTGAGTTCTACAAAGCCAATGTCTTTTTTACCTTTTAATAGTCTTAAAGCTTGGATGAATCCTGAATCTTGTTTAAGATCGATTTGAGTGGTATCCCCATTGATCACGATCTTCGTTCTAAATCCCATCCTAGTCAAAACCATCAGCATCTGACTTTTTGTAGTATTCTGTGCTTCATCCAAAATTACGAATGCATCTTCAAGCGTACGACCTCGCATATAAGCCATAGGCGCGATTTCAATCGTTCCCTTCTCAATGTACTTCTGGACTTGTTCGTTGCCTAAGAGGTCATTTAAACCGTCATAGAGAGGACGCAAATAAGGATCCACTTTTTCTTTGATTTCACCTGGAAGAAAACCCAAAGACTCCCCTGCTTCTACAATAGGTCTTGTTAAAACAATTCTTTTAATATCACCTTTCTTAAGCAGATCAACCGCATAAACAACTGACAAGTAAGTTTTTCCAGTGCCTGCAGGTCCAGAAACGAAGACCATATCATAATGAGCCATGGCTTCCATCATTTTCTGTTGACCCAAAGTTTTAATAGAAATGGGTTTATTGAGCGCAGTCCTACCGATGATACGGCTGTTGAGTTTAAAAAAAGATTCCTCAGTATTATTTATAACGCAATGAGAAAGATAAATAATGTCTCTCTCATCAGGTGTTCTTCCCATCTTGATCCATCGAATCAATCCGTTCAATGTGCGTTTAAGTTGATCTGATATGGTCTCATCAAGCGTATCTAAAATCAAAGCATTGTCTCTAATCACAAATTCAACTGAATAAACTTGTTTCAGTAATTTTAGATTCTCATCTTGATGACCACATAAGGTCTGAAACTCTTCAAATGTACATTCTTCTAAAGCAAAACTGTTTTTATGGATCAAAGGGGTTCCTCATCATTCTTACATCTCTATTATAAATAAAAAAGAAGCCAATGTGAAGTTGTAAAGCCAAAGTAGACATATTAATAGAAAATATTCATTCAAACCCCAGATCTTGTTTAAATTGGACTGGGGTTTTGTAATTCAAGGCGTAGGCAGGTCGTTCGGTGTTGAAATAGATAATGTACTCTGTAATAAGTTTAGGCAAATCATCCGCTTTATGATAATGATGATCGTAATAAAGTTCATCCTTGATCCACCCATTGATCGCCTCGATGATTGGATTATCTGTCGGCGTACCGCTTCGGCTCATCGATTGGGTTATGTTATAATTCAAATGAGCTTGTTGATAAGCTCAGTTTGGAGTAGACAGTCCCTTGGTCTGTGTGAAGGATGACGGGATGTTCTGCTCCTTTTATTTTTGGTCTTGAGTTGCTCAAGTGTCTCGAAGTAAGGCTTTATATCGCCTCTTTTAGAAGATAAGGAGGAAGCGATGATCTCGTTATTGAAGGTATCCAGAATATAGGTCCACTCCCAATTGATACCTCTGTTTCTCAAAACAGTCATGTCGGAGACCACGATCTCTAGAGGTTTCCTGGCGTTCCAGAAACCTTGAACTTCATTCTTGAGTACTTTGTGCTCCGTTCCACTCTTGATACTACTTGATCTTCTTGCTTTAGACCGGATTCCTGCTGCTTTCGCACACACATGTGCGAGATGATCTGAGAAGACCCACCCGGTTTGATTTCGGATCATTTTGGCTAAACTATGATATCCGTAGGTTTTATGCTTATGGTGGGCTTGTTTGAGAAGTTTGGTCAGGTCAATTCGATCTAGTTCATACTGAGTTTTAATGTCCTTTCGTTTCACCCACTTATAATAACCGGATCGATTTAATCCGAGATACCTCAAAACGAACGTCGTCCCATACACTTTCTTTAATTTATCGACGATTTGATAATCTTGCCGTCTAAAGTGACGTACACCTTCCTTGAACCAACTCCTTTCACGGTGTAACCTTTTTTTAAGCGCTCAACCTCCACTTTAAGGGCTAGATTCTCTAACTTTACTTGCTCAAGTTCACTCATCCCTTGTCTAGGTTTTACCGGCTTAGGTCTTCCTTTTTTCTTGGGTCTCAGCCCTTCTTCCCCTTGATCTCGGTATTCAATCACCCATCTACACACTGTTCCCCAAGGGACTTCTTCCAATTTTGATAAATCGTGGGTGGACCCAATGTTCTTCGTAATACCGTTTACACACTCTTAACTTCTCTTCAAAACTGTACCTTTTGTTTGTGCCGCCTTTGTTTCTTCCCATTCGTTTCTCCTTTCCTAAAGGATATGAAAAAAGTAGACAGTGTTCAAATGTTTTTTATTTGATCTGTCTACTTTTAATGTACAACTTCACAATGGCTTCTTATTTTTTGCGGCTTGCTTTGCGAGCTGCTAGAGATTTGAGTTTGCGTTTGACACCCGGTTTAACATAGTATTCTCTTTTGCGGGTTTCAGCTAAAGTACCGTTACGAGAGACACTTCGTTTAAAGCGGCGCAGAGCATCATCAAGATTCTCATTATCTTTTAAGACTATACGTGGCATTTACATCCCTCCCTTCGGCACGTTTACAATTATAACCAACTAATTTGATTAAATCAAGTTTAATAGGATGTTTTCATCTCAGTTTGTGTCATTAATGCGACACCGCCTGATGTTCCAATACGATCAGCACCTGCAGCAATCATCGCATTGACGTCTTCTAAGGTCCTGACACCGCCTGCAGCTTTGACTAAGGCTTTACCATTGACGGTTTCTTTCATCAGTTTAACATCAGCTACAGTCGCTCCTGCAGTAGAAAAACCTGTGGATGTTTTTACGAAATGTGCTTTGGCTTTAACAGCCAACAAACAAGCTCTGATTTTTTCTTCGTCACTCAATAAACAAGTTTCAATGATGACTTTAACTGTTAATCCACCCGTAGCATTAACAACTGCAGCAATATCTTCTTCGACAAGATCATCGTTTCCATCTTTAAGAGCACCGATATTGATGACCATATCAAACTCTTCGGCACCTTCAAATAATGCAAGGTGAGCTTCGAAAGCTTTTGTTTCTGTCGTGGTTGAGCCTAATGGAAAGCCTATGGCCACACACACTTTAACTTTGGAACCTTTAAGAGCTTCTTTACAGGTCTTGACCCATGTCGGCATAACACAGACAGAGGCAAATTCATACTGCTTGGCTTCTTCACACAACTTTAATATCTGGTCTTTCGTAGCGTTTTGTTTCAATAAGGTATGATCGATATACGTGTTAATCATGATGTTTCTCCTTTTCATCGTTCATTTTGTCTAAAATCTCTTCACACACATTAATATCTCCTGTCCATGGTTCTTTTCCATTGGCACGTTGGATGAAATCTTCATGGCCTTTGCCTAAAATCAAGACGGTATCATTATTATTGGCTAATTCTAGTGCTTGTCTGATGGCATCATATCGATCCAGAATGATCAGATATCTTGAATTCTTTATCCCAGCAGCAATTTGTTCAACGACATTTTGTACATTTTCAGTTCTAGGATCATCTTCAGTCAAAATGATATTTGTACAGTATTTTTCTGCCACAGCTCCCAATATAGGTCGTTTTTTTGTATCACGTAGACCTGTAGCACCAAATACGACAATGATTTTATTCTCTTTATTGGTTACGATCTTCGCATAATCAAAGACTTTTTCAAAACCGTCTGGGGTATGCGCATAATCAACAATGACTCTAAATGGTTGACCTCGTTTGATCTGTTCCAAACGTCCTTTAACTTGCGGAAGATGTTTTACACATTCAATGATGATGGGTATTCTCATCCCATTAAGATGACACGTTGCGATCACTGCCAATAAATTGTGAACATTGAACATCCCTAATAAACTCGTATTGACTGGATATGTTTTATCTTGTACAACCAAATCAAATAAGGTACATTCATCTTTAAACTGGACATTATTGGCTTTATAATCAGCTTCGTTGAAGATGGCATATGTTTTCTTCTTACATGTTAGTTCATCCTTTAATCTTAATCCATAAGGATCATCAACGTTTAAAACTGCATAACCATCATTATTTAATAATCCAAAGATCTTTTTCTTTGATTGATAATAATTCTCCATGGTCCCATGATAATCAAGATGATCATGAGTCAAATTGGTAAAGATCGCTGTTTTTAATCGCAATGCATCGACTCGGTGTTGCTCTAATCCTTGACTAGAAATTTCAATTGCGACAGCTTTCATTTTAGCTTTAGCCATCTTAGCTAAGATTTCATTCAGTTGGATGACTTCAGGTGTGGTAAAATCTGGCTTTTCAAATACATCTCCGTATTCCAATCCTATGGTTCCAATATAACCACAACTTAAGTAATTAGAATAAACTGACTTAATGACTTTTGCGATCGTAGTTTTACCATTGGTACCAGTTACACCAAACAACTTCATTTTCTCTGAGGGATGATCAAAGAATATCGTAGAAGCTTTATTGAGCGCAGAATATACATCCTCGACTTTGATGTATTCAACAAATGGAATATAATTTGGCAGTTCATCACTATGTACGATAGCAACCGCTCCGTTTTCAACCGCTTGATTCACATGGCTATGACCATCATGTTTCATTCCTTTTAAACAGAAAAACAGAGAATTGGCTTGAATTTTCCGAGAATCAGACATTAAAGAATCGATTTCGATGGGTTTGGTGTTTTTAAATAAGGTGTTTAGTTTCATAATGGTTTCGCAAATAAGGTTTCCTCATCACAATGCGTGATGATACAATCTATTATAACATGTAGACCAATGGCCTTATCTTCAATACATATTGAATCATAGGCACTGCTATAACCATGAACTCCTCTGTCATCACAAGATTCTGTCAATACTGAAACTTTGGTTCCTATAAGTGAGTTCAAACGCTCTCTTTGGAGTTGTTTAGATAAATCCGTCAAAACATGAACACGTTGTTTTTTTTCTTGATCAGATACAACCTGAGGATAATGTTCAGCCTTGGTCATTTTTCGAACTGAAAATGGAAAGACATGAAGAAAACTGAAACCTAATGATTTTATGAACTGAACTGTATGATCAAATCTTTCTTGAGTTTCATTACTAAATCCTACAATCACATCCGTACTGATACTGATATCTGGAATTTCTTTTCTAATATGTTGGATTCGATCTCTAAATATTTCAATTGTATAAGGTCGATTCATAAGTTTCAAAACTTCATCATTGCCAGATTGTAGAGAAATATGTAAGTGATGAGCCATTCTAGGGTTATTTTTAATCAATTGGATCAAGCGATCATCGACTTCATTAATGTCAATTGATGATAATCTGATGCGCTGTATATGAGTTTCATCAAGAATATGCTCAATCAAATCACTAAGGTTGCTTTGGAGCTCACTACCATATTTACCAGTATGAATACCTGCTAAAACAATCTCTAAATGTTCTTTTTCAAGCTGCTTGATCATTTTAATAACTTCATCTTGAGGTAATGAACGCTCTCTGCCGCGTGTATACGGAATGATGCAATAAGAACAAAACTGATTACAACCATCTTGAATTTTAACAAATGCACGTGTTTTGTTTCTAAAAGAAGTAATCGGAATGTTCTCAAAACTTCGTGGTATAGAAGTTTCAAATTGAGTTGGTTGATCTATATTTTCAATCAATTCGCCAAACTGATCTTTATTTTTACTGCCAATCAACAGATCGATATTATACTTTTCTTTAAGTTCATCATGATTGCTTTGAACATAGCACCCCACAACAACCAATTTAGCTGTTGGATTCAATTTCTTTGCTTGATGTATTTTTTGTCTGCTTTTAAAACTGGCTTGATTGGTTACAGTGCAAGTATTCACAATGATAAGATCACTATCCTCAAAGAGTTCTACTTCTTGATATCCTTTTTTTACTAAGACCTCTGAATAATACTCTGATTCATACGCATTGACCTTACACCCAAGCGTTACAATTGAAAAAGTTTTCATTTGATTTTCTTTCTAAATTTTATCAATGAATTCCTGACTTTTATTGAGATGAACTCTGAACTTAATAATTCATCCAACATTTCAATTTTATTATGTTTCGCATAATGATCCATGATTACTGTGATTCTCTGTTGATCTTCAGCGTGATAAACATAGTCTTTTCTCAAGGGAAATTTCAAAAGAACAAAATCATTATCTTTTTCTTTCACAAGATACACTGTTTTTAAAGGATCATAATAAAACACAACCAATTCTTTTCTTTTTTCAAGAACAATAATGTCTATAAATGCATAGGCAAAAGGACTGATCCCATAAGTTTGGGTAGGAATCATACGTTTCTTGAAGTTTTTATAAAGATTGAAATACTGTTCAAGATCAAAAATATTCATTTCTTTATCATACAAAGTATTCAACAGTTGATCGAAGAAGGCAATCCAAATGGTCGTTCCCTTCTTGTCTATAAAATATCGACTTTTTTGTTTGGTTTCACTTAACTTCATGTTGATCAATTTGTTTTTTTCCTGATAACTTAAAGTTGGCCACAAATCTATCAGTTCTTTTCGTTCTCGTTCATATGTTTCTTCAAATCTCTTTTTGTTTTTTAGTGATTCATACAAAATTGCTGCATTAAAAAAATCAAGTTCTGTTTTTATGTTCAGGGTTATATCTTGACTTTCTTTGGCTGACTTTTTATAAAAGCCAATCAAATATTTCGTAGCCTTATGTCTTTTCAACAATAAAGCATCGCTTTGGATGATCTTTTCTATTTTTTTCATAGTCCCAAGACACAATCAATCGTATTTATAGCAACCATTGCAGCAGTTTCGGCCCGATAGATACGAGGTCCTAAACTTACACGGTTAAAACCAAATGATTCTAAATTCGTGATTTCGTTCAAACTGATACCTCCTTCTGGTCCGATGATGATGGAAACACTGGCACACTGAATCAAAGCATTCTTTAACGTATGCGATGGATCATCTACTTCATACGCTATAAAATTTAAGTCACTTTTATAATTCTCTATGTCTTTTATTGAGATAGGTTGAGTCAACTCAGGGATATCTAAACGATGGCATTGTTCAGCTGCTTCTTTTAGGATTGTTTTATATCGTTGCAGCTTATTGGAATCTTGTTCCCATTTCACAACATTTCTTTCCATGATCAAGGGTACGATGCGATGAACACCCAATTCAGTGGCTTTCTGTAAGACAAGTTCAAACTTCTCTTTGCGGATCAAAGCTTGAATTAAAGTTACTTCTCTTAGTTTAGGTGCACAATTCACATGATGATCTACGATTGCAGTCAAGGTATCTTTTTCGATCAACACATGGGCAACAGCCATTACTTGAGTGTTAGATAATAAAATTTCTTCACCTGTGTGAAGTTTTATAACTTTAATGATTTGATGCTGGATTTCTTTATCAAAGGAAACCTTTGAATTGATCTGTAGTGATGCGTTAACAAAGAATTGATGCATTACTCTGTCTTCCCTTCATTCGCTAATAGTCTTAGCTGTTTGACCTCATAAGGCTTCAGGATGCGATATTCTCCAACCTTGAGATCTTTTACTTCAATAAACCCAAAACGTGCTCTGTGGAGCCTTAAAACGGTCAATCCAAAGGATTCTACCATTCTTTTGATTTGTCTATTCTTGCCTTCAAATAAAGTGATTGTAAAATCTGTTTCTTGTTTTAAAAGATCTTTGTGTGTAATAACGACCTTGGTTGGTAAAGTCATGACACCATCCAAATCAATGCCTTCTTCAAGGGCTTTAATATTCGGAAGCGACAAGATCCCATTGACTTTAACTTCATATAATTTTTTAAGATGATAACGCGGATGGGTTAGTTCATTGGAGAAGGTTCCATCATTGGTTAAAATCAATGCCCCAGTCGTATCATAATCAAGACGTCCTACTGGAAATATACGTTCGGTGGACTCAACTAAATCAACAACAGTCGTTCTTCCACGATCATCCGTAACCGAACTCAATACTTTCTTAGGTTTATTGAGTAGAAAATAGACCTTGTTTTCACCTGCAAGTTTCTTACCTTCATAAGTGACTATACTGCCCTTTTTAACGATAAAACCCATTTCAGTTATCGTTTGTCCATCAACTTGGATCTTACCTGCCTTGATCAGATCTTCTGCCTTTCGACGCGAAGTAATTCCGGCTTTAGCAATGATTTTTTGTAGTCTTTCCATTTTATTCGAACAATTGACTTTCTTCAGATGTTTCTTCGTAATTGGGCAAATGAGGCAATTCATCTAAACTCATCAGTTTAAATAAATCCAAGAACGACTCGGTAACACTATATAAGATGGGTTTACCTACAGACTCTGCTCTACCGGTTTCAGTAATCAAATCCATCGCTGCTAACTTTTTAAGCATCAATTCACACCCAACTCCGCGAATTTCTTCAATTTCAATACGGGTGATCGGTTGTTTGTAGGCGATGATCGCTAAGGTTTCTAGTGCAGACTGAGAAAGAGATCTTGTCTTTGATAAAGTTAAAATACGTTCAATATAGGAACGGATATAGGGCTTTGTTATGAACTTATACTTATCGTTGAATACTACCAGTTCCATACCGCGATCATCATGTTTATAATGGTTGATCAGTTCATCCAAAAGGATTTTTACGAGATCAGCGGGATAATCGATGGCAATCGACAGTTGTTCAAGCGTGATACCATCTTCACCAAAGACAAAGATGATGCCTTCTAGAATAGATTTATTCGGATTTTCCATACTTTTCTCCCAATTTCAAGGTGATTTTTTGATCAGATACAGACTCAATGCTTAAGATGCCTTGTCTAACAAGTTCTAAAATCGCTAAGAAACTTACAATGAACAAATTCAAAGACTCTACATCCTTGATGAATTCCTCAAAATCATAAGTCATTTGATCTACTGAAATCATATGTAACAACTGATCTATTCTGTCTTCTAAAGATATTTCACTTTTCGTAAACTGAACTTGTGAAGGGTGAGACAAATGGAAACGCGCAATACATTTTTCCATGGCTTTAATAAGCTCATAGACATCTGATTCGTAATAATGATACTGGTCATCGATTTCATTGAGAAACAAGCTATCTGATGGTTTATCCATTTGTTGTTGACGTTCCTCAAATCGTATTTGAAGTTTTTGAGTAATATCTTTAAACTTCTGATATTCAATCAAACGTCGTACCAACTCATCTTTGGTGTCTTTTTCATAATTAGCGACATCAAGACCAGGATCGCTGACCGGCAAGCACTTTTTAGACTTATATTCAATCAACGTTGCTAATTCTACCAGATATTCACTGGCAATTTCAAGTTGAGTTGTTTCAAGACTGTGGATGAAACTTATATATTGATCGATCAAAACATCGACTTCCAAGTTAAAAAGATCAAGTTTTCTTTCCTTAATCAGATGCAACATTAAATCTAAAGGACCTTCAAACTGATCCAGATCGACTTGGAAACGAACCATTCCCTAACCTATAAACGATCAAAGATCAAAGGTACCTTATCGATCGGATGGTCGCTTAATATAAATGTTCCTTTAAACTCAGAAATCCATTCATGGGTCAATTCAGTATCGTGATGTATAATCCCTAAAGTATCTCCAACATTAACAAAATCTCCGGTTTTCTTATTCAATACAAATCCGACTGCCGGATTAACAATATCTTCTTTGGTGGCTCTACCTGCTCCTAAAACCATGGCTAAATGACCAAGTTGCGTTGTGTGCATGGATGAGATGAATCCTTTACGATCAGACTTGATCTCTGTATGATAAATAGACTGCGGTAATAAGTCTGGATTGTGGATTTGATCAGGATCTCCGCCTTGTGCTTTGACCATTTCAACAAATTTTTCAATGGCTTTGCCGTTATGAAGTTGTTGGATCAAAGCAGCTTCAGCAAGATCTAAATCATCAAATATCTTAGCTTGAATCAGCATGACAGCCCCTGCTTTGACACACAATTCTGTTAAGTCAGCCGGACCTTTTCCATTTAAAGTTTCAATGGCTTCTTTTACTTCTAAAGCATTCCCAACCGCATAACCTAAAGGCAAATTCATATCAGTGATCAAAGCTCTGACATCTCGCTTCATCATAATACCGATATCGATCATGGCTTTGGTCAATATCAATGCTTGTTGAGGGGTATCCATAAAGGCACCATCGCCATATTTGACATCCAATAAAATCGCATCAGCTCCTGAAGCTAGTTTCTTAGACATTACTGATGAGGCAATCAAAGGAATGGAAGGTACAGATCCTGTAACATCACGTAAAGCATATAATTTTTTATCCGCAGGAACCAGATTTCCACTTTGACCAACAATCGCAACACCAATCTCATCGACTTGTTTTATAAATGCTTCTTTAGAGATACCGACATTGTAGCCTTTGATGGATTCAAGTTTATCAACCGTTCCGCCAGTATGGCCTAGTCCTCTTCCGCTCATTTTAGCAACTTTAGCGCCTAATGAAGCAACAAGTGGTCCCAATACTAAAGAGGTCTTATCACCTACTCCACCAGTACTGTGCTTATCAACTTTTATTCCTTTGATGGCAGATAAATCAAGAATGTCTCCACTATTCATCATCGCTAAAGTCAGTGACGTCGTTTCAGCAGCATTCATACCTTTAAACATGATGGCCATCAATAATGCAGAAACCTGATAATCTGGTATGGTCCCTGCTACAAACCCATCGATCCAAAACTTGATATCATCCTCACTTAACTCAAATCCTTCTCTTTTCTTTTCAATTAGATCTAGAAATCTCATGTTACTCTCCTTGTGTCAGCTCACTGTTGAGTCTGAATTTTATTTCCTTTAAGGTATCCTCTGCACTCCACGCCCCATACTCTTCAAAATGTAGGGGTGTACAATAGGCAACTGTAATTCTCTGATATCCAAATTTCATCAATGACTTTGCGTTTTTTATGGCAACTGGAATGATCGCAGTCTTACTTAGGTATGCTGCATTTAGTATTGATGCATTTGATTGTTCATCTTCATTTATGAACACATGATAATTACGTTTTTTGATTAAACCTTGGCTCATTAGGATCAAATCATCTTCTTGGGGTTTGATGGAAAATCTTATAGATTCAATACACTCTAGAAAAGCAGTCATATACGGTAATCTTTCTTTTTGATCGATAAAGAAACTGAATACAAGCGGTTGAGCAGCTAATATGATCAAGCCGTCATATTTATCATTGTGTTTAGAAATAAACGTATAACCGTCTTCTAAAGGGATGAGATGAGTATTCTTAACCTCAAGATGAACAGCTGCATTACGTATGATGAAATTAGCCCATATTTTTGAAATTTGATGTTTATCTGATAAATCTAGACCACGAGAATGAAGTCTTGAGAAAAACATCGTTGGATAAACAAAGATCATCTTAATGAAAATAAAGAAGCGCTTCATTATTTGATCCTCACATATCTTTTTTGGACGAAACCTTCATAGGCAACTTCTGTACTCAATTTGAAAGATTCAATATCAAATTTTGGAAAGAAGGTATCACAGGTATACTCACCAAATACTTCAGAAATAATCATTTCATCGACAAAATCAAGAGCAATTTCATATAGGCTTGCCCCACCAATAACAAAAACTGTATCCTGAGAGTTCTGTTTAGATTGAAAAAAAGCTTTGACATCATGGATCAAAATAATATTTTCAAAAGGCAATTCTAATTGATGTGTAACAACATAATTGGTTCGACCAACCAAGGCTTTCCCAATACTCTCTAAAGTCTTTCTGCCCATAATGATGCCATGACCTAAAGTGATCCGCTTAAACTCTTTCAGATCTTCTTTATTGACCCATGGCAACTTATTGTTGATGCCAATCCCATTGTTTCGATCCATCGCTACAATCAGTTTTAACATTAAACACTGACCTTTGCTGGAATCAGAGGATATGGATCATAATTCAAGAGTTCAATATCTTCATATTTAAAATCATAAATAGATGTGATATCAGGATTCAATCTTAATATCGGGAGTGTTTTTGGTGTTCTTGAGAGCTGAGTTTTAACTTGCTCAAGATGATCGAGATAGATATGTACGTCGCCCATGGTATGAACAAAATCTTTGGCTTCATATCCACAAACTTGGGCAATCATATGAGTCAACAAAGCATAGGATGCAATATTGAACGGAACACCCAAGAAAACATCAGCGCTTCGTTGATACAATTGACACGAGAGATATTTTCTATCTGCAGATACATAAAACTGCATCAATAAATGACAAGGTGGTAAAGCCATGTTTGTCAGTTCCGCAGGATTCCATGCACTTAAGATATGGCGTCTTGAAAAAGGTTCATTCTTAAGCTGTTCAATCAAAACACTAAGTTGATCGACACCATTAAAATTACGCCATTGTTTACCATAGACCGGACCTAAATCACCATACTTTAAAGCAAACGTTTCATCTTCTTTTATCTTAGATATAAATTCATCCATAGATTCGCCACTAAACGCTGCAGATTTCCTGAATTTATCATAAGGCCAATCATTCCAGATCCTAACGCCGTTTAAAACCAATGGACGTATGTTTGTATTCCCAGTAATAAACCAAAGCAACTCATGAACAACTGATTTAAAGTGAACTTTCTTCGTCGTTAAAAGAGGAAATCCGTTTCTTAAATCAACCCTGAATTGATATCCAAATTCTGATATCGTACCAGTTGATGTTCGATCTTGACGCTGTTCCCCATGATCTAAAATATGTTGTAATAAAGTTTGATACTCTTTCATAAGAACCTCCTAATTATTATACAACAAAAAGCCTAACAAAAAGAAACGCAGAACGTTTCTATTTTGTAGTTAAGAAGGATACCTTTTCTGCAATGACTTCGCAATAATGAAACGGTTTGTTTTCTTTAGTGTCAAATGCATTGGCTTGTAAACGACCTTTGATCCCAACAAGCGATCCTACAGCACATTGTTCAATGGCACTTTCTGCAATTCCTCTCCAAAGTGTACATTGGATCTGATCTGTTTCATACTCCCCTTGCGAGTTTTTAAAATTACGATCTACTTCAACCAACAATTCTGCAAGTTTGATTCCTGCTGCAGTTTCCTTGATTTCAGGAAGTTTTAAAACTTTACCTACGATGACGACTTGATTTAGCATGTTTGCCTCCTGAGCAACAGTTTGACATTGTTACCAGGTTTACTCAAATCGCAGTTTATGCACGAATATTCTTTAAATTTACCAATTCGCCCTAATCGTTTGTGTCATTTTGACCAGTTTGACTTCTTTCAATAATAATGACTGATTTATGTTGAGTCTCTAAAATACTGCCAACCTCTAGAATATCTGATGAATTAAGATTGTTAATGATTTCAATGGTGTCTTCTAATCTTAGTGATGAAAAATAACTACGGATATAATGAATCGCATAATCATCTTGATCATCTAGTAAACGATAAGCATAAGAAAGATATCGACGTTTTAGTTGCTTAAGATAAGGCAACAAAGGATTAATATCAGTTTTAAGGGTCGATTCAATCAATTTAACGAAAGTATCCTTGTCTTCTGTTTCCCCATAAAACATGACATACCAATAGTTCTTATTGAATTCAACGTCATACCCAAAATAATCATGGATGATTCCATTTTTAACCCAATTTTCATAATCTGGATTGATGCTTGTAAAAAGTAGTTCAAGATAAATCTTAAGTTTCCACTCTAAGTTAGATCTTTCGAACTCACTTAAGTTTTGAGGTTTTAGTTTAAATGAATAAGTTAGTTTCGAAGATTGAATGTCCATAGGTACGATTTTTAAATCTGAAGTAACCAATTCAGGTTCAATAATCTCAACATCTTCAAGTTTAAGATGTGGATCAAATGATTTAATGGCTTGATTTTCTTTAACGATAGAACATAGAAGTTCAGGATCTAGAGAACTGACAATGACCAATAGTGCATTTTTAGGATGATAATTTAATTTAAAGCATAAATCAAGTTCTTCTTTGGTGATTGCATTGACACTTTCTTCCGATCCGCCAATATCAAATTTAATTGGATTCTGTGAATAAAGCGCTTGAAGTGTTTCAAACATCAATCGTGATTCTGGCATTTGATGATAAGAACGTAATTCCTGAATGATGATCTGCTTTTCTTTATCAACAGATTCTGTTGTTATATTCAGTTCTTGAACAAAATCGAGCAATAGATTTAAAGGTTCTTTAATATCTAAAGAACTTGTATTAAAGTAATATGCGGTTTCATTAGCAGAGGTAAATGCATTCACATTGCACGATAACATACTAAAGCGTTCCATAACATCCAACCCTTTATGGTTTTCAAATAATTTATGTTCAAGAAAGTGAGCAGATCCTGGATTGAACTGAAATTGCTTTCCTTGCTGATCTTGTTGCATTATGTTGAGTGAACCATATGGAAAAGCCAAGTAGGCAGAACTTGTAACATTCTTTATTTTATGCAAAATGACCAGATTTAACCCATTATCAAGTGTTTCTATATAAATGGTTTCATTTAGATTTTCATTATAGTAATTTTTCATTGTTTATTCCTGCCCTACTACAGTGTACGTACATAAGCGTTTTAAATGCAAAGCAGCATCTACGATATTTCTTCGTTCAACTTGATCTATTTCTTTTAAATAATCTTCTACAACAAAAGATTTGTTTAATAACCAAGCAGAAAAAGACATATTGATCCATGAATACACATCATCTTCAATTGACACGATATTGTTTTTAAGTAGAGATTTCGCTGATAAGAATAATGCGTCAGTAAATTCATCCCTTTTTAATACTTCAATTTGTTCATCGATCAGCTGCAATACTAATTCTCGTTGATTTTTACTGATACCCGTATGAATCGATAATATTCCATCATAATGCATCAGACTACAGTAAATGCTGTAACACAAATTTCTTTTCTCTCTAATTTCTGTAAACAATAGTGAATTAGGTAAAGTTCCCAACAGATACGACATGACCCGATAACTCATGTAATTTGGATCCGTATTGTTTATATCCATCGTATATAAAGATACTAAAGATGTCTGCTTAACTTTTTTTATTGACTTATCTTCTAAATATGGTTTATTTGATACACAGTATGAGGCCATGATGGGTTTATTTTGTTTAGGAAACATGTTTCTTAAAACATCAAGATATTTCTCATCGATTTGTCCGATCCCCATGACAAACACATCATCTTCAACTAACATTTTATTTAGATATGATCTTATTTCTTCAATTGTGATCTTATTGAGAATATCTGCTCTGCCTTGACTAAACACAGACAAAGGTTCATGGCTTGCTCCCAAAGCATATGCTTTTATCGCAGCCAAGGTATTGGGTTTATCATAAATTCGTTTCAAATTTGAAGACATGTTTTGTTTTGCTTCACTAAATGTTTCCTCATTGATAAGAGGTTTTTTAATGCATGCTTCAATAAACTCTAATGCATCTTTTAAATGCGTTTCCTTTGAATAGCGTTCACTTAGTGTCGTGAATTTCATATCTAAGACATGTTTTGTACCATAAGCCATCGTTTTAGCATCATAACTTAAGGCAAAGAGTTCATCTGTTTTTAAATTAATGCTTTGTTTGGTTCGAAGATCTTCATTTCGATCCGTCATAAGATAGGCCAAAAGATTTCTCATCGTAACTTCAGGTTCTTTGTTGTCTGTAATAAAACGAATTGAAAAATGGACGTCTTTAAATTTATCTTGAATAATGATTTGAATGTTATCTGCTTTATTTGTGTTGACCATGTGTTCCTCTAAAAAGATTACTAAAATAGTATATACTAAAAGTATCCAAACAAAAAGAAAGACAACTGACATGCCCATTCAATTCGATCAATTATCACTCTTGACGGACTTCTACGAGTTCACTATGGCTTATACCTATTTCAAAGAAAAGAAACATGAAAATATCGCCTATTTCGATATGTTTGTCAGATCAATTCCTGATAGTGGCGGTTTTATGATTTTTAATGGATTAAATCGTCTGATTACGGTCATTGAAAATTTTAAATTCACTGAAGATGATATAAGTTTTTTGAGAAAGACTTATGCATTTGATGAAGATTTTCTGAATTATTTATTGAATATGCGACTTCATTTGGATATTTGGTCTGTAGAAGAAGGTACACCTGTTTTTGCGAATGAACCTTTGGTTACAGTCAGAGGCAATTTGATTCAAGCACAGATCATTGAGACAATTCTATTGATTTGTATCAATTATCCAATCTTGGTTACCACCAAATCTGCTCGAATCGTATCAGCAGCCAAAGGTAGAGCTGTCATGGAATTTGGAGCAAGACGAGCCCAAGGAATCGATGCTTCTTTAGAAGGAGCGCGAAATGCTGTTATTGCTGGGTGTGTTGGAACATCCAATACTTTAGCTGGATTGACTTATGGAGTCCCTATTTCAGGGACCATTGCTCATAGTTACATTCAACTTCATGAAACTGAGTATGAAGCTTTTTTGAATTATTGTAAAATCAATCCAACCAACAGTGTTTTATTGGTTGATACTTATGATACTTTAAAAAGTGGTGTGGTTAATGCAATAAAAGTTGCCCATGATTATTTGATACCCAACGGATATAAATTGAATGCAATTCGACTAGATAGTGGAGATTTGGCTTACTTATCTAAGAAAGCAAGAATCATGCTGGATGAAGCTGGTTTACATAGCACAAAGATCATTGCTTCTAATTCATTGGATGAGTTTATCATCGATGATTTGATTTTGCAGGATGCTAAAATTGACATATTTGGAGTGGGTGAGAATCTTGTTACAGCCAAATCAAACCCAGTTTTAGGTGGTGTATATAAAGTTGTAGCTTATGAAAAAGATGAAGAAATCATCCCCGTCATTAAAATCTCAGATAACATTACAAAGATAACTAATCCTGGATTGAAGAAGTTGATCCGTTTTTATGATAATGAATCAAAGAAAGCGTTGGCTGACTTGATTTGTTTGGCTGATGAAGTCATCCCATTAGATTCATATACTCTTTTTGATCCAGATTATCCATGGAAAAAGAAAACGATCACCAATTATTCGTATAGACTTCTTCAAGTACCTGTCTTCGTTAATGGATTCTTGGTTTATAATCGAAAAACTACACTACAAACAAAAGCTTATTGTAAAGATCAAATGGAAACCTTATGGGATGAAGTCAAACGACTTAGAAATCCACATAATTATTATGTTGATTTATCCGATAAATTATGGAATCTGAAACACGATTTAATCGATAAGAATAAAAAAGTCTAGGATTTCCTAGACTTTTCTTTGTGTTAACGTTTACCTTGATCGTAAGGTTCACCTGCAGCTTTAGGTGCTGCAGATTTTTTTGACGTGAAAGTCAAGACGATCAAAGTGGCTAAATAAGGCAAGATCTTATAAACAGCTGAAGGTAACTTTAAGACCGCAAGAAACGGAATAATCGAAGCAACATTGGCGATCGTCGAAGTGATACCAAAGAAAACTGCCGCTAAGAAGATTTTAGTGGGGTTCCATTGACCAAAGATCAAGACTGCTAAAGCTAAGAATCCATAACCTAAAACATCACCACTAAAATTAGTTGTGATAGGTACGATTAAAACAAGACCACCAAGTCCAGCCAAAGCACCAGATATCATAACCCCCGCATAACGCATTCTGGTGACATTGATCCCGGCTGCATCTGCTGCTTGGGGATGTTCACCGCAAGCTCTCAGTCGTAAACCAAAACGTGTTTTAAACAAAAAATAAGACGAAATTAAAAGTAAAACTACTCCAATATAGGTAAATAAATATGTGTTCTTAAAGAAGAAATCTCCAATCAAAGGAATATCTCCAAGCACTGGTACTTTCGCAATTCTAAATGTATTTTTAAAATCGATTTGTTTAGCACCTACTAAAACTTTGGCAGTATAGATGGTGAATGCGGCAGCGAAAAGATTTAATGCTGTGCCTGATATGGTTTGATTGGCTTTCATATTGATGGAAGCATAGGCATGAAACAATGAATATAGAACTCCCATCGTGATTGAAACCAACATTGCTACAATGATCAGTATCTGATCTGGCATCGTTCCAGTAAACAAACGAATAAAGAAAATCCCAAAGAATGCCCCAATGATCATGATGCCTTCAAGGGCAATATTAACGACACCGCTTCGTTCTGAAAACATGCCTCCTAATGCAACGATCATTAAAGGAACAATGAATAAGAATGAATTCTGGACTACAAAATAGATGATGTTCATTTTTTAGCCTCAAACTTTCTTAAGACATAAACGATCTTAGATCTAAAGAAGAATGATAAAGCACTTAGATATATAATGACAGCCACCATTAAATCAACGATTTCAGGCATGATCGGATACCACTGAAGATAAAAACCACCGATTTTGATATATCCAATAAATATACCAGCAAAAATGATCCCAATTGGATTACTTAAACCTAGTAATGCGACAGATATGCCCGTAAAGCCCTCTGGATACTGCAACAAGAGGTCAATGATCTCAAAGTACCTAGCAGAACCAGCCAAGTACATAACCCCGCCAGCAAGCCCCGCAAAGCTTCCTGAGATGACCATTGATAACCAAATATTACGTTTAGAATTGATACCAGCATATTCAGACGCAAAACGATTGTATCCGCATGCTTTCAACTCATATCCAAACGTTGTTTTTTCTAAGATGATGTAGGCAATGATGGCCATGAATACCGCTATAAAGAAACCAACATTTAAACTAGAGTTCGTAAAGATCTTATCTAGTCCAAATACAGGAAGATAAGCTCGAGTAGGCATAAGGGCTTGATTTTTCGTTGGATCAAAAATAGTGATTTTAATCATATAATTGACTAAATATAAGCCAATATAATTCATGATGATCGATGAGATGACCTCATTTACATTTCGATATGCTTTCAGAAGTCCTGGAATCAAAGCCCATAGAGCACCCGCAACAAATCCAGCAAGCAATGCCACCACCCAGTGAAATTCAACCGGGATAAAAGTCCATCTAACCCCAACATAAACTGCCGCAAAAGCCCCTACGATAAATTGTCCAGTGGCCCCGATGTTGAATAAACCTGTTTTAAATGCAAATCCTACAGCTAATCCAGTTAGAATAATTGGTCCAGCAGTGTATAAAACATTTCCGATACCCTGCATTCCACCATTAAATCCACCCATAAGCAATGTTGTTAATCCAACAAATGAGTATGGTGCATTACTGATCAAAAGAACGATAAAACTGAATGCAAAACCGATAAGTATCGATAAAACCGAAGCTGATCCATTAATGACTGCTTTATTTTTCGATAGGTTCTTCATGAGACTTTCTCCCTTTTCGATCCAGCCATATAGAGTCCCAATTCTTGTTCAGTCACTGTTTTTGGATCTACTTCTCCTACGATCTCACCTTCATAAATGACAATGATTCGATCACTGATGTTCATGACTTCATTTAATTCTAGTGAAATCAATAAAACAGCTTTCCCATCATCTCTTTGCTTGATCAGTTGATTGTGGATATATTCGATGGCACCAACATCCAAACCTCGAGTGGGTTGTACTGCAATCAAAAGATCAGGATCTTTTTCAATTTCACGAGCGATGATGGCTTTTTGTTGATTTCCACCTGACATACTTCGAGTTGAAGACTGAGCCCCTTCTCCGCTACGAATATCGAATTGTTCAATCAAAGCTTCGGCATGCTTAGTGATGTTATCAAATTTCAAAAAACCATGATTTTGAAATTTGTCTTTAAAATAAGTTTGAAGAATTAAATTCTCAGCCAGTGTATAATCTAAAACCAAGCCGTGCTTATGACGGTCTTCAGGAATATGTGAGATTCCATCAACTGAGCGGGTTCTTACTTTTTGATGAGTAATGTCTTTGCCTTTATAAAGGATCACTCCACTTTCGGCTTTGATTAATCCGGTAAGGGCATAAACCAAGTCAGTTTGGCCATTACCTTCAATGCCTGCCACACAGAGAATCTCGCCTTTTTGAACTTTAAAACTAACATTATTGATTGAATTTTTATGATGACGGTTAGACTTAACCACAAGATCTTTGACTTCTAAGATCGGTTCACCTAGTTTTTGTGGCTTTTTATGGATATCAAAAATGATTTTTCTGCCTACCATCATTTCAGATAAAGTTTCAACACTTGTTGATTTTACATCAACAGTTGCGATTGATTTACCTTTTCTAAGAATTGTAACTCGATCAGCCACAGCTTTAATCTCGTTAAGTTTATGCGTAATGAAAATGATCGACTTACCTTCAGATGCAAGATTTCTCATGATTTTCATAAGTTCATCTATTTCTTGAGGAGTTAGAACTGCGGTAGGCTCATCAAAAATCAAGATGTTATTTTCACGATAAAGCATTTTTAAGATTTCAACACGTTGTTGCATCCCTACTGTGATGTCTTGGATGATCGCATCTGGTTCAATATATAAATTATATTTCTTAGAGATCTCCAAAACTTTAGACCTAGCATCCTTTAGATAAAGCTGTCCATTCTTAATCGGTTCAACACCCAATACAACATTCTCAAGAACGGTGAAATTATGTACTAATTTAAAATGTTGATGAACCATTCCTATACCTAAGTCTTTAGCAATGTTAGGATTATGAATTTTGACTTCTTTTCCGTCAACTTTAATGACACCTTCTTCTGCATGATATAGACCAAAAAGAACACTCATCAAAGTTGATTTTCCAGCTCCGTTTTCTCCTAATAAAGCATGGATTTCTCCACGTTTAACTTGGAAATTAATATTATCATTAGCTATGATTCCTGGGAATATTTTAGTAATATTCAACATCTCAATAACATAGTCCATTTTGAGTCTCCTCTTATGTAGATTATACAGTAAATTCACCTTTAAACAAAAATAAAATGAACCTTGCGGTTCATTTTATCATTTTGATTACAGTCGATTTAAATTAATTTTCGAGGGTAACGATAACTTTGGTCAAGCCCAATAAGTCAGCTGTAGCAGCGTCTGTATTGTCTTTAATGTCGATTGAATTGGCAACCAATTTAGCGAAGATCGCATCATAAGCAGCTTTGTTGAAAGTTGTGAATTTTGAGAAGTTCTGTGGTAAGCCAATACCGTTGACATCAGCGCCTAAATGAACGCTTGTTCCACCTGGGAAGGTGTTTTTGTAGAAAGAATCAAGAGCCAAAATAACAGAAGCTCCTAGTCCTTTGGTTGCAGAGGAGATAACGGTTGGTGATTCAGCGGATTGATCAACGTCAACACCGATGACTTTTTTACCAGCAGCAGCAGCAGCACTCATAACTGAGTTACCAACTTTACCACCAGCAGCAAAGATAACTTCTACACCATCAGCATACCAAGCAGCAGCTTTTTGTTGGTTAGCAGGTGTATCAGCGAAATCGCCTGTATAGAAATATTTAACGTTAACTGAAGTCAAACCTAATTCGGTAGCAGCATATTCAGCACCTTGTAAGAATCCGTAACCGAATCTTACAACAGCAGGAACAGCCATCCCGCCCATAAAGCCTAATGAAGTAAAGCCGTCTTTAACTGCAGCATAGCCAGCCAAGAAACCGGATTGTTCTTCACGATAGAAAATTGAATAAGTGTTGGCTGTAATCTTTTCTTTGTATTCTGCAGTATAAACTTGATTATTTGGATATCCATCCAACAATACAAATTTAACATTAGGATACTTGTCTTGAGCAATAAGAATTGCTGGTTCAAACAAGAATCCAGGTGTAACTACGATCTTGGCTCCGCCTGTTACAGCTAAGTCAATTGCAGCAACATAAGCAGCGGTTGAAACTTCAGTTGGCTTATAATATTTATGCGTTTTCTTGTTGTCTTCCGCATATTTCTTAACGCCTTCCCAAGCTCCTTGGTTAAATGATTTGTCGTCAATGTCGCCTTTATCGGTGATCATTGCGATTTCATACGTTTCCTTCTTCGGTGCACAAGCGGATAAGCTCATGACAACGAGAAGAATAGATAAAACAGCTAGAATCTTCTTCATTACATTCCTCCATGGCAAAACTTGCCAATTTCAGTTTATATTTAAAACAAGCTAAAGTCAATTGATGTCGAAAAAAAAGGCGATTTATTTAAAAACCGCCTTCATTGTTTTTTCCATAGATATCTCTGGGTTTTGAACCTTGTTGAGGTCCAATGATGCCCTTTTGTTCAAGCATATCCATGATTCTGGCTGCTCTGTTGTAACCCAATCCAAAATGACGCTGGATGGTTGATGTAGAGGCTCTTCTTGTTTCTAGGACAAATTGTTTGACTTCTTCATATAAGGGATCTTCGGTTTGATTTTTATAACCAATTTCTTCTTCAGGATCATTGAGATGTAAAAATGCATCATCGAAATTAGGAGCTCTTTGAATGGATGTCGCATCAGCCAAACGTTTGACTTCTTCATCGGATACATACACCCCTTGGATTCGTATGGATGAGGGTTCACCGACTGGGAAAAACAACATATCACCATAACCCAATAAGCGTTCTGCTCCAACATGGTCCAGGATCGTTCGTGAATCTATACCACTAGAAACCGCAAATGCAATCCGAGATGGGATATTGGCTTTGATGATTCCAGTAATGACATCAGTTGAAGGACGTTGGGTCGCAACGATCAAGTGTATTCCGGCAGCACGCGCTAACTGTGTAATTCTTTGAATGCTGGATTCTACTTCTTTACCCGCAACGATCATGAGATCTGCCAATTCATCGATGATGACTATGATCCAGGGCATAAATTCTAAGTGGTCTTGAGGTTGTTTAATAAGCAACTCATTATATGTGGTGATGTTTCTGACTCCGACTTTTGAGAAGACTTCATATCGGTTTTCCATCATATTGACGATGACTCTTAATACTTTAGCAGCTTCTGAAGAATCAGAGATAACAGGACAAATCAAATGAGGTATTTTTTGATAAGCTACAAATTCTACTTTCTTAGGATCGATCAAAAGTAATTTGACTTCATCAGGTGATGTCCTTAAAAGGATCGTTGTGATGAATGCATTGATACAGACACTTTTTCCGCTTCCAGTCGCTCCTGCGATCAATAAGTGAGGCATTTTATCAAGTTCGGTATAAACGATCTTACCCATTAAATCCTTGCCTAAAGGCACCAAAAGCTTCTTGGTAGAACGATCTCCAATGGTAGGATCTTTCATCATTTCGCTCATCCTAACAGGAATCATTTCTACGTTAGGAATTTCAACACCTACAGCGTTTCTACCTGGAATGGGGGCTTCTATACGTAATTCTTTGGCTTGAAGCTCCATTTTGATGTTGTCTTGGATGGAAGATATCTTAGATATTTTGATGTTTGAATCTGGTTTGACTTCAAATTTTGTAACAGCAGGACCAATATGAGTCCCAATCAAAGTCGCATTGATATCGAACTGACTTAAGATTTCAATCAAACGTTTGCCTTTTACAACAGCAGCATTTTGATTGGCAATCGATTTATTTTTTAAAACGACTTCTTCCAATAAATTAACGGAAGGCAAGGTATAGTTACCGATACTGTGAATGGTTGCGGCAGAAGTAGTGGCAATCTCTGCAACAGGTGTATCCTTGATTAGTTTTTTCTTAGGTAAAGGTTCATCGGGCTCAATAAACAAAGGTCGCTCTTCTTCATCATCGATTTGACGTGGTTTATGACCTTTAAACTTAAGATTTGGCCACAATTGATGATAATCAATCAATAAAACAGAGGCGATGATGAACAATACAACAGCAATAATAATGGTACCTGTTTTAGCAACCATGGCATTAACCATTGAGTATAATAGAATACTAAAGAATCCGCCTTCATCAGGTTCAGTTTGAGCAATAATCTTAGAAAATTTATTAAGCCAATCTCCGATTGAAGAAGGATTGGCAGAGCGTAAAATAGCGTTAAACAGAAGTAAACTCAATCCAAACAGAAGGATTGAGATCCATATTCTAAGTGGATATCTTGGCCATCTTCTAAAAATAACCGTAAATAAGAAGAAAACACCAAATATCGCATATAAACCTTTATTGAATCCTGAACCAAATAAAATCACAGATAAGTTATCCAACATCTCACCGACCAAACCAAAACGAGCGGCAGCAATTAAAATCACAGTCAGTGCAATCAGTGAATATATAAATATGAGTAATTTAGTTTCTTTTGTTTTGTTTCTGCGTGCCATATTACTCAGGTAGATTCAGTTCTACGATGACCGGAAGCAGTAAAGGTCGCTTCCCTGTTTCTTTCATCAGATACTTCGACATACGATCCTTGGCTTCAAGTCGAACAGCCATATTGTCATACTTTTTAGAGTTGACAAAATCATTGATGGTAGACTCAAAAATATGTCCCAGTTCTTTAACGATATAATCCGCATCTTTCAGGTAAATGACCCCTCGTGATTGGACATCCGGTCCGCCGATCACTGCTTTTGAATTAAAATTGACGACCATACCTATGACGATAACTCCATCGGTTGATAAGAGTTCTCTGTCCTTCAGGATAAGACCTGATACATCTAAATGTTCATTGCCATCTATCATGATTTCTTCAAGTTTTAATAAAACAGTCGTATCTTTAAGTTCGCCTTCTTTAAATGTGGCGATTTGACCATTATCTAAAACAACGATTTTATTGGCCTGATACCCCATATCCAAAGCGACATTCGCATTATTGATCAAATGACGGTATTCACCATGAACCGGAATATAGTATTTCGGTTTTAGTAAATATGTGATCATCTTTAGATCTTCAATTGAAGCATGCATGGAAGTAACTTTTTTACGATCAAGGGTTATGATCGATACATCTTCTTTATAGAGTTCATTTTCCATACGGCCAGATTCTTTTTCAGTGCCTGGAACCATCGGTGATAAAATGATGATCGTATCTTCTTTTCTAAGTTCAATCAATTTATCTTCAGCCATGGCAATTTTATACATGGTATTAAATACCTTAGGACCACTTCCGGAAACCAAGATGATGACATCATCACGGCTGTTTGAGAAGTTCTCACGACTGATTTCAATCCCTACAGGCATTCTATAATAACCTAATTTTTCAACATGTCTAAGTAAGGTTCTTTGTTCTTCATTGTAGAAAAAGACTTTCTTCTTATTCTTGGCTGCAAGATCAAGCACTTCAATCAAGCGATATACATTTTGTTCATACAAAGTAGCAATTAAACGAGCCGGAGCATCATCTAATGCTTTCTCAAAATAAGATGAAATTTTATGATTAGGCGATGTATGTCCTACTCGATCAGCCCCTACAGACTCTGTCATAAGTGCCAAAACACCTTGTTTACCAAGTTCTGAAAATTCAGTGATGTCACATTGAAAAGCATCATTATGGACATCAAAATCGATAATGAACTCTCCGGTGTAAACGATCCAGCCATACTCTGTCCATATCCCGATTCCAAACGCATCCGCAATCGAATGGGTAATCCCAAAAGTACGGATCTTTCGTGAACCAACTGTAAATACCCCATTGCGTTTAATGCGATGAATTTCAACATCCTTGAGTTCAAATTTCTTACACAGGTTTTCAATGATCATCGCGGTCAAAGGTGTTGTATAAACAGGTACTTTCGCAACTTTGAGCAAGTAAGGCAATGCAGCCATCACATCATCGTGACCTTGAGTAATAAAAACTGCTTTTATTCTATGCTTATTTTCAATGAGATACGAAAAATCTGGGATGATCATTTCGATTCCAAGATGATCAGCCTCCGGATATTTCAAACCAGCATCAATGACGAAAATATCGTCATTTATTTCAACGACAGTAAGATTCTTACCATCTTCATCTAAGCCTCCTAAAGCGAAAAGGCGAATTTGTTCCATTATATTCCTCCATACTGCAACAGTGTTCTGATGTAGTTATTATAGTACAAAAACAGTTTATATGATAGTCTACAACACTTGTTTACCTTGTAAGGTCCAGGTTTTTGCAGAAGTAATCTCTACTGATACAATTTTTCCAATACAATCATCAATTGGACTAAAATTGACCAGTTTATTGGTTTCGGTATAACCGCTGAATATTGATGGGTTCTTTTTAGAAGGCCCATCTACCAATACTTGAACAGTTTTACCAACCATTTCAAGATTATGCATTAAAGCATATTTGCCGATTTGTTTATTTAGTCTTTGAAGTCGATCTTCTTTTTCTTGTTTGGTCACATTGTCAATCATTGAAGCAGCAGGTGTTTTTTCTCTAGCCGAATAGATAAACGAATAAACATTGTCAAATTGACAAGTATCGATCATAAGTAAAGTTTCACAAAACTGGGCTTCAGTCTCATTGGGGAATCCTACGATTATATCCGTCGATAAAGCAATATGTGGGATACGGGCCTTAAGTTTGTGATAGATGACCATATACTCTTCTTTGGTATAGCGTCGTCCCATAATTTTTAAGATCTCATTGTTTCCAGATTGTAATGGAAGATGAATAAAAGGCATCACATTTTTATAAGAAGCGATGACATCAATCAATTTATCTGTAAAATCCCAAGGATGACTGGTCATAAAACGAACACGTGGGATATCTTTTTGAGCGACACTTTCCAACAGATCAGCAAAATCAAACGTGAGTCCTAGATCTTTGCCATAAGCATTGACGTTTTGACCCAACAACGTTATTTCTTTAAAGTCTTTTTGAACCAATTCATCAATTTCAGATAAAATATCTTCTTTTAACCGAGAACGTTCTTTGCCGCGTGTATATGGAACTATACAATAAGTACAGAATTTATCACACCCATACATGATGTTGACCCAAGCTTTTGATTTGTTGTTGCGTGATACAGGTAAATTCTCATAGATTTCACCTTCTTTTGAGAACACTTCAACAACTCTTTCCTTATTGAAATAAGCTTGAATCAAAAGCTGAGGAATTCGATGAATGTTATGCGTTCCAAATAAAACATCGACTTGATGATAGGTACTTAAAATGCGATTGACAACCCCTTCTTCTTGAGTCATACATCCACCAACCATAAATAAAACATCTGGATTCAGTTGTTTAATGACTTTAACATTACCAATCTCCCCAAATACTTTATTTTCAGCATTCTCACGTATGGCACAAGTGTTTAAAACAATTACATCGGCTTTATTCATTTCAAAAACTGGAGTAAACGACATCTTTTCCAATATTCCTCTTATGGTTTCACTATCACGTTCATTGGCTTGACAACCATAAGTACGGATATAATATGTTTTATCCTGACCGATATTCAAATATGATTCAGGTATTTCAAAAAGTGATCTTTCGATCGTAGTTTCATCTTGTGAACGTTTTTGAGCTGATTTAAGATTAGGCAAATTCCAATCTTTATTCATTTGTCTCCTTAAAAAAACCAAGCCATGCTTGGTTTTACTTTTGACTGATGGCTGAAGTTGGGCAAACACCGATACAAGCTAAGCAATCAATACAAATTGATTCCTCGCATTCGGCTTTACCGTCGGCATCCAAGGACAAAGCACTTGTTGGACAAACCCCAATACAGGCACCACATCCGATACAGATATCTTTTGTTACAAAAACTGGCATGTTCTAATCCTCCTTTGACCCAACAATTATATCACGATTTCTATTTAACACAATATCATGGTCGAATTTGAAGTCGGGTAATGGATCGAGCTTTACGATTATGCTCATCGATATCGATGATCACAGCACAGAATTGGGCTTTATCTTCAGAAACGGTATAAGTTTTAACATTGAATCCTTTAAACTTATCCAAAACCTCAGTTATGTCTCGACCAATAATACTGTTATAGGGACCTGTCATCCCCACATCACTGATGAAAGCACATGATCCAATCAATCGTTCATCTGCGGTTTGAACATGCGTATGCGTACCGATAACAGCGCTACACGTGTATTTAAATTGATGTGCAAAAGCAATTTTTTCACTGGTAGCTTCAGCATGTAGGTCTACAATGACGATTTTATCTTTAAAGATTGGCAACAGTTTTGACATAGAACTAAAAGGTGTTTCTTGTATGTTTTCCATAAAGACTGAACCACATAAATTTAATATAACGACTTGAACTCCACAAACTTCAAGTTCTAGGAAACCTCTTCCATAGTCTTGAGGAATAATATTATAAGGTCTAACCATTCGATCTGCTTTATCGATATATTTAAATATCTCTGATTTAGAGAAAGCATGATTACCTAAAGTAATGACATCGATACCATAGCTAAGCAACTCATGATAATGTGCTTCATTAATTCCTTTTCCGTGGGTAACATTTTCTCCATTCGCAATGACCATATCAAAACTGTGCTCTTTGTGCAAAGAAGGCAACAGTTCTTTGACTGTTGCCCTTCCTGATTTACCGACGATGTCCCCGATAAATAAAATTTTCATTATTTAGCGATTTCCTGAGCTCTGGATTCACGGATGACCGTGACCTTGATTTGACCTGGATATGTCATTTCACTTTCAATCTTTTCTTTTATTTCTCGAGCAACGCGATGACAAGCAAGATCATCCAGTTTATCTGGCATGACCATGACTCTTATTTCACGTCCGGCTTGGATTGCATATGTCTTTTCAACCCCATCGAATGAATTTGCGATGGTTTCAAGTTGTTCAAGACGTTTGATGTAGTTTTCCATGCCTTCATAACGAGCACCTGGACGAGCAGCACTTAACGTATCTGCTGCTTGAACCAACATTGAATAAATGTTGTCCGCTTGAACATCTCCATGATGTGATTCGATTGAATTGATGACCACATGGTGTTCACCATGTTTTTTACAAATTTTAGCCCCTAGTTCGACATGACTGCCTTCCATCTCGAAGTCAAGTGCTTTTCCAATATCATGCAACAAACCAGCACGTTTGGCGAGTTGTTGATTTAGGCCCAATTCTGCGGCCATAATGCCAGCAATTTTGGATACTTCCATGATATGTGTCAATGCATTTTGACCATAAGAATAGCGATAACGCATACGGCCTACGAGTTCTACGATTTCACGATCGACTTTACCGATGGCCAACTTGAACAAGGCTTCTTCACCAGTTTTAATGATGGATTCCTTTAATTCACTTTGAACACGTGTCACAACTTCTTCTATACGTCCAGGCTGAATACGTCCATCTTTCAATAGGATTTCTAAAGCTTGACGTGCAACTTCTCTGCGAATTGGATCGAAACATGAGATCGTTATGGTTTCTGGTGTATCATCGATCAATAGATCGACCCCTGTTGCCTGTTCGATAGCACGAATGTTTCTGCCTTCACGACCGATAATACGGCCCTTCATCTCTTCATTGGGTAAATTGACAACACTGACCGTACGCTCAACAGTTTCTTCTTGAGCATACCGTTGAATGGCAGTCCCAATGATTTCTTTGGCGTTATCAGAAGCTCTTAATTTAGCCTCATCTTCCTGATCACGAATATACACTTCAATTTCATTTCTGGTTTTGCTTTTCACAACTTCCAGTAATTCTTGTTTCGCTGCAGAAGCACTCATGCTTGCTACACGTTCAAGTTCAACAATCTGCACATCGATTTTCGCTTGCAGATCTTTTTCCATCTTCTCTAGATTTGATAATTTGTCAGTAACTTGCTTATTTCTTTCGTCAAGTTGTTTTTCTTTCGAGGTCAACGTTTCGTCTCTGAAACTGAGATTGTCTTCTCTTCGGCCAAGCTTTTGTTCTGCTTCTTGCAGTTCTTGGCGTCTTTCTTTCAGTTCCCGTTCTGCAGCCAATTTCAGTTCATAAGCCTGAGTTTTACCGTCTAAGACGGCTTGGCGCAAAATGTTTTCAGCTTTGATCGTCGCTTCATCATTGATGAGCTTCGCTTTTTGTTGATCTCTATTTAAACCTAACTTCGAGGCTAACACCATTATGATGATCCCCAAAGCAATACCTATAATACCAGCTAGGAAGGTTGGAAATAAATTTTCTGATCCCATGTTATTTCCTCCTGCTTTTTAAGAGTGAAAACTCTTATTTACATAATACCCTAAAAGTGTTCTCTTCTACAAGTCATTGCACTAAAAAGAGCCTTATTTGGCTCTTTTCTCTTCGCTAATGAGTAATAATTTTGATTTCAGTTCAGCCATGATGGTATCACTGATGATTGGATTGGCTTCTAAATAAGCTTTAACTGCATCTCTGCCTTGTCCAATTTTCTCACCTTTGTAACTCATCCATGAACCGCTCTTTTGGATTATTTCGTTCTCGACGGCTAAATCGATGAGTTCACCGATACGTGAAATACCAACCCCATACATGATATCGATGACCGCAATTTTAAATGGCGGAGCAACTTTATTTTTAACAACCTTGACGGTTACTTTGTTTCCAATGACTTCAGTTCCATTCTTAATGGCTTCTCCACGTCGAATATCAATACGAATCGAAGCATAGAACTTTAATGCTTTTCCTCCGGCAGTCGTTTCAGGATTACCAAACATGACACCGATTTTTTCTCTCAACTGATTGATAAAAATACAGGTGCATTCACTGCGATTCATGACTCCTGCCAGTTTACGCATGGCTTTAGACATCAATCGAGCTTGCAGACCAACATGAGCATCTGACATTTCCCCATCAAGTTCAGCTTGAGGAACAAGCGCTGCAACAGAGTCAATGACGATCAAATCAATGGCACCACTCTTAATCAATAGTTCTGTAATTTCTAAAGCTTGTTCACCACTATCAGGCTGAGATAAGATCAAATCTTCAATATTAACACCTAAAGCCTTCGCATAACGTGGATCAATGGCATTTTCCGCATCAATAAAAGCAGCTTTACCACCTCTTTTTTGTACTTCTGCAATGGCATGTAGTGCTAAAGTCGTTTTGCCACTGGATTCTGGTCCATAGATTTCTACGATTCTGCCTTTTGGATATCCACCGACACCTAAAGCTGCATCAATTGAAATTGAACCTGAACTAATGGCATCGACATCGACATTGGCACGATCACCAAGACGCATGACTGAACCCTTACCATATTGCTTTTCAATTTGTTTTATCGTTTCTTCCAACATTAAATTTTTCTTATCGTCCATAACTCCTCCTTTATCGGTTTATGAGCCACTCATCATTATTCCTAAGACAATCCATAAGAATCTTAACACCTTTTTCAACGGCTGCTGTACGCAACGCATTACGGCTTAAATTCGATATCCCACAAAATATAATCGTTTTATGTCTACTGGCAAGTGCCCCATACCATAAACCGACAGGTTTGCCTTCTAAAGCATCAGGTCCAGCATTTCCACTGAATGCCATACAAAAATCAGAAGAAAATAAGCTACGGGTCTTTTCAGCCATATCTTTGACAACCATTGGGCTGATCATACCATATTGTTCAATTAAGGAAGGTTCAACATGAACTACATCCATTTTAGCTTGTTTACTATAAGCAACGATACTGCCTAAGAATACATTAGAAACACCAGGGTGACTACATAGCTCAGACGCCATTAATCCACCTGTAAAGCTTTCGCACAGACTCAAGGTCAGTTTCTTTTCTTGAAGAACCTTGATCAATTGGTCCATTATTTAGACTCCATCACCAACGAACTAAGTTGTCTGAAGTAGTTGATGCCACTTATGATGGAGATCATCACTGAAAACCAAATCATAAAGCTTGAAACCGGAATATTATAAAGTTCAAATGGAAGATTCGATAACAAAATAAGCATGATCGTCAGCATCTGAACAACTGTTTTCAGTTTACCCATATATCCGGCAGCAACAACTCTTCCCTTTTCAGCAGCTAGCATTCTTAGTCCATCTACAAAAACATCACGCCAAATCATGACAAGCACCGCAATAACCGGTACCAAACCTTGAAAGGAAAACAGAATGAACAGAGTATTAACCAATAGTTTATCAGCAATAGGATCCATAAATTTACCAAACGTTGAAATTTGATGGTACTTTCTAGCAAGATAACCATCAAAGAAATCAGTGATACTTGCTAAGACAAATAAACCCAAAGCTATCAAATTGACGATAGGTAATGTAACAAAGTCAACAGAAATGGATCCAAATACAATGCCATATTGAGCAAACGGAAATAATACAAAAAATACTATCACAGGCACAAATAAGATTCTCAACAAAGTTAATCGATTAGGTAAGTTCATTGTGCAGCTCCTTTAAATGTAAAATAAAACGAGCTCTTTAATTTTGAAGAAACCAAACTAGAGTCAATTTCAACATCTTTTCCATTGACAGTTATTTTAGGTGACGCCAAATGACCCACATAAAGTTCAACGATCATATTCTCTTTGGCGCTTACAATCAATGTATAAGATTCACCCTTTTCATAGTATCGTCTGGCCGGATTAACAGAACTAATGCCATCCACTTTGGAACTCAACCAAGAAATACTATTGGGTAAATAAATAACGAAAGTTATTTCTTCATTGATGTTAAATCCAGAAATTTCATAATGGATTGTATCCATTTTAGTAATGGTAAATTCAATGGTTTCTATTGGTTCTTCAGTATCTCCCGGATCTTCCTCGTGTACGATTGGATCTGGTACGACGATAACTTTGGGCGTGTTTGTTGATTTATTGATCATGGGTAAAACAGCTGAGACAAATACATATATCAAAGCTAGCACAACCAATACACTGATAATGAACATAGAAATAAATCCAATGTCTGTTTGAATTTTTCTTTTGGATTTAGGACTGTTGTTTTTTGAAGAGATTGGTTTTGATTTAGATTTGACTCTGCTTTTAACTCGAGCAGTCATTTCATCTTGTTCTTGGATTTTCTTTAAGGCTGCTGTTTGAGTAAAAACATCCAAGGCAAGATCTAACACTTCTTTATAATCTTCAAAATTGAGATGCAAGGCATTAAAATAATATCTGATGTAGAACTTCACATAGGTCAATTCCTGATTAAAATAGGCAAGATTGCCTTCTTCGATGGCTTGTAGTTTTGCTACAGGTACTTTTGTTTTTTCGCTCATTTTAGGTAGAGAATAGCCTAATTCTTCGCGGCGTGCTTTTAATATTTGTCCAATTTTTTCCATAAGTTTGTTATCTTATGAATTATAACAAATTATTAGGCACCATGACAAACAAAAAGGAGCGTTATGCTCCTATTGTTTTAACATCTGGTAAGCCATGTTCTGTCCCGTTGCCGGGGGCAATCATTTATCTACATTGCTGTCTCTCGCAAACTTCATTTCGTTTTTGAAAGTTCCTCTACCAAATTTGAGTTTCTCGCTTAAGGGGTTTACCGCGTTCCAAACTCTGAGTTTCCTCAAAGCCTACGTTACTGTGGCACGTTATGGGCTTCGACCATGGTTTTCACTTTAGGTGTCGGCTCCGCCGTCAGTTGCCTGCCTGGATTTATGGTTTCATCCAGCATAATCACTACAGGCATCTCAGCCTGTGCGAGCATGGACTTTCCTCTGGGGATTAGCCCAGCGATTGCCTTGATGTTACTTTTTATAGACTTCTTGTTCGAGTTTAGACAAACGTCTTAAGATGTCTGTTTGCTGAATCACGGGTGTATCAGACAAAACAGCATCTAAACGTCCTTGAAGTTCTATGATCTTATTTTGTAAGATACTGTTGCTGCGTTGCAGTTGATCGATCATACTCACATGAGCTGTGATCTGATGTTCGAAATTCTGATAATCATGAATGACTTCATCCAACAGGCTATCTACTTCGATTGTCGAGTAGCCTTTAAATTCAATGTTGAATTCTTTCTTGTAGATTTGTTCTGCAGTTAACTTTGGAAGATTGGCCATACAGTTACCTCACGCACTCATTAAACCAAAATCTAGACATTTTATCAAGCACTTAGGATAAAATGCAATTGGTAGAAACTAGGAGTAATATAGGGTATAATTGTGAAGGAGTTAAGAATGATCGGATATCCAACAAAGAAAAAAGTAAATCAAGTCGTTAAAACAACTGAGTCAACAAAACGTGGAATGAGTCTTGAAGAAGACATAAATCAAAGCAATCAAGTTTTTCTTGACCGACAATTAGCGAACATCCACAAAAAACCAACTCCGATAACGATCGTTAAAGTGGACTATCCTTCTCGAAATAAAGCCAAAATAACTGAAGCTTATTTCAAAATCCCCTCCACAACAGACTATAATGGAGTTTACAAAGGTCGAGCAATTGACTTTGAAGCAAAGGAAACTGCCAATAAAACCTCTTTCGCACTTAGTAATATTCATCCCCATCAAATCAAACACATGCAGAGTGTTAAAGAACATGGTGGTATATGTTTCTTGATCTTACGATTTACATCATACAATGAAACTTATTATTTAAGCATTGACAAACTTTCTGAGTTTATGAATAATCAAGTACGTAAGTCACTTCCTTACACTTGGGTCAAATTAAACGGACATGTCATTCCATACAACTATTTAATTCCAGTTAATTACTTAGTGATTCTTGATAAATATCTTTAGGAGATAATGATGACTAAAAAACAAAAAGCAAAAAAGTCTATTAAATTCAGTACCATCTTCTCATCTATCGTACTCTTTTTTATGGTTATGGCCTTGGTGGTTGCTGGAGCAGGATTCGCTTACATTTCAAGTGTTATTGCTAAAGCACCAGTAATAGATCCCATAGATTTTGAAAGTCCAGAAAGCACAAAAATATATGATAAAGATGGAGTGCTGATTTCAGATATTGGGCTTGAAAAACGAGATAACATTACGTATGACGATTTACCTCAAAGCCTCATCGATGCTTTTTTATCCATTGAAGACTCCAGATTCTTCCAACACAATGGCTTTGATGTTCCTCGTTTTATAAAAGTAACTCTAGAAACTCTGAAAAATCTAGACTTTGGAGCAGGTGGTTCTACACTTACTCAACAGCTCGTAAAAAATACGTACTATGGTTCTACTGAACAAGTTGATGCCGAACGAAACTGGAAGGTAAAGCTCGATCGTAAGATCAGTGAAATCTATCTTTCATTAGAAGCTGAAAAAGTACTCTCAAAAGAAAGAATATTAGAACTATATCTAAATAAGATCAACTTTGGGGTGCCTGCCAACAAACGTGGTGTTCAGACAGCATCACAATATTACTTTGGTAAAGACGTTTCAGATTTAAGTTTGATCGAATGTGCTTTACTGGCTGGTGTCATCAATAAACCGTATTTATACAATCCAGTCAGAGATTTACAGTCCTCAATAGATAGAACTCACAATGTCTTGGATTTGATGGTTTATCATGGTTATATTACCCCTGCTGAGCGAGATTTAGCCTATACTGTCAACATTGAAGACTTGATTGTCGGATCTTTAGCTGCAACAAACTCCATCCCTTATCAATCTTATGTGGATGTCGTTATTCAAGAAGTTATCAACATCACAGGACAAAATCCAGTCGATGTCCCAATGATTATCTATACCAATATGGATCGTGATCTTCAAAATAAAGTGGAAGATATCCAAAATGGAACAGCGTTTGAATGGGTTAGCGATCGCTTACAGACTGGTATGATTACCATCAATCAAAAAACTGGTGAAATATTGGCTATCGGTGGTGGACGTAACTATAATGGTGAGCGTTTGTTTAACCGTGCAACAGATATGTTTAGACAACCAGGATCCACCATGAAGAGTATTCTTTCTTACCTATTGGCTTTTGAATATCTTGGTTGGTCTACCAAACATGTTCTAAGTGATGAACCCTATAGTTTCTCTACCGTCAATCCTGAAATGATCGTTGGCAATGTCAACGGGAAATACCAAGGTGATGTCCCGTTGGAATATGCTTTTGGTTGGTCTTTAAACATTCCTGCAATCTTAACGTTGAAACAAGTCGTGAATGTCATCGGTAGTGCTGCTGTTGTACAACATTTGAACAGTATTGGATTTACGGATGTCAAATTAGGGACTGGAGCTATGTCATTTGACTTAGGTTATGCCATTGGCGGATCTACACTGAGTGTTTCTCCTTACCAGTTGGCAGCAGCCTATACCATACTTTTCAACTCTGGACAATATGTACGTCCGCATACTGTCAGTCGTATTGAATTCTCTGATGGTTCTACACCATTGGAACCGACCTATGCCAAAACACAAATTGTTTCTGCAGAATCTGCTTATTTAGTAACACGTTTATTGAAGAATAACGTGGATGGAGAATATTTTAATAGTTACAAACTTCTTAGAAGAAATTATCCTACCTTCTTAAAATCCGGGACTTCCAATTGGGGAAAAGAAGGTGTGCAATATGGGATTCCTGATGGTTCATCTAAAGATGCATGGTTAGCTGCTGGGACGAGTGAGTATATTTCAGTGGTTTGGATGGGATTTGATAATGCGATCAAAGGTCAACTTTCCTACATAGACACCAACATTGCAAAAAGAAATTATCGAGAAAAGATACTAGGTTTGCTCACGGATACTTTATATGAAAACAGAGATAAACCTGGTGATGTTGAAAAACCTGCTGGGGTTGTGAATATTACCCACGTCTTAGGTGTTTATCCTTATGTGTCTTATCTTCCAGATATGAATCCAGCTTTGGTTGTATCCGGTTTGATTAAAAAACAGTTTGCAAATATCCCGCAGCTTAAAGTTCCAGCTGTTTATAACCCAACCAGTATGACATTAGGATTGCAACATCAAGGCGGAATGAAGCATCTGACCGTTACGTTAAATGACTATCCTGATCCAGCTGCTTTGATCCTGGCGCCCAATACACGTAATATGACTCTTACCGTTAAGAATGTCACAATCAATGCCACAGGCGCTAAATTATTTGACTATTCATGGGTTTATGGTCCTGTTAAATATACCGCCCGTATCAGTGTTGATGGGGTTACAGTAGATACGATCCAATCATCTGTTCCAATTATTGAAACGGATCTTAGTATAACGCCTTCGAATACTGTCATTGTTTGCGGTTATTATGGCTATGAAAATGCCAGCGTGCATTCAACAGAAATATGCCAAACTCTGGATTTCAAGGATATGACCATCCAATCTCCTACTGTTCTTGAAGGTTCGACCATTGAGTCACTTGAAGAATGGTTCAGTATTAATGGCATTAGTGATTACTCAATTTCTTACCAATTACCACCTACGACACAACCTGCTAAATTGGGAACAATTGCTTCGATTACAAACTTAGTTCCCAATCAGACCTATACTTATGATCAGATTTCTGCACTACATTTTGATATCGTCGTCTATGATCAAAACATTAATCTATATACAGAATTTATTGGAAAACCTTATGCTAGACCTGCCTACTTTGATTATCTGAATTTCATTGAACCAGCCGTTGGTGTAAATGTTGATACGATAACCGTCAATTACTTCAATGTCACTGACATAAATTCAACATTCAAACTCAGTGATTTATATGATGCTGTTCAAGCCAATCCGGCACGTTTAAAATTTAACTAAAAAATGAACTTACGAGTTCATTTTTTTATATCTACATTCATCTTTAAGTAAACATTGATCACATTTGGGAGCTCTTGCGGTACAATGATACCTTCCAAAAAATAACAATGCATGATGTGCGTTACCCCATTCATTTTCAGGCAAGGCTGCCTTTAAAACCATTTCTGTTTTTGTTGGATCAGAGTCAAGTTCTACCACACCATAACGTATTGAAACGCGTAATACATGAGTATCGACCGCCAAACCTGGCAAATTAAACCCTACAGATAAAATTACATTCGCCGATTTGCGACCGATTCCAGGCAAACTTTTTAGGGTATCAAAATCATTGGGTATTTTTCCATCATATTTATCAACTAGGACTTGTGCAAGCTCGCGAAGATGCATGGCTTTAGTTCGAAATAAGCCGATTGATTTAATGATATTCTCAAGACTACTTTGATCTGCTAAGGCCAAGCTTTTAGGATCAGGATATAATTCAAACAATCGAGGAGTTACTTTGTTTACCGATGGATCTGTAGTTTGTGCACTTAGAATGACCGCAACCGTCAATTCATATACATTTCTAAAGTTTAATTCACAACCAGCATCTGGAAACATTTGTGATGCGATTGAAACCAGTTTTTTAATCTTTGTTGCGTTTGCCTTCGTTGAGTTGTTCAATGGTGGTCTTATCTTTCTGCCATTGGGCTAATATACGATCAATGTAGGTAAAATTTACTTTATTGTACATCAATGCTTCTCTTAAAGCATGAACCAAATAGGCTCGATCCATTCTAGATAACCAATCATTCAATTTATCAATTTCAGTTGAACTCAAAGTTCGTTTAAATTCTTTTTGGTATAAATCAATCAAATCCGAATCACTGGTCAAAATGGTCTTTTCTTCAAAAAGTCCATCTGTAAGATAATGTACATCTGCCCCATTAACTTGAATACTTAAGTACCCTTTTCGACTAAGTCCAGCCATCGCTTTATCAACTTTTTCAGAACTTAGGCCACAATGTTTTGAAAGTGATTCTAAACTTATAGGTCTTCCACAATCATTGAAATGCACCAGTTGTAAAATAACTAAAGCTTCTTCAGCATTTAGTTTATATTGATCAAGATGATCTAAGACCCAAATTCTTCGGTCAATATATGCTGCTTCATACCATTTACTCATATTTTTTATCCACCTTCCATAGGATTGAATAATCATCAAAATTCAAAAGCCATTCCTGCGTTAATGTATTCACCCAATAAACACTTTTATTTTTATATAATGTTAAGCTTATCTCAGCTTGTTTTATGCCGGTTATGCGCTCAAACGTATTAAGGGCATCTTGATACTTTACAGAAGCAGCACTCATTCTTCCTAAAAGTTTTAAACTTTCATCAAAATGTATAATTTGTTCAAGTTCACCTGTTCGACTACATTTTACACTAATTACTTTTTGTACAATGGTAACTTCTGAAATCCATTCACATTGATCAAACATAAATACTGTTTCAGCCCTAGAGACAAAGTCTTCTTTTCTTTTTTGATCATAAACCTTAACCGCACTAACATGATAGAAAAGAATCGATAAGACCAAAAGAACGCAAACAAAAACAAGGAGTAGTGTTGTAGAAACTTTTTTGAACCGGTACATGATAACATCTTATCAAAGCATTCTCATATTGAAAATACATTTCGCCAAATAATCGCTAAAGACAATCTTTAAATCCAAGAACTGACAAAAAAGATGCTTTGTGTTATGATAATTCGGATGAAAAGTAGAAAATTTAAACTGCGTCGAATCTTGATACCTCTAGCCATTTTTGGTTTTTTTGTAGGATTATATGTCTTCTTTTCAGCTAAGAAGCAAGAAGTAATCTATTTTAAAGCTCCTAATATTGTTCATATTGCCTTCAAAGATTTGGTAACTAAAATGGATGCAAATAAAGTTGCTTATTTCTTTTGTACAGAAAGCAATGTTGACTGTAGATATATCGACAAAGAAATCTTAGATTTCTTATTAATTGATGCTAATGTTGAACGTTTCGACAACATTATTCTGGTTGATACAGAAACTATGGATGAATCTATACTTCCGTCTGTTTTACAAAAACGTTTTGGATTCAGTGATGTACCTGCATTTGCGATATTGTCCTATGAAAACGGAGAAATCATTATCCATAGCGTTATCCAATGGACCAATACAAATCCTTTCACGGCATTTGATTTAAAAGAATGGATGAAACAAAATAAGCTTTGGTTAAAGGAATATACGAATTGATTATTTGGAACTGACATCGTGGATGCCAGTTTTTTTATTTAGGTGTTGAGATATGAAATACGTTCCAACAAACATGACAATACTTCCAAGATAGATCCAGACTTGATTTTCTTGTGCCTGAAAAGCATTCCCAAAAAAGGAAAACAACCCAATCATGACAACTTTTCCTATTGCGATACTGATCAAATATTTGCGTTTAGAATATCGAGCCAATCCAAACGCTAGGTTCATAAAAGAACTAGGGGTTGAAGGTAGCATACTTAATACCGCAATCATTAATGGACTTTGACGATTGACCCAGTTGATGGTTTTATCGATACTTTTGATTTTGTGCATTCTTTCATGTAGTCCATATGAACTTATGGTGCGATAAAACATAAACATAATGGTTGCACCCAACATTGTTCCTGCATAAGATGTCAAAAACCCGATGACCAATCCATATATGTTGACATTTAGAATAACAATCAAAACCAAAGGTAAGGCTGGAACTAAAGATTCCAACATCGCTAAAAAAACTGGCGCTAAAATACCAAAAGATTCAATTTTATTGGATATGTCTAACCAAAAAAGTGGATCTAGAAGTTTTGATAAATCCATTATTGAATTACTCCAACAAAATCATGACAAAGCTTAGCGCTTCGATCAGATGCTTTAGCTAAATATTGAGAGAAAGACATCGAATTATCTGCATGTAAAACGATATCCGACAAAGAGCGGATAATGATGAAAGGAACCTTAAATTCAGAAGCAACATTAGCAATCGCTGCCCCTTCCATCTCACATGCTTGAGCTTGTGGATAGTGAGACAAGATTTCATCGATTTGTTTTTGAGAACTGATAAACTGATTACCTGATACCAAAGGTCCATACCAAACTTTCTGATCTGTGACAAGCGACTTAAACAAGTGAATCAAGGATTTGTCGGCATAATAAATGAAACGATTCTTACTTGAAAAATTCCGTTCATTCCCAAACGGAGTAATATCAAAATCATGGTAAGTCAGTTTATCAGGAACAACCATATCTAATACTTTCTGATTTGGATCAAGACCGCCAGCTGTACCAATGTTGATGATGTGTGTGATGTTGAAATGATCCAAACACAATGTAAGATTCATTGCTGCCATCACCAATCCAATGCCACTTTGAAAAACCACTACTTCTTTCTTGTTTAAAGTCCCTTGATGAAAAACAGTGCCATTGTATTCTGTGATGACTGAATTTTCAAGATAAGCTAAGATCGCACTGACTTCTTCTTTCATCGCTCCAATAATCGCAATCATTAGTTCCCCTTTCTAACCACAAATAAGTATTTCTCTTTATCTTTCAAATGACCAACTTCAAAATCTGAATAAATCTCATATGTACAATTCAAAGTTTTTAGAAGTTCAACCACATTTTCATATGAATAGACTTTTTGATTGAAACTCAAGGTTTGAGCATGTCCAAAGTCATCATAGAAGGCAAAATGATGGTTGATCATCTCATCTGGAAGACTTAAGATCGTCCATTGAAATGGATGACCCAATACGATGCCCTCTTCTAAATATTCTTGATTAAATTCTTGAACCCTATTTTCAGTATGCATATCAAAGAAGAAAAACCCTTTATCACTAAGATGATCAAGTGCTTGACTGAGCATATGTTTTACCTCTTCAAAGCTTAATAGATAGTTCAGGCTATCTCCAAACAAAATGATTGAATCATATACCCCAAGTGAACTAAGATCGCTCATAGAGCCTAGAATCGTCTCACACTCAGGATTTCGTTTAGAATATTGTTTCAACATATCAGGATCGATATCAAGACCTGTTACTTTAAGATGATTTTTAAGTTTTTCACTGATCGTTCCTGTTCCACATGCCAAATCAAGACAAGATCCACTTGAGGTATACTTTAAAACTAAATCAGCATATTGGTTAGATACTGTTTCATCTTCAACTAAAGCATCAAAGATCTCAGCAAGACTAATCGGCATAAGTCTCTGCTTTCTTATCGGCCCAAAGTTGATCCAGTTGATAAAAAGCACGTGAATCTTCAAGAAACAAATGAATCAAGATTTCTGGAGTATCGATCAAGATCCAGCCAGAATCTGCATTTCCTTCGATATGATGGATTGGATAACCCTTTTCTTCAAGTGCATCGATCACATAGTCACTTATCGCATCCAACAATCGAGTATTGTTGACACTTGCAACGATCATCGTTTCATGGATAAATAAGCCCCCTTTAAAATCAAAGACGACGATATTTGTCGCCTTTTTATCTGATAAGACATGGTTAATCAGGTTTTTTTGATTTTGCATTGATTTCCTTTTGGATATATTCCATTTGTTTTAAGCGTACCAATTCAGCAGCCGCATCTAAATCAATGCGAGCTAACTCTAATTCTTGAATGGGATCATAATCACGTGTCGGTTCACATTTATCTGCGATAAAAATGACTTGAGATATAGGATGACCTTTTTGACCAACAACATGATGGCCAATCGCATCCAGTATAACCTTATCTTTGATTCCTAAACTTTTTAAATAAGCTTCACCTGTTTTTTGGTGCCATATGGCTGAAGGTTTTGTGAGATAAGTCGGATCGATCTGAGATAACCACTGAGTAGAAATATCTCTGGTCCAATTTTTTGTACAATCATGAAATAAGGCCGATACTTTTACTTGATGAAGATCCAAATGATGAAGTGCAGCCAGTTCTAGTGCAAGTTTTTCAACTTGCTTGGTGTGTTGCCAACGTTTTTCACTGACCATCGATCGAGCAATTGATTCTATGTAAAGTTCATGATCAAAAATGTAACGAACGATTTCAGGTGTGGTGTCTTTTAATTTGCCAGATCGAATGTTTGTACTGGAGAATCTTTCAATTCCAGGAATCCTGATCACTTTCATCTCAGGATGTAAAGCCTCTTCTTCAGCTCTTACCACAACAATAAAATCAATCAAAGTCAGTAGTTCTTCATGATCTTTCCATGCTGAAAATTGTTGAGACTGGTCACTGCCTATGATCCAAGTAAAGTGATGGTTTGGATACATGGAAGTCAGTGTACGAACGGTATTGATCGTATAGTTTGGTAGAGGTAAACTTTCTTCGATTGTACATACCTTAAGTTTACGATAAGGTTTGATCAATAAATTCAACATATTCAGTCGATCTTCAAAGGATGCCAGAGGACTATTTTTTAGTGGAGTTGAAATCGTCGGTAAAAACCAGACCTCATCAAAAGATTCTTGCTTAAGAACCGTTAATGCGATTTCTAGGTGACCTAAATGAGGCGGATTGAAACTACCTCCAAAACAAGCAATTTTAGTCATTGTGGAAATGTGATTTTACGCTTTTCTGATTCCTTGTACAAGACAAAAGTACGACCGATTTCATTAACGATCTCACTGTTGGTATGAGCACAAAGATCCAACATCATTTCTCGAACATCACTTGGACATGACTTCAAAACACTGATTTTGACCAGTTCGTGGGCTTTAAGTGATACTTTTGTGCTTTCGATAAGGTTTAATGTCAAACCATCTTTACCGATGATGACCAAAGCTTTAAGAGGATTAGCAAGCGATTTTAGATATGATTTTTGTTTGGGTGTGAGCATTATAGGAGTGCCTTTCTAAGGGTGATTTCTGACTTAAGATCGGTTTGGATGATGATGGATTCTGCTTTGCCTTTGATACACATCCAACCGATGCCACTGAAGACCACATCTGTGGTTTCATTGATTTTATTATAGCGTATTTCTGAATTCAAATCTGTCATCTCAGGATGATGCTTTTGGATGTATTCCAAGGCATGTTTACCACTGCGGTGAAATGGACAAGTCTCAGATAAATAAAATGTAACGGATAAAGGTTCAGCAGGTGTCAAAGTCAAGATGATAAATGGGGCAATAATGTATGTTTGTGGATCAGTGACTTGATATGTTTTAGCTCTGATCGGTTTCAATACAGCATATTGATTGGCAGCCTTCAAACTCAATTTCTCAAGGTAACCTTGAAACTTAAACCCTGGTGTATCATATAATGTTCGGCCTTCATATTCAACTTGATTGATTTTGAGTGTCGTATGCGGAAAAGAGGATACGGTCAAAGTATTGCTTTCTGTGATCGCATTGATCAAAGAACTCTTTCCAGCATTGACCATCCCAATAAAGATCAAATCTCCTCTTACTTTAGACAACATCCGTTTAAGATTTTCAATCGAAGGTTTGGATTTCAAAGAAGTCACCGCAACAGCTACCCGATCGATTTTTCGATCCGTTAAGGAGTTATTGACCATTCGCCTTATTTTTTCACGACTCAAAGTCGAAGGCAAAAGATCTGATTTTGTGATGACCAAGATGATCTGACGATCTTTGAAGTGATTCTCCATCATATCTAAAATACGAGTATCATAGTTTAAAAGATCAATCAATAAAACCAAGGATCCATTGACTTGCTTCAATTCTTGAAGCAAATCTTTAAAGATAACCTCATCTTTATGAATGACAGTGACATCACCATAGTGTTTCAAACGAAAACATCTTCGACAAATCTCATGTTCTAAATTTATGACATAGCCAATTTTATTGGGATCTTTGTTTTGTAAAAGTGCTCCACAGCCTTGGCAGTTTTTATTCATCCTTAATCACCATGCTTTCTAAGATCCGAAAGAATCTCGTAATCCAATGCTTATCAATGATCATAGGTTTGATCAAATAATACGGTCTTTTTAACCATATGGCTAATAATACATCGGTCATAACCTGATCACCGATCACAATGACCGAATTTAGCTCGACATTGTGCTTTTTGAGGTAAGTTTTTACTCGCCAAGGAAAGGGTTTTAAAGAACGCATCAAAATCGGCAAATTCAAATCGGTTCCGACTTTGAATTGTCTGTTTGTGAAATTATTGGTACACAAAAGAATCTGGTGATCCTTCGAGATTTGTTTGATCCAATCGATCAATTCTACTGAAATATTTTTATCATAAGGAGACAACAAAGTGTTATCGACATCGATCAATAAAAGCGCATTTGTTATTCCCAAAGCTTTAAAATGGTCAGAGTTTAGGTGAGTAAGCGTAGATAAGCGTTTGATCATCAAAGGTCAAAGTGGATAAATTCCACATCCTTGTGTTCAGATTCAACTTCTTTTTCTGGTTCAACGATAAAGTCTTTGATTTGGATCTCTTCTATGCCTTTGACCAGATACAACGAAGGACATACCACGTTTTGGCTGAAAGTAGCCTCTTTATCCATCAACGGAACATCTTTTGCTAATCTCCAATTGGCTTTTTGATGGGTGATTTTGATTTCATCATAACTGCCTAAAATCAATCCATCATCGATAAACTGAGGATTAGATTTAACACGTTTAGCCATCAATTCCCCTTTTGCTGGACGATTAAAGGATTTTAGTTCACTCAATTTGATGCGTTTCATCAAACTGCTTTCGGTTTTAAGTAAAACAGCATTTCCTTCATTACGTAAAGCAAGTCCAAAAGCCATTTTATCTTCAGATAAATTCATTGCTTTTACGCCTTTAGCTTTGGTTTGCATGAGCGATATGTCTTTAAAATCATAACGGACCATAAAACCATTTCTGGAGCACAGCAAGACTTCTTCACCATAATACAAAGCTATGGCACTGACCAGTTTATCTCCTTTGGTCAACAACATTGCATCATAGGTTTTATTCATGCGTGTCACTTCAAAATCTTTTACCAAAGATTTCTTAACAAACCCATTTTGACTTAAAGTAAGAATATAGGCTTGGGTATCAAAGGTTTTGATGGTAAATGCTGCGATGACTTTCTCATGATCATCGGATTTGACGTAATGACTGAAATGATTTCCTAAGTCTTTCCATTTACTGTCATCTAGGGTATAAACAGGAATCAAGGCATATGAACCTTGGTCAGTGATCAAAAGAAGTTGATCATAAGTCTCTGTTTCTAAAACCCCGATCAGTTGGTCCCCTTCTTTAATGGCTGGATCTATGGCTTCTGATGCTTGATAGGAACGCAGTGAAACTCTTTTGACATAGCCATCTTTACTGACAGTAACCATGACTCGTTCATTTGGGATCATCGATAATTTATCGATGACGATATCTTCGACTTCATTCTCTATTTTTGTGCGTCTTGAGATGGGGAATTGTTCACGAATGGCTTTCATTTCTTTGATGATCACTGATTTTAAAATCTCAGAATTTGAAATGACCCCACTCAAGAAATTCATGGTATTTTGAAGTTGTGCCAATTCTTCTTTGATCTCAAGGATATCCGTATTGGTCAAACGATAAAGTCGCAGTGAAACAATCGCTTCAGCTTGGGCTTCAGAAAAGTTGAAGCGTTCGATTAACTTAACTTTCGCTTCACCTTTATCTTTGGAGGATCGAATCAAAGCGATGATTTCATCCAGGACACTAATGGCTTTGATGAGTCCTTCCAAAACATGCGCTTTGGCTTTCAATTCATCATATAAAGCCACAGAACGCTTTAGGACCACATCTTTTCTAAAGGCAATGAAATCATCCAAGATCTGAATCAAACCGCATTGTACAGGTCTCTGTTGGATAATAGAAACCATATTGTAGTTAAAGTAAACCTGTAGATCTGTATTCTTATATAAGTAATTCAAAATCATTTGAGGATCATTTTCTTTCTTGATCTCAACAACGATTTTTAAACCATTACGATCAGATTCATCTCGAATATCTACGATCCCATCAATGGAGCGATTCAATCGGATATCATCCATCTTTTTAACAAGATTTGATTTAATGACTTCATAAGGAATCTCAGTGATCGTCAAGACATGGTTATGCTTATTGGCCGTTACCGTCACTTTAGAACGGATAACGATTCGTCCTTTACCACTTTCAAATGCATCTTGAATCCCACTGATGCCTTGAACAATACCTCCTGTAGGAAAATCTGGTCCTTTAACGATGTGCATCAAATCAGCTAATGTACAGTTTGGATTACCCATTCTCGCAATGGTCGCATCAATGATTTCAGTGATATTGTGAGGTGGAATGTTTGTCGCATAACCAGCTGCGATCCCCATCGCCCCATTGATCAAAAGCTGTGGAACCCGCGATGGTAAAACAATGGGTTCAACCGAAGTATCATCAAAATTAGGGGCAAAATTGACCGTAAATTTCGATAGATCTTCAAGCAAATGATTGGAAAATTGAGATAAGCGGGCTTCAGTATACCGCATTGCAGCTGCTGGATCATCATCGATCGATCCATTGTTACCTTGCATATCGACCAACAGTAGATTCATTTTCCAAGGTTGAGACATTCTAACCATGGCTTCATAAACACTGGAATCCCCGTGTGGATGAAAATTACCAATGACCAAACCAACTGTCTTCGCAGATTTACGATATCCTTTATCAAAGGTATTCCCATCTTCATACATGGCATAAAGAATACGCCTTTGAACAGGTTTTAATCCATCACGGACATCCGGTAAGGCTCTTTCCTGAATGATGTATTTGGAGTATCGCGCAAAGCGGTCTTCCATAATGGATTCTAAAGAATGCTGACTATGTTCGTTTTCTTTGTCCATTATAAGACCTCCTTCTTAAAATCATCATCAAGGGTAAATTCAACATGATCTTCGATCCATGTTCTGCGAATTGAGGCATTATCACCCATTAATGTATTGACCGTCTTTTGGGCCATGATCGCATCACCTAAGGTCACTTTAACCAATGTCCGATGTATTGGATCCATGGTGGTTTCCCATAACTGATCCGCATTCATTTCACCTAAACCTTTATATCGCTGAATCTCAACCTTACCATTTTTCGCAACGAATTCCTTTAAAGCAAGCTCATCATAGGCATATTGAACGACTTTTCCCTTGGTCATTTTAAATAAAGGTGGCTGAGCCAAATAAACATTTCCAGCTTCGATCAGCGGTCTCATGTATCGATAAAAGAAAGTCAGCAATAAGACTTGAATATGTGCTCCATCAGTATCCGCATCGGTCATGATGATGATCTTGCCATAATTTATATCTTCTATTTCAAAATCAGATCCGACTCCTGCGCCTATCGCATGGATCAATGTATTCAATTCTTCGTTCTTTTCTATATCCGAAATGGACTTCTTTTCAGTGTTTAAAACTTTGCCTCTTAAAGGCAATATAGCTTGAGTCTTAGAATCACGGCCTTGTTTGGCTGACCCTCCAGCTGAATCCCCTTCTACTAAAAAGAGTTCATTTTTACGATGATCGCGAGATTGAGCAGGTGCCAACTTACCTGATAAAATACGTTCTGACTTACCAGATTGTTTTCCTTTACGGGCTTCTTCTCTTGCCTTACGCGAAGCTTCTCGAGCCAATGAAGCTTTTTGGATCTTCTTTAGGATATTGGTTGCGAATTCACGATGTTCTTCCAAATAATAATTCATTTTTTCCAGTACAAAATTCTCAACGGCCGTCTTCGCATCGGGTGTTCCTAATCTGCCTTTGGTCTGACCTTCAAACTGAAGTAGATTTTCAGGAATAGAAACCGATACAATGGCTGTACATCCTTCTCTGACATCGTTGCCTTCAAAGTTTTTATCCTTGTCTTTTAAGACTCCGATCTTTCGTGCAAAATCATTCATGACTTTGGTCATAGCTGTTTTATAGCCGACTTCATGGGTTCCCCCATCGCTGGTCCTGACTAAATTTACAAACGAGTAGGTGTTTTCTTGATAATCATCAGTATATTGGATAGCGACCTGAATCCCGATCTCATTGACTTTACCTTCAAAAGTTAAAGGATCGCTCATCGAGATCTTATCTTCATTGAGATATTCAAGGAAAGCTTTTAGTCCATCTGTATAATGATAGACTTCTGTTTTATTGGTTCTTTCATCGATGACTTTCATCGAGATGTCTTTAAGTAAATAGGCACTTTCTCGTGCCCTTTCATTGATCAAGGCAACATTATATTCATAATGTCCAAACACCTTAGGATCAGCTTTAAATCGAACAGTAGAGCCTGTTTTATTGGTTTTTTGTAAGGTCACTAAGGGACCTGCTTTTCTTCCACCTTCAGTAAATTTCATGGAGTATAGATTACCTCCATAAGCAACGGTTACTTCAAGCCATTCGCTTAAAGCATTGACGACGGATGCCCCTACACCATGCAAACCACCTGCTGTCTTATATCCATTCTCAGCAGAGAATTTACCTCCAGCATGAAGCACAGTAAAAATAACTTCAAGCGTATTCTTACCTGAGCTGTGTTGTCCGACGGGCATGCCTCGTCCTTCATCTTCGATCTTGATCACATTGTCTTTTTCAATGGTGATGGTTATGTTTCTGCCAAATCCATTCAAGGCTTCGTCGATTGCATTATCGACGATTTCCCACACCAAATGGTGTAGGCCTCTTGAGTCGGTTGAACCGATATACATACCAGGTCTTTTACGTACTGCTTCTAGACCTTCAAGGATCTGTATACTGCTTTCGTCATATTTTCTTTCAACGGCCATGGGTGATCCTCATACCACTCTATTATACAACAAAGCCACTACGCATAACAGTTCACAGGTTAAGGAAATTTGCTATAATAAAGCCGAAAGAAGAGGCTATCTATGAATACAACACTGATCCTAACTCTGATTTTTGTTTATTTGATCGCATATCTCTTTGGTTCTATCCCCTTCGCTTTGATCGTGGGAAAAGTCTTCTACAAAACAGATATTCGTAATTTTGGATCAGGTAATTTAGGCGGAACCAATGCTGGACGTGTCTTGGGCAAAGTCGCCGGTGTTACTGTAGCATTCCTGGATTTATTCAAAGCTTTCTTAGTGATGTGGGTCGCAATTAATATCTTGCCTGAATACCCTGGTTATGTTGCTTTTGCGGGAGTATTTGCTGCGATTGGCCATTGTTATCCGATCTTTGCACAATTCAGAGGCGGTAAAGCTGTATCCACTGCCTTTGGTTATCTATTGGGTGTTTCTGTTTTCTTGGTCAATCAGAATTTGATTTGGGTCTTATTTTTCTTGCCGATCGTTATCGGGTTAACCACCCTTAAAATCACCAAGTATGTTTCTTTCTCTGCAATGTTATCTGTATCATTCACAGTCATCCTGTCCTTCTTTGTTCAAAAAGACTTAACCATTAGTATAGCATTGGTCATTATTGATATCTTATTGATATATCGTCATCGTTCAAACATTCAACGATTAAAAGATGGAACTGAACGAAAAGTAACTTGGATATAAAAAAAGATCTTTCGATCTTTTTTATTTGTATTGGTCCATCGACTTCATAATCTGTTTGATTTGGCTTTCGGATGGTTTTCTACCCATCTGCATATACATAGCCCTAATCATTTTTTCATTGATCGGTGGGTTGTCTTTTAGCTGTTTGATGAATGTTTTGCGCGTAAAGTAAAAACCGAGACCGCCACCAATCGCTAAGCCTAATACAAAGTAAAGTATAGAAGCAATTAAATCTGTCATTAATATCACCGTCCTGCGATTATTTTACCTTGAAACGTAAGATAATACAAGACAAACAAAAAGAAAGCGCGACACTGCTTTCTTTTTGCAAACACGTTTGAAACGACTCAGAAGCATCATATCAGCACAGGATGATGCAGCTTGGTTTTCACCTCGTTTCACAAAATATTCTAGCTGAAATTATGACAAATGATCAGCATTGACATATAGTTGAAAAACACTTGATAAAGCAGAGTTTTGTTGATTATTTTCAAGATGCAGTTCAAGAAGCCTTATCAATGGTTTATAACTTCTTTGAGACTGGCATAAAATCAAAGCATTTTGACTGATGATCTTTGTAATCGGTTTGGGGTACGGCTCATGAGTCAACAATTCAATCAAGTGATCTGAAAGATACTTTATCTTTTCACTTGAACTCATATGTATATAAGTATGAAGTGCATGAAATAGTTTACTATGCCCTTTTATTGTAAAACTGTTGTGTTGAACAATTTCTAGACAATGAGTCATCTCAGATAAAATGTTTGGGGAAACTAAACATTGTTCTTTTTGCCCCATAATGATATTCAGTTCTTGCATTGCCCATGATGAATCATGAAATCTATTGAAATGTGGGCTCGTTTTGATAATAGAGGATCCATTCTCTTTATTCAACCTAAGATGATGAATCTTTAAATGGGAAAATAGTTTAGTCTTTTCATGTCTAACTTTAAGATTCCAAAAGTCAGGATGAGTGTGTTTTAACCAAAAGCCACTTTCAGTAATCCATTCTTGAAGATAAGGATCTACAGCATCATAGATTTCTAGTAAATTTTCATATTCTATCCGATCAGGGCGTTTTAATAGAACTAATTTTGACATGAACTTAAAAGCTTGATGGTCAAGTTTTAAGAGCACATCATCTTGATTTTCTAGATAAAACTTGTCACATGACATCAATAAATCTGTCAGTTTACAAACGGGAGAATACGCAAAAGCAAGAGTAATACTTTTTAAGCGAAACTTCTCGATTTTATAAGTTGATTCTTTAATTCGATATTGGATCTCCAACTTCTTTAAAAAATACTCAATAAGGTCATAATTGTGCTGATGTTTGCCATTCTCTAGCCTTGATAGTGTTGCTAATGAACAGACATTTGAGTCTAGAGATACACCTTCAAAAGGATGCTTTATTTCGGTTTTGATAAATTGAGTTTGTTTGAAATTTGAAATGCCCTGTTTAACTTTTCGCTTACGATATATCCCAATAATGATCCCTAAGCGTCTTTCAATGTTTCTGGTCATCTAGATTTCTTTTTCACTATTGACAAGACGATGATACAGTCCATGTTTATGAAGTAAATCATTATGAGTTCCCTCTTCCATAATGCCTTTGTCCGTTAATACATATATCCAATCTGCATCTTTTATGGTACTTAATCGATGGGCAACAACCAAGGTCGTTCTGTCTTTTGCCAATTCATCAAGTGTGATTTGGATCTGACGTTCAGTCGTGTTATCTAAAGCACTGGTTGCTTCATCTAACAGTAAAATCTTTGGATTCTTAAGAAACATGCGTGCCAAAGATAAACGTTGACGTTGACCACCTGATAACTTGACTCCTCGTTCACCGATTGTTGTATTAAGACCATCAGGAAGATCTTTGATAAAGTCCCAAGCTTCAGCTCGTTTTGCGGCCATAATGACTTCTTCTTCAGTGGCATCCGCTTTTCCATAAAGGATATTTTCGCCAACTGTTCCTGCAAAGATAAACACTTCTTGTTGGACAATGCCCACATGATGTCGCAGACTCTTGATTTGAATGTTTCGTATATCGATTTCATCAATGGTAATAGAACCCTGGGTAATTTCATAGAAACGCGGGATCAAATTACATAACGTAGATTTTCCACTGCCACTAGGTCCTACAAAGGCAACCTTAGATCCTGCTTTGACTTTAAAGGAAACATGATTTAAAACATGCTTGCCTGATCGATCATCATATTCAAACGTAACATCATTAAAAGCAATATCACCTTTGATCTGATCAATCGCGATGGCACCTGAAAAATCACTTTGCGGTTTAATATCCATGATGGCTAAGAATCGCTCAAAGCCAGCCATAGCTTGATTGTACATCATGATCAATGCAGATATCCGATTGATCGGTTGCTGAAACAACTGCACATACAGAATAAATTCGACCAATTGGCCAATCGTCATCAAATCCAAAATGACCAAGTAACCTCCAAATATCAAAACTGTAAAGGTAATCATCAATACAAAACCTTTGACGGTTACACCAAATTCAGCCATGATTTTTAATGCATATTTACGACTTGATGCGAAGTAAGAATTCCCTTTTGCGAACTGTTCTTGTTCCTTTAGTTCAGCATTATAAGCCTTGACGACTCTAATGCCAGAGAAATTATCTTCAGCTTGAGCATTGATTTCAGACAATCTTTCACGCATGGTTCTAAATGCTGTTCTGAATTTAAGGTTCTGTTTAACTCCAACATAAATCATTAGTGGAACTAAAATCGTCATCACAATCGCTAAATAAAGATTACTTGTATACATCAAGATGAAACTACCGACCAAAAGAACCAAAGATATCAAGAAGTCTTCAGGACCATGATGGGCTAATTCAGCAATGTCATTAAGATCATTGACCAGTCTACTCATCAATTTACCGACTTTAACATTATCAAAATACGAAATAGGTAACTGTTGGATATGGGCAAACATGTCTTTACGCATATCATGCTCCATTCCAACACCAACCACATGACCATAATACTCGACATAATAATGCAAGATCAAACGAATGACAAAAAATAAGATCAAAAGCATGCCCCAATAGAATAAAGGTTGCATGATTTTAAGTGGGATGATATTAGAAATCAAATGATTTGTAAAACGTGGAATAACTAAATCTAGCCCAGCAATCAGAATTGCACTGAGTACATCCATCGCAAACAACAATCGATAGGGTTTATAATACTTAATAAATCGTTTGATCATGTTTTACCTCATATAAAAACCCGAGGAATCGGGTTTAGAAAGTCCCAAAAGGTGTAATGTTTTCCCTGTTATATCAGGTGGGCAAACTGTGATGAACTTTTGGATTCTTAGTGACCTAAGCATTCACACCATCCACCAACTTCGGTTCTTCCCATATTACATCATGTCGGAAATAAATTGTTCCTTTTGGGTACTCTAATTATATCATATTATTTAATCGTCAAATGCAATTCATCAAGCTGTTTTGTTTCAACAGGTGTTGGTGCATCTGTAAATGGACATCTTGCTGAAGCATTCTTAGGAAAAGCAATAACATCTCTAATTGAATCAGATTGTGTCAAAACCATCGCAAATCGATCTAAACCAAACGCAATACCACCATGCGGTGGAGTCCCATATTGAAATGCATCAACGAAGTAACCAAAGCGAGATTCAACTTGTTCTTTTGTAAATCCAATGATTTCGAACATTGTTTTTTGGACTTCTTGATTATAGATTCGCATCGAACCTCCAGCAACTTCAAATCCATTGAGTACCAAGTCATATGCACAGGCATGAACAGCTGCTGGATCAGTTTTTAGTAAATGCAGATCTTCATCTTTTGGACGTGTAAATGGATGATGTTTGGCTACATAACGATTTTCAAGCTCATCATGTTCAAATAATGGGAAATCTACGACCCATAAATACTTGAAGTCATCCTTCTTAGCGAGATTCAACTTGTCTCTTAATGCTAAACGGACTGCGCCTAAAGCATTACAGGCTTTTTCAAACTTATCAGCAGTTATGAGGATCAAATCACCATCTTTTAAATTTAACTCTTCGCATAACCCTTTAATTTCTGGTTCTGTCATGAACTTTACGACAGATCCTTCAAGTTGGTTGTTCTGAACCTTTAAGACGACCAAGCCTTTTGCGCCATTTTTCTTAGCAACTTCAGTTAGTTCATCTGTTTCTTTGCGAGTAAACTGTGAACCAGCATCTAAAACGAGTGCTTTGATGACACCATCTTTAAAAGACAGTGCTGTTTGGAAAACCGCAAAGGTACTTGTTGTGAACAGTTTCGTAACATCTTGCAATTTCAGTCCGAAACGAAGGTCAGGTTTATCACTTCCATAATTATTCATTGCATCTGCATAACGCATGGTCAACAAAGGCAAATCAAGTTTTAAACCTAATACATTCTGCATGACCTTAGCAACCATGATTTCGATTTCAGCTCTAAATTCTTCTTCGCTTAAGAACGATGCCTCTATATCAACTTGCGTAAAATCCAACTGACGATCAGCCCTTAGGTCTTCATCTCTAAAACAACGGGCAATTTGATAATATCGTTCAAATCCAGCAACCATCAGCATTTGTTTAAAAATCTGAGGAGATTGTGCCAATGCATAAAATTGTCCAGCATGAACACGTGATGGGACCAAATATTCACGTGATCCTTCAGGGGTCGATTTTGTCAGTAACGGGGTCTCAATATCAATAAATCCCGCATCATCCAAACAGTTTCTCATCGTTTGAACGATTTTAGCTCTTTGAATCAAGCGTTTCTGCATCACAGGTCTTCTTAAATCAAGATAACGATATTTCAATCGGGTGTCTTCTAAAGCATCTGTTTCATCCGCAATGATCATTGGGGTCAATTCAGCCGTATTGATGATGGTAACTTTGGTTGCTTTAACTTCTATCTCTCCAGTAGCTAATTTTGTATTGGCATCTTTGCGTAAAATCACTTCCCCGCTGACTTCCAATAAATATTCATTACGAACTTCTTTTACTAAATCTGTTAAAGCTTCATCGATTACAATTTGAGTTATCCCATTACGATCGCGTAAATCAATAAACACCATCGATCCAAAATTGCGTCGTTTGGCAACCCAACCGATCAAATTAACATGCAGTCCGATATGCGATTTATTCAATTCATTATTGGTATGTGTTCTATTCATGAGTTTCTCCTTCGTGTTCACTTTCTTCATGATGGACATGGTTTTCGTCCAACCAATGGGCCAATTGATGAAGAATCTCACCTTCATCGACAGCACGTTGTTCCTGAGTGGCAATGTTTTTTAAGACTACCTGGCCTTTTTTCATTTCATCTTCGCCAATGATGATGACTACTTTTGCTTTTTTACGTTCAGCTGTTTTAAATTGAGCTTTAAATGATCGCTGATAATAGTCAAAGTGTGTCACAAAGCCGTTTAATCTTAAGAAATTTGATAACTGATACGCATAATCACTGGCTTCTTTTCCAATACTGACAATATAGACATCCGAGCTTTCCTCTTCACTCAAATCTATTTTTTCAGCTTCTAGGGCAACCAACAAACGTTCGATCCCCATCCCAAATCCAATGCCTGATAATTCAGGTCCGCCAAAATCCTTCACGAGATCATCATATCTTCCCCCGCCAAAGACGGTCGACTGTGAACCCATATCCGCATTGACACTGACCACTTCAAATACGGTATGCGTATAATAATCCAAGCCTCTGACCAGTTTATCATTGACTTCAACTTCGATATCACTGGCTTTAAGAATCGCTAAGACAGAGTCAAAATAGGCTTTCGATTCATCATTGAGATAATCAATGAGTTTAGGTGCACTGATCATAGCAGGATCTTCATGATCGATCTTACAGTCCAAGATTCGTAGTGGATTCTGCTCATATCGACGTTGGCAATCCCCACAAAAATGAGTGATCGGTTCCTTAAAATGTTCTACCAATGCTTTTTTATAGGCTTCACGACTGATTGAATCACCTAAGGTATTTATCAACACTTTAAGATCTTTCATCCCTAAGGTTTGAACCAAAGAGAGTCCCAAACTGATGACTTCCGCATCGATCATCGGATTTTTATCCCCAATGACTTCAACTCCAAATTGATGATGGATCCTCATCCGTCCTTTTTGAGGACGTTCATATCTGAAACATGGGGAGAGATAAAAGAATTTATAAGGCATATCTGGATTTGAATACATTTTGTGTTCGACAAAACTGCGAATAATACCAGCTGTCCCTTCAGGTTTTAGAGTTAAAGATCGTTCACCGCGATCTAAGAAAGTATACATTTCCTTATTGACCACATCGCTTGAATCATTCTCGCGTTTAAAAACTTCGGTGTGTTCAAACTCAGGTGTCCTAATTTCTTCGTAACCAAAAACATCACTTAATTGTCGAACTAATAGCTCTATTCTCTGCCATTTTCGAATCTCTGATCCGAATAAATCTTGTGTTCCTCTAGGAACCTGATAGTTTGCCATTTTGCCTCCTTGAAACAAAAAAACGTCCACTAAGGACGTTTCTTAAACGCGGTACCACCTTAATTCACATTGCTGTGCACTCAACCGTTAACGCTGGACTGCGGTCTTCCCTACTTGATTCAGGAAAACTCCTTATGGGTGTCGTTCGACGATTTACGATGCGGACTTTTCACCAACCGTCCGTCTCTGAATCATGTAAATTGCCGATTTCCCAATCGTTGGAATTAATGAAAGTGTATCATAAGCAAAGCGACTCTTCAAGTTATTTTATGCTACGATCGACACTCAATACACTAGGTACTTTTTTAAGATTAGCCATAACGACTTTTAAATGCTCGGCATCATTGACAATAACCGTAACATTGGTGATCGCAGTGATCTTATCATCCAAAACAGACGAGTTGATCGAAGTCATCCCTGCTTTGGTTTGAGAAAGCACGGTCACTAAATCAGATACCAAAAATGATCGATCAGTTGCGGTAATGTAGAGTTTGACCTCATATTTCCCTTCAGTAATGGTTTCATCCCACATGACATCAATTAAACGTTTGGTTTCATTTTTAATATTTGGACAATCTTTGCGATGGACTTTAACACCTTGGCCTTTACTGATGAATCCAACGATTTCATCACCCGGGACAGGTGAACAGCATCCAGCTAAATTGATCATCATGGAATCCACACCTGCTACTCTTATTCCGGATTTTGAGATGGATCGTTTTGCAGGTTGTCTAAATAATTTCTCTAAATTGAAACCATCCAAAATAGAGCGTTTCGTCGTTAACTTTTCCATGACCGCTGCCAAAGATAAAGATTTTACAGCCAATGCATAATAGAAATCATTGACATTGCTGACCGCAAAGTGATTTAAAACGCTATCTAGTCTTTTTGAATTGACATATTCTTTTTCATCCAGAGCTCTGCGTTTAAGTTCATCGATGAACATTTGTTGACCTTTGGTGATAAACTCTGCCCTGTCTTCAAGTTCTTTGTGTTGTAAAAAACCCTTTATTTTACTTCTGGCGTGAGATGTCTTAACGATCTTCAACCAATCTTCAGAAGGTCCGTTGGATTGTTTAGAAGTCTTAATTTGAACGACATCCCCTGTTTTAAGAGGTGTATTTAAAGGAACCATTGTATTGTTGATGATGGCTCCAACCGTCTGATGACCCACTTCTGTATGAATCCTATAGGCAAAATCTAAAGGTGTTGCCCCATTGGGTAAATCGATGACACGTCCCTTAGGAGACATGACATAAACATTGGCTTCAAAAACATCATGCGTCAATATATCCATGTATTCACCAGCAGACTCAGATTCATCCGTCAACATGCCTAAGTCTTTGAACCAACCCAATTTATCTTCGATTTCTTTTTGTTCCTGAGGTTGAGAACGCTTTACGCCTTCTTTATAGCGCCAGTGAGCTGCAACCCCTTTTTCAGCAATATCATCCATTTGTTCAGTTCGGATCTGGACTTCAAAGATACTGCCTTCTGTTCCTACGATGGTCGTATGTAAAGACTGATACATATTCATCTTAGGCATGGCGATATAATCTTTTAAACGTCCAGGGATCGGTCTGTAATTCGCATGGATATAGCCCAAGATCTCATAACAGTTCAATTCTGATTTGGTGACGATACGAATCGCATTAAGATCCAAGATTTCATCAAAACGCTTATTCTTTGTGGTCATTTTTTTATAGATGCTATAAAGATGTTTAGACCGACCAAAAATCCTAAACTGAATGTTTTCGTTGCTCAAAACTTGACCAATATCCTTGATCATGGTATCAACTTGCTTATCGCGCTCTACTTTACGCAATTCGACCATATGAGCCACTTCATAATATTTCTCAGGGTACAGATAATAGAAACTGAGATCTTCTAATTCATTTTTGATTTCACTGATCCCTAATCGATGTGCAATTGGGGCATAAACTTCTAAGGTTTCAGATGCAATCTTTTTTTGTTTTTCTGGAGGCATATACTGCAATGTACGCATGTTATGCAAACGATCCACCAATTTGATCAAAATAACTCGAATATCCTTGGCCATCGCAATAAAGATCTTTCGATGATTGACCGCAAGATATTCTTTTTCATCCTTAAACTCAATATTACCGATCTTAGTTACGGACTCAACCAAGGTCGTTATTTCATCGTCAAAAGCTTTGACCATGTCTTCTCGAGGAACACCGCAATCTTCTAAAACATCATGCAACAGACCAGCACAGATGGTCTTAGGTCCAACTTTGAGCGTACTTAAAATCAAGGCTACCTGAATCAAGTGATTGATATAAGGTTCCCCGCTTTTACGGAACTGTCCTTCATGTTTCTCAGTCGCATAAGCCAAAGCTTTTTCGATCAGTTCAACATGAGCTGGATTCGTAATGTAGGTTTTGACACTTTCAGTCAGTGCTGAAACGCCTATGATTCCAAGATTCTCGCTCATAAATCCTTTCTTTACAAAAAAGAGAGTCGCCTCTCTTGTTAATCGTAATTAATTAAGGCAAAGACGTTGTAGCCTTTTAATACTTCACGTCCCTTTAATGCATTCAGTTCAATCAAGAAAGCACAACCAACAACAATGCCACCCAGTTGTTCGACGAGTTTGATGGTGGCTTCAACGGTTCCGCCGGTCGCCAATAAATCATCGACGATTAAAACACGTTGACCTGGTTTGATCGCATCTTTGTGAACATGAAGTTCATTTTCACCATACTCTAGTGCATAAGAATAACTCACTGTTTCTCTAGGTAGTTTCCCTGGTTTTCTAACAGGAACAAAACCAATTTCTAGAGCTGAAGATACAGGACAGCCAAAAATAAAACCTCTTGATTCTGGTCCTACGATGAGTTCTGCTTGAGTTTCTTGGGCAAATTCGACCATAAGATCGGTCGCGGCACGAAACACTTTGCCGTTGGCCATCAAAGGTGTTATGTCTCTAAACAAGATGCCTTCAATTGGGAAATTCGGTATGTCTGCGATGTATTTTTTAAAGTCCATGGTTTTTCCTCACACTCACCTATTATAGTCAAAACAAAACGATAAAACAAGCCTAAGTCCAAGACTCTGCAACAATACTGAAACTTACTTTTCCTCTAAAATTATTGAGACTTAAACGACCTGAACAACTTATTACTTCTTTATCGAATTGGGTTTCATCACATTGACTGAAACATAAGATATCGATCATTGTCCCATCCGAATCAACTTGCCATTTATAGCCATTCTTAAGCCTTGTAGAGTTGATTACTTGAGCTTGGTGTATTTCTACTTCAGGGAGTTCAAAGCCTTGCCCAAAGGGTTTATAGGTCATTAAACGTGTATATGACTCTATGCTATAGAGTTCAGAACTGAATCTTATTGTTAGTCGTTCACTGGGACTAAATGATAAACCATCTGTAGAGTGATAAACACTGTTTTTAAATGATTCATATTGATTTTCTGCAATTTCTATTCCGGCAGCTAAGGCATGACCTCCATAACGCATCGTATACTGCAAACTGTCTTTCAACAGATCTCTTAAATCATAACCTAAGGGGGCTCTTAAACTGCCTTTGTAAGAATGATCTTTATGGGCTAAAACAATGACTGGTTTCTTAGTTTTGCGTGATAGTTGACCCGCTGTGATCCCAACGATACCCTCATGAAAATCAGGATCATCAAGGATGATGACCGCATGCGGATCACTCAGTGCACTGCTTGTCTTACTCATCATCGTAGAGTTGACACTTTTACGTTTTTCATTGACTGCTTTGATTTTTTCAGCTTTTTGTAAGATCTGTTGAAGATCTTCGCTACAGAAATATTCAACTAAGGTATGGACACTTACTTCATCATTCATACGCCCAATCGCATTGATTTTAGGAACGATTTGAAAGGCAATGCCCAACTCATCAAAAACATCAGCTTTATCTGCCAAAGCTTGTATATTGGGATAATGATACTGATTAAGGTTATTTAAACCTTCTTTGATCAAGGTTCGATTATAACCCCATAGATCCATGACATCAGCGATCGTAGCAATGGCAGCTAGACTGCAAAGATATGGATTTGGTTTTAAATGAACCGATAACATATATGCCAATGCACTTCCACAGCTGTACTGATAGTGATTTTCGATCAAATCAGGATGAATAAGGATACTGCAGGTTATTTTTTCGGTGATCTCATGATGATCTAAGATGATTGAGTCAATATGTTCTTGATCAAGTTTTTCAAGGGCCTCAAAAGCACTTACCCCATTATCAACCAATATAAACAAACTGTAACCTTTATCAAGGGCTTTATTGACCGTTGATAAACTTAACCCATAACCTTCATCAACCCGATGCGGTATATAATAACCAACCTGTGCTCCCAAATCTCTCAAAGTTTTAACCAAGATGGATGTAGAACAAATCCCATCCGCATCATAATCCCCGCATACGATGATCTTTTCATGTTTGTCGATTGCATTTAAAATACGATCTTTGGCTTGAATAAAAAGCGGATGCGAAGATGGCTCGATGATATGTGGATATAATAGTTGATCCAATTGATCATCATCGAGTTGGTTAAAATAACATACTTCTGTTAATAATAAGTCATGTGTTTTATCAAGATAGTGTTGTTTAGAAATCATGAATTCAGTTTAGCATAAAAAAAGAACAGCGAAGCTGTTCTTAATCATTAATTCCGATGATGGTCAATTCATCTAATTCTTCTTTTTTAGTCTTCTTATGCGTGATTTGCTTCTTTGGCTTACGGTTAAAACGAATGTTTAACCACAATTGAGCAGCTATGAAGATTGAAGAGTATGCCCCTGCCAACAAGCCGATAAACATGGCGAAGTTGAAGGTAAAGATGGCTTTTGAACCTAAAAGCAGCAAGAAGACCATTGGGATCAAGGTCGTTGTCGTATTCCATAAGGAACGCAATACTACACCGCTTAAGGCATCGTTGACAACTTTCTTATAGTCATTTTTAGAATAGTTTGGTTTATTTAAGTTATGTAAGGTTTCACGAATTCGATCAAAGATAACGATGGTATCATCAACAGAATAACCGATGATGGCCAAGATGACCGCAATCAATTCAGTAGTAACATCTAATCTAAAGATGGCAAATATTGATAAAACGATAAAGACGTCATGTAGCAAAGCAACGATGGTCGCAATACCATAATCCCATTCAAATCTCAAGGATACAAAGAGCATCATCAAGATCCATGCGATGATTGAAGCTAATATTGCATTCTTGACCAATTCATTACCAATCAAAGGTGTTACAACACTTTCATTGATTTCTTGGCCATATTTCTCAAGCATCGTTTCACCGATATCGTCAAGTTTGGCTCTACTTAATGCTTCAGTCGTCGTGACATATGCCATTTTTGTACCTGATAATTGGACATTGAAGTTTTGTAATCCCAATGCTTCGAAATCAGCTATGATCTGACTTTCTGTCAAAATGACATCAGAGTTAACTGTAATTTTAGTACCGGAAGCAAAGTCGATGCCCAAATTCATGGCTCCTTTGCCTGTTGCCAGATTAAAGGTCGCTGATGCAAAACCTAGACTCAATATGACGATGGATCCAATAATGAAAGGTTTGGCTAACTTAACGAAATCAAATCCTGCGAAAGGACCAAAATATCGTTGCTCTTCACCTTTTGTTACATCTGGGATATGTTTCAGTTTTACCTTAAACCAGGTCTTTTTATCATCAAGATAACCCGAACTGACAAGTAAGCCTAAAACAAATTTGACGAAGAAAACGTTGATGAGGATGGTTACGATGATGGTGACCATCAACATAGTTGAGAAGCCTTTAACTGGACCTGTACCAAAGATATACATGATGACCGCAGCTATAAAGGTCGTTGATTGAGAATCTACAATGGTGACCCATGATAAATTATGACCTTCAGTAAATGACTTCTTAACAGAACGACCCAAATACAATTCATCCCGAATTCTTTCAAAGGTCAAAATATTCGCATCGACGGTCATCCCAACACCCATGACCAATGCGGCAATACCTGGTAAAGTATACACACCACCAATCGAGTTATAGATGAGAATTACGATAAATACATATAGGATCAGCATCAAAGCTGAAATCAAACCAGGTAAAGCATACATGAAGATCATAAATACGGCTACGCTCAAGACCCCAACGACACCTGCAATTGCAGTTGTCTTAAATGAATCTATCCCGAATTCAGCACTGACTTCATTAGAATAAAGTTCAGTCATTTTAACCGGTAACGAACCTGAATTGATCAAGTTGGAAAGTTGACGTGCATAAACTTCAGTAAAACTGCCTTTGATGACCGCATCTCCAGAAATTGCGCTTTCAACTGAAGCTGCAGAAATAAATTTAGGTTCTGCTTTGGCTTTTTCAGTTGCGTATTTATCGGTCGCAGGATTAAAATCCAACCATGTGACCATGGTATTGTCTGTCATTTTTGAAACAGCCAATGTTATTTCTTTAAATTTAGCTTTGTCTTTGATTTTTAAAGACACGACAACGACGCCGTTTTCATAGGCTAAAGAAGCCCCACCTTCTTCAAGAATGGTCGCATCTGCCAGCAGTTTATCGTTGACATCCCTAAAAGTAAGGTTTGCTGTCGTTGATATCAATTTTCGAGCTTCATCTTGATTGGTGATCCCTGCCAATTGGATACGGATCCGATTGTCACCTTCTACGATGATGTCTGGTTCATTGACCCCAATGATATCAATTCTCTTACGAATACTGGCAACAACAGCCGATACATCCGGTAAAGTCCCGCCTTCAACCAATGGGCTAACTTCATAAACGATCTCAAAACCGCCTTGAAGATCAAGTCCCAATGTCATATTGTCAGCGACATCCTTAGCGAAGAGTCCTACCATCGTCAAGACTGCCAATACAGTCACCGCAAAGATGACCAATCTGCTCTTTTTTCTTTTCATACCCTATCCTCCGAATAATGTGGAAAAATCATTTAATGTTTGATGGTGACCATCAATGACTGCTTGTGTAGAAAGAACCATAACGATTTCTTCTGCTTTTAGGCTCATGATGTCTTCAATGATCTGATGTATATGTTTAGGATAACCTTCTGACCATTTTACTTTCCAAAGGACGCTCACAAATTGATCATAACTAAGATGAGGTAATGATTCACTTTTGATCATACCCAAACGTAAAGTAATGGTCATCTTGATTTGAGTTAAAAAAACATCGTCATTTGGCATATGTTCACCAGGTCGCTGTATTATTATAAGTCATAAACTGAAATATTAAAAGCAAAATCCATTAATCTAAAGTTTATGTACTAAATCCTTAAATAATCTTCCCCGCTGTTCATAATTATCAAACTGATCGTAGCTAGCACAAGCGGGTGAAAACAGGACGACATCCCCGCTTTGTGAAAGCGAATGAGCACATTTTGTGGCTTCAGTTAAGTCCTCAACAACCAGTGCATTTGGGTATAATGTTTTCAACTGATATTTTGTTTCACCATATACGATCATCGTTTTAACTTTATCTAGAAATGGAATCAATGCATCAAAACCTGTTTTTTTATCATAACCTCCTGCCAGTAAAATGACAGGATTTTCAAATGCCTTAAGTGCAACAACAGTTGCCTCAGCATTGGTACCTTTAGAATCATTGTAGTAAGTGACACCATTTAGTGTTCTGACATACTCAATGCGATGTTCAACGCCTGCAAAATTACGGATGCCCTCTTGGATCAACTGTGTGCTAACACCCAATTTAATGGCCATTGCTGCAGCAACCATCGCATTTTGAACATTATGCATACCTACGAGCTTTAGATCGCTTAAATCAAACAACTTTTGATCCCACAACCAAACAGCATTGTCTTTTAAGTATAAATCTGCTTCTTTTAGTAATGAGAATTCAATGACTTTACAAGGACAATCCTTTGTATAAGAGACAATGTTTTCATCATCCATGTTTCTTAAGAACCAGTCATCACTGCTTTGATTTTTATAGACTAAAGTTTTTGTTTTATAGTATTCATCGACATCTTTAAACACATCCAAATGATCAGGAGTCAAATTCATGATGACACTGACGCTAGGATGAAAATGAACTGTACCTAAAAGTTGAAAAGCAGCGATTTCTAAGGCGACACAGAGTTTCTCGTGAGGATATTCATAAACCAAATCACTTAAAGCAACCCCAATATTCCCATAGGATCCATTATGCGGATTAAGTTGTTTTAAAAGTTCACCCAGTAAGGCCGTGGTGGTGGTTTTCCCATTGGTCCCAGTGATGGCTCCATAACGATAATCCACTAAAGAAGATGCATATTCGATCTCATTAAGGATGGGGATATGTTTTTCTGTAAATCCTTTTAAAAAAGGCAGTGTATGAGGTATACCAGGATTCTTTATCACCAAATCAAAGTTTTCGTCCCATAAAGATAAGGGGTGTGAACCTTCGACGATCGTTAGCTGTTCATTTGTGTTATGGAATGGATAAGTGATCAAACTACTGTCATTTAAAAAAACTTGGTGACCTTCTTTAAGTAAAAGTTTGGTCACAGAGATTCCACTACGGGCAGCCCCAAGCACTAAAACCTTCATAGAATTCCTCCTAAGAATAAGCCAATGATCATAAAAATGGCACCAATCAACCAAAAGAGATAGACCACACGTGTTTCTTTCCAGCCACTTAAAGTAAAACTATAATGAATTGGTGTATATTTGAACACCCTTCGTTTGAAAAGCTTCACAGAACCGATTTGAATCATGACGCATAAGGTTTCATAAACAAAGACCGCACCAAACACAACCAGCAAGATTTCTTGTTTCAACACCATCGCAATGACAGCCAATAAAGCACCTAAAGCCAAAGAACCAGTATCGCCCATGATGATTTTAGCCGGATGTAAATTATAAACCAAATATGCAGCCAATGAACCCATGACCAATAATATGAAATTGACTAAAGGGGTATAGGCACTTTGATAACTTAAGGCAAAAAAACCAACCAAGGCAATTAAAACAGTACCACCTGCCAAACCATCCATTCCATCTGTAATGTTGACTCCATTACTTGCCCCAGTAAACATAACAAAGACCAACACCATATATAACCAACCCAAATCAAGTGGATTGGCAAGAAAAGGAATCATGATGATGCTGGTTGCGAAAGAACGATAGATCAAATAAACGATGATCGCTAAAACAAGCTGAGCCAAGAATTTATGTGTCGCCTTTAATCCATCATTATTCTTTTCAACTACGATCTTATAATCATCCCAAAATCCAATTAATCCATAACCCAGATAGGTTAGATATACAACGCCCATTCTAAGATCTAGGAACGTTTTTGGTTGAATGAATAAAGCTAAAATGAGCGGAATCAATACAAATAAAACTCCCCCCATCGTCGGAGTTTTCTTTTTAGTTTTAAATTGTTCAAGAGAATACACAGAGACATTCTGATGCGTATTAAGACGATCCATTTGACGAATAAAATAAGGATAAATCAGTGCAGTAACAGAGAAACTTAAGAAAAGTGGAAGTATGTTCATAATGAAAATATTATAACATCAAAACTATCGACTCAACACGATAAACGTGACCTCTCCATCAATGATGTTTGAGCCAGGTGATAAAGATTGTGAACTAACATAACCCTCACCTTCAACTGATACCGATTGATTGATCAGTCTGAAGAAAGCAAGAACGTCTTTTTTGCTCCATCCATGCATGTCTGGCATTTGCAAATGATCGTATGAACTTAATAGAATAATCCGTTGACTATTTAAAATCATGGTATCCGCTGAAGGATATTGATTGATGATGCTTTTTCCGTTGCCCATTATAATGACAGGATTCATTTGCTTCACTAAAAGTTGCTTAACGAAATCAGGACTATGATTGACGAAACTTGGTAAAACAAAGGAAGCATCAACTTCATCATCCACAGTTTCGTTGGAGAGGTTATAGAAATCGATGATTTTTACGAGTTCTCTGATTTCACGTTCTCTTTCATTACTGTTATAGGTATCGCTTCGATACGCATAATAAACCATGATTTCAGGATCTTCATAAGGTAAGCCAATCATGACTGAGTATATGAACTCTTTGTCTGAATATTTACCGTTATCTACCAACTGAGCAGTCCCTGATTTACAGATGATATTGACACTATCTATGGCATAGCGCAAACAAGATCCTTTTTCATAAGTAACGGCATAACGCATCAAATCCACTGTTTGATCAGCTGTTGCACTTGAAATGGGAGTTCCTACAACAACCGGTTGATTTTGAACCAATACTTCTTTAGTATCTGGATTGATGATTCTATCCACAACATACGGTTTCATCATCTTTCCTTTATTCATGATGGCCGAATAAGCCTGAATGAGCTGAAGCATATTCACAGATATACCTTGTCCAAAACCAACATGCAAAAGATCTGAAGTTGTTTGTATGGATTGTGTTGCGAGACTTTCAGGTTGGATATCGGTATCCACTTTCTCAAAGAAGTGAAATTCATTTAAGTATTTTTTGAATATTTCTGGATCAAGACTTGTGGTCAATAATGAAGCGATCCCCACATTAGAAGATAGCGCATAACCCGTATCATAATTGATCATGCCGTAATTTCTATTGTTGAAATTGTTGATGATCCCAATACTATTGGCTGCCTCGTTGAGTCTAGTCAATTTACCATTTTTATATCCATACATAAAACGAGAGGAATCATATAATGCTTTCCCATTGTAGACCCCTTCTTCAATGGCAATCGCATAGGTAAAGGTCTTCATGGTTGATCCGGGTTCATATGTCATTTGTGATCCAAAGGTCATGAAATTATCTGTGATGACCTTATTAAGATCAAAATTATGATTTTGTCCAAACGCTAATATTTTTCCCGTTTTAACTTCAATGATTGCACCCCAAGTTTGAGTTGCATTCAATAAGAGTTCGGTATCTTTCATGGTAAGTTCGAGTTGATTCTGTAAAGTTCGATCTATGGTTAATACGACGGAGTTCCCATTTTTAGCTGCTTTGATTGTTTGCTTAGAACCAGGCAAAATGTAACCTTGAGAATCTACCGTTGATATTTGATGACCATTTGTTCCTTTTAGCCAATCATCCAAACTGGATTCTAAACCCATTCTACCTTTAAGATCCATTTCTAGTGTTTGATCATCATCATTGGCAAAGCCTAAAAGATAAGAAGCAAATGTATCTAATGGATAGGTTCTTTTTTGGGTATCGATGAAACCAAGACCGGGTAAATTCAAAGCTTCGATCTGAGCTTTTGTGGCTGAACTGAGCTGACGGCCAAAAGCACCGAATTCGGTTTGGTATTGTGCTTGATTTAAACGATCCAGGATGTATGATTTTGATGTTCCAAGAATACTTGATAGCTTTGTGGCTGTTTGATCATAGTCTGATACGTATGCTTGTTGACCATCCACTGCAGGACGAGTAGGATCAACAATGGCATAAAGGGTATAACTTACCACATCTTCCGCCAGGATATTCATATCCCGATCATAAATAGTCCCACGATTGGCATTGATGATACTGGTACTTAAGTTGATATTATTGCTGTAATCTTTGAGATCTGTTTGACTATGCATATGGTAACCAAGGATACTGACACTAAAAAGATTGGCAATGACCAAGAGGGTTACGATGCCAATGATTGAAGTACTAAACAGAAGCATGATATTGCTTCTGTTTTTCATTTATTCACCTGATTTGAATTTGATGACATTGTTGTTGTTTAGGCTTAGTCCAGCTTCCTTCGCAATGGCCATGACTCTTTCATAATCACTTAATCTTTGAATTTCTTTTGATAGGTTCTTATTGTCCATTTCCATTTGAATCAGTGTATTGTTTTTGTTTTGCAATTGAACACTCATTGATACATTGATTGAACGCAAGGCAACACTGGTCACTAAATAGGTCATTAAGACACACACAAAAATCAAAGCGCCTAGGGCTTGTAATTTGATTCTCTTTCTTGTCTTGGTGATGCGGATGGCCATTAATCTACCTTTCTTAAAACTCTTAGTTTTGCTGAACGAGCTCTGGGATTCTCTTCTAGTTCAAGTTCTGTTGCTCTTGAATGCTTTTTATCGATTTGTTCATAATCTGCTTTCGGGGCACCCAATACTGGAAGTTTAGATGGAACGTTGACTTTACTGACTTCACTGAATACTTTCTTTACGATGCGATCTTCTAGAGAATGAAACGTAATGACCACAAGTCTACCATCAGGATTTAGTAATGAAATCGCAGTTCTTAAAGTTCCTTCTAAGATGGATAATTCCTGATTGACTTCGATACGCAATGCTTGGAAGACTTGTTTAGCTGGATGTCCTTTTTGAGACAGTACTTTTGAACTGAGAGCTGATTTTATGACATCAACCAACTGAAATGTCGTTTCGATCTTTTGATTGACTCTGGCCTTCTCTATGGCTCTGGCAATGGCTTTGGCATTCTTTTCTTCGCCATAACTCAGCATGATTTGAACCAGTCTTTCATAGGGATACGTGTTGATCACTAAGTAAGCATCTAATGCTTGCCTGCGATCCATACGCATATCTAAACGTGCATCATATCGATAACTGAACCCTCGTTCAGGATCATCAAACTGTGGGGAGGAGACCCCCAGATCCATTAAGATGCCATCGACTGAAGTGATCGACAGATTGTTCATAATGGATTTTAGGTTGCGGAAGTTTTCGTGGACTAACGTTACTTTTTCCGCATGCTTTGTTAATATTTGAGATGCTTCTTCTATCGCTTGAGAATCTTGATCGATTCCAATTAAACGGCCACTTGTCAATTGAGCTAAAATACCTAAGCTATGCCCTGCTCTTCCTAAAGTACAATCCACATAGATGCCATCAGGCTTGATATTGAGGCTTTCAAGCGTCTGATGATACAAAACAGGGATATGGGACATTATTTAACAAACTCCGTCAATTCTTCAGCAACGCTTTCAAAGGCTGCACTGGCGATGGATGAATAAGCTTCCCAACGCGCAGATGACCAGATTTCAACATGATCAGCTACCCCAATCACGACACATTCTTTTTTTATGGCTGCTTCTTCAAGCAGATTTTGAGGAATCAAGATTCGACCTGCACCATCGACTTCACATTCAGCAGCTTTAGAGGTCACCATGTGGATATACATACGGGATTCTTTCTTGGTATTGGGAAGTTTATAAAGCTGTTCAATGATGCGTTCCCATTGAGTTGGGGTATATACAGTGATACAGCCATCCAAACCTTTGGTCAGAATCAACTGATTGCCTAGTTCATCACGAAAACGTGCTGGAACGATGATTCTGCCTTTACTGTCGGTGCTGTGTCTGTATTCGCCCATGAACATAGTTGTTTATCTCCCACTATCTACCACAATATGACACTATCTACCACCATTATACCCTTATCAGACAAAAATAAAAGAGATTTTATCAATTTTTAATAAAATCTCTTTAGTTAATGATTTATTTGATCAACCAAATCAAGACTTCAAGCAAGCGTTTGGCCCAATCGGTCTCAAAATGCTTAGCACCATCAATGATTTCAACCCTTATTCCATTGTTTTCTTTTTGCGATAAAGCCTGATATATTGTTTCTTGGGATTTGAGATAACCACGATTGATCTTAGGTTTTTCAGATTCTTTGGTTCCGGAATCCATATAGAATTTGGGCAAGATCCCGCTAAATCCATCGATCTTTTTTAAGATCTGTTTTTCAGCAAACCACCATGCATTGGATAATCCAAAGGCCCCATTGATTTGATTTGAATAATCCAGTGCCGCAATCAAGGTAATGAAGCCACCCAGTGAACTTCCGCCCATATAGACTTTGGTCGTTGGATACTTTTTCTTATATTTGGGAAGCACTTCGTTCATGACGAATGCTAAGTACTGATCCCCTTTCCCTCCGCACGGTCGACTTAATCCTTCATCTTTAAAACTTCTTCGCACAAACGGGCTATACTCATCAATACGCCCTTCAAAGCTCTCACAATTACTGATTCCTAAGACTCTTAGTTTAGGACACTTAGGATCTAACATCGTCTCTATAAAATGCCAGGAAGCCCCATAGGCTGCTTTTTGATCATCAAACAGATTCTGTCCATCATGCATGATCAATAAAGGTCCTGCTTCATCATCTTTAAGCGTAGAGAAAAAATAGAAAGAAACCTTTCTATTTAATAAAGTACTGAATGTTGAAGTCGTCGTATATGGTTTTTTAATCCGCATATAAAAAAAGCGAAAACTCGCTTATTTACTGAGACCTTCGTAATGTCCGCATGCAGCACATACGTGATGCGGCGCTTTGAATTCGCCACAAGATGGGCATTTTACCAAACTTGGGACCGCCAGTTTATAATGCGTTCTGCGTTTTGCTTTTCTTGTCTTGGAAACTCGTCTCTGTTGAACAGCCATGAATCACACCTCCTATTCATCGTGTTGTTTATAATCTTTTAAAATTGCCAAGCGAGGATCAATTTCGGTTGATTTGGATTTCTGATAATCCTCTTCCGATATGACTTCCCAACCATCCCCTTTAGGATACGACTTTAATCCAGGTTTGACAAGTGTTATGGGTTTTTCAAGCCATATGGCATTGAGAACACCAACACTTAAATCTAATCCGTCTTTTTCAATCACATAAACATCAGGGTCATTCTCATCATTGAACCCATACACCAAATCTGCGTTGGTTTCAAATTCATAATCGACATCTTCAAGCGTAATCGCACAGGGCACGATCATCTTACCGGTGATTCTCAATGAAGCTAAGACATGATCGTTGTCTTTCTCGTAAAAGAGTTTCCCGCTTACTCGAATGTTTTCCAAGCGACGTATGCCCATCTGGGCTGGGATTTTCTCAAAGCTGATTTCAGATTCGAAATCAAGTTCTTGTTCTTTTAGAGTGAACAACTCATGTTTCGTCCATTTCACAGATTCACCTAAAGTGTCAACGTTGATATTATAGGCAATATGTTGCTTAAAGTCAAACATTAGTTATTAGATTTCCAGCGCTCACATTACCTTTTCAGTGACACAGTCTTTTAGAATATGATACAGTAGATTCATGACTAAAATTACTGGGATCGTTGTTGAATACAACCCCTTCCACAATGGACACGCTTACCACATTCAGAAGGCTAAAGAATTGACGCAATGTGATGTTTTAGTTGCAGTCATGAGCGGTCATTTCGTACAGCGCGGCGAACCTGCCATTCTTGATAAATGGGTCCGTACTCAGGCTGCTTTAGAGGCTGGGATCGATTTGGTGATTGAGTTGCCCTTTGCCTATGCGGTTCAAAGTGCCACACAGTTTGCCCAAAGTGCCATTACCTTGCTTCATTTGGCGGGATGTACTGAACTTGTCTTTGGATCTGAAACCAATGATTTAGAATCGCTTCAAGTCATGGCAGATTGTCCCATCAATGTGGATGCATTAAAAGAAAATCTTAAACAAGGATATGGTTATCCTAGATCTTATGGAATGATTCAAGGTGCTTTTGCCCCAAATGATATTTTAGGAATAGCTTATTTGCGAACAGCTAAAGAATACAAGATGATTGCACATTGTATTCAAAGAACCAATGCCTACCATGATGTAAATTTAGATCATGAAATTGCCAGTGCAACAGCAATCCGAAAAGCTGCCTTGGAAAGTCAGGATGTATCAAAATATACTCCAATGGCTGATCAATTACTAAAGCATCAACTTGTTGAATATTCGATGTTTTATCCTTTCATACGTTTGAAACTTCTTACGACTCCAAAAGAACAATTAACTGCTTTGTTTATGATGGAAGAAGGCATGGAAAATCATTTGGTTAAGATGGCTATACAACACGATACTTATGAATCGTTCATACTTAAGGCCGTCAGTAAACGTTATACCAAAGCTCGTATCCAAAGAACTTTAGCTCATCTTTTAGTACATACCTTAAAAATCGAGATGAAACAACTTCCCGAACTAAACAGCTTAAGGATCTTAGGTTTTAGTGATCATGGTCGCACACATTTAAAGAATCTTCAGAAAAATGAGGTTCGTGTTGCCTCAAGATACAATCAGATTCCCTTGCCTTATCGGCGTTTGGAATATCGTGCTACTTTAGTGTATGCTTCAGTGCTTGATCGTGAAGCTCGAAATCATTTGGTTCAACGGGAAATTGAAGGTCCCATTATTAAAAAAGACTAAATTTAGTCTTTTTGTTTGTCTTTTGATGCTTGTTCAAGATCCCGTTTGATTTTGGTTGTGGAGACACCTTCTGTCCTAGGAAGATAAACCACTTCACATAAATCGTTTAAGTAATCAAACTTCCCTTTCCAATCATCACCGATTGCGAATACATCCACCTCATATTTTGTGATATCGCTGCGTTTTTGTCCCCAATCAGATTCTGGAATGACCAAATCAACAAAACGAATCGATTCCAACATTAATTTTCTTTCCTGATAAGAATGATAGGCTTTTTTTCCTTTAAACTCATTGATCTCATCGGTTGATAAAGCAACGATCAAGTAATCACCCAAGGCTCTAGCCCTTTTCAACAATCTGATATGACCCCAATGTAATAAATCATAGGTACCATATGTGATTACTCTTTTCATTTATTCCTCCACATTATGATAGACATTTTGAACATCGTCTATCTCATCCAGCATACTCATTAAACGATCAAACATTTCTTTGTCTTCGCCTTCGACTTTGACCCGTTCTTGAGGAATCATCGTGTTTTCCAGCACTTCAAATTCAACATCAGGAATCAAAGATTCAATGGCAGTCTTTGCTGCATATAAAGAAGTTGGTGCAACATAAACGGTCATGATTTCTTCTTCTAGTTCAATGTCTTGAACATCCACTTCATGTTCAACCAACACATCCAACATTGCGCCTTCATCAGCATACTTAAAAGAAAGGATACCGACATGATCAAACATATGAGCTACTGAACCACCAACTCCCATTTTTGATTTGCTTTTTGTAAAACAGGTTCTGACTTCACTGACCGTACGATTGACATTATCCGTTAAACAATCCACGATGATGTTAGAATTATTGGGTCCAAAACCTTCATATCGAACACTGGTATAAGATTCATCAGATCCGCCTTTGGCTTTCTCGATGGCTCTTTTGATGACTTCTGCTGGTACTTGATTGATTTTCGCCTTAGCAATCATTTGTTTTAAGCCTTGATTCATTTCAGGATCAGGAACTCCTGCTTTAGCCGCCATATAAATTTCTTTCCCAAAACGAGAATATACTTTTGTTTTAACCGCATTGGTTCTGGCCATTGCAGCTTTTCTTACTTCAAATGCACGTCCCATGGTGAATACCTCTTACCTTTTTAACGTTTCTATTATAAACAAATTCAGACTACTTTACAAATGCTTAAGTCCTCAATATTGCCCCAATTTGTGTTTTCAAAGCTTCTATGATTTTTGCAAAATGGGTTTGGATTTCATCATCATTAAGGGTATGATCCGTTGCTTGAAACGTCATCGTGATGGCCAATGATTTCTTACCTTGTTCAACATGCTCTCCCGTATACACATCAAAAACTTCTACATTCTTAACCAAAGGTTTTGCAGCATCTGTGATGATTTTTTCGATTTGAGCAGCACTGATACTAGAATCCACCACCAATGCAATGTCTCTTAGTACGGAAGGAACCTTGATTATGGGATTGTATTTGATCTTTGCTATCTTGGTTTTAAGTAAAGGTTCTAGGTTGAGTTCAGCCATAAGGATTGAATCGATTCCAAGTTTTTGAGACAAGAATGGATGGATTCTGCCCATGATCCCAAGTTCTGTTTTATCCAAAAATACTTTCGCACTTTGATATGGATGGAAGAAAGGATGATCCCCAACGGCTTCGAAACGTATTCTACCAATCGCATATCCACTTTCAACCAACAACTGCTCAATGATGCCTTTTAAGCTATAAAAATCAGCTTCGCGGGTTTCTTTTTGCCAACGATTGATGGTAATCGATCCGCTTTGCACTAAGGCAATACGCTCTTGAGTAAAATCGATATGGCTTAATGTAGAAATTTCAAATAACTGGAAATCTTTCATCTTGTGTGACTGATTGTAGATGACCGTCTCAAATACACTGTTCAACAGGTTATTTCTGACATATTGACGCTCATCTGACAAAGGTGAAATCAAAGCTTGCGGATTGGCTAAAGGATTTACCCCTTCGAGGGTCTTGTCTTTGTTTACTAGTGTGTATGTGATGATTTCATTCATCCCAAAACCCACGCACAACGAACGAATTTTATTTCTTAATTGTTGACGTTGGTCATAACCGCCTAAAGTCATCGGCATCAAAGGTAAGGTTCCCTTAAGGTTATGATATCCCACAAAGCGACCTACTTCTTCGATCAGATCTTGAGCCACTTCGATATCCAATCGAGTTGTTGGGATATGACACACGATCATTTGATCTTCTAATTTAGGATTGAAGCGTAAAACTTTAAAAATCTCCAAGACTTTTTCGATAGGATACACATCCCCTAATAGATCATTGATGTGTTGAGGGTGAACTTTAACAATCTTCTCTGGTGTGCTCGGTGTGCCATAAAACACCGTTTTTTCAATCTCTTTGGCATCTGCCAATTCAATCAACAGTTGAGTTGATCGCATGACAGCCTTATGCGCCGCATTAAGATCCAAACCTTTCTGGAACCTTAAAGAAGCTTCTGTCATCAAATTGACGCGTCGTGAAGTGTGTCGAATTTGGGCTGGTGAAAACTGCGCAGCTTCGATGATGATCCCATGGGTCGACTCATCGATCTTACTGTCATCCCCCCCCATGATCCCGGCTAAACCGATATGTTTACCTTGACAGGTTATGACGATGTCTTCTTTATGCAGGTGAATATCAGATTCATCTAAAGTTTTTACGATGCCTAATTGGTTATCTTTTACGGTGATTTCAGGGGCAGCTAATTTTGAGGAATCATAGAAATGTAAAGGCTGTCCGGTTTCAATCATGACATAGTTTGATATATCGACCACATTATTGATGGCTTTGAACCCTAAGGCATTTAGTGCCTGTTTCATCCATAAAGGTGAATCTTTAACAGTAAGTTGACCTATCTTTTTACCGATGAATAAGGGACATTTAAGCGTCTCTGAGGCGACTTTTAGGGAGGTTGCTTGGCCTATGTGCTCAACCGATACATAATCAGGAAGAGTTACTTTTCGATCAAACAAAGCCCCAACTTCATACGCTAGAGACCACAACGCATTACAGTCTGACCGATTTGGGGTCAATTTAACTTCTAGTATGACATCATCAAGGCCAAGGTAAACTAAAGGATCTTGTCCAATAGGAGCCTTGTTATCCAATACTTCTATGCCTGATTTTTGATCATCAGATAGTGTTTTAGGATCGACTCCTAATTCAAGCAAGGAACAGATCATCCCATTGGATTCAATGCCTTTGATCATTGTTTTTTTAATGGTGATCTTAGGCAATACTGAGCCATTTTGGGCAACGATCACTTTTTGACCTGCTTTGACATTAGGAGCTCCGCAAATGATCGATAAGACTTCTTTCCCTATGTTGACAGTCGTTTGACTTAAATGATCTGAATCCGGATGAGGAATGCATGTTAAAACTTCCCCAATGACCAAATTAGTTCCTTGAGCCAAATAGGTTCTGCCCTCTGCTTCAAGACCCGCAAAGGTCAAACGATCAGACAGTTCATCTATTGAGATGCCTTGCAGATCAACATATCTGCCTAGCCATTTTGTGCTTATTTTCATACTTGCCTCCTACTCAAACCGAGTAAACGTCGATAAGAAACGTAAATCATTGGTGTAAAAATGCCGGATATCATCAATACCATATTTCAGCAAAGCCACTCTTTCAACTCCCAAACCAAACGCAAAACCACTGACTTTATTTTCATCGAAGCCAGCCATCTTCAAGACATTGGGATGAACCATCCCTGCTCCTAAGATTTCGATCCAACCAGTTTGATGACAAGTAGAGCAGCCTTTCCCATTACAAATGTGACAGGATACATCGACTTCAACTGAAGGTTCTGTGAATTGGAAATACGAAGGTCTAAAACGAATGGTACGACTTTCACCAAACATGCGTTTCGCCAAGAGTTCCAAAGTGCCTTTTAAATCTGCCATCGAAATCTTTTCTCCGACCACCAATCCTTCAATTTGAACGAACTGGTGTGAATGGGTCGCATCGTCATCATCCTTACGATAGACCTTCCCTGGACAAATGACTTTTACAGGAGTTTGACCATTATAGGATTCTAAAGTACGCGTTTGGATCGCAGTCGTATGGGTCCTTAATAACCAATCCATATTGATATAAAAAGTATCCTGCATGTCTCGAGCCGGATGATCTTGAGGGATATTGGCACGTTCAAAATTATAGTAATCTCGTTCGACTTCAGGACCTTCTTTGATGAGATAACCCATTGAGATGAAGTGTTCTTCAATTTCTTTTTGGACTAAAGTTAAAGGATGAAGAGTTCCAACTCTTAGTTTTGTTGAAGGCAATGTGAGATCAATTTTATCTTTTTGAAGTTCAGATAAAATGGATTGGTGTTGGATTCGCTCTAAAGCAGTCGCATAATCTTGTTCAAGGGTTTGTTTCAACACATTGACCTGTGCTCCAAATTTTGGTTTTTCAAGTGGACTAAGATCTTTCATTTGAGCCATTAAACCTGCTACTTTACCTTTTTTCGATAAGTAGAGATTATAGACTTCTTGAAGTTGAGTCTTGTCTTGAGCCTTCAGTAAGGCTTCTTGAGCTTCTTTTAGTAAGTTTTCCATATTTTCCTCCCGAAAATAAAAAAATCGTCCCTACAGGAACGAAATGATCGCGGTACCATCCTGCTTTGTCTTTCGACACAGCTTAATCCGATAACGGCGGATCCGTGAGTGATTAGCTCCTCCTAGGGGTGAATTTTGAGTCATGATGCACTTTCAGCATTTGTGCTTCTCTCTAAAGTGACCCATACTATGTCCCTATGCGATTTCTAACCTATTATATCAAAACTAAATCAAAGTTCAAATCATTTCCTAAAATGATAACACAAGATCCCACAGGCAACCGCAACATTTAGTGATTCAAATGAGGAACTTTCAATGAGAATGTTTTGATCACATTGATCAAAAATCTCATCTGAGACTCCCGATCCTTCATTGCCCAAAACGATGGCGACAGGTACCGTTGGCTGAATATTCGACAATTCGATGGCTTCACTCAATGCGGTCCCATACACTTTTATGCCCGATTTCTTAATCTCTTTGAGGAATTCAGAAAGATCGGTTTGAACACAATCAATGTGAAATAAAGCCCCTTGGGTTGCACGTATGACCTTTTCATTGGTAAAATCTACACAATCTTTCGAACATATGATCTGATCAAATCCAAAAGCCGTTGCGGTACGAATAATTGTTCCAAGATTGCCGGGATCTTGAATTCGATCACACAGGATCATGCGTTCACCAAGCTTCTGCATTGATTTCCTAAAATGACATATAGCCATGATGGAACCTTGAGATTGTATTTGAGATACTTTCTTGAATACTTTCTCACTTAAAACAAGCGACCTGATTTCAGGATATGGGTTTTCTCGTCCTTCACTCAACAAAATCAAATCAACAGCCTGTGCTTTAAAAGCCTCTTGGACCAAATGATCCCCTTCAACCAAAAACTGTCCAGTTTCCTGTCGGTTTTTGGCTTGTTGAAGGGAGACCCAATATTTAACTTGAGAATTTGTAAGTGAGTCGATGAACATGTTAGAGGGCCTTGACGACTGCTTGACAGCGCGGACATAATCCATCTTCAGCATGCTCTAAGGTTACATTCCAGCATCTTGGGCAAGTCAATCCTTGTGCTAAACTGATCTTTATGGCTTGCTGAGATCCAACTTTGACTTCGATCTGCGAAACGATCAACCATTGAGCCAGATTACTGACTTTGCGAGTCAGTTTATCATAAAGCGCTTGTGTTAGTGTTAATTCAACCTTAGCTTCCAGTGATTTACCGATGGTTTTTTCGGCTCTTGCTAATTCCAATTGTTTGAATACTTCTGAGCGTAACTGAAGCAATTCTTGCCAAACTTCAGGTTCAGAGCTTTTGAACTTCTTGATTTCGAAATCTTGCAGATGAACTGACTGTGTATCTGAAAGGAAATGATCCCAGATTTCTTCGCAAGTATGCGATAGAATAGGAGCCAAAACACGAGTCAAGATGTGGACGCTTTCATATAGAACTGTTTGGACAGACATCCGCGCCTTGGATGTTTTTGCATCGCAATATAAAATGTCTTTGGTGAAGTCAAGATAGTATGCAGATAATTCATTGGTCATTAGGTTGCTGACACTGGTGATGATGGATTTAAAATCATATTCTTTATAGGATTGAACAGAGTTGTTAGCAACCTCGATGACTTTAGACAGGACATATGCATCTACTTCAGTTAGGGCATTTAGCGGGAGACAATCTTTCCAGTCGAAATCCTTCAAGTTAGCCAACATAAATCTAAAAGTATTCCTGATCTTACGATAATTTTCAGTCACTTGTTTTAATAGTTCATCTGATATTCTCACATCAGATTGATAATCAATACTGGCTGTCCATAGTCTTAAGATATCGGCACCTGATTGAGAAACGACCTTATTGGGTTCAACGGAGTTCCCAAGCGATTTGCTCATCTTTTCGCCCTTGCCATCCAAAACGAAACCATGTGAAACAACGGCTTTATATGGGGCATGTCCATACACTGCAGTAGATACGATCAAGGAACTGTTAAACCAACCGCGATACTGATCACTGCCTTCTAAATATAAATCAACGGGTAAATTTTGACCGCGTTGTTGGATTACACCTGTATGAGATGAGCCAGAATCAAACCAAACATCCATGATGTCAGTTTCTTTTCTAAAGATATGATTTGGAGATCCAGGATGCGCAAATCCTTCAGGTAAGAGTTCTTTTGCTTCTTTTTCAAACCAAATGCTTGAACCATGGCTTCTAAATAAAGCTGCAACATGATCAAATACATGTTGATCCATAATGACCGAATCATCTTCCGCATAAAATATAGGAATTGGAACGCCCCAAACACGCTGTCTTGAAATACACCAGTCTCCGCGATCTTTGATCATGTTGTTCATGCGAAGTTTACCCCATTCAGGCAACCATTCTACAGAATCAATTTCACTCAGTAATTTTTCTCTTATTCTTTCGATTGAAGCAAACCATTGGTTTGTTGCACGATAGATAACAGGTTTTTTGGTTCTCCAATCATGAGGGTATGGGTGAACGATGGATTCTTTAGCCAATAGATGACCCATTTCAGCAAGTTTATCGATGATGGTTAGATTGGCTTTCTCAACGAATTGACCGACTAAAAATTCTCCAGCTTCGATCGTCATACATCCGCGATCATCCACGGGACAAAAAGCAGGCAAACTGTATTTCATGCCGACATTGAAGTCATCGACCCCATGTCCAGGTGCAGTATGGACACAGCCTGTCCCATCTTCTTCTGTGACATGAGTTCCCAAAATAATCAGTGAAACTCGATCATAGAATGGATGCTTTGTTTCGATGAGTTCTAATTCGCTGCCTTTAAATGTTCTTAACACAGTATATGGAAGCAAGTTAAACTTCGTCATCAACTTTTCAACCAAATCATGTCCGACTACAAGTTTACCTTTGGCAGTATCGACTAAATCATAGTTTAAATTGGGATTCAGTGATATGGCAAGATTGGCCGGAATGGTCCAAGGTGTTGTGGTCCAAATGACAAATTTATCACCCTTATCCAATACTCCTTTTCCATCTGAGACATCAAACGTAACGAAAATCGTATCATCTTTCTTATCGTGATACTCAATTTCAGCTTCGGCTAGTGCACTTTCTGAACTTGGGCTCCAATACACAGGTTTCAGACCTTTATAGATCATCCCATCCATTGCCATTTTCGCAAAGATCGATATTTGAGCTGCTTCAAACTCAGGCTGTAAGGTCGCATAATAATGATCATAGTCGCCGATCGTTCCTAAAGCTTTCATATCTTTCATTTGGGTTTGGATTTGTTTCTTGGCAAAATCATCACATAGATCTCTAAATTGAGCTGTGCTCAATGTTTTACGATTATGGCCTAATTTGGTGATGGCTGTCTCAATTGGTAAACCATGCGTGTCCCATCCTGGGATAAAGAAAGTTTGATAGCCCATCATAAAACGACTCTTAACAACCATATCTTTAAGAATCTTATTTAAAGCATGTCCGATATGGATATTGCCGTTGGCATAAGGAGGCCCATCATGCAAAACAAACGTTGGTTTCCCTTCTCTTTTCTTAAGCATTGCCTCATACAGTTTGCCTTCTTCCCATCTTTTTTGAAATAAGGGTTCTTTTTGAGTTAAATTACCTCGCATTTCAAACGATGTATCCGGCATCAATAATGTGTCTTTGTATTCCATATGTTTTTTCCTTTCAAACAAAAAGCATCCATCTAAGGACGCTTAACGTGGTACCACCTTAGTTCACTTCTTGCGAAATGCACTCATTGCCTTAACGCGGCATGACGATTGCCTCTACTTATCGAAGCAATGACTCACAAGGGATAACCTGACTGATTATGGGCTTCTTTACACCATCCAGAAGCTCTCTATACCGCCTCAGTCGGCGTTGTCTTGATCTTGGTCACTATCTGATACTAAACTGATTGCGGGTATGACGGGGATAACGAAGTTGTCTAAAGCTTTTGTTAAGGCATCCAACTGATCATGCATTTCTTTCTTGATGCCTTTGGCTTCTTTAGAAATGCGGGCAATCTCAACCAATACGATTCTGGCCGTTGACAGTGCTTCTCTTACGATAGAGTCAGCATTGTTTTGGGCCGAAGCAATGACCGAATTGGCTTCTTTTAAAGCCAGTCTGGCAATATCATCTGCAGCTTTTTCACGAACACCCAATTCAGAAACCAAATTCTGATATCTTTGTTTAATTGAATTAAGTTGCTCATTGGCTTCAGACATTTGTTTACTGTACGTCTCTAATTGTTGTTTTAAGGAATCACGTTCAAAAGTTAAACGATCCAAGGTGTCGTCCACTGAGAACCGGTCATAACCGCGTTTGTTGATCCGAAATCTTGGTTTAGGTTCAGACATCATCACATGCTCCTTAATAAAAGTCATTATGCCATAAGTCTATGGCATTTTCAAGTCGCTATTCTTCTTCTTGATCCTGTTCAAAACTGATTTTTCCATGAACTCCAATGCTTTTTGGGGTACACAAAATCACATTATGACCAATCTTTTGAATCGATCCATCTAAGGCAAATATGACCCCAGTCAAGAAGTCGATCGATCTTTGGGCATAATCGCGATTTAAGCGATGCAAATTGACCACTGCAGCCTTTTTGTCTTTGAGATAACGTGCAATATCTTCAGCTTCATCAAATGAACGAGGTTCAAATAAAACCATCTTCGTATCAGGATTGACCTTACTGAAGGCCTTGTTTGTGGGTTGCTCATAATCACTGAATTTTTTTGCATCTTCTTCATCTAATTCGAGATTCTCTTCAACAGGCGCTACAAAATTCTTTAATTTATCATACCATTTCATGTTTTCACCAACCTGTGTTTATTATATCACATTGCTTATGTTGACAATAAAAAAGGAGTTTCGATGAACTCCTTTTGATTTAGATTTTTTGAGTCTCTAGTAAGCCATAACCACCGTCTAAGCGTTTGTAGACCACTGCGATATCTTTGTGTTCCTCATCCGTATAAATGAAGAATGAGTGACCTAGCATTTCCATACGCATGATGGCTTCATCTAAACTCATCTCTTCTGCAACTACTGTTTTTGTCTTCACGACCTTTGCTTTGGGTTCATCAGCTAATGTTTGTTCATTCATCATGAAGGCTTTAGAAAGCTTTTCCCGATGTTTGCGATTGAGTCTGGTCTTTAGTTTACGCAGCTGTTCTTCCAGCTTGTCGATGGCCAAATCGATCGCGGCATAATAATCTGCATGCTCTACCTCTGCTCTGATGATGCCAACTTTTGTCAGGATGGTGATCTCTACCTTGAGTGTGTTCGGTTTGATCTTGACCTGAACGTTGGCGTTGGTATCTTCATCAACCAAAATGAACTTTTCTAAGAATGAAAGTTTCTTTTCGGTCTTCTGAAGCATTCCTTCGGTTATGCTTAAATTCTGACCATGGATATGAAGTTTCATAAACACTTCCTCCTTATTTATATTATACGCTTGTAAGCATATCTTGTCATTTTGGAAGCATGACATTTTTGTGAATAATTAACTTAAAATATGGGAATAATTTAGCTTACTCATTGAGAAAAAACTTGATAAAAATAAAACTAGGATTTAACTGATGATTCTTATCATCCTTACATATTCACTAACACTTCAATCAATATATGGGATCATAAAACTGCATTGCAGGTGGATTATTTAATCCTGTATCATAGTTCAAATCACGTGTAATTAAGTTGAGTGAAGCTTTTGGCTGGGTAGCATTCATTATACCTTCCAAAGCATAAAGAGCTGCCATGGCTCTGTCTTTGGCTTTTAAATACAAATCTAAAAAGCTTTCAGTAGACACCATGGTTTGATCACAAGGATGAGCCCATTGTGTATGAGCTAGGTTCAATATATCATGCTTGGTATCTGCTTCACCAATGACCATATGTCCAGTGAATTCCCATAATTTTCCAGCTGCTTTTTCAGCCAATTGGAGTGAAGGAAACTTTAAAGTATAGGGATCATAAAGCAACTTAGCAGTAGAAGCCATCGATCTCAAACATTCCTCATAAATAGATAAAGGAATATCGACTTCAAAGCAGTTCATTACGATCTGCTGATACATTTTCGCAATGACATTTCGTGTTTCTTTGGTTGAACCAACAAACTCAGGCATATGAATGTTTTCGATCTTATAGCCTTTGACTTGAGTCACCATGAGTGTATCCAACATGGATTCAAATCTAAAGTGCCAATATTTGGTAGCCCCTTTTCCAATCTCACCTGTTTTTGCGAAAATATACGGATGAGCACTGGTATCCAGAGCCCAATGGGTCAAATGACCAGCCAAAAATACAGTCATGATGTTTCGTTGAGTTTCATCTTCAGTCGCTTGGATGACTTCAATGGCATTTTGATAAAAGTCATTGATTTGACTGGAATGGATTTTATTCCCGATTTCTTTGATTTTTAAAGTTGGATCAGGTTTTTCCCAAGGCAAGATCTTATAGTAAAACAAAAAATCTGGACCACTAGATCCTAAAGAATAAACCCTGGGATACTTCGCAATCAAATTAGATAATGTGGGACAATCGATCGATTCGATCGCATCCTGGGCCAATAAGGCATGGGTAATAATGTTAGGCATGTTTCCTCCTAAACGATGGATTTCAGATAACCAAGGATTTCCACCATGGCTAAGGTATCCATCTTACAGTACTTCAATAAAGCATCTTTGATGTCGTCTTCATCGTCATTGTTTTGTAGGGTCCGATAATGTTTGACAGCTTCTAAACCATGACCAATACTTAACTGTGCATAATTCAATTCCGGATTGATGACTTGTATGATGTTTTTTAAAGTGAATGAACCCTTCATGGCACTTAAGTAAACGATACCATCTGTAAATAGGACTGCTAAATCCACCATTCTATCGATCATTTGATCGAGTTCGGCTTTATATTTTGGGAACTGGTTGCCTAACTCTTGAAGACGGATGGCTTCAGCTCCAAAGGCATTATAGGCAATGATCGAACCTTCTTTAGGAGTATTTTGAATCAAGGACTGGATAAAACGTTCTCTACAATCTCCCGATTCTAAGAACTCATAATGAGCCAAATCTTGGTCATTTAGGATATGTAATGAATATTGGAAACATAAGACATCCATGGGTTTCATACCATGATATGGAGGGATCCCATGAGTATCCCATTCAAAATCCATGAAAATCAAAGGTTGATTTAGACCGCTTAACCAATGTTTTAGAACAACTTTATCAGCAAATTGCCCACCATTGCGATCTGCCATGATTTGAGCAAACTGAAGCGGTGTTCCTTCAAGACGATCCAGAGGCAATTGATTCAGTTTAAGCAATCCTTCATTGATAAAAGCTCGCTTGTTGGCACTTTGTGTCAAGAAGAAGACAGAATCTTGAGACAGATCAAATTGTTTCTGGAAACAAACTTCAAAGTATTCACAGCGATTAAGTGCAGGACACTGATCGATCGTCATCTTTAATTCTTCGTTGCCCATGACTTCATCCATCAGATTAAGTTCTGTGCTGAAATCCGTTTTGCGACTCAATAAGACATCGGTAATATTTCCAGCTGATTTTCCGTTTTGGCGGATAAACTGATCTCTAAACACAAAACATTCATCGATATCGAGCTCATCCCCTCTCACATAATCTGGATTGAAGCTCATCACACGAATCTTGTGGATCGGATAACCTAAACTTTCCAAGACATAAATATGCATTGACAAATAACGTTGATCTTCGACTTTTGCGTTCAGTGATAAAGTCGTAAAGTAAACATCAAGTCCCTCTTGAGTCAAGTGTACCAGAGGAATCTTGACGCGTAAGTTATGATGCTCAAAACGACCGTTAAGTACGGCTTTTTTTGTTTTGAGTCCTTCAAGAACATCCTTAGGATCAATTGATCGATAGGATTCAAAGACCTCGGTCAATCCAACTTTTTTAAGCAGGATGTCCGATAAGGATTGGGTCATTTGAACAAACTTTTGAGGAGACCTTGATCCTTCTTGACGGATGTACCAAAAAAGTTTTGGGCAGAATCCGTGTTTTAAGACATCACTGACATGATACATTAGCGTGCCTGATCAAATGGAGTATACGTCATATTAAAAGCAGCTGCGACAAACTCGTTGGTTAAATAACCATTGTAGGTATTGATGCCTGAAAGCAAACATTTATTCTTTAAGATGGCTTCATCCAAAGTATGATTCGAAATCAGCAATGCAAACTTCAAAGTCGCATTGGTCAAAGCCAATGTTGAGGTATAAGGTACAGCACCTGGCATATTAGCTACACAATAATGGACGATGCCATCCACTTCATAAGTTGGATTATTGTGGGTCGTAGGATGAGTCGTTTCAAAGCAACCACCTTGATCAACAGCCACATCGACCATGACTGCTCCCTTTTTCATCAATTTCAAATCTTCACGTTTGATCAAATGAGGTGCTTTTGCCCCAGGGATCAAGACAGCACCGATAACAGCGTCGGCCTTTGAAATTTCTTCATGCAAAACGGCTGGTGTTGAATACAGAGTTTGAACCTTGCCTTCAAACAATTGATCCAGCTCTTCAAGTCGAATCAAATTGGTATCCAAGATCGTTACTTTTGCACCCATGCCTAAAGCCATAATAGCAGCGTTGGTTCCAACAGTTCCCCCACCAACGATCACGACATAACCTTTGGTGACACCAGGAACACCGCCCAATAATACACCACGGCCTCCAAATGGCTTCTCAAGATATTTGGCTGCTTCTTGAATACTTAATCTTCCCGCAACTTCACTCATCGGTTTAAGTAGTGGTAAAGCCCCATTGACGTCGATGGTTTCATATGCAATCCCAGTGACTTTTCTTTTCATGAGTTCAAGTGTCAATTTTTCGTTGGCCGCAAGATGTAGATACGTATACAAAATCAAGCCCTCTTTCATCAAAGGATACTCTGATTCTAAAGGTTCTTTAACTTTAACGATCATATCTGACTGAGCCCAAACATCAGCTGCTTTTTCAATAATGATGGCCCCTGCATTTACATATTCTTCATCTGAAAACCCTGAACCAGCACCTGCTTGTGTTTCAATGAGAACACTGTGACCTGATTGAAGATAACTTTTCACATGCATTGGAACCAGTCCGACTCGATACTCCTGCGCTTTGATTTCTTTGACACATCCGACTTTCATTTTTTTCTCCTTTTATTTTAAGACCTTGGGTCTATTATTCACTAAATTGAACACATACTGCTTCAGGAACAATAAAATCATGACTGATATGCGTTAATTTACCTTGTTCATGATCGATTGCAAATACAGTCACATTATCGCTGTCTTTATGCACGACCACCAAATATTTTCCATCAGGACTCAGATTGAAATCACGAGGATGAACACCCTGGGTCTTTATATTTTGGATCATATCGACATGTTTGCCAGTCTCATCCACTTTAAAAACACTAATGGACTCATGTCCACGATTGGATACATAAATAAATTTACCTTTTTGATCGATTCGTATGGCAGCTCCACTTTTTATTTCCTGTTCATTGATTGGCAAAGTACTGACACATTGAGTCTGTCTCAAACCAAAACCATCGTGAACCAAAACCAAAAGTTCGCTGCTTAGCTCCGCAAAGACATAAATAATTGGTTTCACAGGATGAACGATCAAATGTCGTGGTCCCTGACCTTCTTTGGTATTAAAAGTATATTTAGGATGAAGCATCAAATAAGGATCAATAGAATACGCTAAAATCTTATCTAAGCCTAAATCACATACTAAAACTTCATCTAATTGTTTAAAATATCGAATGAAATGTGCATGAGAACCACTTCCATATTGTATCTTTTGAATTAAGCGTATACCTTTTTTTGGAGTATATGCATATGTGATGATGTTACCTAAATGATAATTAGCCGATAACACAAGATGTTTTTCATTGACATAGTCAACAAAACAAGGCGTTGAACCTTCTTGCATGACTTCATTGATGAATTGATTGTTTTCATAACACGCAAGTCCACCTAATTTATCCTTTTGACTAGCCGCAAACAGCACAGGATGATGATAGGTCAAATAAGTAGGATTGTTTAAAGGGGTGCTCAGTTTCAAGTCACTCAGGATGCCTTGATTAAATGAAACAGTATAGATACCTTCACTGATACGTTTTGTATACGTTCCAAAAATGATTTTCATACGATCTCCTATGTACTTCTATTATAGCAAAGAAAAAGCGGGTTTTACCCCGCTTTAAACTTTAGCTCTCTTTGTTTTGATGGCAGCATGTGCAGCAGCAAGACGCGCTATCGGTACTCTGAAAGGTGAGCAGGAAACATACGATAATCCGATTCTGTGGAAGAATTCAACAGAACTTGGATCACCACCGTGTTCACCGCATACGCCCAACTTAATGTCAGGACGTGTTTGTCTACCTAATCTACAAGACATTTCAACCAGTTTACCAACTCCATGTTGATCAAGTCTGGCAAAAGGATCCTGTTCATAGATTTTCTTATCATAATAATGATTTAGGAAGGCTCCAGCATCATCTCTGGAGAATCCAAAGGTCATTTGCGTTAAGTCGTTGGTTCCAAAGGAGAAGAATTCAGCTTCGGTCGCAATCTCATCAGCCAATAAAGCAGCTCTTGGGATTTCAATCATGGTTCCTACGAGGTAGTGTAAATCAACGCCGCTCTTTGCGATGATCTCATCTGCAACTCTAACAACGATATCTTTGACATATTTCAATTCTTTGATTTCACCAACCAATGGGATCATGATTTCAGGTTTGATGTGCCAATCAGGATGCTTTCTTGCAACGTTGATGGCTGCTTCAATGACCGCTTGAGTCTGCATTTCGGCAATTTCTGGATAGGAAACAGCCAAACGACAGCCACGGTGACCCATCATTGGGTTAAATTCATGAAGTGAAGTAATGATGTTTTTCAATTCAGTGACTTCTAAATTCATTTCTTTCGCTAAGTTGATGATATCTTCTTCATCAGTAGGTAAGAATTCATGAAGTGGTGGATCTAGGTAACGGATGGTGACCGGTCTAAATTCCATGGCTTCATAGATGCCTTCAAAATCGCTTCTTTGCATCGGCAAGAGTTTTGCTAATGCTTTACGACGTTGTTCTTCAGTCTTAGAAACGATCATTTCACGCATGGCTTTGATACGATCGCCTTCAAAAAACATATGTTCAGTACGAACAAGTCCAATACCTTCAGCCCCAAAGATAACAGCTTGAGCTGCATCTTTAGGTGTATCCGCATTGGTTCTTACTTTTAATGTACGAACTTCATCGGCCCATCCCATCAATGTTTTAAAATCCCCTGTAATTAATGCCGGGACGGTCTTGATGGCTTGACCATAGATCTTACCAGTTGAACCATCTAAAGAAATCGCATCCCCTTCTTTAAAGCTATGTTTACCTAAAGTGAAAGATTTAGGCCCTGTAAACTTGATTTCGCCACAACCAGATACACAACATGTTCCCATACCACGAGCGACTACAGCCGCATGGGAGGTCATACCGCCACGTGCAGTTAAGATACCTTGTGATACATGCATGCCTTCAATGTCTTCAGGAGAGGTCTCTAAACGAACCAAGATGACTTTTTCTCCGCGTTCTTTCCATTCGACCGCATCAGCCGCTGTAAAGACGACTTTTCCACTGGCAGCACCAGGCGAAGCTGGTAATGCACTGCCGACGACTTCAGCAGCTTTTAGGGCAGCTGGATCAAATTGCGGATGCAACAAAGCATCGAGTTGTTTAGGATCAACTTGTAAAATCGCATCATCTTTGCTGATCATGCCTTCAGCAACCAAATCAACGGCAATCTTCAAAGCCGCTGCTGCAGTACGTTTTCCATTACGTGTCTGAAGCATAAAGAGTTTGCCTTTTTCAATGGTAAATTCCATATCTTGCATATCTTTATAGTGAGCTTCCAAACGATCGCAGATCACAACGAATTCATCGTATACATGAGGCATGACTTGTTGTAGCTTATCGATCGTCATTGGCGTTCTGATCCCAGCTACAACGTCTTCTCCTTGAGCATTCATCAAGAATTCCCCAAAGAGTTTCTTTTCACCAGTGGCAGCATTGCGGGTAAAGGCAACGCCTGTTCCGGATGTATCACCCATGTTACCAAAGACCATGGATTGAATGTTGACAGCGGTTCCCCATGAATGTGGGATTTCATTGAGACGACGATAATAAACCGCTCTTGGATTGTTCCAAGATCTAAAGACTGCTTTTACGGATTCAATCAATTGAATTTTTGGATCTTGCGGGAAATCTACGCCTTTATGTTTCTTATAGTAAGCTTTGAAACGTTTGACCATTTCTTTTAGATCATCAGCTGTAAATTCTGTATCTAAATGAATGTGTTTCTCTTCTTTCATTTCGTCGATAATGACTTCAAAGTTTTTCTTTGAAAGTTCCATGACGACATCAGAGAACATCTGAATGAAACGACGGTAAGAATCATACGCAAAACGAGGGTTTTGGGTCAGGCTAGCAAATCCTTCAACGACTTCATCATTTAAACCCAAATTCAAGATGGTGTCCATCATTCCCGGCATAGAAGCACGTGATCCTGAACGGACAGAAACAAGCAAAGGATTGGTTTTAGAACCAAATTGCTTACCTGTGGTAAGCTCTAGCTTCGCTAAGTATTCAAAGATTTCTTTCTCGATCTCCGGATGGATGCTTTCGTTATCATCATAATAACGAGTACAAGCTTCCGTTGTGATGGTAAAACCTTGAGGGACAGGCATCCCTAACTTGGTCATTTCTGCCAAATTAGCGCCTTTTCCACCCAACAGATTCTTCATTTTACCGTCAGCTTCAGAGAACAGATACACATATTTAGTGGTCATAGTTCCTCCTATGGCTTTCGCCAAATAACAGGTTAATTATACAAGATAAGTCCCTGTTTTTCCACTCTACTTACTCAAGTTATTTAACTGTTCATTAACTAAATCATATTGACGCTTATATTCTGCAAGTTTTGTTTTCTCTGCTTCAACTTTTGCGGCAGGTGCTGCATCGACAAAGCGCGGATTACGAAGCATCCCTTCACCTCTGGCAATCTCTGCTTCAAGCTTTTCTTTTTCTTTTGATAAACGAATCTTCTCTGCTTCAACATCCACCAATTGAGTCAGTGAGATCGACAAGGTCCCACCTAAAATAGCCCGAGTCATGGTTTCATCGTCAAGTTTATCAACGAGCGAAGTCTTAACCATTTTGATCAAGGTCTCTGCCTGAATCTCATTGAGTGGATAAGAAAGCAAAATAGATAATGGAATTGAAGGTTTGACATTGTATTCAGTCCTGATCGATCTGATCTGTGAAATGATTGAAATTAGTTGACCTGTTTGAATAAGTGCTTCATCATCATGATTTCCAAAAGGTGTTGGCCATGATGAAATGCATATGGCTTCTTCTTCAAAACAAGAATAAATCTTTTCACTTACAAAAGGCATGGTTGGATGAATCAGTTTTAAGATTCCTTTTAATACGGCAACCAAAGTATTGCGACTTGCTTTAACGATACTTTCATCACTTGAGTTCAGATTTGATTTGCTGAGTTCGATATACCATGAACAATAATCATCCCAAACAAACTCATACAAGAATGAACCTGCTAAAGCAAAGTCATACTTTTCCATCGCTGAAGTGACTTTTTCAAGGGTGACATCAAATCTTTCCATGATCCAACGATCAGGTGAAGATAAGGTCAAGTTTTTAAGATCCTCTTTAATAAACTCATCAGGCAGATTCATCAAAACAAAACGCGAGGCATTCCATAGTTTATTGATGAAATTCCAGGATGCTTCTACTTTTTCGGTGGAATATCGTAAATCTAAGCCTGGAGCTGAATTGGTGGTCAAGAAATGCCTTAACGCATCTGCCCCGTACTCATCGATCACGTCCATCGGATCAACCCCATTGCTTAAGGACTTGCTCATCTTGCGTCCATCATCTGCTCTGATCAAACCATGGATCAAGGCATCTTTAAATGGAACGCTCTTGGTAAAATAGCGCGCTTGAAATATCATACGGGCTGCCCAAAAGAAGATGATGTCATAACCTGTAACCAAAACATCGGTAGGATAATAACGTTCAAGATCTGCGGTCTTTTCTGGCCAGCCTAAGGTACTAAAGGGCCATAAAGCACTGGAGAACCAAGTATCTAAAACATCTTCGTCTTGGGTGTAATTCTCAATGTCTTTAGGAGCATCTAAACCAACATAAACCTCATGGGTTGTATTGTGATACCAGACTGGAATCCTATGGCCCCACCATAATTGGCGAGAGATACACCAATCTTCGATGTTGGTCATCCATTGCGTAAAGATATTTTCGAATCTTTCAGGAATGAAATTGACTTTATCCGTAGAATTCTGAGCATCGATGGCTGATTGAGCCAAAGGTTTCATTTTAACAAACCATTGTTTTGACAGATAAGGTTCAACGATGACATCAGTTCTTTCTGAGTGACCGACCTGATGAATATGTTTTTCAATTTTGATCGTGTTGCCTTCGTCAGTAATACGTTGTGTCAAACGTTTGCGGCATTCAAAACGATCAAGACCGCAATACTCCCCTGCTTTTTCATTCATCGTTCCATCTGGATTCATACAGATGACTTTAGGTAAATTATGTTTTTCTGATAAATTGAAGTCATTAGGATCATGAGCAGGTGTACATTTCATGGCCCCAGTTCCAAATTCACGATCAATATAGGGATCCGTGATGATCGGTAAACTTTCATGATTGGCTGGATTGATGACGTGAAGTCCATGAAGATGAAGATAACGATCATCTTCTGGATGAACGACGACACAGACATCGCCAAACATGGTTTCTGGTCGAGTTGTAGAAACGGCAATCTTTTCACCAGTCTCAACAACTTCATAACTAAAGGTATAAAAGGAACCTTCTATTTCTTTATGGATGACTTCAATGTTGGATAACGCTGTTTTCGCTAGAGGATCCCAATTGATGATACGTTCACCTTGATAGATCAACCCCTCATGATATAAATCAACAAAAACCTTATTGACGGCTTTATTGAGGCCTTCATCTAAGGTAAAACGTTCTCTGGTATAATCCAAAGAAAGTCCCAAAGTTGCCCACTGTTGACGAATAAATGAAGCATATTCTTCTTTCCAAGCCCAGGCTTGTTCCAAGAATTTCTCTCTGCCAAGTTCATATCGATTGGTGCCTTGAGCTCTTAAGCGTGCATCTACTTTGGCTTGGGTTGCGATCCCCGCATGATCCATTCCTGGTAACCAAAGCATATCAAAGCCTTGCATACGTTTAAAACGGGCAATGATGTCTTGAAGTGAAGTGTCCCAAGCATGTCCTAAATGTAGTTTGCCTGTAACGTTTGGAGGTGGGATCACAATCGTAAATGGTTTTTTACTCAGATCTCCTGCTGTAAAATATCCATTATGGATCCATGTCTGATACTGATTGGATTCGACCGCCTTATGGTCGTATTTTGGGTCTAATTGTTTTCTCATAGTGCTCCTTTGAATACCTTTCTGATACGATATGATCATCACTGTTTAGCCCACAGAAGTGATAGTCGCTTCTATGGCCTAATTCAGGCTCATATTTACGTTTTCTATACGTCCCTTCATAAATGAATCCTGCTTTTTCAATGACCCTAAATGATGCGATATTTTCAGCATTATGCTGTATCTCAATGCGTTGGAATCCGCAATGATGAAACATTACAGAGATCAAGATTTGAACTGCTTCTGAGGTGATACCTTTATTCCAATACCGTTTATTTAGGATATAACCGATCTCACCGACATCGCCAAATCTTACTGTATGCACATCTACGGTTCCGATCATCTTCATTTGTGGTTTGATCACCACACAATAGGCTTCAGGAATGCCTCTTTCCACTCGAGTTAAGAAGTGATCTTCAATGGCTTTCACACTTGATGCGACATCTGTATGACGAGGAAACCAAACAAACTGTAGATTTTGGGCATCTCCAGCATATTCAAACATGTCTTTGGCATCTTCAACCCGTATTGGTCTTAAGATAAAACGATCTGTTTCTATGGTCGGTAATCTTAGATTTAGCATATTTCCTCCTTGAAATAAAAAAACGCCATCTAAGGACGTTTAACGTGGTACCACCTTGGTTTCACTGCTGTGCTCGTTGGAAGATAACGGGTTCACCGGATTTTCTTACTTTGGTTCAGAGAATCGACTAGCGAAGGACTTATACGTACATCTTGGTTTTGTTTCATCGGCCCAAAACTTTCTGAATGTCCACTGCACGTTTTAACTTCGGTCTTTGTCGTTGAAGATATTATAGACAAAAGCCCCTTAAGAGTCAATCATTCATCATGCAGATTATGTACAGAATACTCACACCCACAGTACTCTTGACGATAGATCCCTAGCCCTTTTGATACGTTGACACTAAAATCAATGCCTTTGTTTTTCTTGAAGTTGGAATAAAAGTATTGGACTTTAGGATAACCACTGGCCAATCGTCTTGCGATCTCATTTATTTTGTTCGCACTTTTTTGTCTAGAGATCGTCATCACTGTCGTGACATAATCAAAACCATTCGCCGAAGCATAATTGAGGGCTTCTGTGATTCGTAATGCATAACACATTCCACAGCGTTGTGAGCCTTCTTTATCTTGGGCTCGTTTTAACAGATAGGTCGTATGATAATTTTCATAGTCATAAGGCTGAGCTATGATTGAAATCTCTGTGTCATGTTTTTCATTGAAAAGCGTTACATATTTTTCGAGTTCACTTAAGCGATGATCATATTCGGACTGAGGATAAATATTGGAATTATTGTAGTAAAGGGTAATATTAAAATAAGGAGCCAAATATTCAAGCGGCCAACTATTACATACAGCACAGCAAGAATGCATCAAAAGACTTGGTTTCTTTTCAAGCAATTTTATCTCATTCAATTTTTCGATTTCCCAATGATGATCTGTTCTTTTGTTCATTCGATAAACATGGCATCTCCAAAGGAGAAGAACCTGTATTTTAATTGTACTGCTTTTTCATAGGCTTGTAAGATAAATTCACGATCTGCTAAAGCACTGACCAACATCACCAGAGTGCTTTTAGGTAGATGAAAGTTGGTAATTAAAGCATCAACGGCTTTAAACTCATATCCTGGTGTGATAAAAATCTCAGTAGAGGATGTTTCTGCAATAAATCGACCATGTCGATTCGTCTGTGTTTCTAAAGTGCGGACACTGGTCGTTCCTACCGCAACGATCCTTCTGTGTTCAGATCGAGCTTGATTCAAAAGAGTGGCTGCTTCACTTGATACTTCATAGAATTCTTCATGCATCTTGTGATGACTGACATCGTCTGCATCGACAGGTCTAAATGTTCCTAAACCTACATGTAAGGTTATCTTTATCAGTTCAATGCCTTTGTCTTCAATTTGCTTCAATAATTCTGGGGTAAAATGAAGTCCTGCTGTTGGTGCTGCTGCAGAACCCAAATTTCTCGCATAAACAGTCTGATACCGTTCAGGATCTTCTAATCTTTCTTTGATGTAGGGTGGTAAAGGCATGGTGCCTAATTTTGATAATAGTTCTAAAAAGATGCCTTGAGTGATGATTTTGAATCGACGCAAACCACTTTCCCCTAATTCAATACATTCGAATTTAAGAATGCCTTCGCCAAAGTCAATGATCGTTCCTACTTTAACAGCCTTTGCTTTCTTTACGAGACACTCCACTTCATTGTGTTCAATTTTCAAAATCAAACATTCGATATGGGCAAGGGTATCTTCTTTGATCCCAAATAAACGGGCAGGCATGACTCTGGATTCATTGACGATCAATACATCACCTTTGTTTAAATGATCGATGATGTTGGTAAAGACTTCATGTTTAATGGTTCTATTTTTGCGATTTAAAACCATTAGGCGAGAAGCTGAACGATCGGCTAATGGATGTTGGGCAATGAGTTCTTCAGGAAGCTCAAAGTTAAAATCAGATGTTTTCATTAGAAACCTTTGGAATTGATACTATTAAGATGATGTTTTTTAAAGTAATCATCTTTGAAATCCTGGAAACGATCTTCATTGATGGCAGTTCGGACATCTTCAGTCAATTTAATTAAGAATCTTAAGTTGTGGATCGATAATAAACGTTGGCCCAATCCTTCATCACAGCGAATCAAATGTCGTAAGTAAGCTCTTGAAAAATTCTTACAGGTATAACAATCACATTCCTGATCGATGGGTCCAAAATCTTGTTCATTTTTTGCGTTTCTGATGTTGAGTCTTCCGGTTGAAGTCATTAGGGTTCCATGTCTGGCAATTCGAGTAGGTAATACGCAATCAAACATATCCACACCGCGTAAGACTCCTTCTAATATCGCATCAGTCGATCCAACTCCCATTAAGTAACGAGGTTTATTTAAAGGCAGATATTTTATACTGTAGTCGATCATTTTATAAAGGACTTCTTTGGTTTCCCCAACACTAGTTCCCCCTATGGAGTAACCAGGAAAATCAATCTCAACGAGTTTTTGAGCACTATACGCTCTTAAATCTTCAAACTCTCCGCCTTGAACGATCCCAAACAAAGCTTGATTGGGATTTTTATGATTGTCTTTTCCTCTTTGAGCCCAACGCAAGGTTCGCTCAACGCTTTTTTTCATGTACTCATGGGTTGCAGGATACGGTGGACATTCATCAAAACTCATGATGATGTCTGCACCTAAATCATTTTGTATTTGAATCGCTTTTTCAGGAGATAAAAACATCGTATCACCATTAAGATGATTCTTAAAGGTGACCCCTTCTTCAGTGATCTTACGTGAGTCTGCCAAAGAAAAAACCTGAAAACCACCGCTATCCGTCAAAATCGGATTCTTTACATTCATAAAAGAATGTAAACCACCGGCTGCTTTTACAATATGTTCACCTGGTCTAAGCCATAAATGATAGGTATTGGCTAAAATCACACCTGCTTGAATGGATTCTATTTCTTCTGGAGATAGAAATTTTACTGTGGCTAAAGTCCCGACTGGCATAAACATTGGAGTTAAAACATCACCGTGAGGCGTATGTAAGATGCCTGTTCGAGCACCGCTTTGAGCACAGGTATGTAAGATTTCAAACGAAAACTCAGTCATTGACTTCCTCGACTTTAGCATTACGATTGGCATTTTTACGATCGATGGAAGATAAATGTTTCTTACGCAAACGAATCGCGTCAGGCGTTACTTCAACCAGTTCATCATCATTGATGAACTCAACAGCATATTCCAAAGTTAATTGTTTTGGGGTCACCAATCTCATGGCTTCATCATTACCTGAAGAACGAACGGCTGTTTTCTTCTTTTCTTTGATGGGGTTGACTTCCATATCCATATCGCGGGAAGCAATCCCAATGATCATTCCTGTATAGACTTCAGTCTGAGCACCAATGAAGAATTGGCCTCTTTCTTGCAGATAGAATATAGAATAGGTCATGGCTGTTCCCATTTCCGTAGAAATCATGACACCGTTAGGACGTTGTGGCAATTCCCCAACATATTCGGTATATCCAGCAAATTGACGAACGATCGTCCCTTCACCATGAGTATCATTGATGAATTCAGAACGATACCCAATCAAAGAACGCGTAGGTGCATTCCATGTGATGGTCACATAACCGCGCTTTGAGTCCATATTCTTCATTTGGGCTTTTCTTAAATTCAGTTTCGATATAACAACACCAGAATAAATCTCTGGAACGGTGGTGATGACTTCTTCCATCGGCTCCATTTTTACTCCATCAATATAACGATAAATGACTTCTGGTTTGGATACAGCCAATTCATAGCCTTCTCTTCGCATATTTTCAACCAAAATAGTTAAGTGTAATTCACCACGTCCTGATACTTTAAACTTATCAGTTGTATCTAAAGATTCAACTTTTAATCCAACATTGACTTCTAGTTCTTTCATCAAACGTTCTTTGATGTTTCTTGACGTGACGTATTTACCAGATCTTCCCGCAAACGGCGAAGTATTGACACAAAAATTCATCGATAGTGTCGGTTCTTCAATCGAAATCATTGGTAATGGATCGATATTATTCGGATCACATAAGGTATCCCCAATATTGATGTCTTGGATCCCGCCGACAATGACGATATCTCCACTATGAACTTCTTGAACAGGTGTTCTTTTCATTCCGATATAAACAAAAAGCTGAGAAATGGTTTGTCTGATGGTGGAAGCACCGCGTGCAACAACTACGCTTTGGCCTACTTTTAAAGTCCCTTTATATAAGCGACCAATCCCTAAACGGCCTAAATAATCATCATAAGCCAAAGAACTGATCTGCATCTGAGTGGGTTCTTCATCTAAATCAGGATAAGTCCCAACTTGACGCACAATCGTTTCAAACAAAGGCTCGAGGTCTGTTGATTCATCATTCATATGATATTTTACGATGCCTTGTCTAGCAATCCCATAAAGAATTGGGAAATCTAATTGTTCATCGGTCGCATCCAGGGACAGAAATAATTCATAAACCAAGTCAACGACTTCTTCAGCTCTTTGGTCATTCTTATCTATCTTATTGATTAAAAGAATTGGATTGAGTCCAAGTTCAAGTGCTTTATGTAAAACAAATCGGGTCTGAGGCATTGGGCCTTCTGAGGCATCAACTAAGAGCACAACAGTATCTACTGTTTTTATGATACGTTCGACTTCAGACGAAAAGTCAGCATGTCCCGGAGTGTCGACGATATTTATTTTTGCACCATGGGTTTGAATGCTGCAGTTTTTAGAATAAATGGTAATTCCGCGTTCTCTTTCCAAAGCATTGGAGTCCATAACTTGGGCTACCAAAACTTCGTTAGATCTGAAGACACCAGACTGTTGAAGTAACGCATCAACAAGTGTACTCTTACCGGCATCGACATGTGCAATGACCGCAATATTAATAATTTTTTGTTCTCTCATAAAGACCTGCTTTCAAAATACACTTTATTATACCATCTAATTACACATTATGGCATATGAATGAGTGCTACCTTCGCCAGAAGAACGAGCAGTTTGAATTTATCAGTGAAGGAATTGCATTGCAATCTTGATTCAACCACATTCGTTCACTCAAAAATTGCTAAGAAAACCATAATTATAATTGTTTATAATGGTTGACACACGAGCATCAAGCCACTATAATAAACTTAATTTACATCAATTTCGGTTTAGCACTGTAAATTGCTAAAGTAAAAGTGATCGTTTTGTGAGGTGAACAAGGTATGAATAATCGCTTACTGCATACGGTTGAAGGATTAAGAGATTTACATCCCAAGGACACGGCTCAAAAAAACGATCTTGGTAATGAAATACTAAAACAATTTTTTTCTTTTGGTTATGAACAAGTAGAAACTCCAACTTTTGAATATTTTGATATTTATCGGAATGAACGCGGAACTTCAGATGGAAAAAATCTATATAAGTTCTTTAATCGGGAGGGAGACATATTGGCACTTAGGCCAGACGTGACCCCCTCTATTGCGCGCTACATGGCCACTTTTTATTCAAATTCAAATTCTCCTCGACGCTTTTGTTACTTAGGAAATGTCTTTTACAATAATGAAAACTACCAAGGTAAATTGCGTGAATTTACCCAAGCTGGGGTTGAGTGTATTGGATTTGCTGGTGCAGATGCTGATGCTGAATGTATAGCACTCTCTATTCAAAGTCTCTTGGCTACTGGATTAATCGATTTTCAAATCGATATTGGACATGCAGGATTTTTTAATGGTTTAGCAGAAGAAGCAGGCTTTGATAATGAAACGCAAGAAATCGTAAGACGATTGATCGATGAAAAAAATCATGTTGCCTTAGAACAATATCTCAATCAACTACAAATCAACGAATCAACAAGAAATGGATTATTGATCCTACCTACCCTTTTTGGTCAAGAAGAAATTCTTGAACGAGCAACCGCATTAACTCATAACGAAGTTGCCAATCTAGCCATCCTTCGACTAAAAGAAGTGGTATCAATCTTAAAAGAATATTCATTGGATCAATATATATCTTTTGATTTAGGAATGGTCAGTAAACTTCAGTATTATACAGGGCTTATTTTTAAGGGATACACCTATGATGCGGGAGATAGTATTGTTGATGGTGGTCGTTATGATAATTTACTAGGTACTTTTTCACATCAAGCCCCTGCTGTTGGATTTGCTGTAAAAGTAGATGAAGTCTTGAGTGCTTTGGCTCGTCAGAATTTTGACATTGAGGTGGCAAAAGTCAACCTATTAATAATCTATGATGAATTAAAGCGAAAAACTGCTATACAACTCGCCCAAAATCTTAGGAAACGCAAGATGAGCGTAGAGCTTGCTAAGAAAGAATTACAGGATGAAGACTTCATACTTTACGGAAAAGAAAAAGAGATTGAGAAAATGATGTTTATTGAAGATGAGGATACAGCTGTGATGATCAACCTATTGTCTGATGAACGTACCCTTGTAAAACTTTCAGACATCCTAGAAAGAGGCCTATAAATGCGCTATTTAACGTTTGCCTTAGCGAAAGGTCGCTTGGCCACACAAGCTTTAAAATTACTAGAAAAACAAGGTATCACTTGTGAAGAGATGTATACAGAATCTCGCAAATTGATTTTTGTTAATGAAGAATTGAAATTGAAATTCTTCCTTGCTAAAGCCAATGATGTCCCCACTTATGTTGAATATGGGGCTGCGGATATCGGGATCGTTGGTAAAGATACCTTGCTTGAAGAACGTCGTAACTTATTTGAGGTCGTTGATTTAGGTTTTGGTAAATGCAATATGGTTGTTGCTGGACTTGCCAGTATGCAAGAAACACTAAAAAACAATAACCATATCCGTGTTGCGACCAAGTATCCCAATATTGCTAAAGATTACTTTTACAACAAGAAAAATCAAAAAGTTGAAATCATTAAGTTAAATGGCTCAATTGAATTAGCTCCATTAGTCGGTCTTTCAGACGTCATTGTCGATATCGTAGAAACCGGATCGACATTAAAGGAAAATGGCTTGGTTGTTTTAGAAACAATTTGTCCTCTATCTGCAAGAATGGTAGTCAACCGAGTCAGCATGAAAATGGAAAGTGAACGGATCAACAACATTATCCAAGGACTTAGAGAAAGGATCTCTCAATGAAATTTTATGACTTGCGGAATTCAATGGATCTTTCCATTGGTGATTTCCTAAAAAACAGAGAACAAACATCTTATGAATCTTATGAGAAAATCGTTGATTCTATTCTTTTGTCTATAAAAGAAAAAGGTAATGAAGCACTTATTGCTTTGACAGCCAAATATGACCAGGTGACTTTAACGCCTGAAACTCTTTGTGTAAGCGAAGATGAAATACGAGAAGCTTATACTTTAGTAGATGAAAATCTGATTCGAGTGATTCGTCGCGCCTATGCTCAAATCTATCAATATCATGTTAAGCAAAAAACTTATTCATGGTTTGATACAGATACTTACGGTATCATGCAAGGTCAAAAAGTAACACCACTGGATCGAATTGGAGTCTATGTTCCAGGAGGAACTGCTGTATATCCTTCGAGTGTGTTGATGAATGTTATTCCGGCGCAAGTGGCTGGTGTAGTTGAAATCATCATGACAACCCCTATGCAAAAAAACGGAAAAGTTAATCCAGCGACCTTGGTCGCTGCCGATATTTGTGGAATCAAAGAAATCTATAAAGTAGGTGGAGCCCAAGCAATCGGTGCTCTGGCTTATGGAACTCAAACACTTCGTAAGGTAGATAAGATAGTTGGACCAGGCAACATTTATGTGGCTCTAGCGAAGAAGAAAGTCTATGGCTTGGTTAGCATTGATTCTATTGCGGGACCTTCAGAAATCTTGGTGATTGCCGATGATTCTGCACGACTTGATTATGTTGCGGCAGATCTATTATCACAAGCTGAGCATGATGTACTTGCAAGTGCAGTCCTTATTACTACTGATGAAACCTTGGCTTTCTCGATTGAAGCAGAGCTTATCCGCCAAACCAAATTGCTTAGTCGATCTTCAATCATAAAACAATCTCTTGAAAACTATGGAGCCATCATTCTAGTCAAGACGCTTGAAGATGCTATTGATTTAACCAATCAAATAGCCCCAGAACATTTAGAAATCTGTACAAAAGAACCTGTTATGGTGATGAATAAAATCAAACATGCAGGTGCCATCTTTTTAGGAAATTATTCTCCTGAACCATTGGGAGATTATATGGCAGGTCCAAATCACATTTTACCCACCAATGGTACTGCTAAGTTTTTCTCACCGTTGAGCGTCGAAGATTTCGTTAAAAAAAGCAGCATCATCTATTATAACGATCAAGCTTTATATGCCTTAAAAGATGACATTATTACCTTTGCGAATGCTGAAGAATTGACAGCTCATGCATCAGCCATTCAAATACGCTTTCCTAAAGAAAGTGAGGAAGTGATATGAATCGATATGCTCGGATCGATCTTCAAAATTTCAAGCCTTATCATGCATCACCCAAGCCTTATGAAATCAAGTGTGATGCCAATGAAATGCCCTTTGAGCATCAAAAGGAGTTCGTTGAACATATGGCAAAATGGATGTCTGAAAAAGATAATCTCACAAGGTATCCAGATACAGATTGCATCCAGCTTCGCGAAAAAATTGCGGAGGTCATAAATGTCACAAAAGAAAATATTCTTTGCGGAGTAGGCTCTGATCAAATCATTGAGTTGATTATAAAAGTATTTCTTGAACCTGGCGACTCTGTGGTAATGCCGACCCCCTCCTTCAGTATGTATCCATTATCTACAATATTAAATCGCGGAAAAGCCATTGAAGTACCACTAGATCAAGACTTCAATTATGACATCGACAAAATGATCCAGATCATTCAAGATGTTAAACCAAAACTAGTCTTCTTGTGTACACCAAACAATCCAACCGGCTGTCTGCTGTCCTCTGAAGACATCAAACGTATTCTGAAGATCGCTGATTGTCCCGTTGTTGTGGATGAAGCCTATGCTGAATTTACACAAGAATCGATGATTGAGGATCTTATGGACTACCCAGATTTAATTATTTTAAGAACCTTCTCTAAATCATATGGGTTGGCTGGATTAAGATCAGGTTATGCCATTGCACATCCTGATATGATTGAGACCATTAATCTGGTCAAGCCTCCTTACAATGTGTCGAGCTATGCTCAAGAAGCATCCTTCTTTGTACTAGAACATAAAGCTTATTACGATGACATGGTAAAAAAGAGTATTCAACAACGTGATTGGCTCAAGAATGAGTTACAAGCCTTTGATGTTGTAGAAAGAGTATATGAAAGTCATGCGAATTTCATTCTTGTACGATTAAAACAAGATTCGATTGCTGAAGCACTTTATCAGCAAAAGATTCTTGTAAGAGATTATCCCCCTACTGGACCACTTGCTCATTGCATTAGGATTACCGTAGGAACCGAAACAGAAAACAAAAGAATCATAAACGCACTAAAGGAGGCAACCCATGAATAAGGTTCGTCAAGCAACAAAAGAACGTAAATCAAAAGAAACATCCATTCGTATATCCGTCAATCTAGATGGAACTGGTGTTTCAACAATCTCAACAGGCATAGGATTTTTCGATCATATGCTCACCCTTTTATCAAAATACAGCTTTATTGATATGAGCATAGAGGCTCAAGGCGATCTGCAGATTGATTCACATCACACTGTTGAAGATGTTGCGATCGTGTTGGGTGATTGTCTTGATGAAGCTTTTAAAGATAAAGCAGGTATTAAAAGATATGGTTTCTTTGGGGTTCCAATGGATGAGACTCTCGTTATCAGTACCATTGATTTATCCGGAAGACCTTATCTAAATTTCAATGCATCATTCACGACAGATCGACTAGGAACGATGGAATCAGAAATGATTGAAGAATTCTTTAGGACCCTTAGTGTTCGACTTAAAATGAATTGTCATATTGAAGTTCGCCAAGGTAAAAATAACCATCATATCGCAGAAGGAATATTTAAAGCCTTTGGGAAATCGTTAGATGAGGCAAAAACCATTGATCCAAGAATCAAAGAAGTGCTTTCCACAAAAGGGTTGTTAGACTAAAACAAAGGAGCTACGAAGATGATCGGTATTATTGACTATGGGATGGGGAATCTGAAAAGCGTATCCAATGCCCTAAATTTTCTAGGTGCACAACATTTTATAAGTGATGATTATGATCTCCTCTTAACGGCTGACAAGCTCATATTGCCAGGCGTTGGTGCTTTTAAAGATGCCATCGATCTCATACGCAAAAAGAAATTCGATCAATTATTGATAGAATCAAAGGCCCAAGGAAAACCGATATTGGGTATCTGTTTGGGTATGCAATTGCTTTTTGATACATCTACTGAATTCGGATTTCATCAAGGCCTTAGAATGCTGAAGGGACAGATTGTATTTATGGATGTGTCGTTGAAGGTTCCTCATATGGGATGGAATCGTTTAGATATTCATAAAGAATCCCCATTATTTGTTGGGTTACCTGAAAATAGCTATGTTTACTTCGTACATTCTTATCATTTAGAAACAACTGAAGATATTGTTTCAGCAACTACGAATTATGAAAAGGATATCCAAGTGGCGGTTCAGCAAGGAAATATATACGGCTTACAATTTCATCCTGAAAAGAGCGGTGATGTGGGTTTGAAGATCCTTAGAAATTTCATTGAATTGAGTTAGGAGACAAGTATGCAACTATACCCTGCAATTGATATCAAGAATGGTAAATGTGTACGACTTTACAAGGGCTTGTTTAATCAAGAAACCATCTTTAGTGAGAGCCCTTTAGAGGTTGCAAAACAATGGGAACTAGATGGAGCGACTTATCTTCATATCATAGATTTAGATGGCGCACTCAACGGTGAATGGGTCAACAAAGCAGTATTTAGTGATATCTTAAAATCAGTAAAGATTCCTATACAAACAGGGGGTGGGATCAGAACCCTTGAAGATATTAAACAACGCCTAGAAATGGGCATAGATCGCGTCATAATAGGTACAATGGCCGTCAAGGATCCTGAATTTGTAAAAGAGGCCATCCAACACTTTGGTTCCGAACATATTGTGGTAGGTATCGATGCAAAAAACGGATGTGTTGCCACTCATGGTTGGGAGCAAGTTAGTACCCTTGAGGCAGCAGAATTTGCATTAGCCATGAAGCAGTTGGGCGTCAAGTATATTATCTACACAGACATAAGCAAAGATGGAACGATGGAAGGTCCTAATATTGAGCAAACACAAAATCTGATAATTAAAACCGGAATGAACATCATTGCCTCGGGTGGTATTTCAAGCATAGACGATCTGTATGAAACTCAGAGAATTGGGGCAACAGGAACCATCATTGGTAAAGCTTTATATTTAAATGCGATCCATCTTAAAGAAGCGATTAAGCTGTTTGAAAGAGGTGAATAAATGTTATCTAAACGAATTATTCCATGTTTGGATGTAGATAAAGGTCGTGTTGTAAAGGGTGTCCAATTTGTAGATCTGATCGATGCTGGTGATCCGGTAGAAGTTGCTAAAGCCTACAATAAAAGTCTGGCTGATGAGATCATCTTTCTGGATATTACTGCTTCTCATGAGCAACGTGGAACGATCCTTGATATCGTTAGAAAAACTGCTGCAGAAGTATTTATTCCCTTGACTGTAGGTGGTGGTATCAGAACCATTGAAGACATTCGAAATATACTGTTAGCAGGTGCAGATAAGGTATCAATCAATTCTGCTGCAATTGCACGACCAGCATTGATCAATGAAGCATCTCAACGATTTGGTTCACAATGTATCGTTGTTGCGATTGATGCCAAGTTCAATAAGGAACGTAAAAGTTGGGATGTATATTCTCATGGGGGAAGAAACAATCAAGCACTAGATGCCATAGAATGGGCTATTGAAGCAGAAAAACGAGGTGCTGGAGAAATTCTTTTGACCAGTATGGATAAGGATGGGACAAAGTCTGGTTATGATAATGAATTGATACGATGCGTAAGTGAAGCTGTAAGAATTCCTGTGATCGCAAGTGGTGGTGCTGGGACACTTGAACACTTCAAAGATGCAATAATCAAAGGTAAAGCAGATGCTGTTCTTGCTGCCTCCCTATTTCATTTCAAAGAGATCGACATAAAAGATCTAAAAAATTATTTGAATGATGAAAACATACCTGTTAGGTTGAAATAACTTCACTAGAAAGGAGATGAATATGAAATTTAGCGATTTAGTACAGAATCAAGCAGGATTAATTCCTGTCATTACACAAGATTTTAAAACCAATGAAGTACTTATGTTGGCCTATATGAATGAGGAAGCATTTAATCAGACTCTAAGGACAAAGAAAGCAACCTACTTTAGTCGTTCCAGAAATACACTTTGGATTAAAGGTGAAGAATCAGGTCATTATCAACATGTGAAGTCAGTTTTCGTAGATTGTGATAATGACACATTATTATTAAAAGTTAAACAAGAAGGTGTTGCCTGTCATACAGGTGAAATGTCATGTTTCTTCAATGAAATTGAGTTGGCAGAACCTCTTTTAGAATCACAAGGTAATGAATCCATCGACTCATCCAAATCAAGCAATGAAAAAGACTATACATTAACAAGCTCAGTCACATCTAAAGTACTCGATGAAGTGTATCAAGTTGTATTGGATCGCAGAAAGAACCCTAAAGAAGGCTCCTACACCAATTATCTCTTTGACAAAGGAATTGATAAGATCCTTAAAAAAGTAGGTGAAGAAACAGCTGAAGTCATTATTGGGGCTAAAAATGAAGGCAGTGATGAGATTATCTATGAGATATCTGATTTATTGTATCATTTGACTGTTCTTTTGGTCGAAAAAGAAAGCACATGGGAATCTGTATATAAAGAACTGGCTAAACGTAGATAGTTTTATTGAAAAAGTTACCGTGCTCACCTTTCACTTTATTTTCATATAAGTTTTCATTAGTTCACTTATAATATAGGTGAAGCCGAAATGCTTCAAATGTAAATCTGTTCTTCATTCCCTCCAATTTTATGAAGCAGGAATCTATTTAATTAAAAGCGATGAAAATCGCTTTTAATTATCCTATAATGAATCCATGACCATCCCAAAGCTTCTAGAGACCTGGTTTATTGAACATCAGCGTCCTTTATCTTTTAGAGCCAATAAAGATCCTTATCGAGTATGGATCTCCGAAATTATGGCCCAACAGACTCAGATTGACACCATGCTTCCTTTTTATGAGCGTTGGATGAATATGTATCCTACTTTAGAAAAGCTTTCAGAAGCATCTGAAGATGATCTGTTAAGACTATGGGAAGGTTTGGGTTATTATTCTAGAGTAAGAAATATCTATAAAGCGATTCAAATGATAAAAGCAAATCATTATATCTTTCCCAATGAACTAGAAGACATCAAAGCGTTGCCAGGTATTGGTCCCTATACGGCAGCTGCTATCGCATCCATCTGTTTTGAAACAAAAAGTGTTGCTATCGATGGAAATGTGAACCGTGTTGTAGCACGCTTATTTACACTTCAAGATGAACAAGGATCCAAAAACTTTCAAAATTTTGTCACTAAGGAAATGGAAGCTTGGATGAAAGATGCCACGCCTTCACTATTTACTCAAGCCATGATGGAATTAGGGGCATTGATATGCACCCCAAAAAATCCAAAGTGTGAAGACTGTCCTATAAAAAAACACTGTCTTGCTTATCAGACAGGTTCGATGCTTGATTATCCAATCAAGAAAGCCTCAAAGTCTAAACCCGTTGTTTATAAGAATATTTACTTCATACGATCAAATGATCAAAAACTGGCACTGACCAAGGATCATTCAGATGAGCTCATGAAAGGATATTGGCGCTTTATCGAAAGTCCTGATGTTATAAAAGATGCCCTTTACCTAGGCCATCATCATCATGTCTTTACCCATTTGATATGGGAACTTGATTTTTATCTTATCGATCATCAAAATAATTCTGAGTTAACGTGGTTTAGTCCTAATGAAATAGATGCCTTACCTTTGATTACAGCGCATCGTGTTTCATATGAGAAATTTAAAGCCAGAATTTACGCTTCTGGATCTTGATTTTATTGATCTGATCAAACATCTTGATGGCTGTCTTATATCCCTTCTCAATCATCACAGATCCTTTTCCCATAGAAAATATACCAATGTTTTTTGATTTGATATTGATGTTGAGATCTGATGCAGAAATCATCCAGTTTTCAGTTTCATGTATACCGATATCGATGATCCTTGAAGCAATTTCCCGCATAGAAGTCGATTCTTTGAACTCAGTCATATCTTGCATAGAGATTGAGATCACTTTTTCAAATCCCATAACTTTGAGTGGGGCAACAGGAATGTTCATCAAAACTCCCCCATCAACAAGTTGCAGATCCATAATCTTTGTGGTGTTAAATACCAACGGAAATGAACAAGATGCCGTTAAGGCTCTTACGATTTCAATATCACTGATCACAATATACTCTTTACTTTTCGCAAATGATTTTGGATCATTGGTAAAGATCACAGGTTTACCGCTGATAAGATCTGCCGCAACACATACAAATAATTCAGGAATTTGACTAAGAAATTGATAACCCAAGGCATCAAAATGAGATTTAAGCAATGCTTCAAACTCATCACTTTTAATGAAACCGTCTATTTGTTTAAGTACCAGAGGTAATAATTCAAAATTACTAGGTTTAAACAGTTTATTTTTTATGATGACCTTTTCAAGATCGAGCATATGTTCTTTGACTTCAGCAACACTGAGTTGACAGGCCAAAAAGCAAGCAATGATGGAACCCATGCTGGTTCCAGCAAAGCCATCAAAAGAAATCTCATTCTCTTCAAAAACTTGGACGACGCCTATTTCACCATATGCCTTGATACCACCACCCGATAATGCTAAACCTAGTTTTCTTTTCATAATCTTATTTTAGCAAAAATAAAAGCCTCTGCTCATGATTATGAGGAGGCTTCTTCGGTAATATCAGCAGGTATCCACTGAGAATCATACATATTAAGCATAGCGTTGGATAAGAGTGGACCTTGAGTTTCAGCAGGATAGTATTGAAGACTTACCTTATGCTCGTTCTTGAAACGTTCTAAGGCACTAGCAAAGGACCATGTCAAATCAACCATTTCCCAACTGGTAAACAAGGTTTTATCTTGATTAAACGCATCATTGAGTAATCTTTCATAAGCTTCAGGCGTATTGATTCGGTTCTCATAAATACAGCTTTGACAGAAATTCATCATTACTTGCGAAATTTGATGAGATATCCCAGGTTTCTTAGCATTGAATCGGAAATAGATACCTTCATCAGGCTGGATCTTTATAATTAACATTTCTTGCTGAGGGGAAAGTTCTTTAAATAACGTTCCTTCGACAGGTTTAAATTTAACTGTGATATAAGTTGCTCTTTGATCCAAACGTTTACCGGTTCTTAAGAAAATCGGAACCCCTTTAAAGCGTTCATCATCGACACTTAATGTCAATGCAACATAAGTTTCAGTAGTTGAATCACGAGCAACTTTTACTTCATCTCTATAAGCAACTAAGGCACCGTTTTGATCATATTGGCCTAAAACAAGTTTTTCAGTTTTAATCCGACTTAAGATTTCACCTTGCTTGGCATGAATAGACTTAGGTGAAAAATCACTGGGTTTATCCATCAACACATAAGACAAAAGTTGAAGCAAATGATTCTGAACCATATCTTGAATGGCACCAGTGGTTTCATAATAAGCACCTCTGTTTTCAATCCCAATGGTTTCAGCTGCTGTAATCTGTATTTCCTGAATATAGTCTTTGTTCCATATCCCTTCAAACATTCTGTTTGCGAAACGAATCGTCAATATGTTTTGAATCATTTCTTTCCCAAGATAATGATCAATACGATAAATGTTCTCCTCACCAAAAATAGTATCAAGCAATGTATTTAATTTACGTGCATGATCTTCATTGATCCCAAAGGGTTTTTCCAATATGATCCGATGTTTACCTTGATCAAGAATCCCACTTGTTTTTAAATGATTGGCAATTGGTTCGAAAAATTCAGGGGCGACAGCGAAATAATACAAATAATCACCATTTTTATCACTTTGACCTAAACGTTCATAGTCAACTTGATCTGTCAAAGATAACTCAATGTATTGAAGATGTTTTGTGAATCGCGCATAAACTTCTTCACTAAATGGAAAACGAGATCCTTTGATCAACCATGGTTTTGCGACTTCCAGATAACTTTCTTGGGTATAAGGTTTTCTGCCAATGCACCTTATTGTGATATTCTCAGGTAAAAGGTTTCGTGTTTCCAGTTGATACAATGCAGGTAATAATTTTCGATAAGTCAAATCTCCGGTAGAACCAAAGATCGTAAATGTCAGAGCTTTACTCATGATCTCCCCAATTTTCAAAATGATAGAAACCTTCTCTGTCCGTCCTTTGATAGGTGTGTGCTCCAAAGTAATCTCTTTGTGCTTGAATCATATTGGTTGATAAAGAAGTGCTTCTGATAGCATCATAATAGCTCAGAGCAGCGGTATATGAAGGGGTTGGGATGCCATAATAAATCGATAATGCAACAACTTCTCTTAATGCCATTAATGAATCACTCATGATCTTTGTAAAGTAGGGATCCAATAACAAGTTGGTCAATTTTGGATCTTTAAAAGCATTGGCAATCTCATTTAGGAATTTAGCCCGAATAATGCATCCCCCTCTAAACAATTTCGCTATTGCTTCATAATCAAGATTCCAATTGTAAGTTTGGGCAGCTTTTTTAAGTAAATCAAAACCTTGTGCATAGGATATAACCTTTGCAGCATAAAGTGCCTTCTCAACCAATGCATCAAGCTGAGCTGGAATAGGTGCTTTTATAGAAGAAGCAGGCAAAATCTTTTCAGCACTTAATCTGATTTTTCGATCAGTAGAGATGAGTCGCGCAAATACCGCAGAAGTGATCACCGAGATATCAACACCTAAATCGAGAGCTTCCTTTGAAGTCCAAAGACCAGTGCCTTTTTGACCAGCCGTATCAAGGATCATATCAATCAGATCAGCATCACTTAAGTCATCTTTGGTCTTTAAAATATTCGTTGTAATTTCGATGAGATATGAATCCAAGGCTCGCTTATTGTAGCCACTGAAAATATTAGAAAGTTCTTTGTTATTATGATGACCCAGATCTCTTAAGATTTGATAAGACTCTGCGATGAGTTCCATATCTCCATATTCAATCCCGTTGTGAACCATTTTGACATAGTGTCCAGAACCATTTTCACCGATATAAGTACTACAAGCTTCTCCATTAACTTTAGCTGATATCGCTGTTAAGATAGGTTCAATGGCCAAGTAAGCTTCAATATGTCCTGAAGGCATGATGGCGGGACCTTTGCGAGCCCCTTCTTCACCACCAGACACACCCATTCCCATAAAGTAAAAACCTTTTTCAGCATATTCTTTTTCTCTTCGAATCGTATCCAGATAATAAGAATTACCAGCATCGATCACGATATCATTTTGATCCAATAAAGGAACCAATTGATTAAGAACCGCATCAACTGGAGATCCAGCCTTAACCATAATGATGATTTTACGTGGTTTAGCAAGTTTATCGATCAATTCTTCTAGACTTAATGCAAGACCAAGACCAGGATTTTCCTTTACGACATTGAGTGCAACTTCTGTGGTTCGATTATAAATCAACACTGAAAATCCATGGTCCAGTATATTCAAGGCCAGATTCTTACCCATAACTGCCATACCTATCACAGCAACATCAAATTTCTGCATCTTTACATCCTCCTAAGGGTTAATGATCAATCAAGGAATTAGTCCAAGCTCGGAATCTTTATCTTTTCTTATTGATGAAACTTGTTGAATAAATGAGATAAGATTAAGCAATATACAAGGAATCATAAGCAAACCAAAGAGTAATCCTATCATGGCACCTAGCAGATATAAAATCAAGGATATCAGAGTCAACGAGCGATCATTGCGCTGATATGCAAACCATCCAAAGATCACCCCAACCCCTACGATGATACTACTGGGGATTAAGAAAATTGAAAAGATCGCAGCGAATAATCCACCCATATCTTCACTGTTTTGAGTCCCTAATGCAATCAATACATAAAGTGCAAAACCGATATATAGTAGGGCTAAACAGGTGCTTATCACTAAAATTTTGTTTCTCTTCATATTTTCTCCGTTATTATTATATCGGTTAATCTCACTTGAAACAAATGTGATGCCTTTTAACCATTGCTTTGATCCTGGTCTATTCGAATTACCATCGAATCTAGAATCATTAATTCAGATTATGTCTCTATGATTTAAAATGAGCACCGATTAAGGTGCTCATTGTATAGAATTAAGGTGCGACGTAAGGTTTGATGTCAGCGTATAAGGTAGGTTGAATCAAAACATAATTTCCAGCCTTCGTGCCTTTGAGTGTATACCCTTTAACGATGATTTTTAGGTTTGTACCTGCTGTTTTCTGAACAAAGTTAAATGATGGTGATCCTCCCAAATAAACATCATCACCAACGAATACGCCTGATAATCTGGCTTTTCCAGAAATACTGGCTTTGGTTGTCCCATCATAGATTTTATCTCTGCCAGTGATCCCAACTACTGTCAATGTTTTCTTTGCGATCATGATCTCACCAAAAATAAATGTAAAGTCATAATTCTCTGCAGTTAAGGATCCAATTTCACCGATGATTTGAACAGGATTATAACTGACAGATAATCCTGCTGAATAAACACTGGTGATGCTTGGTGTTCCACTGACGACACTTAGGGTGTCGTTCATAAGGAAACCGGTGATCTCATAATCATAGGTACTGATGAAGTCTCCATAGGTCACAGATTTATTGGCAATTTTAATGGTTAATAAGGCTTTGTTGACTGTGACATTGATTGAGGTCGTGATTGGTTTATAAGTTACTAGGTCATTTGGAGTAAATATAACATTGGCTTTGGTGATCCCAGCTTTTGTAGGAACTAGGCTACTGTTTTCAAAAGCAAATGTTCCTGGAACATAGACACCATTAATCAATGCAATTCCTTCACCCAAAGTTGAGGATGATATTGACTGACCATATGTAATGGGTGTCGTGGTTGGCCACGTTACACTGATTCCCTTAATGGGACCAAATGCTGTGGTTTCACTTGTTCCGGCATAATCCTCTATCCCTTTAACAATGACTTTAAAATATTTACCGACATCCTCATTGGTCAGCATTAATGTTCTGGAAGTAGCCCCAGCAATTTCGACAAAGGTCCCATCAGGCAAAGTTGAAATGGTCCATTGATAACTGACAGTTGACTCTAAAGGTAATACACTGACTGCTAACTCTGTGCCTGTATAGCCACTTCCGACAACTTGAACCAAACCGATTTTAGGTTTCTGAAGCAATATAAATGCAGCAACAGCTGAAACACAGATTAAAACCAAAATAGAAATCACTATGTTGCGTTTTCTCGCCTTACTTAGATACATAGAAATACGCCTCCTCTATTTAAGTTGACTGAGTAATATCCTTCTTATCATGATTCTTTGATAACTTCATTTTATATTAAAAAAACGTCAATATACATAAATCGACACACAAGATGATTAAATATCTTAAAATTCTCTCAATAAATTACTTATATGGAACACTTGTTCACAAACCTAGTGGTTTTCGATAAACTGAATCCCTAAACAATCAAGACCTGTATGAGAGGCAATGACAGCTGCTATATCATTGATATAGATCCTGGATGGCTCATAGCCCCTAGAAATCAGCATCGCTTTGGTTATTTCTGTACGAGGTGCTGCATGCGAATGTATGATATATATCGAACAAGATTTCCCATTAAAGGTTGAATGCAAGGTATCAATTGCTTCTTCCAAAGCTTTTCTTTCAGTTCTGACTTTCGCAAAAACATCTATTTTACCTTTAGTGGATGCATTAAGTTGTAAGATTGGACGTATTTTAAACATCTCAGCTAAAGATGCAGCCAAAGGTGTTAAACGGCCCCCAACTTTCAAATGATCCAAGTCATTAGGCAGAATCAAAGTATTGGCCCCTTTTATAACACGATTCAAAGTGTCTATGATTTCGACTTTTGGCTTGCCTTCGTTGATCAAAGTCTGAGTTAAAAGCGTCACATGCTTTTGAATCATGCATGTAGAATAAACATCCACAAAAATAACTTCAAGCCCTACTTCTTCACCAGCCAAGAAGATTGATTGATGGGTACTGGAAAGACCTGCCGACAATGGGGTCGCAATGACCGTATCAAAACCATCAGCTTTGATTTCTCGCATTAAATCTTCGATACTCATATACAGTGGTGTCGATGTTTTAGGATATTTTTTGTCGCTTAGCGCTTGATAAACATCTTGAGTGCTGATATCGAGTCCATCATGATAGGATTTCCCATCAATCAAAACAAGCAATGGTACCAAATAGATCCCCTTCTCTTTGGCTTCTTGTTGACTCAGTCCACTTCCTGAATCTGTCATAACAGCTATTTTACTCATATATTCCCCTTTTTCTTACTAGTTCATTATACAACATTGCCTTACTTTAAAATCTTGTAAAGCAACTATGATCATTAAACACAACGATATGTACAACCATAAACCCATCCATCGATCGTGGGTTGAAGATCCAATTGTTGCCACGATCCTTTGATCCCACTTTCTTGCAGCATCAATTCAAAGTGACATTTCGCAATACCCAAATCATTGAGTTGCAGATCATAGCGTATCATTTCACCATATCCTGGCGTTCTTTGAATATAGAAGTGAAAATCATCGCCAGCTTTCAATAATCGCCAAGGTTGTTTATTGCTGGCTGAAGGTCCCAATCGAACCATCTCCAAAGCTGTTTCATATTTACCTAAATTTTCTTTTGATAATGGTGTCTTTGAATCATTCTCAAAAAACAACTCATCCCATGACTTCCTGTTGTTAGATCCTGCTCCAAATCGCATGGCTGAATCCAATAAACTTCTTTTATCTTTAGCGAAGCCAATCGGTGAAACAATGGGTATGGTTTCATCTGTAGTCAGGGTTAAACTTTTTTCAAAATCACCTCGATTAAAAGTACCACCCAACCAACATGTGCTCAGTCCAAGTTCAGTCGCAAACAATACCAGTTTTTCAAACAAATAGCCCAACTCTAAGGGATCACCCTTTTGAATATCCTGAATTGCCACAATAAAGGTATGGGCACCAGACATAACTCCATAGGTTCCAAGCTTTACTTTAGAATTTCTGTCAGAATTCAAACTTGAAACCAAGGCAAATCTAATTTTTGATTTGGCTTCTTGGTTGAGTGTCTCTATTTTTTCTTCCACTTTTAAGATGGACTGAGCAGAAATAGGCAGTGAGTCGTAAGTCCTACACGATATTCTAGTTCTTATCAGATTTTCAATTTTGCTTGCTTTAGTCATAAATTCTCCTTGTTGATCCTACTTATTTATAAAAAGCAGACTAGTTGTAATCTGCTTTAGGATGCTATTTTCTTAACAATGATCCAAAGATACCACGAGCAATTTCACGTCCTATAGACGAACTCATCGTTCCAACGAAAGACTTGGCCATTTTTTCAACCACAGTTACATTTTTCTTAGCGGTTCTTGCCTTTTCTTTATCAAGTTTCTCTTGTTCTTTACGTAAACGTTCAGCTTCTTTATTTTGTTCTTTGACTTGTTTTTCATGAAGCTTAGCTTCTTCTACTAAACTTTTTTGCTCTTGTTGGGCATTCATTTTAGCTTTCAACAACTCATATGCCGATTCTTTATCAACGATTTGATTGTACTTGTAATAGAAAGGAGAATTTGTGATCAGTTCTTGACGTTTTTCAGGTGTAATGGTTCCAATGATGCTGTGTGGGGGCAAAATCATAGCTCTCTCAACAACACCTGGTCTGCCTTCAGAATCCAGCATAGAAACCAAAGCTTCACCGGTTTTAAGTTCAGTGATGACACTAGGGATATCGATACTTGGGTTTTGTCTAAACGTTTCTGCCATCGCATTGATGGCTTTATTTTCTCGCGGTGTAAATGAACGCAGAGCGTGTTGGACACGATTACCCAATTGATTCAAAACTTTGTCTGGTATATCTATTGGATTTTGTGTTACAAAGTAAACACCTACGCCTTTAGATCTAATCAATCTAACCACGAGTTCTATCTTATCTAGTAATGCTTTAGGAGCATCTGTGAAAAGCAAATGTGCTTCATCAAAGAAGAAGACCATTTTAGGTTTATCAAGATCTCCGACTTCTGGTAATTCTTCAAACAATTCAGAAAGCAACCACAATAGGAAGGTTGAATATAAAGCGGGTGCCATCATGAGTTTTTCTGAAGCCAAGACATTGATGATACCTTTACCATAAGGATCTACTTTCATTAAATCGTTGATGTCGAAAGCAGGTTCCGCAAAGAACTGATCTCCACCTTGATCTTCTAAGGTCAATAAAGCACGTTGAATTGAACCTACAGAAGGTTTAGCTAAATTTCCATATTCAGTTGTAAAATTATTCGCATTGTCTCCAACATACTGAACTAGACTGCGAATATCTTTCAAATCGATTAAAAGCAAACCCATATCATCCGCAATCCTAAATATTATGGTCAATACCCCTGCCTGAACCTCATTAAGACCTAAGATACGACTTAAAAGCAAAGGTCCGATCTCTGAGATGCTGGTCCGTAAAGGATGTCCCAACTCTCCAAAAACGTCCCATAAACGAACAGGATAGCTTCCGAATTCAAAGGGTGCAAGATTTAATTTATCAATTCTTTCTTGAAGTTTAGGATTAATAATGCCTGGTTGAGCTAAAGAGGCAAGATCACCTTTTACATCAGATAAGAAAACAGGAACACCTTGAGTGCTGAAATGTTCAGCCAACACTTTTAAGGTTATTGTTTTACCTGTCCCTGTAGCCCCAGCGATCAAACCATGTCGATTGGCCATTTTTAAGTTAAAAAGTATATCCTTTTCGCCTCTTCCAACTAGAAATTGTGTTGATTGATCCATAAACTTCCTCCTGATCTCATTTCTCATATTATAGTTCAGTGGTGCTTATAATACAAGAAACCACACTTTAATATTTGGACTTATGCTTAGTCAAGATGATACAATTAAACAAGATTTGAAGGGGTAAAGAATAAACATGAAAAAACAGTGGGCTTTTATTATAGCAATCATATTCTTAAGTGGCTGTCAATTCTCTAAGAAACCAAGTTTTAGTGCAGAATCCATCAAAATCAATTCTTCCATTGAACAAATATCAGTCACTTTGAGCCGTTGTACAGATGGTGATACAGCTCATTTTATGATGGATGGAGATGATGTGAAAGTACGATTCTTGTCGATAGATGCCCCTGAAATCGCCAATGATGATCATCCTAACCCTGAACCCTATGGAAACCAGGCACGTGATTATACCTGTAACCTACTGACCAACGCAAAAACCATTACCATTCAAATGGATCCCTATGAAGATGATCACGATCAATATGATCGCCTATTGGCATGGATCTGGGTCGATGGACAACTTCTGCAAGCCAAATTGATTCAACAAGGCTATGCAGAAGTAAAGTATGTCAAACAGCCCAATCTTTATTCTAGTCAACTTTATCAGCTTCAAGATCTAATGAAAAATGAAAAAATAGGCATCTGGAAAAATAACTAGTTATAAAAAGCACTTTTGATAAAGTGCTTTTTTGTTTAATAATCAAATTCGAGATCTAATAAAGGGGCGTGTTGTTGAGCACCATAAACATCGGTTTCACGGATATCTCCACTGCACATCGGTCTGATGATGGTGGCTTTTATGGCATTAGCAGGAACAAATTCAACGATGGTAATAACATCTTCAACTTTGATTTTATACAAAGATGCTATGAGTTCAGCGTTGATGCATTTGTGTTTGACTAAGGCATCAAAGGTTGCTTTGTCTTTTAGGATAATGTCAAAGGTGATCTCGTATGGTCCTGAATTCTTAGAACGGATGACTTTGGCGATATCGATCAGTTTATGTTTCATGAGTGGCTCCTTACACATTGACCATGGTTTGTTTGAATATACCCACTGGATCTGTGATTTCAATCAAATGATACAGACTAAAATTATAAACAGCTCCTACTTTAAAATCGCTTGGTGAATATGGAAAGGCAAGATTGCCTGCTGTTGCGATACGTCCTTCATAGCCATAATGAAGCATCGTACTTCTGGCAAAACTACAAATTGTGTTTGCCACATCTTGTGTTTTCGCGACCGCATCGATCACCACACAGAGCTCATGAGATTTGATGTCTTTGACAGGTTCAAGATCTCCCATGACCCCATTCTTCCCATAGATTTTGAAGTTGAGGTGATAGTTATCGAGATTCTTGAAGTTATCTTTGACTCTTTTTGTGACCCCATCTAGAATCGAATCAATTTCTTTGATGAAGATCGGATCACGAACCCCAGCGATACTCACAGTTCTAAATCCAACGCATTTGGCAGCTTCTAGTTTGATCGTATAAGGATTTGCCGGAATGAATTTGCTTCCTCTTACTTCAACTTGATTTTCGTTGAGTTGAGTAAAAGTAGTTTGATGAAGATCGATGGTTCCGCCTGGTCCTGGCAAGATATAAGGATTTGTCTTTTCGTATAAAGTATGGGCACTGACACTCAAAGTCGTACATTTGCGAGCTGGATTTAAGGTTTCTAAGACAAAACGATCTTCATAGATGGTTCCAAACATACAATCACTTCCACTGCCTGGTGCTGAAGCAATGGCTGCACATTCAAGTATTTTACCCATATGCAGTGCCAGACCTTGATCAAAACCACGAATGATCGGTAAAGCTGCAAACATATTGGGATCATAAGAGCGTCCCGCAATAATGACCTGAGCACCATCATTCAGAGCCTTTATGAAAGGCTCAACTCCCATTTGACCCACAATATGAGTCGATTCTAAAATGTCTTCTCTGGTACATTCTGGGGCTGGATGAAGGGGTTTGACTTTGCCTTCTTCAAAAGCTTTTAAGACATATTCTTTATCGAAATCAGCCTCGATCACAGCCATTTTAAAGTGCAGATGATGTTCCTTAGCGATTTCATATACGATCTGAAGTTGCCAATCCAGATGAGGTTTGGCTCCGCTTCCTCCGGCACTGCCTACTAATACTGGAATATTATGTTCGATCCCGGCTTCAATCATGATGGCCAAGTCGCGTTTCACGGCGAAATAATCGGTAAAAGAAACACCTGCTCCTAAATAATAAGGCCCTGGATCCGTAGAACCAGCATCTACTGCGATACAGTCCGGTTTCAGTTTCATCCCTTCTTCAAAACTGGACATTGGGAAACCATAACCTAAGATCGCTGTCGTAGAAAGAACTTTAACGCATTTCATGAGTTGTCTTGCCTTTCATCGCTTGATTAAGCGCGATTATTCTTTGCATTTCATTGTAGACGATCATATACCCTTCATCGACTCCCATGCCTGGTTTTGCCAAGATCTGTACGGGATGTGTAGCCATTGCGATATGGACGCAGGTCTTGGCGCTGATGTCTGTTTCATTACAGGTACCGCCTTGATATGCTCCAATACCTTTCTGATTACAATAAAGCACTGCTTCGATCGTATTTTGAATTCCGCCTAAATCAGGCGTCTTGATTTGAACCATATGACCTGCTTTGTTGTCAGCGAAATAGATGATGTCTTCCAACGTATTGCACCATTCATCAGCTACGATTTCTACATCGATGTGACGTCGATCAAGCACTTCAGTGATGGCTTTAAGACCCAGCATGGTCAACTCACGATCGTCAAAATCGACAGGTCCTTCAATTCGCAAATGATAAGGACCACTGGCTTCACGCAACAACTTCATATAATCAGCCATGGCTTCATAATCGGTTTTAAAGATGATCCCAAAAGTACCATAAACATCGATATGAAATACAGGCATATAGTCCTCTTGGCTCTTAAAAGTATCGACTCGATGACGCAACCATTTGACATATTCTAAGAGTTTTTCACCTTGATAACCTAATTTAGCAGCCACATTATTGATGAGTGCATGCGGCATGACAGCTGATCCTTTGATGATCATTTTATCGACATTGTCATAACGATTATCACCACTTTGACTAAAGATCGGAATCAGTTTGTCACTAACTTGAGTACCGTATTCTAAGGCAACGATATTGGCCATTTGGGTATGGTGTGCTTTTGCGACCGCATCTAGTAAAGCTTGGGTGATCCCATAACGTAAGGCTGTATGAATTCTTTTGCCTTCATGATGATAGTTATCAAATTCATGTGCTAATGTTTTAAAAGATTTAAGCTCTCTGCCTAAGAGTAAAGGTTTAAGCTCTTGTTGAACGATGAGTTCAAATTCTTGAGCTAAGAAGAGAGGATCTCTTCCTCCGCAGCCGCTGTATTGAACGGCACAGCAATCTCCATAAGCAACTTGACCATCCTCAAGAACCAACATGATGGTTAAAGATTCCCCTGCTTGACGGATGCGGGTGAAGCCTGGCGTGATGGGGTCTCCCACATAGAAATTGCCTTCTGATTTAGCGCCTTGTTTAATCGCTTTTTGATCATCAAAGAAGAAACCGGTTCTGCCTTGACTTGTGACTACATCGATTATTTTCATAGTGTCCCTATCTTGGTCGTCCGACCAATTGTCCTTTACTGACCGCATAAATATCATCAATTACCATTTGGAAACTGACATCACGGCGTTCTGTTTCTGCCCGTTCTTTTAGTTTCTGACGATGAAATGCTTTTAGTGTTTCATCAAAAGGTAAGTTCCCAAAGTCAAGGAATCTTACAGCCCCATGATTGTCTCTGGCCGGTAATGCCTTGTTGGCATTACATTGTGCCGGAGCAAACGGAACATCGATCAGACCAGCCTCAAATCCACGCAAAGCACTTAATCCAAAATCATTGTTTCCAAGTTTCAAGACAGCTTCCATGATACAACGGGTTTCAGCTTCAATGATTTTCATTTCTTCTAAAATCATCGGACTTTCAATAGCCACTTGATCTTTAAGCATGGCCGTCAATTGTTTGGTGGCTTTTAAACCATTAGAATTGGCTTCTGCGGTAGGTACTCCAAAGGCTTCATGAGGAGATTTAACGATGACTTTTGTGGCACCAGCCAGAACGGCTGTTGCGGCACCCCAAGCAATAACGGCATAAGCCTTAGCTTCATCTTGAGGAAAGCCTCCCATCCATTGATGAAAGACCGTTGTAATACGGACATCTGTATATCCAAAACGATCTAGATAGGCTTTGGTTAGCTTTTCGAGGGTCTTTATGGCTGCGATATCCTGAATTTGATTCCCACATTGGCCATACCCAACTGTAATGCATTTACAGCCCTGTTGAGCTGCCAACAATGCTTCTAAGATCGCAACTGAATGAGAAATACATGGGGGAACTAACGTTCCTGTCAAAGGCCCAAAGGGTTCACGATTGATTCTGATGCCTTGTTCTTCGTAATAACCGACCAAGCGATCAACATATTGCCAATCTGTGATGGTCTTTTCAAGTGAATTGTTTTTACCATAAGGAATATTATAAGAAATCCCTCCACCTTCAAAGGATGTAAACCCACCAGCCAAAGTGATTTCAGCTAAAAGTCTGGCATCGGGTGTTCCATGACGAACCTGAACCGGAACATCCAAATATTCTACGACATCTCTACAAACAGAAACGCCATGATTGACAGCCGGAAAGCCATTGAGTAAGGACTTTCCGATTCGGATACTTTCATCAATACCTGTTTGAGCTTCAACATAACGATTATGCCGCGTATAACTATCGATGGTCGTCGGCAAAAGATCAGCCCCACCTTCATCTTGAAGCGTTTTCAGAAGTTTCTTGAGTTCATTAGGTAAGGCAACTCCAGCTCTTGGTTGAACCAAAGTAACCTTATCTTCAACTGCTTGACTTAAACGAGCACTAAACCTTTTTTCAGCTTTGATTGTTTTTTGATAAGCAACCGCTTCTTCAAGATTCACTTCTTTGCCTGTGATCCATTGATTGAGTACTTCTTGACGCAAAGCCAAGAAGGTTTCTAATGGCATCTTTTGATTGATCATACGATTTTCTCCATGTTTCTTTTAAGTAAGCGAACCACAGTATCAGGATGGCGCGATGCCAACAAACCTAAACAACTGACCACATAGTGAGCATCAAGAACATATTCCAGTTTATTTGGACATAAAATCTCGGGATGTTCCGTTTTAGATAAGGCATTCTTTAAGATTGACAAAGGATCCTGTGAATGTATTAATGGACCACCGATCCCAATCATGATTAGCACATCACGCAAGTCTTTTCCGGATTGATAATAACTGACTCCCATTGGAGAATACGACGTCTCTAACCGTCCTGCATGTCTTTGTGTGGCAATATCCGTACACCAACTGGCTAAAATGGTATCTTTATCAGGATCAATGTCACAGTGGATATTGTCTTGAATCTGTTGAAGATAATCTCTCATTTCTTGATCACATTCAGGTTCATCTTTTTTTAAATCAGCAACATTATGCGCACTGAATCGAACGCCTAGATCCCCTTCTACACTGCGTTTATCCAAAGGTTCCCTAAGACCTTTATATCCGACATTGTCTTTCAAAACAAAATGAGCATTCATACTATAGACATCCGTGGTTGCTCCACCAATATCAATGGCCATTAAATCGCCTATTCCAGGTTCATTAACTGTCCCTTTTGAAAGTAACTTTAGGGCTTCCATAACACTCATAGGGGTAGGCAAGACGATGTCATCGATGACAGAACTTAATTCAGATAAACCTTTTGCCTTAACGATGGTTTTAAGGAATAATTCACGGATCAATTCACGACATTGATCCACCTGTAAGATCCCATACGTCGGCATCACATTTTCACACATGAGATAATCAATTTTAGCATTCTTAAAGATGGCAGCTATTTCATCTTGACACGACTTGTTTCCGGCATAAATCACTGGAAAGTTTGGAGATAAGGTCGCAATCATTTTAGCGTTATGAATCACCACATCAGAATTGCCGCCATCTGTACCACCGCAAAGTAATAATATGTCACACTGAGCATTTTCAAGTTCTTTGAGTTCACGTTGATTCAGTTCAAATGAATATGAACCGATAACTTTAGCACCAGCACTATAACACGCCAAAGTCGCAGCTTTTAGGGTCAAATCAGGCACCAAACCAATCGCAATCATCTTCAATCCACCTTTAGCTGAACTGCAAACTAAGGTTTGATCAATAGAAACATTATCTAAGATGTTCGCCATTTTATGTTTGACCCGTTCAAGTCCTATGGCGATATCTGTTGTTGCCGTTGTCAGATCACTGGCACTGGCTAATATTTCGTCACTTTGGGTATCAACAATACAACCTTTGGTATATGTCGATCCCACATCAAATAAAAGATAGGTCGGCATTTAGGCAGTGATCCCCAAATCATGTTTCAGATCTTCAATACCCTGATTGATGTCACTTCCAGGTGGATATACCCGATTAAATCCCATTGCAATATATTTCTCTTCTACAGGTTTAAAATCAGATTTGCCTATGACTAAATTACCGCCAACATACAATAAAACATCAGATAACCCAGCTTCTTTACAATAGTCACCAAAACCTCGACAATCCAATTCTCCTTGTCCATATAAACTGGATACAAAAATAGCTCTCGCATTGGTTTCGATTGCAGCATCTACAAACTCCTTTTGTGAAACCATGACACCTAAATTGACCACATTGAATCCAGCATGATCAAGTGCAAATTCAATGATACGATTTCCTACAGCATGGACATCGGCTCCAATGACCCCGATTACAACCGTTACTTTTTCCATGAACGCTCCTTAATCACCAAAGTGATTGATTTTATGAATATCTTGAATTGCATCTGATGAAACCATGCCTACCAACTCAAAACATTGCTTCTGTGGATCAAAAACAAAATCATCCAAGAGATGGAAATTTTCAATTTGTTTGGTGGAATTCACATGAGTTCGAGGGCCAGTACAGTATTGGATGATTTCACTTCCAATTTTGATATGTGTTGGATCCAAATAGCTGATGATCAAGTCTTGCTGAATAAGTGATTTGACTTTCTTTTCCAGGACACCTAAAGAAACTCTCGGTTTTTTATTGAAAGATAAGATGAATCCATGTTTAACATCCCCATGTCCATCACATAAAACTTGATACTCACTCTCTAAGATATGAACCAATAAATCCTCAGCACTGTGAGCCATCCTCCGATATAACAACGATTTATACACCGTATTTTTGATGTCTGAAGGTTCAGGTCCAAATAAATTGGGTCGGGCTACGATCACTTCTTCTCCTATCCCAATTAAAATATCTCCATTAATTCCCAGTTGTTCATAAACAGAATCAAAATGTTCGACGATCACACGTCTTTTTTCACTCAATGCAGCCTTGATTGCATCGATCAACTCATAAGCTTGAGAGAAAGCCAATTCAAATCTCAAATCGATATGATAAGTATGCGCAATGAATTTGTGTTTTGAATGATCACGCATCAAAGGTGCAGGTCGTGTATTGATTCCATCATCATCGTTGGTCAATTCAAGACCGGGAAACATCCCTTTGATTAAAAGTGACTTGCCGCTTCCTGCATCGCCGATGATGCCGATCAATTTATCGGTCGGCAACAGATACATCTGTGAGATTTGATTCCCTAGATTTTGCATACGCTGACTTCCTCTAGGGGCAAAAAAGGTGGCATATCTTAATTGTTCAATACTTGGGCTCATGGATTAAACTCCTTAAGTTGATTTAGATAACGAAAAAACAAGAATGTTCTTCTTGTTTTACTGGATAAGAATGTTGTTTTAAGTAAGTACGCATTATGGTAATAATGGTCTCCTTGGTCAATTTAAGTGTATCACTTCTATCCACAAGAAACAATTTCATAAGTTTGAAATCACCCTTAAGCAACTCTGATCATTCCTGTTTCAATCGCGACTCTTTTAACTTCTTGGGCAACGGCTTGGGATACACGTGGATCAAAAACAGAAGGTATGATGTAGTCTGGACGAAGTTCTTCATCTTTGATCAGCGATGCCAAGCCATATGCAGCAGCTAATTTCATGGGTTCAGTGATTTGGGTGGCTTTCGCATCCAATGCACCTCTGAATAAGCCCGGGAACACCAAGACATTATTGACTTGATTGGGCATATCTGAACGGCCTGTCCCAATGATATAGGCACCGCCTGCTTTTGCTTCTTCGACCGTAATTTCAGGTTCTGGATTAGCTAAAGCAAATACGATGGGGTCTTTACTCATGGTTTTTATCATATCTGAAGTCACTAAACGAGGTGCAGATACCCCAATAAACACATCAGCACCAACAAGTGCCTGGGCAAGTGTCAGATTTTCATCGTTTGGATTGGTAAATTCTGCTAATTCTTTCGTCAAAAAGTCTGCTGAAAGATTACTGCGACGAACAACCCCTTCTTTAGAAAATCCATAGATATTCTTAACACCCAATTGCTTAAGCATGAACATCACTGAACTGCCTGCAGCACCTGCCCCGCTCACAACTACTTTTATGTTTTTAAAATCCTTATGGACCAGTTTCAACGCATTGATAAGACCCGCTGCGACAACAATCGCTGTACCATGCTGATCATCATGAAAAACAGGGATATCCAGCTCTTTCTTAAGTGCTCGTTCAATTTCAACACATCTGGGTGCAGAAATATCTTCAAGATTAAATCCGCCAAAGGCAGGAGCCAATGCTTTACATATGGCTATGATTTCCTTGGGATCTTTGGTATCCAAGGCGATAGGGACGGCATCAATATCCGCAAAGGCCTTAAACAAGGCACATTTCCCTTCCATGACTGGTAAAGAAGCTTTAGGACCGATATCACCTAAACCTAAAACAGCTGTCCCATCGGTTATAACCGCCACCATGTTGCCTTTTGAAGTATAGGTATAAACATCTTCAGGATTTTTAGCGATGGCACGGCAAGGTTCTGCAACCCCAGGTGTGTAAGCTAAACTTAACTCTTCTTTATTGGTGATATCACATTTTAAAGCGATACTGAGCTTGCCCTTCCATTTAGCATGAGCCAGCAATGATTTTTCGTAGATTGTAGACATGGTTCCTCCTGTGTTAAACCTTAAATCGATTTATATTTGGCTTGTTCTTGTTGATAAAGATTATTTCCAAATGCATCAATAACAACGATGGCTGGAAAATCTTTGACCCAGAAACGTTGTATGGCTTCAGTCCCAAGATCTTCATAACATAATGTCTCTGACTTCAAAATGCTTTTAGAAATCGTTGCCCCAAGTCCTCCAATGGCAACGAAATAAATGGCTTTATTTCGAATGATGGCGTCAATGACTTCAGGACTTCGATCCCCTTTTCCAATCATGCCTTTTAAACCTTTATCCAATAGAGTTGGTGTATAAGCATCCATCCGATAACTTGACGTAGGACCAGCAGATCCAACCGCATGACCTGGTTTTGCTGGAGCAGGTCCAACATAATAAATAACTTCGCCTTTGAGTTCAACAGGACAAGTTTGCCCACTCATAAAACAATCAAATAAACGTTTGTGTGCTGCATCTCTTCCAGTAAGCATGGTTCCACTTAGAAACACAGTATCTCCAGCATGTAATGTCATGATTGTTTCTTCACTGAGCGGCAATTGAATGAATTTTTCTTTCATAGTTTTGACCTCAAAGTATCTTAGAAGCATGTCTAGAGACATGACAGCAAATATTGATGGCAACTGGAATTGAGGCGATATGGGTTGGATAATGCTCAATATTGACGGATATGGCTGTTGTTGAGCCGCCCAGTCCCGCAGGACCGATGCCCAACTGATTGATGTCTAGAAGCAATTCTTTTTCCAGTTGAGCATACTTTGGATGAGGATTGTTTTGATCGACACCTCTTAGTAAAGCTCTTTTAGAGATCAAAGCTGCTTGTTCAAAAGTCCCTCCAATACCCACTCCGACAATGATCGGTGGACAGGCATTTGGACCTGCTTTTTCAATAGTATCCAAAATAAACTTCTTGACTCCGCTAATTCCAGCTGAAGGTGGAAACATTTTTAGTGTGCTCATGTTTTCACTTCCAAATCCTTTAGGCATTACTTCTATTTTGATGTGATCCCCAGAAACAATCGTCGTATGTATCACAGCAGGAGTATTATCTTTAGTGTTGATTCGATCAAAAAGCGGATCATCAACAACAGATTTCCGCAAGAATCCATCTTGATAAGCTAACCTTACGCCTTGATGAATGGCCTCATTGAAATCTCCGCCAACCAAAGATACTTCCTGACCAAGTTCAACAAAAACAACAGTCATCCCTGTATCTTGACAAATCGCAACACCTTCAAGCTTTGCCAATTTATCATTATCGATCATTTGTTTAAGAACTGTTTTTCCTAAAGGCGAACGCTCATCTCCTAAACGAGTTTCTAGCATCTTAAGCATGGACTCTCCAATATCAAAATTCGCTTTAAGACAAAGTTCCTTGACTGTTTCTGTGATCAAATCAATATGAATGTTTCTCATTGAGTTCTCCTAAAGAGTAAAACTTGGTTGAATATAATGCATCTTATTTATTATACTCTGTCAGTCCGGCTTTTTATAGTATCCAAAAGTCGGACAGCTTATTCTTTGATGATGATACCCAATAAAGTTGCGATTCCTACTGCTTGATGCGCATCAAGTATCAAACCTTTTAAGTGATTTGGACTTAATCGAAGTCCCTGTATCTTACATCCAGACAGATCCATTTTAGCTAAGGATGTATTTATAAAATCAGATTGAGTAAAATCAACATTACTTGTTTCAAAATCACTTTGAGTACAAGACTGAAAAGCACTTTCTGACAGATTACAATCATATATTCTTACATTCTCAAACTGACTTTCACTAAAATCGGAGAGTGGAAAAGACCCATTTCTAAAAGTCGTATATTTAAACTTCGATTTACGAAAAATACTTCCTGTTCCTTTACAATGCTCAAACTGGACACGCATGTATAAACTCTGACTCAATTCAAGATTAGAAAAGTCACAGTGACTAAAGATACAGTCAATGAAGTTGACTTTAATCAAGTTGCCACCAAAATGGACACGATTGAAGCGACACCCATTAAATTCAACGATAAGATCGCTTACCAGATTCACATTATAAAAATCAAAATCAACGTATCTTCCATCATCTGGTTTAATATGGTTATAGGGAATGATATCAGCAGACAATATGGGTAAATAACGATCAACTTTCGCCATGATCATGCTCCGATCTATAAATACTTTTCTATCAATGATTATGTCACTGTTTATATTATAAAGTGAATAGCCAAGCTTTACCTGTTCATTTGCAGCTATTTTTTAAAGTTTATGGTTCCTTGAAGTGATTGACCAATAAAACACTGACAAACTCATAAATTCCCTAACATTAAACCCTTTTATGAACTTGTAATTGTTTGACCAGGCGTTAAAATATAAGAGAAAGTGAGAACCCTATGCCAACCCCTCCCATTAAAAGCAATTTGAAATCTAGAAAAATCATTGAGGAACCGCTTAAGAACTTACGCTGGCCGTATATGAAAGTATTACGTGAAACCAGTAATATGCGCAGAGAATACAACATCAATCCCTACGCTGAAGTCTATCAATACCGTGATAATTTATATGCCATCTATACAGAGAGTTTTGATGGGGCTGGAGATCCTTGGATGTTTTTGATTGAAGGTCCAGAAAAAGCCATGTTGATCGACACTGGATTTGGAGTTGGAGATCTAAAAGGTTTATGTAAAGCCATCATCGGAGATAAACCTTTGATCGTTGCAAATACCCATTCTCATTTTGATCACGCTTATGGCAATTGTCAGTTTGAAACCTGTTACTGTCATGAATATGAAGTTCCCAGAATGCAATCAAAGAATAATCCAAATATCTGGGATTATCTGTTTGACGAAAATGGTAAACCGATTTATACCGAGTTTGATCGAGCAGATATCATTGAATATCATAAATACGAAATCATAGGGGTTCCGGATGGCCATATCTTTGATTTAGGGCAAGGTTATGAAGTTGAACTTGTCCACCTTCCAGGACATACACCAGGGCAAGCTGGTTACTTTGATCATCACAACAAGACTTTCTTTGCCGGAGATACCAATGGGATCACCACAGCCCTTCCTGGTGAACCGTATGCTGAATTCTGTACAGTCACAGCCTTAAGAAATGCATTGTTGAAACTAAAACCTCGTTTTGAGGAGATCGAAGGAGTCTTCCCTGGTCATGGGATGCTTGATCAGCTTAGTTCATGCCTTCAAAACATTCTAACTACCTGTGAAAAAGTCATTGAAGATCCTAATAGATATGATGTTCGCAATGAAGTTGTCAGACATGGAAAAAAGATGGTCTTCTATACCCGTTACATCCCAGAATCCAGCGGTATTCGGTATACCATGGAGAATATCAAGTAAGCAACTGATTAAAGAGTGTTCAAAAGACACTTTTTAATTGATACGTCTATCAAAGTTTTTATCTTTGCATAAATAGTCTTTTAATCTTTACCAAAATAACACCATCAATTGTGTTCACTAGCAAAGCATTAATGACCCAGATAAGTTATAATGATTCCCATAAACAGGTAGAAACGGAAAAACTCATGGAACATCACAATCCTTTAGGTGAAGATAAAATAAGTTCATTGCTGATCAGATTCTCAGTCCCAGCGATTATTGGGATGCTGGTCAGTGCTTTATATAATATCGTCGATCGTATCTATATTGGAAATAGTCCAGAACTTGGATCATTTGGTTTGGCAGGTATAACCATAGGTTTTCCTTTGATGTTGATCCAATTGGCCATTGGTGTACTGTTTGGAGTCGGTGGAGCAACCTTGTTTTCAATGAGACTCGGTCAAAAGCGACCCAAAGAAGCTGAACAAGTCTTAGGCAATGCCTTCTTTATGCTTATCTTGGCAAGCATGACCTATATGATCGTCGCCGAGATATTTCTTGAGCCTATTCTGATACTGTTTGGGGCAAGCCCAATTATTCTTCCCTACTCCCTTGAATACATGCGTATCATCTTTTTAGGTTCTACATTTCAAGTGCTCAGTATGGGACTCAATCATTTCATCAGAGCGGATGGTAGTCCTAAAATTGCGATGTATACCATGTTTTTAGGCGCTGGTATCAACATTATTCTAGATCCCATCTTCATTTATGGCTTTGGTTGGGGAATGATGGGAGCTGCTTTGGCTACCATCATCGCTCAAGGCATTTCCGCAACCTGGGTCGTTCTGTACTTTATTGGTAAAAAAAGCCGCAATAAATTGCGAATGGTCAATATCTTTCCTAAAAAGACCATCTTATTGCGAATCACAGCACTAGGTCTTCCTGGTTTCTCGCTTCAAATTGCCAGCAGCCTATTAAATACGATCTTAAATCGATCTCTTTTTCAATATGGCGGAGATATTGCGGTATCAGGTATGGGTGTCATCAATAGTATCCAAACCTTTATGATCATGCCCATCATAGGATTAAACCAAGGAGTTCAGCCCATCATCAGTTTTAATTTCGGAGCCCAAAAATATGAACGTGTTAAAAGTGCGGTCAAACAAGCCATTTTTGCGGCAACGATCATAGTGTTAGCCGGTTTCATCGTGACGAGAATGTTCCCTGTTTTCTTAGTCTCTATTTTTAATCGAGACCCAGAATTACTTAAATTTGGACAACATGCGATATTTGCTTGGTTCTTGATGTTACCTGTCGTTGGATTTCAAATCATCGCTTCGAATTTCTTTCAAGCCATCGGTAAATCAAAAACAGCAATGTTTTTGACATTAACCCGCCAAGTCATATTATTGATTCCAGCCATCATTATTTTCCCTATGGTATGGGGTCTAGATGGTTTGCTTTTCGCAGCACCATTTGCTGATTTCTTGGCAGCAGCACTGACCGCCTACTTCTTCTGGAAAGTGTTACGTGAATTGACCCATCTTGTTCCTGATAAGCACCCTGAGTATGTGACTGAGAGTTCTTTGGAAGTTTTATAAATTCTATCCGTGATTAAGTGTTCTTGTTTAGGACAAAATAATGTCTCGTAAAGTTTTCTTCAAAAAATTAAACGTTAATAATTCAAATATACTATTTCAAAAAACAAACACTTTTAGGTGTTTGTTTTAGTTATGAAAGGTACACGTTGAATGAACTGCTTTCAACCATCCTTCATATAGTTCTTGTACTTTTGTATCATCCAATATTGGATTAAATATACGTTCAACGTTATTATTGAGTTCAACATCTTCCTTATTGGTCCAATAACCCACTGCCAAGCCTGCTAAATATGCAGCGCCTAAAGCTGTGGTCTCATTGATTTGATTTCGAATGACTTTTGTTTGAAGCAAATCGCTTTGAAACTGCATCAAGAAATTATTTGCAACTGCCCCACCATCAACCCTTAGCGCTTTAAGTTTAGTCATGGAATCTTGTTCCATGGCCGTTAAAATATCTTTGGTTTGATAACACATGGATTCTAAAGTGGCCCTAATTAAGTGATCTCTTGTTGTTCCTCTGGTCAATCCAAAAATTGCACCTCTAGCTTTATCGTCCCAATACGGAGCCCCTAATCCAACAAAAGCTGGAACCACATAGACACCTTCACTGCTTTCAACAGCTTCAGCCGATCTTTCACTTTCTGGCGCACTCGCAATGAGCCCCAAGCCATCACGAATCCATTGGATTGCACTGCCTGCCACAAAAACACTGCCTTCTAGTGCGTAGGTGATCTTCCCATCTAGACCCCAAGCGATGGTTGTCAAGAGTCCATGTTTACTGACCATGGCTTTGTCTCCTGTATTCATCAGTAAGAAACACCCTGTTCCATAAGTATTCTTGGCCATGCCTTGGGTAAAACAGGCTTGACCAAATAAAGCAGCTTGCTGATCTCCCGCAACACCCGTGATAGGAACTTCATAATTAAAGAAATGATATGGGGCTGTCTTACCGAAAAGACCAGATGAATCCATGACTTTAGGCAACATGATCTCAGGGATATCCAAGATATCCAAGATTTCTTTATCCCAAGATAAAGTATGAATGTTATACATCATGGTTCTGCTGGCATTGGAATAGTCTGTCGCATGAACCTTATTGCCTGTCAACTTCCAAATCAACCAAGTATCGATCGTTCCAAACAAGAGTTCACCTCTATTTGCTCTTTCACGGGCACCAGGGACATGATCCAGGATCCATTTCAATTTGGTGGCTGAAAAGTAGGCATCAATAACGAGTCCTGTTTTACTTCTAATTTTATCTGATAGTCCTTGTGCCTTTAGTTCATCACAAATCGGCGCACTTTGTCTAGATTGCCAAACGATCGCATTATAAATTGGGATTCCAGTGACTTTATCCCAAACGATCGTCGTTTCACGTTGATTGGTGATCCCGATGGCTTTGATTTGTGAAGGTTGAATTTCATGAGATTGAAAAACGCCTGCAATGACCGCCAAGATCGATAACCAGATCTCATTGGGATCATGTTCAACATAACCAGGTTGAGGAAAATACTGGGTAAATTCTTTTTGAGCAACAGATATGATGTTGGAATGCTTATCAAATACGATGGCTCTTGAACTGGTCGTTCCTTGATCAAGGGCTAATACATACTCTTCCATAATGTCTCCTGTTCTAGAGCAAAGCTCTAACAAAAAGCAAGCCTGCAGATGCAGGCTTGCTTAGATATAACTGCAAATGATTATTTTAGGAAAGAATAAACGATGGTATTTGCAGCTGTGATTAAGGTAAACAACAAAGTATTTAGGAAAGCAGCTGTCATAACATTGCCAGTCATCTTATAGAGACGTTTGGCATAAATGGTAGCTACGGTCAACGTTGGGATCGTGGCAAACAACAAGATACTGTTGAGCGATTGAGCAGGATACAGGGCCACTTTATTGATAAACAAGCTACCGTATTGAAGAGCCAACCAAATGACCAAACCGCCAACGACCATGAATATCGCAACGGCATAACCTTTCCAACCATTGATGTATGTATTGTTGGTATTGAGGTTGATTGCGATGGAAATGAAGAAGTAGTAAACAAAGAAGAAAGGAACATACTGTAAAGCAGATAAAACATGAGATACTTCAAAGGTTTTGATGGCCAATGTCCAGAATCTAAAGTCAACGACCAATAGATAATCAAGGACATAAAGCAATACATAGCCAGAAACGACTAAGGTCAAGGCTAAACCTAAGGCCAACCATACTTGTCTAGCAGACACTGAAATTCCATAGGATTTGAAATCGAACGCTGGGTTTTTACTGCGATCGAAGAAGTGAACGATGGCAATGATCATGACGGCTACTAAAGCACACATGATGGCCCAATAAACGATTTGGTTGGTGGTTGGTTGATTGAACCAAGCACTTTGAAGGAATACTTTACCAGATTGAGTCGATAAATAACGCATGGATAAGGCTCCAAAGAATGCCAAACCGGCTGCACCGATTCTAGCAAAACTCTGTCCTTTGTCTTTAACAAAGGTATAAACCATCATTCCAACTGCAAGGATCATAACGAGTTCACTGCCACGTTGTAACAGTGTCAAACCATCAGCAAGCTTACTCATCAAAGTCGGGAAGAAATAAGCTGGGAAGAAAGCACTAAAAGCAATAATGAGCCAATAGAGTGCCTTCTGTGAGCTAGTTTTCGGACCAGCAACTAAAGTTTCAGTTGGATTGTTTAACCCAGCAAAAGCCTTCGTATTGGTCAATAATAAGTTAGCCAAAGGCATAAACATCACGAAGAATGCCAATAAAGCAATGAATTCAAAGATTTCTTTCAAGAACCAAGTTTGATTGGCACCTGAAGAGATGGTCATTGATGCGCTTCTTGAAGATTCAAAAGCTTTGTTATAGAAATCAATTTGATTTCCTGTGGTTTCAATCGAGAAGTGATTCCAAGGATGTGTTTCATAAGGGGTATAAATGATACGAGTTCCGCCGTTAGGCAAAGTATAGAACTTCCCTGCGGTAGGATTATCAGGATTCCCTAAGAAGGCTTTCCCGTCCGCCTGTAGTACATAATCCTTATAAACCATGGTTTTTCCAGCTGCTGAAGCTGCTGAATCAAAGAAGAATTCATCGAAGTGAGCAGCGATGATCCCATTGATACGTGGGCCATACATTGCATTGGCTGTAGCCGCATTGACGCCCAAATAACCGGTATACAGATAATCAGAAGCAACAGCCAAGCTCGCATGGATCTTACGAATACCTGATGTAGCAAATTGCTGTTCATCCATCACAACGGCCATAACTGATGAGAAGGATCCCATAGAATGTCCACTTACTGCAATCTTACCGTTCCCGCTAGAATCTTTGAGAACATAAGGTTGAGCATAGATATATTGGACAGCATCATACAAAGCAGTCGGCCAGAATGAGAAGAATGCTGATGCATTGGTCTTATCCAGTTTATTCATGGAATGACCATGCTCATACATATCAAGTGCTAAAACGACATAGCCTCGTTTAGACAACTCGATGGCTGGAGCATCTTGCATCTCGCCTGAATTCAAATAACCATGAGTGGTGACGATCGTCGCTCTTGGATCATCTTTACTCGCCCCCTTTGGCAAGTACAACAATCCCGACAATACACCCTTTTCTGTCGTAAAACTGATTCTCTTGACGTCTACTGAATAGAATGAGGTGTTGACCATGTTGGCAAATATGCTAGCCACGATCACAACAATCAAAGACAAGATAAACAGCTGTTTTGAATTCTTAGTCAATGCTTTAATCTTCTTCATTATGATGTTATTCCTCCCTAAGTCTGCTGTAAATAAACAATAAAAAAGCAATCATACTTCCTTGCCTGTTTCTCTGTTTCTTTACAGTCTTATTAACTTTAATTCAAGTTTATCATAGCACTTACATATGCGCAATATAATAATGAGATTAATTGTTGTAAAATTAAAAATCCACACAAAGTCTTAGTACTTACCAAAGATGATCACTCAAATCTCCTAGCTAGTCATACGTTATTTCGTTCTATTTAGACTCAGTTTTTTATGAATAGCAATCTAATATTTTAATGTAAATAACGTGTTGAGAAATTTTAAGTCTTCTTTGGTCAGATGATACGTTGCTGACTGATGTGTAAGATAAATCACCCCTCTTTTAAACCCACTTTGTATTGCAGCTTGAAATTCGATATCTGTTTTTTCATAATGAAATATAAAAAGCATACTCCCACCTTCTTTTGTGATGTGGGTAATATCTTTGATCTTATTAAAGAAAACAGATTGTAAAGACTTTAATTGATCAGGATCCGTTATTGTCAATTCCCAATCTTCCTCAGAACATATTGACGTGTTACATCCACTATCAATGATGGTGACTGAAATCAGCTTTCCTTGACCTAAATAATCAAGATTGATAATGCGTTCTGATGCCATGTAAAAAGACAATAGAACCACTAAAATGATAACCAATAGTGATGATGCAGTTTTCTTTCCCATCTCTAATCCCCCTTTAAACTTCTGTATTCAATTCAACATTGAAAAAAAGCTAATGTAGATCGTAATCTTACAAATCATTTAATTGACACTTAATTTAGATTGATTTAGTTCTAAGCTTTATTCTGAATGTCTATTTTATGATCGATCGGTTCCAATTTTACTTCTTCATAGGACTCAAACCACTCATGTAATTTCGCTTTTGCTTTTTGCTTTGTAAGGTCATCCACAAATAAGGCAACGGCGACAACTGCTGATAATAATGCTGTTATGTCATCAGAAAATCCAACAATGGGAACAAAATCAGGGATGAAATCCATTGGGAAGATGAAATAACCTAATGCCCCAATAATGACAGACTTGGCCCATTTAGGAGTTGTGGCTCTTTTTAGCGTGTAGTAAAGCAGCAAGGCAAGATACACAACTTTAATCCCAGCAACTTTCGCAAACTTAACAATCTTTTTAAATAATTCTGCTTCTGAGAAAGCCTCTGTATACTTCTTATTTTTTAGTTCTTCTTTGATTTCCATAGGATAATCTTCAACCTCGATTTCTGTATTCATCCATACTATAACATAAAGCCATTGAGAAATTTTTGGTTGACCAAGTATCCCTATTTAAAAAATACCATTCAATCCACTGTAAAAATGTATACCAAGTTCAATATTTTCTCGAGTTTCTTTCTAAATAGTTCGATTGTAAAGCTATTTGCGCTAATACAAATATGACTAGATCAGTCAATCTGTTTGTAATCAGTTCAAGGGAATTCTATGATGGGCTTAGGAGTATAATCATGAAAACAAACAAGATTTCAATCATTGGAGCTGGATTCGTCGGCTCAACCTCAGCCTTTGCCATCATCGATGCCGGATTGGCCAGTGATATTGTTTTAGTGGATGTCAATCGGGACAAAGCCGAAGCTGAAGCCATGGATCTCTCGCATGGAGCAGCTTTCGTAAAAACAGTTTCCATCATTGCTGGTACCATTGAGGATACTAAAGATTCTGATTTGATCATCATCACTGCAGGTATTGGACAGAAACCGGGAGAGACCCGACTTGATATTCTTAATAAGAACATTCCTATTTTTAAAGACATCGTTCCAAAACTCGCTCAATACAGCCCTGATGCGATCCTACTCGTCGTATCAAATCCAGTCGATATCCTAACTTATATCACTTACAAATATTCTGGATTCCCCTCCAATCGCGTAATCGGATCTGGAACGGTTCTGGATACCTCACGGTTCAAATCCATTCTTTCGAAACACTTCAAAGTTGATGCTCGAAATATCCATGCCTATATCATTGGAGAACATGGCGATTCCGAAATTGCAACTTGGAGCTTGACTAAAATTGCTGGCATGAGTATAGACGAATATTGTGACACGATCGATAAAATATGCGATATCGATTTTAAGAATAAGGTCCATGAAGATGTCAAGAATGCAGCTTATGAAATCATTAATCGCAAAGGATACACCAACTATGCAGTTGCTTTGGCTGTGAGAAGGATCTCTGAAGCTTTGTTGGATGATGAACAATCGATTCTAACAGTCAGTGGCTACTTCACAGGCGAGGAAGGCATAAACGATGTCTATATGGCAATTCCTTGTGTCGTAGGACGTCAAGGCATTGAACGAATCATTCCGGTTCCTCTCTCATCTGGTGAGCAAGAACAATTGCTTGAATCAGCCAAGATGCTTAAAACAATTCTAAAGCAAGCTGGTTTATAAAAAGTCGAAATCAGATCAACGTCTTTCCAAGAAATTTAATAATAGAAGCATCTTAAGTTATCAATCCACAAACCAAAAACCAAACTGTATAATTGTCAAAAAAGTGAATTAGGCGGCCTATGGTATAATAAACATAAGGTAGGACACCTCATGAAGAAAATAATACAATTCTTTCGTACATTTTGGTTTTTGATTCTCACCGCATTCGTGATATTCGTTGGAGTATTCGCTTTTACGTTTGCGAAGAATTTCCAAGTCGTCCGCAAGTCCGAAATCAATGCTTCTGCTGTTCTTGAGAGAATCAAACAAATATCACAGATGGATACTGTTGAAATGTACTTCAATGAAATCCTAGACTATCGTGAGGCCTTGACCATCAATGACTTTGAAATCCCGTTTACTCAGAAATCATTCATCTTTATGGTGAAGGCTAAGGTACAATCCGGAATCGATCTTGCTTCCTTAACTGAAGATGACATTCAGATCGTGGGCAAGAAAATAACCCTAACGTTGGATAAAGCAAAAATCACTTCCAAAGAGATTATAGAATATAGGGCTTATTCGGAAAAAGACGGATTCTTCAATCCAGTGACCAGTGAAGATACACTAAATACATTAAATGAGTTCTTGCTTCGCTTGAACCAGCAAGCTTTGGATAACGGAATATTGGATAAAGCAGAAGAGAATGCGAAGCTCGTACTTGGAAACTTCCTTGGATTGATCGGGTATGAAGAAGTCATCATAAACTTTAAAGAATAAACAAACAAGTATTCGAAAATGCTTCTGCAGAGAAGCGTTTTTTTGATTTATGTTAAGAAAGCATTCTTGCTAACTTCCAGACACAATTTAGACAATAGAGATTATAAACATCTGTTTTTTATGCTAAGATTTATAAAAGATGACACTATAATGGGAGATATATATGGGACACATCACATCACGTAATCATTACGAAAACCTCGTAGCAAAACTCAACCGCTTCCCTCAGGGGGCACCTCCCAGTGAAACGCTCTATAAGCTGCTCAGTGTGCTTTTCAGCGAAGAAGAAGCACAGTTTGTCTCACTATTACCTGTACAGGCATTTACTGCTGAGATCGCCTCAAAACGGTCGAAAAAACCCGTGGAAGAATGTGAAGCATTACTCGATGGATTGGCTTCCCGAGCGATTTTGCTGGATTGGGAAAAGAATGGTGTACGCTATTATATCTTACCGCCACCTATGGCAGGTTGGATCGAGTTTTCGATGATGCGGGTGCGTGAGGATATCGATCAGCACAGCCTTGGACAATTGCTATATCAGTATATGAACGTCGAAGAAGATTTCGTACGTAATTTATTTTTTGGTTCTGATACCAAAATCGTCAGAGCCTTCGTCAATGAGGAAGCGCTAGAAGTCAATAAGTCGGGTGACAACATTCTTGAAATCATGGATTATCAGCGGGCAACGCACGTCATCAATTCATCTGAACACATTGGGATCGGTGTTTGTTACTGCCGTCACAAAATGGAACACGTCGGAAAAGACTGTGATGCTCCAAAAGATATATGCATGACTTTCGGCAATGTGGCTGATTCCTTGATTCGTGCTGGATATGCTCGACGAGTAGAAAAGAAGGAATGTCTGGATCTACTAGATGTGGCTTACGGACACAACCTCGTTCAAATCGGCGAAAACACAATGAACTCAGTTTCATTTATCTGCAATTGCTGCGGGTGTTGTTGTGAAGCCTTGCTTGCAGCTAAGAAGTTTGGTACCAGTGCGACCATTGCCACTACTAATTTTCTGCCCAAGGTCGATGTAGACCGTTGTACCTCTTGTCAGGCATGTGTGGACATCTGTCCGATGGATGCACTGAGCTTTGTGGATGGGATATTGACCTTAGATGAAGACATGTGTCTGGGTTGTGGAGTTTGTGTGCGCAATTGTGCTTTTGAAGCACTGTCGTTGGTTGAAAAGAAATCCCGGATGATCACACCTGTTAACGGTGCACATCGCGTCGTTCTGATGGCGATTGATAAAGGAATGTTGGGCGATTTGATGTTTGATAACAGTTCTCTAGCCTCCCATCGACTGATGGCCGGTGTTGTCAATGTCATACTCAGTCTGCCCCCAGCCAAACAATTGTTGGCCAACCAGCAGATCCGCTCGAAATATCTAGCGAGAATGATTGAAAAAATATAAGAAAAATCAGCAGAAATGCTGATTTTTTAAATTTGTGAATTTAGAATATTCCTTTTTTGTATAGTCATTGTATAGTCAGAGAACATAAAAAAAGCCCTGAAACAGGGCTTAGGATGGTCAATGGAGCGGATGATGAGAGTACTTCAATCACTCGCTAAGATGCGTTAAGTGGCCTATCTACAAGGATTTCTACACTTATTATACAATAGATTCCTTAAGATATCGATCTATAATTCCTATAAAACTACCCCATAACTACCCCATGGGGTTTTAGCTGATATTTTGAACTAAATTCGGATCAAATTAAGAATATGGGTTCTTAATAAAGATCTTTTGTTTAATGCCATATTCAAATTTCTATCACTATGACTTTTACATCCAGACTTCATTTTTCTCAACAAACTCAAACAATATTTAGGTTCTTTTACGCGAGTATGCCACTGCAATTATATTTAGAATCAAAGTTCCCAAAAATAAGATCCATGAGACAAATACTACTCCATCAATAATATCCAAAATTGCAATAGTGTCATTGATGCTTGCTAAATGTTGCTGATACATCAGTTGAAAAATCAAAGCTATTCCCATCATCATAAAACTTAAAAACATATTTTCTTGAATTGAGATTCTTGGATTCTTATATTGACGAATATAAACCAAAGGTAGAAACCATGCAGCAAACCCTATAACAAAACTTCCACTATTTAAATATGTTGACATTACAACCTCCCAATTTATTAAAGTATACATTACTTTTCTAAAGGATGAATACGAAAAGTATAAATAGAAGTATTCAAAAGTTTAGTGTCGAAAAATTAGTGTTTAAATCAAGGAATGGTAATTTTTATATATAGTCAATATTTTGTTCAAATATGCGTACCAAAATCGCTTGTTTGTATGATTCTCACAACATAGTTCTATTATAAAATCTGTCAGTGATAAGTTTTTAAGACGACTAAAAATCTGCTTTCCAAGAATGGAATCATTCTATATCTCAAGTGATCTTTGATCAAATCATACGAAGTTGATATTTCTGAGTCTTAGTTGTAGTTAATAAGAATCCCAAAGAATTGCAGCGCAATCAAGATTATAACTAATCTTAAAAAATCTTAGCATTTCTTTCAGTAAAACTACCCCATAACTACCCCATTTAGAAGTTTTAGCCCTTTTTAGGCATGAGAACCATAAAAAAAGTCCTTTAAACAAAGGACTCTCTTAAGATAGTTAATTCAATGGAGCGGATGATGAGAATCGAACTCACGTAGTCAGCTTGGAAGGCTGAAGTTCTACCATTGAACTACATCCGCGGGTGGTAAATAATTGGTGACCCGGAAAGGACTCGAACCTTCGACCCACTGATTAAAAGTCAGTTGCTCTACCACCTGAGCTACCGGGTCACATATTTGGCTGGGGTACCTGGATTCGGACCAGGGAGATGCCAGAGTCAAAGTCTGGTGCCTTACCGCTTGGCTATACCCCAAGATAATGGTGGGGAGAGACGGATTCGAACCGCCGAACTCGTAGAGAATTGATTTACAGTCAACCGCGTTTAGCCACTTCGCTATCTCCCCAAACTAGTATGCCAATGGTGCCGACCACAGGACTTGAACCCGCAACCTACTGATTACAAATCAGTTGCTCTACCAGTTGAGCTAGGTCGGCACAGATATGGTGGAGGCTGAGGGGCTCGAACCCCCGACCCTCTGCTTGTAAGGCAGACGCTCTCCCAGCTGAGCTAAGCCTCCATACCCATCAAGTGCCTTATAACTATATCATAGTGCGTGATTTATAGTCAATAATAAACTCGGCTTTATTTATTTAAATGAGGGTAGATGCTATAATAGAAAAAAGTCAGAGGTACCTTATGCTTAAAGTCTTTAATACACATGCACTCAACTCCAAGCAACGCTTTGCTAGAGCAATCCTAGTAGGTAGTGTGACCGCGTTGGTTCTTGCCTTGGTCTATGGATTGATTTTTAGATCGATTCCCATTGTTTATATTGGGATTGGATGGGTCATAGGAATGGCGATCCAAAAATATGGACGCGGGGTTCAACCTAAATTCTCCTATTTGGCAGCTGGTTTAATGGTTGTTTGTATACTATTAGGAGACTTGCTTGGGTTTTTTGGGATCGGTATCTTGCTTAATCCAGTTGCCTTAGTTCAATTCATTATTCCCGTGATTACCTTTAACTTTCAATCTAATCCTTCGATCTTGATTGGCTTGATGTTTAAGGTCTTTGGTATCTATATGGCTTATACGAAGGCTAGGATCGTCTAATGCGTTATTATCGTGATACTTGGGCCGATATCGATCTGGATGCCCTCCAATACAACATCGATTCCCTTCAAAGACATCACCAAAAAGGCTTGATCGCCATCATCAAAGCCAATGCTTACGGCCATGGTGATGACATGATCGCTAAGAAAGCATTGGCCAGTGGGGCTAAGATTTTAGCCGTATCTTCGCTGGACGAAGCTTTATCACTCAGATATAAACACATCAAAGGACCTATCTTGGTTTTAGGTCATGTATCCCCTAGTGATATCCATGTGGCGATTGCAGAAAAAATAAGTGTAACCGTGACTTCTTATGCATGGGCCAAAGCCATCCTTCATGAAGATCTAAAAGGTTTGGTGGCCCATCTTAAAATCGATACTGGTATGAATCGTATGGGTTTAAAAACCTTGGAAGAAGTGATGGAAGTCCTGCATGACTTTGATCAAGCCGGCGTCATTACGGAAGGCCTATATACCCATTTTGCCAGTAGCGATGATCCGCTAGAAACTCAGACTCAAGCTCAATATGAATTGTTTGAAACGATGTTTCATCAAATCAATCGTTCCTTTAAATGGATCCATTGCTCAAACAGTGATGCGGCCATTCATTTTGATACCCCTTTATGCAATGCCGTCAGAATAGGTTTGGCTTTGTTTGGTTATTCATCCTTTGAATTTGATCTTAAACCAGTCATGACGTTAAAGACAAAGCTGGTCAATGTTAAAACGATCCAAGCTGGAGAAACCGTTAGTTATGGAGCTACTTATACTGCCAAACAACCCGAAATCATTGCGACGATCCCCATTGGATATGCGGATGGTTGGAATCGTAAACACCAAGGCGATGTTTGCTACATTGGAAATTCAGCCTGTGAATTCATCGGTCGTATCTGTATGGATCAATGTATGATACGACTTGATCAACTCTATCCAGAAGGCACAGAAGTTGAGCTATTGGGCAAAAAAGCAAGCATCTATCCGATGTCCAAACATCTTGAAACGATCCCCTATGAGATCTTAACCCAGCTCAGTGATCGTATCCCAAAGGTTTACCTTGAGAAAGGCAAACCCATTAATACAATTAATCCACGATTGATAAAAAAAGAAGATTGAATCTTCTTTTTTACTCCCATTCGATGGTGGCTGGTGGTTTAGAGGTGACATCTAAGATGATCCGATTGATGCCTCTGACTTCATTGATGATTCTGTTGGATATCTTATCTAAAACATCATAAGGGATTTTCGCATAATCGGCGGTCATCCCATCGATACTGGTCACGGCACGTATGCCTAAGGCATAATCATAGGTTCTTTGATCGCCCATGACGCCAACAGAGCGAATGTTGGTCAATACGGTAAAATACTGCCAGATCTCACGATCCAGTCCAGCTTTTTTGATTTCTTCATGTAAGATCGCATCGCTTATTCTTACGATATCACACTTTGCTTCTGTGACTTCACCAATAATTCTGATCGCTAAACCAGGTCCTGGAAAAGGTTGACGATAGACCCAAGATTCATCTAGTCCTAATAGTAATCCTAAAGCTCTAACTTCATCTTTAAACAAGGTGTTCAAGGGTTCGATCAGTTTGAACTGAATGTCTTTTGGTAAGCCTCCCACATTATGATGAGATTTGATGGTTTGAGCAGAGTGCGTACCTGATTCAATGATGTCGGTATATAAGGTGCCTTGAGCCAACCATTTGATGTGTGATAATTTTTTAGATTCTGATTCGAAGACACGAATAAACTCTTCACCGATGATCTTACGTTTACGTTCTGGATCTTCCACTCCCTGAAGTTTGGTTAAAAACCGTTCTTTCGCATCAATGGAGATCAAGTTGACCCCAAAGAACTCTTTAAAGGTCTTTTCGACTTGAACGCCTTCATTGAGTCTCATCAAACCATGATCCACAAACATACAGGTCAGTTGAGGTCCAATAGCTTTGTGGAGTAATGCTGCCACAACGGCAGAATCGACTCCCCCGCTCAACGCACATAAGACTTGATCATCATGAACCAACTCTTGGATCTCTTTTATTTTTTGATCGATGAAGGAGTTTAAATTCCAGTACTTTTCAGCTTTACAGACCTTAAAGACGAAATTACTGAGCCATTGATTTCCGTAAGCCGTATGACGGACTTCCGGATGAAATTGTAAGGCATACAAGGCTTTTTCTTCATGACTCATGACGGCTAAGATACCGTTACTGCTAAACGCATCGGCTCTAAAACCATTGGGCACTTGGGCAACATGATCCCCATGACTCATCCATACTTGCTGATCAGAGGGTAAAGCAGAACTTAAAGAAGAATGATGATCAATTTGGATCTGTGATTTGCCATATTCTTTGATGGCTGACGATTTGACAGATCCACCCAATTGATGAGCCATCAACTGCATTCCGTAACAAATCCCTAAAATGGGAAGCCCTAACTCATAGACTTGCGGATCGATGCTTAAAGTCGGTTCATCATAAACAGAATTAGGTCCTCCTGAAAACACAATGCCTTTGATGTCTTTATCTAGTTTAAAAACAGATAATGGGGTATTGTGCGGCAACAATTCACTATAAACACCCATTTCGCGAATTCGACGGGCAATCAACTGATTGTATTGGCTTCCAAAATCTAAGACGATGATTTTATCGGCCACGGTAGTTCGGTGCCTCCTTGACGATGTCGACATCGTGCGGATGAGATTCATTGAGACCGGCATTGGTGATTTTTACAAATCGGGCTTCATTTTTTAATCGTGTGATGTTTTCGCATCCGACATAACCCATGCCTGATCTTAATCCACCCATCATTTGATAGATGACATCAGCGATTGGACCTTTATACGGTACCGTTGCTTCTATGCCTTCTGGTACCAATTTATTGAGTTCTTTTTGTCCACCTTGGAAGTATCGATCAGAGGATCCTCTTTGCATGGCACTTAAGGAACCCATTCCAACATAGGACTTGACTTTCTTTCCATATACTTCAACCACTTCACCGGGTGTTTCTTCACATCCTGCCAATAATCCACCCAACATGACCGCATCTGCCCCAGCTGCTAACGCTTTGACGATATCGCCTGAAAACTTGATCCCACCATCCGCAATGATGCTTACCCCTTTTTCTTTACAGACTTGATAGACATCATTGATGGCTGTGATTTGAGGAACACCGACCCCCGCAATGACTCTGGTGGTACATATGGAACCAGGTCCGACACCAACTTTAACGATACTGGCTCCGGCTTCAATCAATGCCAAAGCCGCCGCACCGGTGACGATATTACCACCGATCAAGGTTAATTCTGGATATAGGGCATGGATTTTTTTAATGGAATCTAAGACACCTTTGGAGTGACCATGGGCAGAATCCACGGCGATCACGTCGATTTCAGCTGCGACAAGCGCTTTGACGCGTTCAAGAGTTTCACTGGAGACGCCAACAGCAGCCCCTACCAACAATCTTCCTGAGGCATCACAAGCTGCTTTCAAAGGATCCAAAACGGGTGCCTTCTTAACGGTTTCAACCATCAAGGCTTGCTGTTTGATCGATAAATTTTTATGTAAGATGCCTAATCCACCTGCATTGGCCAAAGCAATGGCCATCACATCTTCAGTGACTGTATCCATCGCAGCTGACAGTAAAGGAACATTTAATTTAATCTTATCAGTCAAGGTCGTTTTCAAGTCGACATTGGCGGGTACGACGGTAGAATAGGCTGGTATCAGCATCAGATCATCAAAGGTATACCCTTCTTTCACCAATTTCCCGTATAAGTTGTCCATATGTCCTCCTGTTATTTGAATGATTATATCAAAAAACCCCTTGGGTTAAAAGGGGTCATCGTCTTTGTCTTGCGACTTCAAAACACAATACAGCGGTCGCACTGACCGCATTAAGCGCTACTTTGAGATCCGTTGGATACGTGATCATCACCGCATGATCCATTTGTGCCATCACGGCCGATGATAATCCGCGCATTTCTCCACCAATGCCCAAACAAACATTTTGTTTAAAATCAAAGTCAAGATAATCGATTGAAGTTTCATTGCGATACGTTATCGCAAAAGTATAGTTGTGTTGTTTTAAGGTTTGGATGCATTTTGTCAGATCATCTTCCATGATGAGATCGATCGCATCAAACAAACCGGCACTGCTTTTCATCAAGGTCGATTGGGATGTTTCAAGTTGGCGGCTCCCCATCAAGATCGCATCAACACCTGCGATTGCAGCGGTTCTAAAGATCTGACCCAGATTAAAGGGATCTTCAATGCCTTCAACCAACAGGATGAATCCTTTCTCTTTTTTTATAACGGATTCTAGTGAAGATAAGGTCCTGTCTTGAGCTAACGCAATCAAACCACCATGTGTCTTGCCTTGAGCATGTTTTAAAATATCTGCCATTGAGACTCGCTTAAACATCACCCCTTCTTTGTGACACAGGTTTTCAATATACACGAGATCTTTGCTGGGTTTCTTGGTTTCATCCAAGTAAACCACATCGACTTTACGACGATGATACTTTAATGCAGCTTTGATCGATAAAGCCCCTTCTAATACGATCATTGTTCTTCCTTTCTGCGGATAAAGTCGCCTTGTTGCACATCAACAGGAATCCTCATCGTAATCTTGGATAAAGGTTTGTTGATCATCGATAAGTCTTGACCCGTTTCATCACACATCCTATCCAATACAAAACTTTCTGTTAACCGTTGTGGACTAAATACTTCTAAGGTTTGACCTAATGATACTTTATTTCTGATTTCGATGATGGCTTCTTCACCGTTGACTTCAAGGACCGTCCCAATAAAGTTTTGAACCACACTGTCTTCTTGGGTGACATAGACTTGACCATTTTGATCTGGGATGGCTCTTAAGAAACCGCCAAAGGTCAAGCGATTTTCAGCCATTCTTATTTCTTGTTTCAAGTGTTGCTTCAAAGAAGAATTGGCTGAACCACTCACCAAGGCATCGATCCATGTCCGATACGTTTTAACGATGACTGCGATATAATAAGCCGATTTCATACGGCCTTCGATTTTAAAACTGATGACGCCTGCTTTGATCATGTCTTCAATGTCATCCAGTGTTTCCAAGTCTTTGGAGCCCATGGTAAAGGGATTGTCTTTAAGACTGATGATTTCATCAAGGTGTGTCAATTCATAGGTCCACCGACACGATTGAGCACAACCGCCACGATTCGCATCACGCAAAGTCATATCGTTACTTAAGGTGCAGCGTCCTGAAAAATTCGTACACATTCCTCCATGAATAAAGACTTCTGTCGGGAGTTGAGAAGTGCTGGAAATCTTGGCGATCGAATCCAAATCCAATTCACGCGCCAATACGATTCGATCGACCCCATGGGATTTATAATAAGCGATCGTCGCAGAATTGGTCACGGATAATTGGGTACTTAAATGCACTTCATAGGAGCACTTCAAGGTTTGTGCCAATTGGGCAATATATAGTGATGCCACGATGATCGCATCGACTTTGATTCGCTCAAGTTCAAGCAAGTATACTTCAAGCTCGACCATGTCTTCTTCATGGGCGATCATATTGACCGTCACATAAAGCTTTTTACCTAAGTCATGAGCAAAGTCAGCCGCTTCTTTAAGATCTGCAAGTTCAAAATTACTGGCTCTTGCCCGTAGTGAAAAACGCTTACCTCCGACATAAACCGCATCTGCCCCATATCGATAAGCCACTTTAGCCCGTGCTAAATCACCGGCTGGAGCCAGGAGTTCGATCTTGGTCATACTTTTTCCTTACTCAGGTTGGTTTTGCGATAGAAGTAACCTTTAAATAAAGGCAAATTATAGTTTTTATAAAAATCATCAATCTTATTTAAATCATGAGATTTCAGTTGATCAACAAGTATCTCAAAGTAGGCAGTGGCATATTCCTTATTTATAAACAAAGGATCAAAATGTATTCCAAAACATTGAGCCTCTTTGATTTGAGGCAATTCTTCGAGTGGATTTAAGATCCTTTGCGTAAAGACACAAAAAGTTGTTGCTTCTTCTAGGATCGGCATTTTTTCTGATCGTTTCAGTTCACGTAAACGAAAATCTGTTTGATTAAGAGTGGTTTGTTCTTTATGAATCAGTGAAAGATAATTACTCAACAAAGGCCGTTTACTGACCGACATCTGTAAATGCCCTGCCCCAAAGATCTCAACTCGATTTGGAAATGCCTTACAAATCACTAAAATTTCTTCCAGAGTCAGTTCTTTTGAAATCATCACACGATTAACGGATTCCAGATACGTTCTGACTTCAAAGGTATTGGTTAAAATGGTCTCAGGCGCAAAGATCTTTTCACCAGGATAGCCCAGTTCATTGAGAAACATCAATACCGAAAGATCTGCGAAATAAAACCCTTGGATGGGATAATCCATGAGATCTTTGATCCATGGCTTTAAACCTTCGAGTTGGTGTTCTTCTATGAATCCATTGATTTCAATGTATGTTGGAAGTTGCTGAGCCAAACAAACTTTCAATATCTTCCAGAATTCAGCTTTGGTTTGAAGGTGTGGATGCTTATAAGAATACACAGGTTCTGTGATGATGACTGAGATGTTTTGATCATGAATGATGTCTATCTGATCAAAATGATGAATATGAGTGAGTATTCTCACCTTAAGCCTCTAGATACGCTTGTGAGCGTTTATTGAAGACAAGTAGCACAAAGATGACAGCACACACAGAAACCACGCTTAACCATCCGAAAACGGTCTGATAGCGTTCACCTGCAGAGAGACTAGGATCAACCAAACCGGTCAATAAAGCATAGATCTTATCCCCATAATAAATCCCTACCGCAAAGAAAGTTTGATAGATGCCCATGGTAACTTCACGCATCCCACTTTTAAAAGGTTGCATGGCCATACCCAATAAGACATTATAGGTCAAGCCATACCCAAAGCCATTTAGCGCATTGAGCCAAAACAAAGTCGTAGGATCGGTGATTGTAGAAGCCAATAAAGTAAATATTCCACTCAGTGATAAACCTAAAATCAAAGTATTTTTAACTCCGATCTTTTTCTTAAGGACGATTCCAACCAATACACCTGCAACCAACTGCGATATGGAAAACACCAATTCTACATAGGCGATCAGAAGCGGACTCATCGAGATCAGTTCTGTTTTTGCGAAATTATTCATATTGGAACCCGATGAGGCAAAACGAACAAAGGATACCACGATGCCCATCAAACTAAGTAATAAAAAATAAGGATTGGTCAGTGCGCTTTTAACATTGATCCAGGTAAAATTACGTGTCGGTTTTTTATTGTCTTTGACAAAGACCAAAAACACCAAAGCCAAAGCCGATAAAACAGCACTGATCGTCCACATGAATCCATAATCAATGGGTTTATTAGAAGTTGCCAGATACTGTAAAGGCGACATCAAGAACTCTGCCAACAAAGGCGCAACTGATAACACAGAGACTGAAAAAATGGCTTGTTCAGCTGAAAAAGTTTCCGCAAACATAACATTGAATAAACTCAATAAACTGGCGCCAATACCCAGTGCTAACGATGACCAATATAAACTTTCATACGATGGATCTATGATGACCAAGATCGAAGATCCAAACACAAAGAGTAAAGCCAAGGCAATGAAAAATTTACGGCTCTTAAAAAAATCTGAGAGCGCAAAAACAGGCAACCTCACAAAGATCGAAATCAACCCATAGGCTGCGGCCATGGTTGCGGCAGCTGCCCCATCTAAACCAAGTCCCCCATCCGCAATCGTTCCCGTCGCATAATTTTTTCGATAGGCTCGAATGATATTGATGGCACTCCAAAACAGAACCAATAAGATAAACAAAAAGACTTGATATCGACTCAGTTTATATTTCTTGATTAAATAAACACTTAGTAAGAGCGTTAGGATGATCGTCAATCCGATCAGGATCAGTTTGTTGGACAAAAGTGCAGTCATAGGATTCCCCTTAATGTGTTCATTTTATAGTATTCAAGACTAAAAATAAAGCGCTTCGTTAAAGTGAGCATGTTATAATTTTCAAAAAGGTGATTCTATGAAAACAATTGACTTAAGAAGTGATACCGTATCTCAGCCTACCCAAGCCATGCGCGATGCGATGGCCAGTGCTATCGTGGGCGATGATGTCTATGGCGATGATCCAACGATCAATGAACTTGAGGCTTATGCAGCTCAATTGGTCAATAAAGAAGCAGCCCTTTTTGTTCCTTCCGGAACCATGGGCAATCAGTTGGCTTTGATGACCCATACTCAACGTGGCGATGAAATCATCACCGGTGCCCACAATCACATCGTGATCCATGAAGTTGGGGCCATTCCTGTATTATCCGGAGCCAATGTTCGAACCATTTCACATCCCGATGATTTCATAACTCCTGCTCAACTGATAAGGGCGATACGATCCAATGATATCCATGAACCTCACAGTTCTGTCTTATCGATGGAGAATGCTTTATCTAACGGAAAAGTCATGCCTTTGGATCTGATGAAAGATAACTTTGAGATCGCCCATAAACATGGACTTAAGGTTCATTTGGATGGTGCTCGTTTATTCAACGCTGCCGTTGCGTTAGCGTGTGATGCGACTGAGTTGACCCAATACTGTGACAGTGTCATGTTTTGTTTGTCTAAAGGGCTTTGTGCGCCAATAGGTTCGATTTTGGCAGGTCCAAAAGACTTTATCCAAAAAGCACGAAAAAATCGGAAGTTACTGGGCGGTGGGATGAGACAAGCTGGTTTCTTGGCGGCTGCAGGACTGATTGCCTTAAAAGAAATGCGTTTACGTCTTCATGAAGATCATGAAAATGCACGATACTTTGCTCAAAAACTATTAGATTCTGGCTTGGTGACATTGAATCTGGAAGATGTTCAAATCAATATGGTCTTCTTTGAATTCATCGATCCTCACTTTAATCATGATGACTTCCCTGCTTACTTACTAAAAAATGGTGTAAAAATAAACCCAGACTTTCCTACCTATCGTTTTGTGACCCATTATTGGATCACTAAAGAAGATATTGATGTCGTGGTTGAATTGATCAAACGTTACTAAAAAATCTCAATTTTTTCTAATTAAAAACAGCACCTTAAATGAAGTGCTGTTTATATATAAGAAATATCAGAGTGCTCACTTTGAATAATGGATTAATTATCCTGTCTTTTGAAGATACCTAATCCAAAAGATCTAAACTTGCTTGACACTTTTTTATCAAACCGATACACTTAAGCACATGTTTATCTGTGAGAGGAGAACTATGGAAAACACACAAAAGCGGAAGTTTGGACTTTTAACCACAGTTGCAATGATTGTGGGAATCGTTATCGGTTCTGGAATCTTTTTTAAGACCGATAATATCCTAAGTGCCGTTGGAGGATCCGTTTCATTAGGTGTATTGGCTTTCATTGTAGGTGGAGTCGGCATTGTTTTTGGCGGTTTAACGATTGCTGTTTTAGCCAGAAGAGATGAAAATGTAGGGGGGTTAATTACGTATTGTGAAATGACTTGGGGTAAAACCTTAGGTTACTTAGCAGGTTGGTTTCAAACGACCTTATATTATCCGCCTTTGGTTGCGGTCATTGCTTGGGTATCGGCCATGTATGGATCGATGCTTTTTGGATGGACCGATTCAAAAGTCGTTTTAGGGATGACTTTTGATTTCTTGCCTGAATGGCCTTTCCCTTTTACAGTTGGTGTATGGGTCATTTCATTGTCGGTCATGATTTTGTTTTTTATCTTCAATGCCTTTCAAACAAAACTAGCCGGAAAATTTCAAAGCTTTGCGATGATCATCAAGGTTTCAGCTTTGATCGTTCTTGGCTTTACTGGTATTGTTTTTGGTGATCCAGTGACTGTTGTTCAATCTGCGGATTGGGGAATGATTGGCGGTGGTTTCTTCCTAGCGTTGGTTCCAATTGCGTATGCATATGATGGTTGGCAGGTGGCCCCATCGGTTGCCCATGAGATCAAAAATCCTAAGCGTAATTTGCCCTTGGCCTTGACTTTTGCCCCATTATTGATCATGGCGATTTATATTGCTTATTTCGTTGGGATCAATGCGGTTCTTGGTCCTTCTCAGGTCTTGGAATTGGGTGATGGTGCAGTCAGTGTGTTTGCTCAAAAGTTTTTTGGCACTGTTGGCTATCGAATCGTTTTAACGGCCGTGGTTATTTCAGTTTTAGGAACATTAAATGGTTTGATCCTTGGCTACATTCGTTTGCCTTATGCCTTGGGTTTACGCAACGAATTACCACTCAGTTCAAAATTCGCATCTGTTGACTCAAAAACAGATATTCCGATGTTTTCAGCCTTGTTTACCTTTGTGATGTCCTTGTTTTGGTTGGCTTTGCATTTCGCAACCACAGTTGGCGTCATCGTATACGGTTGGAAACTCTTTTCAGGCATCTCAGTCGATGAACTTTCAATCGTTCTCATTTATATCTTCATGGTTCTGATCTATCTTGGAGTCATGAAAGATTTCTTGGTCAAGAAAGTTGGCAATTGGATCCAAGGTTTTATTTATCCACTCTTGGCTGTGATTGGCGCATTGACGGCAATCTATGGCGGATTCCTCAGTCCAATGGTAGCGACTTATCTGATCATTTGTTTGCTGGTCATCGTTGGTGGATTGTTCATTCGTCCAAAAAATAGTTAATTACCTTTTTCTCTAAAAAGTAAGTACATCAATAAAAGCACCTTAAGAAAGGTGCTTTTTGGTTGGGATATTAAGAATTCAAATGCTTATGCTTAGATTCTTTATGAAAACTTCCAGTCTTTAACTTTTGATGACGCTAAGGACTTGTTGAACATCTTCTTCAGGTTTGACCTTATCAAAGATGGCAACGATCTTACCTTGCGGATCGATCACGAAAGTCGTTCTAACGACTCCCATGGTAATGTTGCCATACATATTCTTTTCTTTGTATACATCATATAAAGTCACGACTTCTTTTTGATCATCTGCCAGTAGTTCAAAATTCAAATTGAACTTGGCTAAGAATTTCGAATGACTTTTTTCATCATCTTTGCTGATCCCAAACACTTTGATGTTACGATCGGTGAATTCTTTCATGGAATCGCGATATGAACAAGCTTGCACCGTACATCCTGGTGTGTCATCTTTGGGATAGAAATACAAGACCACATATTGGCCTCTGTAATCAGAGAGCGTTCTTTTCTCGCCATTAGAATTGGTGAGGGTAAAATCTGGGGCAATGTCGTTGATGTTAAGTTTTGGCATACGTTTCTCCTATTTACATTAAAACACATCAGCAAGATGCATCAAGGCTTTTGACCAATAAGCTGTATGATCCTTGCTTCATAAGGTCTAAACACCATCTTTTCAACCATTGGACCATAGGTTGGATAGTTACACAACTGAGTGCGCATTTCTTTATAATTATCGGCTTTGAAAGTTGCATGTTTATGATCCAGATTGATTAATACCAATAGTTTTTCTTGGTCATCTTCACGAATATAAGCAAGGATTTGATGATGATCCACCATGGTCGCTTCAAAACTTCCTTTACGCAGTGCAGAATGAGATTGATGATAAGCAATCATTTCTTTGGTAAAATTTAAAATGGAATCTTTATCTTGCTGATCATGCTTTACGTTGATTTCAACATGATTTGGATTGATGACAAACCAAGGTTTATGCTTTGAAAAACCAGCATATTCACCATCATCCCACTGCATAATGGTCCGCGCATTATCACGCGTCATTTTTTGAACGATTTTCTTAGCGATAAAAGCGGGAAGATGCATCATCGATTGAAGCATTTTATAATCACTGATGGCTTCGAAATCTTTCCAGTCGCTTTCTTCGATCTTCATATTGGTCATCCCGATTTCTTCACCTTGGTAAATAAACGGGGTTCCATAAGCACTTATGGTGCTCATGATCAAGGCTTTTGCGCTGGGGATCCGATATTGTTTCTCATCTCCAAATCGCGATACAGCACGACCATTATCGTGATTAGACAAGAAATTACCCATCCAGAAACGATGCTTAACAGAGGCTTCTTGCCATTTATAGAATATCTTTTTGAAATCACCGACATTCCAACGATATAACTTTCTAAAATCATATTTTCCTAAAGGACCACACCCGATCAATACCAAATCAAAATGAAACATCATGTTGAGTTCTTTCTGTTCGAAACCGCAATATTGGGCACAACTTTCAGGATTCACCAACATTCCTTCGCCTAAATAAAGCCCAGGATATTGACTTAAGACCTCATCATACATTTCATGCAGAAAATCATGCGACTTAGGTAAGGATACGATCAAATCATCCGCAAATTGATATCCTTTTTTATGCGGATCTTTATCTGGTAAACCTTCAGCTTTGGCGATGATGTTGATGACATCCATTCTAAAACCTGCAATACCTTTGTTCATCCAAAATTTCATGATCTTATAGATTTCTTGACGGACTTCAGGATTTTCCCAATTGAGATCGACTTGATTGGGGGTAAATAAAGTCAAGACATATTCATTGGGTTGATTGGAGGATGTCCATGCAGATCCACCAAATAAACCGATCCAGTTGTTGGGTTCTTTATTGTTTTTACCTGGTCTGAAAATATAGTAATCGCGGTATTTGGATTGAGGATCTTTGAGTGCTTTGCTTTAAACCAAGGATGTTGATTAGACGTATGATTGGCTACCAGATCCATCAAGATACCGATCCCTCTTTGCTTTGCTTCTTGAATCAACTGATCCATATCTGCCATCGTCCCAAATTCAGGCTGTATGTTATAATAATCTGAGACATCGTAACCATAGTCTACATTGGGTGACACGTATACGGGACACAACCAAATCGTTGTGATGCCCAAGTCTTTCAGATAATCCAGCTTGGAAATGATCCCTTGAAGATCACCGATCCCATCATCATTGGAATCCTTAAAAGATCTTGGCCAAATCTGATACACTACCCCATTCATTTCAGTTTTATACATATGGTGTCCTCTTATCCCTATTTTACCATCCAAACCATGAATCAAAACACACTCTTAACGCAATTTCCAAAGCTCCACATGGTGGTCGCAGTCAGTAAGAACCGTCCTCTATCTGCCATAGAAAGCAAGATTCAAGATGGCTTTTCCCATTTCGGTGAAAACAAAGCCCAAGAACTGATGGATAAAGCCAAAGCAATGTACCCTGTGACTTGGCATTTTATCGGCAGGATTCAAACCAATAAACTCAAGGTTATTGTTGAATATGCTTCTTGGATTCATTCTGTCGATCAAGTCAAGCAGATTGAATTCATTGAGAAATATGCAGCATTCTATGATAAAAACATCAACATTCTGATTCAGCTCAACTTGACTCATGAAGATCAAAAAGGTGGAATAAAACCAGAAGATTTGGAAAAGTTGATTGAAACCTGTCACAAATGTCCTCATGTTTTACTTAAAGGCTTGATGGTGATGGGACCTAGCAATGGTGATTTAAGTGTCACAGAAGACTGTTTCAAAGAGGCTCAAGAAATATTTAACAAGACCCAAAAAAATCATCCTGAGATGACCGAATTGTCTATGGGAATGAGCCATGATTATACATTGGCTTATCACTATGGTTCTACATGTTTTAGACTTGGAACGATTCTTTTTACTTAGATTTCTTTGATTTTATCTTGTCAGTGAGTAAAACGATAGCTCAACTGGAACCCTTCATAAAGGATCCAACTCGGAACTATGCAACTTAGGGCATAACTTATCAAGATCAACACATCTCGTTGAACGATATTTCTTATAAAATAAGTATAAGGAATATTTCCATTGATAAATACAAGCCAGCCAATCTCTGAAAAGAAACCTACTGTAAAAAATGCCAATAATAAGATTGCATATAACGTTAAAGGAAGCACCAGCTTCTTTTTTGCAATGGCTAAAGAACCCCAAAACAATCCAATGATCAGAAAAATAAATGAAGTAAATCCTAATGAAAACAATGCTTTGAGCCAGTCTTCTTGAATGAATTCAATTTTAAAAACCACCACGGTATTTAGATAGGTAAAAAATACCGACAGGATCAAATGAATATAAATGAGGATGATAAAGCGTTTAAACTGAAGCATGGGTTCTTAGATCCGTAATCATTTTCTTAAGACGAGCCAATCCTTCAATGATTTCAGCATCACTTACCGCATATGAAATTCTGACATTATGATCAGCACCAAAATAGATCCCAGGAACCATCGCAACTTTATATTCGCGCATCGCCTTTAAGCAGAATGTTTCAGAGTCCATTTTAAATTCAGAGATGTTAGGAAACAAATAAAAGGCCCCTTCTGGTTTAACACAAGGCAAACCCATCTCCAATAGTAAGCTATAACCTAAATCACGTCGGGCATGATAACTGTCGCGCATCCAAGTTGAATCGATTTTTAATGCTTCAATCGCCGCCACTTGATTAAAAGTAGCCACACCTGCCACAAGATAAGCATGCATCAAGGCAATGGCTCTGGCAATGGGTAAATCTGCCAACACATAGCCAACACGCCAACCTGTCATCGCATAGGGTTTCGACAGGCTTTGAGTAACGATCAATCGATCGCGAATACTTTCGTCATGGCATAACATTTCATACTTTTCAGTAAAGACCAATTGCGAATAGACATCATCGCTGATGATGAACAAATCATACTTCTTGGCCATATCAGAAACAGCTTTTAGGCTTTCATGATTCAAAACAGTTCCGGTAGGATTATTTGGTGAAGTGATGAGAATGAGCTTTGTTTTGTGGGTGATCAAGTTTTCTAACGCAATCGAATTGATTTGAAAATCATAATTGATCGTATTTAGGGCAACGACTTTAGCTTTACAAAAATTCACGATAGGTGAATATGTCACATACATTGGAGAAGGAATGATAACTTCATCTCCTTCACTTAAAACACTCATGAGGGCAGCTGCTAATCCTTCTGTGGCCCCATTGGTGATGACGACTTCTTCCCAAATGTAATCAAGATGATGCTGAGTATGTTCAAAATTCGCAACGGCCCTTCTTAAACTCTCTAGACCAGAATTGTTAGGGTAATGCGTTTGGTTCTCGTGAAGTGCTTTGATGGCTGCTTCTTTGATGCGTTCATCTGTATTGAATTCAGGTTCACCAATGGTAAAATTGATGACTCCTTGAATGGTCTTGGCTTCTTCAGAAAACTTACGAATTCCGCTTTGTTTAAACTGTCTGACTTGAGGGTTGATTCGATTGAGCATACTATTCCCCTATCTTTTTATCCATTATGTCAAAAAAGCGTTGGCCTGTCAAAGCACTGCTTTTTTGCCAAAACAAAAAACCTAGGACGAAAATCCCCATCAAGATCGCGCTAAGAAAGAAAGCGAGTTCCATTCCATAAAAATCACCGATTGCCCCAAATACAGGAAACAGAATCACCATGATGACACTGTAGGCCATGGAATTGACAGAGAGAATGGTTGCCCTGACTTCTGAACCAATCTGACGATTGATATGATGTGTGATGGTAACGTACATGATGGATTCCATCCCACCCATAAAAAAGAAAGCAACAAAACCCCAAGGCAAAATCGGCATAAGAAAGAATGTCACCGCCATCACCAATGAAACATAAAGAATCAGTTTCAAATCAAAACGCTTGATCAAACGACTCACGAATAAAGCAGCGATGATCGATCCAATGGTATTGATCATATACCAAAATGAAATGAGCGTCAAAGAATATCCTTGACCTCTTAAATAGGTTCCTAAATAAAGAAAAAAAGTTGCGGCAACTGCCGAAAACAAAGCACCATAAAACATAATACCTGTCAGTATGGGCTGATTCTTAAGGGTAGATATTGCGATCTTAGACAGAGAGACGAGTGTGTGTTTTTCACGTTTCTCATATGCTGAAGGTTCTTTAAAAAATAGAGCAATTAAAAGACCCAAAACAAATGTTCCAATTGCTGCACTTATGGCCAATGAATAACTGACATCCGCTAAGATTCCACCAATCATGATACCTACAGTAGAAGCAGTTTGAAAAACAACTTCTCGATAGCCTTGGACTTTTGCAAAGTGGGCTTGATGACCTGTTTCAACCATACTGTCATATACAAAGGCACTGTCTGCTCCTGAATCAAGATTATAAGACAAAGCCGCAAAAATAAAGCTAAACATGGCTAATCCAATATTATCCACATATAACAATAAGCTTAAATAGATAATGCGACTCAAGACCCCCAAGATACGACTCAGTTTACGTCCAAAACGATCGGCAATGATTCCAGTAGGCACTTCAAAAAGTAAAGATGCAATATGAAAAACACTTTCACATAGTCCAATTTCAACCAAAGTCAATCCTTTATATGCCAAATAACTGACCCATAAAGCTTGGGTAAAATTAAGGTTTGAGATGAACTCAAACCCATAATTCAATGTGATATTGTTTTTTACTGAACTCATTTTAAATTGATCCAGCGATAATGACCAGTGATCTTAGCATTGTAATAGGCATACATCAAGATGTCTTCTTCACGATCTCTTTGGCCTGTGTTGTGAATAAGGTAAGGAATTCCCATAAAGTTCTTTTGATCAGAAACGATCCCAATATGATGATAATCGGGATAGAAGATGACGATATCACCAGGTAACCATTGATCGATCTCATAGATGTTGTTGGTGAGTTTAACCAAATGCCGATCAAAATAAACTTTTAAGTTTCGGGTACGTCTAAAATCAATATTTGGATCCGGTTTTTTAACCCCAGGATAGACATCTGTATGTGCCACAATATCTGCATCTATTAAATCTTTAAGGTTATATCCAGCTGCTTTTAATGCTCGCCATACAACATCTGAGCAGACTCCAACATCATCTGGGGGATATCCACCCCTATAATAAGCATCATTATAAGTAACCATATTGAGCGCATCTTGTCTTGCTCCAAGCATAATGTCAGTGAAATCATCGATCCCATCATTATCTTTATCCGGTAAGTTTGTTGTATCTAAAACATAATCAGCATCAAGACTGGTTTCTTTTATGGATTGATTTGGACCCTTATCGTTATATAACCCCACCATCAAAGACAGAGAAATAACAGTTAGGTTTAGTTTTACAAATGTACTGTATTTTTTCATGAGTTTATTATATCACAGCGTATTTACTGTCACTTTATTATGGGATTAAATCTGTTATAATATCTTTACAAGAAAGGAAATCTCATGAAAAAATACGCTTGCAACGCTTGTGACTATATTTATGATCCTGCAGTGGGAGATCCGGATTCCGGGATTGCCCCAGGAACTGCTTTCGAAGATCTGCCTGAAGATTGGTACTGCCCTTTGTGCGGTGTCGATAAGAGCAACTTCACTCCACTCGACTAAACATTAAAACAGCGTCCATGAAATAAACTATCCCCTTTGTAAAGGACACGGAAAGAAAAACAGATGAAGATCGACAGAAATGTCGGTCTTTTTTATGTAATCAACTGAAATTGATGAATCACTGCTGGTAATAATCGTTTCTGATGAGTTGGATTGGTTATATAATCGTCATATTCGTGAGGGGTCATTCGATTAAGATCCCATTGAGGCCGATCATAATTATAGTAGTTGATGTATGAAATAAGGTACTCAGCCAATCGTTCATAAGAATTGATTTTAGATAATTCGAGTTCGGTTTTAAGCACGGCGTAGAAGGATTCTTGTGGGGCATTATCCCAACAGTTTCCTCGCCTAGACATCGATTGAGTAATGTCATGCTTAGAGAGAAGATCCTGATAGGCGATACTGGTGTAATGACTTCCTTGATCAGAGTGAAGGATGACTCCCATATGAAGTTCCCCACAGTAATTCTCCAGAAGCTGATTCACTGTATTGATCACGAAATCCAACTCAAGGGTCGATGAGAGCTGCCAGGCTAAGATCTTCTTAGTCATGGCGTCTTTGATGGTGGATACGTAAGCTCGCTTCCCATTGCCGTAGGTGATATAAGTGATGTCGGTCAATAAGGTCTTCTTGGCACTGCCTTGCGAGAAGTTTCGATCTAAGATGTTACTGAAGACTTTGTTGCTGTGCTGGGCTCTAAGTATCGCTTTGACTGGGTTTGCTTTTCGAATTGGACAGATTAGTTCGTACTTACTCATCAGCCGATGGATCCTTTTGAGGTTCATAATGACCTGATAATCCCTCTCAAGCCTCATTTTGATCTGTTTGGCCCCTTTTTTGAACCCTTCATAATCATAAGCTGCTTTGATTGCGATAAAGTCGAGTTGATCCTTCATTTCTCTTTCACCCATCGTTAGTCTTCGTTTCTTATAAGCGTAGTACCCAGATCGAGATACGCTCGCTTGGGTACACATATATTTTATGTCCAGTCGATTCTTTCTTCGACCTTCCATTTCCCATATGATATTGAATCGCTTTTCTGCGCTGAGTTTTTTTACTCCCCCCTTTCCAGCGCTTTCAGCTTTTTTAAGAATTCATTCTCCTGTTCAAGGTACTCATTTCTGTCTTTTAGATATCGGTTCTCTTCCTCAGGGCTGTTAAATATTAGTTTCTTAGGTCGTCCTGGTGATTTGAGTCGCTTAAATCCTTCGGGTCGCTTTGCTTGTTTCCTTGCCCTCGCAAATATTGAGTTGAGTCGGTTTTTCCCAAAGAATTCTGAATCTATTCCTAAATCACTTAAGATTCGCTTTTGCGTTTTTCCTAGTCGACTTTCCCTTTCGATAATTGTTTTGAACTCTGATGTAAACTGAACCGAACTTTCAGATACTTTTACGACATATTTGTTTCTTCTTAACCTCTCAATTGTCTCCGCACTGAATTTAACTTTTCCCATGTTTGACCTCTTTCTTAAGTATAAGAAAACCCCACAGAACTGTCACGAGGTTTTTTATTTCTGTCTATTCTATGGGGTACAGTTTAAAACGCTGTTTTTTTATGCTTGTTTGATTTTAGTAAGTAATGGTAGCAACTTTTTCGAAGGTTGTACGATCAATGACCGTGATCCCCACGTTGCTTAACAGATACAAATTGTTGCCGACGAAGACACTGCGGCTGATCCATGTATTCTGGTCATAAGTGCTCGAGATTGAAATGGTTTTTACCAATTTCACATCGGTTTCTGTGATCTGCAAGACTTTTATGCCTGATTCATATTTGTAATCACAAATGGTATCGCCTTTTTCACCAGTTGTACATACGGTCGAATCATAATGATAATCTCCGAAAGGTATGTAAACTAATCCATTGGCATTATCCAAAACGATTGCTTTATGATTGTATTGAGCTTCACTGTATCCAGATGGACCCAAGATTCTCAAACTTGTTACTTCAATTGGTTTTGAAGGATTGGCAACATTGAATAAACTGATTTTGACGCCGAATCGTTCAACACTGTTCCATGTCTGTCCATCTTTGGTTATTGGTGTTACTTTCAAATCTTCAGCAATGCCCCAAATAACGGTTTCTGACACAGGATGCAAATACGTTGAGAATCCAGGCACTTTCAATTCGCCTTTAACTGAGATGTTTGTTGCATCACTAAGATCGATCACAAACAAGGGGTCAATCTGTTCAAAGGTAACGACATAGCCTTTATCCTTGATGAAGCGAACGGAACGAATGGTTTCATTGACCGCGAGATCTTCAATACTATCAAGTTTATCCAAAGCCATATTTAAGGTAACGATACGGTTGGTTGAAACTTTATCCCAGTTGGTTAAGGCAACTCTTAATACATTGTCATAAATATCCAACGAGAACTGATTTAATAAATAACCTTTAACACTGCCTTCAGCTTTTAGATCTAAACTATTGACATCAAAGCGCAATAAATCTGTAAATGAAGAACTGATACCGGTTGTTTCATTGTATTCATAACGAGACTGGGCAATGATCAAATCGGCTTCATTCATGTATACGGTCTGGATCCAACCTAAATAAGAAGATAAGGTCGGTTCTTTACTCAAGCCTAAGTCGATCTTTAAAATGTTGACAAATGAATTGCCTTGATTATTAGGCAAAATATACGCATTACCTTTACTAATCGAGGAAACCACATGACCATCTCTCATATCGGTTACTGTAGGTTCAACTAAGACTGGTTGATCTTTCGCATCATAAACCAAGGTTTCCCATTGATTGGCAATGACGATCAATTCTCCATCACTGATACGTGATGTAAAATAACCACCTTTGAGTTCATACGATTTAACGACTTTTAAATTTGTTAAGTCAACTACTTCAATGAAGGTATCTTGTGCACCCCAATATCCCCACCACATACTCTTGCTGGTCATCGCATCTGCACGAATACCACCGCCGCCATATGTGCCGGTCGATCCCATAATGATCAATTGGGTTTCAGACAAATACAATTCAGTCGCATAACGATAAACCTTCGCATCTTTAGCGGGTTCATAATCAAATGTTTTGATGACTTTGTTGGTTTCAACATCGATCACATATACTTTATTATTCAATATGTTGACGATGATTTCACCGTTGGTCTTAACGGTATCCCCTTCATCTACCCCTTGAACTTGGGTATTGGTATTTGAATTGTTGTCGGCAGCTTCTGCGAAGATGCCTCCTTTCATATTTTGATACCAATTACGATTTGGTGAATTCTTAAGCAAAATAGCCTTCAATAAAGAAGGATTGGTAATTTGCGTTAGTTTTTCACTCCCATCAGGGACGTTTATTTTAACACCACAACCTGCAAGTATGACTAAACTTAGAAGCAGAGCCAGAATTTTCTTCATGTGGACTCCTCCTATCACATCATTTATATCATCTTGAATGTTAAGTTAAGATTAACTTATTGAAAACTATTAAAAATTGCTGATGCCAAAGCCTCTAATGCAGGCTCATTATCATCTTTAAGTGTAGATTTGATGATCAGTGGCTCACCGATCATACTTATGTTTTTTAACTTACCTAGATAGTTTGTGACAGTCTCTTGAGATTTGCCGCCCCAACTGCTGTTAAAGATCAATGAAATCTTACGATTTTGAACATTGAGGGCTGCCATTTCATGAAGCAAGGCATGATTCTTATAGAAGACATCTGCATTATAAGTAGGCGTCGCAATAACGATATTGGAATATTTCCAAATTTCAGCAATGATAAACGATAAATCATATTGGGAGACATCCATGATCTTCATATTTTTGATTCCAAATCGAGCTAATTTATTCGCCAATACATCCACAACCATTTCAGTATTGTTGTACATGGAACCATAGATCAACAAGACACTTTGTACTTCAGGCTGATACGTGCTCCATTGTTCATATTTTTGAATGATGAGGGCCAATTCTGCACCACGATATAATGGACCATGTAAAGGACAAATCATGTTGATTTCTAAAGCATTGAACTTTGTCAAGATCGATTGAACTGGACCACCAAATTTCCCAATGATGTTGGAATAATAGCGACGAGACTCATCTAAATAATCCAAGGCAAAATCACATTCATCTGCAAAAATCCCTCCGTTTAATCCTCCAAAGGTTCCAAAAGCATCTGCAGAAAACAGAATTTTCTCAGTTTTTTCATAAGTAAACATAACTTCTGGCCAATGCACCATGGGTGCTGTATAAAATTTGAGGGTATGTTGACCCAAAGACAATTCATCTTGATCTTTGATGACCATATAATTGGCTTTAGCATCTAGTGGGTAAAATTGTTCAAAGAATTGGAAAGTTTTCGCATTACCTACCAGTTTAACATTTGGATAGTGTCTTAACATCGCAACGATGTTACCGCAATGATCAGGTTCCATATGATTGATGATCAAATAATCCAGCGTTCGACCATTTAAGGCATGCTGTACATTACTTAAAAATAAGTCGCTGATCGAAATGTCAACCGTATCCAATAAAACCGTTTTATCATCAACGATCACATAAGCATTATAGGCAATCCCATTATTGAGCGGAAACATATTTTCGAATCGGGATAAGCGGCGATCATTGCCTCCTACCCAAAAGATATCATGTGTTATTTCATGTGTGTTATGCATAAGTTGATCCTCTTTGTCGTTGAATATTATACTCCATATGCACCAAATAAAGCCAGTATTTGCCCTTTATGATCAAACATTATAAAAAATAATGATCTTGTTTGACAGAGTTCATTTCTAAACATAGAATGAACTTAAAGACCACTAAAAGGAGAATTATGAAAGAAATCACTGGTTTTGATGCATCCGATATTGAAAAGAATAAAGTGATCGCTGCTTTAGCATATCTTATCTTCTTTTTACCTTTATTGGCTGCTCCCGATTCAAAGTTTGGGAAGTTTCATGCCAACCAAGGATTCTGGATTTTTATTATCGACATCATCGTTTTCTATTTCATTGGTTATCTACCATTTATCGGGGGTTTGCTTAACAGCGTTTTAAGTTTAGTCCTGTTCTTGCTTCTTATTTACTTAGCATACAATGCATATTCAGGTAAAGCATTAGAACTACCTGTTGTAGGAAACATCGTTATCTTTAAGTAAAGGCGCTTAAGTACTGACTCTCAAAAAGTGGACAGTATAAAAAACAACCTCGTTATGCTGAAATGTATAAGGAGGTTTTTTTATTTCATTTATTTTAAGCTAATAACGGTAATGCTTGGACAAACATCAGGAAATCTGCATAAGATCCTTTAAAATCTGCTTTAAGTTCTTTATCTTGACGATGAATCAAATGAGTCGTAATCAGATAAGTTGAAATCCCTGCATATTTAGCTGCCATGTCTTCTTGAGCATCATTGCCGACCATTAGGCATTCAGAGGCATCCTTTTGGATGTCTTTTAAGATTTCCTCAAAGAACTGAACTTGAGGTTTACAATAATGGTTATCCTCAAAGGATGTGACATAAGAGAAATCTTGGCGATCTAAGCCTGTCCAATTGATCCGTTTTTCAATGGCAAGTCTTGGAAACATAGGATTCGTCGCAATCACCAAGGTATACCCTTTTTCTTTTAAAAGACGCACAGCTTCTTTGATTTCAGTACTTTCTATGACAGCAGCCTTAATCAAATCAAAATCAGTCTGATAAAACAACTCAAAGCGACGTTGCATCTCAGTCAGCTTTTCATTGACGACTGATCCTAAAGCTTCCATAAACACAACTTCATTGGTTCGATGAGTGGTATCTTTGACCATCGCGATCGTCGCATCCCAAATCAACTTTATGAAAGCTTCAGGAGGATACATATCCGTAAAGCGACTGGATAAACCACCAAAATAAATCTTCTCAAAGGCTTTGGCATCTATTGGTAATAAGGTCCCATCTAAATCAAAAAGAATCGTGTTTATCATAGTTACTCCTTATTTAATAAATCGATGACATAATTAGGCAAGGCAAAAGATCCTATATGCAAAGCAGGATTATAATATTTCGTTTGTAGATTCAAACGATTCCATTGCTTAAAATCAACATCTTTGATGGGATCATATTTCTTGCTGGCAAAGCCAAATAACCAGTGTCCTGATGCGTAAGTTGGGATGAAGGCCTGATAGACCTTGGCGATTGGAAAGGCTTCCTTGATGCGTTTATGAGCTCTTTGCATGTTTTTTTGATAATGATCATAAAATGGAGACTCATGTTGATTGACGAGTATTCCGTCTTCTTTTAATGCACTGAAACAATCTTTATAAAAGCTTTGTGTAAAAAGACCCTCACCGACACTAAAAGGATCTGTTGAATCAACGATGATCAAATCATATTCATTCTTTTTACTCGCCACAAATGCCAAACCATCCATAAAATAGAGATGAACCCGTGGATCACTTAATCCACTGGTCGAATTTGGAAAATACTTTTTACATACAGTCACGACTTCTTCATCAATTTCAACCATATCGATATGATTAACATAAGGATAGCGGCATAATTCGCGAACAGTACCGCCATCTCCTGCCCCTATGACCAATATGCGCTGTGCTTTGGGATGTACAGCCATTGGGACATGAACGATCATATCGTGATAGATGAATTCATCTTTTTCAGTGATCATCACATAGTCATCCAGTGTAAAGAATCTGCCTAACTCTTCATTCTCAAAAACTTCTAGTTTTTGAAATTGGGTTTGGGTAGAAAATAAGGTCTTACTGACTTTGATTGAGAAATTGATCGTTTCAGAATGCTTTTCTGTGAACCATTTTTCCATGGATCTCCTTACGCTTCATCATTCAAATGATAAATGTTGGTTCCGTTAAAGATCTCGGTCATTTCTTCCTTGATGTTGAGTTTGATGACTTTCTTTTGACTTTCAGAGAGTTCATCGGGATTCTTTTTAAACATATAATTATTCAAATCCATCTCTTTGAGCATCATCTTGGTATGAAAGATATTGCTTTGAAAGACATTCACATCCACAGCCTCATATTTGCGTAATGTTTCAGCAGCGATAAAATTCTGAATCGAACTGATCTCATGATCGATGAAGAATTTTTTGCCTTCCATTGAACGGGTAAAGCCTCTAACTCGATAATCGATCGTTATGATGTCTGAATCAAAACTACCGATCAAATAATCCAGTGCTTTCAGTGGTGAGATCTTACCACAAGTCGAGACATCAATATCCACTCTAAAGGTTGAAATTTGATTGTCTGGATGATATTCAGGATAGGTATGAACCGTCACATGACTCTTATCCAAATGCGCAACGACCGTTTCAGGTCTGATGATCTCATCGATCACCGCAACATTACATGACTTATCTATAAGATGATCCATCACTGGTTCTTCACTGATCAAGACGGTCACACTGGCACCTTGCGGATCATAATCTTGTTTGGCAATATTGAGGATACTGGCACCTATGATGTTGGTGACATCTGCCAGGATTTTTGTTAATCGTGTTGAATTGTACTGTTCATCAATGTAAGTCAAATAATCTTTTCTCTCTTGGCGCGTCGCTGCATAACAGATATCGTAGATATTGAAACTCAAGGTCTTGGTTAGGTTATTGAACCCATATAATGCAATTTTTTTCATGATACTCCTTTGGACATTCTGTCGGCTTTAGGTTTAATAGGTCTATAAATCAATCAATGCTTTGACCATTGCGATCAGTTGCTTTTCCTTCTTATACGTCACCATGAGTCTATCTAAATGATCTTGATCGAATGCATTGAGAAGATCGACTTTGGTTTGAACACTTGATGAGGCATTGGCTAAAGCTATTTTAAGGTGATTTCTTTTGATTTCTTTTTGAGAAATGGCTTCAATGGATGTGAATTTCAAACTGACATTGGCTGTGATATCCATCCCTGTTAGTTGAATGATCGTTGATGTTTCTGTTCTTGTGGATTTAAAATCACCTGTAACGTCATATCCAACCATCTCAATCTCATAAGTTCGCAGAAACGGCAAATAAGATTTGGCTTTCTTATCGGTCTTTATGGATAATACCTTATCTTTATAACTAAATTCAGTACAGAATATCTCTTTCTTTTGATAATCCAATGTCTCATTATCATCTTCAATCAAGGTGTATTCACACGGTTCACCAGGATAAACTTTCAACATCAAGGTTGAAGGATTGCTTGAAGGATCTAGGCTGTCTTCCCACTTCGATAGCGGCAATATCGAGCCTTGACGTACATAAACCGGAATTGACTCAATATCACTGTATACCTCGATCCAACGTCCTCCTGTGACTTCTAAACCCGTATAAAAATCAATCCAGATCCCACTTGGTAAATAAACCTTGGTCAATGATCGATTCAAGGCTTTGATCATTGGGGAAACAACAGGTGAAACCAGTAATTGACGTCCAAAAAAATACGTATTCCTTGCTTTATAAGCTTGCGGATCTTTAGGAAATTCATAATACAGCGGTGTTATGAAAGGAACGCCCTTGATACTGTTTTGATGCAGACCAGCATACAGATAAGGAATCAGTGCAGTTCTTAAGCGCATCGCTTTAGCAATCGCATTTTGATATGGCTGAACCAAGTACCAAGGTTCTCGGATACACATCTCATTTTTAGTTGAATGTAACCTTAGGATTGGACTAAAACATCCAAATTGAACCCAACGAGTCAAAAGTTCGGGTTCTTCTTGGCCTTTATAATGGCCCCCAATATCATGACTCCACCAGCTAAAGTTTACATTTGCTGCAGTGGCTGTGAAATAAGGTTGAAAAGAAAGACTTTCCCAAGTCGAAACAGTATCTCCAGAAAATCCAATCGGATAACGATGGCCTCCATATTGGGTCCAACGCGAAAAAGTAAATGAACGTTTCTTATGGTCTCTGGATCGATCAATCGAATGCAAATGATTCAGCATCCATAACGGATCAACGCCCTGAATTGAAGTTCGATTGCCTTGTTGCCAATCGATCCACCAAAAATCAACCCCTTTTTCTTCAAAAGGATGCAGTAAAAGATTAAAATATCCTTCTGCAAATTTAGGATCTTCTATCTTAAAAGGAATGGTGGTTTTTAGTTCTGGATTGATCCCCATCCATTCACAAAACGCATTGTATTGCATTTCATGAGGTCGTATCCCTTGTGCAGGATGAAGATTGACTGAAGTCTTGATGTTTCGTGAATGAAGTGCTTTAATGAATCCTTCAAAATCAGGAAAATAACGAGGATCAGGAGTATATCCTGTCCATCCATAGCGATAATCATGCCCTGGTATTTCTGTCAAATGCCAATCCATATCGATGATACAGACCGAAAGCGGAATATTCATAGCACTAAAATGATCGACAGTCTCTAAAAGTTGCTGATCTGTATAATTCCAATATTTGCTCCACCAATTCCCTAAAACATAACGCGGAAATTTTGGAACTGAGCCCATGAATTTAGCCATCTCCGCATGCACTTCTTTAAAGTCATCTCTAGATGCGATAAAGATGATGTCGATATTTTTATTCTGACGACGTTTGATGGATCCATCTGGATTGAATAACGGTGTTACAGAATCATCGATGACGACATATCCATCTTCAGAAAAATACCCATCATTCAGTTTCAATTCCCCATTGACCGCATCCAAAGTTCGAGCTGTCCCCATTAGATTATGTGCAGTTTTTTGCCCAAATAAATAAGGTTTTGAAAACCCTTTTACGACAACCTTCAGATTGCCCTTTGGATCAAGCAAAGGATTAAAACTTAGGATAAAAATCTCATTCTCAATGATGAGTTTATCCTTGGTCAAGGTCTTTGAGAAAGCGACCCGCTCTGTATAACGATTTATGACATTGAGACTGGGCTCATCAATAAAAAGACGCTCAGATGAAATCTCAAGTCTGAAACAGTGTCTTGTCAGTAAAGTCAGCCGATATTGACCGCTTTGAATCATATTTTCATGATTCATCTTGAAGTTACATTCAGGATGGATTTGGTTCATCGTTGACCTTTCCTTTAGAAGAGTTTAAATAACCTCACTCTAAATGTACGACTCTATTTTAACACAAGCCAAAGATTGGCTTGTTAAATTGAGTTTTACGAGGCAAATTATATCATGGTTTTTCCTTTTGATATTGACAAGCCTATACATAAAACCATCATTAGTTGATGTATCCATAGGCAATTGTATTTTTATAACCGCATCGATAAAAAGCTTAGATCTATTAAAGAAAATGACTCATACTATCAAAGAACTTTGTGCATTGAGAAAATAAACATAAAACACATGAGTTAAAACAAGTTGAGTTTTAATTGAAGGCACAATCTTTTGTTAACTATATTCTGAGATTGATTTCTTGATTGAAAAGGAAACATTCCCAAGATGGTTTGGACTTTCCAGTGAAACAAGATTCAACACAACCTTTATAATTATTGCTTAAGTTATATTAAAGATTGATGATGACAATAATTCGCTTGATTTTCAAAATTCAAAAACCATGTTAAACTGTTTTTGAGGTAACATGCACATATACGTTCTGTTTAAAAAGCATGGCTCATGGTCTAATGGCAGTTCTAAAACCATGATTGAGAAACTGTGCGACCTGATTGATTTTAAAGATGAGTTGGCTTTTGATCAAGGTAAACCGATCTTCATCAATTCCAATTATTTTTTGAGTGTTTCTCACAGTGCCAATCTGATGGTCATTGCGATTGCTGATCAAGAAATCGGAATTGACTTAGAAAAAGATAGACTCATTGATAATGATGTGATCGAACGCTTGAATTTAGACCTCAATAACCCACTCATTGATTGGTGTAAAAGAGAAGCAACCATTAAACTCTATAATGATGCCAAATACTTATATACTCCAGCGCCTTTAGAAACGCTTTATACAGATGAGAATATTTTTGATGGATTTACTTGTATGGTAGCATCAAAAACTAAAATCTCAAATTCAAAAATTTTTCATCTCGATGAACTGTCTTTATAAAAGCACTGATTAGAAACAACATGGTTCTAACTCAGTGCTTTTTTGATGTTGGATTCAATCTCATCATGAATCTTGATGGCCATTTGAGCATATGGAATATCTTTATACTGATCATAGTTAATGGGTTCTCCGATGATGACTTGGAGCACATTTTTATGTTTCCACAATTTATCAAGTTCATGGGTATGGATTTGGGTTATAGGGACTATTGGTACTTTCGCTAAGTAAGCAGGTAATAAAACTCCTGGTTTAAATTCTAGAAGTTCATTACTTTTTGATCGAGTTCCTTCAGGAAAAATCAAAACAGATCGGCCTTCTTTTAATGTCCGAACACTTTGTCTGAGCATTGTTACATTCGCATCGAATTCTTCGCGCTTAAAGGTAATAAATCCAATCAGCTTGCCCCATCTTCCAATCACAGGAAGCTTGAGATTTTCAACTTTAGAAATAAACGTCATAGGTCTTTGCAGGACCGCCATCAATAAGATTGGATCAAACTGACCTTGATGATTAGAGACATAATAGACCGTTTGATCCTTTGAACCATCAACCTCATTTACGACGTAAGTGATGCCAGTCCACTTAAAAAAACGTTCACACCACTGTTTCAATGTAAACCAACGTTGTTCGAAAGTCCTTTTTTTCTGTCTAAGTGATGAAAAGTAAACAGGAAACAGTAAAACAGCAAATCTCAACCATTGATTCAATTTCATCCTAAGTTCCTACTTTAAAGATCAAATCACCACTGGCTACGATGACCCCTCTTACCGAAGCTTTCGCTGATGCAAAACCGACGGGACCACGTTGTTTAGTCAAAGTGACTTCTAGAGTTAAAAGGTCACCAGGAATGACTGGCGCTTTAAAACGAACATTTTCCATACCTGCAAAATAAGCGATCTTACCTTTATATGCTTCTTGAGATAAAAGCAAAACAGCACCCGTTTGAGCCAATGCTTCCATGATTAAGACACCTGGCATAATGTGTTGTTGAGGAAAATGACCTACAAAATGCATCTCGTTGGCACTGACAGCTTTGGTTCCAACGATGGTCACATTGTCGATGATGGATTCTATGGTATCTACCATTAAGAAAGGATATCGATGAGGAATGATGGCCTGGATTTGATTGGAGTTATAAAGCATTAGATCCCCTTCCATTTCTTTAAGACGATGGAAGCATTATGTCCACCAAAGCCTAAAGAATTACTCATCGCCACATTTATTTCTGAATGTCTTGGGGTATTGGCTACGATATCCAGATCACATAAAGGATCAGCAGTGGTAAATCCAATGGTGGCAGGAATAATGCCATCTTGTAAGGCTTTGACACAGATGACAGCTTCTATGGCACCTGAAGCACCTAATAAATGCCCTGTTGAAGATTTTGTAGATGAGATGGGTACTTGATAGGCTCTATCTTTAAATAATGTTTTAACAGCCAAAGTTTCAGTTTTATCGTTAAGTGGTGTAGATGTTCCATGAGCATTGATATAATCGATGTCTTGGATCGTTAAAGATGCATCTTCAATGGCCAATGCCATTGCATGAGCCCCCATTGATCCATCATCTAAAGGTGCAGTAATATGATTGGCATCACAAGATGTTCCATAGCCTACCATTTCACCATAGATCACTGCCTTACGATCTAAGGCATGCTGAAGCTCTTCAAGAACTAAAACTGCTGCGCCTTCACCCATCACAAAGCCTGAACGGTTCGCATCAAAAGGAATACTGGCATGCAGTGGATCTTGGCCATCATGCAAAGCACGCATGACCATGAACCCAGCAATGCCTAAAGGTGTGATTGCAGATTCTGAACCGCCTGCCAGCATCACATCCTGATAACCATCGCGTATCTTATGAAAAGCTTCACCAATCGCATTGGTTCCTGCTGCACATGCAGTAACGATGGCACTGCAATGGCCTTGAGCTTGAGCATCGATCGCTACTTGTCCTGCAGCTAAATTGATCAAAGTCATGGGAATAAAGAAAGGCGAAATTCGAGTAGGACCTTTCTCATTGAGATTATTGTTGGCGTTTTCTAAAGACTGTAAGCCTCCGATACCTGATCCAATGATGACTCCATATCTTTGCTTATTAAGCAGCACTGGATCTAATGAAGCATCCGCAATCGCTTGTTTAGCCGCAATACGGGCGAATATTGTAAAGCGATCATTGAACTTTAATTCTCTGGCGCTAAAGTAAGACTCCATATCCAATCCTTTGACTTCTGCAGCCAACTTAGTTTTATAGGCACTGGTATCAAAAGCAGTGATGAAATCGATGCCACATTTGGCACTTTTAATGCTTTCCCACAGTTCATTGACACTGTTGCCTACAGGTGATACTGCACCCATTCCGGTGATGACGACTCTTCTTTTCATGGTACCCTCACATGGCCATTCCGCCATCCACTTGGATGACTTGACCGCTGATATACGATGCTTTTTCACTTGCGATAAACAAAGCACAATTCGCAATATCTTCAACTGTCCCAAATCTTCCCAAAGGAATTTGCTTCAAGATATTTGTTTTAACTTCTTCGCTTAAGACATCTGTCATTTTTGTTTGTATGAAGCCTGGTGCGATCGCATTGACCGTGATCCCTCGACTCGCAAATTCACGAGCCAAAGATTTGGTAAAGGCAATGATGCCGCCTTTAGATGCAGCATAATTTGCTTGGCCAGCATTACCTAAGATTCCAATGACTGAAGCCATATTGATGATACGTCCGCTTTTTGCCTTCAACATATGTTTGGATACATGTGATACCGTATTAAAGGTTCCCTTGAGATTAACAGATATGACTTCATCAAAATCTTGTTCCTTCATACGTAAGATCAATCCATCTTTGGTGATCCCTGAATTGTTGATCAAGACATCGATCTTCCCAAAGGTTTCTATGGCCTTTTGGATCATATTTCCAACCGCAGCATAATCAGAGACATCACAGCCGATAACCAAAGTCTTAACGCCATAAGATTGACATTGTTGTGAAACTTCTTGAGCTGCAGCTTCAGATTTCGCATAATTGATGATCACATCATATCCGTTTTGAGCAAAACTCAAAGCCAATTGTTGACCAATACCATGGGATGCCCCTGTAATCAATACAACAGAATTACTCATGTTTCAGTTCTCCTTTCAACTTTTCTATCGATGCACAACTTTCTACAGAAAATACTCTAACTTGAGGATCAATTTGACGCACAAGACTTGCTAAGGTCTTTCCTGGACCGATTTCAATGAAAGTATCATAACCATCCTTAATCATATTTTTTATCGTCTTGACCCATTGAACACTGTTATAGATTTGATGTGTCAAAGCACTTATCACATCTGTTTCTCTTTCGCCACTGACATTGAAGTAAACAGGAATCTCAGATGATTTAAAATCAACCTGATCAAGACATATCTTAAGGCTACGTGATGCTTCTTTTAGTAGACTGCTGTGAAAAGCCCCTGATACTTTTAAAGGAATGATACGAGTGATGCCTTTATCTTTAAGCATCTTTTCAACATTCGATAAGGCTTCTTTTTCTCCACTCAACACAAACTGAGAAGGTGAATTATAATTCGCGATCTCAACGATGCCTGATGAGTTTTCTTTCAAAGTCTCATGAATCAAATCGATCTTATCTGATAAAACGGCACTCATCGAACTAAAGCCTGTCGGTAATGCTTCTGCCATGATTTGTCCTCTTAATCTGACCAGTGGGATCACTTGGTCAAGGCTAATGGCTTTCGCATAAGTCAATGCACTATATTCACCTAAACTTAACCCTGCAGTACCTTGAGCAACGATCCCTTCAGTCTCTAGTGCTTTAGCAATCATAAGTGAAGTCATGACCAAACAAACTTGTGTATAACTGGTATCATTTAAAACGTCTTCTGGGCCTTCAAACGTGATTTTTTTACTATCAAAATCTGTTTCGATTGAATCAAAAAGAATCTTGGCATGCGGATAGGTTTCATAAACTTCTTTACCCATTCCGACTTTTTGTGAACCTTGGCCAACAAAAAGAAACGCGGTCTTCATCTTGGTGCACCCTGCATTTCATACATCAATTCATCGATCAGTTCTTTGACATGAACGATCTTATTGACCCGATACCCATTGGCACCAGTAAAGATCAAACCATGTTCAACATCACCAGAAACAGAGTTGATCAGTGCTTCAGTGATACAGTAAGGCGTTGTTGGTGGATTACAAGGGCGCAAACAATTGACACAATGAAGCGGCGGAATGCGTTGAGTTCTCATCAGCTTAACAAAATCATTGACGATGGCTCTTCCTGGATAACCAGAAGGACTAATGACATATTCGATATCTGATTCTTTTGAATCAATCAGCGCTTGTTTAAATCGATCATGAGCATCACATTCAAAAGTTCCAATGAAGCGAGTTGCCATTTGAACGGCAGCAGCTCCTTTTTTTAAGTAAGAGGCAATATCACTTCCACTATAAATACCTCCTGCAACAACCAATGGGATATTTTGCCCGAGTTCTTCCAGTGCTTTTTTACAATCCTCAAAAATGTCTTCCAGTTTCTGTTCACTGTGACTTTTTAAATCTGCCCAAGAAAAACCTAGATGCCCCCCTGCCAAAGGTCCTTCAATCACGATAAAATCAGGATAGCGCATATAACGTTGAAACCAACGTCGACACAGTAAATAAGCAGCTTTGCCTGAAGATACGATGGGTGCTAAAGCAACTTGATCATTTTTAACTAGATTCGGCAATTCTAAAGGTAAGCCAGCTCCTGAGATGATCACATCAATATCCATATTTCCAATTTCTTGGGCATAGCGATCATAATGTTGACCCGCAACCATGATGTTGACTCCTAATAACCCTTTGCCTTCTGAGATCGATCTGGCTTTTTTAATTTCTTCTTTTAATGCTTTGATGTTGCTTGAGAAAGGATCTTTCCTAAAGTCAGGATCTTTATATCCAGGCTGAGCAGCAGAAATGACTCCCATGCCCCCTTCTTTCATCACATGACCCGCAAGATTGCCTAAAGAGACCCCAATGCCCATCCCACCTTGTATGATGGGTATCGTTAAATGTTTCCCTTTAAATTGAAGATACTTCATTTAAGTGCCTCAAGTTTAGAATTCAAAACGACCGCCTGTTTCTTTGAGTCTTGGATCATATCTTCAAAAATATCAGCTAAAGGTTTCATATCTTTGACCAAACCAGCGATTTGTCCCATCATGACAGATCCATTTTCCATGTCTCCATCAAACACAGCTTTGCGTAATGATCCCAAAGTCAACTTTTCAAGTTCTTCTCGATCGGCACCTTCTTTTTCTAGTTTGATGTATTTTTGACTCATCAGATTCTTCTTGATTCGTACAGGGGCTGAAACAGATCTTCCTGTCACGACCGTATCTGTATCTTTTGCATTGATGATTGCATCTTTATAGTTTTGATGAATTGGACATTCATTGGCAACCAATAAGCAAGTTCCAACTTGAACCCCAATGGCACCTAAAGATAAAGCCGCATTAAATCCTCTGCCATCCGCGATCCCCCCAGCCGCAATGACAGGGATGCTTACAGCATCTATGACTTGTGGAACCAAGGCCATGGTGGTCAATTCTCCTACATGACCTCCGGCTTCAGTGCCTTCAACGATGACCATATCAGCTCCTGCTTGTTGCATACGAAGTGCTAAACCAACTGTTGGGACAATGGGGATCACGATGATGCCCAAAGCTTTGAGTTTTGGGATATATTTTCCAGGGTTACCTGCACCTGTAGTAACAAGGGCTGGTTTCAATTCCGCGATCACTTCAAAGATTTCCTCAGTTTGAGGATTCATCATCATGACGTTGACCCCAAAAGGTTTATCCGTCAATTCACGGCATTTTATAATAGCAGCTCGAGCCACATCTGCTGGCCATCCACCTGTTCCAATGATGCCCAAAGCCCCTGAGTTACTGACTGCTGCTGCAAATTCAGCCGTAGCTATGTTGGCCATGGCCCCTTGTATGATCGGGTACTTGATTCCTAATATTTCATTTAACAACATGTTTCTTTCCTCCTAGAGTTCTATTAAAGTGCCAGCCCAAATCAATCCTGCCCCAAATCCAACCAATAAGATTTTCATATCTTGATGGACTAAACCATTTGATTTGGCTTGGGCATAAGCAATTGGGATACTGGCAGATGATGTATTACCAAATTCATCCATATTCATCACAAATTTATCCATTGAAAACTTCATTTTATCAGCCACATGACTTAAGATTCTGGCATTGGCTTGATGTGGGATGATCAAATCGATGTCATCTATGCTTAAATTACTTTTCAATAGGATTTGTACAATCGCATCTTCAACGGCTTTGACCGCAAAGCGAAACACAGCTTGACCTTTCATCCGTAAATACGGTGTTTGACCTTGGATATTACGTAAACTTGAATTAAGTTCAGTACCATCCGTCGTTAAGGTCTGTTCAGTATCCCCTTGCGTATTCACAAAATGAACCCAGGGTTTTTGAGTGAGATCACTTCCAACCACGAAAGCTCCGGCACCATCCCCAAAGAGAACGGCCGTACTGCGATCAGAATAGTCTAGGATCTTGCTTAAGGTTTCAGCGCCTATGACCAAGGCCGTGGTGACTTGACCACTTTGAATCAACGCATCCACTGTTTGTAGAGCCAATAAGAATCCGCTACAAGCACCATTAAGATCAAAAACCATCATTCGTTGTCCATTTAAGTTTAATTTTGCTTGAACCAAAGCTGCGGTACAAGGCATCATCGCATCAGGCGTCAAAGTCGCAACCAAGATACAATCAATGATGCTTGGATCAATTTGCGCATCCTGTATCGCACGCTGAGCAGCCAACACAGCTAAATCTGATGTATTCTCATGATTGGATAAATACCTTGTCTTGATGCCTGTTCTTTCTGTGATCCACGCATCATTGGTGTCCATGACTTGAGCTAAATCATGATTGGTAACACGATTATCAGGAACACTGTAACCTACTCCTAAAATTTTAGGACTCATATTTTGACCCCAATATCTCTGAATTTTTTATAACGCAAATCAAGAAGTGTGTTTGTTTTTAAAGGACACAAGAGACTGAGATCTTGTCTAATGGTACTTTTGATGGCACTGATCACAGATGCTTTGTTTTGATCAAAGCCTTCAGTAGGTTCAGGAATGATCTTATCGATGATGCCTTTATTGTAGAGATCATAAGCTGTACACTCCATCAATTCAGCTGCCTCTTGAGCTCTGCTTTCATCTTTCCATAAGATCGAAGCAAATCCTTCAGGAGATAAGATCGAATAAATGGCATTCTCAAGCATATACAGGCGATCTGCTACGCTTAATGCCAGTGCTCCTCCACTTCCTCCTTCAGACAAGACAAAGCTGATGATCGGCGTTTTTAGGCTTGAGAAGACTTTTAAAGATTGGGCAATGGCAGAGGCTTGACCGCGTTCTTCTGCGCCTTTACCAGGAAATGCACCTGCTGTATCGACGATACATATGATTGGTCTTTTGAATTTCTCAGCTTGTTGAGCGATACGAATTGCTTTACGATATCCTTCAGGATGAGCCATCCCGAAATGACAGGCCATATTTTCTTCGATGTTTCTACCTTTTGATTGAGCAAGTACAGTAACAGGAATACCTTCAAAGAAAGCCAAACCTGCGATGATGGCTTTATCATCGCCATAGGCACGATCTCCACAGAGTTCAGTAAAGTCATCAAAGAGATAAGGAATCAAATCCAGTGCTTTAGGACGATCTGTTTTGCGGGCATTGAGAACCCTTTGCCAAGCGCTTATTTTTTGGGTCATGTTGTTCTCCTATGCATCAGAATAAGTCGTGATAATGTATTTTTAAGATCCTTACGTGAGATGATTTGATCGACAAAGCCTTTCTCTAATAAAAATTCTGCTTTTTGAAATTCTTCCGGGAGTTGTTCATTCATGGTTTTTTCAATGACACGTCTTCCTGCAAATCCAATCAAAGCTTTTGGTTCAGCCAAAATGATGTCCCCCAACATCGCAAAACTAGCAGAAACTCCACCTGTGGTTGGATGAGTCAAAACACTGATGTATAAACCTCCATGATCATCAAATCGAGATAAAGCTGAAGCTGTCTTTGACATTTGAAACAAAGATAAAATGCCTTCTTGCATTCTGGCTCCGCCTGATGCACTGAAGATGATCAAGGGATATTTCTTCTTGTCTGCAACTTCAATCAAGCGTGTGATTTTTTCACCGACGATTTGCCCCATAGAACCCATGATAAAGCGACTATCCATGACAGCTAAGGCAATAGGAACTCCATTGATTTGAGCAATGCCCGTAACCACCGCTTCTTGAAGATGCGTAAGTTCTTGAGCCTTGGTTATCTTTTTTAAGTATTCCGGAAAATCATTGATTTTATTTGATTTCGCCATACGATACAGTTCCTTGAATGTTTTCTCATCAGCAATTTGACTGATTCGTTCTTGAGCCCCTAAAGGAAAATGATAAGCACAACTAGGACATACCGACAAAGAAACTTTGAAATCGACTTGAGAAATCGCACTTTGGCAATTGGGACACATCAAAGGACTCAAATCATGGTTTGTTTTCGAATCAGCTTTATTAACTTTAGTAAACAACTTTTGAAAAAGAGAAAGTCTTTCTTTACGCTTGTTGAATAGAGTGTTCACGTTCTTTGAGTTCCTTGATCCAAACTGCCGCAAAATCTGTTGTATATCTGCCACTGATGAACGTTGAGTTAAACATCGTGAAATAGCAGAATTCTATGTTGTTTTCGATGCCATCGATGATGAATTCTTCTAAAGCACCGCGCATTCTTTTGATTGCGTTGAGTCTCGAATCGCCAAAGCAAATCAATTTAGCAATCATCGAATCATAAAACGGAACGATCGTATAGCCATTATAAGCAGCACTGTCGACTCGCACATCTTTACCACCAGGTGCATGATAAAACGTAATTTTTCCTGAAGAAGGTTTAAAATCATTTCTAAAATCTTCCGCATTGATACGACATTCAATCGCATGGCCTAAAATCTTGATGTCTTCTTGGGCATAAGGTAAAGTACCACCACCTGCAGCTCGAATCATATTTTTAACCAAATCAATCCCCGTTATCATTTCTGTGACTGGATGTTCGACTTGAATTCGTGTGTTCATTTCCATGAAGTAATAGTTATTTTGATCATCCAATAAGAATTCTACAGTACCCACACTATCGTATTGGACAGCTGTGGCTGCTTTTACAGCATCTGCACAGATGGCGTTTCTTAACGCTGTTGCACTCAGATAATGGCAAGGTGCTTCTTCGATGACTTTTTGATGACGACGCTGAAATGAACAATCACGTTCAAACAAATGCAACACATGACCGTGTTTATCGGCCATGATTTGAACTTCGATGTGTTTTGCAGCTCTGACTAATTTTTCGATATAGATGCTTTCATCATTAAAGTAGTTCCTTGCTTCTTGACGAATCAAAGGATAAACAGATTTGAATTCATCATCACTGTTGACGATTCTGATTCCCCTGCCACCACCGCCTGCAGCTGCTTTGATCATCAAAGGATAACCAAATGTGTTGGCTTGTTTAAGTCCATCATCAAGCGATGTGATGGGATCAACTGAACCCGGTATGATGGGAACTTTTGCTTCTTTCATTAAACGTCGAGCATTGATTTTATTGCCCATCAGGTCGATACACTTTGAATTTGGACCAATAAAAATCATCCCGCATTCTTCAACCAATCGAGCGAATTTAGCATTTTCTGATAAAAAGCCGAAGCCTGGATGAATCGCATCACAGTTTTTTAAAGTTGCGGCAGAAATGATGTTGTTGATGTTGAGGTAACTGTCTTTACTGTTAGGACGACCCACACAAACAGACTCATCTGCGATATTGACATGTAAGGCATCTCTATCCGCTTCAGAGTAAATCGCAACCGTTTTGATGCCCAGATCCTTACAGGCTCTAATGATCCTAACAGCGATTTCACCTCGATTGGCAATCAAAATCTTACGCAACATCATGATCACCGATATAGATGAGCTTTTGACTGTATTCAACCATCGTTCCATTTTCTGCATTTATTTTTGTGATGACACCGCTGCGATGTGCTTTGATTTCACTCATCACTTTCATTGCCTCAATGACACACACGACATCCCCTTCCATGATTTTTTGGCCTATGGTCACAAACGGTGCTGAAGTTGGTGATGCTGAAGCATACATCGTTCCTACCAAGGGTGCTTTGACCCATCCGCTTTCATCTTCGGAGCCAGTTTCATTCAAGCTTAAAACATTCAATGTTTTAGGTGAAGCAGAAACAGGAAGACCTGACCCAACTGGAAAAGGTTGATCCTTTTTTAAACGAATTTTCGATCCGTTGAGCTCCAATTCGAGTTCTGAGATCTCGCTTTTTTCAAACAAAGCGATGATCTTTTTAATTTCTTGGATGTCCATCATGGTCTTACAAAAAAGAGACTAAGCTCCCTTTTTAGCACTAACGACGTTGACTACGTCTTGAACAGTCAATAGCTTGACCAACTCTTCATCCTCGATCCGGATATCAAAAGCACTTTCTAACTCGAGTGCCAATTCTACAGCGGATAAAGAATCGATATCAAGATCTTCTCTGAGTTTGGCTTCTGGGGTAACCAAAGCAGGGTCGACATGAATGGCATTGACTAAGACATCTTTGATTTCGTTAAACATAATGTTCTCCTTGTGCTTAAAAAAGCATAGGCCAAAGTATAGGGTTTATAAGCGACTTGTAAAGTCATTTTAGTGAAAGTTATGTGAAATAATGAGGTAAAAAAACAATAAAAGCGCTTACACCTCAAAGATGCCAGAGCTATGTTAAAATGTAAATGAGGATATCCCATGAGCACTCTGCCCAACACCAAACTAGATCAAGAAAGAATCAGAGCTAAAACCAAACCCTTCTTTTCATCGATCGTGGTCGTAAATGAAACCAAGTCAACCAATGATGATCTTAAGAAACTTGCCCCTGGTTTAAAAAACGGCAGTGTTTTATTAAGCGAAAAACAAACTGCTGGTAAAGGTCGAAATGGAAGAACATTCATCAGTAATGATCAAAAAGGCATCTATTGTTCAATCTATTTGACACCTACTTTTGATCCAAATCTCTATTTAAAGTTATCCATATTAAGTGGGATCATTTTATGTGAAACCATTCGTAAACATACAGGTTTGATTCCTGTGTTAAAGTGGCCCAATGATATCTTGATCAAAGGCAAGAAAGTAGCCGGGATCTTATGTGAAAGCAGTTTTCAATCCAACAAACATGCTTATTTCATCATTGGATTTGGACTAAATGTATACATGCAAGATTTTCCAGATGAGCTATCAGAAATCGCAACGACTCTGGAAGAAACCTGTTCAAGACCTCTTGATAGAAATGAGTTGACCATTGAGTTCTTAAATCGCTTTGCGATTTACTATCCTCGACTCAAACTCTTGAGCTTAGAGAAAATGGCAGCACCTTATGAACTTAAAACAGGCACACCTATTACAGTTCATAGTCCAAAAACAACCTATAATGCCATCATTCAAGGTATCGAAGATGATGGACAACTACAAATCAGAGTTGATGATCGAGTGGAATCTTTGATATCTTATGAGATTTCAATCCGCGAAGATTGAATGTTTCATCTCTAGGTACTATTCTATTTATATCTAACACCATAAAGAGGAAAAAATATGATCCGTATCGGTATTCCTGTTCGATTTATTGATGGACGTTATGTCGTCAACACCAATTACATAGAGGCTTTAGTCAAAGCAAATGCGGAGCCTGTTATCATCATTTCAGAGAATGATCTAGAATCATTGGTTTCAACACTACACGGAATTTTGATTCCAGGAGGTGTTGATGTTGATCCAACACTTTATCATGAAACCAATTTAAGTTGCGGATCACTTGATCCTAAAACAGATCAACTTGATCTCGCTTTGATCAGGTTAGCCCAAAAAGCAAACCTTGAAATATTTGGTATATGTCGTGGTCAACAAATCATCAATGTTGCCTTAGGAGGAAGTTTGATTCAAGACATACCTACTCATATTGAAACAAGTGTGGATCACGATATCAGTCAGACTCAAGGACCTTCAAAAAGACATTCAGTACATATCACACCCAACTCTTTATTATCTCGTTTATGTCTACTTGATATAGAAGTAAATTCTTATCATCATCAGGCCATAAAAAAACTGGCTGAAGGATTATCAGTCAGTGCTTATGCAGAAGACGGTATTATTGAGGCCATAGAAGGACATAAGATCTTTGCGGTACAATGGCATCCTGAACGTATGATATCAGATCCTGTTTTCCAAGGTTTATTCGACGCTTTTATTATGCGATGTCAATCATAAACAATGATCCATCATCGCATGATCTACAATGGGTTTTATAACAGAAACCCATTTTTCATATCCTTTTGAATTCATATGTAATGCATCCTCAAGGAAAAGTTCTAACCTAGGCATCCCTACATCTAAGAATTGATCTTGTATATCTATAAATGTAAATCCAAGCTTTTTAGACAGATTTTTAATAAGACGGTTGGCCTTTATGACATCCGTGATGACATTGAATCGACAAGGTGCCGGAGTCAGCGAAATATAGAAAATCTTAGCTTTTGGACAATGAATAAATGATAAACGCATGAATTCTTCTACTTTATCACAGACATACTCTGGACTTGCGCTATCCATTTCTCCATTAAGATCATTGGTTCCAGAAAATAAAATAATCAATTTAGGATCATAAGGCTTTACGATACGATCATACGCATCAATCGCATCTTGAATCTTAGATCCCCCAAAGCCTGCATTCACTACGCTATAGGCCTTAAAATCGTTTTTAAGCGTTGTCCAATAGACAATACTGCTTGAACCGATAAACACAATATCAACTGAGCTTAGTCCTTTATAAGTTGCTTCAATTTTCTTGATGTCTTCTTCCCAGATCGAGTTCATGATGAGCCGCCTTTCTGACTTCAAAACGTTTATATTTAGAATTATCTGAAGGTATTGAAATCTTAGTCACAATAATTCTAAGATCAGGTTGAATATCGAAGGCTTTGAACTCTTTGATCAAGCGATCATGCAGCCCTTCCACAAAAGATTCAGAAGGAACCCCGCTTAAGCAATCAATCATCAATTCCATCGCATTGACCTCACTTTGAATGACCTTGAATTCGCGTATTTCATTACTATAAGTAATGATCCACCGACTGATCAAATCCGGAAAAACATGCTGCAACTTGTGATCTAAGGTAGTAAACATCATCACATCATCTTGCCTTCCTATAATATGATCGATGATACGATAATGAGAACCGCATGGACACGAATCCTTTAAAACGATCCAATCATTCATGCGATATCTAAACAGAGGCTGAACCGTATTGATCAGATTCGTGACCACAATTTGTCCTGGTATGCCACTTTGATCAACCACTTTCCCCTTCTCATCCATCAATTCCACAAACACCAAGTCTTCATTGATATGCAGATTCCCTGCTTTACATGCTGAAGCAATCTGTCCTTCTGAAGCTTGATAGATTTCTATGACTTGACAGTTAAAGACATTTTTGAACTTTTCTTTCTCTTCTTTGGTCAAAACCTCTGCATAACATACGATACAACTAAAAGGATGGTTTATTTCTTCACGATGAGGAATCAAGAGCCGTACAAAGCTAGGAGGAGCCATTAATATATTGATTTTTTGACGATTGATTTCACGGATAACCTGATCAATGGGAGTCATCGTACTAACATAATTCAATTTGATCAAAGGACTGTTGATGTCGGCAAATCCTTGAGAAAAGACCCTGAGACAAAACATGATCTTAAAAGGCAAATACTTGAGTGATAAACCACTGCGTGCTAAAAATACAAAAGGTAATTTTTTAGTCAGTGCTTTATCCGTTAAATAGAGCCCTTTGTTTCCACTGGTTCCACTGGATAAACCCACCACATAACGATCCTTATAATAGCCCGTATAATCTTTGCGTGCTTCTTTATCACAGGCATAAGCTTCAACATCCATTCTTTTTAAACCAGCCGAATTGAGCTCATCAAAATGATTCATCAAGATCGTCTTATCGATGATCGGTAAAGCAAAGAAATCACCCCATGTGAGAAAATTTTTCCCTTCATTATAAGAAGCATAATAAGAAGATTTAGCCTGTGCTAAAGTGAAATTTTTTTGGATGGCCTTGAATTGATAGGCTTGGATCTGTCTTTTGGTATAAAACCTAAATCCAAACTTAAGCCTAATAAAATCAAATAGTCCCATCTTATCCTTTAAGTTTCTTCAGTTTTTCACTGGTAGCTGTTTTATTGAGTGATAGACTCATGAAATACTCGATTCCATACTTATAATGTTTCTTTTCCCAAAGGATCAACACAAAACCCCAAATCAAACTAAGTGTCAACCCAAATCCTAATGCCCCTAAAATATTTAGTTGAAGATCTAAGCCAAAATTCCTCAAGCTTGCCATAATCGATGCACTGACCACACTTTCAATAAAGAAAACACTTAATCCGCCTTTGGAATAACGGTTAAAGAAACGTGAAATAGGTTTAAACGGTTTCTTTAATGTATCAAACCAATAGATCATCCCACCAATCATCAACGAAAACAAACCCAGTTGTGCCATCATGATCGCAAACCATACTGGATCGATCGCTCTTTGAAGCATGGTGTCAGGTAAAGTAATGTAGAAAACGACCCCTGTGATCAAAAGAACAGATCCAAAGAAAACAACCTTTCGATTGAAATAACGATCTTTTTCAATCAGCAAGTAAGCCAACCACATTCCCATCAACGCAAATGAGAAATAAGGCAAGATGGGGTTATTTTTATTGACCAACCAATTGAGCGGTAAGATCAAAGACCAATTCATGGCATCACGTCCTTCAAGATAGAGATTATATAAAGGGATCCTTATGAGTGATAACGCAAAGAATATAATAGCTAGAATTAAAACCAACCAAGATTTCTTCATTGATTTTAGCCAACGATTAAGAATCAAATACAATAAGCCTACCAATAAAATATTCATGGCGATCATCACCAATGAATCAATGTATAAAAAACGATCTAAACTCGGTATGATCCACTTCCCTGTATTGATCACATGAACCAAAATACTTTCATCCATGGTTCTTTCAGCCATATTGACGATCCCAGGTCCAGTGATATTGAAATAGAGATACGCAATCAGCATCATCAAACCAAATGACTTAAAAACATATTTTAAGATAACAGAAGGACTTAATTGATATTCATGGATTTTTCGTTCATATTGGATGGTATGAACCAATCCGCTGATCATCGCAAATAGACCAGCAAACATCAACATCAACCCAATGATGGTCACAGTCAAAGGTGGATTATCAAGATCTAGATCATATAATCCACTAAAATGATAAAAAGCCGTATGCATCATGACCAATACGAAAATACCAAAGCCTCTGAGTACATCCAACCCACGGTAGTTCTTTTTCATCTTATTTCCTCTATTTTTATCATATCATACCTTAGTCCTTCATCGCTTCACTCTGTAAACAACAAAAAGCAGGAAACCTAAGTTTCCTGCTAAGTTCAGCATTCTAAAAATCAATCAAGTAAGGCTAAAAGAACCTTCACTTTATAAATATATGCTTTTATTAATACATTATTTCTTTAAAATGATCGTTCGATATCCACCATTCCCATGGAGAATACAACGGTTAATCCGAGATATGGTCGCGGAGCTCATCTTGGTTTTTTCTTCAATTTGTTCATAGGTTAGTCCATCGATCAAAAACTTGGCGACTTCTAATCGATCCGCCATATCATTGACTTCATTGATGGTACACAAATCATCGAAAAAGTTAGCACACTCTTCTAAGGTTTCTAGCTTTAAAACATGCTCAAACAAAGATATTATTTTAGGATCGTTTTTCATAAGTCTCCGTTCTTATAATGGTCTCTGCGATTATTCTAACATCTCAAGCTTGTTTCGTCATCTTATAGTTTTTATAAAAAAACCGGATATTTCCGGTTAATGGAGATCATAAGCAACTTCGAATGCTTTTTGATTGAGTTTTGTCAGTTCTGGATTCTTCAAACCGAATTTTTCTTCTATGATTTCTAAACCGTCTTGCTTATTGAAAATATCAAGCTGAGCTGCAATGGATCCCAATGCAGCCATATTTTGTACTTTAGGATTTCCAATCTCAGTCGCAATCTTATTAAAGTCTACTTTTAAGATATGGACATCTGTTGGAACTTCATCCGTATTCACCAGGGCTTCATTGACGATCAACCAAGCTCCTTTTTCAAGTTTCGGTTGAAACTTAGTCAGGGCCATTTGATTCATCGCCAACAGTAAAGTAATGCCTTCTGCAATGATGGGTGAGGCAATTTCAGCATCATCGATGACAACTTGACAATTGGCTGTACCACCACGCATTTCAGGACCATAGGAAGGCATCCAACTGGTATTGAGACCTTTTTTCATGGCCATCAAGGCTACCATTTGGCCCATGGATAAGACGCCTTGTCCACCAAATCCTGCACATACCAATTTAATCGATTTCATTAGATTTTCCCCTTATCTTTATAGACGCCTAAAGGAAAATAAGCTGCCATATCTTCTTTGATATATTTAAGAGAATCGACTGGGTTTAAACCCCATCCGATATTACATGAGGATAATACTTCAACCATTGAGAAGCCTTTCCCATCAACTTGATTCTGGAATGCTTTTTTGATGGCTGTTTTAGCTTTGCGGACACTGACTGGATCTGCCGTCATGACCCGTTCAACATAATACGTACCAGGAATGGTTGCGATCAATTCGCTCATCTTGATGGGTTCACCTTGTGTTTTAACATCTCTGCCATAAGGAGAAGTCGTGGTGATCTGACCTGGTAAGGTCGTAGGAGCCATTTGGCCACCTGTCATCCCATAAATCGCATTGTTGACGAAGATAACCGTGATGTTTTCACCGCGATGGGCTGCTTGAACGATTTCACCGGTTCCGATAGATGCTAAATCACCATCGCCTTGATAGGTAAATACGATGGAATCTGGACGAACACGTTTTGCACCAGTCGCAACAGCGGGTGCACGACCATGAGCCGCTTGGATCGAATCACAATTAAAGAAATCATAACTCATGACTGAACAACCCACCGAAGCAATCAAAATACTGCGATCCAAAACATTAAGTTCTTCTAAAACTTCTGCAACCAAACGATGAATGATGCCATGTGTACAACCAGGGCAATAAGTCAAAGGCTTGTCGGTCAAACCTTTGGTTTTCTTAAAGATGACCGTCATATTATTTGCCTCCACAATGCGACTTTACCGCATTGACGATTTCACTGGGTTCAAATATGATTCCGCCAGTACGTCCATAGAAATATACAGGAACGATGCCATTGACTGCTAGTTTGACATCCACCAACATCTGTCCCATTGATAATTCAGCACACAAAACAAACTTAACGTTTTTTGAAGCTTCATGTAGGGCATCATAAGGATAAGGAACCAGGGTCTTAGGTCTAAACAAACCTGCTTTGATGCCTTCTTCACGTAATGTTTTGATCGCTGATTTGACGATACGTGATGGTGTCCCATAAGCCACGATCAAGACTTCCGCATCATCACATAAGAATTGTTCATATTCAACTTCGTTTTTAACGATTTCTAGATATTTGTTGTTTAATAGAATATTGTGATCTTCGAGTTCAACGGAATCTAGATGCATAGAGTTGACTACATTTAAATGATCACGATTGCCTTTTCCGGTGGCTGCCCATAAATTAGCAGCTTTGGGAATCGGTGTTGTGTCGATTTCAACCGGTTCCATCATTTGACCAATGATCCCATCTGCCATGACCATGACTGGAATCCGATATGTATCCGCCAATCTAAACGCATGTCTCACCATATCTGTGGCTTCTTGAACACCGTTAGGTGCCAAGACGATCACTCTATAGTCCCCATTGCCTCCGCCTCGTGTGGCTTGATTATAGTCCCCTTGTGAAGGCAAGATACTGCCTAAACCTGGACCTCCACGTGATACAGAAACGATTACGACAGGAAGTTGAGCTCCTGCACAATAAGAAATCCCTTCTTGTTTAAGGGCGATCCCAGGTGAAGAAGACGAGGTCATCACTCTTGCTCCTGCAGCAGCCGCTCCATAAACCATATTGATCGCAGCGATTTCGCTTTCAGCTTGAACGAAAACGCCTCCGCTTTTTGCGAGATATTTAGACATATATTCTGGCACTTCATTTTGCGGGGTGATCGGATATCCAAAGAACCCTTCACATCCTGCAGAGATCGCAGCTTGGGCAATGGCTTCATTGCCTTTCATTAAGACTTTTCCCATTACGCATCCAACCTTTCTACGGTAATGCATGAATCTGGACACATCAGTGCACAATTCGTACACGCGATGCACTTATCCATATCAAAACAATGAGCCGGTGTATAACCGATCTTATTGACTCTACTCAAATCCAAAGCCAAGATTTTCATCGGGCACGCATTGACACATAATCCACACCCTTTACAGGTGTCTTCATTAAAAGTAACTCTTCCTTTCATAATGTTTCTCCTTTCATCCAATCGCTTCTTAGGATCAAATGATCAAAGTAAACGACAGGATTATGAATGGTTTTCAAATAAGGTAAAAATAAAGCGTTGACCATCGTATACACAATAGGAATATTCAATTCATGTGAGATTTTTTCAAGTTCAGATTGAGCACTTAAGATCATTTCAGGATCGCTTTGGTCTAACATATGCGTATTATGAACCAATCCATTGATGCTTAAATGACTGCGAGATTCAAAGAGTTCGATCATAGGCTTGATTTGATCAAAGAAGGATTCAGGTCGATTCGCATTGACCACCAGCCAAACCGATGCTTTTTGTAGTACATCATCAAAACTCGCAAGTGGTTTCAAACCATTTTCACTGCCCGCACAATCAATGATCAGCGGGATATTTTGTTGAATGGCACCCCTAAGATTTCCGCTCATGGCAGGAAAATCTTGATTGGTGTGGTTTTTTAAGATACTGCCGATGACTTCTACCCCTTTGGATTTTAACCACAGAGCTTGTTCACGTGGTCTAAAATACGGGTTGATGACATCCAGATCAGCCAATGCACAAGGAGCTTTCAATAAAGCCAATTGAGATGCAAATTCGCTCTTACCGACACCATAGGCACCGGTGATGATGAGCACTTCACTCATTTCTTAGCAATATGGATACTGTTGATACGGCTCATCATTTCGATGCGTCGATCAGCCATTCGTTCAGCCACCAAGTAAGATGGTACATTGGTTTCCTTAGATTCACGAATGATTTCGCGAATGCGATCATAAATCAAATCAATGGCCTGCATTGAAGCTTCTTTATTGTATCCTATCTTTTCTTGATAGACATTGATCAAACCACCCGCATTGATGACATAATCAGGGGCATATACGATACCTCTTTCATGTAGCATCATCCCATGTTTATTGGTATCTTCCAATTGGTTGTTGGCACTTCCGCCAATGATTTTGGCTTTGATGTCAGGAATGGTCTTATCGTTAAGCGTAGCCCCTAAAGCACAAGGTGCATACACATCCACATCCAAGGTATGAATCAAATCTTTATCTACGATGGTAGCCCCTGTTTTTTCAGAGACATTCTTCAAGGCTTCTTGATCGATGTCCGAGATAAACAAGATGGCTCCTTCTTCATGAAGCAAATCAGCTAAAACTGCACCAACATGACCCACACCTGAAATCGCTACTTTGATGCCTTCTAGTTTAGAAGTCCCATATTCTTCTTTTAAGCAAGCTTTGATGCCTTTAAGGACACCATAAGCTGTAAAGGGAGAAGGATCTCCTGAAGTGGTCGGTAAGCCCATAACGTGATCGGTTTCAATCTTGACTAAATTCATATCTGCAGGAGAAGTTCCAACATCTTCGGCGGTAATGAAACGTCCACCTAAAGAATCGACATAACGCCCAAAGGCTCTCCAGAAGGCTTCACGTTTAACTGTATCTTTGCGTAAATTCTTTGAGTTTCCAATGATGACTGCTTTACCACCACCCAAATTCAAGCCAGCACACGCTGCTTTTTTTGTCATTCCTCTGGCTAAACGCATAACATCCAAAACTGCTTCTTCTTCATTCTCATATTCCCAAACTCGAGTTCCACCTAAGGCAGGTCCTAGTGTGGTGTTGTGTATGCAAATGAAACCCTTTAAGCCAGAATTCCGATCATACATGTAAATCAGTTGTTCATAGCCATACTTTTCCATATACTCAAATTTAAGCATTATTTTCTCCTTGAAGCCTGGTTCATTTTTTTTGGCTTCTCTTCGATTTTAATTATACCAAATCAAAAGTCATGCTGAAAGCCCTTTCATCTGTATTTCATCTAATATGGTTTTAATGCTTCTTCACCGTTAAGGTAACGTAAGCCACCACTGGCCAATGCTCTAAGTTCATCTTCACCAGGATAAACGGATACAGGAGCAATCCAATCAACCCGCTTTTTAAGTTCATCACAGATATAGGCATTATATGCAACGCCTCCTGTAATCAAGATCTGATCGATCTTACCGCAGACAACCGTCGAATAAGCTCCGATTTCTTTAGCAATCTGATAAATCATCGCATCAAGAATAAGTTTTGAATGTGGATCCTTTAGTGAACGTTCATAGATTGCTTTCACGTCACTTGTTCCTAAATGAGATACCAAACCACCTTTACCTACTAGAATTTTTGCGATCTTTTCATAATCATGATCATTATTATTGATGATTTGGATCACCATTCGAGATGTAAGCCCGCCTGCTCTTTCGGGAGAAAAAGGTCCATCTCCATCTAAAGCATTGGAAGTATCGATGACTCGGCCTCGTTCATGGATACCTACAGATATCCCACCACCAAGATGCGCAATCAATAGATTAAGTTCAGTAATCGGTTTATGGATTGATTTTGAATATTCAAGGGCAATTTGTTTTGTGTTTAACGCATGGAAACCACATCTTCGATCATATCCTTTCATTCCGGATATACGTGCGATGTCACTTAATTCATCCGTTGTCGGAGCATTCACAAACACGACTTCCTTGCCTGTCTCTTTACTCCACTCATAACCGATACATACCCCTACATTTGAAATATGCGAGCCGTTTCGTTCATGACTGATATCTTCATAGACCACATCATCCACACGATACACACCGCCTGGAATGGGTTTTGTGACAGCTCCTCTAACGACGATCAGATCCATTGAAGCAAGATCAATTTGATTTGACTTTAGCCATGAATCGATGATGTTTTTTCGAAAAGGTGTCTGTGATAATATATTGGGAAAATGACTTAGTTCTTCAGAACTGTGTCTAAAAGTTTGACTGGTGATCTCTGTTTCATCTTGAAACAATGCAATTTTACTTGAAGTAGAACCTAGATTTAAAACGAATAATTTAGACATGCTTGACCCCTTTATCTTGCGCCATCAATATAGCCAATAAGATTGAATTGAACTTAGCTTCATCACTGTCTGATCGAGAGGTCAAAACGATTGGAGCTGCTGCTCCACTGATGACGCAAGCTACCGAACCCTTCGCAAAATAAGTAATGGCTTTATATAAAATATTACCAGCTTCAATATTGGGCATCAATAACACATCTGCTTTTCCTGCATTTGGATTACTCATGCCTTTATGATGGGCTGCTTCGATGGATACAGCTCCATCGAACGCAAAAGGACCATCGACTTCACAACCGATGAGGTCTCCTGCTTTTTGAAGTGCACTTAACTCTTCAGCATCTAAAGTGGCTTGCATTTTAGGATTGACTTTCTCAACGGCACAGATGACAGCAACCTTTGGATTTTGGATCCCTAAGGCTTGTGTAACAGGTATACAGTTTTCTATGATTTGTTTTTTTGCGTTCACATCTGGGGCAATGTTCATGGCTCCATCCGACATTAGATATATCTTATCAATCGATGGAACAGTAAACACAGTCACATGCGACAACAAATGATCTGTTCTAAGACCCCATTCTTTATTTAAAACAGCTCTTAGTAAAACGCTTGTGTCTACCAAGCCTTTCATTAAAAGATCGGCTTCGTGATTAAAAACCAGTTGTACAGCCATTTCACAGGCTAAGACAGGATCTTTTTGATCGATGATTCTAATTTCTTCTAGCGAAAAATGATGTTGAGCACTGATATCTTTGATGAGTACTTCATCTCCAACCAATATGGCAGATACATAATGCTCAGATACAGCTTGGGACACAGCTGAAATAACTTCTTCATCGGCAGCACAAGCGACTGCTAAAACCGTCTTTTGATGCGTTTTGATACGTTGACGTAAAGTTTCTTGTAGGTTCATTGTGACTCCTTCATTACCATTATACGAAAAAAAGAGCCTTAATAGGTCCTTCTCTGTGTAATCTTGTGGGTTTGTAACTGATAAGCCGTATTTAGGAAATCAAAATATGCACCAGGTGTAATGATCCCATTGAGTCTAAATAAACCAAGTTGTTTGTCTTTGATGAAATAATCAACCAAATCAACACAATTGATCCCAAAAGCAAAATACGTTTTAAAGTAACCATGAGTAAATTTAAAGAAATCAGCATGCGTCGCATTGGATAATCGTTGAATATAAAATAAAGGTTCGTTTTCTTTTATCGCAAGCTTCCAGGGTTTTGTACGATCCATGAGTTGTTTCAAGCGCTTTTCAAACAGTTGAATTTGCTTTTCATCCAGATCATATACGAACCCAATCAACCGTTTTTGTTCAGCTTTGATGCAGAAGTCTAAATAAGGCTGAGGATCACTGACGATCAAGACTCCATCGCCTAAAGCATTGTTGAGATGACGATGTTTTGGATCATAGGCACCATAAGAATATAGTTTGTTGTGATAGATCATATCTAAATGTCCTAAATTATCAGATCGATTATCTTTCATATGAAATAAAATCTCCAACTGATTGGGTTTTAGTGCGTTGTGTTGTGTGTTGATATCTAGGCCTTGGTTGATCAGTTGCCTTAACACACGTTGTGGATAAAGCATGGCTATGAAATTTGGTAATGGCAATCTGAACAAATGATTTATTTTGTTTCCAAAAAAACCAGTGGTGATCAATTGTATGCCAGAAATGCTTTGAAAGAGTCCGACATAAATCAAATACACACCAGCGACCCACACTAAGCGCAACATACTGGGAACAGGATCAAACAACAACACAAACGCAAAACCAACTGAAATAATAGCATCAATCAGATTCCATAAACGTGGACGAATATCATCCACTTTGTACACATAATAAATCATAGATTTTGAGATGGCACTGATCAAGGCCCAAACTCCATAAACCATAGGAATCATGGCGATTTGCATTTGTGGTATACGCCACAACAACACATTGATGATCAGTAAGAACCCTGTATTCCATAAGTGTTGTGTCTTTTTAAGTTTTTGATTCTCAAAAAGAAAAACCACGAATTGAAAAAAACAGATAACCATTAAACCATAGCGATTAAGTTGAATCAGTAAATCAGAAATAATGCTGGTTTCAAAAAATAATAAAGTGCCTAAACTCAGAATTAACAGACCTGAGATTAAGACACTTGAATTTCGTATTTGATTCTTAAAAATGTTCATAAATTAAGTATAGTGTTTCCAGTGATAAGACGCAATCCAATAGTTGAGTTGCCATTTGCCAAATTAAAAACTATGATAGTTGTATAGGATAAAGGAGAATTCAATGACCTCACAAACGACCTTAGATCGACTATACGACTATATATTGGCCATCAGAGATGGAAAAGGATCGCTGGATTTATTCAAAACTTATGAAAAAGATATTGAATCTTTATCGACTATGGATCTGTTTGATTTATTTAACCGAGTTCTCAAAATCGATGAACCCAAAGAAATCTTGCCTTATTTGGATAAATTGGTTCATATATTTGCTCAAGGTTTAGGACCTAAACAAAGAACCACCCCTCAGGGGTCCATTTTATCTTTTCTTCACCAAGAAAATGAAGCCATGAAACTTAAACTCAATGCGATTCAAACATTGATGCATGCTTCACTTCAAAATATTGAACCTAAAGTTTTATTGCCTTTGTTTACTGAACTGCAAGATTTTACACCCCATTATGTCAAAATCCAAAATGTTTTATTTCCTTACTTAGAAAAAGCAGATGAACGCTGTACTGGATTAAAAATCATGTGGTCACTTCAGGATCAGACAAAGGCAACACTTAAACATATCGTTACTCAACTTCAAGAATCTGAACACTTGGACGATGCTCTTATCATTTCAATCGGCAGCTATTTTTTTGCAGCCTACGGATTGATTCAAAAAGAAGAGCTCATATTGTTTCAAGTTGCACTCGACCTTTTGGATCCATCCCAATTAGAACAAGTAGAGATTCATTGTGCTGAATTCGATGCTTGTTTCATTCCTCCGCTTCCAAAAAGGAAATTGAATATCGAAGAATCACCTGCTTTCTTTTTCAATACTGAAACAGGTCATTTAACGAAAGAACAGTTGATTTTGGTATTAGGTGCGATTCCTATAGATATAACCTTGATCGATGAATTCGATAAAGTATTGTATTTTAATAATGCAAAGGATCGCTTATTCCCAAGATCAGCAGCTGTTATTGGACGTGATGTTCGCAATTGTCATCCAGCAGAAAGTGTTCATGTAGTCAATGAAATTCTCAGTGCTTTTAGAAACAAATCACGTGATGAAGCAAAATTTTGGATCCATATGAGAAATAAGTTTGTCTTTATCCGATATGTCGCTTTAAGAGATGCTTTGGGAACCTATAAAGGCTGTCTGGAAATTACGCAAGAAATCTCTGAGATCCATGCTCTAAAAGGTGATCGAAGATTATTGGATTGGGACTAAAAAACAACTGAAATTTCAGTTGTTTTTATTGAAACATATAAATTATCCGCCTCTGCGATTGATTTGTCCTCGACCTATACCATGATTGATCATCGCATGACGACCCTTTTTCATCAATCCGTTAAACCCATGCTGAACACTTGTTTTGGGGTCAGTTTTCATTGGGGCAAATGTACCATGTTTATCGGGTGGAGTTTGTGGTGCATGTCCTAAAGACCCCAGTTTTTCTTTCTGAAGCATTAAGGTCCTCCTAACTAAGTCTGTGCTTAGTCACTTTTAGTATAATCCATACTCATCACTTGTCAATCAAGGGGAAACAAAGGTGTAATAAATGAAACCACCACTGGATGTGGTCGTTTCAAGCCATAATGCCAAATCAATGATCAAACGTTCTCCTCCATCCAATATATGAACCAATACACGTTCAGGTTCTTGTAGATCTAAACCAACGATCAAGACCCAATGATAAGCTTCAAGGTTATGTACCTTCCCGTTATTTAGGTTTAAAAAAGCAATGGGGACATCTTCACGAAGACCCGATTGAATGAACTGTGATACTTCTGTTAAAGTAGGACGATGATTAACCAATTTTGGTATCTCAAGACTATGTTTGGTAAATGTTAAATTTTGTGAAATAAAGTATTTCGATAATCCATTATAAAACCGATCCAGACGATTGATTCCTCCAAAACCAGGTGTAACAAAATTCCAGATTTCATTCATCACAGCTATGGCTTCATCTTTTGTTTTTGGAGCTTTTTTTGGATCCGTTTGATACATAACCATCATGGAGGCACAAGTAGGACCACAGCCTGATAAGCGTTGCCATGGCTTTCCATACCAAAGCTGATCACAGCCATACAGTGAGGAATTCTCAATCTTTAGATAATCTATGTTTTTTAAGGTCAAGTTTTGATTCATAAGTTTTTGTATCTCTACAATATCATACCCATACACATTTTCTAAGTATATTGACTGAGCATAAAAAAGATTCACATCAGTGAATCTTTTACTTCGTAGGATTAATGAGTTTTTCAATGACTTTTGGGTCACGTTTACGCAGATAAAGCGGAGTCAAATCACCTTGATAGAATGGATGACGCTGTGAATAAGACTTACCTTCTACTTGATATAGAATTCCACAGGCCAGTCTTTCTTCATCAAGAGCCAGTCTTAATGCAGCTTCCTTATCTGTTTTAACATGCTTTTCATCCAGCCAGAACGTATGTGACTTATACCAAGCAAAGGTATTTACTTTATTATAGGTCACGCAGGGATGAAAGATATCGACGATCGCATATCCATTATGCAAGATCGCAGCTTTGATCAGTTCTTTTGTTTTTTCCTGATCACCACTGAAACCTCGGCCAACGAAAGTAGCTCCCATCGCTAAAGCTAAAGCCATGGGATTGATGGGTTGATTGTATACTCCATCCAATTGGATCGGTGTGACCAAACCAATCGGAGAAGTTGGAGAAGCTTGACCTTTGGTCAAACCATAGACCATATTGTTGTGGACGATATGAATCAGATGTGGGTTACGACGAATGTTATGGATCAGATGATTTCCACCTTCACCATACATATCACCATCACCGCCTTCAGCGATGACCGTCAATTTTGGATTTACAGCACTTATGGCACTGGCAACAGCCAATCCACGTCCATGAAGTCCATTAAAATAACTGGCATCTACATACTGTGGCATTTTAGCAGCTTGACCAATGCCTGATGAGAATACGACTTGCGTCGGATCAAGATCTAGTTCTTGCAATGCTTTGATTAAGATGTTTCTTAGTGGAAAGTTTCCGCATCCAGGACACCAGGCCATATCGATGTCATGGTTAAATTCGAACTTTGTCATTGCTTTTCCTCCAATAGAGTGACCAATTCATCAATATGATATGGTTCACCATTATACTTCAAGATACGACGATCGACTTTGATTCCATAGGTCATTTGAATCAGGTTTGCGAATTGGCCGGTAGCGTTGTTTTCGATGACTGTAATGGATTTTGCCCCATGAATCAACTTTTCAACTGAAGCAGGTAAAGGATATACCTGAATGAAGTGAACATGAGTATAACCCCACTTAGGATTGGTACCCAAGGCTTCCTCAATGACTCCATAAGTTGACCCCCAACTTAAGATCAATTTTTCTTTTTCAGGTGCCCCACTGATCAAAGGTTCTAATATATCTTCCTTCATCAATTCAAATTTATGAAGACGTTTTTCATGCATATTGACACGCATCGTAAAGGATTCTGTGATCATGCCTTCTTCATCGTGTTCATCGGAGTCTACTTTGACATAGCCTTTTCCATAACCAGGAATCCCTCTAGGAGAAATTCCACTTTGATCAAAGGCATAACGTTTATAATCACGCTCTGTTTCAACAACGAAACCTTCAAGATATTTTGGATTGAAATCTAGATGCTCAACTTGACTCATGGATTCTAACCAATATTGATCAGATAATACAAAGACAGGTATCTGATATTTATCGGCCATATAGAAAGCTCTAGACATCACTTCAATACCATCTTCTAAACGTCCTGGCGCAAAGATCATTCTTGGGAATTCACCATGGCCTGCATAAAGTACCAAGTTCAAATCACCCTGTTCTGTACGCGTTGGTAAGCCTGTAGCAGGTCCTGGACGTTGTGCCACATGAACGACTGCAGGTGATTCTGTAATACCCGCTAAACTTACTGCTTCTGTCATCAAGGCAAAACCACCTCCTGAAGTCGTAGTCAATGCGCGTGCTCCAGCATACCATGCCCCAATGACCATATTTAAAGCCGCAATTTCATCTTCAGCCTGTTCAACCAAAATATCAACATGGTGACTTTTCTCTTCAAGCAAGGTCATTAATGAAGTCCCAGGCGACATAGGATAGGCTGCAACATAATTGACACCCCCAGCTATGGCTCCTAGACTCAAGACATCATTGCCTGTTAAAACTCGTTTCGGCGTAAATTTAAGCGGCTTGAGTGCTTTAGGACGATCTGCATCGACTAAACCCAAAGCATATCCTAAATCAAAAGCTTTGATGTTTCCAGATACGATATCTTCACCGCGTTTGGTAAAACGTTTGGTGATGAGTGCTTTCGCATTATCTGAAGAGGCATCGATCATACCAGCAATATAGCCAAACATGGCTGTATTTTCATACAATCTGTTTCCAGCTTGTTTCGCCAAATCTAAAAAGGCTACCTCTTTAGTTTTGAATGTGCTTGGAACTGATTTTAGAAAAGGAGCCTCTCCATAAATGACAGTATCTTTTTTAATTCTAGGACTCAGTCTTTCAAAAGCGTGGTCATTGAATAAAAACAGATAATCGATGGTATAACGCAAAGCTTGGATTGGATGATCTGAGATTCGGATCTCAACAGAATTGTTGCCTCCCCGTACTCGGCTCATGACCTCTTTAGATGAGAATACATAGGCTTCCTGGGTCAAAGTTTCAACTAAAAATTCTTCTACGGTTTGTAGACCTTGCCCCGCTTCACCCGATAAAACAATGGTAATAGAATCGCGCATAATGCTCCTTTCACGATATGACTTCCTTAAACATAGGTTACTCCAAAAAACTCAAAATTGACAATCTTTTCTTCATTATGACATGCAGTATTCTTACTTTAACGCATCAGCGCTAACCTTTCAATTTATTTACCCAACTAAAAACCTTCTCGTTACTGAAGGTTTTTAGAAGGAGAATAGAGTTACGTGAAAGGGGAAATTTCATCGCTGATTACAGTTTATATACTAGATTGTTTTTTCGCCAATGAAATGCTCAAGTTATTATCGATATCGTTAAAAAAACACCAGAGTTTATCTGGTGTTTGAATTTATCTGCCCATCTCAGTAATATAGGCATTACGCAAGGTTTCAACAAAGCTTTCTATGGGTTGTGCACCAGGAATAACATGTTTCTTATTGATTCGAAAATAAGGTACACCTCGTATGTTGATGGCTTTGGCTTCTGAGAGATCTGATAACACTAGATCTTTTAATTTATCTGAATACAGCATTGCCTTGATTTCATCTTTATTCATCCCAAATTTGATACCAAGTTCTATTAAGACATCAAAATCAGCCAGGTTTTTGCCTTGGGTAAAATAAGCATCATATAAAGAAGCATTCAATGCCATTAATTGACTAGGATCACAGAGTTTCATCAAACGATGGGCATCCAAAGTATTGGTTGCCTTAACAAGATCATAATTGTAAACCAAGCCTAAGCTTGCAGCTTTATCAGTGACTTTTTGAGTCATGGCTTTTGCTTCTGATAGACTGACTCCATATTTAGCCGACAAGACATCATGAGTGCTTTGTCTAATGGATTTGGGGGCACTGGGATCCAGTTGAAAGGCTTTATAAATGATCTCTACTTTATCGCTCAGTTTTAACTCAGCCAATGCTCTATCCAAGTGGACCTTTCCGATATAACAGAACGGACAACTATAATCTGACCAAACTTCTATTTTCATAAAAAACCTCACTTTACCCTTACATTATACGATAAAGCGAGGTTGTTAAGTTGATTATGACATTTTCAGCTTTCAAAATCAGGATCACTTTAGCCATGGAAACACATAATTGTGTTTTAAACCACTGCACATTTGGGGCAAATGTATAGTAAGCAAAGAACAAATTGATCTTTCAACCTTTTAAATGCAGGAACCCATCGAAATCTTTTCATTAGGTTGTTTAGTATAGATATGAGGCAATTTTTCCTAGTCTTTGATGAGACTTTAGTTTAATGACCAAAACCGCAAAACCAAAGGACATAAGAAAGACAAACACGAAACGATAGACACTTTGCAAGGCATCAAAACCTGGACCCAAATAAGGTAGGATCCAGTCAAATACGAGTATGAATAATGGATGAATAAAGAAAATGATCACGCTTGAATCGCGTAGGAACCGATAATTCCATTTAAATTTCAAATCGACTCCCAATGTTAGTTGGAAACTAAAGTAAGTTACAGGGATGATACTGAGCATTACGTTGTAGTCGCGAGGACTTGAGAAGTTTCTTAAGGCAAATACTTCGCAAGCCAATACTGCAATCGACAGGATCATGTATAAGGCAGCCTTCGATGGTTTAAACTTAAGTTCACGTTGACTCATATAAGCACCAAGAATCACAAATAACATCGCAGACATCAACCCATTACGTGTTGTATAGAATAAAATAAAGAGCATTTTGTAAAAATCAGAAATGATGGGTATATCTTTAACAAACCCATAATAGGCATCTCCAAACATTCCGATGACATAAAAACCACAAGCAATTAAGAATAATCTCTTGAACCCTATTCTTTCTGCCAACACATGAATGACTGTGATTGAAAATAACAGAGCTGGAAAGAACCAGAGTTGATAATAGGTCCCATATACGATACCAAAATAGATATATAAGGGTATAAATAAAATGACAGGAACATTCTCCAATAAATAGAATCGATTGACAACATCAAAAAGATAAATCAAACTCCAAACCATATACACCTGAAGCATTCTTTTCATGTATTTATAATAATATTCGTTGATGGTAAACTTACCGATTTTGATGGTTTGTGTTCCCCGTTTATAATAGAAAAAATAGCCGGATATCGCAAAAAATAAAGGGACAACCGTTCTAGAGAATACATTATAAAGAATAAAGCTAGGCATGAATCCAAATGATCTTAACGCAAAAGTGTGCGCAGCCACCACAAATATCGACAAAATAAACTTAGCCACATCGACTCCATTCAAATGTTTATGTACAATGCTGCTTCTTTCCATTTTATCTTTTCAATCAAGTGTCTGATATCAAAAATAGTTTAAGTGAAAAAACGATATTTGTATACTTATTTCGCTGTTAAAATGATCTCATCATCAAATTTCGCCTGTTTTTCACATAAGGGGGAAGTATGTTAAAATAGGATTGTTCATTTTAATGAACTTTGAGGAAATCATGATCCAATCGTACAAAGGAAAATCTCCTGTCTTAGGAAAGAATGTCTATATCGCACCTACCGCAACCGTTATCGGTGATGTCATTCTACATGATGATGTTTCTGTATGGCCTTCAGCTGTTATCCGTGGTGATATGAATCGAATAGAGATCGGCAAAGGAACCAATGTTCAAGATGGTGCCGTGATCCATGTCGATGTGGATTCTCCTGTCATCATTGGATCTTTGGTAACCATTGGTCACTTGGCTCATGTACACGGGGCAAATGTTGAAGATGAGGTACTGATTGGCAGTGCATCCATCATTTTAGATCATGCCTTGATCAAACGTCATGCTATGGTTGCAGCAGGAGCTTTGGTTACACCAAACAAAATCATTGAGTCCAATACTTTGGTTGCTGGAATACCAGCCATAATCAAACGATTGGTCAATGATGATGAAATTCAACACATCTTAAACAATGCTCAAACTTACATTGAGATGAAAGACGAATATTTAAAATCGAGTTCAAAGTAAAAGACCAATTGTACTGACCCCCTAAAAGTGGACAGTTAAAAAAAGTCTTAAAGAGATGATAATCTAGTCATCTCTTTTTCTTTGAATGCATTTTGGAGTCATCCAATTTAGTCCTTTCTGACGTCGTTTATTGTTGTAACGGTAAATGAATTTGTGGATTTCTTCTATAAGTTGTTTATCGTCGTCAATTCGAATATGATGATTATAGACAAGTTCAGACTTCAAAATGCTGTGGAAGCTTTCAATCGGTGCGTTGTCCGTCGGCTTACCCCTTCGAGACATACTCTGAATGAAATTGGACTGAGCGAGTCTGTCTTGTATCTCGCGATTGAAGTACGGCGTTCCCTGGTCGGAATGTATGAATGTTCCGTATTCAATCGCTTTTTCTATAACTTGATTGATGGTATCTTTTACGAGCTCAGTGGTCGGATGATAAGCGATCGAGTATGCTTCGATCATCTTGGTATACATATCTTTGATGGAAGATAGATAGACTCGTTTTGTTCCAATCCTGAATTCTGTGATGTCAGTATAGAGTTTATCGAAGGGAACTGAACACGTATGATTTCCGCGAATGATGTTATTCTTTTCTTCGCCGTCGTATTTTTGAGTATGCTTACCTGCTTTATGATGTCGTTTTACCACCGATAAAAGGTCATATTTTCTCATAATCCTGAGACAACGCTTGTGATTAATCTTCTGTCCGTCATCCAGACTAATTGTTTTGGCCATTGCCTTAGCGCTTAATGTATATTCATTTTCTTCCTGTCTGAATCTAATCAAACCCGATATTGCTAAATCGTCATAGCTGAATGCCGATGGTCTTGCGATCCATTTGTAGTATCCGGATCTGCTGACTTTACAGTACGCACACATACGGCTGATTCGATATTTTTTCCGTAGTGAATGAATCGCTGTAAAGATTATCTCTTTATCAACTTCTTTCTCAAGGTTGATACTTTTTTTAAGAGGTCACGCTCCATTTTTACCTGCTCTAACTCTTCTTCTACTGAGCCGAAAATTGCGTTTTTTGGCTGACCTTTTTCTTCCCCGTGTTTCTTTGGTGAGTTCCTCAATACCGCCGTGTTGGTACTTTTTTATCCATCGTTGAATTACACCTTTATACACACCTAATTCTCTAGACAATTTTAAAATTGATTCATGCTCGTCAATAAATCTAAGTACTGTCCTAATTTTCACTTCGATTGGCTGAGGGTGTTGTTTAACCATTAAAAAACCTCCTTATACTATTCAGTATAACGAGGTTGTCTTTTTTTAACTGTCCACTTTTAGGGGGTCAGTACAATTGGTCTTTTATTCTTCATCAATATGCTTTTGTTTATGAATAAACAGATTTCTTTTAAAATACAGGAGCATCATTGCTGAACTAAATAGCATAAGGAACAAAACAAACTTCATGGATGAGATCGTGTGAATCCTAGTTTCACCTTGTCTAGTAATAATGATTTCAATGGCATGGATATCCATTTCACCACCATGTTCAATGCAAGATCTCTCAAAGATACCAGTGATCAAAACTGTATCCCCTGTATGACCATAATCTCCAAAGGTTTGAAGTGATGTTGTTTGTTCAAGCGTTAAATAAACACCGATAGCATTGGTTCCATCATTGACATTGATCCATGCCATATCCCCTCTTTCTAAGACCTCACCAATTACTTCAGCTTCGATCACCACGGTTTGATGATCCAGTGAAAGGCTTTCATTGACCAGATCATTGATCTTAGAGACTTGAGTTTGATTAAATGTGATGGATATCAAAACGCCTAATAATGTCTTAACCATTGTTTTGCTCCTTTAAACATCAAACCGATCAATGCAAAGACTGAAATGAATTCTAATCTTCCAAGATACATGGCAATCATGTAATACCATTTTAATAAAGCAGGCATCGAAGGTGTTATGATGCCAATCGACAATCCAACATTTCCAGATACAGATGCCACTTCAAAAGCTGAATCCATCAAAGGATATCCATAAGCAGTTGTTAGGATGACCCCTAAGGTAAACATAAGGATATACAACATTGCAACGACTGATGTTGAACGAAAAACCGCATCATCCAAAACAAGGTCTTTTATATGATGATACTTAACAACCTTGACTTGATTCTCGCCACTGATCAATTTTTTGATGTCCGCAATGATGCCTTTAAATATGATTCCAACTCTTAAACCTTTGATACCACCTGCAGTTGAACATGCAGATCCACCAATCAGCATGGCGATGACCATAACAGTGATGCCCAATCCTCCCCACTCTAAAGCAAACTGACGGGCAAAAATAGAACCAAAACCAGTCGTTGTATGAGCTGACATCAGATTATAGACAACTCTTCTAAATAATCCGATGGCATCAGTATAAACACCTGTGTTTTTTAGTGTTAAAACAGCCAATGCTGATAACAATAAAGAAGTTATCGTGAAACTAATGATTTCTATGTTCTTATAGAATTCTTTGCGTTTACCTTGAATCAGTGCAAAATGTAACCCAAAGTTAAAGGAACCAATGATGAAAAACAACATTGATATGAGTTCAAATCCAAAATCATGATAATACATGACATTTTGCAAATTTGGGGCAAATCCTCCAGTACTCCATGCTGCTTCAAAAATATACAATCCATGAAAGAAAGCAGGCAGTGGACTTAGTCCAAGCGACATCGCAGATATCCACAACATCAAGGTTCCTATCGCCAAATACACCAAACTTATTTTCCATATCCATTGGGTAGTTCCTTTAATGTTGGGCACAAGGGATATATCCTTGCCTTCACCCACATAAAACTTATATGCACTTCCCATTTCTCTGACAAAGAAACTCAAAGCAAGAACGATCATACCTTGTCCACCAACAAAAGTTAAGAGATGTCTCCAAAAGTTAAGGGCTTGTGAGATATGATCAAGATCTTGTAGCAAATAAACACCCGTAGTTGTAAAACCACTCATGACATCAAAGCAAGCATCAAGCAGTGACCCCATATGCCCACTTAAGGTGTAAGGTATGGATGCAAGGAGCGTTAAGACGATCCAGCTTAATGAAGCAACGGCAACCCCATGACGAAGAGAAATTCCCGAGTTTTTCTGGTGAGCATCTTGTCCATAATTCATCAAAAGAAGACCACTAAGAATTGATACACTTAAAGTCATCCCAAAATCCAGTATAGAATTGTAATCTAGATAAAGTAAAGCTACCAATATGGGCAATAAAGTGAGTACACTAAAACCCATGACCATATAACCTGTATAGTAGCTTATGATTTTTAATCCTTCAAACTGTGTTTTCATAGCAACATGACCAAACTCATGATCAAACCGCTAATCGCAATAAAACCAACGACATAAAGTATTTCTATTCCATAACCTTGAATTTGTTTCATAAGGACTCCCTAAGTTGTTCAATTGTAGAACGATCTCCAACAACCATGACAATATCTTTATCCAGTATTTGAGTATCCCCTTTAGGATAAACGATCTCATCTTGTCTAATGATTGAAATCAATACCAAATCATCGGGGATTTTTAAATTACGAATCAACTTATTGATCCAAGCATGTTTTAATTCAACGATTACCTCGGCTAAAACCATAGTTCCGTTCTCAAAGCTTTGAACGATCTTGACCTTATCCCGTGTCATTTCAAGATTAATCAAATTGGCAATCACTTCTGTTGAACAAACGGTCTTATCTACACCCAAAGCTTTAAACATCTTGATGTTTTTAGGATTGTTGATGCGCGCTATTGTTTTACTTTTTCCGAAACTCACTTTAACAATTTGACAGATGACTAAATTCTCTTCGTCACTGCCAGTTACAGCAGCTACGATTTCGCAGTTTTGAATTCCTGCATCCCTTAAAATTTGGATATTAGAACCATCACCACACAAAACCTCAATATTTAATTCTTTTGAGATCAAACCAGCTCTTTCACGATCTTTTTCAATCAAGGTAACTTTAGTTCCATGATCTAAAAGAGTTTTAACTAAGAAATAGCCAACTTTTCCTCCACCAATAACCAAAGCTTTCATGTTAATTCTCCTGGACTAGAAGGTCCATTAGGGCCTTACGATCACGTATATGATGGCTACATACCACCAAATCACCTTGTTCTAGGATCGTATCGCGAGTTACAAGTGTGGTAACACCTTTATGAATGATCACGGATACAATCGTATTGGCAAGCTCATAGACCTCATGAACAGATATCGGTAAATCACGTTTGATTTGAATCCTAGTAATCTCTATGCCTGAACTGACCAAAACCAATTGTTCTACTTTGGTAATGTCCATTTTACACAATAAAGCGTTGACGCCCATCTTGATGGTACTGAATGATTCAATCCCCAGAAGTTCATAGATGTTCCTGCGATCAGGGTCCAAGACTTGGGCAATAACTCTTTTTACTTTAAAAATATGAGATGATACTAAACTAACCGTAATGTTTAGATTATCATCATCCGTTAAAGCTAAAACCACATCGGCTTGATTGATTCCAGCTTCAATAAGATTATCTTGATCAAACTCAATGCCTTTGATCATCAGACCATTAAATCCATAACCTAGAGCTTCTAGTTTTCTCTCATCACGTTCTATGACCGCTACGTTATGATTCAAATTGGCTAATTCTTTGGCGATGCGCGCACTTAAAACCTCGCATCCGACAACAATGATGTACATATGTGTTCCTACTCGAAGTGGATGGGATCTCTAGAACCATCACCTAAACGATATAAATTATAGAGTACAGCTTTGTTTGTTCCATCCAGGGCTAAAGCAGCACGATAATGGCGCATTGCTTCTGCCTTATCGTATTGAAGCTCACATATGATCCCAAGAAATAAATGCGGTAACGCATTGTTGGAATCACTTCTAAATAGATCACTGATCATCGCTATTGCTTCTTGATATTTACTCGTTTTAATATCTATGATGATATTCTCTATCAATTGATTTGTCATACTTTCACCTCTTCACAAGTATAAAAAATACCGTATAAAAACGGTATGAAGAACTGAGTTATAGAATAAAGATGGTATAAAAACAGAGATAATTAATCTAAATTCTGTGGCTTAACCTTCTATAAAGCGATATCCAATCCCAATTTCAGTAAGGATATAGGATGGTTGAGCAGGGTCCTTCTCAATCTTGCGACGTAAATTTGCCATTGTGACACGTAAAGTCTGAATATCAGATTCCATTGAACCATCACCCCATACTTGTCTTACTAAATTATAATGAGTCATTACTTTCCCATGGTTTTTGGTCAACAAGCTTAACACTTCAAATTCAATAGGACTTAAATGTACTTCCTGATCATCTACGGTACATAAGTGCTTATCAAAATCGATCATAAGACCTTTTATGGTAATAAGTTGATGATCGTCTATGACTTGCATAGGACGATGTCTTAAACCCACACGTATACGCGCTAAGAGTTCTTGGGCACTAAAAGGTTTTGTGAGATAATCATCAGCACCACTATCCAAAGCACGAATTTTGTCGTTATCCTTGTCTCTTGCACTGACAACGATAATGGCACTTTTTACATGAGGTCGAATTTGATCCAATACTTCTAGTCCATCCAAGTCAGGTAAACCTAAATCTAAAATGATAATTTCAGGTTGATGACTTAAAGATAAAGTAATTCCCTGTTTAGCATCACAGGCCTCAATGACTTCATAATCTTGTGCATTCAATAAAACACGCATAAAACTTCTCAAAGAAGCATCATCTTCTATGATTACAATCTTCATAACTTTTCTCCCTTATACGGAAATACACAACGCATGATGGTACCTTTGGGTTTATTATCTTTTACAATAATTCTACCTTGATGTGCTTCTACGATGCTTTTACAAATGGCAAGACCTAAGCCTAGACCCTTACGATTGAATTGGTTGTCAGATTTATAAGTATAAAACCGATCAAAGATCTTCCCTTTTTCTTCATCAGGTATCCCTTGACCTTGATCGATGACTTCAAAAAACAGGTGATCTACTGCTATATAAGCTTTTAGTATGATTTTCGATTCTGGTGTTGAATATTTCATCGCATTATCAATCAGATTTAATAAAACTTTCTCCATTAATTGGATGTCCATTGAAAAATATATAGGATCATGAGGTAAATCGAGATAAATATGAGTTTTTGATCTCGAGATGACTCTTGCGAGAACATCCCCAAAAAGTTCTTCAACAGATTCGATTTGAGTGTTTAGGTGCAGCCCTTCTTCAACGCGCATAAAACTTAAAATGTTTTCAACTGAATTGATCAACCATGTCGCATCATTCTTGATGTTGGAAAGTAAAAGTGCTTGATTATCACTTGAAAGTTTACTTTGGTTTTCGATTAACGTATCACTAGAACCGATGATGGTTGCTAAAGGTGTCCTTAGGTCATGTGAAATTGCACCTAATAAATCATTTCTGAGTTTTTGTTCACGAATTTTGAGCTCTGCTTTGTTTTGTTTTTCGATTAAGTCTAGTTTCTCTAGATTCTGGCTCAATATATTGGCGATAGAATCCAAATTCTTGTGAGATATTAACTCAGTCGATATGAGTTGTAGATTTCCAATAGTCAAACCATTTAATAGAATAGGAGTCTTGGACTTTTTATAAGTTGAAGTATCCTTCGATAAAACCGCTTCACTGTGATATTTCTGATCATCAATTGTTATATTGATGAAAACATTCGCATGGTAAGAATCAGAAATAATCCTTGCAGAAGCATTTAATGCATCTTTGGCTGGTATCGTTTGAAAAACATGGTTGATGCCATCCATTAGTAAAACTTGTTTCGTAGTTTCCTGAGATACCATTTTTTCAGTTTTAAGCTTTGAAGTTAAAGAACTGGATAAGAAACTAGCGATAAACATAACAAAAAAAGTAAAGATATAATCCGGTTGAGAGACATTGAGCGTATAAAGTGGATGGGTAAAAAAGAAGTTAAATGCCAAAACACTGATCAAAGAAGACGCGATTCCATACATGTAATGTGACGCAGTTTGAGAAATGATGATGACTGCCAACATATAAATAATAATGATTGTGGCTTCTTGAAAGGCAAAATATGTAAATAGATATGATAAAAATGTGGCGAATCCCAACACGATTATGATTAGGAGTGAATTCCTCAAGAATGGTTTCATAAACAGTTTTATTATACTCTTTTTATCTCACTAGACATCAAACAGAGATAACTGATCAAACCCATATCCCTTTTGATAACCTAGTATGATGTCTTTCATCTTATAAACGATGCCATATCTATCACATTCTTTGGTAAATACTTCCCACAAGTGTTTAGAATTCAGTGATGCACAGGCATAGGCATCCCCATAGGTTGCAATATATTTTTCTTTTATGCCTGGAAATAACAAATCTAGCTTTTGGTAGAACCAATCTCTTTGATTGGTTCTTAAAGTAACTCCAAAATGTGGCATCGCATAGATGAATCTTGCTTTATGTTCATAAGCCAATCTTACGATTGATCGTATATTATCAGGAGTATCTTCTATAAAAGGTAAGGTAGGCATCATGATGATTCCTGCATATAAACCTTGTTCACTTAAGTTTTGAATGGCTTTGAAGCGTTGTGAACTGACAGAAACGTTTTGTTCTATACGTTTGCATAATGCATCATCAGAAGTTGTGATGGTGATACCAATCAAGACTGGTGAATGTTTAGAGATTTCCTTTAAAAGATCACCATCACGACAGACAAGATCACTTTTGGTAAAAATTGAGACTCCAAATCCATAGCGATGAATCAAAGCCAAGGCACCTCTAGTCAATGCCAGTTCTTTTTCAAAAGGATTATAGGGATCGCTCATAGAACCTGTCCCAATGACCCCTGTCTTACGTTTAGATTTTAAATCGCGCTCAATTAAATTCAAAGCATTGGCTTTAGATCTGACTTGATCAAACTCTTCGACTTGATAGCATTCACTGCGACTGTCACAGTAAATACAGCCGTGATTACAGCCTTTATAGATGTTCATATTGTAGTGGTTCCCAAACCACTCATTGTTGGGTTTATATTCTGATATGATGGTTTTAGCTAAGATCTGATCCATAAGTCCCCTTTTGATCGGTTTATTCTCTTGTCAACTATGTTACTTCCTCTTAACGATCTTGTGTTCAAAAAAGGTTTCATCGTATTCGATGTTCATATCTTTATCATAACGAATCCATGAACCGTGCTTTAGTCCATTTTTAAAGTGACCAATTTGCGCTATTTGTCCATTTTCTCGATAAAACAACCATTCTCCTTCCATATTCTCACCAAGTACAGGTCCTCTTGCTTTAAGAGAACCATCTTTATAGTAATACGTCATGATGTCGTTTTCTAAGATATGGATGACTTGTCCATTTTTATAATGGGTTGATTTTGAGTTCATAATAAAAGTATATCATAGGCATCACATCAAAAAAGCACAGGCAGTGAGCCTGTGCTTGATTCTTTTATTTTCCGTTGAGTTTAAGTAACTTAGCGACTTCAACCACTAAAATAGGTGCTAAAGATAATGCGATGATCACTTCCCAGTGTTCTAAATCAATCGGAACAACTTTGAATAAAGTATTGATGCCTGGAATAAACAAGACTGTCAACATCATCCCAACATTGATCAAAGTAGCTCCAATCAACCACTTATTGATGAAGAATGAACCTATGACTGATTTTGTATTAGAGTGAATGTTGTAGGAATGAGCCAATTGACTAAAGGCTAAAACACTAAATGCCATAGAACGGCCTAATTCTAATGACCCTTCGATCCATAATCCACCTGATCCATATAAATAAGCAAATATGGTTAGGCCACCAATCATAAGTCCCTGATAAGAAATACGATAAACCATGGATCTGCTCAACAAAGAGGTATCACGATTGGGCATCCTTTTCATGATGCCACTTTGGGCCGGATCTACGCCCAGCGCTAAAGCAGGAAGACTATCCGTTACCAGATTGATCCATAAGATATGAATGGGCAATAAAGGTGAATCCCAATTAAGTATGGTTGCGATCAATAAAACAGATAATTCTCCAACATTACATGAAAGCAAGTAACTGATGGCTTTTGAAATGTTATCGCGTATACGACGTCCTTCTTCAACTGCATGGACGACTGTGGCGAAGTTATCATCTGCCAAGACCATATCAGCAGCCCCTTTAGCAACTTCAGTTCCTACAATGCCCATAGCAGCCCCAATGTCAGATTTCTTAAGTGCTGGGGCATCATTGACACCATCTCCTGTCATCGCAACGATTTCACCATGTTTTTTCCAAGCATCGATGATGCGCATTTTATGTTCAGGAGAAACTCTGGCATATACCACGATGTGTTTGACCTGATCAAAGAGATCTTGATCACTCATTTCATCTAGTTCATTACCTGTCACAACACGATCGCCTTCCTGCATCAAACCAATTTGACGACCAATGGCTTCTGCAGTTGTTTTGTGATCACCAGTGATCATAATGGGTTTAATGCCTGCACTGCGACATTCTTCAATGGCAATCTTGACTTCTTCACGAGGAGGATCGATCATCCCTATCAGTCCCACAAAGGTCATATGCGATTCAACAGTCTGATCGCCATCTTTTATGATTTCATTCAGTTCACGCTTCGCTAAAGCCAAAACACGCAGAGCTCTGTGTCCCATCTCTTCATTGCCTTTTTGGATATTTTGACGATCTTCAGCAGTGATTATGCGTGTTTGTGACCCCACTGCGATATGGGTTACACCTGCTAAGACCTCATCGACACCGCCTTTTATATAAGCTATGAATTTATCTTCAGTTTGATGGACCGTTGTCATCTTCTTACGTCCTGAATCAAAAGGAACTTCAGCGACACGTGGATAACTTTCCTCTATCATGGTTTGATCCATATCTGATTTAATGGTCCATTCTGATAATGCAGTCTCAGTAGGATCACCAACCCATGATCCATTAATCAAACGTGCATCATTACATAAGAAGGCTCCTTTTCTTAGATCTTTAAGATTATCTTCATGACTGATCCAATAATCTGTGACCGTCATTTTATTTTGTGTCAAAGTCCCTGTTTTATCTGAGCATATGACAGTTGCCCCACCCAAAGTTTCAACACTGGATAAATTGCGTATGATCGCATTGCGTTTCGCCATACGCTGAACACCCATCGCCATAACGATGGTTGCGACAGCCGGTAAACTTTCTGGTATGACTGCTACAGCCAAAGAAACTGATGTCATAAACATCTCAAGGATTTCTCGTTGATTAATAAGTCCAATGATGAAAATTAGGACCACGGAAACCAAAGCCCCAATTCCCAAGACTTTTCCTAAATGATCCAATTTTTTCTGTAGAGGAGTCTGTTCATTAGGAGTTCCAGTCAACATTTTTGCGATTTTGCCGACTTCTGTGTCCATCCCTACCCCGATGACCAAACCCATAGCACGGCCATAAGTAACATTGGATGATGCATAAGCCATATTCTTTCGATCGCCTAAAGATGCATTCTCAGATAAGATCAACTCAGCTGATTTATCAACAGGTACAGATTCTCCAGTCAAAGAAGATTCTTGGATTTGAGTACTGGAGGTCTTGATCAAACGAACATCAGCCGCGACTTTATCTCCAGCCTCTAGCAGTAAGATATCACCCAATACTACTTCTTTTGAAGGAATGATCATTTCTTGACCATTTCGTCTTACTTTCGCCATTGGTGCAGACATTTCTTTCAATGCTGCCAAAGCCTTTTCGGCTTTATTTTCTTGCAGGATACCTAGTATTGCATTTAGGATAACGATGGCCATGATGATCATGGAATCTGTAACTTCTCCTAAAAAACCTGAAATAACAGCTGCAACGATTAAAATCAAGATCATCGCATTGTTGAACTGTTCAAGCAACAAGACAAATAAAGATTTCTTCTTGCCTTCTTCAAGTTGATTCTCACCATGTTCAGTTCTTGATTTTAGGACTTGATCAGATGTAAGTCCTTGTTGAACATCGATTTCTGATAATACATCCATTAACTTCTTTTCATGCCATTTTACTGGTTTACTCATAGTGCTCCTTGATGGTCTAAAATAAAAGACCTTACCCCAAAAAAATGATAAAGTCTTGAGATTTTGATACGCCCGGACCTAAGTCGTGTTGACGAAACGGATCACCTTTGACGGCCTCTACTCCCTTTAGCTACTGTATTTTATCATTTTTACACATTTTAGTCAATTTACAGTGGGTATAAACCTCATAAGTTCACCTGATTTATATGTTTACAAAAGTCAAAAAAAGCTTAAGATTAAAACAAGAGCATATTAAATAAGAAAGGTTAAATTCAATGGCCGACCTAAAGAAACTTACAATTTTACATTCAAATGACATGCATGGAGATTTCTTATCAAAAGACAACAATGAACAACTGGTAGGTGGTGTCAGTATGTTGTCTGGCTATGTTTCAAAAGTACGTGAAGAAGAAGAAAGTGTTCTCTATTGTATTGCTGGAGATATGCTTCAAGGGTCATTGATCGACAGTGAGTTCAAAGGCATTTCCACAATGGAAATCATGAATTATATCGCTCCTGATATTGCCTGTGTTGGAAATCATGAGGTAGATTATGGATTACCTCACCTGTTGTTTCTAGAAAAATACGCTAAATTTTCCATTGTATCCGCAAATTTCTATTTAAAAAATCAGAACACTCGATTATTAAATTCGCATAAATTATTGGAAATAGATGGTATAAAAATCTTGGTCATTGGAATATTGACCGAATCTATTTTAGATTCCCTGAAGATGGACAAATTGATTTCTACCTTCGTTGACATTAAAGATGCTGCTAAAGAAGTTGGAAAGATCTGTGACAGTTATAAGACGACAGATGTTGATTTAACGATCTTATTGACTCATATCGGGTTTGATAATGATTGCACATTGGCCAGTCTATTGGATCCTTTATGGGGTGTTGACGTCATCATAGGAGGTCATTCTCATACCATCTTAGATAAGCCAGCAGAAATCAATCATATTCTAATTACACAAGCAGGTGTAGGTACGGCTCAAATCGGACGCTTTGATTTGATCATCGATAAGGATCTCAATAAAGTGGACAGTTTTACTTGGAAATTGATTCCAATCACCCCTGAACATTGTCCTAAAGATACAGTGCTAGAAAGTGTAATCTTACGCTTTAAGGATCAAGTCGATGAAAAATATGGTCGCATCTTGACCCATTTAGCTAGAAAACTGAATCATCCAAAGCGTGAACAAGAAACAGAGCTTGGTAATCTGCTTTCAGATATCGGAAAAGAAATGCTGGGACTAGATTTAATGATGTTGGGATCTGGGGCAATACGCAAAACAGAATGTGGACCTATCGTAACCGTGGCTGATTTAGTGACCATGCTTCCCTATTCCGAGGCTGTCCATCAAATCCAACTTAGTGGAAAACAACTCATTCATGCCTTTGAACTTATCTTGAAGCCTGAACGATGCAATCCTACCTTTGAACATTATCAAGTCAACAAAGGAACCACCATCATTTATGATCAAAGTCTAAACAAAATCGTAAGATTTGAACTCAACAACAAAGTGATTAAACCTAATCAACTTTATAAAGTTGGATTACAAACATTCCATCTCAATAACATCGATAAATTTCTAGGATTGGATCAAATCGAAGTCTTCAAGAATGCTAAACCTTTGGTGTTATGTACATCTTTTAACAACATCATCGAAGAATATCTCATGACCCATACCAATCTCAAATCAAAAGTTGAAGGCAGAATCCAACGCATCAATCATCCTAAACAATCCTGATACATGGATGTATATGGCTTGATTTAATCTTTTTGAAACGTCATAGTTGGTTTAGAAAGACAATGGGAAAATATGCAAAAATCAATAACCATAGAAACTGAAGTCTTAGCATCACTAGAAAAAGTGTGGGAAGTTTGGACATCACCCAAACATATCGTTAAGTGGAACACTGCATCTGATGATTGGCATACCACAAATGCCATAAATGACTTAAGCATCGGTGGTAGATTTAATTATAGGATGGAATCAAAAGATGGAAAAGAAGGATTTGATTTCTGGGGAACTTATGATGAACTTATATTGAAAAAATTGATAAAAATCACTTTAGGAGATGATCGCAAGATGGAAGTCCGCTTCATCCCTGTTGGATCAAAAATAAGGATCAATGAGACCTTTGAGATCGAAGACGAAAATTCTGAAGAACTGCAAAGAGCTGGATGGCAAGCCATTCTAGAACATTTTAAATCCTATACTGAATCCCTATCGGATTGAAGGAGTTCACACTATGATTCAATTTATGAATTACATTGATTTCAATGGGAATGCATTGGCAGCAGTAAACTTTTATGCGGAAGTCTTTGGCTTAGAAAAACCTCACTTTTTTCTATATAAGGATGTTCCTACGCATAGCCCAACAACTCCTGAAACTGAAAACTTAATTGCTCATGCCAATTTGAAAATCGGAGATTATACTTTGATGTTTTCAGATACTCCGCCAGGTAAACCTGTCAAAATTGGTGAAAACATTACTTTATTTGTTCAATTTGACGATCTAGATGAACAAAAAGCAATTTATGAAAAACTCAAAGTCAACGCAAACATCATCATTCCTCTGTCAGAAACATATTGGAGTAAGTCATATACCTATTTGATCGATCAATTTGAGATAGGTTGGCAACTTGATTATGTTGCTAAAGAAAATAATAAGCCATAATTTACAATTTAAAGAATGCCGTAAGTCATTCTTTTTTATGATGATTTATGCTCATGCAGCCGACATTTAGCGAAGTGTTAATCACTTATGTTATAGTTTCTATAGTAAACAAGGAGAAACCTATGCTAGAACACCAAGCGTGGATACATTTTGCCCCTGAATTGGTATTAGAATGGAAACAAGCACAGGATGAAGGCCGAGATGTTAAACTCTTGCGAGCCATTTGTGAAGAGGTCGCAAAACGCGGGATCACTGAAAATAAAAACGAGGTCGCAAAAGCCATAAAAGCTCAACTCGATAATGCTCCACTGATCAAAAACTACCCTTTTATAGAGCCTTCTGATTATCCTGGAATACAATCCGCAAAACCAAATAGAAGACACAAATTCTCTGTACAGTTATCCGATGAAGTCTTGTTTGATAAAATTAAGGGAGCATGGATTGGTCGTATCAGTGGTTGTTTATTGGGTAAACCTGTTGAAGGATGGCTGATCAAAGATCTAACCAAACTACTTAAAGATTGCAATAATTATCCAATGGAACGTTACATCAAGCGAAATGAGTTCACTCCAGAATGGATTAAAAAAACAGATCCTAATCGGGCATGGGCTGATTCACTAAATTGCTTTGCGCCGATTGATGATGATACCAATTACACTGTTTTAGCACTAAAACTGGTTCAAACTTATGGGAAAGATTTTAGACCCAATGATGTTTTAGAAGCTTGGTTATCTTGGATGCCCATATTGGCAACCTGTACTGCAGAACGCGTCGCTTATCGCAATGCTTCTATGGGCTTATTGGCACCAGAAACTGCAACCACCATGAACCCATACCGTGAATGGATCGGAGCTCAGATCAGAGCCGATTTCTTTGGATACATCAACGTTGGCGATCCTGATCTGGCTGCCGAAATGGCCTTTAGAGATGCCAGTATCTCACACATTAAAAATGGGATCTATGGTGAAATGTTGATGGCTGCCATGATTGCAGCTGCTTCAGTCAGCGATGATGTATTGACCATCATTGAAGCGGGACTTGATGAAATTCCAGCTCGTTGTCGTTTACGCAGAGACATTCAAGCTGTTTTGGTGAATGTTAGAGAACAGAAATCTTATGATGAAACGATCACTTTGATCCACAAGCTTTATGACGAAACCACTGGTCATGGTTGGTGTCACACCAATCCTAACGCAATGATCGTGATCACAGCTTTATGTTATGGAAACAAAGATTTCTCAAAAAGCTTAGGTATGGCTGTTCAAGCGGGATTTGACACAGACTGTAATGGCGCTACCTTAGGTTCATTATTGGGCATGTTGCTGGGAGCACATAGTATTCCTGAGCAGTGGATCCAACCCCATCAAAATACGTTAGAAACATCTTTGATTGGTTTCACAAAAGTTACAATTGATGAATTGGTTCAAGAAACACTGTCATTAATCAAAAAATAAGACCACTTACGTGGTCTTTTTACTCTTCAAATTTTAACATATGACTGAGTTTAACTTGTTTGGTCTTTAAGTAAAGCTCATTCTTTTCATTATGATTGAGCTGTATAGGAATTCTTTCAGAGATTTCGATCCCATAACCAGATAAACCAACCAATTTTCGAGGATTGTTTGTCATTAATCGCAATTGTTTGATGTTGAGATCCGCTAATATTTGAGCTCCAATCCCATAATCACGCATATCTGCCGCAAATCCTAAAGCAAGATTAGCTTCTACTGTGTCTAGTCCTTGATCCTGCAAAGCATAAGCACGAATCTTATTGATCAATCCAATTCCACGGCCTTCTTGCCTCATATATAGAAGCACACCACGGCCTTCCTTTTCAATAGCCTTCATAGCTGCGTCAAATTGTTGACCACAGTCACATCTGAGTGAGCCAAACGCATCACCGGTCAAACATTCACTATGAACTCTGATCAAGACTGGTTCGCCATTACTGACATCCCCTTTTACAAGCGCAACATGATGTTCCTTGGTTAGTGTATTCTCGTAACCTATGATTGTGAAATCACCATAACGTGTAGGCATTTTAGCACTGGATGCACGTTTGATGATCGATTCTCTTTGTCGACGATGAGCAATCAAGTCTTCGATCTTGATGATCAGTAAATCTTCTTTTTGGGCCAGTTCAATCAATTCATCATGATTAAATCGTGTCCCATCTTCATGGGCGATTTCACTGACCAATCCGACTGGTTTTAGGTTTGCTAAACGTGCCAAGTCGACAGAGGCTTCTACGTGACCTACTCTTTTTAGGACGCCCCCAAAATGCGCTTGGGTGATATAAATATGACCAGGTTGAACAAAGTCATTGATCGTTGAATTATAATCTGCTAATTTCTGTATTGTTTTTAATCGCGCCTTAAGACTTTGATTGCCTAAAACGCTCTTTTCTTCAATTGATACAGAATTGACTACCAAATAAGTATGATCGTCTAGACTTGCTTGAAAGCCAAGATCAAGTAAGCGAGCGGCTTCCAAAGCTACATGTAAGGTCAAATGACCCACCTGTTCAAACAAGGCTAAATTTTGGGCCGAGCTCTTTTCTGCAGCCAAAATCAAATGTGCTTTTGATTCAGATGACTCATCATCTAAAATGATAATGGGTTTACCCATTAAGGTTGCTTGAATGGCACTGGGAATCGTATTGAATTTCATATTGTGTTCCTTTTGATATTTCTTCAATATAAAGTTAACTCATGGTAACCTTATAAACCATAATTCTGCCCAACTATCAAACGCATATAAAGAAGGAAACTAAAAAATGCCCAATCAAAGATCTTTCATTTTTATTATGATTTGCTTAACTCTGTTTCCAGCTCACCTTCATGGTCCTTGATTTGTGTTTTAAATTGTGTTTCATAAAGATGCGCATAAAGCCCATTAAACTTTAATAGTTCGTCGTGTTTGCCTTGCTCAAGTAGGACACCCTTCTCAAGTACAATGATGTTGTCAGCCATCAGAATGGTTGATAAACGATGGGCGATAACGATGCTTGTTCTTCCAATCAAAAGAGGACCCATGGCTTTCTGTATGTATTCTTCAGATACAGAATCAAGTGATGAAGTTGCTTCATCAAGAATGATGATTTTAGGATTTTTTAAAATGACACGGGCAATCGACAATCTTTGTTTTTCACCACCAGATAATTTGATTCCGCGATTTCCAACAATGGTATCATAGCCTTCAGGTAAAGTGCTTATGAAATCATGAATATAGGCTGCCTGACATGCTTTGATCATATCTTCAGTTGAAGCATCTGATTTACTATACAAAAGATTATCTTTAATGGAAGCATTAAACAGATAGGGTTCTTGCATGACGATCCCAATATGCGAGCGTAATGATTCTAGCGTCACATCTTTAATGTTGATCCCATCTACATTGACACTTCCGGATAAGACATCATAAAGCCTTGGGATAAGATTGGTGATGGTTGTCTTACCGGCACCACTTGGTCCAACAAGTGCTGTAATCGTTGAAGGATAAGCCTTAAAGGAAAGGTCATGTAGGATGGGTTGATTTGAATTGTAGGCAAAATGTACATGATCAAACTCGATCAAACCATCTTGAATGGGTAGATCTATCGCGCCTTCTTTGTTTTTGACTTCTTGGTCTTGGTCTAAATATTCAAATATTCTTCCAAATAAAGCAAAGGATCTGGTCACATCGATATGGATGTTGGACAATTGTGTAACAGGTCCATATAAACGACTTAACAAGGCCACAAAGGCAATGATGCTTCCTACAGTCAATTCTCCTTGAATCAAAAGATAACCTCCATAGAAGTACACCATCATCGGACCTATGGTCATAAAGATCTGAATCGTCATCATAAACCAACGACCAACTAAAGATTCCTGAAGTTGTAATTTGATCAGATCCTTATTGATCTTTTCAAAATTCTGTTTTTCTTGGTTTTCTTTGGTAAAGATCTTCATTAAAATCAAACCTGATAATCCTAATGTTTCTTGGATGATCTGATTGAGCTCACTGGCTTTTTCTTGTGATTTCATGGCAATCTTCCATCTTACCTTCCCGACTTTTCGAGTTGGGAAGATAAACAAAGGCAAAACCACCATACTCAATAATGCCAATTTCCAATTCATATTAAACAAAACCAAAGCTGTGGTCAATAAAGTAAAGGATGAGTTTAATGCATTGACGATCGTAGAATTGAAAATATCTTGTATCCCATCGATATCGGTGCCCATTCGAGTGGTGATTTCACCAGGTTTAGCCATCGTAAAGAAACTCAGAGACATTCCTTGAAGATGATGGTACATCCTATTTTTTATGTTGAAGATAATGTGTTTTGAGATCCATGAATTAAGGTAACTTTGACCTACCTGTATCAGATTGATCAAGATCGTCGTGGCAATAGATATCAATACTAATAGCCCTAACATTTGGATGTCTTTTTGAGGCAAAGCCACATCAATAATGTTTTTCAATAAAAGAGAGGGTACCAAATTCAAGATCGACATTGCCAAGATCATAAGGATCGTCAAACTTAATTGAAATATATACGGTTTAAAATGACTTAGGATGCGCAAAAGGATCTTCTTTGAGATCTCAGGAGCTTTATCATTTTCACTAACATAACGTATTCTGCCTAAACCAGCTGGCATTATGAAACCTCCTTAGGGTAAGATTTATCTATTAATCGAGATGACACTTTGTTCAATTGTTACCTTAATTCTCAAGAAAAAAACTAAAAAAGCTTTATTATTCATCTTGTTCAATCGTAAAGTGAAGATTTTCAGGTAAGATCCAGCAAGCATTGATTTCGATCAATCGATCTAAACGATCATAAGTCTTAACGATCGAGTAGCAAAACGCACTGCCTGTAGGAACATTTAAAAGCTCGGCCTCCTTCTTACGCAGATTTCCGGCTTCCAAAGTTCTCTCTGAACGGCTGACTTCGATATGATACATTGATTCAAATAATGAATAATAAGGTTTGTTGCTTTGAAGCACATTTTCAAAGTCGGGAAATAAATCTTGTGGGAAGTAACAATCCATTAAAACTTGGGGTATATCGTTACCTGAATACAAACGACGGGTATAAAGAATCTTATTGAAAGGGATCTTGATTCCAATGTCTTTGGTGATCTTATGGTCTCTTTTTAGGGCTAAAGTTAAAATGCTGGGAATAGCTCCGCCTTGTCGGATGATGTCATGTAAAGATGTAAAATCTCTAAAAATCAATTGCGATACTTTGCCATAATTCACTGACCACGTTTGGTTTTTTTGAATCAAATGATTTGCTTTTGTCAAAGCTTGATATGCCATCAAGACATCATTTTCTTCTACACCAAGTTCTCTGGCAAACTCAAAAACGCTGGGTAAACTTGTTCCCTGCAACAACTCTCCACGCATCAATCTTAAGCGCAGTTCGATTTCTATTTGCTGAAAAAGAGGTGTCTTTGAGCGTCGATCGATGGTGATGTTCATCTTTTCTCCTGAGTATAGACCAATTTTAAATAACGGCCAGGGTAAGTAGATTGAATAAAAAACAAAGGTTTATCCTGGGAGTCTACATAGGTGCTGCGATAGATATACGCAGCTTCATGACGTTCTACTTGAAGCATCTGTGACGAAAAGGATTGTAGATTCTCAACCGAAAATTCGTGTTTAGACCTTGCTAAGGGCAATTGATACATGTCTTTTGCCAATAAAGTTATGGGATAATTAGGATTAATAAATGCTTTGTCAAGGTTAGGAAAGCTTGAACAAGGCAAAATTAATTCTTGACCATAGACTGGAGTCGTGTGATAGACAGCCGTCAAAAGTATTCGATAAACCAAAGTTCCTGGTTCAAGATTCAAATAAGCGAAAGCCAATTCATGTTGATCGATGATTTCAATTAGGTTAAGTTTTTTTTGAACACCCATTTGGGTAAAACGTTGCTCTAAGATTTTGATGTTGGTAATGGCTGTTTCGATTTTGGGGACCGTTGTGACAAAAGTTCCTTTACCTCTTATTCTTGAAATCAGTTTTTCTTTTGTCAAAACAGAATAAGCTTGTTTGACGACGATATTGCTGATTCCAAATTGAGTACAAATGTCTTCGTCGGTAGGCAATTGATCGTCATGCTTTAAAACTTGATCTGCGATTGCCTTTTTGATGCTTAAAACCAATTGCTGATAAATGGGTTGTTTTGAAGTTTTATTGATATGAAGGTAAAACATAGTGTAATTATAGCAAGAAATAGTATAAAAAGATGATATTTATCATCTTTTAGAGGGGTTGATGTCTTTATAGCACGTCAATATTCATTTAAATTTCTTGATTTGTTGAAGGATTCTCATGGTGTTTTCAACAGCTACTTCTATGTTTCTGGGTCCATCAGCCATGGCTTCCTCCAGGCTAAATATACCTGGTACGATCCCAATAACACTGCTTACTCCATTTTTGTATAATGGATTTAAATCTCCGCTTATCTTACCAGCAAACACAATAACAGGCACTTTATGTTGTTTGGCTTTTTTTGCGATACCAATGATCGTTTTACCATAAGATGTTTGTTCATCGACACTTCCTTCACCTGTCAGTACCAATGATGCACCTTTTAATTGATCTTCAAACTGTGTCAGCTGTAGCACGGTATTGATGCCTGATGAGAGCTGAGCATTCAATACGCCAATAAAAGCTGCACCTAGTCCTCCGGCAGCTCCGGCACCAGGAATGGAATCGATTTCTTTCTTCAATGTTTTCTTTAAGATTGAGGCATAATGTTTAAGATTCTTATCAAGGATCTCAATCATTAAAAGATCGGCTCCTTTTTGTGGTCCATAGACAACACTGGCCCCTTTAGATCCTGTCAAAGGATTCATGACATCACATGCGATCGTTAGCTCAACATCTTTGATTCTTGGATCTATGTTTGAAATATCTACAGTTGCTAATTGATTAAGAAAACCACCGCCTAAGCGTAGTTCTTGTTGATTCTTATCTGTAAACTTAACTCCTAAAGCACTCAACATCCCAGCTCCCCCATCATTGGTAGAACTGCCACCCAAACCGATAATTAGGCGTTTTGGATGCAAATCCAGAGCTGCTTTGATGAGTTGTCCAACCCCATAAGAAGTTGTTGTAAAAGGATTACGCAACGCTTTAGGAACCAAGTGTAAACCACAAGCTTGAGCGATTTCTACGACAGCTGTTTCTTGATCACCCAAAAGACCATAGGATGCTTGAACTTGTTCGCGTAAAGGTCCCATCACCATGGTGGAATAAATACAACCATTCGTGCTTTGAACCAACGAAGACAAAAGCCCTTCTCCTCCATCTGACATTGGGCAATGAATGATTTCAGCATCAGGAAAAACCTTCCGAATGCCTTTTTCCATACTTTGGCAGACAATAGAAGCACTCATACTTTCTTTAAATGAATCAGGAGCACATATGATTTTCATGGATACTCATCTTTCCTATAATTCTAAAACAAATGGCTAAAATCTCTTATTGTTGCCTAAACATTATAACACCTTATAAATGTGTTTTTAGGGCAATAAAGCTCAATTTAACCAAATAAAGTCTAAAAAACAGGATTATTTTTGTTTTTATTTACTTGATCAATTTATGACCAAGGTCTATTTAATTGGGACTTCTTTCAACAAGCGTTCATTGAAGAAATCATCGATAAGTTTCAGGATATCTTGATTAAGCCTATCATCATCGAGTAAGCGATGTTTAACACCTTTAATCACCAACAAGAGTTTCATTTCATGAGGAACTTTCGTATAAGCATTCTCACTGCTTCTTACAGGGATCGTTTCATCATCACTTCCATGAAGAAACAAAATAGGTACATCCACCTTTTCGATCGAATCTTTACACAAAGCAATGATGTTTCTAAAAACTGAAGAAAAACTTGATGGAAGTGGCGGATACGATGTCGTTATAAGTGGTTTAGGTTTCTTGATGATCGTACGAGCAACAGTTTCAGCAGCACCTTTCACATTTTGCAGAGATAAATATTCAAATGCTGGTGCCAATAAAACAATACGTTCAACGGAATACAAGGTCGATAAATGAGAAGCAATGACACCTCCCATTGAAAATCCAACAAGCCACACTTTTCTTTCTTGAGCAATAAGTTGTGCCAGGCCATCCTCTGCCCTTCTTAGCCATAGTTGCGGATCCGTATCATTAAGATCCAGTTGATCAAAAAGCTCCACACAAACAACCTTATGGCCTTTATCTTCAAAATATGTTCTGAGAGGTAAAAACTCAACGGTCTTTCTTACCCCAAAACCATGAACACAATAAATAACAGGAAGTTTTGCCTCTCTTCTTGATTTAAGCCATTCCTTGATTTTTAAGATCCACTTGTACATATTGATTCCTATCCCCTTACTCATGTAACACGAAACATCTATCCTCTATTATGTTCTCGATTGCGTAAATCAAATTTCTCTAAAGGAACAGGACCTCTGATGATTTCGCGTACGATTTGTAAGACCCCTTCAAGATTGACTATGGTTCTCCATTGAACCAACATGATTTCTCCATTTTCAATCTCAATGGCAGTCAAACTTGTAGGATATATACAACATCCTGTATTGAAATAAGGCAATTCCGATAATTTCGGATATTTATATCGATGGGTATGACCACATATCAACATTATTTGATGTTTTTCGATCCACTTATTGTAGTTCTTTTCGATTTTGTGTCGCCTTTGAACATTTCTGACAGGACTTGCCGGATTTTGAAAACCAAAAGCATGCATAAAGCGCCAGAAATATCTGAGAGACAACATTGACAAGAACCAATTTTGATCGTTATTGAAATCACCTTGATGACCATGGACCACAAGTATCTCTTGACCTGTTTCTTTGACTTTCAAGACTAAGGCCTCAACTGGCTCAACATGATTCAATAATTCATGAACAGTTTCACTATATTTGTCATAACTCGTATACAGATTTTTTGCGACATAATCTTGATTGTTTATAAAGATATTATGATTGCCATACAACATGATCAAACGATTGTTTTTATGAAAGAGACGCATGACTGAAAACGCATCGGCATGGGCCAATCTTATGTCTTTAAATTTATATTCCCACAATTCATCGCCATCTCCAGCTTCCACATAGGTATAATCTAAATCAAGATAATGATATAAAGCATACACAAAAGCATTTTGATTGCGACTGAATTCATCCGATGCACTTCCATTTCCACGATGACAGTCACTCATAAAAACAAGCTTAGAATCTTTGTCTATTGTTTCAATTCGGGCATTACGATAAGCTTGCGTAAGCCGCTGATCTGTTTTCATGAATTTACCTCGCTTTGATTCGAATATGGATCAACCATAGCCAGCATCACTTTTGATTATCTATATTTTACACCTAAAATAGAGGAATGGAGTTAAGAAACCAAACACAAAAAAACCAGAGTACTCTGGTTTAGAATAAATGATCGAACAGAATTTTAATTCCGATGCCAAGTAAGACAAGGCCACCAATGATTTCTGCCGTATTATCCAGCAGTGCTGCATATCGTTTTCCAATCATTACTCCAGTGATGGATAAAACTAAGGTCACAAGTCCTATGATCAAAGAAGTTGACAGAATATGTGTTGTCAACAAAGCCAAACTGATTCCTACCGCTAAAGCATCGATACTGGTCGCAATGGAGACTCCCAGCATTGCTTTTAGATCTGTTGTTGGTTCTACTTCACAACTAAGATCTTTGGGTTGAAATCCTTCATAAATCATCTTTGCGCCTATGATAGATAATAGTATAAATGCGACCCAATGATCAAATGAATTGATCATTGAACTAAATGTTAAACCTAAATAGTAACCAGCCAAAGTCATCATAGCCTGAAAGAAACCAAAGTAAAGTCCTACTTTTAGGGCAAAGCGAAAACGAAGGTCCTTAGTGCATAATCCTTTTACCAAAGCTACAGCGAAGGCATCCATAGATAAACCAATACCGATCATCAAGATTGAGACAAGATCCATGTTTCTCACTTTCCAGCAAACAAAAACTCATTTCCGCTATGGTTATGAGTCTCTTTGTTTAAGGTTTGCCAGATGATGTCTCACCGGGTTGTTGACAAACCGCACACTGTGCCAAGTACTCCCTCATAAATCAAAACAATTCTAGTTGAACTTAACTTAACTGTCAAGTTTTGAAACCAGTATGCATGATTAAGTTAAAAATCAAATCTAAAATAGGTAGTAAAAACAACCTGATTGATGAGAGATCATTCAACAATTTTAGTCAACGAAGAAGTTACACAAGATGCAACATGTTCGCTATTTACTGAAAATAGGAATATACTGTAAGTGTATCCTCTGACATTCACACAGAATTCCCATAGATGTCTTAAAGAGCAGAATAGAAATCATCGATATCGAAAACTAGTATCCCGAGGATACATTTTTGCGTTTAAAAACTAAATGAGGTTAAAGAAAGGAGGACATTGTTATGCTTTGGACCATTGCAATTATATTAATTATTCTATGGCTATTAGGCATTGTCACTTCGACAACAGTCGGAGGCTTTATCCACGTATTGTTGGTTATTGCTATTGTTATCGTTTTACTCAGAATCATACAAGGAAGACGAGTTCTATAACCATCAAGGAGGTTGCTCATGAAAGTAACTAAGAATCTAGGATTTCTACTTCTGGCAATTTGGATGATCATCTCAGGATTATCCGGACTAGTTAAACTGCCAATCCCATCATTAGGACTAATCTTGGACGCATTAGGCTTAGTTTCCGGTGTCTTTATTCTTCTCGGAAAATAGACTCACTCCGTTCTAATGAGTAACCTTGCATCAAAATGCAAGGTTTTCTTTTGTCTAAATCGTTTATTTGCTTATTTTCGGTTATATCATGATGCAAGTACCTTTCAAAGTGTTAGAATTCAAATACTGAAAAATTTAAAAAGGTGAAACATGATTCCATTTAAAGAATTAGAAAATATCGATATATCCAAAAAGACGATACTGATTACCGGTGCAAATGCAGGATTGGGATTTGAAACAGCACGATATTTTGCATCACAAGGTGCTAGTGTCATCTTGTCTTCAAGATCACTAGAAAAAGGACAGGCAGCTTGTGAGTTGATCAAAATAGAGGTTCCACAAGCAAAGCTCTATTTGCTTCAACTAGATTTGGCTGATTCAAAATCTATAGAACTCTTTTCAAAGCAAGTTCATGATCTTAATATTAAAGTAGATATCTTAATCAACAATGCTGGGATCATGGCTGTCCCTTATGCATTGACCAAGGATGGTTATGAAAGCCAAATTGGAGTCAATCATTTGGGTCATTTTCGATTAACTGCATTGTTGTTTGATTTGCTAAGTGACCAAGCACGAATTGTCAATATTTCAAGTATGGCTCATCGTCAAGGCACTGCGAATTTTAATAACTTCATGTATGAAAAAGGTAAGTATTCCCCTTTCAGTGCTTATTCAAGATCCAAATTGTGTAACCTATTGTTTACTTATGCTTTGGCCGATCGAATCAGTGCCAACAAATTATCCATTATTATTGTTTCAGCACATCCCGGTGTCGCAAAAACTGGATTGTTTGACACAGGAAAACGCTCAAAAGTCATCCAATTCTTCATCAATCTTTTTCTGGCTTCAGTATCTACAGCTGAAAAAGGTGCTCGACCAACCATTATGGCAGCTTTAGATCCACAGGCTGTGAGTGGTAACTTCTATGGGCCATCAAAAAACGATCTCGTTAAACTTGAAGATCCAAAACCTTTGGCTCTTGATAAAAAAGTACAGTCTGATTTGTGGGTTTACTCTCTGAATAAAACAAATGTATCCTATCCTTTTAATACATAGGATGATCATTCAACCAAAACAATAAAAAAAACTTCAAGTTGATTGAAGTTTTTTTAGTTAAATTCAGCGTATTTAACCGCAAGATCTAAATTACTCAAGGTAATTCGTTTTATACCGCTTGCGAATATGGATTGGATCTGATGCTGTGTTTGGACAAGGCCTCCTGCCCATACTTCAGCTTTTATGTCGTTAATGAATGTAGGAAAAACTTCATAGATGAGGGCTGGTAAGAATTCGACCACATCCGGTTTTATAACTTCAATCAATTGTAAACTTCGTTTGATGGATTTTGAATCCATAATGAATACTCTCAAGATTCCCAAACAACGATTCTTTTGGGTCATTTCTATTATCTTTGGTTTAGAACTGATGAGTCCATCCACTTGAAGTTGTTGAATCAAAAACTGTGCCCCATATTCATCATTGGCGAGACCCTGGATCAATTCGATATGAACGATCACTTCTTTCTTTGCATCATGGGCCATTTTGATCATATCCTTAAGATGATTGATATGGACATCTTGTAGAATGAACACTTTTAAAGAGGTTCCTAAGAATGTCTCAAGGCCCTTCATTGAAGTGATGACTGGGATGATGTTCTGTTTAGAGATCATGTTTTTTCTCCATGGTTTTAGCAGCAATCATATCGATTCCGCACCCTAATACATTGGCACATATAACTTGATTGATACAAACAGGGGCAATTACTTCGACTGATTCTAGAAGTCGGATCACTTTAAATAAATCATCTTTTAAGATAGGAGCACTCGATACGACTGGACAACGTGGAATCAAAGCACCTTTTATTTTAACTGTACTTGTCAAAATTCTCCTAGGTTCTGTTGCTTCTTGGATTCCATAAACATTCCCTCTAAGACATGCATTTCCAGAAGTCGTATAAATCCCGTCTTGCTCAGATACGGTAACTTTGCAGCCCTTTGGGCATACGATACAGATCACTTGCTTATTCATCGCAAAGCTCCACAACTAGATTATAGTTGATTTTGTCTAGAAATACTTTAGGGAGTTGATAAGTCTGCATTTCTGAAGGATGTAAATCAAACTTAGGAAGTTTGACCAGTGTTTTTCCATCAGAAGATATCTTTAAGAAGGCTTTGGATTTAGGTTTTGAAACCCGATACTTGATCAATAAGGATGCACTATTTGGATCATAATATTGAGGCAGGACATAGTTTAGTTCACCTTTAGCCTCAATAGGGATCTGTTTCTCATGATGTTGATCACTAAGATAGGAAACGATAGAATCCGCAACCAACATCCCTTCCATAGAAACATGGTCAACTAAATCATGGATATGCAAAACATTTCCACAGGCAAAGATACCAGGTACCTTGGTCATAAGTTGACTATCAACCAAAGGTCCTTTGGTTCTAGAGTCAATCTCTACACATGCTTTTTCACTTAATACATTATCTGGAATAAGGCCGACAGACAACAAGACAGTATCAACTTCTACTTCTCTAGCTGTTTCAAGCATGGGACGCCGTTGTTCATCCACTTGACATAATGTAATGGATTCCACTCGATTATGACCTGTGATCTTGGTGATGGTCGTTGAAAGATATAATGGAATATCATAATCGTGCAGACACTGAACGATATTGCGCGTCAAACCATTTGAGTAAGGCATGATTTCTGCTACTCCTACTACTTGTGCTTGAGCTAGGGTCAAACGACGTGCCATGATTAGCCCTATGTCTCCTGAACCTAAGATAAAGATTTTTTTGCCGACCAAATAACCTTCGATGTTGAGATATTTTTGGGCAACTCCTGCTGTCCATACCCCAACACATCGATCACCTGGAATCTGGATGTTGCCTCGAGTACGTTCACGTGCACCCATAGCCAAAACGATCACTTCTGCTTGGATCTGATAACACCCTTGTGGTTCACTTAGGGTAATGATCTTATCTTCTGTGATGTTGATGACTGTTGCGTTGAGTAAATAAGGGATTTTCAACTGCATAAACAAGTCGATGTTTCGTTGGGCATACATCGGTCCGGTCAATTCTTGTTTATATAAATGTAAACCAAAGCCATTGTGGATGCATTGATTTAAGATGCCACCCAGTTCATTCTCTTTTTCGATAAGTAAAATATCTTGAATGCCTTTTTGTCTTAAGGCATTGGCACAAGCCAATCCGGCTGATCCTCCACCGATGATCACAATCTTATTTCGTTTCATAAAGATCCTCCATCGGAATCAAGAACTGAGTTTGATCATTATCATATAAAACTTCTTGTTTAGGGATATTGAGTTCTTTAGACAAGAGTTCTACGATCTTGGCTTCACAAAACCCGCCTTGACATCTTCCACTACCTGGTCTTGTTCTACGTTTGATGCCTTTGACACTTTTGGTTTGAGATGGGGAATGGATCGCATTGATGACTTCCTGAAGCGATACATCTTCACACAGACAAACGATTTGTCCATAAGCAGGATTATGTTCAACCAAATTGTTGCGATGCTCCAAACTCATTTCTGAGAGTGGCTTGGGATGAATATACACATCACGTTCAATGAAGACTGGATTGAAAACAGGTTTTACGAAGGTTTCAAAAACATATTCTGCAATGGCTGGAGAACTGGCTAGTCCTGGTGAATCTATCCCAATCACATTGATCCATTGATTGCGATTTTCTATGATGAAATCATTGGTGGGACTACTGGGCCTTACACCTGCAAATTGTCGGATCATGCGACTTTTAGGCAAAGGCTTAATCACTTCACCGATCTTAAGATCGATTTCATTTAACCCTTCTTGGGTGCAAGAACCATCATAAGGATCATCCACCAACTCATTATTGGGTCCAAACAAGAGGTTTCCTTCAACTGTTTTTACTGCTAGGACACCTTTACCATGAACTGTAGGTAAAGGAAATAAGATATGATTTATGTATGAAGCATCACTCTTATCAGTAACCTGATATTCCCCTTTTTTATACAATAAATGTATAGGATAATTCGGATCTTCTAAACGTGCGACTTTATCCCCATTGAGACCACTACAATTGATGACCATTTTTGATTGATAACTTTGTTTAGAAGTGCTTACTGTAAAACAAGATCCTTTTTCAACTTTGAGTACGGGCTCACTGGTATGAAGCAAGACCCCATTTTGGCAAGCATTATCCATCAAAGCATATCCCATTTGCCAAGGTAAAATGGCAGCTGTGGTTGGGAAAAACAGCGCTTGGATCACAGAATCTGCAATATGTGGTTCTTCAAGTCGCAGTTCTTTTTGATTCAGCATCTTACATGGGATGCCTCTACGATCGGCTTTGACCTTGATCGCCAACAATTTCTGGATCTCTTTTTCATGATGAGCTACGATCATACTGCCACATTCCATCAAAGGAACTTGGAGTTTAGCACATAGATCTCTATACAATAAAGCGCCTCTCACATTCAGTTTAGATTTTAAAGGTTGATCCTCTGGATCATACCCAGTATGAATGATGCCGCTATTGGCACTACTGACTTCATTTAAAATTTCGGTATTCTTTTCTAATACTAAAACACTCAGTGAAGTCAAACTAAGTGTATATGCCATTTGTGAGCCAACGATTCCAGCGCCAATGATGATGATGTCAAACATAGGGTCCTCCAAGTAAAAAAGCGAAAACAACTTTTGAATGGTTGGTCTCGCTTTCTCTACCTGTGATTAACTTGTATTTATATTATACACCAAAACTTTTGTGACGTAAAAGATAACCGACTAAAGTTGATAAATTTAGTTATTTTTAATCATCAACCATAAAAATAATCGTTTTTTTAGTCTACAAACCCTTTGTCTTTTTACTAAAAATGAGATCTTTTCAGAATATGTCAGACTAGATTAAAATTCTTATATAGAAATGACATATTTCTTATCTTGTGTATATAAGTTGATTGATAAGAGTACATTTGAAGTGTATTATTAAATATATAAGGAGGATAGATATGATTATCCAATCAAGTCGAATTTATACTGAAAATGGTTGTGTAGACGGTTTTTTAGAGGTAGAAAATGGCAAGATCAAACGAATTTTGCCAAAGCATCTTAATGTTAAAGCTGACCTTAAGTACGGGGATCTTAGAATCATCCCAGGCATTTTTGATACTCATAATCATGGTGCTGTAGGATATCGTTTTGATGATGCGGATGAAGCTGGTTTAAAGGTTGCCCTTAAAGGACAAGCTGCATTTGGAGTCACTGGAGTATTGCCTACGATTTTAGATCTTGAACAATTCCCTTTGATTGCTAAACTCGCCAATGAATTTGTGGATGGAGCTCAAGTATTAGGGATCCACTCAGAAGGACCTTGGGGCTCAAGAGTCGGCGAAAAAGGTATCAATACAGGTTATCCTTCAGTTGATCTCGATATTGCGAAAAAAATGGTTGAGTATGGAAAAGGCAAACTAGTTTTAGTAGATGTTGCACCTGAAGTAGAACATGCTCTTGAAGCAATCGATTATTTCGTTTCTCAAGGGGTTACCGTTTCTGCTTATCATACCAATGCGAACTTTGCAGAAGCCAATATTGGGTTTGATCATGGAGTCAGTGTTTCAACCCATTTGATGAATGTTATGACAGGCCTTCATCATCGTGATGTCGGTACAGCTGGTGCATCCATTCTTCGCGATGACGTAACCTGCGAATTGATTTGTGATGGTCTTCATGTTTGTTTGCCAATGGTTCAATTGATCTTGCGTATGAAAGATCACGATAAAATCATGATGATCTCTGATAATGGACAATACCTTGGTGCACCTACAGGTAAATACAAAGGATTGAAACGCAATGAGAATTCAGATCGTAAAGTGATCATCGTAACACCAGAGGGTTTCGTATTAAGTGAAACTGGTCGTTTATCAGGTAGCAGTAAAGCTGTGATCTATGGCATCAAAAACTTAGTTGAAGTTCTAAAGATGCCCTTAGAAGAAGTTGTTAAAATGAGCAGTTTGGTACCCAGTCAAAAATATGGATTTTATAATAAAGGTTCCATTGCTGCTGGTAAAGATGCTGACTTCGTTGTTATCACCGATGACTATGATGTTAGAGCGACCTATTGTTTAGGTAAAGTCGTATTTGACAGTAAGAAAGAAAAAGTACCTTTCAACCAAGAATTCTTAAGAGACAACAAATTCGAATAAGCGTATTTATACTGAATATTTAATAAAGAAACTCTGACATCGGAGTTTCTTTTTTTAATCTAGATGAACACATTAATTAGTCTATTGCATGCATTATTGATTTTTGCATGTTCATACCTAGATAACATTGCTTGACTAATCCATGGTTCAACACTAGAGTAATGATTGTCTTAGGTCACAATCTGTTGTGATCTGAAAGGAGACACATGAAGAAATTATTATTGTTGGCCATCATCGGCACACTATTGTTTGGAGCCTGTGCATCGGGTCCCAAAATCTATAAAAACGGAATCTATGAAGGAACAGGTGAAGGTAAAAAAGGACCTGTCGTTGTTTTGGTTGAATTTAAAAATGACAAGATCGTCGCGATAAAAATCACTAGTCAAATCGAAACCGTTGAGATTGCTGCAGATGTATTGGCACAATTGCCAGGCAAGATCATTGCTGCTCAATCCACCGAAGGCCTAGATACTTATGCTGGTGCGACCTATACTTATGATGCTATTTTAGATGCTGTCAATCAAACCATTGAAGCTGCTAAAATCAAGTAATTTATTAAAGTCAATTCATAAAAAGGATCATGAACAATCATGATTCTTTTTTATGATTCAAATGTTTTGTATCTAAGTAAACGATCAGCAAACAAAGCCATTAAAATAACAGGCACAGAGCCCTGGATCACCATCACAGGGTCATAAGTACGAATGCCCGCAATGATGGGCACCCCAAAGCCTCCTGCTCCCACAGTGGCTCCTATGGTCGCTGCTGAGATGTTGATGACTAGTGCTGTTCTTATTCCTGCTAGTAGTGTGGGTTGAGATAACGGTAATTCAATTTTGATCAATTGTTGCCATTTAGAAAGCCCAACGCCTTTAGCAGCGTCAATAACCGGTGTCGAAATTGATTCCAGACCTACGATCGTATTACGCAATATCGGTAATATTGCATAAATGATCAACGCTAAAATAATTGGACGATCCCCATAACCATACAAAGGGACAGATAAGGCAATGATGGCTGCACTGGGGATAGTTTCTCCAATTGATGCCAATTTCAACGCCAACGCTTTTAATTCTTTAAGATGTGTATAATGAATGATCAACCCCAATCCTAACCCAATAACGATCGCAATGGAGGTTGAGATAAAAACGATGTTGAGATGTTGAAGTGCCAATTCAGCTAAACTTGTTCTTTGAATCAGATCTGGTCTTTGTCCTAACCATTCTAGAAACAAACTTCTGATGGTCGCAAAACCAAAAATCCACCATAAAAACAAAGCAAGATACAGACCACTTACCCACCATTTTTTAACTAGAGTAAAAAGAGAATTATGCGATTTCATTATTGATGACCTTGCGTAACAATTCAATCACGGCATCATAGGTAACGATTACGCGTGACCCATCCATCTTTTGAATCATGATTTCTTGAGATCCGCTTTGAAGAATCTCAGATAGGATTTCCTTGCTTGTGCTCAATTCATTCAGAGAGGAGAGTTGGTTTTTGTTTGAAGCTTGTTCAACTTTGATAAGTTCTAGATCCGCTAAAGTATAGCGTTTCAATAAGCGTAAAGGATAATCGGCTCCGATGAATTCATTGACGAAAGCATCTTGTTTACCCTTAACTAAACCACCTGGTGTTTGTAGAGAAAGGATCTTACCTTTATGCATGATGGCGATGCGATCTGCCAACAAGATGGCCTCTTCCATATCATGAGTCACAAAGAGCACTGTTTTCTTAAGCTCACGCTGGATCTTTCTAAATGCCAATTGAATCTGTTCACGTGTCATGGGATCTACAGCTCCAAAGGGTTCATCCATCAATAAAATGGAAGGATTAGCAGCCAAAGCACGACATACCCCTACCCGTTGTGCTTCTCCTCCAGAAAGTTCATGTGGTTTTTTACTCAGATAGCTCATAGGAAGCCCAGTTAGATTCATCAATGTTTCAATTCGATTGATCGTTTTGGTTTTATCCCATTTTAAAAGTTGGGGAACGATGGCGATGTTGTCATATACGCTAAGATGAGGAAAAAGACCTACGCCTTGGATACAGTAACCCAGCTGTCGACGTAAATCTTCAACCTTGTAGGACGAAATATTTTGACCGTTAACCAAAATTTCACCTTGATCTAAATCAACCAAACGATTGATGCTTCTCAATAATGTAGATTTACCACAACCAGAAGGTCCAATCAAGACGACACATTCTCCATCTTGAACACTTAGATCGATTTGATCTAGCGCTACTATATCGCCATATCTTTTACTGACTTGTTTGAGTTGTATCATGGTATACCCCCATTATGTTTACTAATTTATGTTCTAGTAACTCAAAGATCTGATCAGACATCAAAGCCATAATCACCACTGGGATCGTACCTAGTAAAACCAAATCCGGAGCAGCTTGTGATAGACCTAGAAAGATCAATGCACCTAATCCTCCTCCTCCTACCAAACCCGCCAAAATGGTATTCCCAATATTTTGAGTAAGAGCGGTTCGAATACCGGAGATAATGATTGGAGAAGCCAAAGGAAAAGATACTTTCGTAAAGATTTGATAAGGTGTCATTCCCATGCCTTTGGCACTGTTAAGAACTGCTTCATCGACTTGTTGAAAACCGGCATAAGCATTGGCTACGATCGGCAATAAGCAATATAACGTTAACACAATGAAAGCTGGGGCAAAACCTATCCCCTTGATGCCCCATTGAGAAAGGATCGGAAAGGCCTTTGATAGTAAACTTAATGGAATCATCACCAAACCCAACAAAGACAAAGTGGGTGCCACTTGAAATAGATTCACAAAACCCATGACCCATTCACGCCATTGACTGTGGGTATAACTGATATAGCCCAATAGTATCCCAGGTATGATGGCACTCAGTGCTGAGCTGAGGGCTAAGGTAAGATGTGTACTCATTGCTTTGATGAATGAGTCTTTAACATTATTAAACTCTTTCACCAAGCCTAGATTTGGGACGAGATTAAATATTGCGCTAAGTGCGACCAATAAGACCATACTCAGTAAAAGCCATTTAAATGACTTGAATTGGCTCAAGATGATCAGTATGCCCAGTAATAAAACATAAAAACCTATCCCTAGAGATACTCTTGCTGCGATGGGATTAAACTCAATTCCACTAACCGTAGCAGCAGATAAAGAAATCAGAGCCAAACTTGGTAAAAAGATCAAACTGATGATCAACCATTGGACCAAAGCCTTTAGATTTTCTTTTCTAATTTGAAGCATAAAAAGAATGATGATACCAAGGATTAAAGCAATTGTGATGGTTAGTCCAAAAAGATCAATTGGATATAGTAATATACCTTTTACCACTCGATTGGGTTTAAACTCACCTAAAGGCAAGGCAAAACATGCCAAGCCGATTAAGCCATATCCTAGAATGATCTTTAGTCTGGAAGACTTCATTTTTTCAAGAATTTATTTTCAATCAAATAAGCTTTAGCAACATCTTTGGCATCTAGTCCTTCATAAGCGACTTTCGCATTCAATGTTTGTAGTGTTTCTAAATCCAAAGATTCAAAGACAGGTTTCAGTAATGCTCTGATGCTTGGATAGACATCAAGGACCGCCTTACGGATTACAGGTGCCGGTAAATACACTGGCGGAATCTGTTTTGGATCTTCCAATACGATCAAATCCAGTTGATCCAAAGCACCGTCTGTGCCATAGACCAAAGAAGCATTGATCCCATTGGTGCCTTGAGACAAGGCTTGCAGCATTTCTGCTGTGTTACCTGATGATAATGAGATGATTTGATCATTGGTCAATTTAAAATCATAGGCTTCTTCATAGCCCAATAGACCCATGGTATTTTCGATAAAACCAGCTGATGCAATCAGTTTAAATGGCTTTCCAGCATTGATGTAGGCCGCTAAATCAGCCATAGTGACTAAATTATTTGCTTGTGCAAAATCACGTTTCACCGCGATCATTTCAGTGTTATTGGCAGGGGCCGGTGTTAACCATAAGAGATTGTTTTTTTCTCGATCCAGTTTTTCAGTAAAGGCATAACCGTCTTCAGGATCATTCCAAATCGAAGGGTCGGTCGCATCTTCAGGATGATAATACTGACCAGATCCGGTATAATCAACAACCAAATCCACTTCATCGTTTTCTAAAGCAGCACGTAAGATATCTGGTGTTCCAAAATAAAGTTTGTTTTCAGTTTTAATGCCTTTAGACTCCAGCATCAAAATAATCATATTGCCTAAGATCCCACCTTCAGAATCCAGCATCGTCGCAACGACCACAGGTTCTTTCTTTACAGTAGGTGCACAGGCAGTTAAAATACTAAGGCTTAATACTACAGCAATCATTTTAAAATATTTAGTCATGTGGTCCTCCAAAAGTGTTCATCAGTTCAAGTTAGAATTTGATTCAACTTCGTATCCTGTCTTTATTTTACTCTACTTTTAACTTAAAACAAATATTATGAATGTTTATACTTAATGGTAAGGTCTTCATAGATTTAAATAACATTGACAGTTCTTTTTGAGTCATCAAAAAGGTCTTGTTTACAAAGTTCTAAACAAGCTTCCGCATTTTATATAATCAACAGTCACATTTACTAAACGATTATTTTAAATTCATTGATGTTATCTAAAAATAAGCCAACGATTTCCGGATCAAATTGCTTACCAGCATTAATTCTCATTTCATCCATTACTTTTTCGATACTTAGAATCTGTCGATACGTTCTTTGAGATGTCATGGCATCAAAAGCATCGGCAACGGCAATAATTCTTGAAAACAAAGGAATGTCAGTACCACTGAGACCTTTTGGATATCCTTTCCCATCCCAACGTTCGTGATGCGTCAAAACACATTCAGCGATCTCTGAAAACTCAATGGCAGAACTTAGGATACGATACCCTGCCTCTGAATGTCGTTTGATTTGATCCCATTCTTGATCATCCAATTTACCTGACTTATTTAAAATCTCATCGGATATCCCAATCTTGCCGATGTCATGCATGAGTCCTGCAATCTTTATTTTATCGATGTTTTTTTGATCAAAGTCCATTTTTTGAGCTAATTTTTCACATATCACACTCACTCGTTTAGAATGCAGCATTTCTCGATTATTCTTTTCAAATAATGAATTGATGATGATATCTATAGTTTTACTGAGCATACTGTTTTTTGACACTACTTTTTCGTTGAGCATACGGCCTTCAATCCGTTTGAATATGTCTCGATAACTCGTGTTGATGTTTTCCCAGACAGCACATCCCATGGATACAGAAATCTTCATCCCTTCAATTCGTTGTCGATCAATTGCGAAATTAATCGAGGTTTCAAAAAACTTCAGTACATTCTCATTTTGATTCTTGTGTAGAATCAGAAACTCATTGGAACTCACACGAGCAATCATGGCACTTTCTTCACAAGTTTTCTTAAGTGTGCTTGCGACTATTTTTAGTAGATTATCTCCTGCTTTATGTCCAAAAACTTCATTGACAGTTTTAAGTCCATTTACATTGACTAGGATCAATGAGATTGGAAAATCCTTTTCATGAATCTCTTTTTCAATAAATTCTTCATAGTATCGGCCATTATAACAATGCGTCAATTGATCGTGATAGGCTATATATTCTAAAAACAATTCATATTCTTTTTTCTCTGTGATATCTTGAACGATCATCATTAAGTGTTCTGGTTGATCTTGTGTGAATCTTACCTTTGATACCGATAAGTTTGCCCACAAAAGTTTGCCATTTTTAGTTACATATCTTTTATCCATAGAAAAATTCTTTAGTAAACCATCTCTGATTTCATTAAGTTTTTTGTTTTGAATCGCTAAATCTTCAGGATAAGTTGTGTGATCAGCAGGCAATCTATTTATTTCATCGATGGTATATCCTAACATATGTTCATATTCATTGTTGACTTCCATAATGACACCTTCCATCGTCGCATAACCTATGCCTGTAGGAGCTTGGTTAAAAATCGATCTGAATCTGATTTCAGCTTCTTTTAGATATTCTTGAGCTTCAATTTGTGAAACTTGGAAGTTGAATAACTTACCAAGGATAACGGTCACTAAAGGATAAAGGATCAACACTGGAGTCCCAACTGCTCGAATTGTAAGGAAGATTCGATCAACAGGCAATGTAAACATGCATAAAATCATGACCATATGTACTACTAAGCCCAACACATAGAAATCAATCACTTTTCTTCGATGTGTATTTAAGATTTTGACCTTTGACCAATTCAAACCGATCCAAGTTGATAAGATGATCACTAAGACACCCATGATCACTCCTGATCCACCCATGATGATTCGATATATAACCATCATTCCACCAGCAATGAGAGCTGGTATCAATCCAAACATCAAAGCGGTGATCGATAATAGAATTGATCGTGTATCAAAAGTAATCCCAGGTGCCATTCTATAAGGAAAGGTCATGATGAAGAGCCCAACCAGACCAAATAGTAAGCCACGGTAGATGTTGATTTGAAATTTATATTTCTTGTCATAAAAAGAGAGGATCTGTGATATTGCACTTAATGCGATCAGCATCTCAATGTTCTCAATCAACAAAGTAACTAAATCAATGATCATGGTGTTCCTTTCACTTTATGGTTTAGAATCAGAATAAATAGATAAATAGTGCTCCAAAATAACATGATGCAACTATTTTGGAACACTATTTGTTTAGAATAAACACGATGGAAAAAGTCAAACCGTCACTAAACATTCACCCATTTATTTTATCCCACTAAAATAATGACTTTGAACAACATACATCGGTTAAACTAAACTAGGATATCCTTTGATGATTGGATTAACCGCACTCATCAAACAGACAAATCGAATACTGTTTTGGTTGCGAAGTCGGAATGATCAGTAATCCTAAAACAAGACAAATCAATATTATTTTTTGTTTCATTTCATTACCTTTCCTTGTTAAGAACATTGTATAAGGCAATTGTGAAAAAACTCGTTTTAATATAAAACTCGTCTTTTCGCGAATCATTAGCACTTTTACCGTTTTTATATTAGAATTAAAACGTTGAGGATAAGAAATGTACAATAATGTCGGTAAACTAATTGGTTATTATCGCAGAAAAAGATATGACGAAACAAAGCAAACCAACTTCAGTCAGGTTGGTTTTGTATATTATGAACATCGCTTGATCTGTGCTCAATCTAAACTATCAATTATTGAAAACGGGAAAGTCAGAATTCCTTATCCAGAAGAGTATTATTATCTCATCAAGAACCTTGACTTCAATTCCTTGGATTATAAAACCATAGCACCTCTTTTTAACGAATTCACAGATCAACTTTTACATACACTTCAATTTTGTCCCATTTCGGATCTTCATCAATTACAAACCATTTATGAACAAAAACTTGCATCTTATGGTGATTTCTTTTATCTACGCGAACTCAATGGGGTGTTTAAAGCAACCATCCAAGCACATTTAGGAATTGCTTTGCCAAGCATAAGTTTTTTAGATGAGTATCTTGATGCCTTGGATTGTTTCCCACAAACGGTTCAATTCTTGATTCTAGATCTATCGAATTTAATCATAGAAAACTACATTCCTTATAAAGAAGTACGAGATAAAGTCAATGGGTTGGTTGATCAGTTACAATTGGATGCCCCTATTGTTAAGATCCTCAAAGCCAGTCGCAATTTACGCCAATTAAGATTGATCGATGCTCAGCAGAAACTAAAATCGATCGATGCAGAACATTTAAATGAACTGTTGAAGTTCAGAATTCAACGCTTACTGTTTATGATAGAAATCGAAGACATTGAACAATTATCAAAATTCTCAGATGCTCAGAATCCAGCACTGAAATTTACAAACATCAATCGATTTGAAAGATGCAGACCCTATTTGATCTCAGGTTATCTGCGTTATTCATTTAAAGATTATGAACTTGCTTTAGTTGACTATAAAAAAGCACAATCCATCAATCCGGAAGCAGTTTGTTTTAGTATGATCTACATCAGTGATTGTCTCTATGAATTAAAAAGAACACATGAATTGCATCTCTTCTTGATGGATGCGGAGCATCATATCTCCCACTTTTCAATGCTTCATAAAGATATCCTCAAGTTTTTCAATGTCATAAGTGGGTTACAAGTCAGTGAAGATGAGTCATTACAGTTTAGATCGCTGTTTGAAAGTCTGGCTCAGTTAAATTCAGAAAGTCCTTATGTTAGAATCATCCGAAAACACTTATTGAACTATGCGAAGAAGTCCCATAAATATAAGCTTGTTTTTGATTATGAAACCATGATGCTGGATAATCGTTAAAGACAATAGGTAGAAAAAAGTTTAAACATTAGTTTTTGGGTTATGAATCATACTGAAACCATATCGATAATTCACATTGGCCTTAAGTTGATATTGATCATACGATTGATAATAACCGGGTAAGTCACCAGCTACTCCTTTTTGACCATAATCGAGATTAACAGTCGTTATTTTGTGGAGTGGAAGTTCATGGATATGAGTTGCCATTTTTAGTTCTTCTTGTGTATATGGCCAAACACTGGTTTCAATTAATCTATCTGTGATGGATTCAAAGCGGAGCGTTCCACTTGTACCATAGATTTGTAGAGTGCGAACATCGGTATGATTTCCGTTTTCTTGAGGGCGCATATAATCATGTGTAAAATCATGAATATCTCCATGATAGAGTCCAATTTTTGAACCTGTTTTACGATCTACATAGTTTTCTTGTGGGCCTCTTCCATATAAATCAAGTTGTTGATAACCATGATCTAAAATTAAATGCATACCAAAACGGATCATGTCTTTTTTGGGTTTGAGTTCAACAATGACTGTGATGAGACCATTTCCATGGAAGCTCAATATGGTTCCAAGCTTATGGAGTCTAGGCATCTTGTGCGTAATTCGATAAGAAACCAAATCAGATTCAGAAGTGATTGTTTCGATTTGATGAAGTTTAAGATGTGATTGAGCTTTTTCCCAAGGTCGGATCGGATTCAAATGACGCATCAAAGGTACGAAGATTTCTACCCCACAATCATTGTCTATATCAGCTCTGGTAAAATTATACTTAAGTGGTGACATAAGAATGTTTCCCTGACCATAATCTAAACTCTCCAAAAATCCTGTTGATTTATTGAGTATGGCAACAAACGCATTGGTTTGAATCTTGATATTTTGTTCACTATGATGGGTGCGAAGAACAGCTGGAACCATACCGATGTTGGGGGTTGGTACATAGGATCTCACAATAAACTGACCGAAACAGATTTCGTGACCTTGTTTAGCCCAAGGACGATCTTCTTTTTCAATTGCAGATATTTCAAGAATCAGCTCTTGATTTGTTTTGGGAAGTTTTGGCATTTTTAACTGAACCCTCTGCTCACTTCCAGGGTAAATAGGCGGAATCTGTAACAACTCTTGAGCAATCACGATACCTTCACATAAGATCTTCGCAACAAACACGACATATGAAGTATCGATAAACACATTCTTATTTTTAATCAAAACAGTATGATCATCCGCTTGATAATCTGTGATTGAAAGATTGGAATACACTTGTTTGACCTCACTGATGGCTGGATGCAAACTTCGATCACATGCGATCAAACCATTGGCACAGAAAAAAGCATCAGTCTTTCCTTCATGAAAATCGCCTCCATACAGCCAATGGATACTGCCGTCAGCTTGACTTTGTTTGATCGACTGATCGACAAAATCCCATATAAATCCACCAATCAAATTGTCGTACTTCTCAAAATTATCCACATGATCCTTGAGGTTACCCAGTGAATTTTCCATACAATGCGCATATTCACAGTTCAGTATGGGCAAATCTTGATACGCTTCCTTCTTAATCGGTTTGCGGCTCAAAAAAAGTTGAGTAACTTTTTCAAGCAAGCTTTGAGGTTTGATGTCTTCCTTTTCACCAAATTTAATTTCCAGATCAACAGATGGATACATCATACTGTATAAATCGCTCAAACCAGCTTGTTTGTCTCCTTCATAATGGATCGGTCGTGTCGAATCCAGTGCTTTAACGGCTTTCCTCATGGCCATAAAGCTTGTTCCCTCTCCTGCTTCATTGCCCAATGACCACATCACGATGCTGGGGTGATTGCGATCCCGCAAGACCATTCGTTTGTTTCGATCGACACAAGCATTGGTCCAAATTGGATCATCTTTAGGAAAGAAGGTACGGATGCCATGTGTTTCAAGATCGGCTTCATCTATGACATAAAACCCCAACTCATCAGCCAAATCATACAGGTGAGGATGATTGGGATAGTGTGAGGTCCTTATCGCATTGATGTTATGAGATTTCATGATCAGTAGATCTTTGAGTCGAGTTTCTTTTGAGATTCCCCAAGCAACTTCCGGATCAAAATCATGGCGATTGACCCCTTTGAATTTTATGGGTCTCCCATTGATTAGAAATTGAGTATTCTTGATTTCGATGCTTCTGAAACCAAATTTAAATTTCTTAGCTTGGATCAGTGATTTACCATGATATAGATATATCTTTACGACATATAAATGTGGCGTTTCTGCTGTCCACAGAGCTGGTTTTTCAATGAGCTTTTCAAGGTGAGTTTGCATTGAATCCAGTTTGACTTGATGGATCACTTGATCCATGGTGTTTGATAATACGACTTTGAGATTTAAATCCGGATGATATTCACCATTAATTTGAATATCCAGTTTAAGTTGTGCATCTTTGTAATCATGGATCAGTTCACAAGCGGCATACGCATCAAAGATGTAGGTCTGTGGTTCTGCATAAACACTCACATCTCGGGTGATGCCTCCAAAAAACCACATGTCTTGATCTTCCAGATAAGTGCCATCTGAGTATTTATAAACCAAAACAGCAACTTTATTAGGTCCTTCTTTAATATGCTGTGTGATCTCAAATTCATGTGATGTCATAGATGCTTTTGAGAATCCAACTTTATTACCATTGATCCATAATGTGAAAGCACTTTTGACAGCTCCAAAGCGAATGAAAACACGTTGCTTATCCCAGGATTTTGGTAAAGTAAACGATTTGACATATGCTCCGGTTGGATTATCGGTATGTGAAATCGAAGGAATCTTGTTTTTACGGATATCGATTTGAGGTGGATAAGACTTTGCCAAATAATAAGGCGTTCCAAATCCTTGAAGTTCCCAGACTCCAGGTACTTTTATGTTGGACCAACTTTCACTGGTCTTATCATCCACACCACTAAACCATGACCCTACTTCATCCGGATTTCGATAAAGTTTGAATTTCCAGTCTCCATTAAGACTAAGGCTTGTTTTTTCTAGATCATTGTCGAGATCTTTTTGAGATAAAAAACTTAGTCCTTCAAAATGAGCATCCAGCTTATGTATCCCCAGAATTGTAGGATTTAGGTAATCAGAAACATCCGTGAATTTACTTCTCATAGCGTTACTGTGGCCACTGATAGACACCCTCTTGTCTAAGGCGAATCTTGATAAAACTATGTTTTCCAAAGACAGACTCCAGTGATGACTTGAGTGAAGCTGTCATCTCTTTTGGGATAAACATCAAGATCGTACCCGCAAAACCACCCCCATGAACACGCCAGGCGCCTTTGTTTTTGAGATGATCTTCTGCAATCATCAACGCAATGGCTAAGCCTTGCTGAGCAACATGCTTGTTCCAAGTATTTCGAAGATAGGTATTAGATGAATTCCCAGAATCAACGATCAAAGACAGGAAACTAACAAGATCAGCCTGCTTCAATGCTTCCATCAAATCAAGGACACGTTGATTTTCCTGAAAGAAATGATGCGCCCGTAAAATTGCCCGTGAATCATATTTCTCATAGAGCTCTTTTAGTGAAGCATCAAACAGTTTCTTATCGACTCTAGACAAGACGTCTTGATTGAAATGTCTGGAGATCATTTTACAGTCAGTGAAGATTTCTGCATAATCTGCAGAAAGATCTGCATGTGACCCGCCTGTCTGTACCAAACACAGATCCATTTGATCAAACATCGACTGACTGTCTAGTTTGGTCACGATCGGATTGTTTTTATCATAGAAATCAATGGCACAGAAGCCCCCATGGGCAATGACCATTTGATCCATCAATCCACAAGGTTTATTGAAGTAGTTGTTTTCGGCCATCTGTGAAATGATTGCCATCAAACTGGGATCCAACTTGCCATGACCATAATAGGATTCAAGGATCTTCACAATCAAAACTTCAACCGAAGCCGATGAGGATAATCCAGAACCGGATAAGACATCGCTTTCTACATACGCATCAAATCCACCAATCACGCCATAGATTTCTTTGAAATAATAAGCTATTCCGCGAATCAATCCCATGGTCGTAAAGTATTCATCCTCATGAACATTTAAATTGTTGAGGTCAATGGGTTCGATTTTGTAGTTTTTTGAAACGAATCGGATGATGTTTTCTGTATTCTTAACGGTGAAAGCTACTGTATCTAAGTCGACTGCCATTGCTAAAACACGGCCTAATTGATGATCTGTATGATTGCCGCCAACTTCGATTCGTCCCGATGAAGAAAATATCTCAAAATCTTCTGCTTGTGGAAAATGATCACAGAAACGAGAAAAGATTTGAAGATAACGCTCTTTTTGATGAACGATTGCTTCGTCTCCATATAATCGAATCAATGTCTTCTTAAAGTCTTCTGACTCAACAACTTCATTAAATTGACTTTTCTTCATGGGAATCTCCTTCGCTATAGGTATAGGTTGTTGTAGAAATCATAAGTGTATTGGCTCTTAAGATGGGTGCCTCATTCAAATCAAAGTTGATGCTGTTGGGTACATGCTGAGTTTCAAAACAAATCCCACCATATTCAATCAAAAATGGATAGTGGTTTCCATGTTTGATGGGTCCTAGATAATTACCGGTATAGATGTGTGCACCTGGTTTGGTGGTCGATACGCTAAGATTCAAGTCATCAACAGAACAAACGCAAAATAACGGTTCACTGATATCTCTTTTTATAAAATAATGATCTAATCCTTTAACTCGTTTGATTTGCGGATAAGAAAAATCCAAAGCATCACGAACCTGCTTTAACTTCGAAAAATCCAAGGGGGTATTGTTTATCAGGTGCTTATTTGCACCAGTACAACCATCTTCTTCGATCTCATAAAAATGATCACAATTGAGTCTCAATCGATGATTTAGAACAGATTTTGATGGATCCTCATTGAGATTGAAATAGGTGTGCTGGGTGGTGTCACACAAGGTGTCTTTGTCACTGATCGCAGTAGTCGTCATGATCAGAGATGAACCTTTCAAAACATAGGTGATCTTTAAATGTAAACTACCAGGATAACCCTGATCATTGTCACTGGAGTGAAGTGAAAGAATAAGTGAATCATCCAAGATTTCTGAGCTAAACCATTTCTGATCAAAACCAACTTTACCGCCATGTAAATGATGTTTCCCATTCATGGACAATTGGTACCTTTTCTCATTTAGAATGAATTTCCCTGAATGGATCCGATTGGCGACTCGCCCAACGAGAGCTCCCAAATAGAATTTCTGATTTAAATAGTCTATGAAACTCTTAAAACCCAAAACTGTTTCTCTTTGGAGTGGTTTATAAATAATTGAAGTGATGGTAGCACCATAATCAAGAATGGATACACTTAAAAAACTATTTTCTAATACAAAAAGCGTAACTTCTTTTTGATGATGGATCGCATAGGGATAACACTTGATCATCAGGTCACCTGTTTAACATCTTTGGTTTCATTATATCATTTTGAGTTTGAGAATATTAAGATGCATCGTTTACTAATTTTTAATTCAATCATTTGAGCTTAAAATTAAACCTCAATACGTAATCAACTATTTTACTGCGAGTTCAACGACCCGATAGGCCCCATGATACACTTTGTTTTTATGATTATTTATGATCGATTCATTCATTAATTCTAAATGACTCGCTTGATTCAGCAATAGATCCATCATTTGGTTAGCCAAGTCAGGAGTTTCACACTCTATGGTTCCATCACCGATTTCACTGGAGTGGATTGCACCCCAAGCTTCATGCCCCCCTACTCTTTTAACAAACAATTTAGGAATTGGGTAAAATGCCAATTCACTCGGTTTTGTGACCAAAAGATCGCTTGATCTCATCAGTAAGTTCGTAGAGTAGACAGCCGCATAAATATCTTTATGGTAGAACACGTGTATTCCAAAGACATCGTTGTCGATGGCTTGATGTGTAAATTCCTGAGTTTTTTCCCAATCATCAAAATGCAAGATTGCTGTTTGTTCAATTGTGGGTACTTTTTTCTTTAGTGATTCCCAAACATGAAGATGATCTCCAATATTGAGATATAGGGTTGCCTTATTGGATTGAACCGATGGAAGTAAGTTTTGGATCATGGCAGCATAGAAATCACTTTGAGCTCCTGCTCCACCTACCGTCATCAGGATCCTTTTAGATTTTCCTAAGTGAAGTCGATTTAAACGTTGTTTTGTATCATCTTCTAAGTTAACAACCAACTCATGATCGATGTAGTGACCGGTATAAACCAAATCAGCATCACCCATTGGAGTTTGAATCTTTTTTCCATTCATGCCTTTTAGAGTCTTGTATCCAAAATAAGAGGATGGGGTCTGAACGGTATGGATGCTTCCTTCGGAAAGATGTAGCGCCATAGGCCAGTTATCTGGAATCGCATTGACGACATGTTTCATGCCGGCATGAATGGCAGCCTGAGCAGGCCAAACATGCGTTGCAACAAAGGGGATCGTTTGTAGCAGATCACGATATATTGGTACCATCAACTCCGCCATCTTCTGATCGGACGCATTGTAGCTTAATGCTTTGAATCCATCATAATTCAATGGTTCCCAATAAAATCGATTAAACAAGGGATACTTCTGAGACCATCTTGATCCCATTGAATATAGCCCATTCAAATGTGAGATGATTTTGCCTCCCGTGGTGGTTTTAAATGAAGGTAAATCAAACCAATATGGCGTATAGCCCATCGCATGCGCACATGAGGCAATGGCCATCGAAATACGGTAGTGTCCATAGCCCATTCTAATGTTTCCAACGATCAGGGGTTTATCAGAACCAAGTGTCAACACTTGATCAGATAGCACCAAATTTTTGACATTAAAGTAAGGATACAAAACTTTATTTTCTTCTTCAGCAAGATGATATATCTGTTTAGAATCATCACCAAATTTCCTTGTTAACTTGTCAGCATTCTTTTCTGCCTTTTTTATAACGGCTTGCGTCATCGTATTGTTAAATATTGATTTATGCTTTTCCATTAGTCCTTGTCCTTTTTACTTTCAAAGGGTGCCAACACCTGATTCGAATTGGGATCTTTTATACTTTTTGAATTTAGGTTTATAAGATACGTTTCACCCGATGCCGTAGCCAATTTGATAAAATCTTTATTGGATTCAACATGTGTAACCATCGGTTTGGTTTCACTCATCCTGTCATATAACTCTCTTTGTTGATCGTTATATTCTGAAATATCATCAGAAGTAAACAGAAGTCCTCCAAAAAGCCAATTGGTCAACGCCAAAGTCTTCTTTTGATGGTAAGACAGGCTTATATTGGATTCTCGCAGTAAGAAAACATCTGGATCATTCACAAATGCCCTTCCATTCAAATGTCTTCGTCCAATTGAGTTTTTAATCGAATGAAGGGTTGATATCCGCTCACGATGTAACATTCGCATATAAGGACGATCATTCCAATCCAGTCCAACATCACATCCGATCCGACAAAAATCAACCAAGCCGAAACTTGAAGCCAAGGGTACTCCACAACCCAAGATATATTTATCTTTGACACACTCACGTACGAAGGTCATCGCTTCCCACATCAATTGTCCGCGTGACTTATTGTTTCTAGGCATCATACAGGCTGCATACAGGAAATCCAGCTTGACCATGTCATAACCCCATTCATTGAGCACCACATCAAAGACAACCCTTAAATGATCTCTGACAGCCGATAATTCTAGATCTAGCGCATAACAACCGCTCCAATTACCGCCTGCACTTAAAGGCTTGCCATTATAATCTTTGATGAACCAATCGGGATGATTTTGAAAAAGATCTGATTTTGTTTCTGCCACAAATGGAGCCAACCAAATCCCAGCCTTGGTGCCTTGAGCATGGATTTGATCCACGATCGTTTTCATCCCATGCGGAAACTTTATTGGATCAACACTTAACCAATCTCCTACTGACGTTTGATAACCATCATCGATCTGAAAGAAATCAAGATGATCTTCTTTCACGAAATTTTTAAGATTCTTCTGAATAAGAGATTCAGAAATGTTTTGATAGTAATTGTACCAGCTTGTCCATCCCGAGGCTTGCTTGATTCTGGGTTTTGATGTCCCAAGCAACTCAAAATAAGTATCATAAACTTCACTACTGGAACCATGAAGACATACCATATCTAAAACACAAATTGCTTCGCTTCCGATCCAACCTGCATTGTCCTTTATAAAAGACCATTTTCCTTTATCCTGTAAGTATTCTAAAATGGTGAAACCTGTCTTCTCATTAAGCGATCCAAAAAACAGTTTCTGTTGATCTGATCCTACAGTTGCATAAGTAAAACCATGAAAGTGACCTTTTCGATGAGAAAACGACCTGACAACCGTATCTCCATATCGGTCAAACTTATATTTATCCATCAATGGTTTAGCCAAGATGGACAGATGGGGCATCTTATCATTAGCCGTTAACTCATGACTGTCTGTCCAAGACTGATACCCATTGAAGAAAAGGGTTTCTTTTTGATCGACTTTAAAATTCAAATCACAACGGACTTCTTCTAGTTGTACTTCACCATGAGGCTGAAAAATGATTTGCAGGCGAGTCCCAAATGCGACTTCCGATATTTCAAGCGTGGCTTGTGCATAGGGTGAACTCTCATAGAGACTTAAGGAATGAAAGGCACCTTCAGCTTGAAACTGGATTTCAAAGGTACTCGTAGACCAATCTAAACTACTTAGATTTAGGTTCATCTTCAATGCCACGCAGTATGGCCGCTTCATCATAACCCAGCAGCAAGATCATCCCAATAAAACAGAAGACTGCTGCAGCGACAGCTGTCAAACGAATCCCAATTTCGTTAGAGCCATTTCGTTCAATCAATAAAAGTGCACTGATAATCAACATGGAAATCATCTGACCCATTTTCGACATAAATGTCCTTGTCCCAAAGAACATCGCTTCACGACGAACACCTGTCTTACGGGCATCAAATTCCGCGATATCGGCGATAACGGCATTTGGTAAGATTCCAAAGATTGCCATAGGAATACTTCCTAGACCCACCAGAATAAAGGCTTGAGTCATCGATACGACCGGCAAGGTTCCTAAGAATGCTCCAAAACCATACGTTAAGATAAACAACATAAAGGCAACGATCAGCAGTTTCTTTTTACCAAACTTACGTGAAACCAGATTGACTGGTACATAGAAGATAAAGGATCCTAGACCCAAGATGACCAACAAGGTCCCTGTTGTTTCTTCAGGTAAACTTAATAGAATTGTTACATAATAAATCAAAGCACTTTGGAAAACCGTGACTGCGACCCAATAGACCAGATCGGAGGCAACAAATATGGTGAAATTCTTGTTTCTAAAAGTAGCCTTCATGGAATCGACCATATTGTCTTCTGATGGGGTCGATACACAATAACGTTTCTCATCGATGGCCAAGACTGGGATATATAAGAAAACCAATGCAATCGCAGACAAAATGGTGAAAGCCAAACGCATGGCAGTTACTTTATCCATTCCTCCGCTTTCAAACATGGTCCACAATAGTGGTGCTTGAGAAGCTACCGCAAATCCTAAAAACCATGTTACAGAGATAAACGTCGATAGATTCAAACGTTCTTGTGGGGTATGTCCCAATTCAGACATCAAGGCAAAGAATGGGGTGACATACATGGTCAAGAACAAGTAGAAGAGCAGTAGATTAATGGTCAAAACAACCGCATTGAGCCAGCTTATGCCTGCTGTTGGATGATAAAAAACCAACACTGTAAATAAAGCGAAAGGAACAGCAGATTTCTGCATAAACGAAATCCTTCTTCCTTTTTTGGATTTACTGCGATCACTTAACGTTGCGATCCAAGGATCCGTGATGGCATCGAAAAATCTTCCCAACATCATGATCATCCCAATGATGGTCAGAAATCCAAAAAAATTAACTTGAGGAATACTAACTGGAATACCTGATATAGCGGTTGGGATATAATAGAAAATCAAGTAAGTCCCAACTAAACCCGACAACAAAGACCATCCAAACTGACCTAAAGCATAAGCAATCTGCTTAGATAACGGCAACTTTTCTTTCATGGTTCCTCCTGAAAAAGTTATTTTGTACGGATGTAAGCACACATCATCTCTATCACAAGATGGATCTGTGCCTCCCCCGTTATTTCCAAATCACTATAGACAATCGTACCGCGCAAGATGAATTTCTGAATGATGCTCATCATGGTATGCATACTGGTCATATAAAAAAGTGAGAGATCAAAATCACTTCTAATAGTTCCATCCTGTCTTCCTTTAAGGATGGCTTTCGTAATGGGTTCTTTTAAAGTTAGCATCACGCGTTCTACCTCGACCAATTGTTCAAATCCAACGGACTCATTGGCAATGTAATTATCAAATTGCTCAAGAAAACGAAAGACTTCCGGTGTTTTCTTATAATGAAAAATGAAGACTTCAAGAAGACTTTTAAATTGTTCAATACCACTCATATTTTCATAATCTTTGGGCAAATATATGGGTAGTTGCATGAACTCTTGTTTCCATAAAATCGTTGCAGCATCGATGATCAATTGCTTTTTTGTGGGGAAGTATCTAAATAAGGTCGCTATACCAATTTCAGAGGCATCTGCGATGTCTTTCATTGTTGTAGATTCTAGTCCTTGAGACATAAAAACAGTCAGGGCACAACTCAGGATATGATCCTTTCGTTCGCCTTTTCTTTCTTCTCTTTCAGATTGTCTGATTTGCTGAAGTTTCATACATCCTCACAATATGATAGTATCGCTATCACTATGATATCTATTATATCACTGTAAGCGCTATCCGCATAAAAATTTTTAGTTTTTTGACTAAAATATGAAGGTGTTGATTGGTATAAAAAAATATTTACTGATTTGATGAAAAGGAATATGATGGGCATAGGTGGTAACATGCGCAAAAAAACAAGAAAAATCAGGCGTCAAGCGGCTTGGATACTAGGGCTAGTATTCTTAATCATAACAACTTCGGTGGGAGGATTCATTTTAATCAAGTCTGAAATAGACAAAAAGAACAAAGCGATACAGGAAGAAATAGAAAAAGCACGTGAAGTGAAACGTGTCGAATTGATCACTGAAGCAAGTTTAATGGTATCCGGTTATTACTATCAGGAAGCGATAGACCTTCTTAAAAGCAATTCTGATATTTATAATGACACATTGAAAAACGAAGTAAAAAAGATTGAGGACTTCGTTGCTGATCTTGAACCTTACACCGGACGTATTGAACAAGTCTTTTTTCACACTTTGATTGTTTATCCTGAATTGGCATTTGGACCTAACAGTTCACAAGCTCAAGGATATAACTATTGGATGACAACCCAATTGGAATTTCAACGCATGTTGCCATTATTGATGGAAAGAGGCTATGTGTTGATTCGGATCAGTGATTTGTATGATGTTGATTCGCAAGGCAATGTAACCAAAAAAGACCTCTATCTTCCACAGGGAAAGCGACCACTGCTCATGTCTGTCGATAATGTTGGATATCCTGAGTCAAGAAAAAAAGATGGTTTTGCTTCACGATTGATCATTGATGAGAATAATGAGGTGACAGCAGTAATCCGAAATCTTGAGGGAGTTGAAATTGTTTCTCGTACAGCAGAAGTTTTTCCAATTGTGGATGATTTCATAAAAGTCCACCCCGAATTCTCATATCGAGGCGCAAAAGGAATGATAGGGATCACAGGTAGTTGGGGTGTTATGGGTTATGATCCAAAAATTGCTTCAGAAGCAGCAATTGCGAAAAAAGTAGCTGATCGTCTAAAAGAGTTGGGTTGGGACTTTGTTTCACATAGCTATACTCATGCTGGTGGTCAGTATTTTAGTATAGATTCAACGCTTGAAGGAGTAAAAGAAGATACCGAACTGTTTAAAAAGTGGATTGTTCCGATTATAGGAGATTCCAACGTGTTTATTGCTCCCTTTGGTGTGACTTTAAAAGGAGAACTGTATCAGTATATGATTGATGAAGGATATACGTTCTATCTTAACGTCGACAGGCGTTCACAACCAAGGATCATAGGGAAAAGTGTGTTGATGCCACGCGTCAATTTGGATGGATTTGTAATGAACAAAGATAAAGCATATATTACAGAGCATTTCTTTGATGTTGATAAAGTTTACGATTCACGAAGACCTGTTTTTCAATAAATTTATGAACCTTTAAAAGGTTTTCTTCAAAATAGACAGAGAAAAAGGTTTGTATAGCAACATCTTTTTAGACAATTTGCTAAGTTGGTTTTTAAAAAGTTAACAGTGAAATAGTCTCGAATATGTATTTTGGTCAATTTTTTGATGAATCAAAAATGAGAAAATAAAAAGCCTTGAATAAAGGCTTCTTTTGTAACTGGTGCCCGGGGACGGATAATAATTTAATCGTTCTAAGATTGCATAAGACTGCATAACACTGTATTCTACAGCCTTATTTTACCATAGATGGCATAAGATTTAGCATGATTTCTTAAGAGCGTGCAAATAGCGTGCAAATGACATCTTGGGATTTTACAGGACACAAGTGGAAAAATAAATCTTAAATTCAATATTCAACCACTTCTGGCAATTCCTAATTTGCTTCTGGCTTTTTGTTCCACTTTGATATTCTAAAAAAACTCTACTTTTCTCAACTCACCACCTAGGTTGTAAAATAATATTACTAGAACCATTTTTCTTCTTACGTGTATAATTAAGTTAACTTACTGGGGGTAATATGGTAAAAATAGATGATAACTTGAACTCAGTTTTTGAATCTGTAGCCAAGATAGGACAAAGTGTACAACAAAGTTTAAACAAGATGACGAAGGAAGCTAGTCAATATGTTATCGAACACCAAATTGGATTTACCCCCTCAACCCTGATGATTAATCCTTATGAGAAATTGATGAGAATTGATATTCCTCCAAACCCACTTATAGCTTTGAATGAGGAATTTCTCATTGAAATAAAGCAGCTAAACTCATCTATAGATATAATGAACAAGAAGATAATTGACCTTGAGAATAAAGCTAATGAAACTGAAAGGTCAAATATTAAACGTCAATGGATAATAGCGATAATTTCCACTTTACTTGGAGCAATTACAGGTTCAGTTCTTACTATGTTCATTACCCTACTACTCACCCAGAATTAAATAGTATGTAGTTGAATGAATAAAAAAACAAGCGGAGGCAACGTTATGAATAAAGCAACTAATAGAAAAATCAAGAAGTTACCATTTCGAGAAAGGGAAGGTTTAATCAAATTCCTTCCAGACATATTACAACTCTTAGGATTTAGTTATGGTTTTTACCTTACATATAATCTTGATAATAAAATTGCTTCGATACTATGTGTATGTTATATATTGCTGTACCTATTTAGGATTTTGGGTGTTGCTCAAAGTGATCAAATAAGAAAAGAAAATGAACTCAATACTAATATTGAAGAAACAGAAAAGAAAGACAGAATTGAGATAAGAACTATATGGAGTAATACATTAGTTAAAGTAGCTGAATTATCTGTAATTGCGTACATTATTCTGAATTTGGCTCGACACACTATTCCAATTATTTTTCATATCGGTTCTGTAGATGCATGGATTGGATTCTCTGGGTCCATTATTTCTGGAATAATTACAATGATGGCTTTATTATACACAATTATGCATGAGGCAAAGATTCGAGATGAGGATAAGATACAGAAGAAGATTGAACTCGGATTACAGTTTATGCCAATCATCGAATTATCCTTTGAAAGTGATGGCCAGACAGGTTATGGTTTGACATCTCAAGGAGAACACGATGATGAAGTGGAAAGCTATGTTGCTCAGGCTTCAATAACACTTAATTTTAACAATACCTCTCCTTTTATTGCTCGAGCATTATCGTTCACATCTTTCGATGTAGAACAACTTCATCAAAGCGGCTTTGAAGACGTGTTTGTTTACAATAGAAGTGATTTTCTATCAAAGAAATATAGTTTAAAAACTGAAGCTAATGAATGTATCCAAAACATAAAACTTATTCCAGGAAATGGTAAGAGTAGAACAACGATTACAATACCAATATATGAAGGAAAACTTGATGGATTGTATATAAATTGCTTACTTGAGTATTTTGACTATAACAAAGCAATAAAGCATTCTGTTTTAGTCGAAGGCAATTTTTCTATAACATTTGAAGAAGTTACGCAATCACATGTTTATTTGGATAATGTAGATGTTCTTCAAGAGAAATCAAAGTTTATTAAACTCGAATACTATAGTGGATCATACTCATTTATTGACTAGTTTTAAACGTATTTCGGGAATTAGTGTTATGACTTAAAGTTATTTCTTATCTATAAAAATAACTAATTAGCTTTTATTATTTAATTTCGAATTACTGAATAAAAGATATCTATTAAAGATGGTTTAATCGGCCTTTTGGTACTGAGGTGTGCGACTTTATATTTTGACGTTCCTAAAACGATTTTCTTTGAAGTGAATTAGTTCGACTTTTTTAGAGTCACAATACTAAAGTTGAATGAATACAAATGGAGAACTAATCCAGTCACAACATTAATTATTAATTAACATGATAAAACGAATATATCATGGCTAGGCGAAATATTAAATTAGAAACAAAGATAATGATAATTATTACCAATAGTTTCCAAAAGAAAAATGATCTATAAAAAATAAGGTTATGGTGAAACAACTTAGAAATCGTCTTCTTTTGTAAGTTTCATTACATATGGTTTCTTTTTAAAATCTTCGATATCGATAACTTTCGGTAATAGACAACATTCAGATACAGTGCAAACTCTCGGAATTTCATCATCAATCCACAAATCGGATTCCGAAGACCAAATATATTCAGTAAAAGGAGTTACCAAAATCGAAGTAATATAGTTAATGTTTTCATTGATAAAGAAGTTTCTACCTTTGTTGTGATTAAGTAACCATTTAACTTTATCTTCAACTTGATGAATACCTTCCAGATTCTTTTTTTGTCTATGCTGAAGAGTTGCTTTATTTCCCTCTATATATGTTATTGATTGGACATTAGCTTTCAATTCTGCAATAAACAAGATATCTCCAATAATGAACGAAATATCAATTTCGCGTGAGGTGTTGTCATTTCCATAAAGTTTCTTTTTGTTTAACCACATTGGCACGCCAACTGTTTTTAATCTTTCTATAACAACATCTTCAAACAAGTGACCCTTTTTGTCTTCGGTTGGCTTTAAAAAATGCATCATTGTCCTGAGAATAAAAATTACAGATGCATAATCAACATTTATTCCATTGTCAACTGATGGAAAGATTAAGCATCTAGGTCCAATTGTATTTAGTGAAATATTGTTACGGTATGTTCTATTGTATGAGAGGTTCTTAAGTACACTTAGTGCATCTTCCTTTGTTAATTTGTAGTCTGAAAGAGATGTAATTTTATCATGAGTTGAAATGAAGATCAAGTTATCAACAAGTTTATCAATGCTCGAAAATCTCCTGTATGCTCTTTTGAGCAATTCCCTCCCCACAGGTCGATCATCAGTTAAGCAGAAATAAACTTCACTTTGAATCAATGAATATAAAGTCTGTACGAATGCTTCAATTCTATATCCAAATGTTTTAAGAAACTCTTCACTATAAAATTCATTAGCCACGTAATAGTAGTCAAAGTTAAATGGTACCCATACGAAATTGTAGATTATCTCTTTATCACCATCATGCAAGAATCTACTTAGAAATAGTTGTTGTTGGGGATAATCGATTTCCGATATCTCATTACTATTATATTGCGGAACTAATGAAATGCCTTTATTGGCTTCAAGCAATTTGTGATTTAAAAGAACTCCACTCGAACTTGAGAAATCATCAAACTTTGTACCACGTTTATCATAAATTCCAATTAACCTATCGGCTTCAGGATCGTTAAGTACAAAGTAACCAGTGCGATTGATGATAAGTTTTCCGCCTTTGTTCAAACGTCTATAACATACAGTTGTGTGCCAATACTCAAAGGCAAGTCTTTCAAGTTGATATATTTCAAGTGCGTCATTATAATCATATTTACCAAGGAAAATCCCTTCTTTTTTTTCATCAAACATTTTTTTGTTTGCCCCAGTATTAATTAGAGCTTTTTTGAAATGACCAGATGCAATTTCACTAGAGTTTATTAGATGCCCCGGCTTACTCATTACTATCTCATTTCCGCAATTGATTTTTCCATATTTTAGAAATGCACATTCTAAAATGTTCCTATAAAGAATTAATGTTTGAGGATCCTCTCCAAAGGTTTCCTTTGGAGCAATTCTCCTATACAAATGAAACCAATAATAAATACCTTTTCTTGATATCATTTGACACATTTTGTCTTCTATCATATTCTGGATATCTCGAATCGCATTTACAGCATCGTCAAACTCAAGGGACTCCGAATCATCATATTTTCCAATAAATCTTCCTATAATTAGATTTGCTGGTCTATCTCTGTTTTTCTTTAAATTTCTTCTCAAGGACAAACCCATATATGAAAAAAGTACATTATGATAATCGAGTCCATAAATTGGTGTAGTTTTCACGGTCGAACCATTTCCTTAGTGCAACTTTTCTTTCATTCCATAAACAAATATGGGTCCTATTCTAGTACTCTCATTTTCGCCTATCAAAACATGAATAAACCGCCCATCTATGCGGCTTTTTACTATATCCTTCTCATTACTTAAAATATTTGATGCCTGGGGACTGATGATGACTATTCCCGACATAAACACTCATAATGCCCATTAAAAGGCTTAAACGATGATATCTACACTTAAATTATACTAGATTTTCTTTAATTTTCATCCATTTCTAAAAATTCCAAGCAATTTCCAAGCAATTTTAAAATCCTAAGAATTAACAGCGATTTAATATAATTTCGCCAGCAATGACCTAGATACTTCTAGTTTTCGCTCTATCCAAAACAATACCATTCAAAACTGGAACGTATTCCTCATTATTCATTGTCCAACAGATAATATCACTAAAAAAACTCAAACCCAATTTATTAATTGCGTCTGGGTTTATAAATGCAAAAGTATTTGTTCTATCATAACGTTCGTGGAAGCTAGCTTTACTGTAAATTACCGCGGAAACAACATTATTCTTGAGACAATAAAAGAACTGTGAATTTATGGGTGCCCCGTTGTGTTTGATGATTTCAGAATTATATATAAATTCAGACTTCACTTCATCATTATGTTCTATGTCATAATGCGTAACTTCATCACTTAGACCAATTAGTATTTCAAATAATTCCATTCCATATTCTCGACCCCTGCTCTTGAATTGACCAACAAGCTCTCCTAGATGAATGAAGATAACATAAGGAAGATCTCTTTGCTTGGAATTCACTTTACTTCTGTTCTTAATAAATTGATCTACTTTATTATTCAATGAATTAGTTATTCGTGGTAGTATGTATGACCTTCTTGCATTTCCGTTAAAGTGACCAGATCCGATAAATTTATCGTAACCTTCTATCAGTATATTTCCAAACGCCGGGCAAACACATTCAATATAGACCCCATCAGTTAGAAAATCTGGCCCATAATCACTTTTATGATCCTCAGAAACGCTAATATCCCTCTTTAGTCCCAAAAAATAGTCAATACAATTAATTTCATGAGTTTTACTCCAATAATGATTCGATAGCACCTTTGTGAAACACGCTTCAGTATAAAGGTTTTTTAAAACCTCTAGCCGAAACTTCCGTTCTTGTGATGAAAAAACATAATCGGGGAATGTTTTAATTAATTCAATATTCTGATTGAAATTGATCTTTAAAAAGTGCAGGTTATTCTGATCTAGTTTCGTAACAACTCCCCCTTTATGCCTTAACTACATTATACTATAAAAAAAACACTCTGAAGGATGGCTATGTTTCACTTGATGAGTCTTCGCAATGACCATATATTCAAAATATAGTATATTTTCACTAAAAATTTATAAATGCCGTTCCATCAAAAAGACGTGACAATTTCATGGATGAATATAGTATCAGAAATGTGAATCATTAAGACCTTGTTAATATCGGTAGTCTTCTGTGCGAATGGAATGACGAGTAAAAAATCATTCCGCCAAATGGGGATGTCGAAAATTTATATTTGTTTTAGTAATAATCAAGTTATAATTAAATCAAATTAGGGGGGATAAAAAATGCAAAAATGCAATCAACAATTTAGACGGGTAGATAATCTATCAATACTTTAGTGTTTAGAATTACCAGACAAAGAACAAAACACTTTAAGGAGGAGACATGAAAAAATTGGTATTAGTTTTATGTGCATTTTTATTGGCAAGTTGTAGTGATGTAAAAAATAATCCAATAATTGAGAAACCAGTTGTTGAGAAACCAGTTGTTGAGAAACCAGTTGTTGAAACTGTAAGTCAAAGTAATGCTGTTCGTAAAGCAAAAGTCTATTTAGAAATTTCTGCATATTCAAGAAAAGGATTGATTGCGCAATTGGAGTATGAAGGATTTACGAATGAACAGGCCATCCACGGTGTTGATTCTACTGGATTATAATAATATATACATTTATATACAAACTATTTTACGCTCTCCCCAATTAGCCGATATTGATCATTACTGTTAGATAATTAATTGAACTCGAAATCTACAACGAGGAACTATTTCAATTTATCATTTGTGCATATACTCAAGATGAACAGATTCTAGGTTTAAATACTCCGTTTATTTAAAAATAGACATCAAAAATAACCGGAACAATACTAGATAATTGGTTCCCCGTACATAAAAATGTATAAATATGCTAGTATTTCTTATATCAAAAGAATTTCTTCAAAGGGGGATAAAATGAATGTCACTATCGTGGAATGAAATACAGGATAATGCCATTGTCTTTTCGAAACGATGGTCAACTGCAAGTGATGAAAAATCTGAAGCACAATCATTTCTCAATGAATTATTCTCTGTTTTTGGAGTAGACAGAAAAAGAGTTGGAACATTTGAATATAATACACATCCTAATGACAAAAGTCATTTCATTGACTGTTTTTGGCCAGGTAGAATTATTATTGAAATGAAAAGCAAAGGAAAATCACTCGATAGGGCATACTCGCAAGCAAAACAATATGCATTTGAGATTAAATCAGATGAGGATTTACCACAATTTATTATGGTTTGTGATTTCGATCGAATTCACATTTACAACTTGATAACAAACCAAAACTGGGAATTTCAAGTTAAGGATTTGAAAAAGAACGTGAAGAAACTCTCAATTCTCACTGATCAAGCAACAAAATATAACTTTTTTGTTGATCAAGAGTTGAATACTAAGGCCGCATACAAAATGGCTTTATTGCATGATGAGTTAAAAAGAAACAAATACGTCGGCCATGACTTGGAAGTCTACCTTGTAAGACTTCTATTCTGTTTATTTGCTGATGATTCTGGCATATTCCCGCACAATTCATTTTACGATTATATCAGTAAGACTCAGAGCAACGGATCTGATTTGTCTGGAAGATTAGCTGTATTCTTTCAAACTCTAAATACAGACTATGAGTACAGACAATCATCGCTTAGCGATGAACTAAAGAACTTCCCTTACGTTAACGGAGGACTATTTAGCAAACCGTTGACTTTGCCTGCATTTAGTTCAAAAACAAGAGATATCCTACTTGAGTGTTCATCCTTCGATTGGTCCAAAATTTCGCCATCTATTTTTGGCTCTATGTTTCAAGGTGTACTTGATGAAACTCAAAGAAGATCATTAGGTGCTCATTACACAAGCGAGCAAAATATCCTAAAAGTTATAAAGCCATTATTTCTAGACAATCTTTATCTTGAGTTCGAAAAAGTAAAACATAACATAAAATCTCTAGATGCTTTTCACCAGAAACTCGGCAAGTTGACTTTTTTCGATCCTGCTTGTGGTTGTGGTAATTTTCTCATCATCGCATATCGAGAATTAAGAATACTAGAGCTTGAAGTACTAAAAATGAAAATTAACGATAATCAAATGGGTTTCATCGAAATGTGGCAAGATAACATTATTGTTAATGTAGATCAATTTTTCGGCATAGAGTCAGAAGATTTCCCATGTGAAATTGCCAAAGTTGGAATGTGGCTAATGGACCATCTAATGAATAATATCATCTCCGATTACTATGGTCTTCCATTTTCTAGATTACCATTAAAGAAAGGAGCAACTATAATTCACGGAAATGCTTTAAGACTTGATTGGGACAATTCCTTTAATAACATCAAGTTTGATTTTATCATTGGAAATCCTCCATTTATTGGAAAAAAATATCAGAATTCTGATCAGAAGAATGATATGAGAATGGTTTTCGGAACAGATTTCTTAGGTGTTGGAAATCTAGATTATGTATCTGCTTGGTATAAAAAAACAACTGAATACATGAACAAATTAACAAAAGCAGCCTTCGTATCAACTAATAGTATTGTTCAAGGCGAACAAGTACCATATTTGTGGAAACCGTTATTCAATGAAGGAATTCACTTTGATTTCTGCTATAGAACATTTGAGTGGAAAAATGATGCTAAACTTAACGCCGCAGTACATTGTGTGATTATAGGATTCTCTAAAAGTGAAAATGTAACTGAAAAATATATTTTTGATGATGTAAATATCAAAATAGTCGAGAACATTAACCCTTATCTAAATGATGGGCCCACTGTATTTCTTGAGAATCGATCAAATCCAATATCAAAAGTTAATAAACTAGTTTACGGGAGTTTTGCGCTTGATAATGGAAATTATACTATTTCTGAAGACGAATTCACTGAGTTCATAAATAAGGAGCCATATTCACAAGATTTTCTACGACTCTTTATTGGATCAGAGGAGTTCATCAATAACAAAAAAAGATTCTGTATCTGGTTGAAAGATGCCGATATTGATATTATCCAAAAATGCCCAACTATTATTGATAGAATTAGGAAAGTAAAGGAATGGAGATTAAAAAGTAATAGAAAGGAAACCAGGTCTGCTGCTGATTTTCCAAGTTTATTCGCAGAAATTCGGCAACCAAAAACAGATTATTTAGCTATTCCAATAACTAGTTCAGAGCGCCGAAAATATATCCCAATAGGATATCTAAGGGCTAATGTAATTGCCAGTAACCACTTACTAGTATTACCAAATGCATCATTATACGATTTTGCAATACTTACTTCAGCCATGCATATGGCTTGGGTTAAAACTGTAGCTGGTCGGTTGAAAAGTGATTATAACTATTCAGCAAGAATCGTGTATAATAATTTCCCGTGGCCTAATTCTAGTAAAGAGCAAATAGATGCAATTTCGTTACTTGGTGAGAGTATTTTACGAGTTCGAGCAAGTTTTACAAACAAGACTCTAGCAGCATTATATGACCCGTTATTTATGCCTGAAATTTTAATGCAGGCACATTTAAAACTAGACCGTGCGGTTGATAAACTATATGGTAAGACTTTTGAAAGTGATGAATCTCGGGCTTCGTATCTTATGATGCTTTATGACAAGTTGATCAAATAGCAAGGTTTTAATTAGAACAAATTTCAATGATCTATTAGGAAAATATACGAAACTCTATAAATCAATTCCTTAATGCTTATTAAAGTTCGTAATATCTTTGAGTTTTGGTAATGAAAGATAGTATTTCTTTTTTGAACATATGATTTCAACGAAACTAACTCGTAGTAAAATGAATAAATCAACTAAAGATGTCCTTATACAGTTAGGACTTTTTTCATAGTTATATAAGAATATAATAGTTTATCATCAAAATATTCTAACTTTTTTTGTAAATGAGATCTAAGTTAATAAATTAACAGCATCTGAAATTTGAGTTTTTTCTGTTTTAATTTCAGATTTTGAAATCATCATCAACATACTCTATTATATCCCCCGGTTGTACATTCAGATATTTACATAGTTTATCAATTACCTCAAGACTTACCATATCATTACTTGAGAACTTAGCAATTGTATTAAAAGCTAAGTTCAATTCTGTTCTTAAACTTGATTTGTTAATTCCACGTCTATTAAGTGTATCAAGTAATTTATAGTATTTGATTGCCATAATATTCCCTCCTTAATTCATTATACTTCAAATCTATCGAAAACTATAGAAATTATTGTTGACAATAAAGAAAATCTAGTGTAATCTATATTTATAGAGAGATATTCTATACAATGTTATAGATATTCTATAAAAGGAGGGTTTATGACCCAATCACTTAAGGGAATGAGTTTCAAGGTTTGGTGTATTGAGAATCATAAGGATGAATTGCTTAGTCAGTGGCATCCTACAAAGAATGTAAGGTTGTCTCCGGATTCGATTACTTTCGGTAGTAATAAGAAAGCTTGGTGGGTGTGTTCAAAGGGACATGAGTGGGAAGCTACCATCTCCTCTCGTACCACGAATCAGCGTGGCTGCCCGTATTGCAAGGGAGTAAAAGTCATCGTCGGAGAAACCGATCTAGCCACTACTCATCCTACCCTTGCTTTAGAATGGCATCCGACTAAAAATTCGCTGACTCCTAAAGAACTCTCCGCCGGAAGCAACAAGAAAGTTTATTGGCTGTGTCCTAACGGCCACACCTACCTCAGTTCCCCATCCATAAGGTTACAGCCTTGTGGATGCTCGGTTTGTGCCAGGAAGATTGTAGAGGTAGGGGTCAACGATCTGTTGTCTAGAAGCCCTGAGATCGCCTCAGAATGGCATCCGTCTCGTAACGGAGATTTGAAGCCTGAGATGGTGATGTTTCAAAGCAATAAGAAAGTTTGGTGGCTTTGTAAGAACGGCCATGAGTGGGAAGCTTCTCCAAACTCTAGACAAAAGAATGGATGTCCTATCTGTTACGGAAACACCCACTTCTCACTTCGCGAGAAAACTGTCTTCTATTACGTCAAGAAACACTTTCACAACGCCATCAGCAGTTATCAGTTCAAGAGCGATCGTAAGCTTGAGATCGACATCTTTATTCCGGGGCTCAACATCGGAATTGAATACGATGGAACCTATTACCATCAGGATCCCTTAAAGGACCAACTCAAGGAAACGCTTATTACTGAAGAAGGCATTCAGCTCATCCGGATCAGAGAACCGAAAACGCCTGAAGTCAAAGACAACAGCACCGTGATCCAGCTCTTCGACCTTAGTGTCGAAGACCTCACACGAGCCATTAGAGAGCTTTTGGCGCTGCTTGAGAATCTATCTCATACTTCTCTAAGAAACGTCGAAGTCGTCATCAAAGACGATCTAAAGGACATCTATGCCATGATGGATGATACGATCATCGAAGGATCGATCGCAGCCAAGAATCCGGCCGTTGCTTACGAGTGGCATCCTACCAAGAACCTGCCTCTAACCCCGGAAAAGGTCTACGCCAACTCTAAGATGATCGTGTGGTGGTTGTGTCCATTAGGGCATGAATACCAATCCAACGTCAATAACCGAAACAATGGAAAACGTTGCCCCTTCTGTTACGGGACTCACAGTTTGTTAGTTGGGGAAAACGATCTTCTTTCTCAAAGACCGAAACTGGCCGCTCAGTGGCACCCCACAAAGAACCTTCCTTTGATGCCGGATCAGATCCGCGCCTACAGTTCAAAGAAGGCTTGGTGGCTATGTGAGCACGGTGAAGAATGGGAATCGAAGATCAGTTCACGAGGCGATACTTGCCGATGCAAAAACAAAGCCAATTTTTTTGGAAAATTTTAGGAAGTGTTTTGTTTATTGCGTATAAAGAACTTGGAGGTTCAATATGGGTCAACTAAATATTGAAGTCACCTTTATAGAAGGTCCAAATAAGGGTCAAGTCTGGATTCACAATAATCTTTCTCTACCCGATATCTTCGAGTTTTACGAAAGCCGTACCCTTAGATTTATAAAAGAAACAGATGCTTTTGTATTCGATGAAAGTCACAGGATAGAACTCAGCGAATTCATGTATACCGTTATCAAGAAGATTGATCCTTTTATTGAAACGGTATCCGATCCTCACAAGCACTAAATCAGATTATAGTTCCGTCTTATTCCCATTGTGAATATCCATCCATTATCCAAGTCTCAATAAATGTCCCATCGTAATAATGGGGCTTTTCCTTTTGACAATAAAACACTGGCTTTCAAGAACGAACAATAATGACTGTCTTATCTAAATGGGTTGATTTAATCCTTTTGGAATGAGTGTAAATAGTTATTACTGACATTTTCTAAAAAAACTGAATTAAATTTTAGAGTTTGCGAAGTGGATTATACCGCTTAAAATAAGGGAATAATCAAAATCATAAATTCAAAACTCAATGGGACCATTTGGACCCGTAAACCAACTAAAATAATTATTTTGTATAGTGCGTAAATTTGCATTGTCCCGTTACTCAGTAATTACGGGAACCAAAGGTCCCCGTCAGCTTTTTGCTTTTGAAAATCAGAAATTCCTTTATTTATAAGGGTTTTTTCAATGTCACTTCTCTCAAAAATCATTTCAAAAAAAAGATATATTACTTCGAATTAGAACACAAAAAGACGTTATGCAAGTGAAATCTTTTCAAAATAGGTCGATTTATTACTCAAATGTGAAAGTAACTCTTATATAGCAATACCAATTGAAACATGGGTTTGACTTTCAGACGTAATTATCACTACCAAGATCAATTAAAAGGTTAATTTTCGGCATTTTTACACCTTGATCGATTGGAATTGGGACTTTTTCCCCAACCTAGCCTCCTGGAATACACTATATATAGGGTACTCTACTTTTGAGGTAAAAGTCACCGATCAAAATTTGAAAAGTTGATTATACGTCTATTTTACTGAAGATTTTCAATGTCTACATGTTGTACCCATAGTTTTTTGCTTTTCTGTTTTTATGGGTACAGCTTTTTACTTAGTCTAAATGTTCAGAAAAGCCTTTATTATAACCGTATTAACTACTTTTCGGCTTGCCGAAAATGTTCAAAAAGCGTGGGTTGTACCCAACGCCTTATCCTGCTTACTAATTTCCAAAAAATATTGATTATCGTATTTCTTGGAAAAACTCATTTTCTGCAGATTTTGATGAGTATTTGGATCTTTCCCAAAACAATCATAAATATCCTGTTTCATTAGTGAAAACTTATTGAGAACTTGTAACTTGCCAATTCCATTATCACAACTTTTACTCTGAGTATTTAGATACTATAAACGAATATCTCTTGTGCCTTCTATGTCGAAATGTGATATAGAACCTATCCACTGTTGAATACATACATCCACCCTCTGAAGACACTCAAATAAATCAAACATACTCATAAAAGTGAACGTGAGTTCATGGGTTTTCAAATTGGGTTATAGGCTTAGAATAAAGAGATAATCGAAATTAAACATGCAAAACTTAGCGGGAACAGAGTGTTCCCGTAAATGACTAAATATCGGTAAATCACTTGGTATAAATTATGCTTTTAGACTATGTTAATGAAACCATCAAGAATCTTTACTTCACTTTTCTCAATCCCAAGATATGCAGCTTTTAAACTAGTGTTCATTAGGTGGTACTCAGAGTATTTGGTGATTTCACCCGCTTCATCACGCTCAATCTTTTCTATGCATTTCAGCAAAGTGACATAAAGTCCTCTATCTGCCAAATTCGAATAATTCAATCTGTACACACCACGGCTTATTTTCGCTATGCATGGATCATTCAAACTTAGTCTGGTATATAGTTGGCTAATTAAGCTTTGGGAGCATTTCAACTCTCTCGCAACTTCAGTTTGAGACATCATTATGGCTCCATTTTTATCAGTGTTTTTCTTTAGTAAATCAACAAGCGCTTGAGAAGTTTCTCTGCTTTTATATAGTTCTCTTTTATAGATGGGTAAATTGATCATTGTGTCACCTCTTATTCTTCATCCATTATATATACTCCTTAGGAGTTTATCAGTGAAACCTTAATCGATCTATATAATCAGAGTACTAACTAATTACCGTTCTTGGAAATGATGCAATCATTCTGTATAGATTCCAGAAAAGTAGAGATAAATCATTATCGAAACAGTCTAACATTTTGAAAAGTGGATAGAGAATCTGTGTAGTCGAATTTGCATTATACCGCTTAAAATAAGGAAATTATCAATATTGAATACTCAAAAACTCAGCGGGTTGGATCCAACCCGTAATTTCATTTATATCGAGGATTTATCTCAATGTTTACTTTATCATGTTAATCAATCGTTAAAAACTGTCGATATTTACTGTATTTACGGGAACCAAAGGTCCCCGTCAGGTTTTCGAGCTCCGATGTTTAAAATACACTTAAAAACAAAGGGAATTATTAATATTCATATCTGTAATTTTGTTTTCATATTTTATTTGTATTTATTTTCAAACGCAATTTTGTAGGATCAATTCAACTTATCAGAACATCAACACAATTTCTACACAGGTTTTTAATATAGTGATGATGTCGAAAGACAAGGAGGTTATCAATGCTTGGTTTAGCACTAGCAAATTGCATTCATTCCTGTGGGCTTCACGGGCAAGAATTAGATGCTTGTATTCAGATGATGATCAAAGGATTCTAACAAACTTACTGCTTCGAATTTTGGTGTAATTTAATTTCTTCATCCCTTTTCCCCCTTAAATGGTCCTTGAATTAACACAACCAAGCTTATTGACTAACTACGAAAAAGAGTTTATGCAGGATAAACTCTTTTTCATATTTGAAAGGAATCACTAACATTCTTAATCAATAAAAAAGCTAGGATTTGATTGCAGTAGTAAAGTAAAAGTAGACATTAAGAAAAGACAAGTTCTTTGATTAAAGTCTACTTTTTTCATATTCTATAAACAGGAGGAGACGTATGGGAAGAAATAAAGGCGGAACAAACAGAAGATATAGTGTGGAAGACAAATTAGAGATTATAAAGCGGTATATAGATCAACATGAATCTCAAAGTGATCTGTGGATGAGAGCGTAAAATGGTATGTGGGAATTCGAAATTAATTAAAATAAAGGGACATATCTACTAGGATAAAGTTACGACACTAACCCAAGGAGAGTTGCCCATGTCCAATTCTACCTTAGATTTATTCAAATTACTATCCTCGCCAGAGGAATTACGGGAGTCAATTCGCCAGATGGTTCAAGCAGCGATGAATGATCTGATGAAAGTAGAGTTGGATTCTGTCTTGGGTTATCAGAAATACAGCCGTAAAACTGAAGGCAGTGATAACTGCCGAAACGGAAGTTATCAGCGCACTTTCGATACTGAATATGGGTCTGTCGAACTGAACGTCCCCAGAGATCGAAAGAATGAATTCAATACTGCTCTGTTTGATGCTTACCAACGACGCAGTCATTGGTTGGAAGACATGGTGATCGCACTCTATCAGACAGGATCTACGACCTCTGAGATCTGTGAGCTGATTGAGAAGTTGTATGGCCACCACTACACTAAGTAGACCATCAGTAATATTACCGAAGCGACTCAGGAGCTGGTGGAGCGCTTCAATCAGAGAGCGCTCAAGACGCGTTATAGTATCCTGTATATCGATGCCATCTTTACGAAGATTCGCCGTTCTACGGTCTCTAGTGAGGCGGTATACCTGGTTTTAGGTATTGATGAGGAAGGAAAACGAGAGATTTTGAGTTATTGTATAACGTCTCACGAATCCAGTGAGATCTGGAAGGATGTCTTTGAAGATCTCAGGAACCGAGGTGTGAAAGAAGTCTTACTGGGCGTCGTGGATGGATTGAAGGGATTAGATGAATCCTTCCTGAGTTATATCCCGAAGGCAGATATCCAGCGTTGCACGGTTCACTTTATGCGTAATATCTGTAAGCGCGTTAGAGTTCAGGATCGTCTTGAGGTGGCCACAAATCTGAAAGAAATCTTCGCCAGTCATTCTGAAGCTCAAGCCTTAGAACGCTGTGAAGCGATGAAACGGAAGTGGAAGAAAGTCTATCCAAAGTTATTCGAAGATTACCTCAACCGGTCAAATATGTTTACTTACTTCAAGTATCCAAAGATGATTTGGGGATCAATCCGAACTACCAACAAGTTGAAAACACGAATAAGCAGCTGAAGCGTCAAATTAAGAAGAAGGAACAGTTTCCTAACGAAGGCTCCGCTGAATGCTTTCTGGTCAACTTATTTACGATCCAAAATGAGAAGCTGTCTGGTAGAATCATGAAGGGATTTGAATTGGCTTACCCACGATTATCTGAAATGTTTGAAGAAAGAAGTGATTATTCTGGAAGTTCCCTATGAAAAAACACAACTTTCTTTACACTCCCATTTGCACACTTTTTTTGATGAAAGATAAATCTAATCATGTAACTCACGTCGGCTATCAACCAAGAACGCTTAATTAAAAGTGATTTTGCCGACTTTATGGCTTATAAACTTTATGCAATAGATCGGCCCTTCTTCTGATAGATTCTTGAATAGTGATCGAGGATGATATTTCTATTTACTCCTTTTATTCTTGCTAGATTTCTGATCATACATTCTGGTGTCTGCCACATTAATCAAATCGCTTGATGTTTGCCCATCTTTTGGATATGCAGCTATCCCATAACTAAATGAATATTTTAGTTCTATCGGTATTTGAGTCAAATCATTAATTGCTGGTTCCAAAGTAATTTGTGCTAATCTTTGTTCAATCTCTTCAGGTTCACAATGTAGAAAAACAGCAATGAATTCATCACCACCAAAACGAGCTACAATATCACTCCGGCGTACAAGTTTTTGGAGCGTCTTCGCTAATGCCTTGATGATAAGATCTCCAGCAAGGTGACCCTGATTGTCATTAACTATCTTTAAATTATCCAGATCGAACATTGCCAAACAAAAACGCTCATCGTACCGTTTAACTCTCTCAAGTATTCCATTAAAATTCTCAACAAAAAAGTGACGATTATACAAGCCGGTCATGTGATCTGTAAGGGTTTGATTGGATCTTTCTAAAAAGGTTAGTTGATTCGATATAATTGTCTGGATATTGTCTCTTATAAAACGCATAACAATCAGGTCATTTTCGTCGTAAGCGTTGAATTGATTAGAATCAATCCCCAAGGTCCCATAAAGTGAGTCTTTATAATAAATTGGTGCAACAATGGCTGATTTGATTATTGATACTTCGCCGGTGTTTGATTTGATCGGATAAATTTTGTAATTTGTACTTAAGTCGTTGATCATAACCAAGTCATCCATTTTTCCATTTGTTGATTGATACAAAAATGAATCAGTTATGGGTAGAAGGAAATTATCGATGTCACTGCTATAACCTATGTTTGAGATGATTTTGAAATAATTCCCCTGAACAACAAATACGGCCCCAAAATGCCCGTTTTTAAATACTTTGATTGCTTCAGTGAGCACTAGAGATAAGGTTTTCCCTATGTCATCACCGATATCAATCGCATTATTCAACTTTAATAGTGCTAAGCTAACCTGTGTAATCTTCTCATAAGCTGATAGACCGCCTTGAAAAGCAGTTGATTTCGATAATACAAATAGTACAGCTTGATAGTTTAGATATACAACGTTAATTTTGCGAACCAAGTAATCATATTTGATGTCTTGATGTAATAAAACTAAACTAAACTCGGACAATTCAGTTTGCAAGAAGTTGGTTTTCAATATATTAAGTACATTTTGATGACCAAACCGATCAAATTCATGAATAAATCGATCACTTAAAAATAAGGGATCGACGATATTTAAAGATACAACAACCAAAGATTCCTCAAATAAAGGATCGATGGTTTTTAAAAATACTTCGCTAACCTCAACATACTCGACCTTATTGCGATCAAATCTATTATCGGATCTAAAACTTTGTTCACTCATGGGTTTATCATAACGCATTTCTGATAAAAGTACACATTTTCTAGTTCTACTTTCGAGAATATACAAAAAAATAGAACCGACAGCGTTTATAGGGGTAACGTTGTCGGCTCACAAATACTACATCATCTCATCCCATGCCGTAAATACACCAATTCAGGAAAAGCGCTAAGTGAATTTACTTCATAAAAGGGGATGAGAAATAGCGCTAGATTCTATGTCCACTATATCACTGGTTTACCGAATATCACATCTGTTTCTCATAATTACTATTGTTTGGCTTTATCTCTTGAAAGTTCCTCCCACCTGGTTATAATCACGTCCATATATCTCGGATCCAGTTTCATCGCATAGCATTTCCGCTCTAATCGAAATGCAACTATGAGTGTTGAGCCAATGCCTGCGAAGGGTTCGTAGACGAGTTGACCCTTTATGCTAGAGTTCTTAATCAGCTTTCCAATGAGCGGGATGCGCTTCATCGTTGGATGCAGATTACTTTTAAGCGGCTTATTTTCATAGAGGACGGTAGATTGCTGATCATCCATGATCTTCTTGAGGATCTCAACGAGTTCTTCTTTCTTCATCTTCTCAATACTTTGAGTTTCGTCAAACACGGTGGCCTGGATCCGGTCATCCACGAATTAATGACCTACCCCTTCCTTCCAACCATACAAAATCGGCTCATTTCTCAAGTGGTAATCATGCCGGTTGAGGTTGAACGAATTTTTCAACCAAATCAAATTCTTGGAGAATTTGAATCCGGCTTTCTGGAAGGCATAATCGAAGCTCAGTCGCTCAACATCACTATGTAAGACATAGATGACTCCATCGATCTTCAGGTGTTCATATGCGTGCGTATACATGGCTAAGATGAAATGATAGAAGTTGTTGCTGTACATGTGATCGTTGAGGATCTCATTATTCTTCCTTTGGCCATTTTTGAACATCTTGTGGTAGTCAATCTTGTTTTCGTAGTTGACGTTGTATGGAGGATCAGTAACGATCAAGCCAGCCAGCAATCTTTACATCAGCATCAATTCATCGTTTGGATCAGTGCTATCGCCATACATCAACCGATGCTCACCGAGCTGATAGATACAGCCTCTTTTTGAATTCGGTTCCTCTATTGAGTAAATATGGAGGCTGTTCCCAAAATCATAGATAATCCCGATGTAAACATGATGTTACAGGTCTATTCTCGCATTCACAAAGAATCTGAAGAAAATTGAACAATATACAAAATAAGTAGTTTGTCTATTTTGCCATTTGGTAAACATCTATAATTGAACTATAGAAATGATCTAAATCATACTCTCTAGATTTCTTGTATGACATTTTAAGCATCTCACTTTTTTCGTTCTCAGACATATTTCCATAGTATTCAAGTTTCTCAGCTAGCTCATTACTATTCTTAAAATAGAATCCTGTTTCGTTTTCTATAACTACATCTTTTAATGCGGGATCTTCTCTCGCGAATAATGGGAGTCCACATGCCGCTGCCTCTACAAAAGTCATCCCTTGAGTTTCAGTTATTGATGGGGAGACGAAAACGTCAGCTGCCGAGTAATATCTTGCTACTTCAGACATTTCGACTTTTCCTACGAATAGTATGCTATTTTTCAAGTGTTCATCAATGCCGAACTTTAAACTTTGTAAACTTGGACCATCCCCAACAATTAGCAATTTCGATGGTAGAATTGCTTGGTTAATTTTTTTGAAACCCTCAATCAAAAGCTCAATACTCTTTTCCGGCGCAACTCTTCCGACATAAATGATTAAAAGTTCATTGCTTTTTACTCCGAATGATTTTCTAATTTTCTGAATATCCTCATAGTCAGTACTTGATCTGTAAAAGGTATCAACATCTAGACCGGTTGGAACAACGAATATTCTTTTTGACACTCCGTAATTAATCAACATATTTCTGGTTTTTCTCGATGGAGTGATTACAGCATTGCATTTATTACAAAGTTTTTTACTAACCTTCTCAACCGCAAGCCTTCCCACTTTATCAACCCAATTGAGCTTAAGTGGATTGATATAGTTGGTATAACTTTCAAATTCCGTATGGTAAGTAAATACAACCGGAATACCTAATTTACGTCCGCATCTTCTACCAAAAAGACCTACTCCAAAATCAGTATTTACATGAATGATATCAAGACTTAATAATCTCACTAACTCGAATGCTTTTCTTTGAATAGGGCTCGAAGCTACATACCCATATAATGCCTTGATCTTTATACCAGGTAATCTTAAAACTCTATCTTTATTTTCAATTCTTAAAATACTTGGATGATTAGTAATAATAAATACTTCATGATTATTCGATTCAAGTGTTTGCTTTAGTGACTTAACTGATCGAACAACACCATTTACGTCTGGATCGTATGTATCCGTAAATATTCCGATTCTCATACTTGTTCCTCCTGGTTATCAACCTAACTTATCATTGCCACTCTAAACTTGTCGTAAATAATATCGCCTAATTTCATACTAGTTACAAACATAATGAATGAACCTTCATAGACTTTCTTTGTTTTGTTAGTTCTCGCGAAATCGTAGGGTTTTAAAAGCTCAATAGGTTTGTCGAAGCTAATAATCCCAGCATTCTGAAGTATCTCGCCAACGAATTGAGAGCAGAAGTATGCATTTTTTCGCTTAATTGGATAGTTTACCACAAATCCTGCAAACCCAACAATGTTGTACTTGAAGTTAGCTTTGCTGTATTTAAACCTTCCAACTTCATCTTCCAATTGCTTGTATTGAAGTTCAGTAACGTCAAGCTTCAGAATAAGACACTTTGTCTTCTCAAAATGATCATAAACTTTAGTTTCAAACTCATTTACAAATCCCCCAATTACGGGGTTCCTCTTCTTTAGCCTTCCGAAACTGTATATCTCAGTAAAATCATCATTTAGCACCAGGGACACATGATTATAAGGCTCATTTGTGAACAGTCTTATTGATCTTGACAATAAACTTCTAGTATTAGTCAACAAGATGTAAACGACTTTATCATCGTTTTTCATTATCAAATGGACTTTTTTCTAATGTACGAAATCACAAGTGTTCCGGGACCAGAATGACTTCCGATAACTGGGCCAAGATCGTTTAAAAAAATGTTTGAAGATTTCAATCTCATTTTGACGCGGTCACGTAGATCTGATGCCTCAGCGTAACAATCAGCATGATTGATAAAAATTGTCAAATCTAAACTTTCATCAATTTCTTCAACAACAGAATCAAAAAGAAAATTTATCGATTTTTTTCGACCCCTTACTTTTCCGAATGGAACTAATGCCCCAATCTCATTAATTTCAAGTATCGGCTTAACTTCAAGCAAATAACCGAAAGCTGCGCTCGTTGCAGAGAGGCGACCGCCTCTTCTTAGATATTCAAGACTGTCAACTGTAAATATCGTCCTGATCTTTTTCTTTTCTTCTTCCAACAACTCAATCATTTCACCAAATGTTTTACCTTCTTTCAGAAACGATACAGCTTTGTGCACCAATAAACCTTGACCCGAGGAAGCCTGCCTAGAATCAATAATCGCTATATCCGCATCTGGATAGGATTCCAAAATACTTTTTCTAGCGAGACAAGCACTATTGTATGAACCACTTAAGGCGGATGAAAAACTAATGTAAACTACATCGGACCCTTCCTTTATGCACTTTAAGAATTCAATTTCAAACACTGATGGAGGAATAAGAGTTGTGGTTGACATCGAGCCAGATCTTAATTTCTTATAAAACTCCGAGTTTGAAAGTGTTTTAACAAAATCGTCTACATAGTCGGTTCCATCAATGGAATAATGAAAAGGGATAATTTCAATTTGGTTCTCTTTAAAATACTCAGGGGGAAGGTCGCAATTCGAATCTGTGATTAATTTTAGTTTCACTATGTTAACTCCTTGGCTTTCATTTTGTTACGACTTAGGTCAGATTTTCTCTTAATTTCATCAGCTACCTCTGCCCAATCAATCGATGCTTTTTTACACTTATCACATAGATCGCTAACATCTTCGGGATGTAGCATCTCTGTAGACCTGGCACCAGATTGTTTTACCATCATTTCCAGTTTTTCCGGATTATCAAGCAGGGGGCAAGGTCTTAAGTGGTTTTGATTGAATGGTTGATTTCTATAATACTGCATAAAAAGCGGTGATTTATATGCCTGAAGTAATGTTTTTGAATTGATATTTGAATCAGAGTAATGAATAAAAGCACACGGTTCAATGTCACCGTTAGCATTAATGTGCAGATAGCTTCTTCCTCCGGCTATACAACCCTGGACAAACTCACCATCATTCCAAAAGTCCATTGTAAACAAGGGCTTTTCGTTTCTAAATCCTCTAATCTTGTCATACATATACGATCTTTGTTCTGGTGAAACCATTAAATTCGGATGCGCATCAACGCCAACGGGCATATATGTGAAGAACCAACCAAATTTCGCACCTTTACTGATCATGTCATCAAAATATTCTTCACTCCCAATGTCTTTTGTGTTCATACTTGTATAACAACTCGAAAATCCAAATGGCAACTTGCTTTCTTTCATTAGTTTCATTGCGGACAAAACTTTTGAATAAGTACCTGCACCTCTTCTAGAATCTGTAGATTCCTCAAAGCCTTCGACACTGAAAGCTAAGATGAGATTTTTCACTCTTATCATTTCTTTGATAAAAACCTCATCTACCAGGGTACCGTTGGTAAATGCTAAAAAGACACAATCACTATGTTCCTCGCAAAGTGTGATGATATCCCCTTTACGAGTAAGTGGTTCTCCACCAGAATAAATGTACATGTATGTTCCAAGTTCTTTACCTTGTCTAATGATCGAATCAAGAGTACTCAAATTCATCGATAGTTGATTACCATAATCTGCAGCCCAGCAACCAATACACTTCAGATTACATGCCGAAGTTGGGTCCATCAGAATTGCCCACGGTATGTTGCATGCATGTTCATTTCTATTTGCTTCTTGTCTTTTCCCTCCAATTATGGTCGCATTGATAATTAAGTTTTCAAATAGTTTTTTTCTAACTTCATCATCGATATCAGTCCAAAGGCTATTAACCAGTTTATACCAGTTACCATCTTTGTTTTTAATGATATCTTTTACAACGGCTAATTGACTCCCTAAAAATTTTCCTTCATCAATTCGTTCAAGTAGATCCAGAATAATTGGAATATTTTTATCCGGATTTGATTCCACAAGATTTAAGATAGTCTTCATGCTTAACGACTCAATTTTCTCTTTCATACTTAAATTTGACATATTCCTCCATTTCGTCTCACGACATGTGAGACCAGTATTGATAAATTCGGTCGTCCGACCGAATTGTATCCCAAATAAGTTCACGAACTCGATCCTTCGAATACTCACTGGTGTCAACTGGTTGTATAGATTACTTCAACCAAATTCATTGCTTTGTATAAGTCCTTATCATCCGGATTCAAGAGAATCTGAATTGAGGTTCCAAAAAGTGAACCAAAAATCGCCTTTGCTAGAGTCTTAGCCGAACTGTAGCCTAAACTGGCTTGTGTAACTTGATCAGCTAGAATGTACTTTTCGATCAAACTTGATAGATCATCAAATAGATCGTTTAGCAGATTCCTGAAAGTATTTGACCACATAGACATATTTGTCAGATCAAACAAAAGTCGAAATAGGTTCGGATTGGTCATTAGCATATTTTGAAAGTATTTCACCAAATTACTCATTTTCTCTTGAGAGCTCGTCCCAACTTTCAAGATCTCTTCAATTTCCACCATATATTGACGAGCAGTCATTCTAACTACTTCCATCAAAAGACCTTCTTTATTTTTATAGTAATAATTCAATTGGCTCAATACAACCCCTGCTTCATCAGCAATTTCCCTAAGTGAAACATTTGCATACCCTCTTTGGGAAATATGTTTAAAGGCTGCATTGATAATTAATTGAGATTGATGATCTTGTTTTGCACGCATGAATGCCTCCGTTTAATACGGTTGTCCGAATTAATACACTCTTAGAATACGTCTAGTCAACGCGTTTGTCAATAGACTTTCGAAATCCTACAAAAATTGCTCATATGCAAGATTTGAAACCTATCTAGTAGCCGCTATGATTTGACTAAGTTGTGTTCCGGCTTCAAGATAGGCTTGCTCTACAATCTTCTTTCCTTTACCAGCATCAAACGTATAATACCTAGATACATCAATGTTGATATTATAGTCCGATAGTAGACGATCACTTTCCTGATTTGCACTGGTCATGATATCAATGATTCGAAATGCCACATTTAAAAGTTTATTTGACGCTTTATATCTTTGCTTGCCATCCATGGTCACTGATAGAATTTTATTCGCTTTCATTGTCCTAAGCAAAGTGACGGGCAGATTCATTTTTACACCCCCATCCACAAGTTGCATGCTTTCGTATTTCTTCGTACTGAAGACAATCGGAAACGAACAAGACGCTCGTACCGCTTCCGTGACAGCTGAATCCGAAATGATAATCTTATCGGGTTGATCTTTGAAAACTTCAGGAGTGTTTGTAAACACAACTAACTTCCCGGTTATCAAGTCCACTGATGTTATCGAAACTGGCTTTTTCAGATCATCTAGATTTCTTACACTGAATTTGTCAAACTGTTCTTGTATCATATCTTCGAATTTGTCAGCATCAACGAGCCCATTCATTTTTCTTTTTGACATCGGCAATACCCTAAGGTTTGGCTTTAGAAAAATCTGTTTCTCTAGAAACCCCTTCTCAAGTTCATACATTGCCTTTTCAAGTTGACTATGATTTGCACCTGCCGCGATCAAACAAGCAATGATTGAGCCCATACTCGTACCACTTAATGATTCAATTTCGAAGTTGTTTTCATCTAGAATCCTGTATACGCCTATCTGTGCATAAGCTCTTATTCCACCGCCGGACAAAGCCAGACTGATCTTTCTCATTTTGTCTCACCTCAATTTTATCTTACATTAGTTCTCCCTAACACTACAGTTAATATTCGAACATTGGATCAACTACGCTAAACAAGATTAATTACTTAGTAATGACTAAACAAAGAACGAGAAGAATAGGAGAGTTATACGAAGGGATAGAAGAAATAAAAATCTAGTTAAAGCAGAAACGAAAACCACAAATCGAAAGCATTCAGGAATACGATCTGAGTTCCGCGGTGTTTGAGCGCTAGAAAGCGCTAGATGAAATACAGCAAGAACTTCAAAGAGAAAGATAACTGGTCGCCAAAAGAGAATGCACTAGTAATATTGTACAAGGAAGTATGGCAATTTAAATGGAGAATATTATATTGAAGTAGGCGGTGCCAATCAATCGGTTCTAAATGCTTACTTCTCGATAACTTGGTCTAATAAACAAGCATAAATTGATCAAAAAGAACTCGTTCAACTAATAAGGTTTGTGCCACTAAATCAATTACAAATCGGATTAATTGCAAAGCATGTTGGTTCTGTGTGTTGTGGATTCGTTTATACCTGATTGTTCTGGGTTAGGTTGAATATAATCAAACACATTGTGAATTATAAATAATTTGTCGCCTACTAACTAGTCATCATTAGTGATGAAGGGTTGAGCAGTAACTGCAAGTGAGCTAATCCATTTGAATTAGGTTAAACTAGATTAGTTCTACTCACTTCTCAAAGCTTCAACAGCATCCTTTCTAGATGCGATTTTTGCTGGAATGTGACCGCCAATGACAGTTAGAATAGTGCTGATGACAACAAGCATAAATGCATGCAGTATTTGAAGATTAGCTACTCCTTTTAACCCAGTTAAGTCATAAATAATCGTATTGATTGGTATTGTCAATAGCCATGCTATCCCAATTCCAAGGAGACCTGAAAATATGCCTAAAATAAAGGTTTCAGCATTAAACACACGCGTAATATCTTTTTTCCTTGCCCCTAATGCTCGCAGTACTCCAATTTCCTTGGTACGTTCCAACACTGAAGTATAGGTGATAATACCGATCATAATCAAACTGACAACAAGTGAAATGGAAGCAAACGCAATCAAAATAATAGTTATAGCATCCATAATGCCGCCCGTCAGTTCTGTCATTGTTCCTGCTAAATCAGAATATATTATTTGATCTTCTATTTCTTTATCCTTGTTATATGCATCTAAATAAGCAAGAACCGCAACCTTGTCATCGAAGTTGTCCGGATAAACCATGACCATAAAGGGTATGGCATTTCCACCAAGATACGATAGAAAATTCGCCTTAGTTTCTTTGTCCATATCTTCCAACGACATGATGTTTTTGTCACTCAAAAGCTGTGCTTTGACAATATCTGAATTCACCGCATCATCAATAACAATTTGTGTCAACTCATCACTATAAGCAATACCAGAACCAAGAATTCCTATCCGCACATCTTGCTTTTGTCGTATTACCCCGACAATTTTCACTGTTATACTTTTATCTGAAGCGTACATTGCTGCGTAATCTCGACCAGGCAGATATGATCCAATCTCAGTTTTAACATAATAATCATTGTTGGTAATGATTTTAAACTCCGTACCTAAAATATCATTTAGTTTGATGCTCTTAATGTTTTCGGTGTCAAATCCTAACCCTTTTAGAATATTGAAATCAATTCTGTTCTTGGCATCTATAACAAGAACTAAATCAGTTGCGCTTTTCGGATATTCGCCTGCGAGTATTTCATAATTTTTTAGAAGGTAGGATTCATCACCCTCTTTTAACTGTTTGGGATACGAGGAGAGCCCTATAGAACTCATGCTTTGCAAATTCGCCATATTAGTGATGCTAGAGATGCTCATGCCTTCACCCATCGTGGACATAATATTCGAAATCATCACAGGTTTAATTGCATTATTTACTTCGCGAAGTAGATTCATGCTGACAATACGGGCATAACCAATATTGTTACATACTTCAGGATCAATCTTGTTCAGGTAATCAATAAATTCATCCGTGAATTTATTCTTGTGTGCAAAACTAGTTTTTGTCGGATCATAAAGGAATACTTCATCAGAATCAGCATATTCCTCAGTACCTGTTATTTTGTCCTTTATTATATCCTGCATGCTGGCTATATTTTCTGCATCTAGTTGAATGGATGATTGAGATATGAGGATTGGGAACTCAGACAAAGCATCACTTTGGAAAGTGTCTATCTGCGTTTGAAACCCTGTTGAAAGGCTGAGGATAACAGCTATTCCTATTATCCCGATACTAGAGGCAAGTGCTGTTAAAAAGGTTCTTCCTTTTTTTGTCCTTAGGTTGGTAAACGAAAGCTTCAATGCCATTAAAAATTTCATGCTGGTTTTCTTGAGAATAAAGTTATCCGGTTTCAATCTTTCCTGATGGGGATGACTATCGGAAATTATTTTACCATCCTGGAATCGAATAATTCTGTCTGCATATTTATCGGCAATCTCAGGATTATGTGTGACCACGATAACCAAACGATCCTTTGATACTTCCTTTATTAAATCCATAATCTGAATGCTGGTGACAGTGTCCAATGCGCCTGTAGGTTCATCACAAAGCAGGATTTCAGGGTTGTTAGCCAGCGCTCTGGCAATGGCAACGCGTTGCATTTGTCCACCAGATAACTGGTTCGGCTTCTTATGCAAGTGATCTTTAAGCCCGACTTGCTCTAATACCTCAAGCGTTCTCTTGCGTCTTTCTGAAGCAGATACTCCGCTCAGCGTCATGCCAAGCTCAACATTGGCAATGATGCTCAGGTGCGTAATCAGGTTATAGTTTTGAAACACAAAACCTATCGAATTATTACGATATGCATCCCAATCTTGATCTTGGAAATCGGAAGTCTTCTTTCCTTTAATGGTTAACTCACCCGAATCATAATGATCAAGTCCGCCAATAATATTCAAGCATGTAGTTTTACCTGAACCGCTCGTACCAAGAATTGCCACAAATTCTTTTTCGCGAAACGCAACACTGATATCGTCCAGTGCCCTCGTTTCAATCCCCCCTACATGATAGGTCTTCTTTATGTTTTTAAATTCAAGCATCTTTTTCACTCTTTCTTTAATGAATTCGGTCTAAGCAGTTGAAACTTCCGAATATGTTTTATTTTTGCGTTTAGGATAAATTCTACATATCACGCACGCGCGTTTCTTCTAGCATCGAAGGGTAGCCAAGAATATTGTTGATTTTGCATCATGTACCATACTGACTGTCCAGCTGGTCATTTTAATCTGCATTAACTGTATCTGTTCTGAACTGCACAAATTTGACCCTTTCTTCTTAGTTATACCAAAATTTACTAGTGACTGTGAAAAAAGTGTCTTTATCACTTTATGAAAATTATGAACTCATAATCACTTTGATTTTCTTTTCAGTCTTCTTGATTTCCTAAAAAAGCAATCGCTAAAGACCCGGGTCCGGTATGAGATCCAATTATCGGTCCCATATAATTAATAAAAACTTCGTTTGCTTTATTACTACTAGTAATCATGGTCTTTAAGAATTCCGCTTCTTCTAAGCAATCTGCATGATGAATGAAAACTGTTTGCAATTCCTGTTCAGATGCTAACTCATTAAATTTGTCGAGAAGTGTTCTGATAGATTTTTTTCTCCCTCTAACTTTATCCGCAACGACGATTTTTCCTTCACGATCCAATTTAAGAATTGGTTTGATTTCCAGTAAATATCCGAGGGCTGCGTTAGTGGCAGAGATTCTCCCACCTCGTTTTAAGTGTTCTAGACTATCTACGATAAACCAAGCATTTACCCTCTTTCTCAATATGCTCAAACTTTCAATTAGTTCTTCCTTTGTTTTTCCCTTTTTGAGCATTTCAATTGCCTGATATAAGATTAACCCTTGGCTAGCGGAAGCACTCCGAGTATCAAAGACAGTAATATCAGCATTGCTATTTTTCGCCAATACTGAATTCTTAGCAATCTGTGCACAATTAAATGTTTCACTTAGAGCTGATGAAAACCCAATATAGATAATGGCGTATCCTGCGGCTATATACTCATCAAATAGGTTTTCGAAAATATATGGATTGATTTGTGCGGTGGTTGACATTTCACCTTCGCGAAGCTTGTTGTAAAAATCTTTATAACTTATCCCTTTTCCAAAATTATCTTCATACTCAATTCCACTTAATTGGAAGTAGAATGGCACAACATGCACATTATTTTCTATTAAATATTCCTGTGATAGTTCACAATTTGAATCTGTTATAATTTTTGTTTTCATCTGTTCTCCTTTTTCGATGTTTTTTTATCAATTTGATTTTCATACTGAATTCATCTTCTATTATTTTTGCCACCCGACTTTTGTGGCGCGCCTGCACTTATTACATAAATAAGGAATATATTCTTGTTGTAGTTTCAGTGGGCTTTGCGCCAATCGTCAGGATCACCTGTCCCAACATTTCGGGATTATCAATGCAGGCTTGAATTCTAAATACGACTAAGATAAAGGCGTTCCATATGAGTCAATCCATAATTTCGATCAAGTATCGAAATCCGTATAATGAATGATTTATCAAGGCTCAATATCACCCTTTGCATTATGATGTTGGATACTACTACCGCCAGTTATGCAGCCATAAACATATTTCCCTTATTCGATTAATTCCTTATGAAGGTGGGTTTCATTTTACGAACTTTACATATTCGTTCGAGTTTTAGCATCTATACAACTAACCACATTTTTCTCTTCTCACTAAAGCATGGTTCCGATTACATCTAGTGCCTTCGGTAATTCTTTTTCATTTGGGTTCAATAGTATTTGTATTGATGTCCCGAAGAGTGCTCCAAATATCATTCTGGCAATAGTGTGTGATGTATAACTAGCCAGTTTGTAATCCGGGGTTGCGATATTAAGAATATTATCTTCAATCAATTGGGCTAGACCATCAAACAACTCATTAAGTAGCTTCGCAAAATTATCTGACCACATAGCCATACTTGTCAAATCAAACAGCAATTTGAATAGATTTTTGTTATCTCGTAAAGTATCTTGAAAATAATCAATGAGATTACTCATCTTCTCGTTAGTGGTTGATCCAATTTTCAGGATTCCATTAACTTCATCCATATACTTTTTGATGGTCATCCGGATTACTTCAATAAGTAACCCTTCCTTGTTGATATAATAGTAATTCAATTGACTAAGTACGACTCCAGCATCATCCGCTATTTCTCTTAATGATACATTCGCATATCCTTTCTTTGAGATGTAGTCGAATGCAGAATTCAGTATTCTTTGCGACTGATGAACTTCTTGTTTGATCTGAAGCATTTACGCCCTCCAATTAAATCGGACAACCGTTTTAATTGGATACAGTTTACTACCTGAATGATTTATTGTCAATCATTTTGATATTTTTGAAAAGTTTCATGAAAACCGGATCATCCTATGATTAGTTGGATCGCTATGTGGCTCATCGACTCTTTTTTTCATTTGCATTTCTGATATATCTCTCCGCTCTCCTTAACCCGAAACTCGTTGCACATCCTTGCAACAGGAAACTCTGAACGATTCTCCACATAAATTAAACTTCATCACTAGTTTTACATAAATGAATGACTAACTCTTCGTAATTATCGAATTCCTTTTTCCTTTTGAGTGTCAAAGTGAGGTCAATTCTATTTTAGATTTAGTCTCCTTGTGTCCTACTTTCTCAAGGACTAATTCGCAGTTGACATACCCTTCTACGTTCACATCCTCTTTAATGACAATATTCTGATTCTTTTCAAATCTTTAGCAACAATTTTTACTAATTTTCTACTTTCTAAGATGCCTTTCCCAGTTCGGTACCTTAACTCTAGGAATATTTACTGTTGTTCATTATAAACTTGTTGATTATTTCACCAGAAAACTCTAATACCATGATTTGACAAAAGTCGACCTATCCCAACTCACATAAAGTCAAAATACGGATCCTAATTCGATTTTACTAATTTTTTGTCGTGAATAATCGCAGAGAATTCTCAACAAAATCTGATGGTTTTTAACTGAAACATGATGAATCAAACGATTAGGGCTGGGACAGTCGGTCTCTATGATATATGGAATCGAAGCAGATGGTCTAGTCTAAAGATCTAGATCATCTGAGTTTTGAGGAGATCATTTACTTCAGCAACCTAGTTACTGCGAAAGGGCACTCTGAAAGCTTAGTGATCAATATTTCAAGTTGGAAGAAGAAATAATTTAGAAATATTCTAATACAAAAAGCACATAATCATCAAAAAGCGATTTAGTTGAGATGATTCTACGAAAATTCCGAATAAGGTTGTAGTTCTTATAAAAACTATTCTAGTACTACGACATCTATTGGTATTTTAAAAAACCACAAGAACCTACTTCCTTAAAACGGATACGATAAATAAATAAGTGACATGTGTGAGAGCTGACTGTCGATATTTAGTCGGAGTAAGCTCTTTTAGTTATTCTTAAAGTCTATGCTGATTGTAAAAGATTACGTAACCGGACACAAGTTGTTTGACGAAATTTCTCGATGTTAATCGAATAATTTGAGCGATTCGCACTTCAGAAGTGAAAACCAGGATTCAATCGGGACGTTATCGACACAGCTGCCTTTGTAGGAGACACCGTGTTTGACCTGACGCCTTTTAAGGAGTTTCCTGTACGCGATTGAAGTGAACTGTGGAAAGGCAACAGTAAACTAGACAAAATTTATAAGGGGGGGGGTTTGTAATCAACCGGACTCTTATAGTCCAGGGTTGAATGGATCCGTTTCGTATTGAACCAAGTCATATAGCGGTCCAATTCGACCTCAAGCTGACTTAAGCTCATAAACCTTCTAGGATAAACAAACTCTTTCTTGATTAACTTATAGGTAGCCTCAGCGACTGCGATATCGTAAGGACAGCCTTTCATACTTAAGGAACGCTTGATTTCGAAGGTCTCTAGAATCTTATCAATCTTTTGATTTTTGAATTCTAAGCCCCGATCGGTATGAAAGAGTTCGATTTGAGATAACGGTCCTTTGACCTTCGCGAAAGCTCGAATAACCAGCTCAGCGTCTTTGTGTCTTTTACAGCTGTACCTGATAATCTCTAGGTTATACAGGTCGATCAGAAAACAAATATAGTTCCAATCATTCCCGACTCTGACGTAGGTCAGATCACTGACAATGCGTTTTATCGGAGTCTGACTGGGGAAGTCACGATTGAGCACATTAGGAATAAAGTCTTCATTACACTTATCCTTATGAACATTAAATTGAGCGATCGTATGGACCGAAACCAATCCCAATTCGCTTATTAATCAGTTGATTCTGCGCCGTGAGACCCTTTGGCCCAATTTCTTCAGTTCTTTCTTGATTTTCCTTGAACTATACACTTTCTCGTTTTCATCGAAGATCGTTTGGATCATGACTTTCGGGTGGATATCTGATTTATCTTTACTCTTCAGCTTTGATTTCGTATAGACACTGCTTCGATTAACTTTTAATATTCTGCATAGCGCTGAGATCGGATAGCGTTCCGCATTCTGGCGAATGACTCTTATTATCGTCCAAAGATCAACGCTGCCTGCTTTAAAATATCGTTCTCCATCCTCAATTGTGAATTCTCCTTACGCAGTTGAATTAACTCATTCTCTTCCGGTGTTCGGTTATCTTTCTCTTTAAAGGATCCGCTGCGTTCACTCTGCATCACCCAGCGATCAAACGCCGTTGAGCTCAGACTATATTCCCGGATGATGTCGATCCGAGGCTTTCCGCTCTGCCTAAGCTGAACCATCTGACGTTTAAACTCTTCTGTATAGCTCCTTCTTTCTCTTCGCATTTCCATCACGTTCACTTTCTCTCTTTCTTAGTTTAATGTCCCCTAAGAAATCTGTCTAGTTTAGTGTAGCCGATCCAGTAACAAGTCGGAGGTACTCACACTTCTTTATACACTCAAGCTTCCACAAATAAAAAGCCATCCTTTTTGTACTGACCCCCTAAAAGTGGACAGTAGAAAAAAGCTCTGGCTCTAGAGATGAAATTCGTTTCATCTCTTTTTCTTTGAATTCTAGTGGAGTCAAGTATTCCAAAGCTTTTTGTCGACGCTTCGTGTTGTATCTCACCTTGAAACGATGAAGTGCTTCAATAAGTTCAATATCTGTTTTAATGTGTAAGGTATCGTTATGAATCACTTCAGATTTTAAGATACTGTGCAGACTTTCATTCGGTAAATTATCCGTCGGTTTGCCTTTTCGTGACATACTTTGAATAAAATTATACTCCACAAGTTTCTCCTGAAAGAGCCGATTTGTATATTGAGATCCGTGGTCGGAGTGTATGAAAGTCCCGTATAGAATGGCCTTATCGTGAACTTGATTAAGTGTTTTAAGGACAAATTCAATGGTTGGGTGATACATGATTTCATACGCTTCAATCATTTTTGTGTACATATCTTTGATTGAAGAAAAATATATTTTCTTACCATGAATATGAAACTCTGTGATATCGGTATACAGTTTATCGAAAGGAACTGAACACAGGTTATTACCTCGGATAATATTGTCTTTTGGGTATTCCTCAGGGTGACTATTCGTTTTATCTTTACGACGTTTTACGTGCGAAAGAAGACCGCAATCACGCATGATTCTTAAACAGTGCTTATGGTTGACTGTCAATTCGTTTTCGATTTTCAGGTACTTAGATACTGTCTTGGCTCCTAAAGTGAAATCATTCGCCAGCTGAAGCCGTTTAATCAGAAAAGCAATTCCCAGATATTCATTACTGATTTGATCACATCGCTTAGCCCCGCGTAATAACCAGCTTGACTTACGTGGCAGAATCGGCACATCCTGGTCACTGAGTATAGTGATCTTAAATCGTGAATAGCCAGGAAGATTATTTCTTTATCAACTCCTCTTTCAAGGTCAATACTTTTTTAACAGATCACGTTCCATCTTAACCTGTTTCAGTTCTTCAGTAAGGGTCTCATATTTCTTCTTTGGGTGACCTCTACTTTTTCCTCCTCGGGTTTCTCGAAACAATTCCACCTCTCCACCGGAGCGATATTTACGAATCCATCGTCTTACAACCGTGTGATCCGCGCCTAGTTCTTCAGCCAGTCTTTCTGGTGCTTCTCCATTCTCAAAATATCGCTTCACAATACTGAGCTTCAATTCATTTGTGTATTTCTGGTGCTTTCCCATTAGAAAACCCCCTTTAAGTTCAGTATAAGAGTTTTTTCTAAACTGTCTACTTATTGGGGGGCAGTATATTTTCAGATGGCTTCATCGACTTTTGTCAGAAGTGAAATGACTAAATAGCCCAATATCATGTCCTTTTGAAGTAGCAAAATTTGTCAATAAAAAAGGGTGATTTTCAATCTACCCTTAATTGATTACTTACGCAATGGTTTTAATGCATTGGTCCAAGGGATCAGTTGATCCAACACAGAACCTAGGATGTCATTGTGCATCGCATGTGGCTTAAATTCGCTAAAATTTACAAAGTCAGTGAACAAGGATAATTGAACACCTTTTTGCACGTCCGCCATTTGAAGTTCCGCAACGATGACACGTAAGTTTTCAACCGCACGAACACCCATTGCGCTACCGTAACTTACAAAGCCAACCGCTTTGTTATTCCATTCAACATTTAAGAAATCGATGGCATTCTTTAAAGCGCCGCCCACAGCATGGTTGTATTCAGGGGTCACAAAGATAAAGCCATCCATTTCGGCAATTTTCTTAGACCATCTCTTCGTATGTTCATGGGTATAGTTTTGATAGATTGCAGGATAAGGTTCATCCAGAAGTGGCAATTTGTAGTCTACCAAATCAATGAGTTCAAACTCAGCATCCGTCCGTTTTGAAGCAAGTTCAAGAGCCCACTTCGCAACCGCTTCACCGTTACGTCCAGGACGTGTACTACCGATAATAATTCCAATTTTAGTCATCTTAATTTCTCCTCGTTTATTGATTGATATTTTGATATCACAAACGTTATTATATAGATAAATATCTGTATATCCATTCATGTGCTCATTTAAATATTATTTTCGTAAACGACGAGGATTAATACAAGGTCCCTCAATTGAATATCATTTGGTTGCTAATTAAGCCATCCTTCTCAGAATGGAATGATGGTCTTATCACTTACCTGCATATCAAAAAAAACGGCATCTATATGTTTCATTCCTATTCTGATAAATTGGAAGATAATTTCCTTCACAATTAAAATCGCCCACATAAAACCATGTCATTTCATTATGATATAATCAAAATATTTTATACTGTCATAGAATTTATCTAAATTCTCTACAATTAGTAATGCGCTTATTCAGTAATGAACTATAGTGATCTTCTGGTGAGTGCTACTACAATTGAAAGGGCTATACATTATCGAATTGAGCCCAGAATGCAATATTAATAGCTGTTAAATTATCTCTTGGATCGTTCATCCACAAATTGGTCAATATCAGTTCATATTTTCATCATAGTGGCAAAGTAAGGTTTGGCAATACAGATTCCCCCACCTGCAAATGTCTGTACTAAAGTAAAACTGAGGAGAACAGTATGTATAAGAACCGGATTGATAAATTATCTGAAAAAGCACCGTCTGAGATACTAAAACTTGTTATCAATTCGATGACTTATTCTGTATTCTTCAAGGGACTGGATGGCAAATACTTGGGATGCAATTTGGAATATGAAAAGTTAATTGGCAAAAATGAAGCGGAAATTATCGGGAAAACTGCCTATGATCTCAATGTGGTTGAGTCGGCTGATGAGTTTACATCCAGTGATCTGGATGTCATAAATACTGGGCAGCCTATTAAAATTGAAATTTGATTCGCAAAAGCAGACGAGTCTAGGGCTTTGTATGAAAACCAAAAATCTCCCTTTGCAATGATCGCGGCAACATCATTGGCATTATCGGGGTATTTCAAGAAATCACCAGACAGAAAGAAATGGAAGAAGCCCTAAGGATCAGTGAAGAAAAATATCGCATCATAACCGATAATTCCCAGGACGTCATCTGGGTACAAAACTTCAAATCATCGAAATTCACTGGCTCCATTGATCGGAGTGAAGGATAAGACCGATCCGTTTTGATCTTGGGACTTTGGTGAGGGACTCTTTCACGGTTTCAATGACCAGGGGGTTGTCGGTATGCTATAATGCTTTTGTCGTAGAGGTCTTTGATAACACAGAGATACTCTATGCCCTCAGATGTATGGATATAAGTGATGTCGATCGACCACTTCTGGTTGGGTCCAGTGGTGGTGAAGTTGCGTTTGAGAAGGTTAGGAATCTCGTGATGGGGAATCTTATCGTACTTCTTGGGCTTGCGGCCGGTGATTGACCTTATGTCCAGAAGTCTCATGTAGCGGTAAACGGTCTTGTTGGTTAAACTGATCCTGTTTACAGCTTTTATATTCATCCTCAGGCGGACGATCCCTTGTCGGGTGTCGCTCAGTTACTGGTTAAATATCAGATCACTCAATGCTTCGTTATGCGCTTTATATACCGGTCTACCTAAGCGGATCCAATCATAATACCCGCTTCTTGAACACTTCAGAAGAGTACACAGGGTCTTGATCGGATATTTCAGTTTCAATTCATCGATGACTTGATACTTTTCCTTTACACTCTTAGGTAGGCCCTTGGGTCTGCCTCCCGGTTTTTTTTACCTCGTCGATCGACCACCGTTCCGAATAACCTGACCTACTTGATCCATCGCTCCAATACAGATCTACCGCTGATGTCATAGGTTCGCAAACAACCAAGATACCCAATTTCTCCGATTAGATACCTTTTTACGATCAGATTCTTTTCTTCAATACTGTAGACTGTATGTTTCTTCGATTTTCTCATTTTCTTTACACCTAAAGAAAAACACCAATGTTTATTTTACGTTAGTGTCTTTTTATTGTGTCCATTTTGCGGATATACATTCTTATGGTTTTTTTGTCTATTTTTTAAAGAAAGCGATGATTGCTTCTCTCTTGGCACTACAATCCGCTTTTCCTAATTCGTAAAGATCATTGACTTGTTCGTATTTTGCTGAGAAACGTTTGACGCCAGAATCCTTGGACGGTCGAATATGAATGGCTTTACCTTGATCAACGAGTGCTTTGACTTGGTCCATTTCACGATAATAGACTTCTTTTCGTGCTCTAAACTCTTGTAACAATTTTTTATGTTTGAAGTAAAGGACATCCAATAAGAACTGAGTTAAAGGCGCATTGTCTTTTCGAACGAAATTGGTTGGCTTGGTAGTGACCACAATAAACTGATCTGCACCTAATTCTTGAGCATGCCTGATCGGGATCATCGTTCTAACACCAGCGTCCATATAATACTTCTTACCGATTTTGATATTTCTGCCTGCAATGGGCAACACGCATGCTGCTTTGAGCCATTGCAAATTTTCGGATAGATCTTTTTGCGTTTTCCATATGACATCTTCCTCAGCAAGATCATAGACCCCATATTCGATCAAAGGCTTTATTTTAAGTATTCGTCTGGGGGTTAGATTAACCTTTCTTGGCAAGACAATATTGAATAAGTAGTTATACCCAACAGGTTGCCCTTCCAACAACAAAGCTTGAAGTCCAGTATTTCTTCGTGAAACTGCATATGTGGTTGCACAATCATGAAGCATGTCAATGTCTTTAAGGCCTGTGCAGATTGCAAAAAGAGCCCCTGAAGAGATGCCCACATACATGTCGAAATCTATCTTGTTCTCAACGAGCCAAGCACACACGCCTGCTGTATAGGCACCACGTAAGCCCCCGCCTTCTAAAACCAATGCTGTTTTCATGAGTTCTCCTATAAGACTCTGTTGAAGAAATTCAACAGCAGATGTCCACACTTGTTCAATAGATTGACAACCAACACTTCGTATGCTCACATATTTTTAGCCATCAAAAGCTTTTAAAAATCCTTTTTCTTATCATTCAGGAACTTTAAAATCGTGATCAAAGTCGCGCATTTAGAATGCATAGGATAACATTTGAAATCAATTTTATGGTTCTGACAATCACCAGAATATTATTGACCTGTCCCATAAATTGTTTCAAAACTGAGTAGAGTTTCTATGCTCAGTTTAATTGTCAAAGGAGCCGGTGCTTTATACTGTAGTGAACTGTGTGGCCTAACGGAATTATAATACAAAATCCACACTTTCGTAAGAGCTTTAACTTCAGTTAGCGAAGTAAATAATTCAATGTTGAGAAATTCATCTTCCAGTTTACTGGTCTGTTTCGACTTTTTGTAGAATGACTGACGAAAACGTCCCTATATTCGAAACCCTACATTCATACGGATATCCCACCTTCTTTCCTGCGGCAATACTCTACTGGACTTAAATATCCCAATGATGAATGAATACGTTTCCTGTTATAGAAGATCTGGATGTATTCAAAGAGATCGTTCTCTATTTCTTCCATTGTATCATAGGCTTTACGATTGATACATTCTCTTTTGGTGGTGGCGAAGAAACTTTCAACACAGGAGTTGTCATAAAGGCAGACGGGTTTGCTCATGGATGAAATGGTGTTGTTTTCACTTAAGAAATCATGGTAACCGTTCCTGCTGTATTGTACGTCCCGATCACTGTGAAAGGTCAGTTTAATCGGTTTGTTTCGACTGGCCAACGCATTGCCCAAGACGCGTTTCACTAGCTCAGAGCCAGGATTCTTACTGATCGAATAGCCTACGACTTCACAATTTAAAAGATCAGTGACTACCGAAAGATAGACCCATTTTAAAATGGATTTAATGTAGGTGATGTCGCCTGCCCATACGCGTCCAGGTTCATTCACGTTGAATTTCTGTTGTAAGACATTCTCGCTGTGTCAGGCGGCCGAAGCTTGTTTGGGAATGGTGTGAACCGTTTGAGGACTACTTGTTACAGCCCTGTTTCTCGCATTATTCCTGCGATTTTGTATTCACTTATCTTGTGCTCCTGACTTTCAAGAACTCTGTTAGTCTTCTGTACCCGTACGATCTTTTCTTTCTTCAAAGGCTTTCTCGACCTGATTGATGATGATCGGTTTTGCTCTTGCTTTTGGTTGTCTGCGACAGCCACCCTTCAGCCATTGGCAGAATCCGCTCTGTTTGATCCCTAATGCTTTGCACATCATCATGCGACCTCTCGAATGAAGTATGAAGTCGTATCGGCAAACCGATCAAGTTTTTCGGTGGTGAAGATGTGCAAGGATTTTTTTCGTATTATAAAGTTAAGAGATCCATGATTTTCTAAGCTTAATAAAAACAAAGTTGGAGTATATTTGGATTGAGGAAGAGATTGTCACTCTTGGGGCAATATGACCCCGCAAACAAACCATTACACTATCAAGCCTTAATCGTTCATCTCTATCGTGAGGTTTTAGGGTAAGAAAGTAAGGACGTGGATTTTTTCGAGAATCCATCTCGCATCCCAAAATGTCCCACTTTCGATTCTCAAGCTATACTGGCATATGACTAATTGGGCAAGTCCCTGTATCAACAACGAAAATCAGTATTTGAGGATACGAGAGAAGAGCCAGAAAGGACTTAATTGGATGATCCAGCTGCTTTCAACGATAAAGAGAAAAATCGATTATCATCTCTCTAAGTCTTTTTTTAACTGTCCACTTTTAGGGTGTCAGCATAAAACAGGGCTAGGATTGGACTAGATTCTTACTTTTACCTGGTTTTATCAGGTCTACAAACCATTAATTATTCCGCAATAACTTTCAATTCTTTCACTATCTTAAACACCATATATAGTCAGAATTTTACCGAAATTCTGTCAACTGTCTACCACCATGGCATTTTCCAAAGGGACTCCTATTTTCTCGACACACTCCACCCGTTGTTGAAGTTATTTCGTTAAGTCTAGATCTTGAGCAGATCCCTCATAAAACAATTTCACTTCCTCTTTATGAAAATCTTTTGGAAAATAAATCGAAGAGTCTTTTGCCAAATTTAGAGCACCCGAAGTACTGAGTATTTCAGCTACAAATTCAGAACAGTAATATCGATTTAGGAAATGATGTTTTATACCCAAAACACTCAGAAATAAGCTTAAGTACGAATAATGCAAATCATTCTTTTTGAGTTTGAATCTTCGAATTTCATTTTCAATTTTCAAATAAACATCGGATGATACGTTTATTTCATAGATTGTGCACAGAAGTGTCCTTTTATATTCCTTGTTGAAATAAAATGGGTGTTCTTCACAAAATCCCCATTTTGAACGAAAACTGTAGAATTCACTCATATTTTCACATATGCCAATTGATGCGTGGTTATAAATATCGCCTTTAAAAGGACAATATAAACCACCAATTAATCCCTTGTGCTTCTGCAAAAGAATATATATCTTAATACTTCTTGTCATCGTTAACCTCTCATAAGACTCTAGTTGTGGGATCGTCAGTAGTAAATTGTGCGGTTCATATCTAGGTCTTCTTTGCGTATTTGATTTGCTTTATACACTTAGTTTTGACTGATATTTATCCTGTTTAAACAGAAACTATGTAAATTAACAGTAATTCAATTGATTCAAAGAATTATACTACATTTTTTGAGCTAGTGTCATGAGTCTTGTGTAAACTGACTTTATTGTATTAGTGATATTGGGATTCTTGAAGTTGACTTAATTAGCAGAGAGTATAACTAAAGTTGTGGGAATTCGAAATTAATTAAAATAAAGGGACATATCTACTAGGATAAAGTTACGACACTAACCCAAGGAGAGTTGCCCATGTCCAATTCTACCTTAGATTTATTCAAATTACTATCCTCGCCAGAGGAATTACGGGAGTCAATTCGCCAGATGGTTCAAGCAGCGATGAATGATCTGATGAAAGTAGAGTTGGATTCTGTCTTGGGTTATCAGAAATACAGCCGTAAAACTGAAGGCAGTGATAACTGCCGAAACGGAAGTTATCAGCGCACTTTCGATACTGAATATGGGTCTGTCGAACTGAACGTCCCCAGAGATCGAAAGAATGAATTCAATACTGCTCTGTTTGATGCTTACCAACGACGCAGTCATTGGTTGGAAGACATGGTGATCGCACTCTATCAGACAGGATCTACGACCTCTGAGATCTGTGAGCTGATTGAGAAGTTGTATGGCCACCACTACACTAAGTAGACCATCAGTAATATTACCGAAGCGACTCAGGAGCTGGTGGAGCGCTTCAATCAGAGAGCGCTCAAGACGCGTTATAGTATCCTGTATATCGATGCCATCTTTACGAAGATTCGCCGTTCTACGGTCTCTAGTGAGGCGGTATACCTGGTTTTAGGTATTGATGAGGAAGGAAAACGAGAGATTTTGAGTTATTGTATAACGTCTCACGAATCCAGTGAGATCTGGAAGGATGTCTTTGAAGATCTCAGGAACCGAGGTGTGAAAGAAGTCTTACTGGGCGTCGTGGATGGATTGAAGGGATTAGATGAATCCTTCCTGAGTTATATCCCGAAGGCAGATATCCAGCGCTGCACGGTTCACTTTATGCGTAATATCTGTAAGCGCGTTAGAGTTCAGGATCGTCTTGAGGTGGCCACAAATCTGAAAGAAATCTTCGCCAGTCATTCTGAAGCTCAAGCCTTAGAACGCTGTGAAGCGATGAAACGGAAGTGGAAGAAAGTCTATCCAAAGTTATTCGAAGATTACCTCAACCGGTCAAATATGTTTACTTACTTCAAGTATCCAAAGATGATTTGGGGATCAATCCGAACTACCAACAGGATTGAAAACACGAATAAGCAGCTGAAGCGTCAAATTAAGAAGAAGGAACAGTTTCCTAACGAAGGCTCCGCTGAATGCTTTCTGGTCAACTTATTTACGATCCAAAATGAGAAGCTGTCTGGTAGAATCATGAAGGGATTTGAATTGGCTTACCCACGATTATCTGAAATGTTTGAAGAAAGAAGTGATTATTCTGGAAGTTCCCTATGAAAAAACACAACTTTTGTTATACTCTCCCCAATTCCTGAAGAATATGTCACATTGTTTCTTACTTCATATGATCTACCACATTTGAGTGCAGTCCCTCCACCACCATCTTCAATTAACTGAGCACCAACAGGTAGTGCACTGATAATTAACAAAATAGTTGCAATACAAAAAATCGAAGCAATTCAATTATTCTTCCGCCAATTCATTTTTTCCCTTTCATTGTTGTTTCTAACAACACCCATGCAATGATATTATATTAACAAATCGTGACATTATCAATTTTATCTAGAATTTTAACACCAAAAGCTCCCTATGAGCCACACTTCTCTATGGATTATTCTCACAGATAGTCATCAGTCATTGATTTTGGTGACCATACATTTGACCATACAAAATGTACAAGCCAGGAAACAATGGGAAAGGAATTGCGAAAATGTGCTTGAATTATCGGACCTTGAAGGCTAGGGAAAGGTTTCTTTCTAATCTCATGTACTCCGCCATTACAAACAAACCCACTCATTTTGAACTATACCCCATAGAACAGTCACAAGGTATTTCTTTTCGTGTCCATTATATGGGGTATAGTATATTTTGCGGGTTTTTTGATGGTTAGAGACCATTTACCTATACAATCACCATACAAAACTATTCTCACTTGAAAGTCAGCCCAAGATGGAGCGGATGATGAGATTTAATTTTTTCTTTTCTGGACTGCAGTGGATTTATAAGAGAGCCCTCTGAGGAGCATCATATGGGTACAACAGAGGAAAAACAGAATGCCAAGCAATAATAGCAAGTATACTCAGGAGATGAGAGATCAGACCGTGAAGTATATCTTGGAGAAGGGCATTTCCGCGACTCAGATGGCAGAAGAAACCGGCGTGGACAAAAACACGGTGTGCAGTTGGGTCAGAGAGTACAAGCGGAGAAACAATCTTCCCAGTTATGCGGAAGCCAAAGGGTTCAAAAGAAGCGAACCCAAAACAAACATAGAGTTAGGTTATCGGGTTAAAGAGCTGGAAAGAGAGGTCAAGAAGAAAGAGAAGGAACTTGAAGACGAGAAAGAGAAGGTAGAAATCCTAAAAAAATCCCTGCACATCTTCATGCGACCTCCCGAATGAAGTATGAAGCCATATCGGCGAACCGCTCAGAGTTTTCGGTGGTGAAGATGTGCAAAGCCTTAGGGATCAAACAGAGCGGATTCTACCAATGGCTGAAAGGTGACCGTCGCAGACAAGCGAAAGCAAGGGCGAAACTGATCCTCATCCATACGATCGAAAAGGCCTTTGAAGATAGCAAAAGAACGTACGGGTACAGAAGACTGAGTCGGGTCCTTGAAAGTCAGGGGTATAAAATCAGTGAATACAAAATCGCTGGAATAATGCGGGAAACAGGGCTGTATCCGGTGATCGTCAAACGGTTCACCCCATATCCTAAGCAAGCTTCGGACGGCCGATACAGCGAGAACGTCTTACAACAGAAATTCAACGTGAGTGAACCTGGCAGCGTATGGGCCGGCGATATCACCTACATCAAATCCACGCTGGGATGGGTCTTTCTTTCGGTAGTCATCGATCTTTTCAATCGTGAAGTGGTGGGATACTCGGTCAGCAAGAACGCATCAACGGATCCGGTCAAAAGAGCGTTGGGAAATGCGTTGGCGACGCGCAGAAAGAAAGAGAATCTCGTCTTTCACAGTGATCGTGGCTGTCAGTACAGCAGTATCGGATTCAATCAGTTCTTACAACAACACAAGATCCAAGGAAGCATGAGCAAAGCAGGATGTCCTTACGACAACTCCTGCGTCGAAAGTTTCTTCGCCACCACGAAAAGAGAATGTATCAATCGTAGAGCCTATGATACAATGGAAGAAATAGAAAGCGATCTCTTTGAATACATCCAGATCTTCTATAACCGGAAACGTATTCATTCATCATTGGGTTATCTGAGTCCAGTAGAGTATCGCCGCAGGAAAGAGGGTGGGGCCCTATAATTTCAGGTATTGAATCAGCTGTGTTTGTATGAGAGGGCTCTCAAAAACCTCTCCATAAAAGTCGAGTCATTCCACAAGTATTAACTGTTTGTATTCAGATGATATTCATAGTGATCCATTTTCATTAAGTTCGTCACTTCTAAGCGTCTTCACTTCCAAAGAATTCCAATTCAAAACCCGGATCATCATCATCTTCGAATTCCCAAGGAGTTTTTAATCTTTGTCCGAGCAAATGCGCTTGATATGTTTCCTCCGATCTAGCTCTGGCATGTCTTAATTTATCCTTATCGTCACCATGAACCGCTATGACATACTCCTTGATCATCTTGACTTCTTTAAATATTTTCACCATAAGCTTACCAGCCTCGTATTCATTGTAAAGTGAGTCCATTATCCCCTTAAGATATGCCTTTTGTTTTTCCCCTGGGATGATGTCTCTTCGTCTGTCCATCTCCATGATTAATAAATTATTAATCATCTCCGACTTACTTTCAAAACCATTTTGTTCACAGTATTCATTGATTTGATTAAATTGTTGCTCAGTTACCAAAATCTCAAATGAAACACTATTATCATTCTTTTTACGCATCATCTTCCTCCATGAGTTTAATAAACTCAATATCCGCCATGATCACTCGTTCAACTTTTTGGAGCTCGTGCAAATGATCATCAAGATGATTTCTAATCACTTCAATTACCGCAACCCGATTATTATGAATAGAATAATTAATTGGCCCTTGAATCATATTTTCTTCGATTACTTTCCAAATGAACACAGAAGCTGATTTATCGGCAATCGTTCCACGTTCAAGACCACTATTAATCTTTTTAAGAAATCTTGTCTTGATATAAAACCTTAAACGTTTTGTCTTTTTTTCATCAATCATATTGTTCATATAATCCTTTCATTTGAAAATCGTGTTTTACTTTTATGTTATAGGACAAAAAGTAGTTTGACCCAACTTGTAAACACACATAGTAAAGATGATAATCCTAAAGGCTAAACATCCTTTGATTACTATAAATAATGTGTTCTCAATTTTATCTTGACAAAGTCAACTCGTGCTCATTTACAATTCGTCAAGTTCGAAAGAAGGGGTAGATTCACCCCTTACCTCTCAGATTCTTGTTGATTAATTCTTTGATTAGTAAAATCAATCATCTTTTCTACCATCTTCGAGAGTTTATTATCATAAATCTCTCTATTAGCATACAAAATATCAAGAGCATTCTTAACCATGACTTGATAATCCGAGTCAAGAGCCCCCATCTCACTTAGCCTAAATGAGCCATCATAGAACTCATTGGCTGTTCTGCTAATATCACTTACGTCTTTGTCCGACGACTTGCATCTCGCTTTGTTTGACTCATAGAGAGATTCTATTGTGATCTGATCGAAATCAATGTCCTCAACTACTAACCCAGATAAAAACAGAAATGCAGGTACGGTTTGGAAATCATCATCAAATCTTTGCTCGTTATCTCTCTTATCTAGCAGGTTGAACAGACTTACTGTGTATGAAATATGATCATCATCCAGAAATAGATAATCTCTATCAAAGTTGGTCATTTTGTTCGTTCCTTTCTTTTCTATAACAATCCTCAACATCGATACCAAAATATTCAATTACCGCGGATGTAAGAACAATACTCTCAATAAAAGTCCAATTATTCTTACCAGCGGTTGATGCTCTTACTGCACGTTTAATCTTGATTGCATTTGTCATACAAACATCAAAGAAAATCGCGAAAGATGTATTATCAAAATGAACCTTTCTAAGACAATCACATTTAGCTTTCCACGACGACTTCGCTACTCTTGCTGGCATTTAACTTCCTCCTTGCTTTGTATACCGGACAGCTATGACAATGATCGTTACTTAACTTGATATCCTCGTAGAGTTCTACCATCAAAGCAACAATATCTGCTTCAGGAAAAGTTCCATTCTCTATGTCAGCAAGTTTGTTTTTGCTTATTCCTAAGAGCTCTGCACAAAATTCACGACTCGTATATCTACCCTTCCCAGATTTTTTCACCGACCTCATTCTAGCCAAATAATATTTCGAGTGTTTCTTGTTCATACCCTAAGTATAAAGCCCCATGAATGTAAGAAAAATGTAAATGTATTCTGTCCAATAAAACGGACTATCTATGTAACTTATTGAGTGTATCAAGGGTCCCCCTTTCGACCGAAGGAATCAAATGTGTGTAGACTTTCAGGGTCATATTGATGTTAGAATGACCAAGTCTTTTAGATACGGCAGCGATATTTACATCGTTACAAATCAAGACACTAGCATGAGAATGGCGGAATTGATGAATAGTTATTCGCTTTACTTTTCCCAAGATACAATGCAGATTCTTTCGATTTGTAATCGTGGTATCTGCATATGGAATCCGGTCATCCACGGATCTGATGAAAATAAATTCATCGAGAGAGAAATTCGGTTCTCTTTCTCTCATTCTCAAAACATTCGTCAGCATCGCTAGTGTAGAATCATCCAAAGAGATCACTCTTCTGGATGACACAGTTTTTGTATCTCGAAGTTGAGTTCCCATGCCTGTGATTTTCTGGCTGACTGACTTAGTGACATTGAGAGTCCTATTCTCGAAACTTATGTCTGAGAACTTGAGTGCTTTGATCTCTCCCCTTCTTTGACCGGTCCAGTACAATAGGGTAAAAAAAGTTGCCCAAAGATACTGATTCTTATCTTTAAGATCGAAGGTTGAAATAAACTTCTCAAACTCATCCACTTCCCAAACCTTCACATTCTCATGAACAGACTTATCCGATTTGAACGCCTCAACGATGGAGCAAGGGTCATTAATGACACTGAAGTATATCTTTCCATGCTTATAGATGCCTTTGAATAATTGGAGAATCTCGTTCTTGTATTTTGTTGATTTAGGCAACAATGTAATATAATCCACCCAGTTTCTCACTTCAATTCGGGATATGGTTTCCACAAGTCTTTTTCTGAACTTAGGATAAAGATACATATTCACTTCTCGAACATCATTCTTGTAAGTGTTGATTTCAACTTTCCCTTTCTTGTGTGAAAGAAAGTCTTCTGCCAACGCTTCGAAGGTCATATCTACTGCTCTGGATAAACGTAAGCTTGATAAGAAATCTCTCTCAGCTTCTTTGGCTTCTCTGAGGGTTTTGAATCCAGACTTGTATTGACGTTTCTTCTTACCGGTGACCAGATCGGTATACTGAGTCCAGAAACAGTATGATTTTCCATTCTCTGCTTTTTTTGCTGACATGTTAACTCTCCTTTGAGTTCATCATAGGTAGAATCCAGTGCTGCAACAATCGCAAATATAGGCCACATATAACTGAACAAGATGGTATAAGATTACATACGATTGCATATAATTCTGCACGATAATAATACTCCGTGCAAATATCGTGCAAATGCCTCGTTTTTGACCATCAATTTTTACCCAGCTAAATATGAAAAAAACCGCCTATTTATGCGGTCTTTTCACTATATCCTTAGAATTACTTTAAATTATTGGTGCCCGGGGACGGACTCGAACCGTCATGACTCTCGTCGGTGGATTTTGAGTCCACTGCGTCTACCAATTTCACCACTCGGGCATTGCTTTATTATTCTATCTTATTGTTTAGAAAAGGTCAATTCTTTTCAGTATTGAATTTAATCAGTTATAATAAAAACATGACGATGAAAAAACTGCCCTTAATTGACAAAATTGCTTATGGATTTGGTGATCTAGGTAATGGGTTGGCCATGCAAGTGGTTGGATCTTATCTTGTTTTCTTTATGACTTCAATTTTACATATTCCTGGAACGATCGCAGGATTAGCGATTGGTGTCAGTATCTTTTGGGATGCAGTAACAGATCCCATCATGGGTTATATATCCGATAACACAAGATCTAAAAAGTTCGGAAGAAGACATGGTTACCTATTAATAGGAGCCATCGGAGTATCAATCAGTATCATTGGTCTGTTCTTTATTCCTGTGGATTCCTCTTTGACTTTAAAAGTAATCTTGATATTTGGATTCATCATCTTATATAAAACAGCGATCACTGTATTGGTTACACCTTATACAGCTTTAGGTTCTGAATTATCAGGGGATTATTCAGAACGTACACAGATCCAATCCATTCGTTCAGTGTTTTTTATGATTGGAATCGCAGTGATGATGGTTGGTGGTATGTATGTCTTCTTTCAGCCCACAGTGAATTATCCGATAGGACAACTTAATCCCCAAGCTTATACTTCCCTTGCTTTATTTACTTCAATTGCTTCTTTGGGGACGATCTTGGTCGTGTATTTCAGAACACGAAAATACATTGGGCCTTTAAGTCAAAACCATGGCTTATTGGGTGAAACATCTTCAATCAAGAAAATCATACAAACATTTATGGATACCTATAAAAATAGAGCCTTTGTGTTTGTCGCGACAGCGTATATGTTTAGCAACATTGCAACGGCCATCGTCAATAATATCGGGATCCATGTGTTCACGTATACCTTTGGATTTACTTCGACCATGATCGCAACCGTTATTGGTGTTCAGTTTGTGTTCAGTATCCTCTCACAGCCATTTTGGGTTTATCTGGTAGGCAAAACTGATAAGAAGAGTGCTTTATTACTCGGTTTATTTTTAACCTTCCTAGCCACAGTTGTGTTCCTTTTGGTATCTGTCTTCCATACGACATTCCAACAAAACATTTGGATCTTTATGCCTTATGCGATTTTGGGTGGTGTTGGGACAGGTGCCATGTTTAGTATTCCCGCTTCTATGGTTGGAGATACGATCGATATTGAAGAACTTCAAAGTGGGACCCGGAATGAAGGGGTTTACTTTGGAAGCATGACTTTGTTTTATAAGAGTTCGCAAGCCATCGTTGTCTTTTTCATTGGTGTTTTATTGGATGTGATCGGTTTTAATTCGCACATCACGGTTCAGGCTCCTTTTACTCAATTGGCTTTAGGTCTTATATTAAGTTTAGGGTGTGCCTTCGCAGTCATCATGTCGGCAGCCAGTATTTATAAATATCCTTTAACTAAAAACAAAGTATTAGAGATTCATAAACAACTCAGCATCAATCGCTCTCATAAATCTTAAACATTTATCTTTTATCTCAACTATCTAATGACAATTCTCTCTACATTAGGTATAATAAAAAAGCACTTGGAGGATTGGCCGAGCGGTTTAAGGCACCATCTTGGAAAGGTGGCGAAGTGCAAGCTTCCGTGAGTTCGAATCTCATGTCCTCCGCCATAGTACTCAAAACCCGCTAAATCAGCGGGTTTTTTGATGGTTTTATGCAACTCTGACCATACAATGACCATACAACTTCTTGATAACCAGTTTATGTATTCAACTGGAAATCAATTAAGTTACGGATGTCACAATCTAAATACTCAATCTCATACTTTCTATTTATCTTTTTTATGAAAAGAACATTCCTTGTATTTGGTGCAATCAGATAGATATCATTCACAAACTTCTCCCTATCAACAATATTTTGAAGCCAAACTTCAATTGGGTTCCCTGCACTAAAACGCGAAGCAAGGGACTCAGGTTCTTTCAAGACACACAGAGGAAAGAATAATACTATATTCTTGATTTTACAATGTTTAACAATCTTGATTTCCCACTTCGATATGCACTCTATCATTTTTGGATCAGGAACATCAACTTGAAATTCACGTGAATTCAAACCAATCAAATTATTGAAAAGATTATGAAACTCAAACAACCTTAGAGTGTATTGCCCATCTGATTTTATAATAAATTCATCCCAAAACACTTTGGGCAAGAAAAGTTTCGCATCCAGCGAATATCCCGTTTCAGTATTTTCGAAATCCGGTTCCCCATGACTTTGACTCTTAACTAATGTGAAGGGACCCTTTCCACGAAACATGTATGAGGTGGAATTAATGATTTCCAAGACTAGATTCTCATTGAATCCCTTTTTCCTTAACCGAAAAAAGTCGTCACTAATATTAATTTTTATTACCCCACTAATCAATTGTCCTCCACTGTTCAATATTTTTTGAACAAATATCTGAGACTTATGGTCTCAGGCAACTGCGAATACTAATATTATTACAATCAAATTATTTCTAAAAAACCTCGCTCGATTGCGTCTGGAAACTTAAACTTCTTCTCACCGCTCTCAAAACTTATTAACATCAGGTTTTCATCAATTGATATCAGGGTACCTTCTCCAAATTGTAAATGACGCAATTTTGAACCAGATTTGACTTTACTTATCTTCTTGGCATGACCGTGATCATGTTGTGGTGAAGGTTCTTTCACATTAATAAGACCAAAATTCTCTATATTTTTCTGATCCAAAGTTATCATTGATTGTAGTGCACCTTTTCTGCCGGCGACATCTTCTTTTGAGCTCTGATTTTTATTTAATGAAGCGCTCTTTAATTGGTTCTTTTCTTGTGTTGAGACAATTATTGAAGATTTTTGAAGTGACGAAAGCCGATTGTAATCATCGAAACTTATTACAGTATCATAAAGTCCAATATTTTCACCAGAATGTTTGTTTATTCCAGTATATCCTAAGCTAGCATCTTCGTAGCGCTTAAACTTGTAAATTGCATCATTCATTAACGATGCATTGAATAAGCCAATTGACACTAGTAGTTCAAAATCTTTAACTTCGAGACCTGTAACTTTTCTAAATAGTCCCGGTTCGAGCTGAACAATTACTTCCTTTAAAGATCTTTCTCTGAAATCAGTAAGGTACATAAAAATTGGTACTCTTGTTGCAAACTTCAACAATTTTTCTTGAATTTGCTTTCGTTTGCTCTTAAATTCCTTTTCATCCTCAGTGAGTTTCCTCTTTTCACTACTTGGCAATTTACCAACACCATCCCTTTTCGCCTTCTTGACACCTTCAGATTTGTTAATAATCGTCTGAATCTCGGAATTTAGATTTCGGAATCCCTCGATTTTTAAAAGTGCTGCCATCGCAACTGGGTTGGCCATAAGTCTTTGAAGAGTATCATTATCAACGTTTACTAAAAGTGCACTCTCCCAACGTCTTGCTAATAGTGTAGCCGATGTTCCAGCCATTGTGATATCTAAAATATCAGCTGCATCTACTTCTTTCATAGAACTACCATCATATGCAAGAACAGGTAAAAAACTTATAAACTCACTTACTTTTTTTTCTGGATTATTCTCATTTATATTCAATCGACAACTATAATCCGCAATTTGCTTAAGCGCTCGATCAAGCGCAAAATCAAATATATAGCATTCATGCTTTATGATCTCAAATTGTCCATTCTCGGTCGGAACTATCCATGGACTCTGTACTCGAAATGCCGCTTGGAAATATGTTTCAGGACTTGAAAGATTACGAAGCATAAATATGCCCGACCATGGTCTTACAGTAATTCCAGTGGTTAACTTTCCACACGAAAGAGTTATAGTCTTTGATTTCAAAGGATCTGCCATTGATTTTTGTACTGGCACTAATGCTGCTACACCAATCCCTGCACTTGAGCCCGCAGCGACATTTATCGAATAGTCTTTATAAAATGTGTTTTGTTTCTTTCTTAGTAAATTCCTCATAGCATAGCATGATGCCACATTAGGCAAGAACCATAATGTATGTGATAGTATATTTAGTAATCTAATATCGGAAAACGGCATTGGGGGTTTCTGATTTTTAAGTTTTAAATCTGCAATGGATGTCTCCATGTATGATCCTCTGATCAAATCAAGCCATTTCTGAACATATTCTTCATAAACAAAGCAAGCATCATTTCCTTTTCCTTTAGCAGAAAAGAAGACATTCAAATCAAATTCATTGAACTCTCCCTGTAACGCGATTTGCCTAATACTTTCAGGTATTTTATAAGTTAAAAGAACCATTCTAGGCAAAATTGCATATGGATTACCAGTACCAATCCAATTGTTCTTTGCTCTTTGCTCATCAGAGTATGTCCAATTATATATTTGATCTTCAATAAATTCTCCTGAGTTTAATGCTCTAAATGGGGTCCCAGACAAGAAAAGGTAATATTTAGTTGTTATTGGTAGAAAGGTTTCGTTATATGCATTATCTGCTTCATCCTTTTTATATTCTTCTATGTTCAGTGAGTCATACTCATCTTCGTCTTCAATTTCGAATAGTTTCTTTGCATTTTCCCGCCATGCACCAAAATGATATTCATCGAACACAACTAAATCCCAATTTGTAGTATGAACCCATTCATTCTTAACTTTTATGCCCCCCGTTTCTCGATCGACTCCTAAATAATCTTGAAATGAGCCGAAACAGACGATTGGTTTGTCTTTATTCGATTGCTCATAAGTTTGCCCGTCGCGGCTTATAAACTGCCAACCTTCGAAATCTAGATGCGTCAAAAGGTCTTCTTCCCAAGCAACCTCAACTGCAGGTTTGAATGTTAAGACAAGTACTCTTTTACATCTAAGTCTCTTCGCAAGTTGATATGCTGTGAAAGTTTTCCCGAAACGCATTTTAGCATTCCATAAAAACTTTGGTGTACGATTTGGTTCAGAATCAACAGATTTCCGATAATAGTCAATCGTTTTACAAATTGCCTCTTCTTGTTCTGGTCTCAAAGCAAAGTCATTAATTCTATTCTCTACATTATAAGTTCTATTCTTTACAGCCAATATAGCTGCTCTGAGTTCATCAACAGAACATTGAAACCACTCCCCACCTGCCCGATGAATATGTTTCTTTATCAACATTCGATGAATGTCGTGATCAGTAAAGGATGTACCATCATCATACATAGCTGATTCATTTAATACTATTCTAAAAGGTAATTTACCATTTGGCCTTTTAGTTGGGTATTGTTGCGCAATTCTATGCTCAACATCAACCTCGGTATATCCGATCTTCAGCAAACCCAAGTATTCAGGATTTGATTCTTCGTACGCATAGATTCTCGGGTCAATTTTCGGACGTAAGGGAAAGTACTCATTGTTCATTTGAATTTACACCTGAGTTACTAATCCTAGAATCAATGTATTCCCATTCATCTTTTGTTATATTCCACATTTTGCATAAAACATCATCAGTGAAGATTTCATTATACTTCTCAAGATCCGGGATAAAGCAGAACTTTTTTCTTAATACGTCCTGTGAAACTACTGTTTGAAGTAGTAAGAATCTAACAGTCTTCGTGAAAATATAGGATTTATAAGATAATACTTCATTCTCTGTTCTAAATGCCCCAGCTACTATCCAGGACTCGGTGCAACATTCCCCCGGTTTTGCAATTCGTGTATTTCCATCATAATAAAACCCAACTGGTTTCGTGAAGTCTGTTTGACCAGCAATTGGAGCCTTAGGCAAAAGCAATTTCCATTTATCAAGATATTTACCACTATCCGAAACATCTTTCGGATCTGCGAATTTCAAACCAATTCTTTGTATAAACCAACACGGAATTCCAGATTTACTCGGCTCATAATTTGTCGGTAAACCAAATGGCTTTTGAGGGGAAACAATATCTGCAAGTGTCTTTTTGGTCGGAGATGCATCTAGGACTTTACGTACGATTGGGACAGCGAGACTACTTCTGATGAATGTTGGAAATTCATCAAGACTACGAGTTGTTGATACTGCCTTTCCATCTGTGATATTAGTGATCTCACATTCACCAGGATTATCCCTATCCCAAAGGAAATAGCATACACCACCAGCAATGTCTACTCCAGGAAAGCATTCTTGGGCGTTAGGAAAGTCAACTATTTTTCTAAGTCTCTTATCGCTAAGCATCTCCGTGCGAAAATCATCCAGTCCAAACCCACCTGCAAACCATCGAGAGGGAATGATCATCGTTATATATTTAGGATTTAGCTTTTTCGCTTGTTCAATGAACTTATTATAGATTGGTTTTGCCTGTCTTCCATATCCACTGGTCTCAAGTTGGTATGGAGGATTTGATACTATGACGTCAAATTTCATTTTGAATATCTCCTCAGCTTTATTTGTGTGTATCCACTCATATGCATATTTCTCCATATTCTCATCTTGGTTTAGCGAACTCTTAGTAATCCCGCAAAACTTACATTTATCATTTTCCCAAGAGTGGTTAGGTGCTTTGTATCTAACATTTCCTTCAACATTACTAAACAATGAAACCGAGTAGATACTATTAGGATATTTTGTACAATATAAGCTTCTTCTTGTAAGTAATGAAGTTAACTCGGTTAAGGCGATGCCATAAACTTGTTTTTTTAGAATATGGTCGATTCTTTGGTTCAAGTCTGGTATTTTATCCGCAAGACCCTCTATGAGCCTTTTTGTTATCTCTCGCAGAAATACTCCAGATTTACATCCTGGATCTAGAAATGTTATTGTTTCATCTTTCCATATTGAAACTGGCAATTGGTCTAACATCATATTTGCAAGTTCTGGTGGTGTAAAAACTTCATCACTACTTAAGTTTGCAATACAAGAGAGGACGTCAGGATTATAGATATTTGAAAAAAATGTTTCACTCATTTTCATACACCTTTTGATAATCTATTAATGGAAATACTTTTACAGGCATTGGTATAAACGCTTTGATTTCATCATCATATTCCCAATCTGTTCTAAAAATCGACAATTGTTTCTCATGTCCGTCCAACATTTCATCGAGCCTAAAGTCTCGCCTTTGAATCAATCGTTCAGACACAAGCGACCATTCTGAGAAAATTAACGGATAATTTGAGGAGTTCCTTAGTGTGAGCGCATCTCCTGATTGTATATTTTTCTTCAGAATAAATTTCGCCGATTCCCTACACTGATCATTTGAGATTGTTTCACAATAGCGAGAATATTGCTTGTTAAAGATGTCAAAAAGTCTTTGGCGGCAGATATCAATATTGTCTTCAAGTAAATCCACTCCATAAATACTTGATACTGCCAGAATTGCATATTTTTCAAACTCTGATTCACTTTTCTGGTATCTCGCCTTAACAGTAGAAAGTTTCCTTTCGAGTATATTACTTAAAAAGTTTCCATCACCGCATGCAGGTTCTAGGAATCGACTATCAATGCGAGTAGATTCATCGTCCACCAAATCCAACATATTATCTACTTCACGCTCATCTGTAAAAACTTCAGCGTGATCAGTTACCCTTTTTTTCGATTTAATTTGGGCGTTTCTTCTTTTAGGTTGATTGATGCTCATTCGCATCCCCCTTTTCTTACTTAACTACATTTTACTTCATACGAACACTGCTAGTGCAATTAATGTATATTTACATTGATTTTTTGATCAATTGCACAAAAAAAAGGGCAATTGCCCTTCGAGCACTCATCATTTGCTCTTTAATTCATACGCATCAATCCTTTTATGCGCTGCTTTCGTCGATTCTTCTACTCTACCAACCCTTTCAGTAATTGAGTTGTGTTTTTCTTCAAGTTCGTTATGATCCTTTCGAAGACCAATTGCCATATCAAGTTTAGCATTCACCATACCTTTCCACTCAGCATCCTCACTGATCTTTGTGTCTCGAGAATGCAGCCAACCAGCTAAACCTACAAAGCAACCGGCGATCGCTATGAGGACCGATAAACTAAATGTAGTATCTGGGGACATGCTACTCCTTTTTCACTGAGCTGCTTTTAAAGTATGCAGTGATGAATTTAGAGCCTTTGTCATCTGTAGTTGCAGACAGATTTGTCGAACAACCATACCCATTAGGTACGTTTTGGATCAGCTTAATGACTTTCATTCTTCGATTCTTGTAGATTGCAGTGGATCTACCGGTCCCAAGGCTCGATGATCTGCCAATACCCGATACATAGACGATGTCGCCAACCTTTATCTCAGAATGATCTGATTGAGGTTGTGGGACAACATACTCGATGTAACTGTATTTACCCCAAAATGCCCATTTACGAATGGTGTCATTGCTTTGAGTTACTCCCCACTTTTTCCAGGCGGGAGTGGATTCGATGTATTGACGTTTCCCAGCTGTATCCTTACCGATATAGATCCCGACATGCCCAAGGTCTTGAGTAAATACTAGCACGCCTGGAAGGTCTGGGATCGGCTCAAGCAGACCCTTTTCAGTCGCGTGGTTATACATACCTTGAGAGTTTTGATCGGATCCTTTTGGATCATTATAACGAACTTTTCCCTGCGCATCTTCCCACAGAAACCCCTTGATCAAACCACAACAGTCATAACAATATTTGCCAATACCAGTTGCGATGATCGCTAAGTTTTTGATGGTGTGAGGACACTTCATGACATTGACTCTTTTATCAATGTTGGCTTGAGTTAGTACCCTTCCAAAGCCACTCAGCATATAGATGGTGGGCAGTGTCAATTTTGATTTTGCGTATTCAACAAACTCAAGGTTAGTTTTGGACATTTTGGTCTTCTTCCTTTTCTTGAGCTTCTAAGAAGGCTAATTCTTTGGAGAGATCGAATTCTTCGACTATTTCGATTTGTGGTTGTTCTTTTTTCATGTTTTTCTTAATTACTTTCTTTCCAGGATGTCATCCGCCATAGTGAATAAAGTCCTGATAGAATCAGGACTTTATGATGTTCTTATTGATTAGTGATCATAAAAATTACTTTTCACTTTCCCAACATGTCTTACGCAGATATGAAACCATAGCTACAGATCACTCTTTTACTTGAGATTTCAAGACTTCATATCCCAGCACAGAAATGGTTTTCGTAATCTCTTCGATCGAAAGCTTTGCATTATCAAAGTCCAATTTAACTTTGCTAGAGTTGAACAAGACGTTAACGCTATTTTTTTCTACCCCTCTTAGGGATTTGACTGCACTTTCGATTTTTAATGCACAGGACGGACAAGTTAATGTCTCAAGTTGTATGATTGCTTTTTGCATTTCTATTTCTCCTTGTTTATTGAGTTCATCAATATTTTTTATTACATCGCTATTTCAAATTATATCGAATTAGTCTCATTCCGTTAAGAATAACTGCAAGGATGCTGATTTCATGAACCAACATACCAATGGACATGTTCATCCAACGACTGAAGAAAACACTTGCTAATAGGAATAAGACCACTCCAACCGCAATAACGATATTTTGACGCATGTTGTTGGCGGTTGCTTTAACCAGGCCTAAGGCGTGCGGTAAACGATTAATATCTGAATTCATCAGGACAACATCTGAGGTTTCAATAGCAACATCTGTTCCGCTTCCCATCGCTATTCCGATATCTGCTAAAGCCAATGAAGGACTGTCATTGACCCCATCGCCGACAAATGCGACGATCTCTCCTTTGGCCTGAAGTTCTTCAATGTATTTTGCCTTATCTTGAGGCAGCATGTGTCCGTGTGCTTCGGTTAACCCAAGGTCGTGGGCAACCAAATCAACCGTACCTTGATTGTCACCAGACAAGAGCACCAGCTTTTTAACACCCATCTTTTTAAGTTTCTTAAGAACTTCTTTGACACCGGGACGAATTTGATCTCGGACCCCAACAAGAAGTTTGATGTCACCATCAACAGAAGTCAACACCAGCGAATTACCGTTACCTGCGAATTGGGCTATGTCGACAAGCATTTTTTCACTAAGAATACTGTTTTCTTGTTTCATCAGTGAAACGTTACCCACTGCGATACGGCGACCATTGACGATCGCAATAATACCTCCGCCTTTGACAACATTGGTCTTCTCAACAGGATAGGTTTTTATTTCTCCCGCATATTCCGCAATCGCTTTGGCTAAGGGATGATCAGATTCATTTTCGACACTGACAAGATAACTCAACATTTCATTCTCTTGATCCTTATACAGTGCGACGTCAGCAACCTTTGGATTCCCAATGGTTAAGGTACCTGTTTTATCAAATATGATGGTATCGACTCGACTGAAATCTTGAATAACCTCACTGCCTTTGAGTAAAACTCCATGAGATGCTCCATTCCCGATTCCAGCCACATTGGAGACAGGAACTCCGATAACTAGTGCACCTGGACAACCCAATACTAAGATTGTGATCGCCAGACTCCATGTCTTTTGAGATCAGTCCCACCAAAACAGAAAGTAACAAAACGATGGGAGTATAGTATTTGGAGAATCGGTCAATGAATCGCTCTGCTTCCGATTTTGAATCTTGAGCTTCCTCAACCAACTCGATGATTTTGCCGAAGGTAGTATCCTCACCAACGCGTTCAGCCGAAATCTGCACAGTACCGTTCTCAAGGATCGTTCCGGCATAGACACCTGAACCTTTCGATTTATTGATTGGCATGGATTCACCGGTGATGGTGGCTTCATTGACATAGCCTTCACCGGTCAATACGGATCCATCAACCGGAATTTTCGCTCCGGTTTTAACCAATAATACATCGCCGATATCAACATCCTCGAGGGCAACTTCAATAAAATCTCCATTAGACATCTGTTTCAACGCACTCCCCGGCGCCATATCAATAAGTGCTTTGATTGCGGAACGGGTTTTGTTTAGAGTACGTTGTTCAAGGTAAGCTCCAAACAAGAATAGGAATGTAACGATGGCTGATTCTTCAACTTCTTTGATGAAAAAGGCACCAAGGACAGCAATCGTAACCAGCACATCGATACTAACGACCTTGAACCTTAAGGATTGAAACGCTTGAATCGCGATGGGTGAAAGTCCAAAGATCGAAGCCACCGTCAAGGTCCAAAAGAACACACTATCATTACCTAATCCGAATTTGGCGGTATATCCAAGGATGATTAAGATACCACTGATCAAAGTGATTAAATTCTTTCTGCTCAACACAAACTTCTGCATACGTTCACCTCCTATCAGTTTGCCTGATTAACCTTGATAAGCCTCATTAATCTCTTTGAGCATCGTATAGACTGCTTCATAAGTTTCACAGACATCACCAGGAATGGTGTAATCCTGCGTTATCTTACGTAATTGAGCGAATTCTTCGTTCAACTCTGGTTTGACTTGATTATTGGCTTTGGTCTTCTTAATGATCGTATCGAAAAGACGGCGCACTTCATGGAACTCCGGATGATTGGTGCCATGTACCCGATCGACAACAGGAACATATTGAATCAATAACGGAAATATTTTTTGACCTACTTCTTGGTATTTTGAATAGACTGACATTGCTTATCCTTCTTTCTTGTTCATCAGGGATTTTGATTTAATCTTTTTCCCTGTGTCACCATTATCTATCGCTCCAAGTAAAAATTCCTTGATGCAGATCAAGTTTTATCCAATTCATAACTATTTTAAATTGGTTTATATAAACTGGCGGGGCTCTAGATTAGCAGCAAGCCATCCACATCGATAATCTGAATGCGTTTATTGCTTTTCTGCTTGATCAAACCGGCATCTTCAAATTCAAAGAGCTTGCGACTAATGGTTTCAGGGGTCGTTCCAAGATAAGAAGCCAAGTCTTTTTTACTCATCGGTAAAGTCACCTCATCAGAACCACTCTTAAGATCCATGGACTCAACAAGATATAAGGCAATGCGCATTTCTACCCGTTCTGTCGCAAAACGCGTTGTTTGTTTTTCGGATTGTTCAAGCCGAGAAGAGAACTCAGAGAGGATATTCATGGCGATGGCAGGGTACGTCAACATTAATCTATGAAGATCTGCGCGCTTGACGATGCAGACACTGGTATCTACCATGGCACTCGCATAAGCTTCATGGACGGATTCATTAAACAAAGCCAACTCACCGGTAAATTCACCAGGATTGAGAAATCGCAACAATTGTTCCTTCCCCGATTCAGAAAGCCGGTAGATTTTTACTCTGCCTTCAGCGACGATGTAGAGCGCATCAGATTGGCTGCCGGGGTGATAAAGATCTTCGCCTTTTTTATAAAATACTGAATGGGTCAAAGCATGTATTTCTTCCATTTGATTTTTTTCCAGATGATTGAAAATTGGAACTAAAGAGACGCATGTATCGTGGTCTACACTTTCGTGGTTATGATGCTGATTGCAGGCTTTTGGTGATTTCTCTTCCATTTGAGCGCTCCTTTAACTTCAATGAGTTTATTCATAGACTCATTATAACAAATAGCATTCCAGTTACTTTGTTCCACTACTTTTCTATTGTGGATCCTCTAGTTCAAATCTGCAAGGCATTTTTTTCTCCTATTGTACGCATACATCTTTAACATTGTAGCCCTACAAAAGTCGACCTATTCCAATCTTACGTTTGCGGGGATATGCCAACGCTTTTTCTGTTCGTGGGAATATATCAATGTATGTTAATAACAGTTGCTATAAATTGTATCTTATAGCATTTCATAGAGTTCATCCACCTCTAACCAGTTTGGTCTTTTAGTCCAAATAAAAGCCCACCGACTATTTAGACTAATTCAATTTGAGTTTAGACGGATTTTATGATGTTCTGCGACAAGGTAAATAATTGTCCAAAACCAAGTAAGGTGCTCTACGAGTTTAAACGTAGAGTGCCTAGCTTGGTTCTTCTGTTTATAAAAGATAGAAATGATTTCATGAACTGCTAATTGGCTCCAGCCCTGAATAATTGAAGCTTTTATCAAGAATAATTGAGATCGAACGCCGGAGTGTACAGTACTATAGAGTTTGCTCTGCCGACTCAATTGTTATTATTAATGCTGCCCTTGCCCACGGAAATCTCTTTTTAATTGCCTCAAAATCCGCGCCTTCTTTTTTAAACACAGCAATACCTTTAATTAAGAACCCTGTCCCTTTATAGGCTTTTCCCTCAACTTCTCTATTTGCTATTGTTAACTGGACCTTATTGTTTCTAACGATATTCCTTTCCGTTTCAGTCATTCGACCTGCGGGGATAATCAGTTTTTCTTCGTCAGTCACCTGCACGTAGCTATTCCATGAGTTTATTACATGTGGTTCATTAAAGCCCTGTGTAACAATTGCCAAGGCGGCATCGGGAGGGGTAGTAAGCACTTCCATAAGCTTTTTGTTGATCATTTTTACACTCCGATCATTTCGTTTAATTGTGATTAATCACTAAATAATGTATTGTTGTCTACTTTAATCTAAGACAAGGACCATGCCCTGCAGCTATCAAATCAGGGCTTAACTGAGACAAAGTTTCCTGCATTTGACTATATAGCAATGGGTCGGGTATCTGAGTTGGACGGATGTTGCTAATTTCGGTATTCCAAGTTGAATCTACTATGATTCCATCAACCTCTCCTGGCCTTATCATTATATCGCTGCTAAAGAAAATGCCCCGTTGATTTTCTATAACGAATAAGCCTTCCCAAAGGTGCATTTCAGAGGGATAACCAATAAATTCTAACTCACATGAATTAGAGCTAAGTTTTTCACCAGACTTTTTAATTATAACTTCGTTTTTATACCCGAACCCACCAAGTTGACGTGCAGTTATTTTCGAACAAATCGTTTTAGCCTCAGGGAAATTATCTAAAATTATAGATAACCCGCCACACTCGTCTGATTCAAAGTGGGAAACAAAAATATATTTTAGTATTTTGCCATTAAGTGCTGTTTTTAATTGTGGTATCAAAGCGGTAGCCATATGGATATCACCCGTATGAAATAGAATAGGTCCATCTGCCAAAAGTAAATATTGATTAAACGAAAGATTGATTGGCTGAATGTATGTGCTAAATTGATATAAATCCTGTCCAATTAATAACATTTGCGTTTTCACCTTTGTAAAAACTATTAAATTTGTAAATTAGTTCTCTCCGATAATATGATTAATATACTTCATTTATCTTTTTGCAATTTAAACCTTGAAAAAATAACATTCAAACAGTACAATGACTTCAAAACAATCATTTGGAAATCAGCTGTCCATTTGTCTGATACCAATCGCTTAAACTTTATGATAAAAAAGGTTAGAAATAATAGAAATGCTATTATTGTACAGCATGAAGTATACGGGGTAAACAAATTTATTGAAGATATTTGTGAAGAGTATCATGCACAGTTTATCTTCGATTGAATCAAAATCCCCAATAAGACTGTCAACTCATCTATTGCAGCAAAACACACTTTTTTTGATCAGTTATTATTTCCTTGCTTTCAGATATTTTTTTTCGAATCTATGGAGGGTTTCATGTAATTTCTCATGGGTATCTTTCCCCATAACTTCTTCTTCAAACACTTCAAATTGATTCAAAAGATGTTCCTGTTCATTCATCGGTAGCATCTTATCGCCCATCGGAAACAGCACCGTATTTTCCTTTTCAATGTGAGCACGCATCAAGTTGATATAGCCTGTTGCAGCTTCTGTAAACCTGTCTGCATGCAATATACCGCTTGAAATGGAAGCTTCCATTTCAGCAATATACTGCCTGCCTTGATTGTGTTCAATAAGCATTTGTCCGATAGGACCTCCTTTGTTAGGAATACCAACCATTTCCATCGCTGGGAACATTAGATTCTCTTCTTTTCCGTGATGGCACTTGTCAGCAAACAATCGCAAGAAGTTTACCATATCATCAATATCCTTGGGATCAACCGCGCGTGATTGCTTGACTGTGTTGGCCATTTCTTCCAAAATATCAAGTCCAAAAAGAACGCCCTCATGTTCATTCCTCAAATCTTCACTAGCATACTTCATTTATTTTTCCTCCTCGTGTAATATTTTTGTCACTTCTCGACAATTTCTAATATTTATTTACAAAGAGCATTTGCAACTTCAGTGGCCTTGCTATAATCCTCTTCAGTGGGATTCCAATAACATTTGATTTCCGGCTCCACAACTTCAAAGCCAGCATCATGCAGTCTTTCACGAAGGACTTTGGTAGATTCGCCGCTCCAGCCATAGCATCCGAAAACGGCTGCTTTCTTATTTTTGAATTTAGTTCTTTTAGAAAATCAAGCCATCCTCCCACAGAAGATAATACATTCTGCCCGACAGTTGGGCTACCCACGACAATTGCCTTTGACTTAAAAACTTCTGTCATAATATCGTTTTTGTTGGTTTTGGAGATATTAAAAATCTTCACTTTTGTGTCGGGTGATATACGAGATATTTCTGCACCGATTTTATGTGCAAGCAGCATTGTGCCCTCCCACATGGTGTCATAGGCAATTGTAATCTGATCTTCCTGGTAATCCTTAGACCACTCATAGTATTTCTCGATAATTTGAACGGGGCTATCCCTCCATATCGCACCATGGCTGGTCGCAATAATGTCAAATTGGAGATTGAGTGCCAGAATTTCTTCGATCTTCTTTTTTACAAGCAGCGAGAACGGATTTAAGATATTTGCGTAGTATTTGAGCGCCTCAGCCCAAAGCAGACACGTATCTGCCTTGTCATTAAATAATTCCTCTACGGCATAATGCTGACCAAACGCATCATTTGAAAATAGGATATTGTCGCCTGTCATATAAGTCGCCATACTATCCGGCCAGTGCAACATTCTCATTTCCACAAAAACAAGTTTCTTTCCGTTTCCAATATCAATCGAATCTCCTGTTTTAACAATCTTATAATTCCATTCAGGATGATGATACTGCCCGGTCAGGGACTTAACGGCATTGGCTGTGCAGTAAATGGGGGTATTCGGTATTTTCTCCATGAGTGCGGGTAGGGATCCGCTATGATCAACCTCTCCATGGTTTATCACGATGAAGTCGATTTTATCAAGATTAACTTCACTTTCCAAATTACTAACAAACTCTGAAGAATGTGGCTTCCAGACGGTATCGATGAGCACAGTCTTTTCTTCAGTAATCAGGTAAGCGTTCTGGCTTGAGCCGTGGTTGATCGAATAATCAGCACCATGGAAAGACTCAAGCTCCCAATCGATTTTCCCGACCCAATACACATTGTTTTTAACAAGCTTTTTCATTTTTTCCATCCATTTCTGTTGTCAGTCGTAATATATTTCTCGTATTGGAATAGTCCTTATTTTGTAGAGCCATTATTTCACTCATATACGCATACCCAATTCGTTTGTTTTCACGGTTTTTCCCACCTTATATCTCTTATAATACTCTGCCGGCGATAAGTTATCAAATCGACTATGCATACGTTTGCGATTATAAAAAAAATCAATATATTCAAATAAACTTCGTTCTAACTATTCTGGATTTTGATACTTCCGATGATGGACCCATTCTTTCTTCAGTGTCGCAAAAAAACTCTCTGCACAGGCGTTGTCATAGGGATTTCCGCCACGGCTCATGCTGCTTTGGATGAGGTGTTCTTCGAGATATCGATGGTAAGCTTTACTGCTGTACTGACACCCGCGATCACTGTGAAACAGTAAACTCTCTTGGGGTTTGCGATTCGTCAAGGCGATGGCTATCGCTCTCATCGTCAGTTGACTGTTTGATTTCTTGCTTAAGGCATAGCCAACTACTTCTCGATTGAAAAGATCAATCACCGTTGCGACAAAGACCCATCCTTCGACCGTCTTGACATAAGTGATGTCCCCGCACCAGACTTTATCGGGTTCATTCACGTTAAACGAGCGGTCTAACGCATTCTCACTATATCTTTTCTCAATGTCTTCTTTCGGATAAGGAGTGAATTTCTTCCTGGATATACAATAAAGTCCGTTTTCTCTCATAAATCGCCGGATTCGTCCCAAACAACAGTGAATGTCCTTTAGGATTAATGCATCCTGGATCCTTTTGGGTCCATAGGTTTCTTTATTCTCAATATGTATCTCTTTGATCACTTGAGTCAATGCTTCATCCTCGATTTGGCGAACTGTCTTCTTCTTGTTTCTCCAACGGTAGTATCCGCTTTCCTTAACCCGAAACGCTTTGCACATCCTTACTACCACGAACTCTGAGCGATATTCTTCCATAAACTCATACTTCATCACTTGGGTTGCATAAAGATGCGCATGGACTTTTTTAAGACACTCACCTACTCTTCTAATTCTCGAATTTTTTTCTCTTACTCTTTTAATATCGCAGCGAGTTCTTTCTCACTTTTAGACGCGATCGCTTTATGACCTTTTGTTTCATGGTAGGTAGGCAACTGATTACTTCTTCGATGTTCTCTCACCCACTTACAGACCGTATTCGTATCGATCCCCATTTCCTCTGCGACGCTGGTGGCGGACTTCCCACTTTCTAAAATATAGCTCACGGTTCGTTAACGTATTTCAGGGGTATATTTACTATTATTGCTTGGCATTGGTGCTCCTTTTGTACTCATACAACTTTAACATTGTGGCTCTACAAAAGTCGACCTATTCCAAATCGTGATATGTTTTAATTTCTAATTAAGTTATGATAAACGCTTAAACCTATGAATTTGTTTATTTGATTTTAGCTTCTTCGATGGTTTGGTTGACAGCATCCAAGATTGCGTTATAAGTATACGTAGCCCCAGCATAGGTGTCTAAACCTTCAGTTGATTGAGCTGTGACGATCTTCGCTGGCAATTGTGCCAAAACATCTGCAGCAATCTCCTCAGTTTCGACTTGACTGATGATCGTGACGGTAACGATCTTGTCGTTTTTGAATTCAACTGATACAACGACAGGTCCTTTTTTACCTTCACTGGTTCCTTCATAAGTTCCGTTTTTATAGATCTTCGGGCCTGATGCACAAGCGCCAAGTAAGAGCGTGCCTATGATGGCCAATAGTAATAATTTCTTCATGAGTCTCCTTTCAGAACATGTTTTAACATGTCCAAAGACAACTACACTCTAGAGTTGAAGCATCCAATAGTCAAGCGATGTTATCTATTGATTTGCACCTACTGATCTTTTTCGAAAGATGCTTCCTAGGATCAAATCATAAACAAACATAAAACATATATCTTCACAAAATATGATTACTTTTCATGAAATTTCCCAAAATTTGGTCCGAAATATTGAAATTTTGGGCTGCGTGCATCCGTTGACCCTTGTCCAGTTCCCAAGCGTTTACCCTAAGTTTCGACCGGGGGGGAGGCTCGGACGAAACTTAAGGAACCACTCGTGGATATATCGCTGCCATTCGACTTGATATGGCAGTTTATCCTTATCGTTATAGAGTCTTGCGAGGCATTCTTCTTCAGATGCCTGAATGAAGATCAGCTCAGCCCCAAGACTAGTGGCTAAGCGATCTCTGTCTGTATTGAGTGGATATCCACCGATGATCCAGGCTTGTGTCCACTTTCCTGTTCGAGTTCTGATTTGATCTAGTAAGGCATCTCTGAGTAGGAACACATTGGTGGATAGTTCAAGTGGCTTGTCATAAGCTGGTAGTAGAGTTATGGCTTGATAGAGTTCATCTAGATCCAGGACCAAGTCACTACGCCTCTTATGAGCCTTAACATAGCTTGTTTTGCCTGAGAGTGGTGCACCATAGACTAGATAGACTTTTTGTCCTGATCCTTGCCCGAAGCGTTCATGGATCTGGTTATGGCACAGGTGATGAACCAGTAAGATGTTGTTTGGATTGAAGCTGACTTTAACGTCATTCACATTCATTGAAGTTAACTCAATGATGTGATGTGCAATACATTCATGATCCTTTAAGATCGGTTCATGACATTTCTGACAAAGCAGTCCCTTTTCCGGAGTGCTACGTTCAATCATCAGTCGTTTTCTCAATGTGATCCATTCTGGTGATTTATAGAAGTCTGACAATGTCTTATATTTAGCCATTACCAGTTGCCTTCTTTAGCCAATCTTTCTCTAAGTTCCAGCTCTTGTTTCTTTAGCTGCAACATTTGAGGATTATCGGAGTAGTGTTCGGGATCTTTATTTTTCAATAGCCCAAACAAGGCTCCGGTATCCGGTGGTTGATGCTTCTTGGTGATCTCTGTATAGGTGACAGCTTGACCATTCTCAGTCTTGGTGTAGACTTTCTTTTCTTCATAGTCATACCCAAGCGCCTTTTTGATTAAAGCATTCTCAAGTTCAGTGATCAGTGATTCCTTCCCTTTTTTAAGGGCCTTCAAAAACTCAGGATAATCTTTCTTGTATAACTCGAGAGTCGTTACTGAAATACCTAAGGTTTTAGCGATCTTTTCTTCACTGATTCCATCTCTCGCCCACTTCTCGACCAGGTGCAATTTGGCTTTGACAGATTCCCATTTACTCTTGGCCAACTTGATCACCTCTTCACATCAAACCTTACCAAATAAAAAAACTTCGGTAAGTACCGAAGTTTAGCTAACTTGCATGATTTTATCACATATAGCGATAATGTAGTTTGGGATCTGATTAAAGTGATATTGGTTTAGTGAATATAGATAATCATTCTCTATATGATACGATTCATCAATATATTTCCAAAGTATTTTGTTCTCCTCACTTGAGCCATTCTTTGCGCCGTAAAATCGAGTTAAGTGAATCTTGCTAATATCAGCACTGGTCAAATACAGTTGAAGAATTACATCATTATTAGAATAATTTTTGATAAAGACATCATAATCGAACTCTTTAATGAACATTCTAATCGAATTCTGCCCTTCTCTAAGTTCAACTTCAGTAAGGTCTCTATTATTCTCATCACTAATTCTCCAATATGGCTTTTCGCTATGTTTCAGAAAACTTGAGATAAGATGATATTCAGGTGTATTCAACTTATTGGTTAATTCTAGATATTTTCTCAGATGAACCAGTCTGCTAACCATATTTATCGAGGAATCCTTTGAATTTGCTTCTTCACTTTTCACGATATTCATTAAACAATCCTTGCTAATCTCAAGTTCTTGAATATCATTGTTATTCAAAACTAAGTATGTAGCCACACATAAATCCCTGCTAGGTCTTCCAATATAGACTAGATCTATAACCGGAACTAGATCATGTGTAAGCAATAAGACAGTCTTATTACAAAAATTCTCATGACGACTGCTTTTAAATAAGTGGTGGAATATTGCGTATTTTTTATTTGTATCAAATGAAGATACTGGGTCGTCAAGAATAACTAAATCTGGCTTCTTTGCATTTGCTTCAATTGAAAACAAAATTAGTGATATCGCATTAAACTCTCCATAACTCAAACTCGATGAACTAACAATAACCTCACTTTGTCGTTTTGGTCTCAAAACTGTTTTGAAAATAGTGTTATTCTCTGGTAAAACAGCAATCTCATATGGTATTCCTGATAAGGTCAAGAACTCATTAACGTATATTAGAGCCTTATCAATGTTTGATGACAACACCGAATTGAGAGCTCCGAGACCTATAATTAGATCATCGATAATTTTGATTGTTTGTTCGATATTTGTGTTAATATCAACTGACAATTGAAACATATTTTCATTAATCTCTTCAAATAGACTAGTGTTAAGCTTTTGCTGTTCTAGATAAGTCTTTAGTGTTCTTTCTTTCAGATTATCTAGTAACTTTATTGGAGACAGACTTTTTAAGCGATTCAACTTGTCTTTCTCGTTTTTGAGGATTTCAAGGTGAGACTCAATTAGTCTCGCTTTGTGATTTGGAATTTGAGTTGTTAATGCTGCAATTTCCCTTAATTCAGACTTCAACATGGGTGTCGAATAATATGTAAACTTCCCCAAGATCTCCTTTGAAGTAATGTTGTTCTTAACAACCGTATTGTCAAAAGTCGCCTTAATTTGATTTCTTTGTTGTGGAAACGCAGCATTTAGCTCCCCGAGACAAAAAGGGCATTCAGTCTCATCAATAATCACTGAATCAGCCTCTTTAAACCACTTGCTCCAACTAGCTACTTTATCAGACAAGATATATTTTCTATAGGGTTCTACCAAATCGGTTATTAATTGATCGAAGTTCCCGCTTTTATATCCTTTTCCAAACTTAGTTCTTGAATCAACGTCATGATTACCTGTGAAACTAATATCGGTTGAAAAGGATTCCACAGTTGTGATAAATTGTTGAATTTGATCAATAGATACTAAACTAATAATGCCATTCAATTTTCCTTCTATTTCGTTCTTCTTTTGCTCATAATTCGGGGTTTTTACCACTAATTCATAGGTATTGTTAATTACATCATTCTTGTATAAGCAATTGTCAATGTACTGTTTATCAAATATCATGCAAGTTTTAATAAGATCAGGAATGTCTACAGTTGGAATTATCTGAGATCCATATTTTTTTAGTTCTGTAAGCTTATCAGGATTATTCAATTGTGCACTAATAGCTTTTCCTATAGTGGTTTTTCCAAGGCCATTGCATCCTAATTTAAGATTCAGTTTGTTTGGCACAACACTAATCAATGCACAATCGAAGTTCCCTGCTTTCTTTACTTTAATATCCATTGTCCCCTCCCGGTTTTGGTTATCATTTTCATATTCTAAATTATTTGCAAGATAACCTTTACATTATAATTCACATCAATTGTCATCATTATACCGCTTATTTACTAGAGATTTTGTTAGATTTTTACTGCCAATACTTTTTGGGAGAATCGACCACTTTTTTCGGCTCTTTAGAGATCGGTTTTTGTATCTTTTTTTTCTTATCTTGAATCTTTTTTTGTGGTTCCTGTTTCTTTACTGGTGGTTCATAATCAACTAGAAACCATTCGATGTCAATTCGTCTTTCGTCCAGAATCCTATAGTATATGTATTTATCGAAATATTTCTTTATCTGATCAACGATTTCGTCATTAATCTGCTTTAGTCCAGAAATCTTATACACCCATTCAGGTTCCATGTCCTTTTCAACTGCTTTTTCTGTTGTTGGGACTTTGCCTGTATGATCAAAACCACCGTATTCCTCATTCCAGAACGGCTTCATTTCAATAATCTTCTTTCCTCTATTCTTGTTATAAAGTGTTGTTGCTATTAAATATATAGGTCCACGGATCCCTTCAGTTCTTTGTTTGGATATATCCTCATGGGCCACTTCCCATGTTATGGCTCTGCATAATGAGGTATATTCTACATCGGATTGATCTTGAGTCTTTTTGGGATACTTAGGAAGAATTTTCCTATCAAACAATTCAACTATCATGTAGTTAAACCCTGACCGGCCATAGCTTCTTGATCTATAATCATACCCAACAACATCGATCCACTTCGATTTTGTGTCAAGATCATTCACATTAATTTTCACAAAAAATACGACTTGTGATTCTTCAGTCTTAATGTAGGTAGAATATCGCTTAAGAAGTGATTTGTAATTGTTGTCAATCATACTTTCCCCCAAAAATGCTCGCTAATACAAATATTATCACTTAATGTATTCGTGGTAAACAAATGTTTATTGTATTCTGATTTGATTATGAAACAACTTTAATTTCTTTTGTATACAAACCAATTAAGAAATCTTCATACTGCATTTTGAAACCCTCAAATTCGATTGTTATGTCAGTGTTGGCGAGTTGCTCCTGGGTGATCTCACCAAGTACTTCCATAATGGCTTGTTCCTCTATTCCTTCAATCGTAATAATTTGTCCACTTCGTTTACCAGTATGATATTGAATAACAACTGTATATTGATCCATGTTTCACCTCAATTCTTTATTCGCATAGGATTTGGATGTTCCTAAAATAAAAAAAGAACTCGCTACTGGGGGATAATGGGGGATCATCTGGTAGCGGGTTCTTTTTGATTATAAACTATTTTTAGTTATTCAATCCTGAAACTTTATTGCTTTTCGTTTAGTATGATCTTCCCATCGGGTTACAATCACATCCACATATCTTGGATCCAGTTCCATGGCATAGCAGGTCCGTTCTAATTGATCTGCAGCTATGAGAGTTGAGCCGCTGCCAGCGAAGGGTTCATACACGAGTTGACCCTTTATACTGGAATTCTTAATCAGCTTGCCAATCAGCGGGATGGGCTTCATCGTTGGATGCAGATCACTCTTGAGTGGTTTGTTTTCATAGAGGACTGTAGATTGTTGATCATCCATGATTCTCTTCAGGATCTCGACGAGTTCCTCTTTCTTCATCTTCTCGATGCTTTGAGTATCATCGAACACAGTTGCCTGGGTTCGGTCATCCACGAAGTAGTGTCCTACCCCTTCCTTCCAACCATACAAGATCGGCTCATGTCTCCAATGGTAATCATGCCGGCTGAGATTGAACGAATTCTTTACCCAGATTAGATTCTCTGAAAACTTGAATCCGGCTTTCTGAAATGCATACTCGAAGCTCAGACGCTCTACATCACTGTGGAAGACATAGATGACTCCCCCGATCTTCAGGTGCTCATAAGCGTTGGTATACATTGCCAAGAGGAAATGGTAGAAGTTGTTGCTGTCCATGTGGTCATTGAGGATCTCGTTGTTCTTCCGTTGGCCATTCTTGAACATCTTGTGGTAGTCAATCTTATTCTCATAATTCACATTGTAGGGTGGATCGGTGACGATCAAGTCAGCGAGCTTTCCTTGCATGAGCATCAGCACGTCATTTGGATCCGTACTATCGCCACACATCAACCGATGTTCTCCCAGCTGATAGATACACCCTCTCTTTGACTTCGGTTCTTCTATGGCTTCTAAAGCGCCTTCCACATCGAATTCATCATCAGTAGCCACACCGGTATCCATTTTGGCCATGAGCTCTTTGATCTCTTCATCATCGAAGCCGGTCATCCCAACATCGATCTGGTTCTCCAGCTCTAGGAGAAGATCCTTGAGCTTGTCCATCTGCCATTCCCCAGAGATTTTATTGAGGGCTATATTGAGGGCTTTCTCTTTGACCTTGTCAACATCCACGATGATGACATCGACTTCCTGGTAGCCCATGTCTTTGAGTACTGTGGCTCTTTGATGACCCCCGATGATGGTCAGGTCATGATTGACGATGATCGGATCCACATAGCCGAATTCCTGGATACTGCGTTTGATCTTTTCGTATTCCGGATCCCCACTCTTTAGAGCTTTCCTGGGGTTGTAGTCTGCGTATTTAAGGTCTGTAATGACCATTTTATTAAGTTGCATTGAGTTTCCTTTAGAATGGCTTTATCAGTCTTAGATAAGCTGCCTGGAGGGTGATCTCATTGACCAATCGGTTTCTCCAGACATAGTAGGTCGTCTTCTCAACATTTAGCATTTCGAAGATGTTTTGTTCTGGTAGCTTTTGAACATATTTTAGCTGCATGAGCTTGCCAATTTCAGTTCCCTCATACTTCTGAAACATGCCTTCAATGATGGTGGGACCATCTCTGATCATCCAGCACCTTGGATTCTTTGACTTTCTGGCGGTTGTAGAGGTAGTATTCGACGCTTTCGCGATATTTATTCATATTTTTCCCTTTCTCTCATACGGATATTCATGTGTTGATTCTGGTTGAGCTGAGTACAGTACCCCTTTGTCTTCTCGAAGATCCTAGAGGCAATGGCTTCATCGATGGCCATGAGTTCTTTTATGACCTTCTCACTGCTGATGATGGTAATCAAGTCTTTATTCTGGTACCTCGCATTGAGGATCTCAAAGGCGATGGTGATGTCAGTGGTTGATGGTGACTTCCCTTTCTCGGTTTTGAAGAGGTCATCGATATACAAGACTTCCTTCGTTTTGAACGGTTCAATCACTTTCATATACTCTTTTCCATCAGCAACAAATGATTTGAGTTTGACAACTTCTTCTCGCCAAAGCATATATAGCGCCTGTTTCCCTTGCTTCATCAGCTCATTGACGATTGCGGTACAGATGTGGGTCTTGCCGGCTCCAACTTGGCCACCAATGAAGAACCAATGGGCTTTATCACTCACAAAGGCTTGAGCTGATTCTTTGATGATCCGCTGCCACATCGCTTTTCCTTCAAATGTTTCAAAAGTGTAGTCCTGGATCATCTTTTGCATTCCGCTCTGTTGGACATTCACTTTGTTTTGACGTTGCCTTTGGCATTCGCAAGGCTTTAGAGCTTTATACCCTTCATCCAGAATCATGATGTAGCCCTTGTTTTTGCAGGTTCGACAATCCTTTCCCTTGAGATACCCTTCCTCTTCGTTATAGCGTTGGATCTGAACTTCTATACTTATACTTTGATTGGAAAGCTGCTGATTTCTGAAAGGATCCGGCAAACTTTCTTGAATGGATTTCATCAGTTTTACCTCGATTTTTATTCTCGGCCTTGATTTACTCAAGTGAACTTAAGTGACATGTTTATTTTTCCATCAAGGGGGAGGAGTTTATAAGTTTTTCTTTAAGTATTATCTTTGTATTACTTCTATAACTTCTAAATCTTCTTATATATAGAAGGAAAAAGTAGTGACAAGTATAATGACATTGATAGTGACATTTTCAAGAGGATTTGGCGATTTTCTCTCTTAACCTTTTTGCTTTTTGGACATTTTTGTTATCTTCACGGATCTTGGCCATCTTCTTTGTGCTCTGGTATTTCTCCCAGTTTTTAATTCGAATAACATTATCTTCGATGGTGATCATATCCTGTTGAAGGTATTCATTTAAGACCTTTTTCATCAAAGCAACTGGATAGCCGAGATACGCGGCCAAGTCTTTAGCATCATAGGGAACGTCTCCTGCCACCATCAGCCTTCCATCCGCGTTGGATTCACCTCCAACAAGCAGAAGCAACACCCATATGTAGGCAATAGTTGATCCTTGAGGTAAAGTTTTGAGATACCTCATTTTCTTGTTATGGATGAGGTCAAGATGAACCTTGATCCACATTATTTTCTTCATGGTTATTCCCCTTTGGTTTTCTGTGATCTAAGCTTTTCCAGCTTGTCACGCTTTTCTTCAATGGAGGATCGGGTATAGATACGAGTCGTCTCCAAGGAACTGTGACCTAGGATGTCCGCTAGATCCAAGACATTGTTGTATTGAGCCATAAATGACTTCGCAAACAGATGCCTGAAACTATGCGGATGAACCTTGTTGAGATTCACTCGTGCTGTTCCGGCGATCTTCTTCATCTGTCTCCAGATGGTGGAATAACTGATGGTGAAGATCGGACCATCCTGGATCCGGTGATCTCGACAGTATTTCCTCAGTTCTCGGGTCAGTTCCTGAGTTAGGATGATATCTCTTTCCTTACCCTTGTTCTTCACATTGAAGTGATAATTTTTCAAATTGGCTACAGTAAACCACTCGAGCTCATTGATACGGATCCCGGTGGTTAAAATGATTTTCATGATCAGGTAGAGATCGTCTCTACCCCTTTTTTTCGCAAATCGTAATAGTCGCTTGGCATCTGCTTCAGTGACCACATTGGAGATGCTTGATTTTTGTTGCGTCTTGATTTGACGGACCCTAAGGTCGCCTTGACCGCACCACTTCAGAAAGGTATTCAGGATAGTGAGGTAATTATTGATACTGGAGGTCTGGTACCGTCCGTCGCATAGAAGGTCCTTATACTCCAGAATATGTTCTTTCGTGATTTCCAGGTCATCGGGAATGAAGTCAATGAACTTCTGGACATCTCTTGTGTATTTCGAGAGTGTCTTTTTACTTTTCTCATTGAGTCTTTGTTCCTGTATGAATTGGGACTGCTTATCAACATAGTCTTCCTTACGCATGATCGATTGACCTGCTTGGGCAAGATCCATGAAGTGACTGTGTCAAATGAAATTTGTCTCTTGAGACTTTAATTGGACAGTTCACCGGTCTCCTGGTACTGGACAGCGTTTTGTTCTTTATATTGCTTCAGTGCGAAACTATAATTGAGTCCTAAGACCTTGAACACCAGTTGTGAAGGGACCTTGTTGGGACGGATGTTCATAGGATCGTTTTCCAGCTTCTTACAAGCTTCAAACACCTTAGACACATTCTCCCATCTAGTACCGCCTAACAGCTCTCTTATGTCGCTTTTGGTCGCATAGGGGCTAAATAGTATCTTCATAAGCCGACCTCCGATTCATCAATGCACAATACGTGATTTCATTCTGTGAAGAACAACAGATCGACACGAGTGTCATAGAATTTGGATATTTGTGCCTTCACAGCATCTCTGGGCACTCTGGTTCCATTCTCATAGGATTCCAGTGCTCTGATCGTAATTCCAATCGCTTTGGCTACTTCTTCTCTACTTTTACCTCCTCTCAGTTCTACAAGTCGTTTGGCAATGTTACTTCGTTCCATGCCTTCCTCATTTCTCCCATACCTCGGGGTCCATGCGGTGTCCTCACCGCACTGTGATTATATGCTAGAATATTTCTTAACCAGTGTCAACTCATTAAGTGAATTTCACAATCACAGCACATTTAGTGTGTTATACTGTTTTTGAGGTAAATATCATGGCCACATTTGGTGAACGTTTACGTGAATTAAGAAAAGCATCAGGTATGATGCAAAAAGAACTGGCAGCTGCCGTTGGGATGGGTGAAAGTACCATCAGCATGTACGAAAAAGAGAACCGGGAACCGGACTTCGAAACCCTTGAGATGTTTGCGGATTACTTCAATGTCGATATCAACTACATCCTTGGTCGTACCGAAACAACCACCTACATCCCTTCTACTCGACCTAGATTCATAGTCAGGAAGGTCCCGGTCTACGGGAGGATCCCGGCTGGTACTCCATTTGAAGCAATCCAGGATACCTATGGCGAAGTGGATGTCCCTTCTCAGTTTCAAAACAAGGAAGATCTGTTTGGGTTACTGGTTGTTGGGGACTCTATGAACCGGGTTATTCCGGATGGCTACATTGCCCTTCTGCAGAAAACCGATGTACTTCAGAATGGCGAGATTGGTGCAGTTATGATAAACGGGTACGATGCGACCCTAAAGAAGTTTTTTAAGTTAACGGACTACGTGGTTTTAGAACCACTCAGTTATAATCCCGATCACAAGCCAACGATGATCGGATCAGATGGTCCAGAGATCCGCGTGATCGGAAAGCTGCTGTGGGCTTGCACAGCAAAGGGGTGGTAATATGAAGTATAACAAAGATAAAGTGATTGATACTCTTATTAGAGTTGAAGAAGGCTTGGGCAAAGTTGTACTATTTTCGATTCTAGTTCTTGAATTTTTAGTGGTAATGAGTTTCTTTGTTGTGGGATTTCCATATGGCATTGTTGCCGCTATCATAACAATTTCACTTGATATAGTTATAGCGGCTGGTTTCGGAAAACCTAATATCAATCTAACTTTTATTGGGGCAGCGATATTAATAATTCTGTTTGGTACAGTTGGGGTATACTCAATCATTTTTATCATACTTAGAAATCCAGATCGTTTTTCAGGTTCAATTGTTGGACATTCATCCGATTGGATTGCATTTTCAGGGTCCATTATTGGTGGAATGATGACAATGTTGGCAGTTATCTACACGATTCAACATGAGAAAATTCTAAGAAAACAAGAACAAATTGACCAAATCAAGCCATTCATTCACATTGACTTGAAAATGTATGAGAATAGTCGAAAATATGCATTTAACGATCGTGATGAAATGATAAGTTTATATTTACAAGTAAATAATATCTCGAACAATAATCTCAGAGATTTCCAGATTAAGGATATTGTTCGTAAATCTAATCTAACAGATGCGTTAGACGATCTGATAATCCAAGAAAGAATTCCAGATAATTATCTCAGCAGCAGTGAGAATAAATTAGGGTTAATAAAGGCTAACTCACTTCAAACCTTGTATTTAAGTTTTGTTTATCTTGAAAAAAGTAAAACTATTGGTAATTTATCAAGGAATGTATACCTAACTATCATTTCAGAATATTTTGATGTTTTTGGTAATGGACCATATAGCCACGAGACCAAGATAAATTTACGACATATATCGAATAATATAAGCGGAACTAGATATGAAGAATTCTATGTAGACAAGATTGAGAATAATGCAAAATAAAACACTCCAGCAGTAACTGGAGTGCGGTACAACTAACCTTTGCACGGGCTTTGTTGTGCCTTCATTATAACAAAAATGGAGGAATGTGAAAATGGCTGTTTATAAAGACCCAAGCACTAACACTTGGATGTGTAAAATTAGCATTCGTATGCCTGATGGGCACATCAAATCGAAAACCAAACGAGGTTTCATTCTTAAGAGAGAAGCTCAAAACTATGAGAGCGATCTCAAGCAATCCAAGATTGAGATCTCTAATACTACCCTTACCCTTGCTGATGTCTTCAAGGAGTACATGCAGAGTAAGAATGGATCAATCGCAAAGATCACTGAAAACGAGTACAACCGGTACTTTGAGCTCTATCTTTCTGAACTGGGTCAAAGAAAGATGCTATCACTTTCTCCTAGAGATTTTCTGATGGTTCGTCAAAAGATCGTCAACACAGATTACAGCAAGTCCTACAAAAACAAGATCATCAAGCTCATAAAATCGGTTGCCAAATTCGGGTATAACTTCTATGACTTTAAGGATTGTGGTAAGCAATTGTCTTTGGTGCCTTTGAACAGTAACGATATGAAGGACTATACCATATGGTCTCCGATTGAGTTTGAACACTTTATATCATTTATTGATGATTATGTATGCAAGGCTTTCTTCACTTTCTTGTTTCATACCGGAACTCGACTAGGAGAAGCTAAGGCGCTCTTGGTTAGCGATATTGTCAATGGATCAGTATCGATCTCTAAAAGTATGAAACACTTTGAAGCCGGTCCACAACCGCTCAAAACAGCATCAAGCAAGAGAATGATCCAACTAGATCGACTTACTATGGAGACTCTCAAACCATTACTCGAATCGAGTACAGAGTATCTGTTTGGCGATAAGGAACCAGTGAGTCTCAGTCGCCTTCAACGCTGCTTTAAGAAAGCCCTGGAAGCTTCTGGTAACCCCAAGATCACGATCCATGATCTCCGTCATTCCCATGCGAGTTATCTGATCGGTAATGGAGCAAACATTGTGGCAGTATCTAAGCGCTTAGGGCATACCGATGTCAACATGACTTTGAAGGTCTACACTCACATCCTGAAGGAATCTGAAGAAAAACTACTGGCTATTCTCAACCAGTAGTTTTTTTCTCTCAATAAAAATGTTAGTTTTCCCAATGAACTGATACAACTTTATCATTGCACCTCTGAAAAAATTATTGAAATTCATGAACCTATAATTCCCGGATCATTATCTTCTTTCTCAAGATTCTTTGGTACTGAAACTATTGAATGTCTTAGCGCTTTTTTGTATTTTCTTCTCAAAAGTAATGAATTTACAAAAGAAACTATAATGAAAATCGCAATGGCAACAATATAGGGCAATTCTTCGGATCCTATTGATTTTGTTTCTTTAGGAATAAAAGTCCCAACGATCGAAAAGATCAGCAGGATTGTGATTGTAATATTGATTCTCCAGTTAATTTTATATGCGCTGATTCGGTAATGATCATCAAGCTCTTTCTTATTCCTCTTAAGTAACCACATTCCTAGTAATCCTAAACATATTCCTACGATCGTCATTAATAACATTTCGAATAGGTCATCGAGGATAAATTTTTCTCCAGAAATCCAATTAATCACATTTAGTAAAAAGGTAAATAGCAAAGCACTAATATATAAGGCTAAATACCCAATACCGGCTAATGCTTTATGACTAAAGCGTTGCCAGGTAAAATCCGGTTTATAAGCTCCGTGCTTCTTGATATATTTCTTGTATAGTTTTTGCTGATGAGTTGTCAAATCCATATTATATCGATCTATTTCATCCTGGTTGATGGTTTCTTTGCTAAAAAACTGTTTTTTAACAGAATAGTAGATCGGAATTAGTATTGTGGCGATTGGCCATAAGCTTCCGATATAGTAAGAAACATCAAAATATGGTCCATTACTTAAGCCAGTGTCTCCTAATAAATGTAGTAAATTGCGGTAATTAATGTATATCTCAAAATAAATCAAATTAAATATACGACCCGAAGTATAGTAATAAGCATCTTGGCTAGTAATACTGATGGTATATAGAGCTGTCGCAATGATTATTAGCAATACGGTATTTACGATTAACTTCACAACCGAATGCATTTTGACCTTTGAAGTTGTTAGATCAATTAGCCAAAATAAGACATACACTACCGCTATGTAACTAAGATTAGCAAATGGGAAGGAAACAAGATAAACCATCGCTAAAAATATCGAAACATTGGGTAATGTTACGAACATATTACTCATGCTAAATGTATAAACATATTGGATCAGAAATAAAACCAAAAGACACTTTAACAACCCTTTTGGACTAGATCTTAATCTCTTAAACCTGTTTTTTACTTTTATCTTAAGTTCCCTCATTAATGACTTTTGTTTTTGAGTGTTTTCATTTTTATTCATATTTGTTACCTGGAGATATGGAAAAGTAGTCTATATTATCGTTCAACAAAAAGACAATCTTAATATCTTGATTACTTCCCCCTATGATTCTCATATTTCCATTATCTTCTAGATGGACGTTGAATTCAACAGGAATATAGGATTATTGTAAAACTTTTCAGTTGGTATTTTTCGACTAGCTTGTTTCAATCTAGTTGAATCTGAGTTGACACCGATTACGTTTATAAACTATTTTGTAGATTCCTATAAATCGCTGACCATACATTTGACCATACAAAATGTATAAGCCAGGAAACAACTGGAACAATATTGCTGAAATGTGCTTGAATTATCGGCTTTTAAAGGCTTGGGAAAGGCTTCCCCTTAATCTCATGTCCTCCGCCATAGTGAGTAAAACCCTGATTCTATCGCCGTTTTTTGATGGTTTCATGCTTTTCTAACCATACAATGACCACACAAATCTATCTTCTATAAAAATGAATTCAAGATGAAGCAGATGATGAGATTTGATGTTTTCCTTTACATGCCTTAACCAAGCCCATAAATCTCTAACATATTCTCAAAAACCTTCTACTCTTCTACTGGCTCTAACGTTTTGGTTAGTCAGTAGTGTAGCTTGGCAATTTTTTTCTCCTTTTGTTCCCATATGCTACTCAGAGGGCTATCTTATAAATCCACTGCAGTCCAGAATTGCATGTGTTTTTAATCAAGATTAACCCATCTCAAAACTCTGTGCATTATCTAAACCACTCCTGTAATTCCCTTGCTTTTAAACTGAGTGTAGTTACACTATAGAAAAATGATCTAGACGAATTCCCAATAAACCACAATTGCATTCTATAATTTACAACACCTATCTTGCATTTCCCAAATTTCATAATTCTCTTTTTGTACTCATACATCCGTAAAATTGTGATCTAAAAAAGTCGTCTATTCAATCCTCAATTTCTTTACAAAGTTGCTTAACTCTAAGGAATCTATGAGTAAGTTGATTACGAAGGCCTTTGAGTTAAAATCATGTACAATTCCATATTTCTGAATAAGAGAAAAGTTCATGATTTTTATTTTGTCGGTTGAATTGTCCAGAGTTTGATCGTATACAGGATCATCCAGATCAGACTCAAGATTCCGCCTGGCGCAGCCAATGCCATGGCAATACTCTGAGCATTGGGATCAAAAGTGACCAAAATAAGATACACCATCAACAGGCTTGCCCCAGCCAAACCGATCCAACCTGTCCATTTCCCAAAAGTCTTGGATTGAATCATGAGGATCGACAGCAGGATGGTCGAAATCATCGAAAGCATGAATCCGGTAAACGCCCCCATACTGCCATGCGCCCCTTTGGCCAATAAAGCTTCACCCGCTGCTTCAATCAAGACCTTTTGGTCTAAAGAAGCCCCAACAACATGTTTGCTGAGCCCCAACATTGCCAGTCCGGCATTGTTGTTGACAAAGACCGCAGTTCCAATCACAAAAAACACCAAGGTTAAGCGTAATAAGCCGCTTTTTGAAGGACGAAGCACACTGGTCAACGCCATGAAAACTGGAATCATTACGATTGACGTGATCATGTTTAGGGTATCCAGATAATACAATCCCAAAAGTGGTTGAGATTGAAGCTGATGGAATCGCTCTGCTGCGGTTTTTGGTATTTCATTCATATCACCGCCCAGCATCGTCCCAATCACGATATCCGCAAGGGTCAATGCAATCACGATGATCGAACAGATGGCTCCCCATCGAGTCATGTTTCTACTAATCCTTTGTTGTTCACCCATTTTGAAGCTCCTTTTTTATCGATAGATTGCGTGTCTTGATATACACAAGGATCCCAATCACAAGCATGATCAGTTCTAGGGCTGTCGCAATCAGCATGCCTGAATTGAGTTGGATCGCATTGAAATCAAAACCGATCTTCGCATACAGACCCAAACCCACCAGTGGTGTTTTCCCAAACGCCAAGGGCAGATTGTCCCAGACGATAAAATCCAAGACCCAGTGACTCAAGACAACAGCCCCCATCACTAAGCCTTCCGCTTTGCTTTTCATCAGCACTGCGGTAAGCAGTCCCGCGCAGATCGTATACACCAAAGCCATCAGTAGACTGTGAGAAAACGGATTATTGCCGAAACTTTCAATTCCCAGCACTAGCAACACTAAATAAACCAAATCGATCAGATAAGATCCGACAAGTAGCCCCATAAGCGGGATCTTCGTTTTCAACTTTCCTTTGGATACAAATCCGATCGCAAGATGTCCTGTCGGTGACATGGTTTCCTCCTTGTGGGTCTCACGTATTCACACTGATGTAGTATTCAATCAACTTTTCTTTGTTTTTCTCGACAAAGTCATGGTAGTACGCCTTGATCTTGGGCATCGGGTAGTCTTTTGGCAGATGCTTGAGTGGAATCGGTGGCTCACCGACTTCGCACACACTCCAGTAAATGGCCCCAAAATACAACAAGCGTCGTCCTAGTTCAAGCGCACTGAGACCCGATTCTCCCAGAAAGCCCACCATGTGATCATAAAATTGATCCAGTGCTTTACGTCGTGTCTCCACATCAAACAAAGCCAGTATCTTTTTGATTAAGTCAGGGTCATCGAGTTCCGGACACTGAAACAAATAAATGTTTTTATCCACCCCAAACGCTTTCATCGAGCTCATCAGGTTCTTGGTGTCGATCCGTCCATTGATGTAGGTATTTTGAGCCAAACGTTTGAAACCACAATTCTTGAGGGTGTCTCTGACCATGGCGCGCTCCGTTTCCGCATCCTTAGTAAATGAAAACACAGCCAACGTAAACCCTTCTTCGTTTTGACCACGGGCCAGGGTATCCAGTCCCATTTCGAAGGTTGACGCTGCGATATGATAACGGGATTTTCCCAGCTCATCTTTGCGCTCCTGGATCGAACCCTCAGCTTTGGCTCTGGATAAGGCTGTTCGTATCGCACTATCTGAAATCCCCGCAAACTGCGCCATATCGCGGATTCCGTTAAGGGAAGGGTAAGGAACCGACTCTGGCATTTGAAGCCCTGCGCGATAAATGATGGGCGTATACAAGGCTTCTTTGGCTGCATACGGATACGCTTTTAGAAAGCTTAAACTTTGATTTGTTACAGTTATTTCGTACATATGTATTTAATGTAACACAAAAAAGACTATTGTCAACCCTTTTTTTACAATAAAAAAACGCCTTAATCATCAATAATTAAGGCGTTGTCATTTTTTGATCAAGCCTTTCAGCCAATCAGCGATCTTGGAGTGTTTCCGGCTTCTTGATTTGGGTCAACAAGCGCCATAAGGCATAAACGCCAAACAAATCCAAGAACGCAAAGATACCGATTTCGACAAACGACGTTGTAACTCCAGCCAACATCATGTTGATCGCCATGGCGGTGATACTACTCAAAAGCGCTATGCCTTTGATGAGTATGATTGAACTTAACAGATAGCCCAACGGCCGACGCCCTGCAAGACTTAGGGCACTAATCAAGGCTGTTGGGATAATGAAACCCAGATCCAAGGCCTGTATGACAAGGGTCGTATAATGTTCCAACCCTTGCGGAGGACCTGAACTCACCCAGGTTGGAGCCAGCTTGCTTAGCCATAACAGGCCCACCATGATGATCACAAGCCATTGAAATCCCAAAATGCTTTTGGCTTTAAAAGGCGCTTTGAAATGCGTCTTGAAGCTCGATAAATCAAAGGACGTCATCTTGATCACAAAGGCAAAGAAACTTAAGCTCATGATCGACACATAGACGATAAACAAGTCATTATAGTTCCATAAAAACGCATAAGAGGCATAGGTATACAAAAAGTATCCCAACATCCCCGTTAAGACCAAGTCCGCTTTAAACGATTTCTTAAGGCTAAAAAATAAAGCCAAAAAAGTTACCGGGACAGCCACAAACAAGGTGATCACATCCGACGCCAGCCCTTGAGCCACCATCGATACGGAATCGTGGGCATAGAGCCCGCTCCCATAGATGGATACTTTCTCTCCGGTCACCGCAATAAACTCAAGTGGTACTGAACCGGTAGAAGTCAGGATACCTGCTAAAGTACACAATACAGACAAACTTAACAACACTAAAGTCAGCAATAAAACCTTACTTTTCATGGTTCTCCTTATTGATTGGAATAGATTTTTGAACTGAAGTAAGCGGCAAACAGCGCCAAGACCATAAATACCCCAACTTTGATCACCAACACAGGAATCGGGATGATGATCCCGGCCAACAATTGAAAGGCGGTCTGAATGGGCAACATCACACCCATCACAACACACAGAGTCAAGGTGATCGCAATGATCACATCGCCCAAACCATCTTGTCTCTTGATCAAATGAAGGGCAACAAAAATCATGGGACTGATCAAGCCCATATCGATCACATATGTGATTTCTGTGGTATAGGTTTCAATCAGAGCTAATGATGAACCACTGAACCAAGTCGGGATGATGTCCATCAGCCAGATCCCAAACAAGGCGATCCCGGTGATGATCAGAAAAACCCGTAAGCCTTTAACTGAAGGCGCGTGGCTGCGAAGGGCTTTCAGATCCAGACTACGAATCAGTATGATCAGCGTAAACAAGGACACTGTAAACAAGGCAATATAGACCAGACACAACACATTGTAGGTGATCCCAAACGCAATGCTTGAAGCATAATATAAGACTGTCGCCACCAAGGAGATCAAGATCAGTTTGGATTGGTTGGTCTGCTTTTTTAGATCATGAAACAAAGCCCAAATCAGTAAAGGCAAGACTACAAACAACATCGTGGCATCACTTCCGATAAAGATCGGTGCCTTGAAGAAAGAATCATGCGCATAGATGCCAAAACCAAACATTTTGACAGTGTCCCCGTATTGATTGACCGTCGTAAAATCATAGCCTAAACGAAACGACAGCAAGCCCACCCCCGTAATAATTACCAACAAAAAAGCAAGAACCCAGATGAGACGATGCTCGATCTTCAATGATTTATTCATGATGTCCTCCTTGACTCAGCAATTAAAATCATACACTATTTTACTATCTTGAAGTCAAGATTGATTAAAAATCTTGTGATTTATTCTAGTTTTTTATCAAAATTGTGCTTCCAATAAAAAAGGCCATTATTTCGGCCTTTCATCGGTTGGTTTATTTTTTTCGATGAAATGAGTCAGGTGCTGTTTCAACAGTCTTTCTGCCTCCTCATTGAGCTCATCATAGCGACACATCAGTAAGAAAATCGGGGCATAAAATTCATAGGCCATGGCGCTGGGATCACTTCTTTTGAGCGCTTTGCGCTCAACCAAAAATTGAAATAAACGAGTTTGAAACTGGATCGGCTGATCAATGAACAGATCCCGATAGATCAATGAAACAGACGAGGTCCTAAACTGCTCGATGGTCAACAAACGCCGATAGCGCAGCATGATGTCATCAGACACATAGAACTTGAAATGGTCCAAGGCGATTTGCGTCAATTGATCTGCCGGGATACCATCGTAGATCTCGAAGTCCCCGCGCAGGGTCTGATCCAATTGGAGTGCTTCATAATGCTTCATCATATGGGTTTGGCACAAAGCCATGATCCCGTCAAAGATGGCTTGCTTATTCAAAAAATGATTGTAGATTGAGCTTTCCTTAATGCCAACTTGCTTGGCAATGTCTCGTATTGATACGGCATCATAGCCTTGTATGGAAAATAAAGTCAAGGCAACATCAAGGATCTTTTCTTTGGTGGTCATGGTTGGTTCTCTGACTCTATTTTAACATGCCTAGGCAAATCGCCGCCACGGCTTTTTCCCATCCAGGAACCCCGACTCTTTCCAATAGGCATGATCGAGTTCATTCCATTCCGGATGACCTTTTTTAGAGAGACCCATGATTTTGAAAAGCAATCGGGTGATCAGTTTGGGTTGTCGCGATTGACTTAGGAGCGCTTTAGAGAGTGATCTTGCGACTGTGCTGGTTTTGCGATCGATCTGTTTCAGGATTTTTGGGGAGATATCACCATAGGAGGACGCCATGACGGCGTGAGTAAAACTAAAGGACTGTTTGATTCCCCACCAGCGCAGGTTGGTCAAAATGGTTTTGGAAGTCGGTTTCATCCCGGCCCCAGCCCCAGTCACCACACTAAGACCCAGTGTCCTAAACATAGAGGCTTCAGGGCGGTGAGACATCCACTGATAGCCGAAATGATCAAACAAAGCCTTCAGTTGACCCGAGACGTCAAACGCGTAAACCGGTGATCCGATCACTATCAGATCGGCAGCTTTCATCGCTTGCCGTATTGGGTCAACGGATAAGGCATGAGGACACTTCTCTTCGCCCTTATAGATGCAGTTATAACACCCCACACAGAAATGAGGCATGTCTTTAGGCAAGAAGAATTCGGTTACGGTCTTATCGATCTTTGGATCCAGTTTATCCAGGATCTGATGGATGATGTGGTAGGTGGAACCCTTACGCTGGGTCCCGTTAATGATCAGGATGTTCATCATTGACCTCAAGCCAAGAAGCGAATGGCTTCCATGATAATCAGCTTCGCTACGAAAACCAATGATACAATCAGAAAGGCCTTTTGACGAAAGACTTGGTTCTTGTTTATCAGTGCAAACAACGTAAGCCCTGTCATGGCCAAGCCCAAACTACTCAACAGCTTCGCCGAAAAGCCGGTAAACGACAACACTGCAGACTCGCCAAACCCATAGCCATCACGCAGTGCAGCCAACAGGCAAATCAACAAGCCGATCACCCAAACGATCGCCAAGGAAGTACCCCATTTCTGCGGCTTTCTTTGAATCGTCAAGGCAATATAAACCACCAACACAGCACTCAATACGATTGGACTCCAAAATAAGATTTGATTAAACATCGTTCCCTCCAAACTAACACTCGTTAGTATGACACTACTATAAACTAACAGTTGTTAGTTTGTCAAGCCTTTTTTGTAAAAAAAAAACATTTTTTCATCGATGGTTCGAAATCTAATTATTAATCAGGCTCGGTAGACTGAACTAACGGTGATTCTGATTTTCGGGAGTGCCGGGTTGAAGACATTGATGATGGTCTTGTTTTTGGCTTGATCGATCAGGATGTCGACGACTTCTTTGAGATTGATTGGGCTGTTCACAAAGTGAATGTTTAAACCAAGGTTTTGACCTTGCCTTTTTCGAAGCAAAACGACATAAATAAAAGTGGAAATGTCATTAGGAAAAGCAATAAAGAGACAGCCTACTCAAAATGAGTAAGTAGTAATAGTCAGATTATTGCTCTGAAGATGAATTTGCATAAAATACTGTTAATCATATGAAAAATGTCCGAATAATTCGATTTTGCGGAATTATAATTTATAGCCATATATACAACGATCGAACCATCCATATTTTTGTGAATAGAAGAGATTGGGTATAAAATTGGGTACAATTTGAGAAACAAATAGAAACGATTAGAAACGATTAGAAAGCATAAACCCTGATTTTATATGGATTAGAACGAGTTAGAAACGATTAGAAACATTATTGAGAGTATCTCATGTCCTCCGCCATAAGTACGTAAAACCCTGATAGAATCAGGGTTTTTTGTATGTTTACGTTTAATTTTGCGTTTAATTTTAAACTTAATCTTAAACTTAATGATTTTAAACCATAGGAAAACCCTTAGTTTATAAGGGTTTTGACGAATATGGCGAAGGACACTTTATACTCTCTAAATCGATACAATGAAGCAAGTAATATAACTTTACTTATCAAATAGAAATCTAATTCATATCAATGAAACATAATGATAAAGTCTAATGAACTAAAAACTGATAACCAGCGAAGTCATGTCGAAGTATGAATTTAGAATTATAGTTTATGATCAGTGATTATTCAATCGATCCAAGATTATCTGTATTTCTACTTCTACATCACTGTATGTCATAAGAATACCCTGTTGATCAGTAAAAAGTACGAAATCTGTTTCAGGAATATTTCCATCCATAAGTGGGGCTGCGATATAGATCCTCACGATTTTTCTTGCCTCATAATCAACGACCAGATTCCCAAGATTTTTCAGTGATGATGATATGTACCCCATAAGTAGTGTCCCTTTTGTGTTTATATCTCCAGAGAAATAAGTGACAGAGCCATAAAAATCAAATCCAAGTTTCTTAAGTAGAACAAAAAGCGTGTCAATCTCACCCGTTGATAAAGTCGAGTTAATCATAAGTTGACCTAAATTATGTCTTGAGAACTTCTCTGATGCTTCTGAGTTTAAGACTTTCATTTCCGCGTAATGACTTGAACCATAATATTTTCCAATAAAATCACCAGTTACATTAGCAACGGTATACCAGTCCTCACGATCAACGGCGTCAAGGATCGTTGCATATAACTTCTTAGAGGCTTGATCTTGGTACCAGTTCAACGCTGGTTTTGCACAGATTCCCAAGACGATGAAAACAACAAGCAGAACCTGCCATAATCGAATTGAACGATGAGACTTCCTGATGATTCTAGACTCCACTTCCTTAGAGTAATTAAGCGTATCCAAGACTGCTTCATTGACTTTCTGATCAGGTTCTTGATTTTCAGCTTTTAAAAGTTCCATGATGGAGATCTCTAGTGTTTCTGACAAACGTTCGACGATCGCAATATCCGGGAAGTTAATCCCTCGTTCCCATTTCGAAACAGCACCATCTGAAACATGGAGTTTATACGCAAGTTGGCTTTGAGTCATTCCAAGTTCCTTACGTCTGCTTGCTATGTATTGTCCAATCAATTTACTGTTCATCATGATCCAACTTTCTACGACTTCATAATGAGTCCAACTTGTGTGATTTTCAATGGATTAAAAGTAGAATAGGTCTTATTTTGTAATTGATTCCAAAATTAATGATCAATTTACATGATTCTAAATTCAGTTTCTGAATATCCTCATAGACTAGATCATCTACTGTAGTTGACTTTTGAGAAATTCATCCAGTAAAGTCGGCAGGAACTAAATAAATCCAATGAGTATACAATTGTATAAATTAACCATAGAATAATTAAATCATTATTTTTAGCTTAATACTATATCAAATCAAAGTAGTTTAATCGTTTGGTCTGCAAATTCAAAATTAATAACTTAATAAGTAATGACTTTATGCATATTAGTCTTAATCAATGTTCAAATCAATGTTTATGTTAAGTTTAATTTTAAGTTTAAATGGACGAATATTCAGAAATATCTAGAAAGAAATAGAAATCAAAATCCTGATAGAATAAGGGAAAAGAAGAGATGGAAAGTTTAAGAAACCATTTAGGACCTCTCTCATGTCCTCCGACATAGTGAATAAAACCCTGATTCTATAAGGGTTTTTTGATGGTTTGTGACCATAGAATGACCATACAAATCGCAGAAAATACTAACGGTATACCTTACCTTTCGTTTTTCGCGAAATCATTTTCCATTTTATTCTTGTATTTAGGTAATTTTCATAAGTAAACTTTCCTAGACCACCGACACCTTGGGATTTTGTATCATCAATACAAAACAACTTTAAATTCTCTCTATAGACGTTATCTTCGAAAAGATTCTCGTTATTTAGATGTTTTGAAAGATAATTGACGAACTCGTCCTAATGATCCTCCATGATAACCGCTACACTACCCAACGCATTTTGCCTACTTTCAGCTTCAGGTAATGCTGATAGATCTTTGTTGTATGACAATGCAATATAAATCAATCTATCAAAATCTAAAGCAGGTAATCGTTCGAATCCCCTCGGTTGACCATACCCGGTATTGTAAAGGAGTCTTTCTCTCCATCTTGAACCATCTGAGACTCTTATATATTCTGAATCCTCGTTTGATCTCACTAACCCCAGTTGTTCAGTGCTTATCAGATCTTGGTTAAGGGGCATAAAGAAAAAGTTCTCATCTAAATCTACGATTCTCCCGAATAACTCAAGCTTGATTATTTCTCTTTGTGCTTTTTGTTTAAGAGAATTCAAGTAGTATCGCTCAAAAGACTTAGAGTACTTGAAACGTCTCATAAATAATTCGTAACCGATAAATCCCTTGAGCTTTGGGAAACCATTGTGTCTGTAATTACAATCCCAATAACTCACCATATGGCAATATTCCAAATGAACAAAACCTTTATTTTCGTCGATGAACTCTTGGAACTTATCAAAATCAACGAGTTCAAAATTCTCATTGATCGAATGCAGGATCTCTATGATATATTCACCACCTAATTTAACAATATATGGATAAACCCACACTGGGATATCTTCAAGTTGTAAGAGTTTCTCAACATATTCTTGACGGATATAGCCGTTATAGGACCTGGTAAAAACACAATAAAGAATGATCTTTTGAATTACAGATAATTTTGCTATTTTGTCATCTGAAACTTTCTGTGCATAAAACCGCGAAGGGATAACCAAATCTTCTTGTTTATAATGGACAATACATTCACCTTTATAAAAGAAGTTCGAACCGTCTCTTCTGTCTCTCAACACTTCCATAACAGTGGCAACATCATTGTGCAAATCTTTAGGGAATGTGAGAAAAAGGAAATCTAGTTCAGATGGCTTGCTTAATTCTGGGCTTTCGATCTTCTTTAGTCTTTTCTTAAAAAACACAGAGTTCCCTTCCTTCTGAACTGTCTCACTTTTTGCGACAGTTCGGAGATACACTCATCATTTTATACTTTACATAGATAATCCAAACAGTTATGTGCATTTTTTACACAGAAGTGATTTTCACACTAACACTTGAGTTAATTATGAACCAAAGTTAAATATTCATCAATACGAATCCTTATTTTGTATGTCAAAAAGATACTCGTAATATTGGGTTCCTGCTATCTCGATACAATAGACAAGTCTAGAAGATCATATTTAAAACTCAAACTTAGTGACCATACAAATGACCATACAAAATGTAAACCACGGGAAACAATGGGAAAGGAATTGCTTAAATGTTCTTGAAATATCGGCTTTTGAAGGCCTGGGAAAGCCTTAATTCTCATCTCATGTCCTCCGCCATAAGTACGCAAAGCCCTGATAGAATCAGGGCTTTTTGTATGTTTGCGTTTAATTTTGCGTTTATATTTAAACTTAATCTTAAACTTAACGATTTTAAACCATAAGAAAACCCTTTGTTTATAAGGGTTTTGACGAATATGGCGGAGGATATTATTTACTTGCTTGATAGATAATCAACTTTAATTAGGCTCACTTAGATAACCAAGAAAAGCATCAATGTCTGCTTTTTGAATTTGGTATAGACTATACTCCTGCTTACTTTGATCAAATAAGTCTAGTGAGGAAATATAAACATTATCTCCCTCGATCAAGATGTATAGTTGACTTACCATTAATGAGTTTCCATTAAATCTGATTTGATATGTAAAAGTTCCCGGTCCACCCATAAGTTCACCAGCTTCTCTTTTTTTATTAATACTCATTGAGTGATTGATGATTGTGGATAACTCGGTTATTTCTACAGACTTGTCGATGATACGTATTGGCTCAGGTAAATAACTCGAATAGATCGGCATATACTGAAATACACCAATTTCAGTGATTACATCTGATTTTCCAAATGCATTAAATAGCTTCTGTGACGAACACGAAGCCAATGCTATTACTGCGATTAAAGTCAACATTAGTTTTTTCATGACATTCTCCGTACGATATTTTACTATCTCTATATCTATCGTACTATTGTAATAGTATATTGTCAAATAACATCTATAAATTCGCAAGAAGAACAAAGTAAGATATGAAAATAACTATAATCAGTGCCCAAACTGTGTACATCCTATTTGGCTTGTACTCTAATTGAGTCTTGATCCGACGGATTAAGGGATGTTCAGAGAATCCCGAGCCTAACTGTATGCCCCTGTTCTGGTTGAAAAGAACGACTGTCTCAAGATATTTCTTTTGATTTACCTTACCTATCCAACGTATCGCTTCTCGATCGGCTTCGATCTCCAGGTCTTCACTAAAGCGATTAAAACACATCCAAACCAAAGGATTGAACCAATGAATCGAACATACCACCAATCCGAATAATCTCTTCAGATTATCAAAGTTAACCTGATGTGCCTTTTCATGGTGAATTATATAATCAAAATAGTCCATTTCGAAATGAACCGGGAGAAGTACACTTGGTCTGAATATTCCAAACAAGAAAGGACCGGATATGTCAACATTCTCATACACCTTGATATCATGAAATACCCCAAGAAATTTTGAATGCTTAATTAATTTACGATGGTTGATCGTTGACATAATGAATGAGTCTAAAATAGCAATTACTCCTAAAATCCAAAGAATTGAGATGATCTGAAAGAACATGAGAATCAGATTCGATTTAAATGTTATTGGGTGATAATTGACAGCTTGACTAATGATGTTTGAAAAGTAAAATGGATTCAATCCTTGTGTTGAGGTGATATTGATACCAAGCAATTTGTAAAACCTGACAATGCTGAATGAGGTCACATAGGAAGCCGGTATTACTAGTCTGATAGAAAGGATCAACCACAATATTGCATTGATGATTGGATTATATCGGGCAAACTTTCGATACAGCAAAATCAAAAGCGCAACAAGGCTGCTTATAAGTGAAATATTGATTGTCCAATAACTCCATTCAATCAACACTGGAAACATCGTTAGTCCTTAGAATCTTTTATTGTATTGAGAATTTTATCGATCTCTTCTTGACTGAGTTTTTGATTGCTCACGAAATGAGAAAAGAAAGTTGAAACTGAACCTTTATATAAACGATCGATCAAGGATTGAGTCGCATCCACTTGTTCTTGATCTTTGGCAACCATCGCCGAGCAAAAGAACTTAGGATCTGTTCTTCTAATATATTGTTTTTCGATTAATTTCTTAATGACTGTATAGGTTGTGTTTTTATTCCAACCATACATCTCCATAGCTTTCTTAGCAAGCTCTGAGGCATATGCGTCTCCATAGGTCCAAAGCAAATCCATTACTTTTAGTTCGCTTTCATATAGCATTGTGTTCACCTAAATCTATACTATCACGATAGTATATCAACAACAAGAGAAAGCTTTTGTATAATTTACATCTTTAGATTATTTAAGGCGCTTTCATTTATATAATTGAATAATTCAATTCAAGATTTTTGGATTAAAAGTTAAGTTTAATTTTAAGTTTAAATGGACGAATAATCAGAAAGATATAGAAATAGTTAGAAATCAAAACCTTGATAGAATAAGGAAAAAGAAGAGATGGAAAGGTTAAGAAACCATTTGGGTCCTCTCTCATGTCCTCCGCCATAGTACTCAAAACCCGCTAAATCAGCGGGTTTTTTGATGGTTTCTATCGCTTGTGACCATACAATGAACATACAAATTTATTTTAACTAAATGAAGTCAAGTTAAACTCCCAAAACAATTCCAAAACTCTAAATTTGTACTCTACATATTCTGGTTGAACTCATTTGGTCGAATGGTTCAGCTTAGTACATATACAGATTCAAATTTGTGGCTCTACAAAAGTCGACCTATTCCAGTTTTCATAACGTCTTTTTTTACATACAAAATTCATGAATTATGGTTAAGTTTAATTGTATATTTTGAATATGGGGACCAATCTCCCTTTTTAAAATGGATTTATAGTCAAAGTTATTCAAATGTCATATACGTTAAATTAATTCTTCAGTCTTGATTAAATTTGAATCCTTTTTGTTTGAATAACTTCACACATGTATCTACCACATCGGCATCGAACTTTGTCCCTTTATGTCTTAAAATCTCATCTAGTGCAGCATCAATACCCAAAGCAGCACGATATGGACGATCTGAACTCATGGCTTCAACGCTATCTGCTACCGCAACGATTCTACTTTCTAAGCGAATTTGATCCCCTACCAATTTATTTGGATAACCTGAACCATCCAGTCGTTCATGATGTTGACATACAATGTCCGATACTTCAATTGGGAAATTGATATCTTCAATGATTTCGTGCCCTTGAGTAACATGCGTTTGTAGAATGGTAAATTCCAATTCGCTAAGTTTTCCTGGCTTATTGAGATAATCAGCTGGAATCATGATTTTCCCAATATCGTGGATCAAAGATCCAAAATTTATATTCGTAATCCGATCTTGAGATAATCCCATTTCCGAAGCGATTGCACAAGATAATTGTTGTACTCGTCTTTGGTGTCCTGCGGTATACACATCTCTCATTTCACCAATTCTTGATAAGACATTGATCGATTCATTCAACATTTTGGTCAACTTTAAGTTACGCTCTTCTTTTCTATCTGAGATCAATTTAAAGATCATGAATAAAATGATAAAACCAATGAATATATAGATGGCATATGCACCTGTTGTAAGCCACCAAGGAGGAGAAATAATAAGGCTTATAGATAACCCTTCTTCATTCCAAATTCCGTCTGAATTGGTTCCTTTGATCTTAAGTGTGTAATTTCCAATCGGTAAATTCGAATAGTCCAGGAAATTTCGCGACCCAATTAATATCCAATCCTGATCAACACCTTCCAACTTATAAGCATATTGATTTCGATTGGGGATGGTATAATCCAATGATGCGAATTCAACATGGATATTCTTTTGCTTATAATTCAATGATATTTTTCCCTGATTAAATAATTCATTTCGATAATCAATCGTTTGATTCATTACTTTGAATCCAGTAATGACCATAGGAGGCAAATAGGTACTCTTACTAACTTTGGAAGGATCTATGACATCAAATCCATTGGGACCACCAAACAGCAAAATCCCATTCTTGGTGATCGTAGAAGCATTATTATTGTATCCGTTACCTTGCATACCATCCAAAAGGTCATAATTGGTGAAGATTGTTCTGTCAACATTCAAAGTAGAAATACCTTTGTTGGTACTGATCCACAATAGACCCGATGAATCCACTTGAATTGATCTAATGGTGTTGTTAGGCAAACCATCTTCAGTTGTATAAAGTTTAAATAATCCAGTTTCAATGTCGAATTGATTCAGCCCATATTGAGTGCCAATCCACAAATGATGATCTGCATCTTCAGTGATACTGTGAATGATATTATCGCTTATGCTGTTATCTCCACTTGTTTGGTAAAGATAACGTGTAACTTTACCATTCAATCGGTTCATTTTATTTAATCCACTGTTCGTGCCAATCCACAAATTGCCTTCATGGTCTTCAAATAAGACATTGATCGTATCAGAACTTAACGTTTCCTTATTTTTAGGATCTGAATAATATCGGATGAAACGATCATTTTGAGCATCATACAGATTAAGTCCTTGTAAAGTCCCTACCCATAATTGTCCATCATGATCTTTCAAAACGGATAATACTGTGTTATGACTTAGAGAATCTTCACGCTCGTCATTTTTATAGGTAATCCATTCATTGGTTACCTTATTGATTTTATTTAATCCTCCAAGACTTCCGACCCAAATCGAGTTTCCATCTTCAACAATGGCAGAAAGATCACGATTTTCCTCTTTGGTGATATCAGACAAAAGATAGGTTTGAGTCTTGAGTTGAAGATCGATCTTATTAAGACCTCCGTTATTGGTACCCAACCAAATAACTCCTTGTGAATCTTCCATCATCGAGAAAATATTGGCATCACTTAATGTATACCAAACATTAGAGGTGCTGCGATAGGATTCAAATTTACGCGGTTTGATGTTGATTTTACTGACTCCGCCTCCTCGCGTCCCAACCCATAAGTTACCAGATTGATCTTCAAAGATGACGCGAACGTCATTATTTCCAATACTACCATCATCATTATCATCATGAACCATCAATGTAAACAAACCTGTTTTTTTATCAAAAATATTCAGTCCACCAGAACTGCCTACCCAAAAATTACCCACACTGTCTTCATAAATACTAGTAATAACATCTTCTGTAGATTGACCATTGGTATGATAATAACATTGCGTTTCAGAAGTAACGGGATCAAGCGAACAAAGCCCCTTTTGAGTACCCAACCATAAAACACCATCCTTATCCCAATAAAGGGTCCTTACTCGATTTTGGATCGTATTAAAATGAGTAAAGGTCTCTGTAAGTGGATCAAAAAGATCCAATCCTTTATTAGTGGCTAGAAGTAATTTTCCATCTTGGGTTTCACTGATCCACCAAACACGATTATCACTTATACTGTTTGTATTGTCATCATGTAGAAATGATTTAAAAGTTTCTGTTTTTTTGTCAAATTTATTTAAGCCTTTTGTATAAGTACCAAACCAAAAGGTACCACTTTTATCTTGATAGATACTATGAACACTGTTATCACTGATGCTGCTAGAATCCTCATCATTATGAACATATGATTTAACAAGACCAGTTGTTGGATTAAGGACTTGTATCCCACCACCCCAAGAAGCAATCCATAAATTATTGTTTTCATCAACATATATAACAGAACAATTTGCATTACCAATGGAACTGCTGGTTTGACCTCCACGATAAACTTCAATATGATATCCGTCATATTTATTTAGTCCATCTTCAGTTCCAAACCATAAAAAACCCAATTTATCTTGGGTAATTGAATAAACCGTATCATGAGATAATCCTTCAAGAGATGTTATTTGTTCAAATTCAAGGTGATCATTGAAAGCTATTGTGTTAAAAGTCGGAATCTGTATAAAATTAACGCTTAAAAACATGATAACTATAATTTTCCATGCTTTGTTCGTACTGTGCCTCATTGGTGCTCCCTTTGTACTAATTTCTTCATTTATCATTTGGTTATGAATTCTTAAAGTAAAGTTCTATTTGGAGTACTGATTAACACAATCCCATGTCCATTTAGGATTATGCTTCTTGAGTTATGGGTAATGATCGCATGTTCGCCTTTAGTAAAGCAGATATCATTGATGGTCAGTTCGCCTTCTATACAACCGATAAGTGAAAACTCACCTTCAAGATCATAATTCAATAAACCACGATTTTCAATCTTTGTAAGTGAGAAATATTTACTGTTGACTAAGGTTGTTATTGTGGCAGAAGGAAGATGATTGATGAGTGGCACAGGTTTGATTTGAGTTGAGTTCGATTTGATCACGTCCAAGCCTTTTTCCAAATGAAGTTGACGAGGGTTTCCTTGTTTGTCCACTCGTCCATAATCATATAAACGATAGGTCACATCTGAATTCTGTTGGACTTCATACAAAAGAGTATTGGCACAAATCGCATGAACTGTACCTGCTGGGATATAAAAGAAGTCCCCTTTTTGTATCTCAACAACATTTAATTGATCTATTATCGTTCCATTATGTGCCGCATCAACCAATGTTTGATGGCTTGAAGCATGATGATCAATGATCAAAGGAGTTTTTGGCGGGCAATCTAAGATATACCAGCATTCTGTTTTTCCGTAGGATTGTTCATGAAGCAAAGCATATTCATCATCAGGGTGAACTTGAATACTTAAATTTTGATTGGCGTCGATGATCTTGACCAATAAGGGAAATTTCTTATTGTCTCCTTGACCAAAAATATGGCGATGTTGGGCATAGACTTGAGATAATGCTTGTCCTGTATATTCACCAGTTGTAAATAAACAATCTCCGTTTTGATGGGCACTGATGACCCAAGCCTCTCCTATTTGATTAGAGGTAAACGAAAAATCAAATTCTGTTTTAAGTTTATTCCCTCCCCAAATCATTTCTTTGAATACTGGAGCTAATTTATAGATTGCCATAGTTCCTCCTTGATGCAACTTTATCGTGCCTAACAAATCCAGTTAAGACAGTTGTTTCCGTCATCAAAATTATAACATGCTAGACATTTGAAACTTAATTAAGTTGAGTATACATGTTTGTGTTCAATGAACAACACTTACAGTCATTTTACTTGGTGAATCCTTGTTTATCGCCTAAACTAATCTTAAAGGAGGCTTATTTATGAACTATATAACTCTAAATACTGGTATTAAGATCCCTTTGGTCGGATCAGGAACCAACACTTTTGGTAAAGAAAACTATGATTTTAAAGGTGCCATCAACAATGATACGAAAGAAATCGAAAGTGCACTGCGCATTGGTTATACTTTGCTAGATACCGCTGTTTCATATCGAAACGAAAGCGTCATAGGATTAGCAGTCAAAAGATCAGGTTTGGATCGCTCGAAAGTATTTCTGACTTCAAAAATCCCAGGATCAGCTGAATACACAGAAACGAATCAAAAAGTCGAAGAAACCATCCTTGCTAGTCTAAAAGCACTGGATACAGATTATATCGACCTCTATTTGATTCATCATCCTTGGGATAATTATGAAGACATTGGTAGAGTTTGGAAGGTACTAGAAAGCTATGTTGATAAAGGGTTACTAAAAGCCATAGGTGTATCCAATTTCAAAGTTGAGCCACTAGCTTATCTTTTAGAACACAGTCGCATCAAACCAGCCATCAATCAAATTGAATCTCATCCAAGTTTATGGCAAGATGACTTGATTGAATTCTGTCAAAAAAATAACGTCGTTGTACAAGCATGGAGTCCAATTAAAAAGGTATCTGAAGAAGCAAAGGCCAAACTTGAACTTATCGGTTCAAAGTATAACAAAACTTGGGCACAGATTGTGTTGGCTTATCAGGTCCAAAGAAATGTCGTGGTGATTCCAAAGTCTACTGATCCTGTTAGGCAAAAACAAAATCTAGAACTCTTTGATTTCACATTAAGTGATGCAGATAAAGAAATCATCAAAGCATTATAAACATATCTGATTTTGTAAATAAGACCCCCTGCACGACACCAAGTGGTATAGTATAAGGAGGTCTTGTTTTATTGATATACTATTTGTAGTGAATATATTTCACTAAAATTAAGGAGCATTATGGAAACATTAAAAGTATTATTTCATGTGGATGAGATGAATAAATGGAAGCTTACGCTTGCCAACATCAGTAACTTATTGGTTGCTTTGAATGATCGAAACCTAGTTGTCGAAGTAGTAGCAAATTCTGAAGCAGTTCTGCTTTATGTCGATAAATCAGAAAACCTTGAGCCTAAAGAGAAGATCAGTCAATTGATTCAGCAAGGTGTTCGCTTCGTCGCATGCAATAATGCTTTGACTGCATATCAGATCGATCCTAAGTCCATCTTCTCAAATATAGACATCGTCAAAGCCGGAGTTGCAGAATTGGTGCTTCGCCAATACGAAGGATTTGCTTACTTAAAACCTTAGAATTCTATGAGAAACATTGTGTTTCTCTTTTTTTATTTTATCCGTAAATTTTGTTTAAAAATCAATCGATGTAAATTATTTCATAATGATGAAAATTTTTCTTTACATCTTGTAAGTGTTTTGATAAACTAGCAATTAAGATTGATAGAGGCGCGTTTGAGATGAGTAGTTAAGGGAGAGGTCACTCTAAGAACTTAACGAAAGGCAAGAATGCCGAAACCATTGGATTGAAACCCAATGAGTTGGTGCTTGAAGGAATACTTCAAGGACTCCTGTTCCAAAAGAACAGAGGAGCTATTGATGTGGACCTTGTTTAAAATGGGTTGCATCGGTAGATGCAATCTTTTATTTACTCAAGGAGGACCTAACAATGAGTAATCAAAATCGGCATCTTCAGGAATTAAGCAGTACAGAAACCCCTTTAGCCAGAGAAATCAGTTTATTTGGAGGGGTCAGTATCCTTGTGGGAATCATGGTTGGCTCAGGTATTTTCTATTTAGGGTCGTATGTGTTTATTTATGCAGGAAATTCTCAAGGGTTGGCTTTGTTGGCGTGGGTCGTTGGAGGTGCTGTGACTTTGATTTCAGGTTTATGTTATGCTGAATTAGGAGCCATGATGCCTAGAGCTGGTGGCAGTTATGTTTACCTGCGTGAAGCCTATGGTAAAGCTGTAGCCTTTATGAGCGGCTTCAGTGGATTCATCTTGGGTAGTTCAGGTTCGATTGCTGCTTTGGCTCTTGCTTTTGCGACAATTCTCAGTAATTTTATAGCCATTGATGCAACGATTCAAAAAGTTGTTGCAGTAAGTTTGATTGTCTTATTGACACTCATCAACTATTATGGAGTTAAGTTTGGATCTTGGGTTCAAAATCTATTTACGGTTGCGAAACTTATTCCAATCTTGATCATCTTAGGTTTTGGATTGATTCTAGGAACTCAAACTCCAGATTTATCATTAGGTGATTTAAGTTTAGGCAATATTTCAGCAGTTATATCCATGGTTGCGATGGGTGTTGTGGCAACCTTATGGGCTTATGAAGGTTGGACCAATCTGAATACGGTATCCGAAGAATTAAAGAATCCAAAAAGAAACTTGCCTTTAGCTTTGATCATTGCGATTGCGTGCGTAACTGCATTATATGTCTTGTTTAATTTTGCGATCTATCGCGTCCTAAGTCTTCAAGAAATCATAACTTTAATTGAAAATGGTGACTTCTTCTTAGGAACAGCCGTAGCTCAAAATGTATTGGGCAGTTTAGGATCAATCTTGGTTGGTTTAGGGATGTTGATTTCGGTGTTTGGGGCGACCAATGGTTGTGTCATGGTGTTTCCAAGAAGTTACTATGCCATGGCAAAAGATGGTTTATTCTTCAAAAGCATCGGCTATATCAATCCAAAAACAAAGACACCAACCAATGCGATCTTATTATCAGCAATCGTATCCATCATCCTTGTCTTCTTCCGTAATTTAAATCAGTTGACTTCACTGGTTGTTCTACAAGGTTTGATTTTCAATGGTTTGATCTTCTTATCTGTCATTATTTTTAGAAAGAAATTTCCTACTTTGGAAAGACCTTATCGTGTATGGGGTTATCCTGTGGTTCCGATTTTAGCAGCCTTGGTCATGGTTGGCTTATTGGCAAATACCTTGTTGACCAGTGATTTCAACAATACCGTCATTTCCTTAGCGATCCCTGCCTTGGCTTATGTGATTTATCTTTTCATCCCCAAAACAAAAACCCAATAGGAGGTTCTATGAGACAATTGCTTTATAACGGTCACATTTATCAACAACGTGGCCAATTCACTTCTGCACTATTGATTGAAGACGGCTACATCTTAAAGTGTGGTTCGGATGAAGAACTTTTAGCGCATAAGGATCAAGAAATAACATTGATCGATCTGCAAGGCAAAACTGTATTGCCTGGATTCAATGATTCTCATCTGCATTTCTACATGAGTTCAGTGGCTTTTCAAACCGTTGAACTTTATGGGGCAACTTCCATTGATATGATCATTGAGCGTGCCAAAGAATATTTGCGCATTCATCCAGAAGCTCAAGGAAAAGCCTTGTTTGGCAGAGGCTGGAATCAAGATTATTTTGAGACAGAACAACGTTTGATCAACAGACATGATCTTGATCGTATCAGCACAGACTTCCCTGTTGTTTTCTCAAGAGCTTGCGGGCATGTCGTGTCTGTCAACTCAAAAGCACTTGAGGTCTTAGGCATCAATGGCTTTACCCCTCAGGTTGATGGTGGACAGTTTGATTTGGATGATGAGAATCAACCCAATGGTGTCTTTAGAGAAAACGCAATTGGCTTACTGGCTTCTTTGCGTGCTCCTTTATCCAGTCAAGATCGTTTAGATTTACTCCACAGCATCAGTAAAATCGCCAATCAATACGGGATCACTTCTGTACAAACCAACGATATCACTGTGGGAACAGATGAAGGCACGGCCATAGAAGAAACTTATCGGCACTATGCAGCACTCAATCCAACTGTTCGCATTTATCATCAGCTTTGTTTCACTGATATTGAAACCTTACAAACAAGAATCCAAAATGGTTATCATCAAGGTGAAAATCAATTCAATCGATATGGCCCACTTAAAATATTCGTGGATGGTTCTTTAGGGGCAAGGACAGCTAAAATGCGTCAGCCTTATCACGATGATCCAAGTACCCAAGGTATAGAATGCATGACTTCAAGTGTCCTAGATGAATTCGTCAATTGTGCAGATTCAAACAACATCCAAGTTGCGATCCATGCGATAGGTGATGGAGCCATGACTCAAGTCCTAAATGCTTATCAAAAAGTCATACAAACAGAAAACAAAAATAGACATGGTATTATTCATTGTCAAATCACAGATATGCCTATTTTAAATCGATTTAAAGCCCTTGATATCTTAGCTTATGTTCAACCCATCTTCCTTCATTACGACATGCATATCGTAGAAGATCGCGTAGGGCAAGGTCTTGCGTCTACCTCCTATGCGTTTGGAACCATGGAAAAACTAGGGTTGCATGTTGCATATGGAACAGATTCTCCTGTAGAAGGTCTCAATGTCTTCCACAATATACATTGCGCCATTAATAGACAAGATTTAAAATCTTTCCCTGAAAATGGATTTTATCCCCAAGAAAAAGTCGATTTAGAAACAGCGATCGATAACTTGACTCTAGGTGGTGCTTATGCAAGCTTTGAAGAAAATCATAAAGGAAGACTGCTTCCTGGTTATATGGCTGATTTGATCGTACTCGATCAACCACTCTTCCAATTAGACCATCATCAAGTTAAGGATGTTGAAGTGACGATGACCATGGTCAATGGACAAATCGTCTATTCTCGATAAATTTATCTCAAACTAGCCCAGATCAGTGATTGATTTGGGTTTTTTATTAAACGTGTGAATAGTGTTATCTATCCAATTTGGGTTAAAGTTAAATCAGTGTTAAAATGGAAGTGCAAAGAAGGAGAAACATGAAATTTATCACGAAAGTTATTGTTGTCTTGATTGTTTTGACTTTGACAATCGGAGCAACAGCCTATTACGAAATCCAACATATCATTAAAAGTGATCCACAAACTCAAATCTTTAGTTTCAATAATGCAGGTATTACGTATAAAACAGCCACGATAAAATATCGTATTCTTGGAGGTTTGATCCCCTTTGATCATACTTTTACCCAAGCTAATGTGGCTACTCTTTATACGGATCAAATTCTTAACACATTGGTTGTCAATGATGATACTCAGGTAAAAATCACAACGCCTGATCAAAAGATCATTTCATCTCTAGGGAGTCAAACACTTGCTTTTGAAGAAGATGGCAGATACAAAATTGAATTGCGACATCAACAAGATGAGTCCCTTTCATATTATGAATTCTTGGTAGATGTTGAAATTATACCCAACATTTCAATCAGTAACCTTAATCCTTCTCAAGGAGAAATATTGATCATCGATATAAAAAACATTAGACAAAATAGTACCATAGAAATACAGAATCAATTCAGTCCATCCGCGATATCACAAGGCTCTCATATGGCTCGGTTTTATTTGCCTATGGAATTTAAAACTGCAGCCAATACCTATCCCCTTACGATTACCATCAATGGAAAGGCATACGAGTTTAATCTTGATGTCAAAGCCTATGAATTTAATAAACAGTATTTCTCGATTGATGCAGACATCATCAAAAATACATCAGGTAACCCTATCGCTGTCAATGAATTCAAAGCTACGATCCATCCTTTGTATGAAACAGCCGAACCTGTAGAATACTGGCAAGGCAATTTCATTATCCCGGTGAATAACGCCCGAATCTCTTCTAATTTTGGAGACATGCGTTACATCAATGGTTCCAAAACCCCATCAAGACATGGTGGTATCGATTATGCGATCAGTTGTGGTACTGATGTTTCTGCCAGTAATTTTGGCAAAGTTGATTATGCAGGGTTCTTGATCTTAACTGGAAACACAGTGGTGATCGATCATGGACTAGGACTTAAAACTCATTATTTGCATATGAAAGATCTTACTGTAAAAACCGGAGATCTCGTTGATAAGGGACAAATCATTGGACATGTGGGAACAACAGGTGTTTCTACTGGCTGCCATTTACATTTTCAAGCCATGATCAAGACTCAGCAGTTTAACCCAACTTTTCTCTATAAAATTGAACAGTAAAGACTGATATGATTCAAAAACTTTAAGCGTTTCCCTTTTTTAGAAAAATCTTGAAGTGATATAAACTCCTAACCAAAATATATTGATGATGATCATCACCGGAACGCCTTGATTAAATAAGATTTTTTTGGTTTTATGATGAAAATGCATCATCCCCAAATAAACACCGATACTTCCTCCAAACAAGGCAATAAGTAAAAGCGTCTTTTCAGATATTCTATAAGACTGCTTTTGAGCATAACTTTTATCCATACCCATTAAGGTAAACCCTAACCCATTGATTAAAACGATGATCCCAAAGATCAAAATGAAGTCTTGCATAGGATTACCTTCCAAAAATACACTTCCAGAAATCTTCAATTCTTCCATATCTTTTTGCGAGTTCGAGAGCAGCTTGATTATCCCCTTCAATATACCTTATCATCCAATATCCTTCTTCTTCACACAGTGAATCATGAAGTGGAAAGACCTCGCGCTCAAGATACAAAGTGTACATTACCAATTCAAAAGGTCCTACAGGTCTGCATGATTCATTGGGGATGTTTTCTACCGCAACACTATTACATGACTTGATGGCATCGATCACATCCTCTCGTTGATTGGATTTCGCAAATACGACGGTATAAAACCAACCAAACAGTTCATTGAAACACCCATGAGCGTCAGAAACCCCAACGATGGGGACTGATTTCCCTTTGGATCTTTCTTCATGATAACGAGCAATTTGAATGGTGTTTGATGCTTCTTCATAAGGACGATACCCACCAATCACTTCTAGGGCATCATAGGGTTGATGGTTCATCATATACGTGTTAACTTCTTCAGATATATAATAGCCTGAATCAATTTGCCAATATGGATGACAGAAAATAGCTAAGCCATGTCCCTCCCGTATCTTTTCAAATATTACTTCACTGCAAGCACCCTCAAAGCGAGACTTTTCATCGTTGACTTCAAAGTTTTTCGCCATCTTGGTTTCTATCATTTTATTAAGTGTATCTTGGTTATCCGCCATCCACTCATTGACACTAAAGTCTCCTCCAAAATTGATGATATGAACTGAATTATTTCGGCCATGAACTTCTTCACCAGTTTCAATCGACATATTTAGATTCAAATCTTTAAAAGCGGTTTGAGCTTCTAAAGAAGGTGCATATTGGCCATGATCAGTGATGGCCATGAAATCAAGGCCGATCTTGCGACACATCGCTGTCACAAAAACTGGCTCCTCGCGTCCATCTGAACGTGATGTATGCATATGTAAGTCACCTTTATAGGGATTAAGTTTCCACAGGTCTTCAAAAACTGAATACAATCTAAATTCTATGGTTTCATGATTTGGTATGGTCATTTCAATTTTATGTTCTTGTTGACCTTTAAATAGTAGTGTAAATGAAAGCCGTCCAAAGATTGGATACACCATCTGATCAAGTGCAGCTTCATAAGCGCCTAAATGTGATTGTCTTCTTAGCGGAGTATGTCGAATCAAGATCAACTGATCATCATTAAAGATAAAGTCCTTACTGATCGATGTAATGGTAATGGTGGCCGATGTATCACTTAGGATAATTTTCGGTAAGATTTCAAAACGTTGATCCATACTTGTACCTCATAAATTTGTCATTATTATACCATGAGCTTCATCCTTCATTTGTCGCTTACTGTCTTAAATGCTATAATCGAAAAGGACAAACACAAGGAAAATCGTATGAATGAACCACACTATCTGACTCCTGCAGAAATCACAGAGACTACCATTCAAATCGGCATAAAAAAGACCAAGTATTCTACATTAAATTTATTCCTATTGGGCATATTAGCTGGTGTATTCATTGCTTTTGCATCAGAAGGTTCTAATATGGCTGCTTTTAATTTGTTTGCTAAACCTGAAACATATGGCTTAGGTAAAGCTTTAGCTGGGGCAATATTTGGGACAGGATTGATGCTGGTTGTAATCGCAGGTGGAGAACTCTTTACAGGAAATACTTTGATTTTTACAGGTGTTTTAGCCAAACGTATTTCATTGAAAGCAATGTTAAGAAACTGGTTTTATGTTTATCTAGGTAACTTTGTAGGTTCAGTTTTGATAGCGTATATGATGAATGAATCTGGTTTATTTGGTAGTGGTGCTAATGTTTTAGGAGCCGTCACGATTAAAATTGCTGTCTATAAAGTAGGTTTAAGTTTTTCTCAAGCGTTTTATTTGGGCATCATGTGTAATTGGTTGGTCTGTTTAGCAGTGTGGATGGCAACTGGAGCTAAAGATATCTCTGGTAAGATCTGGGCCATCTTCTTTCCCATTTGGTTATTTATCACCTCTGGCTTTGAACACAGTATCGCCAACATGTATTATATCCCTGCCGGTATCTTAGCTAAAGGAAACCCACAATGGGCTCAAGCCGCAATGGAACTTGGGGTAAGTGCTGATAAACTGGCTGCTTTGAATTGGAATTCGTTTTTAATTCAGAATTTATTGCCTGTAACTTTAGGAAACATCGTAGGTGGTGCAGTGTTTGTTGGTGGACTATATTGGTTCATATATCTAAGAAATTCAAATAAATAGGATTAACTTGACCCTTCAGAAATCTGAAGGGTTTTTATAAGTTTATTTCAATATCACAGTCTTATTTAGATAAGTGTTAAAATAGAAATAGAAAGAAGTTATCCGGAGGCAAAACAATGAGAACAAGTGGAAGAGCCACAAGTAGGAATGTTCAAACCAGAGGAAGTTCTGGTGGGATGGTAGCGGGAGGCGGCTTAGGTTTGGTCGTTGTCTTAATCATCACTTTTTTAACTGGCGATCCAACCATCCTGCTAAACAGTTTATTGGGTGGACAAGGTCAAGCAAGTTCACTCAGTAAAGAACGTGTTGCTGAACTCACTGAATTTGTTTCAGTGGTCATGGCAGATACCGAGACTGTTTGGAATGAAATCTTTGATGCCTATGGTGAAGATTATAAAGAACCAACCTTAGTCATCTATAGCGGTTCAGTTCAATCAGCCTGTGGTAATGCAACTTCTGATGTGGGTCCGTTTTATTGTTCAGAAGATGAATCGGTATATATTGATTTGATCTTCTTTGATGAATTGGGACTTAGATTCAAAGCCCCGGGAGATTTTGCGATGGCTTATGTCATTGCACATGAAGTCGGTCATCATGTTCAAAATCAATTGGGCATCTTAGAAGAAGTTCATACTTTACAATCTAAAGTGAGTAAGACTGAAGCCAATGAATTATCCGTAAAATTAGAATTACAAGCTGATTATTTAGCAGGTGTATGGGCACATTATGTTCAAGGATATGGATATTTGGAAGCTGGTGATGTTGAAGAAGCCCTCGCAGCCGCTGCTGCCATCGGTGATGATCGTTTGCAACAGCAAGGCCAAGGTTATGTCAATCCAGATACATTTACCCATGGTACATCAGCTCAACGCTCAAAATGGTTTAAATTAGGATTGACCTATGGTGATCTTGAACATGGCGATACGTTTGATGCTGCAACATTATTCATCCCAGTTGATATCTTTGGATCTTAAATAAAGGAGCTTTCATGAAGAAAATCACATGGATTGGAACAGGAGTCATGGGCCATGCGATGGTCACACATTTGATCAATGCTGGTTATCCAATCACCATTTATACCCGCAGTAAACAAAAAGCTCTGGATTTAGCCAACAGAGCAAAAGTCGTTGATTCGATTGAAGAAGCCGTTAAAGAAGCAGATGTTGTGATCATGATGGTGGGTTATCCAAGTGATGTAGAATCAGTAAGCCAACAAGTCTTTAAGTTTGCTCCAAAAGGCGCACTTTTAATCGACATGACCACATCTTCTCCATCTTTAGCGATATCGTTATATCAGCAAGCTAAAGCCTTTGGAATCAGAATGCTTGATGCACCTGTTTCCGGAGGTGACATTGGGGCTAAAAATGCCTCATTGACGATAATGGTTGGAGGCGATGAATCTGACTTCAATGAAGCCTCGGATATCTTTAAACATCTAGGTAAATCGCTCAATTATATTGGAACAACTGGTTTTGGTCAACATTGCAAGATGGCAAATCAAATCGTGGTAGCAGGCAATACCATTGCGATCAGTGAAGCCATTCATTATATGTTGTCTACAGGGCTAGATCCACAAAAAACATTGAATGCCTTAGGTGGTGGTGCAGCCAGTTCTTGGCAACTCCTCAACAATGGACCAAAAATGATCAACAGGAATTTTGAGCCAGGATTTTATGTTCACCATTTTGTAAAGGATTTAAAACTCATTGAAGAAGAAGCACGTCAAGCAAATATAAATCTACCTATGGTTCATCAAGTGCTAAATCTATATCAACATCTTATGGATGATGGTGATCGAGAACTAGGAACTCAAGCTCTCATACGTGCATATCGAAAAGACTAAAGAAGCCATTGTGAAGTTGTACATTAAAAGTAGACAGATCAAATAAAAAACATTTGAACACTGTCTACTTTTTTCATATCCTTTAGGAAAGGAGAAACGAATGGGAAGAAACAAAGGCGGCACAAACAAAAGGTACAGTTTTGAAGAGAAGTTAAGAGTGTGTAAACGGTATTACGAAGAACATTGGTCCACCCACGATTTATCAAAATTGGAAGAAGTCCCTTGGGGAACAGTGTGTAGATGGGTGATTGAATACCGAGATCAAGGGGAAGAAGGGCTGAGACCCAAGAAAAAAGGAAGACCTAAGCCGGTAAAACCTAGACAAGGGATGAGTGAACTTGAGCAAGTAAAGTTAGAGAATCTAGCCCTTAAAGTGGAGGTTGAGCGCTTAAAAAAAGGTTACACCGTGAAAGGAGTTGGTTCAAGGAAGGTGTACGTCACTTTAGACGGCAAGATTATCAAATCGTCGATAAATTAAAGAAAGTGTATGGGACGACGTTCGTTTTGAGGTATCTCGGATTAAATCGATCCGGTTATTATAAGTGGGTGAAACGAAAGGACATTAAAACTCAGTATGAACTAGATCGAATTGACCTGACCAAACTTCTCAAACAAGCCCACCATAAGCATAAAACCTACGGATATCATAGTTTAGCCAAAATGATCCGAAATCAAACCGGGTGGGTCTTCTCAGATCATCTCGCACATGTGTGTGCGAAAGCAGCAGGAATCCGGTCTAAAGCAAGAAGATCAAGTAGTATCAAGAGTGGCACGGAGCACAAAGTACTCAAGAATGAAGTTCAAGGTTTCTGGAACGCCAGGAAACCTCTAGAGATCGTGGTCTCCGACATGACTGTTTTGAGAAACAGAGGTATCAATTGGGAGTGGACCTATATTCTGGATACCTTCAATAACGAGATCATCGCTTCCTCCTTATCTTCTAAAAGAGGCGATATAAAGCCTTACTTCGAGACACTTGAGCAACTCAAGACCAAAATAAAAGGAGCAGAACATCCCGTCATCCTTCACACAGACCAAGGGACTGTCTACTCCAGCCGAGCTTATCAACAAGCTCATTTGAATTATAACATAACCCAATCGATGAGCCGAAGCGGTACGCCGACAGATAATCCAATCATCGAGGCGATCAATGGGTGGATCAAGGATGAACTTTATTACGATCATCATTATCATAAAGCGGATGATTTGCCTAAACTTATTACAGAGTACATTATCTATTTCAACACCGAACGACCTGCCTACGCCTTGAATTACAAAACCCCAGTCCAATTTAAACAAGATCTGGGGTTTGAATGAATATTTTCTATTAATATGTCTACTTTGGCTTTACAACTTCAAATTGCTTCTTTTTTAATTTTCATGTTTTATCGAAGTTATGCCACTCAGCATGACCCATTTTCTTAAATGTAAATGATACATGAACGGTAGTTTCATAAGTTTCAAAGCGATAGAAAAACGCAGTTTCATACATTTAAGGTCATAAATCTTAAGTGCTTTTTCTGTCGCCCCATATCGGTTAAGGCAATCTGATAAGGTTCTGGCACTTCTAAATGCATAGCTAAAGCCTTCAGCGGAAGTTGGACTTATGGTTCCCGATGCTTCCCCAATCAATGCAGCTTGGCCACAATGATAATTTAGTTCTTTGATCGATCTAGGTCGTAATACAATGGCTGCTTCAGTTGATTTTAGTTCATTCAGTTCTAGATCAGTATCACACAAAAGTTTGTTTCTAAACGTTTCAAAGTTTTGATGAACTTGTTGATCTATGCGCATAGCTGATCCAATAATGATCGTTTTGTCTTTTTGAAGTGCCCAAGAATAATAATCGGTAATCGATTGATCAAAGATCCCGTAATAAGATGTTTGAACTTTTGAAGTTAAATAGTGTTCTTGCATACAGATATAACGTTGAGCTTGCTTACGTTTACTAAACAAAGTTCTTGATACAATTGAATCTGCACCATCTGCGCCAACCAATATCTTACATTCTAAGCTTGACTTTTGCTTGTTATGGATCAGTTCCAATTGAAAACCTTGCGGTGTTTCAGTTATGGATAAAACCCGTGTTGAATAGAGTAAAGATACATTATTGGGGATCAGACTGATCAACCAGTTCTCGAATTTTATACGATCCATATTAATGTAGGATCTTGGATAAAAGCGATGTAGGTGATTACTGAAATCATAGGTATTAACCTTATTTAGTTGAGGTTCAACTTTAAGTTCATCAGGAATAGTTATGCCTTCTTGTCTCAATGCTTTTTGGGCGTGGCTCGATAAAAGTCCACCACAAGCTTTATGGGTTCGTTTAAGAGCACTAAAATCTCGAGCATCAATAACAGCGACTTTCAGTTTATTTTGTAGACCCAGACGTTTTGCGCAATGTGCACCAGAAGGTCCAGATCCAATAATGATCACATCAAACATAGATTCTCCAAGGCCAATCAGCCTGTGACCATTATCCCATACCCTAAGATTCTATGCACCTATTTATGGCTGAATCTCAGAAAAGTAAACGAATAAAAAGCCCATTGAAGGGCTAGATTTCACTAGATGTCTGTATCTTTCGACTTCGTTTCTTCTCATAAAGATGTTTATCTGCCGCAACCAAAATCTTTTCAAAGTTTTCTTCGTGCTCAAGTTGAGTGATCCCAAAACTTGCTGAAACCAAGATGGCTTGTTTTTCAAATACGAGTTTAAGATCTTTTATGGCTTTATCGATTCGATTGACTAAATTTAATGCATTCTCTTTTGATGTATTGGGCATCATAATGACAAACTCATCCCCACCAAAGCGAGCTAAAATATCAAATTCTCTGACATTATTAGACAGTACAGCCGCTACTTCTTTTAAAACATAATCTCCAGCAATATGACCATAGGTATCATTGATGTTTTTAAAATCATCGATGTCGATCATGACCAAACTTAAATCCGTACCAAAACGTCTGGCTCTTTGAAATTCAGTATGACCTAATCGTTCAAAATGCTGACGATTATAAACTTTAGTCAATCCGTCTTTTTCAGCCCATTCACGCAGTCTTTGGCCTTCGATTTTATCGGTCACATCAATACAGCTTCCAATATAGCCTGCAAACACATTGTCATCCAGAAATACTGGTGATCCAAGATCATTGATCCAACGATATTCACCATCATGACGTTTTAATCGATATTCCATTTCAAAAGGTACCCTAAGCGCAAAAGCATCCAGGTATATTTTTAAACAACGCTCAAAATCATCTGGATGTACACCTGTAGCCCAACCATTACCCATTTCTTCGGATATTGATCGACCTGTAAATTTAAGCCACGTCGCATTAAAATAGTTACACAAGGCATCGGTTCCAGCTCTCCAAATCATATTTGGAGAGGCTTCTACGATGATTTCGTATTCACTGGTACTTAGATTCATGATCCTCCTTTTGTTAAGAGAACGTCAACATTCACATTATAACACTCCTTTTTTCTAAATTATATCAAATATTAATCTTGTCTTTTAAATATAGTATGAGCACATCAACTGAACTTTCCAGTACTTCTACGTATACTGTGTTTGAAAAGAAAAGAGGACCAATATGCTACAAGAATATGTTAGAGCGACAACAAAATCGTATGAATCAACATTATCTGATCTCAAAAACAAACTCCTTGAAAGAAGGTTTGGTGTTTTAGCATCCATTTCATTATCAGATAAAATCAAAGATAAGGGTATCGAATACTTAGGACAGTTGACCATCTTAGAGGTCTGTAATCCTTTTGAAGCTGCAGCTGCGCTTGAAATCAATTCTGCAGCTGCATATTTCTTACCATGCAAAATTTTAGTCAGAGAAGTTAATGGTTGTGCTTTGATCGAAATGGCGAAACCATCATCTTTGGTCGAAATCTTGGGTGACGCAAAATTAAGTGTTTTTGCTAAAAAAATAGAAAATCTTTTGATTGAAGCAGCTGAAGCAGTTTAATCTTTGGTTTCATATACATATGTGTCTCAAAATCCTTTCTCAATAGTATAATGAAATCAAAGAGAATGCTTTCATTAAAGGAGGACCTTATGGGATATGAAATCAAACCCGCCTATGACCGACTCGATGAAGTCATAACTTTGTTTAGAGAGTACCATAAGATGTTAGGGGTCGATCTAAACTTTCAAGACTTTGAAAAAGAATTAAAAACTTTGCCTGGAAAATACACAACTCCTGATGGACGACTTTATGTGATTTACTTAGAAGGTAAACTTGCTGGGTGTATTGCACTTAGACGCTATGATGAAACACGCTGTGAAATGAAACGCCTCTTTGTTAGACCTCAGTTTAGAGGTTTACGTTTAGGTCAAATTCTCGCTGAAAAGATTATTCAAGATGCCAAAGGTATTGGCTATGAAGAAATGATATTGGATACTTTAGCCTCTCTTGAAAGTGCAGTTTATATGTATCGTAAGATGGGATTTGAAGAAGTTGAACCTTATTATGATAATCCTTTAGATGATGTCATTTATTTTAAACTTAAACTTAAATAGACAAATACACTTAATAAAGATGCCCGATATTGTTTGAAAGCATCTTTTTTATATGGTTATAGAATGATGTGTAGATCTTCAATTTATAAGTTTCATCAAATTCACACTTACCCTAACTAGATTAACGCTATCTTTAATCTATACTTAACTTAGGAGATCTTATGAAAAAAGCCATATACATCCTTATCGTGACTTTTTTATCTTTTTGGTTAATCAATTATGGGATAACTCTTGAACAAGAACCCTCTTTAATTAATGGGATCTATGTCTTGGAGTATGTCATTCCGGGATTTGCGATCCTTGTCACCAATATTTTTGCGTTGATGTTTGAAAAAGAAAATCAACCTTGGATCATCTTCATGATCAGTATCGCTGTTTGCTTGATCGGAGAATTGATTGCCTTGAGTTATTATCAATACAATGATCAATTTTTAACGCTGACCCTGAAATTGATGAGTTTGGCTTTAATTGTCAGTATCATCAACATTACATTATTAAGCTGTCTAAAATGGTGGATCAAAGGATTACCAAAACCATCTCATAGCATCAATAAAAATGTATCTAGTAAAAGTTAAGCCACTAAAAAGCAACCCTAGGGTTGCTTTGGTTTATTTATGACCTTCTTTAGGTACGATGCATATAAATTTAAAGGGTTTGTCACCAGCATTTTTAAATTGATGGAGTTCACCTCCAGGAACAAATGCATAAGAACCAGCCTCTACCTTATTCTCGACTCCATTAAGTAACAAAGTTCCTTGTCCTTCTAAGATCACATTGATATGTGGCCAATCATGGGCATGTTTAGGGGTATAACCTTCTGGCGCAAGTTCAAATACGCGCATAACGTGTGAATCCCAACCTTCTTGAGGTCCCACCAAAACTTTCATCAATGCATCTTTTGCTAACGGATTGGTAACAACTTGTCCAGTAATTTCTTTAAAGTTTCCTAACATAATGTTTCCTTTTCAACCATTAAGGTCATAATTTAAATAAAGTATATCATGAATTTTTCTAAGTGACTTTGGCTTTGACCACATCAGCAATTTGTCCTTGAACAGTATGAATCAAATCGCTTACTTTGATTTCCATCTGTTGACCTATTCTACCTACCGAAACCAGCACAGTCTCCAATTTAGTTATTTTTTGATCAAAAAGTGTGACAAATTTTTTCTTCATCCCGACTGGACTACACCCCCCTCTTACATAACCGCTCACATTTAACAAGGCAGAAACAGGGATCATTTCAATGTGCTTTTCATGAAGATGGACAGCAGCTATTTTAAGATCGATTTCATCGGCACCATTGATGACCAATACATAATATTGATGGCTTGCCCCAATCACAATAAGGGTCTTATAAACTTTCTCAATGGGTTGATGAAGACGTTGAGCAACTTCGATCGCATCAAGCGCAAGCCCATCAGATTCATAAGAATGAATGACATATGAGATCTTGGCTTTATCTAAGATCCTTAAAGCGTTGGTCTTTTCCATTAGGGTTTGTAGTTTTTTAAACTCAGGTTTATCTGTTCAACCAAGGCCTTAACAGTTGGATTTGTCGTATCGATACCTGTTGACCATGGTTTTGTTAAATCGATCGGACCAGAGAAATATCGTGCTTTTAGGATAATTTCAGGTCTATATTCATAATGTACTGTATCGAAATGGTTCCATTTCCCTCCCCATATGAACATATTGTCTTCAAACGCTTTAACGATGGACTTTGGATAGTTGATGATACGATCTCTGGCTTTTATAGGATCTGCCCATTGCCAATAATCTTGAGCATGATAATGCATATCTAAAGCAATTCCATATGAATGCATACTTAAAAGCTGAGTTCCTGAAATGACACGATAATAATAGGTTCCACTGGATGGAGACAAGTATGTCAGTAAATCAGGATTTGATTTTGCCAAATCAAATATACGATCAGTAGCTGTTTTGAAGGCAAGCTCAGCTTGATTGATCTTTGTGAATCTTAAAGTCTGCGTCCCATAAGTTACTTTCACTGTATTAGCGTACGTCAGTTCTTTACTATTGCCGTAAACATCATTAAAAAAAGCATACGTTCTATAACGACCAGGATCGACGTCTTTTTCTGAGATCTCTACTGCATCAGTCAATGGATAGATTTGATCGAGCATATCTTGTATGTCAGCATTCGCTAATTTTTCTTCAGGAGTCTTTTCTAAGGTATCATCATATCGAATCTTGAGCCCTGATTTCATAACTAAATATGGCTTGGAATCAATCAACTCAAGTCCTTTTACATATTCAGGATAAGCCAACATCATGATCAACACATCCCGTTTTAAAGTCACGGAATATTTTGTCTCTGGATCTGGTTTAGGATCTTCAGGGATCGATTTACCACTGCAGCTTGTCAAGAAGATCAATAAAGCTATCCCTAACCCTAATCTATTTTTCATGTTTTCCTCATTAATGACGCAAAAATATAAAGAGAAAGATATTCCCGCTTCTATTATAGGTCATTTGTGATATAAATCAGGTTCAACTTAACTGATGGGGCGATAAAAAGGGTCTTTAGGATCAAAATAAACATGTTTTAAATTATAGTGGGCAAAAAATATAGCCAATCGATACTGTAGGATGATTAAAATTGAACCACCAAATAGGATCAGTCCATAAATCATCATCGGTGTTACTTCAAAACCTAAATTCAACATAAGTTGAATATTGATGGCTGTATCTAATGGATCTTTGATTGCAATCAAAGCAGAAACAATACATACACCAACCATGATGATCGTCACAAACTTCGCTGTATCAACAATCATATTCTCCATTTTTGAATTATCAAGATCTTGATAGAGACCCACACGAATCATAAATCTAGCAGCTAAGATACCTAAGATCAGATTAAAAACAGGGACACCCATAAAGAATCCCAAAGTCATGATCGAATAAAAAACATAGATAAACATCAAGGCCAAAGGTTTTAGTGTTTCTAGAGATTTTAATACTGGTTTTAAAAAGAACACATCAATCAAGATACCAAAACCCATTCCAGCAAAAGCCACAGAAGAAACCTGAGCCTCACCGACTCGACCCAGACTTAACCACCATCCGGCCAGAAAAAGAACCAACGGAATCAAACCCCAAAAAAGGATTTTATAAAGTATCATTTCTAATCGATTGAGCATGGATCAAAGCCCTTTCTCAGTATTGTTACCTGATCTTTCTGATCAATGATTTTAAAACCAAGATCCAAATACATCTTTGTAAAACCTCGATATGCTTTTTGTGGAGCTTGAGGAATCTCAAAAGGAAATCCCAACACCGCATCATATCCTGATTCAAAAAAATCATTTACAGCATGGTTTAATAATTGGCTGGCAACACCTTGGTGACGATATTGCGGATGTATGACGAAACACACGACACAAGCGACTTTTTTGTCTACAATATAGGGCTGAATGAATGCAGTCAAACGTGGATAAGCATCAACGTGATTTGCATTGATCCACCCAATAACCTTATCATGATCATAAGCAAGATAACCTTTCATAGTGCCTTGCCTAATGGCCTTAAGTGCCTCTTCCTGATTTTCCTTAGCACTTCGCTTTTTCCATTGGGCATCAGAACAATCATTATGATAGTATCGACAGAAACAACCTGCCCAATCAGGGGCATGATGAAAATCCATCTTTTCCAGATACGTTAAGTAATCTAATGCATTTTGGGGACCTAAAGCTTCTATGGTACAGTTCATCAGTGCTCCACAAGTATATTTACATATTTATTATACTAGATTCACTTATAACATGACATCAATTCAATCCCATAGAATTTCTAGAGACTAATCAAAAAAACTGAATGCTTGCGAAAAATCTGATTCCCATTCAACAAATATAGTGTTAAAAATAATTCTCATCATTTTCTAAACCATTTTGCTTTACTTTACACGAATGGTGGCTTATATTAATTAAGTGTCTTAATGATTAACCCACTTAACAGTTAAAGGAGACTTATGGACGACAGCAAACAAGAGCGATATCACGACTTCATGGAAAAATACATGAATCTTCAAAGAATCATGCGTAGGCATCAAAAAGACAAACAAAGATGCAATGCTTGGCTCTTGGTTGCCATTCACTCGATCAGTCATGGTGAAGCCGTCATGATTTCTCAAATCAGCTCAAAACTTGAAATCAGTAATGCTGCAACGACTCAAATGATCGATACACTTGAAAGTCAAGGATTCGTTGAAAGACAATATGATCATGCTGATCGAAGAGTCACCTTGGTCAAACTAACCAGAGATGGTGATGCTGCCTTAAAATTTGCATTTATGCAGACAACCACTTATTTAGATGGTTTGTTTGATTTCTTAGGTGAAGAGGATACGTGTAATTTAATAAGATTAATTGATAAGATGATGGAATATACACTAAAGACTATGGAACCTAGTCTAGAAAAGAAAAAGGAAACATTATGATCCGTTTGAAAAAGTATTTAAAACCTTTTATCGCTGCCATTGTATTGGCTATTGCTTTATTGTTTGTTCAAGCCTCTGCTGACTTAAATTTACCCAACTATATGTCGGATATCGTATCCATCGGGATCCAACAAAAAGGTGTTGCTAATGCATCACCTGAGGCGCTAAGCATAAGCGGTTATGATCTTATTTCTACTTTAGCGACTCTTGATCAAAAAGAATCATTAAGTTCATCTTATAGCTTGATTACGGAACCTAACCAAGACCAACTCAAGAAATATCCAAACATGTCAGGCAAATCATTTTATGTGCTCAATAGTGACCTGACAAAACTTCAGCGTGAAGCATTGGATGTGACTTTTGGTCAAGCTGTTTGGACTTTGATCTCACTAAACTCAGGTCAAGGTAGTTCAGGAGGACCGATGTCGATGGGCAGTTTGGATATCACCAAACTCTACCAAGCCATTCCAGGTTTAAAAATGTTACCAGCTCCTGTTTTAGAAGCTGCTCAAAACACATCATCAGATATCAGTGATACCTTAAAGAAACAAACCGGCGTCGTGATTGCCCAAGCTTTTTATACAGAATTAGGTGTCGATCTTGAATCCATGCAGATGAAGTATATCTTCAATACTGGACTATTAATGCTCTTGATTACTTTGATCGGTGCTGTCGCTACCATCTTGGTGGTCTTCTTGTCTTCACGTATTGGTGCTGCTTTATCTCGCAACTTAAGAAAAGACATCTTCAAAAAGGTAGAGTCTTTCTCTAACGAAGAGTTCGATACTTTTGCCTCATCATCACTAATTACCCGAACAACCAACGATGTGACCCAAGTTCAGATGTTGATCACCATGGGTATACGGATCTTGTTTTATGCCCCGATCTTAGCCATTGGGGGGATTTATATGATTCTACAGACCAATGTCTCCATGGTTTGGATCATTGCCTTGGCTGTCAGCTTATTGATCATGATGATCGCAGGGATCTTTACAGTAGCCGTTCCAAAATTTAAGTTGACTCAGAAACTGATCGATCGCTTAAACTTGGTGGCCCGCGAAGGCTTAAGCGGACTTATGGTCGTACGTGCTTTTGGAAATCAAGAATTCGAAGCGAAACGATTCGATAAAGCCAATCGTAATTTGGCAGATACTTTACTCTTTGTCAATCGGGTCATGAATCTCTTGATGCCTTTCATGATGTTGATCATGAATCTTACAGTCGTCTTAATTGTTTGGGTCGGTGCTCATCAGATCGCTGAATCTAATTTACAAATCGGAGATATGCTGGCCTTCATGCAATATGCAATGCAAGTCATCATGGGCTTCCTTATGATCTCTATGGTCTTTATCATCTTCCCGCGTGCTCAAGTTTCTGCAGTACGTATCGCAGATGTCTTGGCTGTTGAAAACAAAATCGTAGATCCAAAAGATCCAAAAACTTTCAATCCTCTTCAAACAGGGGTCGTTGAATTTAAAAATGTTTCATTCAGATATGCCAACGCTGTAGAAGATGTCCTTCATGATGTCAGTTTTAAAGCTCTGCCAGGTCAAACAACCGCATTTATTGGTTCTACAGGTTCTGGTAAGAGTACACTGATCAACTTGATCCCACGCTTCTATGATGTCACTGAAGGTGCTATTTTAGTCAATGGCGTCGATGTTCGTGATGTAACTCAACATGACCTACATGAAACCATCAGTTATATCCCTCAAAAAGGCATGCTGCTTTCAGGTTCAGTCAATTTTAACTTAAAGTATGGTAAACGTGAAGCCACCCAAGAAGAAGTCCTCAAAGCCGCTTCAATCGCTCAAGCTGTTGATTTTATCTCTCAAAAAGAAGAAGGCTTTGAATCCAATATCGCTCAAGCTGGAGCCAATGTATCTGGGGGTCAGAAACAACGTCTCTCGATTGCCAGAGCTTTGGTCAAAAATGCACCCATCATTATCTTTGATGACAGTTTCTCAGCCCTAGATTTTAAAACCGATCAGCGTTTACGAGAAGCCCTTCATAAAGAACTGCGTCAGTCGACCTTATTGATCGTCGCCCAACGGGTATCCACCATCATGAATGCGGATCAAATCATTGTCTTAGAAGACGGAAAAGTTGTTGGTCAAGGAACCCATCGTGAACTCTTGATCAGTTGTCCTACCTATTATGAAATCGCATCTTCGCAGTTATCTCAGGAGGAATTGGCGTTATGAGTCAAAATACACAGAATCAAGCCCCTAAGCGACAAGGCCCAATGGGAGGACCCATGGGTGGTCCTATGGGAATGCGTTCTACCGAAAAAGCCAAAGACATCAAAGGAACACTTAAAAAACTCCTTAAATTATTGAGTCCTTATTCAGTTGCGTTATTTTTCGTATTATTGTTTGCGATCGCTTCAACCGTATTTACAGTGGTTGGACCTAAGATCTTAGGTGAAGCTACAACGATTTTGGTTGAAGGCATGATGAAACAAATCACCAATACTGGATCCATTGACTTTGATGGGATTGGTAAGATTATCCTTCTATTGGTTGGCTTGTATGTGATCAGTGCCTTGTTTATGTACATCCAAGGCTTCCTTATGAGCAAAGTTGCCAATAATATCACTTACAAGTTACGTAAAGATCTTAACAGTAAGATCGAACGTTTGCCTTTAGCCTATTTTGATAAGCATAATTATGGTCAAGTTTTATCTCATATCACCAATGATGTGGATGCGGTCAACAATTCATTGTCTCAAGGCATCACGCAACTGATTACTTCTGGGACCTCCATCATCGGGATCTTATATATGATGTTTTCCATCAACTGGCAGATGTCCATCGTCGGATTATTGGTTTTACCAGTCTCTGTTTTACTGATTGGTTTGATCATGAAATCGTCACAGCGATTCTTCAAGGATCAACAAAAATATCTAGGCATGGTCAACGGCCAAGTCGAAGAAATGTATTCCAATCACGTCATCGTCAAGGCCTTTAACGGAGAAGCACAAGCCGTTGAGAATTTTACCCAATATAACGATGAGCTTTATGATTCGGCTTGGAAATCCCAATTCTTCTCAGGTATGATGCAGCCCATCATGGGTTTCATTGGTAACTTAGGTTATGTGGTCGTGGCCATATTGGGCGGCTATTTCGCTGCTCAAGGCACTTTGACCATTGGTGCCATTCAGTCTTTCATTCAGTATATGCGTTCATTTACACAGCCTATTGCACAGATCGCAGCTCAATCCAATGCGTTGCAATCTACCATCGCAGCCAGTGAAAAAATATTCTTGTTGCTTGAAGAACCTGAAGAAGCTCCAGACACAGAAAATGCTCTGCCGATCGATGATATTCAAGGTGATGTTGGATTTGCACACGTTAAATTTGGATATAGCCCAGAAAAGATCGTCATCAATGACTTCAAGGCACATGTATCCGCTGGTCAAAAAATAGCCATCGTCGGTCCTACCGGTGCTGGTAAAACAACCATGGTCAAATTGCTGATGCGTTTCTATGATGTCACTGAAGGTGCAATCTTGGTTGATGGTTTAGATATTCGCCAGTTTAAACGCAATGACCTCAGAACCTTATTTGGGATGGTCCTACAAGACACCTGGCTCTATAATGACACCATCCGCGAAAACATCCGCTATGGACGTCTGGAGGCTACAGATGAAGAAGTTCATCAAGCTGCTAAAATGGCTCAGGTTGATCACTTCGTTCAAACTTTGCCTAATGGTTACGATATGATCCTTAATGAAGATTCTTCAAACATCTCAACAGGTCAAAAGCAGTTGATGACCATCGCTAGAGCCATCTTAGCCAATCCAAAAGTTTTGATCCTAGATGAAGCAACCTCTTCAGTCGATACCAGAACAGAAATCCTGATTCAAAAAGCCATGGATATCTTGATGGAAGGCAGGACCAGTTTCATCATTGCCCATCGTTTGTCCACCATCCGTAATGCAGATCTCATCTTGGTCATGAACTTAGGTGACATCGTAGAATCGGGTACCCATGACGAACTTTTGGCCAAAGGCGGTTTCTATGCCAATCTATACAACAGTCAATTCGAAGCCGGAGAAGAAGAATTCGCGTAAACTCAAAGGATGGATTTCAAGTGAATCCATCCTTTTTTATAAGGTTGTGGTATGATTTTAAGGAACTATGGAAAGACTCAACGTCCTTATCGCTAGAACTGGTTTATGTTCTAGACGCCAAGCAGATACCTACATCATTGAAAAACGAGTGACCGTCAACGGTCAACTCGCTGTTTTAGGTATGCAGATCTCAGAAGAAGATCTGGTTCTTCTTGATGGAGCTCCTCTTGGGAAAAAAGCCCCCCATGTACTATTGGCCTATCATAAGCCCAAAGGCATCACTTGTACGACTGATAAAGCCATACAAGGCAATATCATCGATGCGATCAAATATCCCATCCGTATCTTTCCTATTGGTCGATTGGATAAAGATTCTGAAGGACTGATTCTACTCACATCAGATGGAGACATCGTTAATAAGATCCTCAGAGCTGAAAATGATCATGAGAAAGAATACTACGTCAAAGTCAATGCGCCTTTGATGGGCGACTTCAAAGAAATCATGGAAGACGGGGTTGAAATCTTCAATCCTGTTAAAAATCAAAACACAGTGACTTTACCATGTAAAGTTAAAGTCATCAACGAACAATCTTTCTATATTACCCTGAGCCAAGGTCTGAATCGTCAAATCAGAAGAATGGTTGCGACTTTAGGCTATCGTGTCGTTTACCTAAAACGTGTTCGAATCATGCATATTCATCTGGATAACTTAGCTAAAGGCGAATACAGGCTTTTAAGCGATTCTGAAACAAGGATCCTATACGAATCTATATCTTAAAAAAAGGAGCTCTGCTCCTTTTAAAATCCCCTGTTTTGACCTCGATAAGGCGCTTCTTTATTGGCTATGTATTCATCGATGCCAGGCCCATTAAGTGTTTTCAAGCGCCATATCCCATAGATGTAACTGAGCACTAAAATAATGATTGTAGTAGGCAGTCCCATTAATGTATTGGCCCAACCCAATTGACTGACATCATTTTGAGAATACAAAGTTAATTGGATCGTAGTTCTCATCAAGAAGAAGATGGTCCAAATCCAGGTCACTTCTCGATAAGCAGGTTTAATCGACTTCAACCAAAACCAATCTAATTTCCAACCTCGACTGATATGACTTGCATATGCAGCCATTGGTTTATCAACAACCAATGAAACAATCGCCAATAACAATATAAAAGCATTACTGATGATGCCTGGCAAAAAATAATTCGTCGCATTATCGGCAATCAAAGCCATACTGCCTGCTAAAATAACGCTCACTAAACCACCAAAAGCATACCCCCAACTTTGTTTGCGTGTTATGCACAAAACTCCAAAACCAAAAGCAGTTAACCCTGCCCCAAATACCGCACTCAACAAACCAAATTGTCCATTAATGATAATAAACAACAATGGCGGTAATACCGCATCCAGTGTTTTACCTGATAAAACAGATCTTAACTCTTGAATGATCTCTAATCCCAATTTTCTCATATTTCTCTTTTCATGATCAGCAATGACTCTACTTTAAATAAATAAGCATGACAAGTCAACTTAAGCGACCATAACCCTATATCCACGAATATTGAAAGAAAAGCAAGATGATACCCAATACAAAACTGGCCATGTTGGCAACCAAAGCATAGAGTATCCTACGACCCGTTTTCTTTTTCTTATCAAATAACAACCAGCACACCAAACCTTCAAACAACCAAATGAAGCCTTCACAAAAAATCAAGACAAAGACGGCACTTACCAACCCAGCTCTGATCAAGGTTGTCCCTAAAACGATTGTCAATCCAATTTGAGTAACAAGATTCATAATCAAGAAAACTCTAAAGTTGTGTTTCGTAAATAGTCCAAACATGAGTAAGATCAAGCCTTCTAGAATCAATGTAGGAATCAGTGTACTGATAAATTGCAGCCCATAAGCGACCATTAAATTTGGTTTGGTTATCTTCCCGCTTTCAGCATCAAATTGAATCGACATATAGAATGAATCCATCGTTAGCGTTTCGCTGACCGTGATCTTACCACTTTGGGTAACCATGATGATTCTAAATTGATCAGGGATCCGATAACCAAATTTGTGGATCATTTTTTCACCATTTTGATCACCAATCAAATCACCAAACAAAGGCACTAGAGTACCTCTAACCAAAGCTGGATACCAGCCTTGACCTTCAAGAGATCTCAAGTTTTCGATCATGCCTGGATTCAATTGATCGATCTCATGTTCATTTTGACCTAGATAAGAGGATCTTACTAAGAGATCTAAATAGTATGGCTCATCCGGAGCATGATTAACTGTAATTTTCAGCTCAGGTTTAGGACCAGCATCTGCATAAACAAGGATCGTAGAACCAAATAAGAATATAAATATTCCACACATGATCCACAGTTTTTTCATCGTTTGCCTCTTTTGCGTTGTCGCAATTAAAAACTAAGATGCCTCATAAATGATATCCCATTCTATCCCAAATTCATCAAACACATGACCCATAAGTGATCCCCAAGATGTCTCTCCAAACGGTCTTTTTACGATCCCATTGATTTTCAATCCATCAAAGATTTCTTGGGCTTGGGATAAACTGTCAGCTTCAAAAGTCAAATGTAAATTTTGCGAGAATGGATCTAGGGGTTTATCCAAATCACACATGTATAAATAAAACGCACCGATCTGAAGCTCCGCATGCATCACCTTCCCCAAAAGCTTTTCATTGGGACAGTTCTTATCATCGATTCTCCACAATAATAACTTTTTCGCAGAGAAAATTTCAGCATATCGTCTGTATGCTTGTTCACAATTTCCATCAAATTGGATGTAGGTTGCTAGTTTCATAGTGATCCTTTAATGCATCATGCATATCTATTTTCAGTGTATCATGAGATAAAGATGTTTTCCCTTCTTTTTCCCCTTTTCAATCCCTTTTGGCTGTCATATAATGGTAAAAACGGAGAGACCTATGAAAAATCATTATCTTAAACCCAAGCTCTTTGCATTAGCCTTGTTGGTTATATCTTTAGGCATGATTTTTGGGGGATTTTATATGGAAAGTGAGACCTATAGTATGAATTACTTTGGAATTGCTTTCATTGGTATCTTTTTAAGCATCATGGCGTTGGTTACATTTTTCGTATATAGCGGACTTCAACGCAAACTTAATAATTTAATGGATGCGGCACCCCTTTTAGCCTTTGTTTTGTCAGATCAACAGGCTCAGCAGGCCATCGAAGAAAACAACAGAGCACTAAAAAGCTACAACAAGCAGATTTGGTTGACCATTGTCTTTTTCTGTATTTTATTTGCTGTCACAGGTCCTTTGTTTGCTGAAGATTGGGGACTTTGGGCTTTGATTTGTTTAGCTATTGCAGTCTTTTTCACTTTTGTTTATCTTATTGCAACAGCATATCGCGTCAATCGATTTAAGAAAAGGGATTATAATGTTATCCTAAATCAAAAAGGCGTCTATTTTATGGGTGAATATTATACGTTTGAAATGCCCGGAGTATGGTTATCTCAAGCGGAATATGATCCTGATAAATCATTATTGACGTTAATGGTCACTGCTGCTACAACAGCTGGCCCAGCAGATTCAACGCTCATTATTCCGATTCCAGAAGAATACAGAAACAAAATTGAAACCATCTTATCAGAGTTGCCCGCTTAATAGTCTTCATATTGTTTTTTTGGTTCAATCATAAAATGTGGTTTGATTTAAATTAATTGGTATTTTTAACTTACTTAAACACAATATCAATTAAACAAATATTTAATTTACTTATTTTATTAAATATAAAAATCCAAGATTTACTTGGATTTTTTCATCATTACCTACTGAACCAATTGTGTTCAAGTTGAGGATTAAACAGATAAACAAATAACCCTAATGCGATATAGGCAAAGCCAATCGCTTCCCATACAAAATAACTAGCCGATAACACCACTACAGTCGCCATGACTCCCCCACAGAAATAAACAAAAATTGATACGATATACCACTGTACTTTCCACAACTCATCTTTGTTGCCTTTTAAAACAGCTCCTAAACTAAAAGCAGCATCCGTTAAGTAACCTGTCATATGCGTCGTTCTGATCAAAATGCCTTTTACTTTAAAATAAGTTCCGTTTTGTAGTCCCATCCCAAAAGCAATCACAAACAAAATCATTTCATGTGAGGCGTCCATTAAGTAAGCAAGGGTCAAACTTAGTCCTAAAACAATGGGAAGTAGTGTATATAAAACTTTTAGGTGATGGGTCCGCTTATAAAATAGAAAACCAGCAATGACTGAACCTAAAGCAAATAATCCTACAAAAAGAAATAAAACTGAAAAAGAGCGTAACTGTCCTGATGCGATCGCTACTGCAGCATGACTGATGTTTCCAGTATGATTTGTTATGGTCGTATCATATAACATGATGGCAGAGACACTGGTTGCCCCACCCAAGAATGTCAAACTCGTGATCCATATCAGTGTGAATATTCGGTGTCTTGTAATTTTCATTTAATTTGCTCCTTAATGTGTATTCTTATCGAAGTATCATTTAAGTGTTAACTTTGGATTTGTGTGAAAGTAATCGTTGATACGTTATATCAATGCCCATGGCCCCCAAAGGTGCACTGATCAAAATGGCTAATATGGCTACCGATAAAATAATGTTACCTGAAGCTAAACCTAGCGACAAAGGAACCGACCCTATGGCAGCTTGCACAGTTGCTTTAGGTAAATAAGCGATTGAAACAAAAAGTTTTTCTTTGCTATTTAGGTTAGTTTTCAACAAACAGAAAGAAACGCCAATCATCCTAAAGATCAAAGCACTGACGATCAAACCTATAGCCAATAATCCAGTTACTTGGATCACATGAATATCTACAGCAGCCCCAACCAATACAAATAAGAAGAGTTCTGAGGCTACCCAACTTTTCGAAAACTTAACAGCCAGTCGTTTCGCTAATATTGCATAGCGCTCCAAAATGGTTACCCCAACACTCATGACAGCCAAATAACCAGATATCCCTATCTTACCTTTAAGTGCGGTTTCTAGTGCCATAAAAAAGAAGGCTGTGCTTAATAAGATTAGAACTTTAATGGTATCTCTAACATGAATCCGTTTAAATATCCAAATCAAAATCAAGCCACTTACGACACCTAATCCTATCCCCAAACCTATCGTAAATGGAATCAGTAACAGATTCATAACTTGAAAGCCAGTGCCTTGTATCATTTCCAACAGTGCTGTAAAGATGATGATCACATAGACATCATCGATTGAAGCACCAGCCATGATCATTTGAGGAATTTGTTTATCAACACCATACCCTTTATCCATTAACTTCAACATTCTTGGAACAACGACTGCTGGAGAAACAGCTGCCAAAACTGCACCTAATAAAGCAGCTTCTAGTGTGGTGATACCCAAAAAGAGTGGGCCTAATATCATAACTGCCACAAGTTCAAATGTAGCAGGAATGAAACTCATTAAAAGCGCAGGTCGTCCAACTTTCTTAAGATCGCTAAGATCAAGTGATAATCCTGCCTGGGTCAAAATAATAATCAATGCTATTTGTCTTAGATCTTTTGAAATAGCCAATATTTCAGGTGCTATCAAATTAAAACCATAAGGACCTAAAATCATGCCTGCCAAAAGCATTCCTAAAAGGCTCGGTAATTTAAGCTTTTTTAAAATACCACCAAAGATCATCCCCATCATAAGTATAAGAGCCAAACTCAGTAACATACATTCCTCCTAAAGGTGTGATTTCAAAATAAAAACTGATCACCTGTAAAACTCACAGAAGTCATCAGCCTTTGGGCGGTTCAAGCGTGTGCTTTGGGAGACATTCATTCCCGCGTAAAAGTATAACACAAGAATCTTTGACTTGAAAGCGTAAGTTCACGTATATTCATATCTAAAACTTGGTCAATTTGGCACATTTGTAGTGTAGAACTGTTAAAATCATTTTAGAAATCTAACCTTGAGGTCAACAAATGAAGAAATGGATTAAGCGTATCGGTCTTGGTTTACTAGCGATCTTAGTTATTGCTTTTGCAGGATTTTATGTATATACCTTGGATTATTCAAAAGCAGATGTTCAGGCTGAAGAAGCCTTTACACAATCTGTTGAACAAAGCAAAACCATCCACGCCTATCTGACAGAAGATTCTGATATTGGGATCATATTTTATCCAGGTGGAAAAGTAGAATCAAAAGCTTATTCTGTATTAGGATCAGAACTAAGTGCACAAGGCTTTTCAACCTTCATCGTTGATATGCCATTTAATTTGGCAGTATTTGATATCAATGCTGCAAATCGCGTACGTAAGCTTAATCCACAAATCAAAAGCTGGTTCTTAGCTGGTCATTCATTGGGAGGAGCGATGGCTTTTTCCCATTACGATGCGAATTCAAAAGACTATGCAGGATTGATTTTATTGGCGGCATATCCTTTAAAAGATACTTCTAAACCAATTTTGATTCTTGCGGGAATAAATGATAAAGTATTAGATTTTTCAAATCTAGATGGTTTTCAGACCACTTGGATACAAGGTGGCAATCATGCTCAATTTGGTAATTATGGACTACAAAAAGGTGATGGAACAGCAACCATCTCAGCTACTGAACAAAGATTTATCACCATTGAAGCAATTTCAAACTTTATTCAACTTAACTTAGTTCCCTAATAAAAAGATACGCAACCCTAAAAATAACTTATATATCATATATTATTGTATATATAGACTAATTAATAACTAATTTCGATACATATAATATGGTTTGCTTTTAAATGTGAGTGGTATAATAAGTTTATGAAATCATCCATAAATCATAAAGCGGGCACAACTTTTCTTGAAGTGTTAATTGCCTTATTTATATTTACCCTCATGGTAAGTGCAGTTTTTCCTGTGTTCATGTCCACTCGTAGAATGGACCTTTATTCCAAAGCTTTTACTGAAGCTAGACAAATGGCTCAGACACGAATTGAATGGATTTATTCCCAATCTCAAAATTATGGATACTTGGATACTTTATATCAACTCAGTACGACAGAATCTTTTGCATGCAATGGATTCACTTGGACTGTTGATACAACAACTTTAGAAATCTTATATAATGAACCTACATCCGTAGTTACATGTACCAAGACCAGTGCTCCTTTTGTTATAGAATTGATTTTCACCAAAGACGATGAGATCCTTACTGAAGATTTTGTCGATATTAAAGTAACTGTGAATGATGTTAGAACATCCACAACCATCAAACTCTATGAGACCCTCTATGCGACTGGCTTTATCCAATAAATCTAGAGCAGGTTTCACCCTGTTAGAGTTGATCGTCGCCATGGCTGTTTTTTCTATATTAGGATCCGTTTTGGTCAGCATCTTTGTGGCAGGCGTTCAGTATTTCTCAAACGAGAAATCACAACTTTATAATCAGTTTGGCATCACCGAACTCTCAGGTGCTCTTGAATCAGATGCCCGTAAAGCAAGTGCTGCAAGCACAAGCTCTGGTTGTTTGGTATTTACGATCTCAAATGGAAACACTACATATTGCCTCAATACAACGACTCATGTTGTAACACGCAATTCTAATGTGGTTGCAGATCATATTTCGAGTTTTAGTTTTACCATTACATTAAATAAGTTGAACTTAGTCGTGACCAGTACCAATGATCAACGAGGCATCAACAATCAGATCAATTTGACCTATTACTTAAGGGAAGGTAATTATTGATGATAAAAGTTTTAAAAGAAAAACGAGGCATTGCCCTGTTGACTGTCATGTTGACCTTTTTAAGTTTGTTTATTTTATTATCTGCAATAGTTTCTCTGTCGATAAACAATGCTGACAATACCATTACGACCAATAACTATTCAAAAGCATATTATGTTGCTGAATCTACACTCAATAAACGACTGGCTGAAATCGATACGATTTTCACCACTTTGGCAGACACAAATCCAAATCCCAATGATTTATTCACATTACTTGAAAATCGGTTTAGTACTTTGCCTTCACAATTAACATTCGAACAGACTTCAGACAATGATTCAGCAACCCTATCTTTCATTGCCTCTGAAGGAACCTATGAATATCCAAATTACGTATTTTATAAATTGGTGGTGACCGGAACCGTAAATAATGTCAGCAGAACCTTATCCAAAGAAATTGGTTTCTCATATACACAAGGCGGACCTGGATTGATCATCGGTAAAGCGGTTTTGACCCAACGCGGGATGATCATAGGAGATCAGAAATCAACGATCATTGGACCAATTGCCAGTAACTTACTTGATAATACCACCATCGATATTAAGTCGACTCAAGATCAAATCCCAATGGTGTTTGTCCCGACCTCAAAGTCTTCCTATGTACTAAATCAAACAAGGATTGGAAAGCGAATCACCGAAGTGGCAAGTCCTTTCATCTTTCCAGTTATAAATTATCCAGTTATTCCAACTTCATCTCCGACTTTGATTGCTCCTTATACTTTCGTAAACAATAAGGCAACCATCAATGTCTTTGGTTATTCATATCTTGATTCAATGACCGTTGCTCAAGGACAAACCTTAGTAATAAATTTAGGTACAAAAGGAACGTCAGGAACTCGGAAAATGTTGCGTGTCAAAGACATCAATGTTTCCGGAAATATTCGTGTCATCGGTACAGGAAGGCTCTTGTTGGTCTTTGAATATGGAAAAGGGACCCTAAACATGGGCTCAAAATTCAATGTTTGTGGTGATACCATTGGTAGTTGTGTCACCGCAGATCCAGATTATACGAAATTCTTGTTTTATCTAAAAACTCCTTATGTAACCAAAGGTGATTTAGCGAATTATCCAAAACTTGTTTTCTCAAACCTACATTTATTCTATGGCTCACTCTTAGCAGAATACGTAGATGTTGAAGTCAAAAGCGATAACTTCAAAGGACATATTGTCACTTCAGGAAATACGGTTAATTTTTCAGCCAACTCTGTCATTAAAAAAGCACTGTTCTATGCTCCTTTTGCAACCATGACGATAGATTCTAATGCGGTACTTACAGGTTCACTTGTTGCCAATTACTTTACGATTTCTAATCCGCAAACCATGGTTACTTATGTTGAAGTAGATAAAGAAACTTTCCCTTTCAGTATCGACTTCCCTACTACCTCAACCAGCGACTATGTGCCAGGCAGTATTGATATCATTGAAGGACCCGTTCAGGAGAACAACCCATGAAATTCTATAAAGTGACGGCCGTAACCGAAACAGGAGCACGTAAGACAGAAGTCATTGCTTCTGAAAATGTCGAAGAGATCTATGAAAGTCTAAAAGAGCGTTCTTTGTTTTTAGTCGATTATAAACAAGTTGCTAAATCAGGCAAGAATAAAATGAAGACTCGAGAATTAATCATATTTACGCGTCAATTAAGTGCGATGATCGATGCTGGGGTTGCCATTTTAAAAGGCATCACGATCATTCAAAACAGCACAAAAGATCCTAAAGTCAAAAAACTCTATCAAAATTTGACTCAAGAAATCCAAAAAGGCAATTCTTTATCTGTCGCAATGCGTAAACAAAGCGGAGCATTTCCTGATATCTTGATTAATATGGTTGTTGCAGGTGAAATGGGTGGTACGCTTGAGAAATCTTTATTGTTGATGTCCATGCATTTTGAGAAGGAACAAAAACTAAAGAATAAAATCAAAGGGGCTTCCACATATCCAATCATATTGGGGGTCATCGCTGTTTCTGTCGTTATTTTGTTGATGACCTTTGTCTTGCCTACCTTGACCCAAATGTTTGATCCTGGAACCTTGCCCCCTCTGACTGCCTTTGTGATGGGAATCAGCCACTTTCTTACGACGTATTGGTTTATCTATATTCCTGCAGTATTCATTCTAATCACGGGCTTTATTGCTTTATTACGGGTTCCTTCATTTAGATTGAAGTTTGATTACTTTATCTTAAAGATGCCCGTTATTGGACCATTAAATCAAACCATCTATTCAGCCAGATGTGCACGTTCTTTCGCATCCCTATATTTAAGTGGAATACAAACCATCCCAATGATTCAATCCACTGCTCAAATTCTAGGTAATTCCTACATCGAAAGTCTATTTGATGAAGTGGTCATGCGGGTATCCCATGGTGAAATCATCTCCAAGGCTTTAGAAGACATGGGAGTCTTTGATCCTATGCTCAGTTCAATGGTCAATGTGGGTGAAGAAACTGGTGCTCTTGGTGATATCTTGGTTCGTACAGCCGATTACTTTGATGAGGAAGCAGATACAGCCTTGTCTAAAATGGTCGCTTTGGTTGAACCGATCATGCTGGTACTTATGGGGATCATCATTGGGGTTATCGTTGTATCTGTAATTCAGCCTATGTTTGCTATGTATGATCAGATCGGAAACTAAGAGGTAAAAATCATGCTCATTATCGAAATTAGAGACAATTCCCTAATCATCATTCAGTCCTCTTCAAAGCTGAATACATTTAGAATCACAGATTCTAAAACCATAGAATTTGAAGACAGTTGGAAAGCCTATATCTCCAATCCTGAAAATTCAGCCAACTTAACCCAAACTTTAAAATCTTATAAGGAAAGTAAATTCTTTCTATGCTTAAACAACAGCAGTGTGATCTATCGCGATATGGTTGTTCCAAAAGCCAGTCCTCGCTATCTTACTGCCTTGATTCGTCATGAACTAACGCATACTTTAAATCTTAGCAATGATTTTCTAATGGATTATACAATTTTAGGAGATACTTTAAGTAATGGCAAAAAAATGCAGAAGATCCTTGTCGCAACCATACTGGCCTCAAATCTAAACGAGATCCTAGAATACTTTGAAAAGATCGGTCTACAGATTTCTAAAGTCGATGTTTCACTAAACAGTCTTATGAAATATGTCGACATCACAAAAATTGCCAGTAAAGAAAAAAACACTTTGATAACAGACATCAGTTCAAATTCGATTCGTCAGTATTTATTTGAAAAAGGTAAATACAGCTATTACAGAACAACCAAAATCACAGCTTATCAAGAATCAGAGGAACAACTTAGTTTAGAAAGTACAACCGAAATCATAGAAAAAATGCTTCAATTTTCTTTATCTCTGGGTCAAAATTCTGGTATTGATCAAATCTACCTGTTTGGATCTTATCCTAAAATCGAACATCTTAAAATTTATATGAATGAAACCCTTAATGTTGATACACAGGTCATTTCTAGACCCAAAATCCTACATGAGACCAAACGCAAACCATTCAATCATGTTTTTATCTATGCTTTAGGATTACTCTTTTCACAACGCTTCAAACGTAAAAAAGACATCAATTTGATATCACCGTATAATGTCTTTTACTCTAAAAGCGCAAATGCCATCAACTTTGATGCGATCTATAATTCTTTAGCCTTTGGATTAGGTTATCTTGCTTTATTTGGAATCGTCATCACGACTCTTCAAACCAATGCCGTCAATGCCAACATTAAAAAAATCAATGATTATTTTAATCGTCCTGACATCATACAAGCTTTAAGCGAAATCTCTGAAATGAAGGCCACGATTGCTTCACTTAATGAGATCACAAAGGAGCTCGATAGTATTCAACTTGTCCTTGACAGTATCCCCCGCTATACCGATCTTAAAATTCAAGATCTGATCTTGATCAAACCTACAGGTGTTGATTTTAGTAAAATTGCCTTTATTGATAATGTCATTACGATTTCAATCATAGCAGAAGACCCAAGTATGATTTATGAATATGTACTAGAACTTAGTGAAGTAGAAACCTTTAGTAAGGTAACCTATACCAGTTATCAAATGGAGACCAATTCCAAAAAATATACATCAGAGATTCATTTGACATTAAGCGAGGAAACTAGCCATGAAAATAACTAAAAAAGACATCATGTATCTGAAGTGGCTTGGTCTATTTTTGGGCATCTATGTCTTTTGGACTTACTTATGGTTACCCATGAGTACAACATTGAGTACTAAACAAGTTCAGCTTCAAGAACTTGAAACTCGATATATGGTCGCTGAACAAACGATACCGACACGAAATACGGTTAAAAATCTAGAGATGGATGCGAAAGCAAAAGCCAAACTCAAATTCGAACAATTCTTTGATGTGCTTACACCGGCTCAAACAGAAGCAATCTTAGTTCCCATCATCAAAGCACATCGAGCTAAAATAAGTTACTTTCAAGTTTCTGATGCACAAGTCGTCGTACCTGAAACTACATTGAAACTTGAAGAACAACTTAGCTACAAAATCAAAGAATTGATTGATCTCTACAACAATATGACCACACAAGATCCTAAGCTTCCGATCACTCAGTCTCAACTGCTAAAAACACAGATCACGTATTTGGTCGATGTATCTTTTGAAGACTATAAAGCTTTATTAAAGACCATTGATGATATGGAAGTAACGATCCTGCTTTCATCTTCTGAGTATGATTTCAATGATAAGGTTGCAGAAATGGTATTTGATATTTATTCTATAGAAAAAATAGATTTCGTCCAATAAGAAAATCTTGATCATCTAAAATGTCCCATTATTTCATAAAGGCGTTTTTTGATGTAAAATGAAGCTTAGAAAACAAACACAGAGGTCCGTTTATGAAGCATGCATCCCTAGAAGAAATGCTCGTCAATGAAAAGATCATTACTCAAGCTCAATTAGAAGAAGTCAATCTGATTCAGAAAGAAACAGGTCAGGCTACTTTTTATATCATCCTAGATCATCAGTTTGCCAAAGAAAAAGATGTTTTAAGAATCCTTGCTAAAAGTCTAAAAATGGATTTTGTTGACAACCTCATCAACAACATCAACACAGATGTGATACGTTCTTTTCCACAACAATTGGCTCAAAAATATAAAATGTGCCCTTTAAGAGTTCATGAAGGAACCCTTACATTGGCTACCAGCAATCCATTTAACGTTACCGCAATAGAAGACATCAGTATGCTGATTGGACTCTCTATCAACACAGTATTGTCTACCAAGACCGATATTGAAGTAGCCATCGATCGTCTTTATACAAAACGCAGTGAAAAGAATGAGCAAGGTGAAGACATCGCCAATGAAGGTGATGAAGCTGAAAACGAAGCAACCGTAGAAACATCATCTGTAGTTAGGATCGTAAACAATCTGATCATCGATGCGTATAAAGTCAATGCCAGTGATATCCATATTGAACCAGAAGCCAACTTTACCAGAGTACGATTCAGAGTTGATGGTGATCTAATAAAGCATATCGATTTCGATAAAGAAAAACACTCTTTGATTTCTACCCGCATCAAGATCTTATCTGGCCTTAACATCGCAGAAAAACGCTTGCCTCAAGATGGCAGTTTCCAATTCAACCATGACTTTAAAAAAATAGACATCCGAGTATCTACCTTACCAACCCCTTATGGCGAAAATATCGTCATGCGTCTTTTAGGGGCTGATCAAAACATCGAGTATTCATTGTCTGGTTTAGGAATTTCTCCCGCAACGATCATGACCATTGAGAAAGCCATTCGTGTTCCTCATGGGATCATTTTGGTCACAGGACCTACCGGTTCAGGTAAGACCACGACCTTATATTCGATCTTAGCGAAATTAGCAGTTCCTACCAAAGCCATAAAGACCGTTGAAGATCCCATAGAACGAAAATTTGAAGGCATCACTCAAGTTCAAGTCAACCAAAAAGCTGGTTTGACTTTTGCGGCTGGTCTACGTTCAATTTTACGTCAAGATCCTGATATCATCATGATCGGTGAGATTCGTGATACAGAAACCGCAGAAATCGCCATCAGATCTGCCATTACCGGTCACTTGGTCTTATCGACCATCCATACCAATGATGCTTTATCTTCAGTCATACGTTTGGTCGATATGGGCATTGAGCCTTTTAAAGTAGGATCCTCATTGGTCTGTATTATTTCACAACGTTTGGTTAAAAAGATCTGTGTCCACTGTAAGAAAAAAGTTGACATAAGCACAACTGAAGCTCGTTTACTCGCGACTGATTTAACCTATGTGTATGAAGGTGCAGGTTGTCCAAAATGCAACAATACCGGATATAGCGGCCGCTTAGCTGTCTTTGAGATCGTCTTGATTGATGGACACCTAGAAGATTTGATTTCTCGTGGTGCTTCATTAGAAGACCTTAGAAACTATGCTAAAGAGAAGAAGATCCCAATGTTGAGAGATGAAGTTATGAACTATGTTCAAATTGGAACAACTACTGTAGAAGAAGCCTTACGTATCTTATATAATGTTGAAAACTAAACTAAAAGTGCCAAAAATGGCACTTTTATTCTTATTATCAGAATTTGCTTTTAATTTGAGCATAATGGTGGTAAGTTAAAATCGAGAATGGTAAAGTAACTTTACTAAAAAGGAGAATATTCATATGGACATTAAATTTCAAAAGCTTAGACGTTTTAACTTAATCATGGGTCTATTTCATTTAGTTCAAGGGGTAGCCATGTTGTTTCTGGCAACCAGTGTGATTCAAAAAATCGCAGCATTTCAACCTACAGTCGTTCAGTATTTCTTACAATTCAATTTAGCAACACAATCTTTGGAACCAGCCGTTAAAGATTTGTTCCAGTTGCCCTTTGGCATCTTGGTTGCCAGTTTCTTATTGATTTCAGCGCTTGCACATGGTTTGATCTATCTCAGCGGTGATAAATACATCAATGATCTAAAGAAAGGCATCAATCAATTCCGTTGGTTTGAATATGCTTTCAGTTCTTCCATCATGATCGTCTTGATTGCTACCCTATTTGGCGTTTACGATATTGGCTCACTTGTTTTAATTTTCTTGGTCAATGCAGCCATGAATCTGTTTGGTTTAGATATGGAACTCATCAATGCCGGAACTAAAAAAGAAAAAGTAAACTGGGGTCCATTTATTTGGGGTTCAGTCGCAGGCTTAGCACCTTGGATCGTCATCTTATTGTATATGTTTGGCTCTGGTAATTTCGATATGACCCCATGGTTTGTATGGGCCATCGTCGGGACCTACTTCGTTGCCTTCAATACCTTCCCCATCAACATGATCCTGCAATACAAACGTGTTGGAAAGTGGAAAGATTACCTCTACGGAGAACGTGTCTATATCATCTTAAGTTTAGCTGCTAAATCGATCTTGGCTTGGTTGGTTCTGTTTGGAGCCATGCAGCCTTAATCTTATGTTTATACAAAGGATGTCTTAGGCATCCTTTTTTTCATAATAAATAACGTTATGAATTTGTTGTCTGAAATTATTTATGATTCAGTTGAAATAAGAATAAGCGCTTTGAAGTATAATGAAGTCGAGGTATTTCTCATGGAAAACATGGAACTGATTTGTTTCAACATCATATCAAATGCTGGTTCAGCTAAATCTTCTTTCTTAGATGCTTTAAGTGCCATCAAAATCAAACAGTTTGATTCAGCGAAATCAAAACTAAAAGAAGGCGAACATTATCTTAGAGAAGCCCACAAGACTCATATGGGCATCATCTCGCAAGAAGCCAGTGGTATCAAAACCGAATTCTCACTCTTACTGATGCATGCGGAGGATCAAATCAATACCGCTGAGATCATTAAGATCCTAGTCGATGAATTGATTCAACTGTATCCAAAAACATAAAAAGCGACTCAAGTCGCTTTTTGTTTGTTTCTATGTCCATTTTGATAATTAGGTTTAGGACCCTCTTTTTTAAATGAAGCTGATGGATGTGGTTTTTGACGATGGAAGCGGGCTGGATCTTTATCCCCGAATTTCTTATCGACCGCTGCAGGTTTACTGGTAAAGACAGGCTCTGTCGGTCTGATACGATGACCACGCGGACTGAAAGGATGGTCATGAGTAATGGGGATCGACTTATTGATGAGCTTTTCAATGTCTCTTAATAAGCCTCTTTCTTCTTCATCACAGAAAGATATGGCTGTACCACCAAGTCCTGCACGTCCTGTTCGTCCAATACGATGAACATAGGTTTCAGACACTTCAGGCAGATCATAAATCAACACATGGCTCAATTCATCGATATCCAATCCTCTGGCAGCGATGTCGGTTGCGACCAGAATTTTTGTTTTTCTGTCCTTAAAGGATTTCAAGGCAGCTTGTCTTGCATTTTGAGATTTGTTCCCATGAATGGCTAAAGCAGGCAAACCAGAGATCACCAGCGCTTTAACGATTTTGTCAGCACCATGTTTGGTTCTAGAGAAGACCAATACAGATTCAATATCTAAGGTTTTAAGCAGATGGATCAATAAATGGATCTTATCAGGTTTATTGACGAAATAGAGCTGTTGATTGATCGTATCTACAGTAGAGGCAACAGGTGTTACTTCAACTTTAACTGGATTTTTTAAGATAGAATTGGATAATATGGCGATTTCTTTAGGCATAGTAGCTGAAAAGAACATCGTTTGTCTCACATGAGGCAAATATGAAATGATCTTACGTACATCATGGATCATCCCCATATCCAACATCATATCTGCTTCATCCAAAACAAAGTATTTCACATGTTCAAGATGAATGAATTTCTGATTGATCAAATCAAGTAAACGACCTGGTGTAGCGACTAAAATATCAACGCCTCTAGCCAATTCATCGGTTTGAGGACGCTGAGAAACGCCACCATAGATCGCAATGGTCCTGGAATTTAAGTACTTCCCATAGGTCTTAAAACTGTCTTGGATTTGAATGGCCAATTCTCTGGTCGGTGCTAAAATCAAAGCTTGGATCTTTCTTGGTGTTTTGGATGCTCCGCTTAAGCCTTGAAGTATAGGAATCGCAAATGCTGCAGTTTTTCCTGTGCCGGTTTGGGCAGTTCCTAAAAGATCTTTGCCTTCTAATAAAGGACCAATCGCTTGGGCCTGGATGGGTGTTGGGTCTTTATAACCTTCTTCTTTGAGTGCCCGTTGTATCGGGGCGATGATGTTTAAATTTTCAAATTGCATTTTTTCCTTATGACTCACTTCTGATGTCTGGGCAAAAGCCCATGATACTTTAACACATTTATGCCCATAAGTATCGTTTTAGGTCAAATAAGCCCTTATTCTCTGAAACATATCCCCTTTTGATCCATGGATTCAATGATGGCCAAAGACTCAAGAAGATAACCTTTTTCTCTTAAGCTGGCCCCGCCTTCCTGAAATCCCTTTTCGATGACGATCCCGATCCCAACAACTTCAGCGTGGGCTTGATGGACCAAATCAATCAGACCATTCACAGCTTCTCCTTTGGCCAAGAAATCATCTATGATCAATATTCGCTCATTTTCATGAATAAATGACTTATTGACTTGAACGATCGAAGTCTTATTTTTAGTATAAGAATGAATAAGCGTACTGTAGACAAGATGATGTTTGACTTCACCTTTTTTCGCAAACACGACAGGCACTTTAAAATATTGGGCTGCGATAACTGCGATCGCAATACCTGATGCTTCTATGGTCAAGATCTTATCGACCTTTGATCCACCAAAGCGCTCATAAAAAGTTGCCCCAATTTCATTAAGAAGTTCAACGTCAATTTGATGATTGAGGAAACTGTCTACTTTTAAGATATTACCTGGGTATACTTTTCCTTCAGATAGAATTTTCTCTTTCAATGTTTTCATATGAACCTCTTAGATTCATTTTAAACGAATATTATAAAAAAACTAGAGTTTCATTTTGAAGCTTTCCTTATGTTTCAATCTTTGAGTCAATTTGTCCAAGGAAATCTGATTCATACATATTATTTACTTACACTCTATACAAGCAAAAATAGGTGTGCTACAATACTTTCAGTATAGGTCCTTTAAATCAAGACGAGAGCTTGATAAGGTACGATTTAAACCTTCAACTAGGGGTCCTTTATACAGAGGGACCCTTTTTTTTGAAAAAAACCGGGACTATACGAAACTCAAAAGGAGAAAGAGTATGAAAGACATTGTGCATGGTTATTTGCCGGATGAGAAGCCCCCGCTAGGGAAGCTGCTTGTTTTCGCCCTTCAACAGATTCTGGTTATGTTTCCAGCGACCGTCTTGGTTGCCTTACTGACTGGTTTCCATGTTTCCACCACGATTTTCGCTTCCGGTTTTGCAACGCTTTGCTTTATTTTTATCACCAAAGGTAAGATTCCGCTGTATTATGGATCAAGTTTCTCGTATATCGCAGCCATCGTAGGGATCACTGGTGCCAAATTTGGTACACCAGCACCTGATGCGTTGATTTCAGCTGCCCAGTTTGGGATCATCATGTCGGGTTTAGTTTCGATCGTAGCCGGTGTGATCGTATCTCGTTTTGGATTAGATAAAATTGAAAAAGTCTTGCCGCCTTCCGTAACTGGATCCATTGCGATCGTCATTGGGATCTCACTTGCTGCTACAGCTGTTACCAATGCGGGCAGTAATGGTGGAGGCGCAGTTACCAACATCAACTGGACCGCAGCCCTCATCACCTTATTCGCAACCATTCTGTTCTCAGTTTATCTCAAAGGGGTATGGGCACAATTGCCGATCCTATTGGGAATCTTGGTTGGTTACGCTGTTAGCTTTGGTTTAGGTATGGTTGACTTATCCCAAGTGTTGGCTGGAAACATCATTCAGGCTCCACACTTTACCTTACCCGACTTTACCGCATGGAATGCTGTGTTTGCCATCATGCCGATTGCGATCGCAACCATTCCTGAATCTACTGCACATTTATTCCAATTAGATATTTATGTCAATGACTTAGCCAAGAAAAAAGGCAAGCCTCCAGTGAAGATTGCAGAAAAACTAGGATTGAATTTGATTGGGGATGGAGTAGGCGATATCGTATCTTCCTTGTTTGGTGGACCTGCTGGAACCAATTACGGTGAAAACTTATCCACAATGGCCATCACAAAGAACTTCTCAGTATGGGTCTTAGGTGCTGCAGCCATCATTACGATGATCATCTCCTTCTTGTCTCCATTAACGAACCTCGTCTTATCGATTCCTTCATCCGTCATCAACGGAGCTTGTATCTATCTGTTTGGGATCATTGGTGCACAAGGTGTCGCCATCATGATCGAAAGAAAAGTCGATATGTTCAGTTCTAAGAATCTAGCCGTCATCGCTGTTATCTTGACCATCGGTTTAGGTGGTAGTTACGGTTATCCAGGTGGAATGATTCCTTTGTTTGGAGGCAATTTCCCAGCCATCGCTACAGCGTCTGTTGTAGGGATCTTATTGAATCTTGCGTTGTCCTTTAAGAAAGATACGACAACAGTAGAATAATCCAAACCCCTTCGGGGGTTTTTTTATTGGTCTTTTTAATCAACCTTCCCAACTTTATAAGTTATAATTAATCCATGTTAAACGAGGTTCACACATGAGTCAAAAAGAAGTATTGCTTCGCAGTCAGGTCCCAGTTGAATTAACTTGGGATACCGCATCTATTTTCGCAGATGATACATCTTGGGAACAGTCTTTTAAAGCAGCAGAAGATGCTCTTCAAACGGCCGCATCTTTCAAAGGTAAATTAACTGCTTCCCCCAAAGCCTTACTGAAGGCACTAGAGTACCGTAATCACGTCATTCAACTGGTTGAGCACTTATACAGCTATGCTCACTTAAAGAGCGATGTGGATACATCAAATGCCCTATACCTTGGTTTTCAAGGCAGAGCACGTAGTTTATATGGAAAGCTTGCTTCAGAGTTAAGTTATTATGATACAGAACTCTTAGAAGCAGATGAAGCAGTGGTTAGATCTTACCTACAAGAAGATGCTCTAAAGATCTATGCCCATGAATTTGAGATCTTATTTAAACGCAGAGCTCATATCTTAAGTGATAAGGAAGAAAACATTTTAGCCTTGGCTTCTGAAGTCTTAGGGGCTTCTGGTCAGATCTTCTCGATCCTCAACAATGCAGATCTGAAGTTGCCTCAAATCAAAGGTGAAGACGGGACTCCTGTTCAATTGTCTCAGGGAAGATATGGCTTATTCCTTGAATCAAAACAACGTGACGTCAGAAAAGATGCCTTTAAAGCGATGTATGCGACTTATGGAGCCTTCAAGAATACCTTTGCGGCAACCTTATCCACCAACATCAAGTCCCATAACTTTAATTCTAAAGTACGTCACTTCAATAGTGCCCGTGAAGCTGCTTTGTTTTCAAATCATATTCCGGAAAGCGTTTATGATGCCTTGGTCAGTGCGATCCACGAAGGCTTACCTTTATTGCATAAATATGTATCCTTACGCAAGAAAGTACTTAAGCTAGATGACTTAAGGATGTATGACTTATATGTCCCAATGGTTGACGATGTTGACTTGAAGTTTACCTATGATGAAGCCAAAGAAGTCATTCTAAAGGCTCTTTCTGTCTTAGGTGAAGATTATGTCTCCCATTTAAAAGAAGCCTTTGAGAACCGCTGGATCGACGTCCTAGAGAACACTGGAAAGCGTTCAGGTGCTTACTCTTCCGGCAGTTATAACACCAATCCTTTCATTTTGCTCAACTGGCAAGATAACTTAGATAATGTCTATACTTTAGCTCATGAACTGGGTCATTCGATCCATTCTTATTACACCAGAAAGAATCAACCTTTCATCTATGGAGACTATTCGATCTTTGTGGCAGAAGTCGCTTCCACAACCAATGAGAATTTATTGACGGCTTATTTATTAAAAACCTATAAAGATCCCAAGATCCAAGCCTACATCATCAATCATTATCTGGATGGGGTCAAAGGAACAGTCTACAGACAAACTCAGTTCGCTGAATTCGAACATTTCATTCACCAAGCTGATTCTGAAGGGATTGCACTCACTTCAGATGCCTTAAGTGAAAAGTATGATGCGATAAATAAGGCCTATTATGGACCTGAAATGACTTATGATGAAGAGATTGCCCATGAATGGGCACGTATCCCCCACTTCTACTACAACTATTATGTTTATCAATATGCGACTGGATTCTCAGCCGCCAGTGCTTTAGCCTATAAGATCTTAAATGAAGGTGAAATTGCGGTTACAAACTATCTGAACTTCCTAAAAGCTGGATCCAGTGTCACACCGATTGATGCCCTAAAGATTGCGGGCGTTGATATGTCCAGCAATCAGGCCACATTAGATGCCTTAAAGCTCTTCAAACAAAGATTGGATGAATTCGAAAACTTGATCAAATAAAAAAGCGAAATTTCTTCGCTTTTTTTACGCTTTAACTTCTCCATACAAATCATAGTCATCATTTCTAAGAATGTTTACTTTCACAAACGAACCGATCTTTAAGGGTTGATCGGATGTAAAAACGACTTCCCCATCGATTTGATCTGGGGCATAATGGATCGAACGACCACGATAGACATTGGTTCCTCTGTCTTTAGAATCGATCAAAACTTCTAAGTTTGAACCAATCATGGCTTTGATCTTTTCTTCTGAGATCTTTGCCTGTAAATCCATGACTTGTAGGAGTCTTTCTTGTTTCTCTGTTTCCGAACAGCTGTCTTTCATGAAGTAAGCCGGGGTATCTTCTTCAAGGGAATAGGCAAAGGCACCTAAACGATCAAATTTGATTTCTTGAATGAAATCAAGCAAGGTTTGAAACTGTTTTTGTGTTTCACCAGGGAATCCTACGATCACCGTGGTTCTTAAGATGGCTTGTGGAAACACGTCACGTATCTCTGAAATCACATGTCGTATATCTTCGACTGTTCCTTTACGCGCCATTGCCTTCAGAAGGTCATTGTCTGCGTGCTGGATGGGAATATCAAAGTATGGGATAACTTTATCACAAGCCTTCATATCCATCAGTAAAGCCCTAGAAACGGCATTAGGATACATATATAAGATACGGATCCATTTTAAACCAGGCAACGCATTGAGATCCTTCAAGAGCGATCCTAATTGGTTGGATCCTTGGTCTTCCATGTATCGAGTGGTATCTTGAGCGATGAGGACCAATTCTTTCACACCTTGTAGGATCAAATGTTGAGCTTCTAGTAATAACTCTTCTTTGGGATACGAATTCAAAGGTCCTCGAATCAATGGGATCGCACAGTATGTACAACGGTTAGAACAGCCTTCTGCGATCTTCAAATAAGCCGTATGGGCTTTCTTTGAGATTAGACGTTCCATCTTTCCATAAGATCCGATGATTTCTGTTTCTAAGACTTCGCTTAAGATCTCATCGAGATGATTGTATTCAGAGACACCGATAAAACGATCGACTTCTGGAAGTTCTTTGATCAAATCTTCTTTATATCGCTGTGAAAGACAACCGATGACGATCAGTTTCTTTAAGTTCTTTTGTTTATATTCTGCCATATCGAGGATCGTGTTGATGCTTTCCTCTTTGGCAGGATTGATAAAACCACAGGTATTAACGAAGATGGCGCTTGCTTCATCAAGTGATTTGGTCAAAGTATGCCCATTGGCTTTAAGTAAGCCCATGACTCTTTCTGAATCCACCTGATTTTTACTGCAGCCTAGTGAAATAAAACCTATTTTCATCTTAGTACTTCGGATTCTTAACATCTTTATACGTATATTTGATGTGTTTACGTTGGCGTCCAAAGATGATCCAAGGCAAGTATTCGATCAGCCATACGATTCCAACCAAGACGATCGTAAAGAAGACATAGCCCGGATTCCCAAACATTTGTTCAAAGATGACCAGTGGTGATCCAGGAGACGGATAATTCATAAAGAAGAAGTTTGTATCAAATGCTTTATTGAAATAATAGAGACCAAAGCATAAGATAAGGTGAATGATGAACACCATAGGTAAATTCTTATAATTAGGCTTTAGTTCTCCTGAGAAAACCAACATCACAATGAAGGCGATCAAACAGCCATGAGCCAAAAAGCTTTGAATCGATTGGAAATTAAACAACGGTAAAATCAACCAATCCGCAAAAATCAAAGCCATCAGTGCCCCAACGATTCCTAAGGCATATAAAGATTCCTTGGCTATTTTATTTTTAGTGAAGGCATAGATCAAAATCGTGAATTCTGTGAAACCACATAAATGAAAAGGCAAATACTCCAGTCTATATCTTCCCATGATGAGATAGGTCACTTGTCTAAATACTTCCATGGAGATGATGAAGATCGCAAAACCTTTTTTAAATTGGGTCCTAGATGAACTTCTCATCGATCTATACGATAATGACACCCCAATGATGATCAATAATAAAACCCCCAACCAAATCAAATGCGGTGTTGAATAATAATCAATGCCCATGCCTTGAGGAACATTATAAAGATCATAGAAGAATGTGCTGAAATCCATAGAAGGACCTCCCCTGTTTGTTTTAAGTTTACCTAAAAGATGAGTGCTTGTAAATGAGTTTGTGAAACCAAAGAAAAACCTGTCAGAGACAGGATTTCAAGTCAGTGGTGGTTCCGGCCGGAATTGAACCGGCGACACCTTGATTTTCAGTCAAGTGCTCTACCTACTGAGCTACAGAACCATGGTTGCGGGGGAAGGATTTGAACCAACGACCTCCGGGTTATGAGCCCGACGAGCTACCAGGCTGCTCTACCCCGCGATAAGGAAATGAACTGGCAATTAAAATGGTTGCGGGGGAAGGATTTGAACCAACGACCTCCGGGTTATGAGCCCGACGAGCTACCAGGCTGCTCTACCCCGCGATAAATAAGTAACCAAAACTTCGAGTAAAGATGGCGGAGGAAGTGGGATTCGAACCCACGCATGCTTTCACATCTGCTGGTTTTCAAGACCAGTCCCTTAAACCGCTTGGGTATTCCTCCATTGTTAGAAATGGTGGACCCTGTAGGACTCGAACCTACGACCGACCGGTTATGAGCCGGCAGCTCTAACCAACTGAGCTAAGGGTCCACATTTGGTAGCGGGAGTCGGATTCGAACCGACGACCGACCGGGTATGAACCGATTGCTCTAGCCAACTGAGCTATCCCGCCACAAATTTTAAACTGGTCGGGATGACAGGATTTGAACCTGCGACCCCTTGATCCCAAATCAAGTGCACTACCAAGCTGTGCTACATCCCGATGTATGATGGTAATAAAATGGCGCGCCCAGCAGGAGTCGAACCCGCAACCCTTTGATCCGTAGTCAAATACTCTATCCAATTGAGCTATGGGCGCAATGTGGTGCTTGGACAACACAAGTGCAAACGTGGTGGGGATGAAGGGACTTGAACCCTTACGATGTTGCCATCAACGGATTTTAAGTCCGTTGCGTCTGCCTATTCCGCCACATCCCCAATTGGAGGTTCCTGTCGGAATCGAACCGACGGTCACAGAGTTGCAGTCTATTGCCTTACCACTTGGCTAAGGAACCGTCTAAACGGTGCCTTCTAATTATAACCAAGGGACCTCTAAAATGCAAGAATAAAAAAAGACTTTAAAAAGAAAAACAAACAGGATTCAACTTATCACTTTTTGTTAATGATAATGTGAGAAAAAGACACGGATTTCTCCGTGTCTTACAAACCTTTAGTCAGCCTTGACGCGAGTCCACTTGTCAGGCAAGATGGAAACTAGTTCAGGGGAGTAGGCATGCACTTCGTCTAGCGGATTGTTTAAACGAGGGGCATAAGCAGGATTATTGAAATAAACCCCGCCTTCAGAAGTGACTGCTTCAAAAGCAGAAACGACCGGGGAAGTATAGCCAACATATTCAGTATTCTTTAATGCAACATCATCACGAAGCATGTAGTTGATCCATTTGTGAGCCAAGTCGACGTTCTGAGAATTTGTCGGGATGACCATGGAGTCAGTCCACAAATTTGTACCTTCAGCAGGGACAAAGAAGTCCATATCTGGGTTTTCAGACAAGACATATGCTGCATCACCTGAGAAGTCAACGGCCAAGTCTTTTTCGCCATTGATCATGTTGTCGATCAAAGTTTCATCGATATATACAGGATTGGTTTTATCATCCATGTCTTGTAGCCAGTTGAAAGCTTCTTCGATTTGAGCAGTATCGGTCGTATTGATCGAATAACCCAAAGATTTATACGCCATCATAAAGGCATCACGAGCAGAATCATAAACATAAACACGATCTTTGTATTTCACATCTCTTAAAACATTCCAACCTTGAGCTTCAAGATCAGCTTTATCAACCACAGTCTTATTGAAGATGATCCCAATGTTACCATAGAAATAAGGCACACTATACTGATTGTTGGGGTCAAAAGGACGATTCAACATCCCAGGATCAACATTTTTAAGATTGGTGATCTTGGAAAGATTGATCTTTTGGATCTTGCCTTCCGCAATCAAACGTTCAACCATGTGATCTGTAGGAACCAAGATGTCATATTTTTCTCCGGACTGGAGTTTGGTATACATCAATTCATTGGAATCATAGGTATCATAAATAACATGTACATTGTATTCTTTTTCAAAATCAGCAATGACTGAAGCATCAATATATTCACCCCAATTGAAGACCTTTAAAGTCTTTTTTGCGGTAGTACAAGCGGTGAGGGTTCCGATAAGCAGGAATAGGATGAGTAATTTTTTCATAGATAGAAGTATCTACCTCCTTGAGTTGAATGCTTTTAATTCGCTTTCACTTTGACCCATAGGTCAGAAATGATTTTCTTTATGGATTCGTCATATTTGAAGACTTCATCTTTAGGATGATCTAGGCGTGGTGAATACGCATCTAATCCTTCAAATTCAGTATCTCTTAAGGTTTCATATACACTTAGGATCGGGGATGAATAACCTACATAGACACTGTTGAGTTCAGCGACTTCAGGGCTCAACATAAAGTTGATCCATTTGTGTGCCAAATCAGAAACTTTTGTGGTCTTTGAGATCACCATATTGTCGATCCAGAAGTTAGTTCCCTGTTCAGGAACATAATAGGCCATATCTGGATTTTCCATCGTGATATAAGCCGCATCACCTGAGTAAACCATGGCGATGGCTTTGTTGCCTTGGATCATGTTATCGATGACATCATCGGTCGCATAGACCGGATCCATCGTATTATCCAAGGTTTCTAGCCAATCATAGGCTGCATCAAGCTGAGCTTGAATTTTAGTATTGGCTGAAAATCCTAAAGCTTTAAGGGCAACCATGAAGGCATCCCGTTCTGAATCATAGACATAGATTTGACCTTTATAGGTGGTGTCTCTTAAGATTTCCCATCCTTGATTCAAATCTTCTTCATCGACGATCGTGGTGTTGTAGATCAGACCCACATTGCCCCAAAAGTAAGGGACACTGTACGTATTCTCTGGATCAAATCCCCAACCTTTTAAACCCGGGATGATACCATCTGCATTGGGCAACTTTGAGAAATTCAATGGTTTCAATCGATCTTCTTGGATCAAACGTTGAACCATATAATCTGAAGGAACCAATACGTCATACTTTTCACCACTAAGCAGTTTTGTATACATGGCTTCGTTGCTTTCAAACATGTCGTAAATCACTTCACAATCAAATTCTTTTTCAAATGCTTCGATGACCGTTTCGTCAATGTAGGCCCCCCAACTAAATACTTTCAGGGTTGGCTTACCCGTTTGGCATCCGCTCAGCGCTAAACCCGCCAGCAGTATGCTAAACACTATTTTTTTCATTCAGCACCTCTCAGTTCTTTCTTTTTTAACATAGGCAACAAGTTTACGATCAACAACACGATCGTGATGATGACGACCAAGATGGTCGACAAGGCATTGATCGTAGGATTGATACGCTTGCTCATCGTATAAACCAGAATCGAGATGTTTTTGACCCCGTTTCCAGATACGAAGTAAGATATGACGAAGTCGTCAAACGACATCGTGAAGGCCAACAGCGCTCCAGAGATCACACCCGGCATAATCAGCGGGACAATGACCTTTGATAAGGCTTGGGCTGGGGTTGCGCCTAAATCCATGGCAGCTTCAGTAATATCAGGATCTAGACCACGAAGTTTAGGCAATACGGTTAATATGACGTAAGGGGTAGAGAAGATAATATGCGCAACCAACATGGTCATCATCCCCTTTTCAATCGATAAAGAAGAAAACAAAAGCATGAGTCCGATCGCAGTTACGATTTCAGGATTAAGAATCGGAAAGTTATTGACGTTGATGATGAGTTCACGAATGATCTTGCGGCTCTTTGAGATACCAATGGCTGTTAAGGTACCCACCACAGTAGAGACAAAGGTGGAAAGCAGCGCAACAACTAAGGTCACATAAATGGCACCCATCATTTCACGATTGTTAAACAAAGCGGTATACCACTGAGTTGAGAATCCGGCCCACGAAGTCAACGAACGAGAGTCATTGAATGAGAAGACCATCAGACTGGCAATCGGTGCATAGAAGAACAACAAGACTCCGGCAATCAATAAGACTCGAATCCAAGTACGGCGTTTTGAACCTACCATTTGTTGCCTCCTTGTGCTTCTTGAACAATGTCTTTGTCCATTTTACGTGTCATATACATCGATAGCATGATGATCATCGCCATGATCAGGGAGATCGCAGAACCAAAGTTCCACTCTCCAACAGTAATAAATTGATTTTCGATGAGGTTACCAATCAACATATATTGGCCTCCTCCTAAGAACTTAGGAATAATGAAGGTGGATACAGCAGGCAAGAACACTAAGGTTACGCCTGAGATCACGCCTGGCAAAGACAAGGGGAAGGTGATCCGCATAAAGGTTTGACGAGTATTGGCCCCTAAATCAAACGAAGCATCGATCACTGCTTTATCCATCTTCGCCAATGACGTATAAATGGACAGAATCATAAACGGTAAGAAGTTATAAACCATCCCTAAGATGACCGCAAAATCGGTATACATCATTTTGATGGGACCCACATTGATCGACTTCAGGAAAGTATTGATGAGACCTGCATCAGATAGAATACTGATCCAAGCATAGGTACGTACCAACATATTGATCCACATCGGAATGGTGACCAGAAGCATCAACAAGGTCTGCCAGCGTTCATCGACATTGGCGATGACATAGGCAATTGGATACCCAATCAAGATGCACACAAAGGTCGTAACCAAGGCAACTTGAATCGATTTCAATAAGACTTTGATGAAGACGGGGTCAAAGAATTTCCCGAAGTTATCCAGTGTAAACTGAAAGCCCATGACACTGTTTCCATGTGTCGTAAAAGCATACAAGACGATCAAGATCATCGGTACGACGATAAACAAAGTCATCCAGACCAAATATGGTCTGACAAGATTCGCAAAGACTCTCATGATCAATACCCTAAACGATACATGATATGAATGTCTTCAGGAAAGAAGTGTAAACCGACTTCTTGACCAATGGCCGCATTGTCGGTGGTGTGGATGATGAACTCACGATAAGGGGTCTCTACGACGATTTCGAAGTGGACTCCTTTGAAAAGACTGGATTGAACGATGCCTCTGATTTTACCCATTTCAACCGGCACGATGTCGATGTCTTCAGGACGCAATACAATATCGACGGGCGCCATTTCACTGAAACCAGAATCGATGCATTCAAATTCCTGATCATCGAAACGAACGCGATAATCTCCGACCATATTGCCTTCCATCAGATTGGATTCCCCAATGAAATCTGCAACGAAACGATTTTCTGGTTCATTATAGATGTCAGTTGGTGTTCCAATCTGCTGAATTTCACCGTTGTTCATGACGACGATGGTATCCGACATGGTCAAAGCTTCTTCCTGATCATGGGTGACATAAATGAAGGTAATGCCAACTTCTTGCTGGATTTTTTTAAGCTCATGCTGCATTTCTTTACGCAACTTGAGATCAAGTGCCCCTAAAGGTTCATCAAGCAGAAGGACCATAGGTTCATTGACCAAGGCTCTAGCAATCGCAACACGTTGTTGCTGACCGCCAGACATCAATGTAACCGGACGCTGTTCATACCCTTCTAAACCAACCAGTTTAAGCATACGGGTAACTTTTTGCTTGATCGTATTTTTATCTTGCTTTTTGATGTTGAGTCCAAAGGCAATATTATCATATACATTCATGTGAGGAAACAAAGCATATCTTTGGAAGACCGTGTTGATTTCTCGCTTATACGGGGGCACATTGCTGATTTCGATCCCATCGAAGATGACCTCGCCTTCTGTCTGAGATAAAAATCCTCCCAAAATACGCAGTAAGGTTGTCTTACCGCAACCGGAAGGTCCCAGTAAGGTCACAAACTCATTCTCATGAATGACGAGGTTGATGCCTTTGAGGACCAAGGTCCCATTGAATTCTTTAACGATGTTTTTAAATTCGATTAGTTGTCTCATGTGGTGCTCCTAGAAGATCGGTGGGGTACTGACCCATACTACACTGGCTTTACTGTCACTGTCGTTTTTTAAGTAATGGCTATGAGTTCCTTTGACGTAGAAGGTTTGCCCTTTCTTTAAGGGAAATTCTTTGCCGTCTTGGATCAGTCTTAACTTACCGCTAAGCACATAACCAAATTCTTCACCACCATGAGGCGGTACTTCAAAGGATGATTGATGAGGCAAAACCTCAATTAATAAGGGCTCCATGACGTTCTTTTTGGCGTTAGGGACGATCCAGTGTAAGATACTTCCGTCTTTTTCATCTATAAAAAAATCATTCTGAGAAAAGACAATCTTTTCATCGATGTCTTCTTGAAAGAATTGAGCTAAACTAAGTCCCAAGGCACCCGCAATATCGCCTAAAGTGGCAATGGAAGGTGAAGTCAGATCTCGCTCTAATTGCGAGATGAAGCCTTTGGTCAATTCAGTTCGGCTAGCCAGTTCATCCAAGGTCATGTTATTTTTGATGCGCAAACGATTTATGCGTCGACCAATGTTCATGAGAGCCTTTCTTGTTTAGTAGCAGTAAACAAATAATATGTTTTTACTAAACAGGAATATTATACAAAAAAATCCTGCTTATGCAAGAACTTTGTTCATTATTTACATAAAAAAAGAGATCAGTATGATCTCAATCTTTAGGTTATAGGGCTCTGTTGATCAAAGCAGCTAATTGGGCTTTTTGTTGAAAACCAACAACTTTACCAACGGGCTCACCATCTTTGAATAAAATCAAAGTCGGGATCGACATGACACCAAAGCTTTGAGCAACTTCAGGTGTAGCATCGACATCTAATTTAATGATGTTTGCCTTGCCTTCATATTCTTTAGATAATTGTTCCAAGACAGGTGCAATCATCTTGCACGGTCCACACCAATCGGCATAGAAATCAACCAGAGTTACTCCTGATTGGATAGCGCTTTTGAATTCTGTTGAATTGACAACTTTCATAGTTTAATACCTCCACATGAATTTAGTATAGCACAAGATTTATTTAATGCATGGCTTATGACTGATTCAGAATATATTTATGAATGATCGCAGCGACACCATTTTGAGTATTGGTCAAGGTTACTTCTGAAGCTACTTTTTTGACCTCATCTTCTGCATTGCCCATAGCGATGCCTCTTTGGAATGCTTGGATCATGGCAGTATCATTTTGAGAATCACCGACGGTCATGACTTCATCGACTTTGATCTCATGAAGGGCCATGACTTGATGGATCCCTGTTAGTTTTGTAATACCTTTAGGTGCCCCATCGATGAACAGATCTCCAACATGCATGAGTTCTAAATCATCCCCAAGCAGTGTTCTAAGTTGAGGTTCAACTTTCAAGATTTTTGGACCAATATGCGCAAATCCAACTTTTTGATATTCCCCAACAACATCTTCGATACTCTTAAGCATTCTTAAGTGACTCGATCTTAAGAAACCAAATAGCTGAAGAAAATTAAATCTCTTGAAGATGAATCCAAAGTAAGGCAAGATCTTATTTATGGTTTGATAGAGAGCTCTGATGGGAACCAATTCTTTTGGAGTATAGAAAGATAAACCATGGGCTGAAGATAAAATCAACTGTAGGTGAAGTTCCTTAGCAACCACAAAAGCCTTCTGAGCCGCTTTGGTGGAAATGACCCCATTGGTTTGTTGTTTCTTATTGGTGATGTCATAGAGAGACTGTCCATTGTTGGTGACCAAATAACCACCATACTTATCCATTTGAAGTTCCATAGCATACATTAAAGTAGAATCGATACCTCGACCTGTTGCTAGAATCACTCGGACTCCCATCTCCTGCGCCTTAAGAATGGCTTCCTTATTTTCAGAGGAAATGGTTTTTGTATTGGAAAGTAAGGTACCATCCAAATCACTGACGAATAATTTAATCATTGAGTAAACGGGCTGCTTCCTCATCCAAGACTAAAACTACATTTGGATGTTTTTGAAGGATGGTGCAAGGCACTTCTTCGCGAATCTTGCCTTGAATCATTTCTTTGATCGCTAATGCTTTCTTATTTCCTGTCGCAATCAAAACGATTTTTCTAGCCGACATGATTTCAGTAATGCCCATTGATACAGCATATCTGGGCACTTCATCTAGGCCACTAAAGAAACGGGCATTATCAAGTCTGGTTTCTTCTTTTAAGCCAACCACATGCGTGGTCGAATCAAATGATGTTCCTGGTTCATTAAAGCCAATATGTCCATTAGAACCCATCCCTAAAACCAAAACATCGAGTTTGGCTGCTAAAACTGAAGCACTATACGCATCTGCTTCGGATTTCAAATCATCCTTATGAACTTCGGGGATATGGATCTGATGGCGCGGACAATCGATATAATCAAACAAGTGTTCATTCATAAAAGTCATGTAACTTTGAAGATGACCTTTAGGCAATCCAACATATTCATCCAGATTATACGTTGTCACATGCTGATAAGTCGTCTTATTTTTGACATGGTCTTCAACCAAACGAGCATATAACCCTATCGGTGAAGATCCTGTCGCTAAACCTAATGCAATCGGATGGTCGACTTTGATGATATCTTTAAGGATCTCAAAAGCTTTTTGGCTCACTTCATCGTAAGTCTTGTATACAAAAATCTCAAACATAATTTCTCCTTATTGAATTTCGCAGTTTTGCGGAACTCGGGCTGTTAGCCATTTAGGTCGCATGATAAATTTGTATTCTTTTAGATGATAGACTTCCCCATCGATTTGAGAAGCAATTGGCTCTAGTGTCCTTATTTCTAAGGCATCAGCTTTATAAAAATGAGCTTGCTTTTCATGGATATGCGTTCCAAACATATACTTAGGCAATAATCTTAAGATGGTCCACAAATCACAATAATCGACCAGACATACATCAAACAATCCATCTTGCACAGAAGCATCTGGTGTTGGTTTAAAGCCTCCTCCATAGAATTTCCCATTCATAACGGCACATAAGATCATCTCATGAACGGTTGTTTTTCCATCTAATGTCAGATGAAGTTCTACAGGTGCTCTTTCTTTTAAAGTCAAGAATAAACTAACGATATAGACCAATTTTGAAGGTAAAGGTAGTTTTTTACCTACCTTTTGTGCTTTGATGGTTACTTTCGCATCTAGTCCCATGGTCGTACAGTTATGAAAACGCAAGCCGTTGGCTTCACCAATATCGATTTGGACATTGCGCCCTTCGATGGTTTGAATCAAGATATCTTTGAGTGATTTTAAATCTTTAGGATATTGGAAACTACGGGTAAAATCATTACCTGTACCCGATGGAATAACAGCCATCGGCACACCTTCTTGAAGGCCATTCAAGACTTCATAGGCTGTTCCATCTCCCCCGCATGCATACACAGTCACATCATCTTGAACGCTGTATTGAGCAGCCAATTGTGTTGCATGACCATTCCCCGTGGTCATAAGGATCTGATATTCATTTTCGCGATTGGCGAAGTAAGCATGGATCCAGGGCACGAGCTTTGATGAGCGGCCATGACCTGAAACTGGGTTGATGATAAAAATGTGTTTCATATGGGGTCCCTTTTATTTATATTATACGGTAAAGACGACCTGTCCTTTGACATAGGTTGCTAATACCATGTAATCCTGATCTAAAACGGTCAAATCAGCCTCATAATGCGTTTGAATCTTGCCTAATCGATCTGAAACCCCTAAAACTTTAGCAGGATTGATCGTGGTTGCATTTATGGCACTTACTTCATCGACAAAAGCATTCTCAATCAAATTTCTTAATCCGAGATTATACGGTAAAGTCGATCCAGCTAAGGTATTGGTATCCGCAATATAAGCACTTCCATTAGGCCGGATATCGATGGCTTGTCCGCCAAATTCATAACGGCCAGCCTCTAGTCCTTTCGCACATAAAGAGTCAGTGACCATCACACAATGATCCTTGCCTTTGGCTTTAAACAAGATATTGATGGCTGGCCAACTGACATGATTTCCATCACTGATGATTTCAGCATAAGCCTGACCAAGATTCAAAGCTGCACCTACCATACCTGGTTCTCGATGGTTAAATGCACTCATTCCATTATAGGTATGGGTAAAACCACTGGCTCCATTGGCAAACGCAAACATGGCCTGTTGATATGTTGCCCCTGAGTGACCTAAGTTGACCGCAACTTTGTGTTGACTCAAATATCGAATCAATTCAAGCTGATCATCTTTCTCAGGTGCTAAAGTAATCACTTTGATTAAGCCATTTGCTGCTTTTTGATAGGCAATGAACTGATCAACACTTGGTTTAACTATAAAGGGTTCAGGTTGAGCCCCTTTAAAGGCAGCATTGATATAGGGACCCTCAAAATGAATACCGGCAATTCGTGCTCCTTTAAAAGGGGTTGATTCTAGTGTAGCCACATTCTTCAATGCTTCCGTTAAAATCGCTTCAGTTTGTGTCACTGTTGTAGGACATATTGAAGTCAATCCTTCTTTAGGAGCCTGTTGTAGCCAATTTTTAAGTCCTTCACTGGTTGCTTCATTGGTATCAAAACCAAAAGCACCATGACAGTGCGTATCAATAAAACCAGGATATATTCTATGATTACCATAATCAACATCAGCTTTCTTGGTTCCATAAGGCCAAATCGCAACGATCAAATGATCTTTGACTTCAATTTGAGCACTGACCCAATGTTCTACGATCCAAATACGTTTACTTTGAATTATCATGTGGTCTCCTTTGAGGCAATGGCCTGATCAGACAATGTTTACCAAAACCAACCAAATCTAATCGATTGGCTTGTTTAAGTGCTTCAAATACCAAATGCTGATTCTTAGGATTTGCATATTGCATCAAGACTCTTTGTAGTGTCTTGTCTTTAACGGTTTTAGCGACATAGATTTTTTCATTGGTGAAAGGATCTATTTCAGTATAATACATGCAGGTACTCGCTGTAAAAGGCGTTGGATAAAAGTCTTGGACTTGTTGGGGCTGATGGCCTATCTTTTTTAGATACAAAGCCAATTCTACCGCATCTTTTAGAGAAGATCCCGGATGAGATGAAATCAAATAAGGCACCAGATACTGGTCCTTATTAAACTGTTTATTTTTAGCTTCATATTTCTTAACAAATTTATCATACAACTCAAAAGATGGTTTACCCATTTTTTCCAAGACACGATTAGAAACATGTTCAGGGGCAACTTTAAGTTGACCTGAGATATGATACTGAATCAATTCATCAAAGAAGGTTTCATCTTGATCAAACACAAGATAATCATAACGAATGCCTGATCGAATAAAAACTTTTTTAATTTTCGGAATGGCTCTAAGTTGTCTTAACGCATCTAAATATTTTGCATGACTGACTTCAAGTTGATTGCAGGCTTTAGGATGTAGACAATCTTTGAACTTACAGGTTCCTAAAGTTAATTGTTTCTGACAGCTGGGTTGATGAAAATTCGCTGTAGGTCCTCCAACATCATGGATATATCCTTTAAAATTAGGCATATGTGTTATCTTTGTGGCTTCTTCAACCAAAGACGGAGTACTTCGTGAAGTGATCATTCTTCCTTGATGCTGAGTAATGGCACAGAAATTACATGAACCAAAACATCCCCGATTGGAGATCAATGAGAACTGAACTTCTTCTATGGCTGGGATATTGGTATAAGAAGGATGAAATTTTCGTTCAAAGGGCAATGCATAGACCCAATCCATTTCAGCTTGAGTCAAGGCAAAGGCCGGTTTGTTTTGAATGATGCGAACATTCCCGTAGGTTTCAACCAATGGTAGTCCTGTAAAGGCATCTGTATTGCGATACTGAAGTAAGAAGCTTTCAGTATATTTGGCTTTACTTTCTTTGACTTCTAAAAACGAAGGCAAGATGATGGCTTTGTCTGGATTTTCTTTGGTTTTTGTTTTCCAGACAGTGCCTCTTAAATAGGTGATCTCATCAATAGGAATATTGGCTTTTAAGGCATCCGCAATCTCAACGATGATGTTTTCAGCCATTCCATACACCAAAAGATCAGCTGTAGAATCCATCAAGATCGATGATCTGACTTTATCATCCCAATAATCATAATGACTCATCCGACGAAGTGAAGCCTCAATACCACCGATGATGATGGGTGCTTTAGGATGGATCTTACGAATCCATTGACTATAAACGATGGTAGCACGATCAGGGCGTTTGCCCATGACTCCATTATCGGTATAATAATCTTTATCACGATGTTTACGATTAACGGTATAATGATTGACCATAGAATCAATATTGCCTGCACTGACCAAATAAGCTAAATTCGGCATTCCATATTGAGTCAAATCTTCATCCTTGTGCCAATCTGGCTGCGCACAAATAGCGACGCTATACCCATGGGCTTCTAAGACTCTACCGATTATAGCGGTTCCAAAAGACGGATGATCGACATAGGCATCCCCACTGATCAAGACAAAATCGACTGTTTCCAGTCCTCTTTCAAGCATGTCTTTTTTATTTATGGGAAGAAAGGCCATGGTCATCAAAAAAGTCGCAAAGCGACTTAACCTACGATCACTTCACCCCAGGATTCACCTGAGAGACCAGCCGCATTGGCTTCATCGGTATCAATGTGCATAGCTGGCGCAAATTTTTCACTGATACGAATCACAACATCTCCAAAAATCGTGCTTCTTTCATTGGCTCCGACTTTAACACTAACGATCTGTGAATTCTTGACTCCGAAAAGTTCAGCTGCTTCTGGGGTTAAATGTATATGACGTTTAGCCGCGATCAAACCTTTATTTAAAGTAACAGAACCTGCAGGACCAACCAAAGTGATGCCTAAAGTACCTTCTATGTTTCCTGATTCACGAACCATCGCAACTGCACCTAAAGTCCTCGCATCCGTTAAAGAAACTTCGACTTGCGAAGCATTACGGCAAGGACCTAAAATCGTCACATTCTTGATGGTTGATTTAGGACCTACCAAGTCAACTTTTTCTTCTGATGCATACTGTCCGGGCTGAGACAGATCTTTTTTGTTGTGTAAAACAGCGCCTGCTCCAAACAATGTTTCTAGATCAGCTTGGGTGACATGGGCATGTCTTGCGGAAATCTCAACCAATACTTTTTTGTCGTTCATGTATATACCTCTTTTAACGTTTCTATTATACTGATTTCCCTTCAACTTTACAATGAGGGGGCTTAACTTGTTTATCTTTGTATACAAGCTCAATGAAAACATTTATAATAAGTTTCAGGAGGAATTAGTCCCATGCCTTTAGTTTCAACCACAGAAATGTTTAAAAGAGCCTACGAGGGAGGCTACGCCATCGGTGCATTCAACGTCAACAATATGGAAATCGTACAAGCGATCGTTGAAGCCGCCAATGAGCTGAAATCACCCGTTATTTTGCAAGTGTCCAAAGGTGCAAGAGATTATGCCAAACCAGTTTATTTAACTAAATTGGTAGAAGCAGCTTTATTGGACAGTAATATTCCCATTGCTTTGCATTTGGATCACGGCGATTCATTTGAAACCTGCAAAGCTTGTATCGACTCTGGATTCACATCCGTCATGATCGATGGCTCACATTTGAGCTTAGCCGATAACATTGCTTTGACCAAAAGAGTTGTCGAATATGCCCATGCTCATGATCCATACATCACTGTTGAAGGTGAACTTGGACAATTGGCCGGTGTTGAAGATGACATCAATGTTGCCCATCACAGCTATACCAACCCAGATGATGTCGTAGAATTCGTTACGAAGACTGGTTGTGATTCCTTGGCCATTGCCATCGGAACAAGCCACGGTGCTTTCAAATTCAAACCAGGTGTAAAACCTCAACTTCGTTTCGATATCTTGGAAGAAGTTGCTCGTCGTTTGCCAAACTTCCCAATCGTTCTTCATGGTGCATCCAGTGTTTCTCAAGAATATGTCAAAACCATCAACGCCAATGGTGGTAATATGGCCGATGCCATCGGTATCCCTGAAGAAATGCTTAGACAAGCTGCTCGTTCAGCCGTCTGCAAGATCAACATCGACTCCGATTTACGTTTAGCCATGACAGCTGGTATCCGTGAGGTCTTCTTCGCAAAACCAGATGTCTTCGATCCTAGAACGTACCTTAAAGTTGGTCGTAAGAATGTAAAAGATGTTGTTTCTCATAAAATCAGAGAAGTCTTAGGATCAGAAGGAAAAGCTTGGTAAAAAATAAAGGTGATTCAAATGAATCACCTTTTCTTTTATTTCTTTTTAGGATCAACTTCAACTAAGTCTTGTGCTAAATCGTCTAACAGAATTCCATAATCCGCATGCGGTTCTTGGATGTGACCTTCAGGTAAAGGCACACCATCTGTTAGAGGTTGCCCATAGATTCGAATCTCATCCAATGTTTTCGGGCTTGATTTCTTTTTAGGTTGTTTTGGTTTATTCATGATTATCTCCTTGTTGATTGGTCATCTTTATAAGCACATTATATGTTTTTTTACTTGAATATACAAAGCGAATGCAATGTATAAAAAAACTCTACAGATAACTGTAGAGTTTTGCGTACAAATGGGGCGACCGACGGGGCTCGAACCCGCGAGTGTCGGAGCCACAATCCGATGCGTTAACCAACTTCGCCACGACCGCCATACTCTTTGTGCGCCGTTTAATTTTAACCTAAAAGAAGGCGCTTGTAAAGACTAAACTTGATGAGTGCGTCGATCGATCTCAAAGAGACCATCATTGAGTAAAAAAGGTTCAAATTTAAATTCTGAAAGATAAGGATAAACCACGTTTGAGAAGCCACCTGTAACGATCTTTGTACAATTGTGGCCCAATTCTTTGGCCATTCGTTCTGCGATCCCAATGACTGAATCAATGTGTCCATACATTAAACCAGACTCCATCGCATGTATGGTATCTTTACCGATAACGGTTTTGGGGACTTCAATGGCAATTTGAGGCAAATGCGGAATAAACGAAGACAAGGCATCGCGACTGATCTTAATGCCAGGCAAGATGACTCCGCCTTCAAAGACAAAGTCTTTGCTTAGAGCACTGAGTTTGGTTGCGGAACCTAGGTCAGCGATCACACATGGCAAATCGTATTTAGCCAAAGCTCCATAACTGGTTGCAATAAAATCTGCTCCAATATCACTAGGTTGAGTTAGTTTGACTTCAAAATCTTTAACCGTATCTAAAGAACAATTTTTTCCTTCTATGGCTAATATTTCTTCAACTAAGTTAAAAAACGTTGCGGTTACTTTAGGGACTACCGAACTTAAGATAAAGCGTTTGATCTTAAGTTTATCTTTTAAAGGATACAGTTCAAATGTGACCCACTGGGTATAATAGACCAATACATCTTCTTTGATTGTTTCATAACGCTGATCAAATATTATTTTTTTATGTTTGTCATAACAAACAACGACGATATTTGAATTCCCGATGTCAATGGTAAGTAGCATAGGTCAATTATACCATAAGAAAAACCGGGTTTTACCGGTTCATCGGCCGTGTGATCAATTGAATCATCGCGGACTTTTCATAATTAAGCAAAGGAATGCTTAACGGATAACTAACTTTGATAGAATAACGCTTGGTCAGTTCATCTTGAGTGATGGTAGAAGAACAGAAACTGCATTGAATAGGATGATTTTGAATCAACAACGCAACAGATTCGTCATAACGATTTTGATGTTCAATAAGCGCTAAAATCGTTTCTCCAAAAAGTCTGGCTTGATTCTGTGATAAGATCACTTGCGTAAAACTCATGCCCAAGATCACAAACATCATACCAAACAGAAAGACCATACCTAATTCAAATGCCCCTTTCATTAGCTGTTAGAGGTCATTTGAGCCCACTGCGCCGATAAAGTTTCCTGCATCGTTGTTTTAAATCCTTCTGAGAATACAATCATTCCAGTTGCGATCACGGTTACGACCAATACCAATCCATACTCTTCAAAAAATGCTTTCATCATCTCACCTCCTTTCAAACATCGTCATCAAGACACTCATCATGGCACTTAGGAAAACCAAAGTCACTCCAATTAACGGGATCATCCCTAACCATTGGCTGATCATCAATTGCTTTTGTTTGGCATATTGACGTTCTTGCCTTAGCCACTTGGAAGTCGATGCAATCATTCGATTAAACTGTCTTGAGGCATCTTGTTGGCCTGTGTTTTCAAATCTATACAACCACTTCATGGCTCTTTGAATCTCAGAAAGCTCCAATCGGCTCATAAACGCTGTATATGAGCTCAATCTTCCAGGTTGCGAGAGTAATCTCTGATGCAGTAACTTGAGTTCTGAACGAAGATACAAAGGTGCTTGAGGGATCGAACACTCTATAGCTTTGATGACCGTATTGTTTTGAAGCAAGATTTGAAGCTGTCTCAAATAAATCGGAAACTGATAGCGGATCAGATCAGACTGTCGTTTGACTTCAGATTTCAAAGAGAACCAAGGGCTGACATAGATCAATAAGATCAAGCTAATAAACAACAGATCAAATTGAATTGAATTGACCCAGACTAAGGTAATCATCCAAGCCCAACGAACTTGATGACTTCGTCTATACCTCCTTCTTTGCCACAAACTGGGGTTTTCCTTTTCTAAAATCCAAAAATAATGAATAAGTTTAGCATCTGATAAACGACTGATCCAAGGTTCCAAAATAGGATCAAGGGCAATCCAACTCAAGAGAATGATCCAATGAAGAACTATATTTTCCATATTTCCTCACGTTCTTCGATCCATCGCTTAGATAGTAGATTTTGAACTACAGCAATCGTAATCTGAATCATCAACATAAAGATCAGTAATGCCATATCCGTTAAGTTCATTTGAGCTTGTAAGCCTGTTTTCTTGAGCATGGATTGACTGAAATAAGCAATGAACAAGGCAAAGATACTTAAGAGAATAATGCGGTTTCTTTGTTGTTTCTCCATTTGTTTGAACAGTAAAGTATCTTCGGCCCATTCTTCAATATCATCTTGAATGATATCTAAACTTAAACCATAATCATGCGTTCCAAATAATTCGACTGCGACCATCAAATGAATCAAATTCCCAATGACAAAATGAGGATATGATTTTAGAAAAAACAACGCCGAATGATTTAGATCTTTACCTTGTTCAAGATCATTGATCCAAGCTAGAACCGATTCTTTAAGCTTACCTTTGATCAGATCTTGACTCTCGGTAAAACTGAAGTAGATCTTAGGATGATGTTTAAACAGAGCCAGAACTTGTTGAAAAAAATCAATCATCATATAGAAATCTGTTTCTTGTCTTTTATAGATCTCTTCAGTAATGGAAAACCAGATCCCTAATCCAAATGCACTGGTCATGATGATAAGTTGATTGATGATACCTAGACCTAATAAGTATCCAAGAATATAAAAAACAAAAACCGACACTAGTCCAAACAGACCGTGTTGAGTCAACCAGATCCAGCGTCTAGGTTTCACGATGGATACCTTTATTCGGCAATTCATCAAAACTAAGCTCTGGATTCTTCTCATCATCTTTATAAATCAAGATCGTCTTGGGTTTAAAATGTTCATCCAAGTGATAGTACACTAATTCTCTGATTTTCCTTCGTATGCCTTTGGATGAGCTTTGAATTTCAATATGAAGCCCAAAATCAAGTGTGGAATGAACAAGAGCCAATAGATTGGTGTTTGTGACATCCACTTCAGGCATCATATGCATTAAACGCTGAGGAATCGCACTGGCATTTTCCGCATGAACCGTACTTAAGACACTGGCTCCTGTCGAACAGCTTTGAATCAGTTGCATGACTTCCCTACCTCTGACTTCAGACACACATATCCAATCCGGTCTTTGTCTTAAGGCTGCTTTTATAGCAGCCTCATAATCAAATAAAGGGCTGATTTTGATCATTACGTGATCTTTATGCGGATGAATCTCACCATAGCGCAACTCTAGGCTATCTTCGATCGTTATGACACGCTGATAAGCTGGAATACTTTTCATCAGATACTTTACCAATTCTGTTTTACCGCTGCCAGGCAAACCACTGATCAAGATATTTGATCGAGCTTTGATGGCATCCTTAAGTAACTCGATGACCCATGCAGGTGCATAATTCTTCATCATCAGATCACTGATTCTTAATAACGCTGGTGTCTTACGGATTGAAATGCTTAAGCCACTGCGACAAACACTCTGATGAAGCATACTAATGCGCAATTCTTTGGTTTCGGCTTCTAGGATAGGCGAACTGATATTGAAAGGCAAATTGACATAATTTGCGATCTTATAAGCAAAGGCCTGCATAAACTCATGCGCAGTAAATGGTTCAATCGGATATCTTCCTTTTTCTAGATGATCGACCCAACACTGTTTACCGTTATAGTTGATGTCGGTTATTTGATCATCTCTAACCCAAGGGCTTAATATCCCAAAATCAAAGTCATCGTTCATGAAGCACCTTGATCAACGCAGTACCTTCAATCAAAATACTTTCTTGGTCTGCATTTTGACCAGAACTTGGAGTTATGATGAGATCCCCCAATTCAATGGCTTTGGTCAAGAGTGATACTTGATCTTGATTGAGTGCAATCAACATCAACTTAGGATAATCTGTTGCCTTTTCAAGTTCTTTTCCATTTTTATCTTTAAGACTTAATATTCTAACATTACTGATCAATCGATCCACGACTGTCAATCGATTGTGTAAGATTGAAATATACAGATCAACTTTTTGATAGGGTTGCAGTGTATTTCCTGAGGTCATTTTTAAATCGACATCCAACGCATAGACCACTTGGTTATCCAACAATAAAAGACTTGGGGAATCCTTAGCCTCTTGGATGGATTCAACCATTGAATCATAGATAAAACTACCCTGTGGGATCTGTGATCGAATCAGTGTGTATTTGCCGATTAGATCTTTGATATCTAGTACGATAGAGGTTTGCAGATAAGCTTTGGGAACCTTGATCATCACGATGTCTTTTTCACTGATCAATGTCCTGGGTTGTAGCACATTGGCAGCTATAGGTACATCCACCAGGTCTAAGCGTTGATCGACATAAATCTTTGATCCCAAATATGCAATACCGCAAAGTGCTGCTGCCAATAAACCCAATATGATTCTATTCGATTTCATGTTCTACCTCGATCATGGTTTCTTCTGCTTTTAAATTCAACTCAAAAAGCGATCCTATATCTGTCGCTTCGATTCTAATCCTTAATGCGAGCGGATCTGAAATAAAACCCATCAGATCGATTTTATAGATGACTGATTTTTG